>NZ_CP077290.1:0-1205433 GCF_019047785.1 Enterobacter cancerogenus | reverse complement strand
CCTTAAAGTCTCCTCCCTGGCAGTTGTACTGAGTTTACCCTTCGGGATCTTCTTTGCCTGGCTACTGGTTCGCTGCCGGTTCCCAGGCAAAGCCCTGCTCGACAGCGTGCTTCATCTCCCGCTTGTTTTACCGCCCGTGGTCGTTGGCTATTTGCTACTGATCTCGATGGGGCGACGCGGTTTTATCGGCGAACGGCTGTACGACTGGTTCGGCCTGACGTTTGCCTTCAGCTGGCGCGGTGCCGTGCTGGCGGCAGCGGTGATGTCATTCCCGCTGATGGTCAGGGCCATTCGCCTGGCGCTGGAAGGCGTTGATATCAAACTGGAACAGGCTGCCCGCACGCTGGGCGCGGGGCGCTGGCGGGTCTTTTTCACCATCACGCTGCCGCTTACCCTGCCGGGCATTATCGTTGGCACCGTGCTGGCCTTCGCGCGATCGCTGGGCGAATTTGGTGCCACCATTACCTTTGTCTCTAACATTCCTGGCGAGACGCGGACTCTCCCGTCGGCGATGTACACCCTCATTCAAACCCCTGGCGGGGAAGGCGCGGCGGCGCGGCTGTGTATTATCGCCATTGTGCTGGCGCTGGCGTCGCTGCTGGTGTCTGAGTGGCTGGCGCGCCTTAGCCGTGAGCGGATGGGGAAATAATCATGCTGGAACTTCATTTTACCCAGACGCTGGGAAGCCACTGCCTCACGCTCAACGAAACGCTGCCCGCGAGCGGCATCACCGCCATTTTTGGCGTGTCGGGCGCCGGGAAAACCTCGCTCATCAATGCCATTAGCGGCCTGACGCGCCCGCAGTCCGGGCGCATCGTGCTGAATAACCGCGTCTTAAATGACGTGGAAAACAAGATTTACCTGGCACCCGAAAAGCGGCGGATCGGCTACGTGTTCCAGGACGCGCGGTTGTTCCCGCACTACAGCGTGCGCGGTAATCTGCGCTACGGCATGGCGAAAAGCATGTCCGGGCAGTTTGATAAGCTGGTGGCGCTGCTGGGGATTGAACCGCTTCTCGACCGGCTGCCGTCGGCGCTTTCAGGCGGGGAGAAACAGCGCGTGGCGATTGGCCGTGCATTGCTGACCGCGCCGGAGCTGCTGCTGCTCGACGAGCCGCTGGCCTCGCTGGACATTCCGCGCAAACGTGAACTGCTGCCGTATCTCCAGCGTCTGGCGCGCGAAATCAATATTCCGATGCTGTACGTCAGCCATTCGCTGGATGAGATCCTGCATCTGGCAGATAACGTGCTGGTGCTGGAAAACGGCAGCGTCAAGGCGTTTGGCAATCTGGAGGCGGTCTGGGGCAGCAGCGTGATGCACCCGTGGCTACCCAAAGAGCAGCAGAGCAGCATTCTCAAGGTCAACGTGCTTGAGCACCATCCGCACTATGCCATGACCGCGCTCGCGCTGGGTGACCAGCATCTTTGGGTCAACAGGATCGATAAACCGTTGCAGTCTGCGCTGCGTATTCGTATTCAGGCCTCGGACGTCTCGTTAGTGCTGCAGCCGCCGCTACAAACCAGCATCCGCAATATTTTGCGTGCGAAGGTGGCAGAGTGTTTAGACGATAACGGGCAGGTCGAGGTGAAGCTCGAGGTGGGCAGCAAGACGCTCTGGGCGCGGATCAGTCCGTGGGCCAGGGATGAACTCGGCATCAAACCCGGCCTGTGGCTCTATGCGCAAATCAAGAGCGTCTCGATCACCACCTGATTACAGCAGGTGGGTATAAATATATTGCGCGATGCTGTCGACGGTGTTGTCCCCAATCACCACGTTAGCACGCGCTTTTACCGCGTCATCGGCATTGCCCATCGCCACGCCCGTACCGGCAGCTTCCAGCATGCTGATGTCGTTGTAGTTGTCGCCAAAGGCAATCACGTCCTGCATTGACCCGCCCTGAGATTCGACGTACTGCGTCAGGCGCTTGCCTTTGCTGTTGCCTTTACGCGCAATGTCCACCTGGTCATGCCAGGACCACTCGCACTCCAGCCCCAGGGCCTGCTCTACGCGGCTGGCGAAGGCGTTCAGTTTTCCGGTGTCTTCATCCGTCAGGGCAAATTTCCAGATTGCGTTAACCTCCTGAGCCGCCTGACGCAAAGAAGATACCTGCGTGAAGACCGGGCGCTGCGCTTCCGGCAGCGACAAAGCCCACTTGCTGGTGCGGATCACGTGGCCGGTTGCGCGCTCGTACATCATGGACTCGTCCACGTACATCAGGCCGTGCACGTCGTGCTCATCCAGCAGGTCAATGAGTTGCAGCGCGCTATCGACGGGAAGCGGATCGGATTCCAGGACCTTTTTTGCCTGATAATCATACAAATAAGTGCCATTACAACAAATTGCAGGTGTATCTAAGCCCAGTGCCTGATAAAAAGGATGGATGGCAACGTGATGTCGACCCGTTACGATCAGGAGTTGATAACCCACTTCCTGCGCGCGCTTGAGCGCGTCGACAGAAGAGGGGAGCAGGGTTTTCTGAGGAGTAAGCAGTGTTCCGTCTAAATCCAGTGCAATCACACGCGAGGTCATTTGTTCTTCCGGGTTAATGTTGAATTTAAGGTCTCAGGGGATGGTACACCGAGAGCAGATCGCTGCAAAATTCCGGACTACAATTCAGCATTCGCCGTTAAAAATAATCACTTTCACGCGCAGTGAGGAAAGGAGTATTCATGAAACAAACCGTTTATACCGCCAGTCCTGAAAGTCAGCAGATCCACGTCTGGAGTTTGAATGCCGAAGGTTCGCTCACGTTGGTGCAGGTTGTTGATGTCCCGGGACAGGTCCAGCCGATGGTGGTCAGCCCGGATAAACGTTTTCTCTACGTTGGCGTGCGCCCGGAGTTTCGCGTGCTGGCGTACCGCA
Source organism: Enterobacter cancerogenus (assembly GCF_019047785.1). Lineage (NCBI taxonomy): Bacteria > Pseudomonadati > Pseudomonadota > Gammaproteobacteria > Enterobacterales > Enterobacteriaceae > Enterobacter > Enterobacter cancerogenus. Next base: position 1,202,571 of record NZ_CP077290.1, on the reverse strand, counting down.
TTTCGCCAGATGACGGCGCCCTGACCTATACCGCCGAAGCACCGCTGCCGGGAAGCCCTACACACATCTCAACCGATCGCAAAGGCAACTTTATCTTCAGCGGTTCGTATAACGCCGGCTGCGTAAGCGTGACGCGTCTTGAGGACGGCATTCCGGTTGAAACGGTGGACGTGGTGGAAGGGCTCGAAGGTTGCCACTCGGCCAATATCTCCCCGGACAACCGCACCCTGTGGGTACCTGCGCTGAAGCAGGATCGCATCTGCCTGTTTACCCTGAGCGACGATGGTCACCTGGTGGCGCAAACCCCCGCTGAGGTCACCACCGTTGAGGGCGCGGGCCCGCGTCACATGGTCTTCCACCCGAACCAGCAGTATGCGTATGTGGTGAATGAGCTGAACAGCTCCGTGGACGTGTGGGAACTGAGCGATCCGAACGGTCAGATTGAGTGCGTACAGACGCTGGATATGATGCCGTCTGACTTCGCCGATACCCGCTGGGCGGCGGACATACACATCACCCCGGACGGACGCCATCTGTATACCTGCGACCGTACCTCGAGCCTGATCACCGTGTTCAGCGTCTCCGAAGACGGCAGCATCCTTTCTCTTGAAGGCTTCCAGCCAACGGAAACCCAGCCGCGCGGCTTTAATGTCGATCACAGCGGTCGGTTCCTGATTGCCGCAGGGCAGAAATCGCACCATATTGCGGTGTATGAAATCAAAGGCGTGCAGGGACTGCTGGAAGAAAAAGGGCGCTATGCCGTCGGCCAGGGGCCAATGTGGGTGGTCGTTAACGCGCACTGACGGGCATAAAACAAAAAACCTCGCAAATGCGAGGTTTTTTTATGTCTGGAATCAGACTTATTGCTTCGGCTCTGCAACCACTTTGCTACCCAATCCGCGGTTGTTGTATTCCCACATGCGGTTGAAGTTTGCGTCGTTCAGGTTGCGCTGCACGTTGCCTTTATCATCCACGGTACCGGTATTGCCGGAGAAGGGACGTTTAGAGATGGCGGCATCGGCCCAGGGTTTCGCCACGTTGAAACCTTCGCCGATCACGCTGTCGCGGATCACGACCTGGCCGTTGGTGGCCGCGTCGACATCCAGAGAGCGGCCCAGCTGTGCCACACCGTCACCGGAGGCGTTGAAACGGCTGTTTACCGCCAGGAAACCGTAGAACAGGTTGGACTGTGTCGCCGGCGCAAACACGTAGCCTTCCTGCTGGGTACGGGAATTCACCACGCGGAAGTCGGTGTTATCGAAGACCACCGCACCGCGACCGGACACCAGATCCACATCGCCTTCAACGTAGCTATTGGTCACCAGCGTGCGCGTCAGACGGTTATTCTGCAGGGTGTTCTGCACGCCGCTGTTGGTCACGAAGAAGGTGTTCTGACGGCCCAGAATATTCACGTTGTTGATCTGCACCTTGTCGCCATCGCTGCGCAGCGCCACGGCCTGATGGTTGCCCGCATCCACGCTGTCGCCCAGGGTGTTCTGAATGGTCAGGTTTTGCAGCTGCAGACCGTTGTTCTGAGACCAGACAACGGCGGAGCACATCACGCCCACGGTTGCGGTGCGTTTGCTCTGGCAGTTATCAAACATGTACCACGCAGGTTTACCCGGCATGTATTTTCCGGCAGGGTTCACGAGGTGGCGCCAGGTGGTGGTGTCGATTTCAGAATCAATCGCCAGACCAATTTTCACATCAATGGCTTTTTCGCCCAGACCATACAGCGTCACGCTGCCCGGCGCGGCGGGTACGTAAACGGTACCTTCGTATTCACCCGGCATGATCGCGATGTACTGACGCGACGCGCTGTGTTTGGTGATCGCCGCATCGACTGCAGCCTGGATGGAGGTGTGCGTCACGCCCTGCGCACCTGCCGGGCCGACCACGAAATCGGGCTGCTTAGGCAGGTTAATAGAAGACGGAGTCCAGGGGGCGGCATTCGGATCCATTGCCGTGAAGTAGCGCGCCTGGCTGAAGTTTTTCGCTTCATCCGCAGAGAGGATTGGGCGGGAGGCGGTTCCCGGCGCAACCTGCTCAGAAGGCTGTTGGTCCGGTGGTGTTGAACTGCATGCGGATAACGTCACGCCAAATGCGAGTGCCAGCGCCAGACGGGAAATCCTGGAAATGTTCAAGGTAAAGCTCCTGGGTATGCAAGTCTTAACGGGATAGACGAAATAGCCTGCTTTTTTATACTAAGTTGAGCGAAACGGGAAGATAAAAACGGTAAAAGTTGCATTTTTCCGCCGGGCGAGGCGGGTAAGTCGTCACAAATAGATAACATTTTCCTCGAAGTCGGTTGACAGTCGCCGCCAGATGAAAATAAATGTCTATACAACCCATGACAAGCGGAAGCCCCATGCAGCAGATTCATCCTGACGATGTGATTTGGCGTAATGCGCGCCTGGCAACAATGGATCCTGACCATCCCGCCCCCTATGGCCTTACCGACAACAGCGCGCTGGTGGTTCGCGAAGACACGCTCCTGGCGGTCATTCCTGATGAGGATGTTCCTGCCGACCACCCTGGCTGCATCGATCTTGAAGGGCGTCTCGTAACGCCCGGGCTGATCGACTGCCACACCCATCTGGTGTTTGGCGGCGACCGCGCGGCGGAGTGGGAGCAGCGCCTGAACGGCATGGCATACCAGACGATTGCCGCCCAGGGCGGGGGAATAAACGCCACCGTCACGGCCACACGCGGCAGCTCGCAGGAGACCTTACTGCAACTGGCCCAACAGCGCTTGCAGCGTTTGATGCGCGAAGGCGTGACAACTCTTGAAATCAAGTCAGGATATGGACTCAACGCCGACGCCGAAGAGAAGATGCTGCAGGTGGCGCGCCAGCTTGCCCGTGACAATCCGGTTGAGATCGGGTCGACGCTGCTGGCCGCCCACGCGGTACCGGCGGAGTTTCGCGGCGATCCGGACGCTTACCTGACGCTGGTCTGCGAGCACATCATGCCCGACCTGTGGCAAAAAGGGCTGTTCGAAGCGGTGGATGTATTCTGTGAGAACGTCGGGTTTACGCCCGCGCAGACCGAGCGCCTGTTTCAGGCGGCCACGGCGCTGGGCATTCCGGTGAAAGGGCATGTCGAGCAGCTCTCGAATCTCGGCGGTGCGGCGCTGGTCAGCCGCTATCACGGGCTCTCCGCCGATCATATTGAGTATCTGGATGAAGAGGGTGTGCAGGCGATGGCGCACAGCGGCACGGTGGCGGTGCTTCTGCCCGGTGCATTCTATTTTCTCCAGGAGCGCCAGCGCCCGCCGGTTGAACAGCTGCGACAGCAGGGCGTCCCGATGGCCGTCGCGACAGATTACAACCCCGGCACCAGCCCCTTTGCCAGCATGCATCTGGCGATGAATATGGCCTGTGTTCAGTTTGGCCTGACCCCGGAAGAAGCCTGGGCCGGTGTCACCCGTCATGCGGCGCGGGCGCTTGGGCGCGGAGAAACCCACGGGCAGCTTAAAGCCGGTTATGTGGCCGATTTCATCATCTGGGACGCGCGGCATCCGGTGGAGATGGTGTACGAACCGGGGCGCAACCCGCTGTATCAACGCGTATTTCGGGGGAAAGCATCATGACGCTGTGGCAGCCCGCACAAGGGCAGGTCTGGCAGGGGCGCGACGACAGCGCCGAGGCCAGCAACGCAAAACGTATTTTCCAGACCATCGATCTGAGTGAGCCGTTTACGCCGCAGGCGTCAGGTATCGCGTTGATTGGCTTTGAATGCGATGAGGGTGTCAAACGCAACCGCGGCAGGCCCGGGGCGGCGCAGGCTCCTGATGTGCTGCGTGCGGCGCTGGCCAATATGGCCAGCCATGCCGGGCATGAACGCCTTGCGGATGCGGGCAACGTTCAGGTTGCAGGCGAGGCGCTTGAAGCCGCTCAGCAGACGTTAAGCGATGTGGTAACCTTATGCCAGCAATCCGGCATGCGCACGCTGGTGTTCGGCGGTGGACACGAAACCGCGTGGGCGCACGGGCGCGGCGTGCTGGATGCGTTCCCGGACGAGCGCGTGGCGATCGTCAATCTGGACGCGCATCTTGACCTGCGCAACGCCGAGCGCGCCACCTCCGGCACGCCGTTTCGACAGCTTGCAGGCTACTGCGCCGCGCAGTCGCGGGAATTTCAGTACGCCTGTCTGGGGGTAAGCCGTGCGGCAAACACCCAGGCGCTGTGGGATGAGGCGGAACGGCTCAAGGTCACGCTGGTGGAAGATCTCTGTTTTCAGCGCGATGCGTTATCCTCGCTGGAAAAGGTGCTGGCTCAGGCCGATCGGGTCTATCTCACGATTGACCTGGACGTGCTGCCTGCCGCCGAAATGCCCGCCGTCTCGGCGCCCGCGGCGTTAGGGGTCTCCGCGCGGGATCTGATGCCCGTCATCGAACGGATCTGCCGCAGCGGAAAACTGGCGGCGGCGGACCTGGTTGAATTTAACCCGCACTACGATCGCGACGGGCAGGGCGCGCGGCTTGCCGCCCGACTGGCCTGGCAAATTGCTCACTGGTGGGCATAACACTATAAGGAATCACCATGTTTTCACGCTCATCGCAGGAACCACCCAGCCCTCCTGCCCCGTTTTATGAAAAGGTGAAGCAGGCGATCAGCGAAAAAATCGCCACGGGGGTGTGGCAACCGCACGACCGCATTCCGTCCGAGGCCGAGCTGGTGGCGCAGTTTGGCTTTAGCCGGATGACCATCAACCGGGCGCTACGCGAGCTAACCGACGAAGGGCTGCTGGTGCGTCTGCAGGGAGTCGGTACCTTTGTCGCCGAACCCAAAGGGCAGTCCGCCCTGTTTGAAATCCGCAGCATTGCGGACGAAATCGCCGCGCGTAACCACCAGCACCGCTGCGACGTGCTGATACTGGAAGCGACGCAGGCCAGCGCGGAGCAGGCCGTGGAGCTGAACGTTAAGGAAGGTACGCGGATTTTTCACTCGGTGATGGTGCATTACGAAAATGACGTTCCGGTGCAAATCGAGGACCGCTGCGTCAACGCCGAGCGCGTGCCGGAGTACCTGGAGCAGGATTACACCCAAACCACGCCGCATGCCTATCTGTCACGCGTGGCGCCCTTAACCGAGGGAGAGCACATCGTCGAGGCCGTTCGCGCCACGCCGCAGGAGTGCGAGCTGCTGCGGATTAAAGAGCAGGACCCGTGCCTGCTTATCCGGCGTCGCACCTGGTCCTCCTCGCAGATTGTGTCCCAGGCGAAGCTGCTGTTCCCGGGAAATCGCTACCGGCTGCAGGGCCACTTTATGTCATAAGCAAAAAGCGTGATAGCTAACGCAATATAACAAAATTGTATCTTTTTTGTTAAATCCAGCCTTGTGTGAGCTTGTCTATACAAGTATATCTGAATACATCATCTGTCCTGTATGAGGAGCACACAATGTCGTCAGATAAATATCGCCAGCAGGATGTCCGCGCCCCGCGCGGCACCACGCTAACTGCCAAAAGCTGGCTCACCGAAGCCCCGCTGCGCATGTTGATGAATAACCTCGATCCCGAGGTGGCGGAAAATCCCCACGAGCTGGTGGTGTATGGCGGTATTGGCCGCGCCGCGCGTAACTGGGAATGCTATGACGCCATTGTGAATTCCCTGACCCATCTGGAAAGCGACGAAACCCTGCTGGTGCAGTCCGGCAAGCCGGTCGGCGTCTTTAAAACCCATAAAAACGCGCCGCGCGTGCTGATCGCCAACTCCAACCTGGTACCACACTGGGCCACCTGGGAGCACTTTAACGAGCTGGACGCCAGAGGGCTGGCAATGTACGGCCAGATGACGGCGGGAAGCTGGATCTACATCGGCAGCCAGGGAATTGTGCAGGGCACCTACGAAACCTTCGTTGAAGCCGGTCGCCAGCACTATAACGGTTCCCTGAAGGGCCGCTGGGTTCTGACCGCCGGGCTGGGCGGCATGGGCGGCGCGCAGCCGCTGGCTGCAACCCTCGCTGGCGCATGCTCGCTCAATATTGAATGCCAGCAGAGCCGTATCGATTTCCGTCTGCGCACCCGCTACGTGGACGAGCAGGCGAACGATCTGGATGACGCGCTGGCGCGTATCCAAAAATATACCGCCGAGGGGAAAGCGGTTTCGATTGCCTTGTGCGCTAACGCGGCGGATATCCTCCCTGAACTGGTGGCGCGCGGTGTGCGTCCCGATCTGGTCACCGACCAGACCAGCGCGCACGATCCGCTGCACGGCTATCTGCCGAAAGGCTGGCGCTGGGAAGAGTATCAGCAGAAAGCCGAAACCGACCCGGAAGGCACGGCGCTGGCCGCCAAACGCTCGATGGCTGAACACGTCTCTGCCATGCTCGCGTTCAGTGAGCGCGGTATCCCGACCTTCGACTACGGCAACAACATCCGCCAGATGGCTAAAGAGATGGGCGTGGCAAACGCCTTTGACTTCCCGGGCTTTGTCCCTGCCTATATCCGCCCGCTGTTCTGTCGCGGCATCGGGCCGTTCCGCTGGGTGGCACTCTCCGGGGACCCGGAAGACATCTATAAAACCGATGCCAAAGTGAAAGCGATCGTGGCCGACGATGAACATCTGCATCGCTGGCTGGACATGGCGCGCGAGCGTATCAACTTCCAGGGCCTGCCGGCGCGCATCTGCTGGGTGGGGCTGGAATGGCGGCAAAAACTCGGTCTGGCGTTCAATGAAATGGTGCGCAGTGGGGAAGTCTCCGCGCCGATTGTCATTGGTCGTGACCATCTGGATTCTGGCTCTGTTGCCAGCCCAAACCGGGAAACCGAAGCCATGCGCGACGGGTCCGATGCGGTCTCCGACTGGCCGCTGCTCAACGCCTTACTGAATACCGCCAGCGGCGCCACCTGGGTCTCTTTACACCACGGCGGCGGCGTGGGGATGGGCTTCTCCCAGCACTCGGGCATGGTCATCGTCTGTGACGGAACGGATGAAGCCGCCGCGCGTATCGCGCGCGTCCTGCACAACGACCCGGCAACCGGCGTGATGCGTCACGCGGATGCGGGTTACGAGATTGCGATTGACTGTGCCAGAGAGCAGGGGCTCAACCTGCCGATGGTCCCTGCCACACAAGGAAAGCATCAATGAACGCCTTAACACTCACTCCTGGCTCGCTGACGCTGAAGCAGCTGCGTCACGTCTGGCGTCAGCCGGTGACCCTTTCGCTTGATGAAAATGCCCACGCGGCAATTAACGACAGCGTGGCCTGCGTCGAGGCCATTGTGGCCGAAGGGCGCACCGCCTACGGTATCAATACCGGTTTTGGCCTGCTGGCCCAGACCCGTATCGCAACGCATGACCTTGAAAATTTACAGCGCTCGCTGGTGCTTTCCCATGCGGCAGGCGTCGGCCAGCCGCTGGACGATAATATTGTCCGCCTGATGATGGTGCTCAAAATCAACAGCCTGGCACGCGGGTTTTCCGGCATTCGTCTGAGCGTGATCCAGGCCCTGATGGCGCTGGTGAATGCCAATGTTTATCCGTGGATCCCGGCGAAAGGCTCGGTTGGCGCCTCCGGCGATCTCGCCCCGCTGGCGCATATGTCGCTGCTGCTGCTGGGCGAAGGGAAGGCGCGCTGGCAGGGGGAGTGGCTTCCCGCCAAAGAGGCGCTGCAAAAAGCCGGATTAACGCCGATTACGCTGGCGGCCAAAGAGGGGCTGGCGCTGCTCAACGGCACGCAGGCCTCCACGGCCTTTGCGCTGCGCGGCCTGTTTGAAGCGGAAGACCTTTTCGCCTCTGCGGTGGTCTGCGGCGCGCTGACCACCGAAGCGGTGCTCGGCTCTCGTCGTCCGTTTGATGCGCGTATTCATGACGTGCGCGGACAGCGCGGGCAGATTGATGCGGCGGCGATGTACCGCCATCTGCTGACCGACTCCAGCGACATCGCGGAATCTCACCACAACTGCGACAAGGTGCAAGACCCGTACTCGCTGCGCTGCCAGCCGCAGGTGATGGGCGCCTGCCTGACGCAGCTGCGCCAGGCGGCAGAGGTGCTGCTGGTCGAAGCCAACGCCGTGTCGGATAACCCGCTGGTGTTTGCCGAAGAAAACGAGGTGATTTCCGGCGGCAACTTCCATGCCGAACCCGTGGCGATGGCGGCAGATAATATTGCGCTGGCGATTGCCGAAATCGGTGCCCTCTCCGAACGGCGTGTTGCGCTGATGATGGACAAACACATGTCCCAGCTGCCGCCGTTCCTGGTGCGTAACGGCGGGGTAAACTCGGGCTTTATGATCGCCCAGGTCACCGCCGCCGCGCTGGCAAGCGAGAATAAAGCGCTGTCGCATCCGCACAGCGTGGACAGCCTGCCAACATCAGCCAATCAGGAAGACCATGTTTCGATGGCCCCCGCCGCCGGACGCCGCCTGTGGGAGATGGCGTCCAACACCCGCGGCGTGCTGGCGGTTGAGTGGCTGGCGGCATGTCAGGGGATCGATCTGCGCGAAGGGCTGAAATCCAGCCCGCTGCTGGAGCAGGCGCGGCACGAATTACGCGAACATGTCACGCATTACGACGACGATCGCTTCTTTGCGCCGGACATTGATAAGGCGATGGCGCTGCTGGAAGAGGGCAGGCTGGTGGGGCTGGTGCCTTCGGTGTTGTGATTTTTTGCCCGGTGGCGCTGCGCTTACCGGGCCTACATCTGTGCCACGTAGGCCGGGTAAGGCGTAGCCGCCACCCGGCTTTTTTTACGAATACATCGCCGTGATCGACGCACTGCCCAGCGTATGGAAATGCACGTTAAAGCCCACCATCGCACCGCTCGCACCTTCATCCACCTCAATGCGATCCACGTCGAGGGCATGCACCGTAAAGATGTAGCGATGCGTCTCCCCTTTTGGCGGAGCCGCGCCGCCGTAACCCGCTTTGCCAAAGTCTGTGCGCGTCTGAATAGCGCCCTCTGGCAGGGCGACCAGATCAGAGCCGGAACCTTGCGGCAGCACGCGGGTTTCTGCAGGCAGGTTAGCCACAATCCAGTGCCACCAGCCGGAGCCGGTTGGGGCGTCCGGGTCGTAGCAGGTGACGACAAAGCTTTTGGTTCCCGCAGGCACATCATCCCAGGCCAGATGCGGGGAGATATTATCCCCCTGATAGCCCATGCCGTTGAAAACGTGACGTTCCGGCAGTTTCTCGCCGTCGCGCAAATCTTTACTGATGATTTTCATACGGTTTACCCTCGTTAATCACTCGTTCACGAAGTGTAACCTATAGGGTTAAATCGTGAAATGCGCGTGAATGTTAACAGCGGTAACGACCGCGGTAGTTAATTTACGTAGCTGATCCTGGGTAATGATATACGGCGGCATCAGGTAGATCAGCTTGCCGAACGGTCGTACCCAGACGCCGTGCTCAACGAAGAAGCGCTGTAGCACCGCCATGTTCACCGGGTGCGTGGTTTCAATCACACCAATCGCCCCGATCACCCGCACGTCGGCGACGAACTCTGAATCCGAAGCGATGTGCAGTTCCTGTTTGAGCTGCGCCTCGATTGCCGCCACCTGCGTTTGCCACTCGCCGCTCTCCAGCATCGCGAGGCTTTCGCTTGCCACCGCACAGGCCAGTGGATTGCCCATAAACGTGGGGCCGTGCATAAAGCATCCCGCTTCGCCATCGCTGATGGTGTCCGCGACGTGGCGGGTGGCAAGCGTCGCGGACAGCGTCATGGTCCCGCCGGTTAAGGCTTTGCCCAGGCACAGAATGTCCGGCGTGATCCCCGCGTGGTCACAGGCGAACAGTTTGCCGGTGCGACCAAAGCCGGTGGCAATTTCATCCGCGATCAGCAGAATGCCCTCGCGATCGCACATCTTACGAATGCGCTTGAGCCACTCCGGGTGATAGATGCGCATTCCGCCCGCGCCCTGAACAATCGGCTCCAGAATAACCGCGGCGATCTCATGGCGGTGCGCTGCCATCAGACGCGCAAAACCCACTATGTCCGCCTCGTCCCACTCACCGTCGAAACGACTCTGCGGCGCGGGGGCAAACAGGTTTTCCGGCAGGTATCCCTTCCACAGACTGTGCATGGAGTTATCCGGATCGCAGACCGACATCGCCCCAAAGGTATCGCCGTGATAGCCGTTACGGAAGGTCAGGAAGCGCTGGCGCGGCTCGCCCTTCGCATGCCAGTACTGCAACGCCATCTTCATCGCCACCTCTACGGACACGGAGCCGGTATCGGCGAGGAAAACGCACTCCAGCGCGTCGGGGGTCATCGCCACCAGACGACGGCAGACATCCACCGCCGGCTGATGGGTAATGCCGCCAAACATGACGTGCGACATGCGGTCAATCTGCGTTTTCATCGCCGCGTTCAGGCGCGGATGGTTATACCCATGGATCGTCGCCCACCAGGAGGACATACCGTCGACCAGCACGTCGCCGCTGGCGAGATGCAGCTCGCATCCGTGAGCAGACGCAACCGGGTAAACGGGCAGGGGGCGGGTCGTGGAGGTGTAAGGGTGCCAGATATGCAGCTTGTCGAAGTCGAGATCGTCCTGGGTCATAATTGACTTGTAAACCATTTTGAAAAGAATTAGGTTTACAAGTATAAACCGAACCCACAATTAACAAAACCCTTTGGAGACGCTAAATGGCTCACCATCCACGCTGGACGATGTCGCAAGTCACTGAGTTATTCAACAAACCCTTCCTGGAGCTGATGTTCGAAGCGCAGCAGGTACACCGTCAACACTTTGACCCACGCCATGTGCAGGTCAGCACGCTGCTGTCGATCAAGACCGGCGCATGCCCGGAAGACTGCAAATATTGCCCGCAGAGCGCCCGCTACAAAACCGGTCTCGAAACCGAGCGTCTGATGGAGGTAGAGCAGGTGCTCGACTCGGCGCGTAAGGCCAAAAATGCAGGCTCCACCCGCTTCTGCATGGGCGCGGCATGGAAGAACCCGCACGACCGCGATATGCCCTATCTGGAGCAGATGGTGAAAGGGGTGAAGGAGATGGGGCTGGAAGCCTGTATGACGCTGGGCACGCTGAACGACGAGCAGGCACAGCGCCTGTCTGCGGCCGGGCTGGACTACTACAACCACAACCTCGACACCTCGCCGGAGTTTTATGGCAACATCATCACCACGCGCACCTATCAGGAGCGACTGGATACCCTGGACAAGGTGCGTGATGCGGGCATCAAAGTGTGCTCGGGCGGGATCGTGGGGCTGGGCGAGACGGTGAAAGATCGTGCCGGCCTGCTGCTCCAGCTTGCTAACCTGCCGACACCGCCGGAAAGCGTGCCGATCAACATGCTGGTGAAGGTGAAAGGGACGCCGCTGGCGGATAACGACGACGTGGACGCCTTTGATTTTATTCGCACCATCGCCGTTGCGCGCATCATGATGCCGACCTCGTACGTGCGCCTCTCGGCGGGACGCGAGCAGATGAACGAGCAGACGCAGGCGATGTGCTTTATGGCCGGCGCCAACTCCATTTTCTACGGCTGCAAGCTGCTGACCACGCCAAACCCGGAAGAGGACAAAGACGTCCAGCTGTTCCGCAAACTCGGCCTGAGATCGCATCAGACCGAGGTGCTGACGGGGGATAACGAACAGCAGCAGATGCTGGAGCGGCAGATTTTCAACGCCGACACGGAACAGTTTTACAACGCGGCCTCAGTATGACCTGGCAGGCACGTATCCAGTCCGCGCTCGACGAGCGTCGGGCGGCGGAGGCGTTGCGCGTGCGCTGCGTGGTGGAGAACGGCGCAGGCCGTTTTCTCACGCGTGATAACCAACGCTTTTGCAATTTTTCCAGCAATGATTATCTCGGCCTCAGCCAGCACCCACACGTCATCCGCGCGTGGCAACGCGGGGCGGAGCGATACGGTGTGGGCAGCGGCGGTTCGGGCCACGTCAGCGGCTACACCACGGCGCATCAGACGCTGGAAGCGGAGCTGGCCGACTGGCTGGGCTACCCGCGTGCGCTGCTGTTTATCTCTGGCTTTGCCGCGAATCAGGCGGTGATTGCGGCAATGACGGGCAAAGAGGATCGGATTGTCGCCGACCGCCTAAGCCACGCCTCGCTGCTGGAGGCGGCGGGGTTAAGCCCGGCGCAGTTGCGACGCTTTACGCATAACGACGTCGGGCACCTCCACGCCCTGCTTCAGAAACCTTGCGCCGGCCAGCAGCTGGTGGTCACGGAAGGGGTGTTTAGCATGGACGGTGACAGCGCACCGCTGCGCGCCCTGCATGACGCGGCCCGGAAGCATAACGCCTGGCTACTGGTCGACGATGCCCACGGCATCGCGGTAATGGGCGATGAGGGGCGCGGAAGCGCATATCAACAGCGCGTCAGGCCGGAACTGCTGATCGTGACGTTTGGCAAAGGCTTCGGCGTGAGCGGGGCGGCGGTGCTGTGCAGCGATCCGGTGGCGGATTATTTCTTACAGTTTGCCCGGCACCTGATCTACAGCACCAGCATGCCTCCGGCACAGGCCGTGGCGTTATCGGCATCGCTGTCGGTGATCCGGTGCGCGGAAGGGGCGGAGCGCAGGCAGCGTCTGGCTGAACATATTGCGCGTTTTCGCCGGGGTTTAGGCTCGCTTCCCTACAGGATAGCCGAGTCTCAAAGCGCCATTCAGCCGGTGATCGTGGGGGAAAACAGCCGGGCGCTGAGCCTGGCGCAGACGCTGCGCGATCGCGGAATGTGGGTCACCGCCATTCGGCCTCCCACCGTTCCGCCGGGCACCGCGCGGTTGCGCTTAACCCTCACGGCGGCCCACGAGTCGCAGGATATCGACGCACTGCTGGAGGCGCTCGATGACGCCAGTCAATAAGCAGGCCATCGCCGCCGCGTTTGGCCGGGCGGCGCAAAGCTACTCGCAGCACGACGAACTGCAGCGCCAGAGCGCACAAGGGCTGCTGGCCGCGCTGGGAGGCGGTCAATTTGCGCAGGTCCTGGATGCGGGATGCGGGCCGGGCGCGAACAGCCGCTACTGGCGGCAGTCGGGAAGCACGGTGACAGCGCTCGATCTTTCGGAGCAGATGCTCAACGAGGCGCGCCAGCAGCAGTCGGCTGACCGCTATCTGGTTGCCGATATTGAAGCCATCGCGCTGCCTGACGGGCAATTCGACCTGGTCTGGAGCCATCTGGCGGTGCAGTGGTGTAGCAGCCTGCCGCACGCGCTGGGGGAGCTTTATCGCGTGGCGAAACCAGGCGGCAAGGTGGCGTTTACCACCCTGCTCGACAGTTCTCTGCCGGAGCTTAATCAGGCCTGGAAAGCCGTGGACGATCGTCCGCACGCTAACCGCTTCCTGTCGCACGACGAGGTGCTGAGGGCGCTGGCAGGCTGGCGTTACCGAAGCAGGGTACAAACGGTCACGTTGGACTTCCGCGATGCCCTCAGCGCCATGCGCTCACTCAAGGGCATTGGCGCAACGCACCTGCACGCCGGGCGCGAGCAAAAACCGCTCACGCGCGGTCAGTTGCAGCGCCTGGGGCTGGCGTGGCCACAGCAGCGGGGCGCGTTCCCGCTCTCTTATCAACTTTTTCATGGGATTATCGAACGTGACTGAACGCTATTTTGTGACCGGTACGGATACGGAAGTGGGCAAAACGGTTGCCAGCGCGGCACTGCTGCAGGCTGCCCGTCGGCTGGGAAAAAAGACCGCGGGGTTTAAGCCTGTGGCCTCCGGCAGCGAGATGACGCCGGAAGGCCTGCGTAACACCGACGCGCTGGCGCTCCAGCGTAACAGCAGTATCGACCTGGCCTATGCGGCGGTGAATCCCTATACCTTCGCGGAGCCAACCTCACCGCACATCATCAGCGCGGACGAGGGGCGTCCGATTGCGTTTGACGTACTCTCGGCCGGGCTGCGTGCCCTGGAAGAACAGGCGGACTGGGTGCTGGTGGAAGGGGCGGGCGGCTGGTTTACGCCACTCTCAGAGCAGCAAACTTTTGCCGACTGGGTTGAGGCTGAGCGGTTGCCGGTAATTCTGGTGGTCGGCGTTAAGCTTGGCTGTATCAACCACGCGGTGTTGACCGCGCAGGCCGTGCAGCAGGCAGGCCTGCGTCTGGCTGGCTGGATCGCGAACGATGTGGTCGCACCGGGCAAACGTCATCCGGAGTATCTGGCAACGCTTAAGCGAATGCTGCCCGCGCCGCTTCTGGGGGAGATCCCGTGGCTCAGCGGCAACGCAGAAAATGCTGAAACCGGGAAATACCTTGACCTTAGCGCATTGCAGAAATGTGATTAAGATCTCGCCAGTCCATAAGGATAAACCTCGCGCTTGCGCGTCAAAAAAGGGTGATAAAATTTTTTTGCAGCCGCTTCGTGGGAAAAACCGGGACGTTGCCGAGCGGCGGTCTGTATGGGCTGCACGCAGTTATCCACTATTCCTGTGGATAACCTTGTGTATGAGAGTTAGAAAACACGCGATAAGCGAGAGAATACGCGGCTTAAGCCTGAATTGATGCGAAACGCGGCTTTCGGAAATATCCTCTGTTAATCAACTTGTTAGATAAAAGCAATTGCCGTCACTAAACTGTCATCCACTGCCATAAAACTTTCATTACGTAGCTTGACAAATGTTAAAAAAGGAAAATTTTTGGGGATAACCGCGAACGCTGGTGTTTTATCTCGTCCCTGTCGAAATTTCGACCGGGTTTACGCTCATCATCCGGCTGCTATGCTAAATATCCTGACATGCTACTGGTTTTTCATCCAGTGTTTTTTACTGGCAATCCTGGCAACAAGGAGTAAAATTACACGTCTGCCGCTAAATCCGTCATCAGGTCGTTGCCATGAGTAAACCGTTCAAATTGAATTCCGCTTTCCGTCCATCGGGGGATCAGCCTGAGGCGATTCGCCGCCTGGAAGAGGGGCTGGAAGATGGGCTTGCACACCAGACGCTGCTGGGGGTGACCGGCTCGGGTAAAACCTTTACCGTCGCCAACGTGATTGCCGACCTGCAGCGCCCAACCATGGTGCTGGCACCCAACAAAACCCTCGCGGCACAGCTTTACGGCGAGATGAAAGAGTTCTTCCCGGAAAACGCGGTGGAGTATTTCGTCTCTTACTACGATTACTACCAGCCGGAAGCCTACGTTCCCAGCTCTGACACCTTTATCGAAAAAGATGCCTCAGTGAACGAACACATCGAACAGATGCGTCTGTCGGCCACCAAAGCGCTGCTTGAGCGGCGTGATGTGGTGGTGGTCGCGTCGGTCTCGGCCATCTACGGCCTGGGCGACCCGGATCTGTACCTGAAGATGATGCTTCACCTCACGGTGGGGATGATTATCGACCAGCGTGCGATCCTGCGCCGCCTGGCAGAGCTGCAGTACACCCGCAACGACCAGGCTTTCCAGCGCGGCACGTTCCGCGTGCGCGGCGAGGTAATTGATATCTTCCCGGCGGAATCGGACGACATGGCCCTGCGCGTGGAGCTGTTCGACGAAGAGGTTGAGCGGCTGTCGCTGTTCGACCCGCTGACGGGGCACATTGAATCAGTAATCCAGCGCTTTACCGTCTACCCTAAAACGCACTACGTCACGCCGCGCGAGCGTATCGTGCAGGCGATGGAAGATATCAAGGTCGAGCTGGCAGACCGCCGTAAGGTGCTGCTGGCGAACAATAAGCTGCTCGAAGAGCAGCGTTTAAGCCAGCGAACCCAGTTTGACCTGGAGATGATGAACGAGCTGGGCTACTGCTCAGGCATCGAAAACTACTCGCGCTACCTCTCCGGGCGCGGGCCGGGCGAAGCACCGCCGACGCTGTTTGACTATCTTCCTGCGGATGGCCTGCTGGTGATCGACGAATCCCACGTCACCATCCCGCAAATCGGCGGGATGTATCGCGGCGACCGCGCGCGTAAAGAGACGCTGGTGGAGTATGGCTTCCGCCTACCGTCGGCGCTGGATAACCGCCCGATGAAGTTTGAAGAGTTTGAGGCCCTCGCGCCGCAAACCATCTACGTGTCGGCAACGCCGGGCAACTACGAGCTGGAAAAATCCGGCGAGGATGTGGTTGATCAGGTGGTGCGTCCGACCGGGCTGCTCGACCCGATTATCGAGGTGCGTCCTGTCGCCACCCAGGTGGACGATCTGCTCTCGGAGATCCGTATCCGCTCCGCTATTAACGAGCGCGTACTGGTCACCACGCTGACCAAACGTATGGCCGAAGACCTGACCGAATATCTGGAAGAGCACGGCGAGAAGGTGCGGTATCTGCACTCGGACATCGATACCGTTGAGCGTATGGAGATCATCCGCGACCTGCGCCTTGGCGAGTTTGACGTGCTGGTGGGGATCAACCTTCTGCGAGAAGGCCTGGACATGCCAGAGGTGTCGCTGGTTGCGATCCTCGACGCCGACAAAGAGGGCTTCCTGCGTTCTGAACGTTCACTCATTCAGACCATTGGCCGTGCCGCCCGTAACGTTAACGGTAAGGCCATCCTGTACGGCGATAAGATCACCCCGTCAATGGCGAAAGCGATTGGCGAAACGGAACGTCGCCGCGAGAAGCAGCAGCGCTACAACGAAGAGCACGGCATCACGCCTCAGGGTCTGAACAAGAAAGTGGTGGATATTCTGGCGCTGGGTCAGAACATTGCGAAGACCAAAACCAAAGGGCGCGGGAAAGCCCGTCCAGTGGTGGAAGAGGATACCGTCGCGCTGACGCCGAAAGCGTTGCAGCAGAAGATCCACGAGCTGGAAGGGCAGATGATGCAGCACGCGCAGAATCTGGAGTTCGAGGAGGCCGCGCAAATCCGCGACCAGCTGCATCAGCTGAGGGATCTGTTCATCGCGGCATCGTAAGTGGTTTTTGCCCGGTGACACTGCGCTTACCGGGCCTACTTTTTCCCTCTCCCGGTGGGTGAGGGCATCAGGCCGCAAAAACGTACCTAACCTAACGCCTGAATCGCCTTTTCCAGCGCGTCGCGCAGCAGGTGGCGGTCGTGGCGATATTTGATATCGCTCGCCTCCAGCGGCTCCTGCACCACCACGCGATCGCCAATGCCGGAGACATCCACTTTTGGCCCCACCACCACGCCGTCGATGATTTTCTTGCCGACGTACTGCTCCATCAGATCCAGTTTGTCCCCCAGCGACAGGCTCGCTGCCGCCGGACTGAGTTCGCGGCCTAAGTTACCGATATACACCATCGGTGCGGGCGTTCTGCGCAGCGCCTGGGCCAGCTCCTTCACCAGTAACAGCGGCATCAGGCTGGTGTAAAAACTGCCGGGGCCAATCAGGATAAGATCCGCTTCGCCAATCGCCTCGACGGCTTCCCGCGTGGCCGGCACGCTGGGGTAGGTCATGAGCTCTTTTGGCGGCAGCAGAAGCTGGTCGATATTTACTTCGCCATACACTTCATGTCCTTCAGCATCGATCGCCATTAAATCGACCGGTTGCTCTGACATGGGGATCAGAAACGCATCCACTTTCAGCAGATTACGAATCAAATTGATCGCTTCGAGAGGGCGCACGCTCAGGTGGTCCAGCGCCTTTAACATCAGGTTTCCGAGGTTATGCCCCGAAAGCTCGCCATTTCCACCAAAACGGTACTCAAACATGGCGGACGCCACGCTGGGTTCGGTGATTAACTGATTCAGACAGTTGCGCATATCGCCCCAGGCAATCCCGCCTTCCGCACGGCGGATCCGTCCCGTCGAGCCTCCGTTATCCGTCGTTGTCACTATCCCTGTCAGCCGCGAGCCGAGTGAGGATAATGAGGACATGACCCTGCCCAGGCCGTGGCCTCCGCCCAGAGCGACCACCCGGTCAAGATCGGCAAAAGTGCGATTGCGCATTTATTTTCCTTATGAGGTTCTGACCGCGTAACAGTAACCCAACTACCTCGAAAAGACGATTGCTGACCCGATGCATAATGACGTAAATCAATGCGAAATTGCGGTTTTTAGGTATTCTGTCGTTAAAATGCACGATCGTGACGTTATGTAGAGAATTATATAGCGAAAAGCGAGAATGGCGAAGTGGTGATTTACGCGCTACTATCGCCTTAACCACGTTTTCAAATTTGAAAACATACACTCTAGCCTTAGCGCCTGTGTCGAACAGATATGGCGCTCTGGCCGTGGCGGATTGCCACCAGGGTACAGAAAGAAATGACTGTGCCTCCCGTATCTGGAAAGGTGTACATGGCTTCACAACTTACTGATGCTTTCGCGCGTAAGTTTTTCTACTTACGTCTGTCGATTACCGATGTGTGCAACTTCCGTTGCACCTACTGTCTGCCTGACGGCTACAAGCCGGGCAGCGTCACCAATAACGGTTTTCTCTCCGTCGATGAAGTGCGTCGCGTTACGCGCGCGTTCTCAGAACTCGGTACTGAAAAAGTCCGTCTGACCGGCGGTGAGCCTTCTCTGCGTCGCGATTTCCCCGACATTATTGCCGCCGTGCGCGAAAATGAGCGCATCCGGCAAATTGCCGTGACCACTAACGGCTACCGTATGGCCCGTGACGTGGCGGCCTGGCGCGATGCGGGCCTGACGGCGATTAACGTCAGCGTGGACAGCCTCGACGCGCGCCAGTTTCACGCCATCACCGGACAGGACAAGTTCCGTCAGGTTATGGACGGCATTGACGCGGCGTTTGCAGCCGGTTTCGATAAAGTCAAAGTCAACACGGTTCTGATGCGTGATGTGAACCATCACCAGCTGGACACCTTCCTGGCGTGGATCAAACCGCGCCGCATTCAACTGCGTTTTATTGAGCTGATGGAAACCGGCGAAGGCAGCGAACTGTTCCGCCGCCATCATATTTCCGGCATGGTGCTGCGCGACGCGCTGCTGCGACGCGGCTGGATCCACCAGATCCGCCAGCGCAGCGATGGCCCGGCGCAGGTCTTTTGTCACCCCGATTACGAAGGGGAAATAGGGCTTATCATGCCGTATGAAAAAGACTTCTGCGCCAGCTGCAACCGCCTGCGCGTCTCGTCCATCGGCAAACTGCATTTGTGCCTGTTCGGCGACGGCGGTGTGGATCTGCGCGATCTGCTGGAGAACGATGCTCAGCAGGAGGCGCTTGAAGCGCGTATTTCCGAGGCGCTGACGCACAAAAAGCAGACCCACTTCCTGCATCAGGGCAACACCGGTATTACTCAGAACCTGTCCTACATTGGCGGGTAATCAGCTTTAAGAAGGAACCAGAAGATGAGTCAGGTAAGCGCAGAATTTATCCCGACACGCATTGCCATTCTTACCGTTTCCGAGCGCCGTGGCGAAGAGGACGACACCTCCGGCCACTGGCTGCGCGACGCGGCGCACGACGCCGGGCACCAGATCGTGGATAAAGCCATTGTGAAAGAGAACCGCTACGCCATTCGCGCGCAGGTGTCACAGTGGATCGCCAGCGATGAAGTGCAGGTGGTGCTGATTACCGGCGGCACCGGTTTCACCGCGGGCGACCAGGCCCCGGAAGCGTTGCTGCCGCTGTTTGACCGCGAAGTAGAAGGATTTGGTGAAGTGTTCCGTATGCTCTCGTTTGAAGAGATTGGCACCTCCACGCTGCAGTCCCGCGCCGTGGCGGGGATCGCCAATAAGACGCTGATTTTCGCCATGCCAGGCTCGACCAAAGCCTGCCGTACCGCGTGGGAGAACATCATCGCGCCACAGCTTGATGCCCGTACCCGTCCGTGTAATTTCCATCCTCATTTGAAGAAATAAGCTATGTCGCAACTGACCCACATTAACGCCGCTGGCGAAGCGCATATGGTCGACGTCTCTGCCAAAGCGGAAACGGTGCGCGAAGCGCGTGCCGAAGCCTTTGTCACCATGCTGCCAGACACCCTGGCAATGATCATTGACGGTAGCCACCACAAGGGCGACGTCTTTGCCACCGCCCGCATTGCCGGTATTCAGGCGGCAAAACGCACCTGGGAGTTAATCCCGCTCTGCCACCCGCTGATGCTCAGCAAGGTTGAAGTCAATCTGCAGGCGCAGCCGGAACACAGCCGCGTGCGCATTGAGTCGCTTTGTCGCTTAACCGGTAAAACCGGCGTGGAGATGGAAGCGTTGACGGCGGCCTCCGTTGCGGCGTTGACCATCTACGACATGTGCAAGGCCGTGCAGAAAGATATGGTTATTGGCCCGGTTCGCCTGCTGGCGAAAAGCGGCGGCAAATCCGGTGATTTTAAGGTGGACAGCCATGATTAAGGTGCTCTTTTTTGCGCAGGTTCGTGAGCTGGTTGATACCGACAGTCTGACGCTTGATACCCCCTTTGAAAACGTAGCCGCGCTGCGCGCGCACCTTGCGGCACAGGGCGATCGCTGGGCGCTGGCGCTGGACGAAGGCAAGCTGCTGGCCGCCGTTAACCAGACGCTGGTTGAGTTTAGCCATCCGCTGACGGCGGGTGATGAAGTGGCGTTCTTCCCGCCCGTCACGGGGGGCTGATATGGACGACACCCGAATTCTGGTCAGCCCCGACCGCTTTAACGTCGGCACGGAATATGCCTGGCTGGCCGAGCGCGATGAAGATGGCGCTGTCGTCACCTTTACCGGCAAAGTGCGTAACCATAACCTCGGCGACAGCGTCAAGGCGTTAACCCTGGAGCACTATCCGGGCATGACCGAGAAATCCCTCGCGGAGATCGTCGTTGAAGCGCGGGGCCGCTGGCCGCTCGGGCGCGTCACGGTTATCCATCGCATCGGCGAAATGTGGCCGGGCGAAGAGATTGTGTTTGTTGGCGTGACCAGCGCACACCGCAGCAGCGCCTTTGCGGCGGGGGAGTTCATTATGGATTACCTCAAAACAAAAGCCCCGTTCTGGAAGCGTGAAGCGACGCCGGAAGGCGACCGCTGGGTAGAGTCGCGCGACAGCGACAAACAGGCCGCCAGCCGTTGGTAACAGGTTGACGCAGATGTGTTAGTCTTAACGTGTGTCTCTACTTAATCAGGAGTGAATCATGGACCGATTTCCGCGTTCCGATTCGATAGTACAGCAGACCCGTAGCGGCCTGCAGACGTATATGGCTCAGGTTTACGGCTGGATGACGGTCGGCCTGCTGTTGACCGCGTTTATCGCGTGGTATGCGGCAAACACACCCGAGCTGATGATGTTTATCTTCTCCAGCAAAATCACCTTCTTTGGGTTGATTATCGCGCAGCTGGCATTGGTATTCGTGCTTTCAGGGCTGGTGCATAAGCTCAGCGCTGGCATGGCGACCACGCTCTTTATGCTCTATTCGGCGCTGACGGGGCTGACGCTCTCCAGCATCTTCATCGTTTATACCTACTCTTCCATCGCCAGCACCTTCGTGGTGGCCGGGGGAATGTTCGGTGCGATGAGTCTTTACGGTTACACCACCAAACGTGACCTGAGCGGTTTAGGCAGCATGCTGTTTATGGGGCTGATTGGGATTGTGCTGGCGTCGCTGGTCAACCTGTGGCTCAAAAGCGAGGCGCTGATGTGGGCCGTGACCTATATCGGCGTGGTGGTCTTTGTGGGGCTGACGGCGTACGACACGCAGAAGCTGAAAAACATTGGCAACCAGATTGACGTGCGCGACGGCACCACCCTGCGCAAATACTCCATTCTTGGCGCGCTGACGCTGTATCTGGACTTTATCAACCTGTTCCTGATGCTGCTGCGTATTCTGGGGAATCGTCGATAAGTTTTTCACGGGTGACGGTGCGGTCTGATGCCCTCACCCTGACCCTCTCCCACGGGAGAGGGAACACACACTAAAAACGGCAACAAGGTTGCCGTTTTGCTTTTATTTCGCCATCGCCTTCTCGTTTTTCGCCCGCAGCTTCTTCGCACGACTTTCCAGAGCCAGATAGCACACCGTGGCCAGCGCCAGCGGCAGGAAGTAGTAGATCATGCGATACGCAAGCAGGGCGGCAATAATGGCTCCCTGCGAGACATGCTCTCCGGCAAGCAGCGCAATAAACACCGCCTCCAGCACGCCGATCCCGGCGGGAATGTGCACGATAACCCCGGCAATACTGCTCACCAGCAGCACGCCGAGCACGAAGAAGTAATTCACGTCTTCGCCAATCAGCAGCCAGATAATGGCCCCCATCGCCATCCAGTTCGCGCTGGAGACCGCCATTTGCAGAACCGCAAATTTCCACGACGGCAGCACCAGCTTTTGCTTTTTGATGGTGATATGGCGACGTTTGGCAAATGCGCAGGCCCAGAGATACACGGCAATGATCAGCAGCAGCACTACACCCAGAATACGCAGCGTGGCTTCGTCGATATACCAGTGCGCCGGGAGCTGCACCACGCCGACAGTGAATATCACCCCGCCGAGCAGAATATAGCCCAGCCAGTTGGTGGTAATACTCAGCGAGAAAATGCGGGTGATGGTGCCGCCCGGCAGCCCGAGGCGCGAGTAAAGGCGATAGCGCATGCCAATCCCACCGACCCAGGTGCTGAGCGTCAGGTTAAAGGCGTAGCAGATAAACGACACCAGCATCACCTGGCGTTTGGCCAGCTTATGGCCGCAGTAGGCGCGTCCTAGCAGGTCATAGCAGCCGTACATCAGATAACTCACAATCACCAGCCCGACGGCGCTCAGCAGCACCATGCGGTTATAGTTGCGAATTACCTTCCAGACCTCTTCCCAGTCAACTTTCTGGGCATACACGACCAGCAGCACGGCGACGGCAATAAAGAACAGCCAGGTGAGGATCTTCTTCGCCAGACGCCAGCGGGGATGGGATTTTGACATCAGGTTTTCCCTCCATTTTCCGCTTCTACGCGGTCCTGGGTTTCCATTTCGGGCTGCACCGGTGGGTCCACCAGTTCAAGTTTTGGGGTATGCGCAGGCAGCCAGCCTACCATGGCCGGGAAGTGGCGCAGGAAGTGGAACACCACCACGCCGATGCCCAGGTTCCACCATGTGCGTTTGGGCACCATGGTTTCATCCACCCGCACACAGTCGTTGACGATAAGTCCGTGAAGGTTCTCTCGCAGGGTGTGGTTAAACTGACGGTCGTGGATGATCAGGTTGGCTTCCAGGTTAAGGGACAAACTCAGCGGGTCGAGGTTGCTGGAGCCGACGGTCGCCCAGTGATCGTCCATGAGTGCCACCTTGCCGTGCAGCGGTCGGCGGCGATATTCGTATATCTGCACGCCGCCTTTCACCAGATAGTTATAGAGCAGGCGCGCGCCCACCTTCACAATCGGCATATCCGGCTCGCCCTGAACGATTAGCTTCACGCGTACCCCACGGCGTGCGGCGCTGCGCATAGCGTGCAGCAGGCGGTAGCCGGGGAAGAAGTAGGCGTTGGCGATAATCACCTCGCGCTTCGCGTTCGCCAGCATCTTCAGGTAGTGGCGTTCGATATCGTCCCGGTGCTCGCCGTTATCGCGCCAGACAAACAGCGCCTGGGCCTCGCCGGGATGGCGGTTCTCTTCCGGGCGATGACGGCGTCGCCACCAGCGGCGCACTGCCTCTTTTCCGGGCAGGTTCTCCAGTTCAAACAGCAAAATATCCTGCACCACCGGGCCTTCGATCCGAATGGCATAGTCCTGCTTGGCCTCAGGACCGTAGTCCGACATGTGCTCGGCGGAGTAGTTAATGCCGCCGACAAACGCCACGGTCTCATCGATCACCACAATTTTGCGGTGCATACGGCGGAAAAGGTTGGTGCGCATGCCAAACAGGCGCGGGCCGGGATCGTAGTAACGGAATACCACCCCAGCGGAGGTCAGTTCGCTGACAAACTCTTTGCTGAGGTCGGGCGAACCGTAGCCGTCGAGCAGCACTTCGATTTTGATACCGCGCTGGGCGGCGCGCAGCAATACGCTGTGCAGTTGCTTGCCAACGTCGTCTTCGAACCAGATAAAAGTTTCAAGGATCACCCTCTGCCGGGCGCGATCGATAGCCTCAAAGACGGCCGGATAATAGTTATCACCATTTTCCAGCAGCGTAATACGGTTTCCTTCCTGCCATGTACATTTCATAGGTGTATCTCCGCGCTGAGCGGGGCATGGTCAGACAGATGTCGCCAGTTAAGAAGCGCCAGCGCGGTTGGGCTGCTGGCGTGAGCATTTTTTACGTAGATGCGGTCAAGGCGCAGCAGGGGAAAGCGCACCGGGAACGTGCGCGCTGGCCTGCCGTGGGCGCGGGTGAATATCTCCTCCAGCCCGGCTTCGGCCTTCAGCGGATGATTCGCCCGCTGCCGCCAGTCGTTGAAATCGCCCGCGACCACCACCGGCTCGCCTTCCGGCAGGGCGTTGGTCCACTCGGCGAGCATCTGCAGCTGCGCCTGGCGGTGCGCCTCCCGCAGGCCGAGATGCACACAGCCTACGTGGATGGGGAATGTCAGATCCGGCGGGGCGATACGGCAGTAAAGCAGCCCACGTTTTTCACTTTCACCGACGGAGACGTCGCGGTTTTCGTAATGCTCAATGGGAAAACGCGACAGCACCGCATTGCCGTGATGCCCTTCCGGGTAAACCGCGTTGCGCCCGTAGGCGTAATCGCTCCACATAGTATCCGCCAGAAATTCGTAGTGGGGCGTATCGGGCCAGTTTTCTACGTGCATCGGATGCACTTCGTGCGCGCCCATCACCTCCTGCAGGCAGACAATATCCGCGCTGACGGTGCGTACAGCGTCGCGCAGTTCCGGTAAAATGAAGCGGCGATTAAATGCTGTGAAGCCTTTATGAATATTAATCGTCAACACCTTAAGTGAGAAATGCTGTTTTTTATTGGTCATACACTCCTGCCAGCGTCACTATCCTGATGAAAATAAAGTGTAGTCGTCGTCACAAAAAGATGCGGCGTTACGGAATTTTCCGTAAAGTGCGGTAGTCTGAATTAGCAGAGAAAAATCCTTCAGGAGAGAAGCCATGAAGTGGCAACAACGCGTTCGTGTCGCAACGGGACTGAGTTGCTGGCAGATAATGTTGCATTTACTGGTCGTGGCCGTACTGGTGATGGGCTGGATGAGCGGTACGCTGGTGCGTGTTGGCTTAGGCCTGTGTGTGGTTTACGGCGTGACCGTGCTGTCGATGCTGTTTTTGCAGCGTCACCATGAAGCACGCTGGCGCGAAGTGGGTGATGTGCTCGAGGAGCTGACCACCACCTGGTATTTTGGTGCGGCGATGATCGTCCTGTGGCTGCTGTCGCGCGTGCTGCAAAACAACCTGCTGCTGGCCCTGGCGGGTCTGGCAATCCTCGCAGGGCCTGCGGTGGTCTCGTTACTGACCAAAGAGAAAAAGCTACGCGATGTTTCGTCTAAACATCGCATAGGCCACTGAACCCGTCGTGGCCGCGATGACCAGTAGCGGCCATAAACTTCCCCAGACAATGTCCAGACTCGCATCCTTCAGGTAGATCTGCTTGGTGATATCCGTAAAGTGTCGAATCGGGTTTATCCACGTCAGATCCTGTAACCAGACCGGCATGTTCTCTACCGGTGAGACGTACCCCGAAAGCAATATCGCCGGCATCATAAAGACGAATACCCCGATAAACGCCTGCTGCTGCGTGGAGCAGAGCGCCGAGATGAGCAGGCCAAACCCGACCAGCGACAGCCCGTAAATCACCATGGTGAAGTAAAACAGCGCCAGCGATCCGGCGAAGGGGATCTGGTATGCCCAAATCCCGACGCCCAGCACAATGGTGGCCTGGAAGGTGGCAACAATCAGCGCCGGAATCGCTTTGCCGACGAAGATTTGCCAGGTTGCCAGCGGTGAGACCAGCAGCTGATCGAGCGTGCCTTGCTCGCGCTCGCGCGCCACGGAGAGCGAAGTGACGATCATCACGCCGATGGTGGTGATCATGGCGATCAGCGACGGCACCACAAACCATTTGTAGTCGAGGTTCGGGTTATACCAGTTCCGAACCACCAGCTCGCTGTTGTTGGGTTTGGGTTTGGGTTTGCCCGCCATCAGCTCCTGCTGATAATCCTTCACCACCTGCTGCAGATAATTGGCCGCAATCTGGGCGCTGTTGGAGTTGCGCCCGTCGAGGATGAGCTGCATCGGCGCGGTCTGGAAGGTGTCGAGATTGCGCGAGAAGTCGGCCGGGAAACGCACCAGCAGCAGCGCTTTCTGGGTATCGATGGTCGGCTGGATCTCCTGCGGGCTTTTTAGCAGCAGCACGTGCGTAAAGGCTTTCGCGCGGGCGAAACGCTGGGTCAGCTCAATGGAATGTTTGCCGCTGTCCTCGTTATAAATCGCGATGGTGGCGTTGGTCACTTCAAGCGTGGCGGCAAACGGGAACAGCAGTACCTGAATTAATACCGGCAGTACCAGTATCGCGCGCGTCTGCGGCTCGCGCAGCAGCGACTGCAGCTCTTTGCGGATCAATGTCCATAACCGGTGAAACATTGTGTCGTCCTCCTGTCGGGTGGCGCGTACGCTTACCCGACCTACAAAATCCGTTGGCTAATCTAATCGCCGTTTGGTCTTCATCCACGTCAGGCCGATGAACATCACGGCCGACCCCATCAAAAACAGGATGTTGATAATCAGCACCGCCGGAATATTCCCGGCAAGGAACAGGCTCTGTAAGGTACTCACGAAGTAGCGCGCCGGAATGATATAGGTCACCACCCGGATGGCCGCAGGCATGCTGTCTATCTGGAAGATAAAACCGGACAGCATAATCGACGGCAGGAACGCGGCGTTCAGCGCCACCTGCGCGGCGTTAAACTGGTTGCGGGTGACGGTGGAGATCAGCAGTCCCATGCCGAGCGTGCTCAGCAAAAACAGGCTGGTGATCAGGAACAGCAGCACCAGCGAGCCGCGGTATGGCACGCCGAGGATAAAGACTGACACCAGCATACAGAGCAGCATCGCCAGCATGCCGAGGAAATAGTAGGGGATCAGCTTGCAGAGCAGCAGCTCCACCCGCGTGACCTCGGTTGAGAGCAGCGCCTCCATGGTGCCGCGCTCCCACTCGCGGGCAATCACCAGCGAGGTGAGGATCGCGCCAATCACCGTCATGATGATGGTCACCGCACCGGGAATAATAAAGTGCTGGCTGATGGCGGCGGGGTTAAACCAGTAGCGTGTCTGCACGTCGATCAGGGGCTCGAACGTTTCGCCGCGATCCTCGGCGCGCTGCATTTGCCACAGCTGCCAGATCCCCTCCGCGTAGCCCTGCACGAAGTTGGCGGTGTTAGGCTCGCTGCCGTCGGTAATCACCTGGATGGGCGCCTCGGTTCCGGCGCGCGCCATGTTGGCGGCAAAATCCACCGGAATGACGATCAGCCCGCGTATTTTCCCGGCCTGCATCTTCTGGATCAGTTCCTGGCGGTTGTCGCTAATCGTCGCGTCAATGTAGGGCGAGCCGGTCAGGGCGTGGGTAAAATCCAGCGCCTCTTTGCTCTGCTGCTCCAGCAACACCCCGACCCGCAGCTTGCTGGAGTCGAGGTTAATTCCGTAGCCAAAGATAAACAGCAGCAGCAGGGGGATCACCACTGCAATGAGCCAGCTGCTCGGGTCGCGCACAATCTGCCGCGTCTCTTTGACGCACAGCGCGCGCACCCTGCGCCACGAAATGGCGTTACTGCGCATGAGCATTCTCCTTATCCCAGTCGTGGATGAGGGTGATAAACGCCTGCTCCATGGTCGGGTCCGGGACGTCATCATCGGCGGCCTGCGCTTTGAGATCGTCCGGCGTGCCGTGAGCGATGAGCTTGCCGCGATAGACCAGCCCGATACGGTCGCAATACTCCGCCTCGTCCATAAAGTGGGTGGTGACCATCACCGTCACGCCTTTTTCCACCATGCTGTTGATGTGCAGCCAGAACTCGCGGCGGGTGAGCGGGTCAACGCCCGACGTCGGTTCATCGAGAAACAGAATATCCGGCTCGTGCATCAGCGAGCAGGCCAGGGCGAGGCGTTGCTTAAAGCCGAGCGGCAGTTCGTCGGTGGCGTGGGAGGCAATGCTGGTCAGGCCAAACGCGTCGCGCATGCGGCTGATTTTTTCGTTCTGCGCCCGTCCCCGCAGGCCATAGACGCCGGAGAAAAAGCGCAAGTTTTGCTCGACCGTCAGGTTGCCGTAGAGCGAAAACTTCTGTGCCATATAGCCGAGGTGCTGGCGCGCCTTGCCGGAACTGACCTTGAGGTCCATATCCAGCACCAGCGCTTTGCCGGAGGTAGGCACCAGCAGGCCGCACATCATTTTAAAGGTTGTGGATTTTCCCGCGCCGTTTGGCCCCAGCAGGCCAAAAATCTCGCCACGCTTCACCGTGAAGTTAACGTTATCCGTCGCGGCAAAATCACCGAATTTTTTGGTGAGCGATTTCGCCTCGATCACCGTTTCACCCGCCGTGCCCTCGACCGTATGCAGAATAGCGGCCAGCGGGGATTCCGACGTTCCCGCACCGCCGAGCAGGTCGATAAACGCATCCTCGAAGCGTGGGGCGGTTTCGTTTATCTCAATCTCGGGCATGCCCTGGGCCTGGCGGATATCGTCGGGAGTCGCCTCTTTTTTGAGGATCACGCGCACCGAACGACCCTGAATCATGCCGTCGCTGACCTGCGGCAGTTTCAGGACCCGCTGCAGCAGCTGGCGGTTGGTCTCCTGCGGGCTGTGCAGCAGAAAGCTGCGCCCGGCCATGCTCTGCGTCAGCGCGGTGGGCTCGCCCTGATAGAGCAACTCTCCCTCGTTCATCAGCAGCACGTCGCGGCACTGCTCGGCTTCGTCGAGGTAGGAGGTACTCCACAGGATTAACATGCCGTCGCCCGCCAGCTCATGCACCATCTGCCAGAGCTCACGGCGCGAGATCGGGTCGACGCCGACGCCGGGCTCATCAAGCAGCAGCACCTTCGGCTCACCTACAAGGGTACAGGCCAGCCCAAGCTTCTGCTTCATCCCGCCGGAGAGTTTCCCCGCCAGACGGTCGGTAAACGGCCCGAGCGAGGTGAACTCCAGCAGACGGGCGAAGGTTTTCTGCCGGGTGTCACCGGTCACGCTGCGCAGGTCGGCGTACAGATTAAGGTTCTCCATCACCGTCAGGTCTTCATACAGACCGAACTTTTGCGGCATATAGCCCAGCATGGCGTGGAGCGCACCGTCGTCGTTAATCGGATCGAGGCCGAGCACGCTGGCCGAGCCTTCATCCGGCTTCAGCAGGCCCGCGAGCATGCGCATCAGCGTGGTTTTACCCGCGCCGTCCGGGCCAACCAGCCCGGTGACGTAGCCTTTTTGCAGCGTGCAGTTCAGCGGCGCGACGGCGGGTTTATCCATTCCGGCGAAGCGCTTGACCAGATTATTGAGCTGGATAACCGCGTCATTCATGTCGTTCCCCGTCGGTGAGTTTTACGGTCACGGGCATGCCCTGGCGCAGCGCATCGTCTGCATCGGTCACGATGATGCGCAGGCGGTAGACCAGATCGGTGCGCAGGTCCGGCGTTTCAACGGTTTTCGGGGTGAACTCGGCGGTGGGGGAGACAAAGCCGACCTTCCCGTGGTACGGCTTGTCCGGGCGGCCATCGGTGTACAGCAGCAGTTCGCGGCCCGGCTGCATCTGGCTGAGATTCGGCTCATCAATATAGGCGCGTACCCACACCGGGCGGGTCAGGGAGAGCGTTAAGACGGTGCTGCCCGCGCTCAGCATGCTGCCAGGCTCCACGGCGCGGGTCATCAGCGTGCCGTCGGACGGGGCAACCAGGGTGGTGTCGCGCAGATCCAGTTCCGCCTGTGCCAGCTGCGCCTGCGCCTGCTCGAGGCTGGCTTTTGCCTGGGCGATATCCTGCGGGCGGTTACCGGTGCGGTACTGGCTCAATTTATCCTGCGCCGATTTCAGCGTCGCCTGAGCCTGATCGCGGGACGAACGCGCGTTTTCCAGGTCGTTGGCAGAAATCGTGCGGCTTTTCCACAGCCCCTGCTGGCGGTTATAGAAGTTCTTCGCGTAGTCATACGCCGCCTGCGCCTGTCTGACGGCGGCGGTGGCCTGGGCGATCTCTTCATCACGATAGCCAGCCTGCATCAAATCATACTGCGCCTGCGCGACGGAGACGCCCGCCTTTGCCTGCATCAGGGCGTTCTCGAAGGGCGCTTTATCCAGCATCCCCAGCGTCTGGCCGGTTTTGATGGCGTCACCTTCATCCACGTTGAGTGAGGCAAGTCGCCCCCCGACGCGGAAGCTCATATTCACGGTGCGAATATCTACGTTGCCGTAGAGCGTCAGGCCGCGATCCTGCTGGCTTTGATACCACAGCCAGCCGCCGATGCCCGCAGCAAGCAGAACAACGACCACCAGAATGATGGCGACAGGTTTTTTCATGACTTCAGGCTCCTTTGCGTTAAACCCTGCAGGATCAGGTCAACATGACAGGTAATGACCTGGCTTATCTGTGCGGCTTTATCCTCATCGAATTGTGTCCAGCCGGTACGTAGCAAAATGGTTTCTCGCCCCAGACGAAACGCGAGCACTTCGCCCAGCAGGGCGTGGGTATGCAAAATGGTGTTGGTGTCGTGCGCATCCTGACCGGTATAGGCGGCGATCAGGCGGGTTAAATGGCCGTGCATCGGGTCAATCACCTGGCTGTGCACCAGCTGGTAGGCGGCAGTGGGGGAGAGCTGCTCGCGGGAGATAAATTTGCTCAGGCTTAGAGTGTCGTCGTGCGTCAGCAGGCGGATCATATTGTGGCAGGCGTTGAGGATCAGCTGGCGGATAGCGGCCCGGTCGGGTGAGGGCTGGCTGAGCAGCGCACTTGCCTCCTCAACGTGTGGGCGGAAATTCTCGCCGATGAAATCGGCGATCCACTGCGCACAGGCGAGATAAAGATCCTCTTTTGAGCCAAAATAGTAGGTAATGGCCGCGATGTTTTGTCCGGCCTGCGCGGCGATATCCCGCGTGGTGGCGTGGAGTCCATACTCGCCAAACTGCGCCAGCGCGGCGGCTATGAGCTGGCTTCTGGCCTGTTCACCTTTGGTGGTGGTCGGAATCGTATTCATGGCGGTTTTAAAAATTAATCAATCGATTGATTAAGATTATGCCCGGTTACGGGGTTTGTCCAGCTAACTTCCCCAAAGAAAAGGGCTGTCGAGGCGCGGCTAAGGGATATTTTATGCGCCACGTCACAAAAGCTGCTACACTGCGCAACTTCACGACATTGTGGTTTTTGTCCTCCCTATTCGTAATATCTCCCTGAAAACTACACCAGTGACGGTCGGGGCGGTTCGGAGTTTTTATGTCTTTTGATTCCCTTGGCCTGAACCCGGAAATTCTGCGCGCAATCGCAGAGCAGGGCTACGTCGAGCCAACCCCTATTCAGCAGAAGGCGATTCCTGCCGTGCTGCAGGGCCGTGACCTGATGGCCAGCGCCCAGACCGGTACCGGAAAAACCGCGGGCTTTACCCTGCCGCTGTTAGAGCTGCTGGTAAAAAACCAGCCGCACGCTAAAGGCCGTCGCCCGGTCCGTGCGCTGATCCTGACCCCAACCCGCGAGCTGGCCGCGCAAATTGGCGAGAACGTGCGTGATTACAGCCGCTATCTCAACATTCGCTCGCTGGTGGTTTTCGGCGGGGTGAGCATCAACCCGCAGATGATGAAACTGCGCGGCGGCGTGGACGTGCTGGTGGCAACGCCGGGCCGTCTGCTGGATCTCGAACACCAGAACGCGGTGAAGCTCGATCAGATTGAAATTCTGGTGCTGGATGAAGCTGACCGCATGCTGGATATGGGCTTTATCCACGACATTCGCCGCGTGCTGGCTAAACTGCCTGCACGTCGTCAGAACCTGCTCTTCTCCGCGACCTTCTCAGACGAGATCAAGGCGCTGGCTGAAAAGCTGCTGCATAACCCGCTGGAAGTGGAAGTGGCGCGCCGCAACACCGCCTCCGAGCAGGTGACGCAGCATGTTCACTTCGTGGATAAGAAACGCAAGCGCGAGCTGCTCTCCCAGATGATCGGGCAGGGCAACTGGCAGCAGGTGCTGGTCTTTACCCGCACCAAACACGGCGCCAACCACCTGGCGGAACAGCTGAATAAAGACGGCATCCGCAGCGCGGCAATCCACGGCAACAAGAGCCAGGGCGCGCGTACCCGTGCGCTGGCGGACTTTAAGTCTGGCGACATTCGCGTGCTGGTGGCAACGGACATCGCCGCCCGCGGTCTTGACATTGAAGAGCTGCCGCACGTGGTGAACTACGAGCTGCCAAACGTGCCGGAAGATTATGTTCACCGTATCGGCCGTACCGGTCGCGCGGCGGCGACCGGCGAAGCCCTCTCTCTGGTTTGCGTCGATGAACACAAACTGCTGCGCGATATTGAGCGTCTGCTGAAGAAAGAGATCCCGCGCATCACCACCGAAGGCTACGATGTCGATCCGTCTATTCAGGCGGAGCCGATTCAGAATGGCCGTCAGCAGCGTGGCGGCGGCGGTGGTCGTGGACAGCAGCAGCCGCGCCGTTCGGAAGGCGGCGCGCCGAAAGCATCCGGTAAACCGCCGCGCCGAAACGGCGAAGCGAAATCCGGCGGCGAGAACCCGTGGCGCAGCGGTGAAGCCCGGCCAGCAGGGGAAGGGCAGCGTCGACGCCGCCCGCGTAAACCTGCCAGCGTGTAGTTTTCTGGGATGATTGTCTGTTGGTTATAATTGAAGGTTACGTTCACCTTAATATCCACAGAATATAATACGTTCATTACCCGTGAACGTGACAAGGGGGCCACCGCGGCCCCCTTGTCAATCCCCGCGGCCCGCCATGAAATCGGTGCTTCGCACTGCGCTCACCTCCCGACCGTCTCCCTGCGGTCGGCTCGACTCGACGTCCTGTCTCGTTTCGCCTCTGGCCGCCATCCATGGCGTCCAGCCCTTGTCATCCGGTCTCCGGTTCGCCGATTTCTGCGGGACTCAACGGCGGTGCCACATTCAGGCGGCATAAAAGGTTGAGGGAGCGAGAGTCCGGCTGAAAATCGCCGAAGCGTTTCCTGAAGGCCGGGGCGACGCGCAGGGATGCGCGGCGAGGGCATAGCCTGCAGGGATGCAGGCTGGTGCCCGACCCGAAAGCCGGAAGGAATAAGCTGAGGGCACCGCGAAGCGGCGATTTTCTCTGCCGGGAGCCGGGATTGCTAAGGGGGCGGCGGTAGCCCCCTTAGCACGTTCACCGCAGAGAAATGACCAGGTAGCAGGATAGTTAAAGTGAACGGAACGATGCCACTGAAATAACAAAGAGCCTTTGTGTAGATTCGCTGCGAGGCTCTTGTCCTTACATCTGGACTTTTTCTTTTTGCGGCATCCGCCGGAAAGTGCCACAATAGTGGCTGTTTATACAGTATTTCAGGTTTACGATGGCTTTAACCGCGGCGCTCAAAGCGCAAATTGGCGCCTGGTATAAGGCGCTACAACAGCAGATCCCCGACTTTATTCCCCGAGCGCCTCAGCGGCAGATGATTGCTGATGTGGCAAAAACGCTCGCCGGGGACGACGGGCGGCATCTGGCGATTGAAGCCCCGACGGGCGTCGGGAAGACCCTGTCGTATCTTATCCCCGGCATTGCGATTGCGCGGGAAGAGCAAAAAACGCTGGTGGTGAGTACCGCCAACGTGGCGTTGCAGGATCAAATCTTCAGCAAAGACCTGCCGCTGCTGCGCAAAATTATCCCCGATCTCCGTTTTACTGCCGCCTTTGGCCGTGGTCGCTACGTCTGCCCGCGTAACCTGGCGGCGCTCGCCAGCAGCGAGCCTGCGCAACAGGATCTGCTGGCGTTTCTTGATGATGAACTGACGCCGAACAACAAGGCCGAGCAGGAGCGGTGCGCCAAACTGAAAACCGATCTCGACGGCTATAAGTGGGACGGACTGCGCGACCACACCAGCGAGGCCATCAGCGACGATCTCTGGCGCAGGCTGAGCACCGATAAAGCGAGCTGCCTGAACCGCAACTGCCACTATTACCGCGAATGCCCGTTCTTTGTCGCCCGCCGCGAGATTCAGGAAGCGGAAGTGGTGGTCGCAAACCATGCGCTGGTGATGGCGGCGCTTGAGAGCGAAGCTGTGCTGCCGGAGCCGAAAAACCTGCTGCTGGTGCTGGATGAAGGACACCATCTGCCGGACGTCGCGCGCGATGCTCTGGAGATGAGCGCCGAAATTACCGCCCCGTGGTTCCGCCTGCAGCTCGATCTGTTCTGCAAGCTGGTGGCAACCTGCATGGAGCAGTTCCGCCCGAAAACCACGCCACCGCTGGCGGTGCCTGAACGCCTCAACGAGCATTGCGACGAGGTGTACGGGCTAATCTCGTCGCTGAATAACATCCTCAACCTGTATTTGCCGCAGACCCAGGAGGCGGAACACCGCTTTGCCATGGGCGAATTGCCGGACGAGGTGATGGAGATTTGCCAGCAGCTGGCGAAGCACCTTGAGAAGCTGCGCGGGCTGGCGGAGATGTTCTTAAACGACCTGAGCGAGAAAACCGGCACCCACGACGTGGTGCGCCTGCACCGTATTTTGTTGCAGATGAACCGCGCGCTCGGCATGTTCGAGGCGCAAAGCAAGCTCTGGCGGCTGGCCTCTCTGGCGCAGGCGTCCGGCGCGCCGGTCACCAAATGGGCGACCCGGGAAACGCGGGACGGGCAGGTGCACCTCTTTTTCCACTGCGTGGGTATCCGCGTTGCCGATCAGCTGGAAAAGCTCATCTGGCGCAGCGTGCCGCATGTCGTCGTCACGTCAGCCACGCTGCGTTCCCTGAACAGCTTCTCCAGGCTGCAGGAGATGAGCGGCCTCCGGGAGAAAGCGGGCGACCGCTTCGTGGCGCTGGATTCGCCGTTTAACCACTGCGAGCAGGGCAAGCTGGTGATCCCGCGTATGCAGTACGAGCCGCTTATCGACAACGAAGAACAGCATATCGCCGAGATGGCGGCCTACTTCCGTGAGCAGCTTGAGAGCAAAAAATTCCCTGGCATGCTGGTGCTGTTTGCCAGCGGGCGCGCGATGCAGCGCTTCCTTGAACACGTCACCGACCTGCGGTTACTGCTGCTGGTGCAGGGCGATAAGCCCCGCTACCGGCTGGTCGAGCTGCACCGCCAGCGTATTGACGGCGGCGAGCGCAGCGTGCTGATCGGCCTGCAGTCGTTCGCGGAAGGGCTGGATTTGAAGGGGGATTATTTAACCCAGGTGCATATCCATAAAATCGCCTTCCCGCCTATCGACAGCCCGGTGGTGATCACCGAGGGCGAATGGCTGAAAAGCCTGAATCGCTATCCGTTTGAGGTGCAAAGCCTGCCGGCGGCGTCGTTTAACCTGATTCAGCAGGTGGGGCGCTTGATTCGTAGCCACGGCTGCTGGGGCGAGGTGGTGATTTACGATAAACGGCTGCTGACCAAAAATTACGGCCCGCGGTTGCTGAACGCCTTGCCCGTGTTCCCGATTGAACAGCCCGACGTGCCCGAGGTAAAAAAACGCCCGGCGAAAGTGATTGCCGGGCGTAAAAAAAGCATCCGTGCTAAGGGGCGCGGTCCTACTGGTAAGTGAATGTCACCTGCACAACGCTGTTAAACGTACCGGCGCTGACGGGCGTGGAGGTTGCATAGTAGCGGGCGGCCAGGGGGAACTCTGCCGTATGGTCGCTTTTGTTAATCACCACGTTAAAACTGGCCTGCGGCGAAATCAGGATGTTGTCCTGCCGGTCGGCCAGTTCAAGCGCAAGGCCTTTTGCGCTGCCGGTATTGGCAAATTTCGTCGGGTGAACGCTGTCGGGCTGGCCGTAAAAAAAGGCGTTCGACAGCGTCAGGCTTGACGGACAATGCGACACCTTCAGGGAAAATTCTTTCCACTCTCCCGTATCGCCCACGCTTTTAAAGCTCGTTGCGGTTGCCTGGCCCAAATCGACGGTCAAATTTCGGCTGGCGCTGTCCACGACGCAGGTGTTGGCATAGATATGTCCCGTTATCTGGAGATTAATGTCATCTGCATGGGCGCTCGTCATCAGCCCCAGCAGCGTTAACAACATGATTTTTTTCATCTGAGATCACTTATAGGCAAGCGTGACGGTGGCGACGGTGTTGGCAGGGCCAGGGGTCACAAGGGCAGCAGTTTGTTCGTAGCGCAACTCCAGCGGAATGCGCAGCGTCTGGTTGGCATAGGCTTCGGTCCCCAGCGACTCATATTCACCAAACGTCGGGATCATGCCGTCCACCAGCATTCTGACGCCGATGCCCGTGGCGACGCCGCTCTCCTGGGTAAGCTTAATCACCCCGGGGAACGCGCTCTCGTAGCCGTTGCCGCTGGTAACCTTCATTTGCGGCTGGACTGTCGTGTCGCAGTTAACGTTGACGTAGACCGTTTGCGCCGGATCGGAGAGCGTGCCGGTACCCACAAAATCACTTAACGGGAAATCGCCCAGATTCACGGTCAGATCTTTTGGTGACACCGAGCAGGTCACCTGGTGGAGGATCACGTTGCCGGAGTAGGCGATATTGTTAGGGTTGCCGATGCCTTCATGGGCAAAGACGCCGATGCCAAATCTGGTTTGCGACTGCACAAGCGTCCCGGAGATGACGTTATCGCTGGTCTTTACCAGCTCCAGGGTGACGTTGAAGCTGAACGACTGTTTGCCGTCGGTCGAGATATAGCCAATCGGCGTTTCCCGGGAGTCACACTGTACGCCGCCCGCGCCTCTGATGCGCTGACCTTGTTCGTTCATCAGGGCGACGCCAATGCCCTCAACACCCGAATCATACACCCCCCTCATGCCGGGAATTTCTGAACCGGTGCCGTAGTAGCAGGAGACAATCTCAAGGCCGCTGTCGACGCTTTCATCGCAATTGCCCGCGACGTGAACGGTCTGCTCGGTGCCTGGAATGGTTTCCCCCACCGGCAGGGTTGTCGGCACGGAAACCGAGGCAACGTTGATCATCTTCGGCATGTCCGGCGTCGTACAGGTGGCCTTTGCATGAGGCATAAAGAACGATGCCGTGCCCAGAACGAGAAGAAAGAAGAACGATTTAACGAGTTGCATATGCTAAGCCTTCACGATGGATTAGTGACACTGCGCAGCAGCGTTAATAATGTTGGTTTTATTTTTCTCGTCCGTAAGTACGTAATTTGCGACACAGTGCTCGCTGGCGTCCTGCCCCCATGACACGTCGAGCTTGCCGCGCCTCGGCAGCCCGGAGAGATAGGTCTGGCCGTCAACGCCCACGATAAACTCGCTGTCTTTATCTTCCGTGGTAACCGTTGCGCCGAACGGCAGCGGCTTACCGCCGTGCGTCAGCGTCATCAGCACCCGGTTGCCCACGCGGGTGTTGAAGGTGGCGCGCACCACCGCGCCGCGGGTGGGGGTGACGATTTGCGCCGCGTGCGTCACGTCGGCATCGTCCGGCAGCGTTTCGGTATCCAGCTCGATGGTGTTGTGTCGGTATGCGGTCACAAACGGCACCACGGTATAGCCGCGGAAGTCGGTCTCAACGCCGGTCTGGTTGGCGATGTGCGTCCCGTGCGTGCCCGGCGCTTTCACCAGGGCGATGGTTTCGCCCAGCGGCTGGCTCAGGGTGATGCCGTTGGCATGGGCGATAACCCCGCCCTGCAGGCCCACGTTGGCGGTGCGCTGGTTTTTATCCTGGCTCAGGCCGCCGCTCAGTTCGCCGTAGGTGGCCTTATAGTCGGCGTTCATGCTGGTTGAGTTGCCGTTACCTGAGGAGTCCAGACCTTCCTGAACGTTCCAGTTAAGGTTGTTCTCCTCCAGCGCCGTGCCGTTTACCCCGAGGTTCTGTACGGTGCCGTCCTTGCTGTTGTTCATGTTGTAGGTAGCCCAGGTGTTGTGCATCCAGCGGTCGAGCGGAACCGAAACGCTCAGCGCGAACAGATTATCGTTGCTGACCGACTCGCCGTTTTCATCGCTGTCGTTGGTATTTTTGTTCAGGCTGTAGCTCAGGCTGTAGGTGATGCCCTTCCAGCTGTTGTTGTAGCTGACGCTCATGGAGGTCATGTCCTGGCTCTGGGTCCAGTAGGTCTCTTTCACCAGGCTCAGCGTGACCGACCCCCAGCCTTCGCCCAGCGTCTGATCGATGGTGGCCTCGGTACGGGCGCGACGCTGCTGCGGTGCCGACCAGTCGCTGGCATGGGTGTACGACTCCATGGTGTCTTCCAGGGTGTAGAACCCTTTACTGTTGTAGCGATAGCCTGCCAGCGAGAAGTTGGTACCCGTGCCGGCAAAGTCTTTGCTGTAACGCAGGCGCCAGGATTGGCCTTTGCTGGCTTTCTGTTTCTTGAGCAGCGCTTTGGCGCGAGTGACGTCAATGGAGAACGCCCCGAGATCGCCAAAGTTTTTCCCGGTGCCGAGCGCCGCGGAGTGGTAATGGCTGCTTTGCTGCAGGCCGCCGTAGGCGGTGAAGCCGTACGGTAAACCATAGATGGCGCTGCCCTGGGCAAAGGGCGTTTTCTCGACGTCTTTATCGTAGGAACGATAGCGGCCCGCGGTTGCGCTGTACTTCAGGTGCTTTTCACGCTGCAAAACGGGGACAGAGGCGTAAGGCACCACAAAGTGGCGCTCGCTGCCGTCCGTCTCTTTTACGGTGACCTGTAAATCACCGCTGCTGCCGGTGGGGTACAAATCGTTAATTTCGAACGCGCCCGGCGCCACGGTGTTCTGATAAATGACGTAGCCGTTCTGGCGGACCACCACCTGCGCGTTGCTGTGCGCGGTCCCGCGAATGATAGGGGCGTAGCCTCTTTCGCTGTCCGGCAGCATGTCGCTGTCGGAGTTAAGCTGCACGCCGGTGTAGGGCACGCTGTCAAAGACGTCGGCCGGGGAGCTGCTCTGGCCCAGCGTCACATCGCTTTTCATCGCCACGATATCGCGTTGGGCATAGGTGTAAACCGACGAGAATTTCTGCTGCTCTTCGTGGCCGGTGGTGCTGCGGTTCCAGGTGGAATAGTTACGGATGCGCCACGCGCCAATGTTCAGGCCGGGGCGAAGATTCACGTACTGGCTGCTGCTGTCCTGCATGCCGGGCTGGCGGGCCTGCGTCTGGCTGGCGGTGGCGCTGTAGTTGAGTATTCCGGCGGTGATCCCCTCATCAAATTCTTTCGGGTCGATATAGCCGCGCGGCATCTGGCCCAGCGCGGATTGCGGAATGCTCAACAGCAGCTGCTGATTGCTGACGCGAAACGTGGCCGAGGCCGCCGGAATGGCGTGCAGGTTGGCACATTTCCCCGCGCCCGCCAGCGCAGGAAACGATTTGGTTTTAATGCCGAGGCTCTTTAACTCGTCCAGACTAAAACAGGGCTGAAGCGAAGTCTCGCCCGACGCCGCTTTTTGCAGCGTAAAAGTGACGTCGCGGGTATCAATTTTATTGTTATTGATATAAATGGCGACCTGATATTTTCCAGGCGCCTGACCTGGTCCTTTTTCATAAATAGACAGGTCAGTTTTTTCCTGCTGTGGATTATCGACGTCAAGCAGCGCCGGGTTAAAATAATCATCTGCCCGCGTTTTTTGCGAAAAACCAATCACTGCCAGACCGCATATCAGGGTCAGCAGAGTCAGTAATCGGTAAACGGAAGGCAGCCTGAACGGCCTTCCTGGGGTAGAGGTATAAATAACCATTCAATCCACTGTTTGGCTGTCGATTAATGAACGGATGTAGACCAGCTTTTGCTGATGCTGCCGTAGTCAGTAATAATTGACCAGGTGACGTTAGAGCCGCCGGTATGAGCAGGCAGTGCGATGCGCGTTTGCGTTTCTGGCACGGCCCAGCCGGCTTTATCAATTTTGTGGCCGTTCAGCGTGACGCTCTGGAAATTCATATAAAATGGCGTTGGGTTATTAACCACCAGGTCGTTGCCCTCGCGGTGCCATTCCAGCTTATCGGCCACGTCTTCCGGTTTGCCTTTAACCGATGACGGGCGATAAAGTAATTTAATGCGCGTGTTGATGGCGATTTGCAGCGTATTCACGCCCTCAACGCGTTTTGATGAGGGAATGGCTTTAATATTCAGCCAAAAAAGCGACTCGCGATCTTCAGGTAAATTTCCGCCGGTGCGGACAACGCGCAATACGTTATCTTCTTTGGCATCCAGGCGAAAAAGGGGAGGCGTAATCAGAAACGGCGCTTTCGCCAGATTTTTACCGCCAGAATCCGCCCAGGACTGCACCAGATAATCTGTTGCATCCGGGTTTGAAATACCGATTGAGGATTCCTTTTTCCCTCCCTGGTAAATAAGGCGCGTGCCGTTAATAATCACCCCCGCATGTGCGGTCGCTGCAACCAGTAAAAGTGTGCTCAGTAAATAACCGTGACGCATAGCTGTTTCTCAAAATAAGGAAGGACTATTGATCACACGAAAAATAGTCCTTGAAGGATGATATCAGTTATAAATAACGGTGAATGTGGAGACGGAGTTTGCCGGGCCTGCGGTGACCGCTGCCTGGGTTTGAATATAACGTGCACCAAATTCAAGATCGTTAACGGCGGTTCCGGAAGCCAGAGGGTACTCTTTGGACGGCGTGTATAAGCTCACGGGTTGTTCAGAAGAGTCGAGCAGCTGGATCGCCACGCCGCTTGCCGCATCCGCATCCGGGGTCAGCGCCAGCGTCGTGTTGTTATTCGCATCTGGCGTACCGCCAAAATTGATGGACGCCGAGGTAACGGTTTCCGGGCAGTTTTTCAGCTCAATATCAAATTTCGTGGCGGTGCTGGTGGAGCCTGCACCGGTAAAGACCGTTTTCGAGACCTTGCCTAAGGTCACGTTCAACGGATTACTTAAACCATTTACAACCTGACACGCGGAATCAATGATTTCGCCCGTAAAGTTGATTTGTCCTTCTCCGTCCGTTGCCGCAAAAGCGGAGGCCGAGCAGCCCACAACGGATGCGACGAAGAGACCTAACGCAATCTTATTCATAATTAATCCTGATGTAGGGCGGAGACCTTGCCTGGAAGTTTCCGCCGTTGTTCCTCACTAACTTCGGTCGATATTTAAACAAAATCCGGGCGGAGAAGATTCTTGTATTCAGCTCACAAATAATTGAACTTTTTCTTGCATTATTTTTTATGTTCAAAAACGCGGGCGCTGTTTTCGGGGATAAAAGGCTATCTGGCGGGACTTCATCAGGGCTATAGTGAGAGCACTATGCAGGAAGGAGAAATGTCGTGGATTATCGCAAAATTATCAAAGAAGTAGGGCGCGGGAAAAACCACGCTCGCGACCTGGATCGTGAAACTGCCCGCGCGCTCTACAGCCATATGCTGATCGGCGAAGTACCCGATCTGGAAATGGGCGGCATACTGATTGCCCTGCGGATCAAGGGGGAAGGGGAAGCCGAAATGCGCGGTTTTTACGACGCCATGCAGGCGCAGACAATCCGCCTGACGCCACCGGTGGCAAAACCAATGCCGATTGTTATTCCCAGCTATAACGGCGCGCGCAAGCAGGCGAACCTGACGCCGCTGCTGGCGATCCTGCTGCACAAGCTCGGTTTTCCGGTGGTGGTGCACGGGGTGAGTGAAGATCCTACGCGCGTTCTGACCCAGACCATTTTTGAACAGCTGGGGATTGAGCCGACCCTGCACGCCGGCCAGGCGCAGGCAAAGCTCGACAGCCATCAGCCCGTGTTTATTCCGGTGAAAGCGCTCTGCCCGCCGCTGGAGAAGCAGCTGGATATGCGCTGGCGAATGGGGGTGCGTAACAGCGCCCACACCCTGGCAAAGCTGGCGACGCCGTTTGCGGAAGATGCCGCGCTGCGTCTCTCCAGCGTGTCGCATCCGGAGTATGTCACCCGCGTAGGCACCTTCTTTGACGCGATCGGCGGCAGGGCGTTACTGATGCACGGTACGGAAGGGGAGGTGTATGCCAACCCGCAGCGCTGCCCACAGCTGGTGCTGATCGACGCACAGGGCACGCGCGCGCTGCTTGAGCGCGGCGAGGAGAACACAGACGTTATCCTGCCTGCGGCGAAAGATCCGCATACTACCGCGCGCTGGATTGAACAGTGTCTGGCAGGCAATGTCCCCGTACCGCGCGCGATAATGCTGCAGATGGCGTGTTGTCTGCTGGCGACGGGTGAGGTGGCGACGCTGGACGCAGGGCTTGAGCGCGTGGCGCAGGCGTTTTAGGCAAAAAAAAGCCCGTCCAGTGGCGGACGGGCAAACAAAGGGTAACAACAACAGGGTCAATGAGGGTTGGAGCATCTCACCAGAGGGTAAGGTGAGGGTGGAGCATAATGCGTTCGCTTATTTGTAGATAACCGCGGTACCGCTTAACTTGTTATTGTTGTTCGCGGAGGTGATGGTGTATCCACTTGCGCCGGCAGCCGCTGCTTTCTCAGCCAGTTTTGCTTCCAGGCCGTCCAGCGTGGTAGCGCCTTCAGCACTGACCACACCGATTTTGTTCATGTTCTGCGCCTGAGTGGCGGAGACAGGCTCTGCGGCGAAAGCGCCAAAGGACAGAGCGGAAAGGGCAACAGCGGCAACAGCATATTTGATGGTTTTCATGATTATTCTCTCGCAGATGATTCTGTTAAGGGGACGATGTTCCGTCGATGTGATAAGTATCACGGTTTTTTGCGGAGGATAAAATCGAAGAGAATTGACGTGGTTGCTCAAAAAAATTGAATGACAAATAACATATTGAATAGTAATAAATTCAGCGAAGCGATTTACGTTTCTTGCCGCTGCGCTTTACAGAAGTCGCGTGAAGGGCACGATTTGCTACGCGGTTCGCTGAAAAGCGTGAGCGTAAAGGAAACCGCTTTCGTCGTGAATTTGCGTAAAGCCAGGTCAACGTAACTGGCTGTCTTTCGATCCTCTGCGATTATATCCTGCGTGTGAGGTATTATGCGAATCTTTATCCTGCTGGCAGGTGATGCATAACCGCACGCCGGGGATGGCTTTTCGCCGCGCCTCGGGAATGGGATCGCCGCACTCTTCACATTCATACAAACTCTCACCGCGCGGAATTTCACCGCGAGCGCGGGCAACAGCATCTTCAATGGTACTGTTGATCTGTTCGTTTACTGCGTCGTCATTTGCCCAGCCGGAAGCCATGGCATCCTCCAGTGTCGTGTTTATATAAGTGGTGTTTATATAAAGTATAGGATCGATATGGGGTTAAAAGGTGAACGTACAAGGCGCGGTAGGGTGAAACTGCATCTGTTGCCCAGATGCAGTCGGGGGGAACGTTATTTATAGATAGTGGCTGTGCCGTACATATGGTTATCGCCACCGGCGGCGTTCACCACAAAACCTTTCGCACCTTCTTCACGGGCTTTTTCAGCCAGCTTGCTCTGAAGATCGTCAAGGTTGCT
Organism: Enterobacter cancerogenus; assembly: GCF_019047785.1. NCBI lineage: Bacteria > Pseudomonadati > Pseudomonadota > Gammaproteobacteria > Enterobacterales > Enterobacteriaceae > Enterobacter > Enterobacter cancerogenus. Next base: position 1,159,435 of record NZ_CP077290.1, on the reverse strand, counting down.
TGCGCGGCTGACGGAGACAGTACCGGCAGGGCGCAGCTGGCTGGTGTCGTTGCTGGGGGTGAGAGGCTCTACAGACCAGGCAGAAAATGAGGCGGTCGCGAGTGCTCCGGCGATGACAGCGAGGGACAAGTATTTTTTCATAATCACATCCTCCGGGAGAAACAACGGGTGATTCCAGTTAAGTTTAGATGCCCTGAGAGTGTGATTTAGCGCAAAAATTTGATGATGATCTGCTTATTTTTTGAACGATGTTAATTGACAAAACGCTGACAGATCATAGACATACACGCCGTTGATTTTTGTCTATTTTTTGTTCGCCTCACAGAAATATTTACCGTTGGGTCAGCAAAGGGTATCTTACGCCGCTGTTTAAAGGAGAACGCCATGACTTCCCAAAAGCCCGGATTGCACCCCCGTAATCGCCACCGCAGCCGTTATGACATGAATGCCCTGTGCCAGAGCTGCCCGGAGCTAAAGACTTTTATCGTCCAGACCCCGGCCGGTGAGCCCTCGGTTAACTTTGCCGATCCGCAGGCGGTAAAAGCGCTGAACAAAGCGCTGCTGGCCCATTTCTACGGCGTGACGCACTGGGACATTCCTGAAGGCTTTCTCTGCCCGCCCGTACCCGGCCGTGCCGATTACGTTCACCACCTTGCCGATCTGCTGGCCGACGATTGCGACGGCGTGGTTCCCGCGCAGGCAAGCGTTCTGGATATCGGTACCGGGGCGAATCTGATCTACCCGCTTATTGGCGCGCATGAATACGGCTGGCGTTTTACCGGCAGTGAAACGGGCGCAGAGGCGTTCTCAAGCGCGCAGGCCATCATCAACGCCAACCCGGGGTTAAGCCGCGCGGTTCGCCTGCGTCGCCAGAAAGATGCGTCGTCGATTTTCAACAGCATCATTCATAAAAACGAACAGTACGATGCCACGATGTGCAACCCGCCGTTCCATGACTCCGCGGCAACCGCCCGTGCGGGCAGCGAGCGCAAGCGTCGCAATCTGGGCCAGGCGCAAGATGCGGCGCTGAACTTTGGCGGCCAGCAGCAGGAGCTGTGGTGTGAAGGCGGTGAAGTGGCGTTTATCCTGCGCATGATTGATGAGAGCAAAGCCTATGGCCGCCAGGTGAAGTGGTTCACGACGTTAGTCTCACGCGGCGACAACCTGCCGCCGCTGTACCGTGCCCTGACCGATGCGGGCGCGGTAAAAGTGGTCAAAAAAGAGATGGCGCAGGGGCAGAAGCAGAGCCGATTCATCGCCTGGTCGTTTATGGACGATAACAAACGCCGCAAATAATGTGTCCCGCAGGCCGGGTAAGGCGAAGCCGCCACCCGGCAACCAGGCTACAGCGTCGGCTCCTGCGGCGGCAGCGGTGTGGCCGAAGGCGGAGAGACGACCTGATACGTCTGCACCGGCATCCGCACATCCGCCAGATCGAAATGTTTCTTCACCATGCTGTCGAGCGCGAAGCGCACCGTCCACTGCTTCAGCGGCTGGGTGGTGAACGACACGCGTAGCGTAAAGGCGGTGTTCGTCAGCCCGACAATGCCCGCAAACGACGGCTCGCCAATCACCAGCCCGCGAATGTTCTCCATCTCCATCAACTCCGCTACCGCATCCTGCAGCGCCTGCTTCGCTTTATCGGCATCTTCATGGCGATCCACATCGTAATTCGCCACGACCGAACCAATCCCGCGCACGAAGTTGGCGAAGGTGGTGATCGAGGACCAGGGAATGATGTGGTATGCGCCGGTATCCTGACGCACGCCCACGGAGCGAATCGACATCCGCTCCACCGTGCCGGTGAGCGGCCCGATGGTCACCAGGTCGCCGGTGTTCATCCCGTTCTCAAACTGGATGAAGATACCGGTGATGATGTCCTTCACCAGCGTCTGGGAGCCGAAAGAAATAGCCAGCCCCAGGGCACCGGCACCTGCCAGCAGCGGTGCGATATTCACGCCGATTTCAGAGAGCACGATCATGATGGTGATGGTACTGATAATCACCGCCAGCGCGTTGCGAAACAGGGTCAGCAGCGTGCGGGCGCGGGCGCTTGGCAAGGGCCTGCCGTGAATATCCGAAACCAGACGGTTTTCGATCAGGCTCGCCAGCAGCGTCCAGCCTACGGCAGAGAAGAACAGAATCAGCGCAATGCGGATCAGAATATCGACGGTCTTTTCCCCCGCGCCGTTGTGCAGCCAGTTCCAGAAATCGAACAACCCCCAGGCGTTCAGGAGCAACATAATGGCGACGCACACCGTCAGAATGCGCGCCACCTTCAGGGATACCGACATCCAGCCGTTAACCCGTTTTTGCAGCTCCGGATAGTTGCGCTGAACGTGCGGGGAGAGGGTGATGGTTTTCGAGATCCAGCGCGACAGCAGGCCCGAGACAAACGCCGCGATGCCGATAATTGCCAGGCTTTTGAACGTCGCCCCCATCATAAATTTCAGGCTATTACCCGGATCAAACAGCGAGAAGAAGCACAGCACAATAAAGTACGCGCTTGCCAGCCAGTGCCAGACCAGCGCGAAGGCGCGAATAAACAGGCTGAAGAAGGAGAGGGAGCGGTCGGCCAGATGCAGCAGACTCTCGGTAATGGCTTTTTTATTGTGAAAGATAAGGTACAAGGCCCAGACGGTGATGCAGATCATGATCAGCACGTTCGCCAGCGCGCCGAACTGCACGTTCACCTGGTTGGAGATAATCGGCACGGCGACCAGCAGACCGTAGCCAATCAGGCCGCTGAGCACGCTCAGACGTAAGGCCCAGTATTTTGCGGTGCGTTCCTGAATCGAAAAGGGGCGCAGCTCCGGGACGTGTGGGCAGAAGAGTAAACGCAGCAGCGCTTTGAAAAATTCGATCAGAGCGAAGGCGTTAAGGAAAAGCGCCTGCTGAAAGGCGATGGTTTTATTGCCCGTATTGAGACGATCGGCAAGCACCTGGCCGATAGACAGGGTCAGCGCCAGCAGCAGTAAGTCGATGATAAACGCCAGGGCGATCATCGCCGGCAAATGTAGCCAGCTGCTTTTCTCGCGGTTCTTTTTACGTCCCCATTGGCCCATCTTGCGATACAGCGGCCAGGCGCACAGGCGCACCAGCGAGTAAAAAATGAATACCGTGCCTGCCAGGATGAGAAATTGCGTGGCGGCGGCAGAGAAGGTTTGGGGATTGAACGGCTTATGGGGAGAACCAATCAGGTTGCGGTAGAGCTGGGCAAAACGTGAAGCCAGGGCATCGCCGTAGTGGCGGCTGACGTCGGTGACATTCTCCAGCACCGTTTTTTGTTCTTTCTCATCGGGCGGGGCGATCGCCGGGACATCTTCCTGCGGTGGCGTTGCCGCGACTTTACGCAGTTGACCTATTAATTCCTGCCGGGACGCATCATTTTCAAGCACGTCGGCCAGCGCGCTGTAGGCGGCTTTCTTCTGTTCGGCGTCCGGTTCCGGTGGGGGCGTATTTTGCTGTGTAGCGGCGGTTCCGGTTGTTACACCTGGTATCGCAACGGCAAGCGAGGGAGCACTAAAAAGGCTAATCAACAGCAACAGGATCCACGGCACGGCGTCCTCCGGCGAAAATGTCCAGCAAAATGATAAGTATAGAGTGCGGGGAACCGGGGGGGATTTTTGGGAACAATCTGGCGTAAAAAAGCCGGGCATGCCCGGCTTGATGTTTAACGGCCAGCCGTCTTCAGGAGACGTGCTGCAGGAATTCCTGCAGGCGCTGGCTTGGCGGGTTGGCAATCAGCTCCTGCGGGTTGCCGTCTTCGGCAATGCGGCCTTTATCGATGAAGATCAGGCGAGACGCCACTTTCTCCGCGAAGCCGATTTCGTGGGTCACGATCACCATCGTCATCCCTTCTTCGGCCAGGTCCTGCATGACTTTCAGCACTTCGTGACGCAGCTCGGGGTCAAGCGCAGATGTCGGCTCATCGAACAGCATCATCTTGGGTTTAACCGCCAGCGCGCGGGCAATCGCCACGCGCTGCTGTTGACCACCGGACAGCTCGGACGGGTAGTGATGCGCCCGCTCGGCGAGTCCCACTTTGGCGAGCAGATCTTTTGCCAGCGCTTCGGCTGCCGCTTTATTGGCACCGCGCACGCGCAGGGGGCCAAACATCACGTTTTCCAGCGCCGTGAGGTGCGGGAACAGGTAGAACTGCTGGAACACCATCCCGGCTTCCTGGCGGATCAGTCGCTCGTCAACCTTCGGATCGTTGACCTTCAGGCCATCGACAACCAGATCGCCGCTGGTGATCTCTTCCAGCTTGTTGATGCAGCGCAGCAGGGTTGATTTACCGGAACCGGACGGCCCGATAATGACCACCACTTCACCCTGTTGAATGTTGAGGTCAATATTGTGCAGCACCTTCGTCGGGCCAAAGTGCTTGGAAACGTTTTTAAATTCAATCACAGGATTTTCATCCTTCTTTCAAGACGACGCAGAACAAAGCTCAGAACCAGGGTGATGATCAGGTAGACGACGGCTACCGCACTCCAGATTTCCAGCGCACGGAAGTTGCCCGCGATAATCTCCTGGCCCTGACGGGTCAGTTCGGCTACCCCGATAACAATAAACAGCGACGTATCTTTAATGCTGATGATCCACTGGTTACCCAGCGGCGGCAGCATGCGGCGCAGCGCCAGTGGCAGGATAACGTGACGAATGGTTTCGCGACGGGAAAGCCCCAGCGCCAGACCTGCTTCGCTGAAGCCCTTATGGATCGACAGCACCGCGCCGCGGGTAATTTCCGCAATGTAGGCACCGGAGTTGATCATAATGGTGACAACGGCGGCGCTGAACGGGTCAATGCGCAGGTCGTTGAAAGCCATGGGCAGGGCGAAGTAAATGAACATAACCTGCACGACAATTGGCGTGCCGCGGATCACTTCGATGAAAACCAGCGCGATGTGGTTAGCAATCCAGCCGCCGTAGGTGCGGGCGAAACCGGCAACAAGGCCGATAATCAACCCGCCAACCAGACCGAGGACCGAAATCCACAGGGTCATTTTGGCGCCTTCAAGCAAGAGAGGAATGGCAGGCCAGATGGCGCTCCAGTCAAACTGCATGATGTATTCCTGTATACCGTGGTGAAAAACAAAAAACGAAAAACGTAGGCCCGGTAGGCGTTAGCGCCACCGGGCGTACAAACCTGATTTCAGGTGAAATTATTTAGGCTCGGTACCGAACCATTTTTTGTAGATTTCGTTATAGGTGCCGTTCTCTTTCAGGGTTTTCAGCGCGCCGTTCACTTTAGTGCGCAGGTCGTCGCTGCCTTTCGGGAACGCAATACCGTACTGCTGTGCTTCAAGAGAATCGCCTACCGCTTTGAACTTGCCGTTGCCCGCGGTTTTGATGAAGTACAGGATGTTTGGCGTGTCGTGCAGAACCGCATCCGCGCGGTTGGTGCCCAGTTCCATGTAGGCATTGTCGATGTTCGGGAACTGACGCAGGTCTTTCGTTTTGATATTCGCTTTTGCGTAATCAACGGAGCCAGTACCGCCTTTCACTGCCACTACTTTGCCGTCGAGATCTTTCACGCTTTTCACATCGTTATTGTCGGCTTTAACCATCACCAGCAGGCCGCTTTTGTAGTAGCCGTCAGAGAAGTCGATCGCTTTTTTACGTTCGTCGGTAATGGTGATACCCGCCAGCGCCAGGTCAACGTTTTTGGTCTGCAGCGCAGGGATGATGCCGCTGAAGTCCATTGGCTTCAGGGTGTAATCCAGTTTGAGTTCTTTCGCAATAGCAGCCCACAGATCCACGTCGAAACCAACGTATTTATCACCCTGTTTGAATTCAAACGGAACGAAAGCCGTGTCAGTTGCCACAACCAGTTTGTCGGCGGCCTGAGAAGACACCGCAAAAGCCAGGGTAAGTGCAGCCAGTGAAACTTTTAATACAGACTTCATAGCATTTCCTTTTATATCCACGGGGCGATCCCCTGCGAGAACATCTGGCACAATGAAAAAATCATGCCAACTTTACAAGTTGTTGTTTTGCATAGGGGATGAAGACACGCGCTGCACGCTATTCGTGGCAACGCGCTTGTTTTGCACCAAGATGGAGCACCGTTTTGGTGCGCTTCGTTTTGGTTAACTGACGGGATGATATTTAGCGCAATTTCAGACCAAAAAACAATCTTCCATTAACCGTTGTGTGAGGTGATTATTACATTTTATTCACTTTTGCAGGTGGTTTAGAAAAAGTGACGCACCATAAACGTGCAAAACCCCCGCCGGGGCGAGGGTTTGATTGGAACTTCGTATGGATTATTCGATGTTAGATTCGATAAACCAAAGGAATTGATCCAGGTCGCGAGACGCGGCGGTGAAGATATCCGCAGTGTCTTCGTCTTTCGCTTCACTAATGGCTTTACGCACATCGTTAGCCACGACGGCGTAACGGTCAGCCAGCTCTTTCAGGTGATCCTGTACGCTGTGGATATCCAGCGGGTAGCTTTTCAGCGCGGTCTTGCTGTTAATGACCTGCGTGGTACCCAGCGCCACACCGCCGAGCTGCACGGCACGTTCTGCCATGGTATCGAGGTGGGTGACCAGTGCGGTGCGGAATCCATCCAGCATTTCATGAACGGCAATAAAGTTTGCACCGCGCATATTCCAGTGGGCCTGTTTAGTGATCAACGACAGGTCGATGAACTGGATCACCTGGCGATTCAGCAACTCAATCGTCGCTTTTTTATCGCTGTCTGATACATCGTTACGGGTATAAAGCAGATTAGACGCTTTCGTTTTCACCAGTTTAGCGGTACTCATAATCTCATATCCTCTTGATGTTAATGTCCCAGGTAATTACCGAGAAACAGTATAGCACCTGATTTTTACTGTGGGGGTCAGGTCTTGCCTATTGGTTTAATAGTAAGAAGAGTTTTGTTTTTTTATTTTGTTGTTTTTTAAGGGATTTGTAATATTTGTCACGGGGCGTGAGATTTTTGAAATAACACGTGAGGCGTTGCGGGAATAATCTGGAATTAACACAAAAGTGTGAATGAATAATTCAGGTGAGAATTCTGGCCGATATTCTGCATGGCTATGCAGCCATGCAGAATAAAGCAATCAGTTTATATCGAGCTTTTCAACCTTCGGCTCCCGGCGCATCGTCAGCGTGGACCCCATTGAGGCCGCGATGATTGAGCACAACGCCAGCGTCTGCGTGAAGGTCAGGGTTTCCCCGAGGAAAATCATCCCGGAGATCGCCGCCAGGGCAGGCTCCATGCTCATCAGCGTGCCGAAGATACGCGTAGGCAAGCGCGTCAGGGCAATCATCTCCAGCGAGTAGGGGAGTGCGGTCGAGAGAATGGCGACGGCCAGACCGATCGGCATGACCGACCACTGCCATATTGATTCCGTGGCTTGCGCCATGCCGAGCGGCACAAAAATGATTGCCGCAATCAGCGAACCCAGCGCCACGGTGGCCGGACCGTGTTCCTCCCCGGCGCGCTGACCAGAAAGAATATAGATCGCCCAGCAGGCTCCCGCGCCCAGCGCCAGCGCGGCACCGGTCAGGTCGATCTGCGAAACACTCTGACCCAGCGGCAGCAGGAACCATAATCCCAGCACCGCCAGCACCACCCAGATAAAGTCAACCGGACGGCGGGAAGAGAAGAGGGCAACGGCCAGCGGGCCGGTAAATTCCAGTGCAACGGCAATGCCAAGCGGGATGGTTTGTATTGAGAGGTAGAACATATAGTTCATCGCGCCCAAAGACAGTCCATAATAAAGCAGAGGCAAACGCTGCTCTTTTTTAAACCGCAGTCGCCAGGGTTTGAAGATGACCACGAGGATCAGGGTGCCTAACGCGATTCGAAGCGCCGTGACGCCGGGTGCCCCCACGATGGGGAAAAGAGATTTCGCCAGCGATGCACCACTCTGGATGGACATCATGGCGATGAGTATGACGGCAACCGGCATCCAGACCGACGACGTACGGGATAAAGCAGGCATCCTTTCTCCTGTCAATTTATGTCAAGTGAGGTAAAAGCGGCAGTGTAATAGAAATATGCTGCATCGGTTGAGGTTCTGTTGAAAAAAATCCGCGCAAAACACGTAAAATGCTGATGAGTTGATGGATTTATAGACACTCAGATTAGGAATAATCTGGATGAATGTAGCGGAACTGACGCGCAATATTAGCGTTTTGTAGCGAAAATTTTATGTTATTTTAATAAGATAGCTGCTGTTGGAAATGTTCTGTTACAGGAAAATCTTAGTTAGACATCACGAATCACAAAGAGTTTCAGAAGATTTTTTGATATATTTAAAACTTACGGACTTACTTGAAGCACATTTGAGGTGGTTATGAAAAAAATTGCATGTCTTTCAGCACTGGCCGCTGTACTGGCTGTTTCCGCAGGTACTGCTGTAGCTGCTACTTCTACCGTTACCGGTGGTTACGCTCAGAGCGATATGCAGGGCGTAATGAACAAAACTAACGGTTTTAACCTGAAGTATCGTTACGAGCAAGACAACAACCCGCTGGGCGTGATCGGTTCTTTCACCTACACTGAGAAAGATCGTACTGAAAACGGCGCTTATAACAAAGGTCAGTACTACGGAATCACCGCTGGTCCTGCTTACCGCCTGAACGACTGGGCAAGCATCTACGGTGTTGTAGGTGTTGGCTACGGTAAATTCCAGCAGACCGAAAACGAAGGTCTGAACCGCACTGCAAGCAACAGCGACTACGGCTTCTCCTATGGCGCTGGTATGCAGTTCAACCCAATCGAAAACGTTGCTCTGGACTTCTCTTATGAGCAGAGCCGTATCCGCAACGTTGACGTTGGCACCTGGATTGCAGGCGTAGGTTACCGCTTCTAATCACTTCGGTGAGCCAGTAAAAAATCCGCCCAATGTGGCGGATTTTTTTTGCATTAAAAAGCAGCTATCGTTACTACGCTGATCGGTTAAGTAAAGTGGCAGGTTCCGTTCACCTCAATATGTGCAGAATATACTGTGTTCAGAACCTGTGAACGTAATAAGGGGGCCACCGCGGCCCTCTTATCGATCCCCGCGGCCCCGCAGAGAAATCGGTGCTCCGCACTGCGCTCACCTCCCGACCGTTTGCCTGCGGTCGGCTCGACTCGACGTCCTGTCTCGTTTCGCCTCTGGCCGCCATCCATGGCGTCCAGCCCTTGTCCTCCGGTCTACGGTTCGCCGATTTCAGCGGGGACTCAACGGCGGTGCCACATTCACGCCGCAGAGGCGGTTGAGGGAGCCCGGATTGTTAAGGAGGCGGCGGTGAGCCTCCTTAACACGTTCACAAGTTCTATGGTTACAGAGTAGCAAGGCTCGTAAAGTGAACGGAATAACCACCACAGCCGTATGTTCCCCCTCACCCCAGCCCTCTCCCTGAATGGAGAGGGAGTATTCTGCGCCAGGCTGTAATTTCTGGGGATTCCTCAGCCCCAATGGGGCGAAGAGATTAATTACTGCGCATTAATTTGTAGAGACTCCTCAGGCGTTGAGGGCGCGCTCTTACTTACTCTTAATATCAAAGATATCCGTCCCCAGATGGTTGTAGTCAACTTTCTGTAACTTAAAGTTGGTAACGTACACTGGGGGAGCTTTCTTGTTCGAGATAAACGTATACGCATTTTTTATCTCTTTCGCTGAAATCCCCGTCCACTGCGAGAAGAAGGTCAGGAAATCATTCGCCGAACGGCGCGCGTTAATGATGCGATGCGATTTGTCGTCGCTGGACAGCACCATAAACGGCACCTGGAAGTTTTGCTGGAACTTATCGTCATGCGCCAGATACTGCACCTCTTTCCCGCGCTCTTTGAACGCCAGCCCGTGATCCGAGAAATAGACCAGCGAGAAACTGTCGCCCGAGTTACGAAGCTGCGCGTACAGCTTGCTTAACAGATCGTCGGTTTGCGTCATGGTGTACAAATAGCAGGACGTCTCTTTGGACTGCACAAACTCCGCGTATTTTCCCTGGGTACGATCGCAGGCCTGCGGGTGAGAACCCATGAGATGCAGGACAATCAGCTGCGGCTGAGTGCGCTGTGTGGCAAAGACCTGCGCCGTCATCTTCAGCAGCGCTTCATCTTTGGTGTTTTTATCCGCTTCAAAGTCGCCACTTTTCAGGAACTGAACCTCATCAGCCCGTTTCGCGATGCTGGCGATGGCCGTATCGTATTCCCCAATCTGGCCCTGATTCGAGAACCACCAGGTCTGGAAACCGGCGCGGTTTGCCAGGGTAATCACGTTATCCTGATACTGAGGTTTGCCATCGACCACGCGGTTTAACGTCAGGCCGAGTGACTTTTGGGTCGAGCCGCTGGCGGCAATGTAGTCAGTAAACAGCGTGCCATTTACCGAGCTGGCAAACGGCGTATTGTCCCAGTGGCCACCAAACGCCCCCAGCGCGTCGCGTCGGGCGCTTTCGCCGATCACCATCACGTAGGTGTGGTACTTCGGCTTCACGGCCAGCACGTTCCAGGTATCTTTCATATTGGACAGCTCGGCCATGCGCGTCTGTTCGTCGAGCACTTCCTGGTTATTCACCACCACATCTTTTACAAAGCGGAAGACCGGATAACCCGTATCTTTAAGCTTAAAGACGCCACCCCAGGCCAGGTTTTGCACCGGCGCGACAAAAAAGGCAGCCACGCTCACCGCCAGACACAGATGCTCAATTTTCCCCCACGGCTTCTTGCCGTCGGGTTTACGACGCACGGCGATCGCGCCAAGCGCAAAGATGAAGAGCCCGACGACGTAGCTGTACCACGGGAAGATCGTCAGGATCTCGGTAGACTCTTCCATATTGGTGGAGTGCAGCGCCAGCAGGGTATTGAAGTTTGGCGCGCCATAGGCCTGACCAAACGGAAAATAGAGTGCTGCAATCAGGGAGCAGATCCCGACGAGGATTTTCTGCGCCCGCGGCGCGGTGCGCCACAGCAGATGGAGTATGCAGGTGAACGCGACGGCATAAAGCAGGCTAAACGGATAGCCAAGCGCAAAGTTAATCAGCAGAGATTGCAGAAAGTAAAATCCCGTCCACGGGCTTAAGGCCCGACTGCGGGTAACAAGCGTTTCTTTCAGGGTTACGTTCATAGGTCACTATCATGAAAACGCCATGTGCTCACCCTGGCGCCAAGGGTCAAAGCCTGCCTGACAGTGCGTGGAGAGGGAATGAGGGTCCGCTTCAGCGAGCCGCAAATGGTGCAGGGCTGCAAGAAGATAGTGCGCGCGCGAAATAAGGTCAACAGTTGCTACAGCGATGTTTTGCGAAGAGGGTTACAAAACCGCGAAAAAGATCGGGAAATAGAGGGCTGAAGGCCAGTGTACAGCGGAAAGATGACGGAAAAATGAAGCGGCGTACCGCGACGCCGCTTAGTGGGAAGGTTTGTCGTCCTGGTGCGGTTTGTTGCTAAACATATCGCACAGCATGTTCAACAGCATTAAGCGCACTTTGAAAGGAGAGTGGGTAAACACGTTCATACACCTCTTGAATTCGTTCATGTGACCTCCTGATTTCTGATCCCTTCGATCCGTGAAGGGTGACTGCATTACATACAGATATAGCACAGGCTATATTGTATAGCTATGGCTAAATCGTTAATTTTTTGTGGTTGTAGAGCTATGGTTTACAATGTGCGCTCCGTTACAGGGCGCTGGAAGCGTCAACCCATTGAGGAAGCACAATGAACCGTCGCGCAGGTAAGCCAACAACAAAAAAAATGACGCAACTGGTGAACGTTGAGGAGCACGTAGAAGGGTTCCGCCAGGTGCGTGAGGCGCACCGTCGCGAACTGATTGATGACTATGTGGAGTTGATCTCCGACCTTATCCGTGAGGTAGGGGAAGCGCGCCAGGTTGACATGGCCGCACGACTGGGCGTGTCCCAGCCTACGGTTGCCAAGATGTTAAAACGCCTGGCGACGGTGGGGCTGATCGAGATGATCCCGTGGCGCGGGGTCTTTCTGACGCCGGAAGGGGAAAAGCTGGCGCAGGAGAGCCGCGAGCGGCATCAGATCGTCGAGAACTTTTTACTGGTGCTGGGCGTAAGCCCGGAGATTGCCCGTCGGGACGCGGAAGGGATGGAGCATCACGTTAGTGAAGAGACGCTGGTGAAGTTCCGCGAATTTACCCTTAAATATGGTCCCTCCGCTGAATGAAGATCCCCGGACTGCAGGCTCTTGCACGCGATCGTTTCTTTCATCTGTTAATTATTACTGGAATCGGGCTGAGTCTTTTTGTGCCGTTCGCGCCGCAGGCCTGGCCGGCGGCGATTGACTGGCGCACCATCATTACCCTGAGCGGTTTGATGATGCTCACCAAAGGGGTTGAGCTGAGCGGCTATTTTGACGTGCTGGGGCGCAAAATGGTGCGCCGCTTTGCCACCGAACGCAGGCTGGCGCTGTTTATGGTGCTGTCTGCGGCAGTGCTGTCGACCTTTCTCACCAACGACGTGGCGCTGTTTATCGTTGTGCCGCTGACCCTTACGCTGCGTAAGCTGTGCGAAATCCCGGTCACCCGGCTGATCATTTTCGAGGCGCTGGCCGTCAATGCCGGTTCACTGCTCACCCCCATCGGCAACCCGCAAAATATTCTGCTGTGGGGGCGCTCCGGCCTGTCATTTGCTGCCTTTACCTGGCAGATGGCCCCGCTGGCGCTGGTGATGATGGCCTCGCTGCTGCTCGTCGCCTGGTTCGCCTTTCCAGCCAAAAAACTTCAGTACCACAGCGGCACCCCCGGCCCGCAGTGGCAGCCGCGTCTGGTCTGGAGTTGCCTGGGGCTGTATATCGTTTTCCTGACGGCGCTGGAAATGAAGTTCGAACTGGCGGGCGTGCTGCTGGTGGCCGGTGGGTTCCTGCTGCTGGCAAGACGCGTGCTGGTGAGCGTCGACTGGACGCTGCTGTTGGTCTTTATGGCGATGTTTATCGATGTGCATCTGCTGATCCAGCTGCCGGTGCTACAGCACGTTCTGCACGGCGTCAGCGGCCTGTCTCAGCCGGCGCTGTGGCTGACGGCAATTGGGCTGTCGCAGTTTATCAGCAATGTCCCGTCCACCATTCTGCTGCTTAACTACGTTCCCCCAACGGCGCTGCTGGCCTGGGCGGTCAACATCGGCGGCTTTGGGCTGCTTCCCGGCTCGCTCGCGAACCTCATTGCCCTGCGGATGGCGAACGATCGCCGCATCTGGTGGCGCTTCCACCTGTGGTCGATCCCCATGCTGGCCTGGGCAGCGGGGATCGGATTCGGACTATTCCTTCTCATATAGTGCGTTATTTGTCAGTTTATCCTGGCAAATGTATAGCAACGTCCTAGCTTTAGTGAACGGCATAGTGTGATGCCGCTCACTGACAGGACCGTTGCTGACCATGGCAGAAGAACAAAATCCCCCTGCTGACGAGCAGGAAAAAAACAATAAAGAACGCAAGCGCCCCGGCAAAAAACCGTTAATTATCCTCGGCATCGTTGTCGTGGTGATGGTTGTGGTGGCGCTGGTCTGGTGGTTTTTAACCCGTAACGAAGAGACCACGGACGACGCCTTCACCGACGGCGACGTGGTGACCATCGCCCCCAAAACGGCGGGCTATGTCACCGAGCTGCGGGTGCGCGATAACCAGCGCGTAAAGAAAGGTGATGTGCTGGTGGTTATCGATCCGCGCGATACCGCCGCGCAGCGCGACCAGGCGCAGGCCCAGCTTGGGCTGGCCGTGGCACAGCTGCATCAGGCGCAGGCCCAGCTGGCGCTCTCGAAGGTGCAGTATCCTGCCCAGCGCGACGAAGCCAAAGCGCAGGTGCTCAAGGCGCAGGCAGATATGGCGAACGCCCAGGCCGAGTATCGCCGCCAGCGCGGCGTTGACCCCCGAGCGACCACCCAGCAAAGTATCGATTCCGCTAATGCCCAGCTGCGTAGCGCTCAGGCTGGCCTGGCCAGCGCGCAGGCGCAGCTTGAGGTGGCGGAGCAGGTTCAGCTGCAGATTCGCCAGCAGGAGACCAACGTCGAAGCGCGTGAACGTCAGGTTGACCAGGCGAAAGCGCAGCTCGAAACCGCCAATCTCAATCTTTCGTACACCGAGGTGCGCGCCCCGTTCGACGGCTTTGTCACCAAACGTAACGTTCAGCCCGGCACGCTGGTGCAGGCGGGAACGGCGCTGTTCTCGCTGGTCTCCCCGAACGTGTGGGTGGTTGCGAACTTCAAAGAGTCGCAGCTTGAGCGCATGAAACCAGGCGACAAGGTCAGCGTCTCTGTGGATGCCTGGCCAGATATGGCGCTTGAAGGCCATATCGACAGCATCCAGCAGGGCAGCGGATCGCGCTTCTCGGCCTTCCCGTCGGAAAATGCCACCGGTAACTTTGTGAAAATCGTCCAGCGCGTGCCGGTGAAAATCGTCATTGATAAAGGTCTGGATCCGAACAAACCGCTGCCGCTGGGGCTGTCGGTTGAACCGAAGGTGACGGTGGAATGACGGACCACAGCCACGACAACTGGAAGCCTGCCAGCAACCCGTGGGCGGTGGCGATTGTAGTCACGCTGGCGGTGTTTATGGAGATCCTCGACACCACCATCGTCAACGTGGCGCTGCCGCACGTCGCCGGGTCGCTCTCGTCAAGCTATGACGAATCCACCTGGGTGCTCACCAGTTACCTGGTCGCCAACGGCATCGTGCTGCCTATTTCCGCCTTCCTGAGCCGGGTGTTTGGCCGCAAGCAGTTCTTTCTGATCTGCATTGTGATGTTTACCGTCTGTTCGTTCCTGTGCGGCATTGCCACCGAGCTGTGGCAGATCATTCTGTTCCGCATCATGCAGGGCTTTTTCGGCGGCGGGCTACAGCCTACCCAGCAGTCGGTGTTGCTCGATTACTTCAAGCCGGAGGATCGGGGTAAAGCCTTTGGCCTCTCGTCCATCGCCATTATCGTCGCGCCGGTGCTCGGCCCGACGCTGGGCGGCTGGATCACCGACAACTACTCCTGGCGCTGGGTATTTTTCATCAACATTCCCGTGGGGATCATTACGGTGCTGGCGATCTACCAGCTTCTGGAAGATCCGCCGTGGGAAAGTAAATCCAAAGAGAAGCTTTCCGTTGACTGGACCGGGATCGGCCTGATCGCCCTCGGGCTGGGCTGCCTGCAGGTGATGCTCGACCGGGGTGAGGATGACGACTGGTTCTACTCAAACTTTATCCGCACCTTTGCGGTGCTGACGCTTATCGGCATTATCGGCGCGATTTACTGGCTGATGTACGCCAAAAAGCCGGTGGTTGACCTGCACTGCATGAAGGATAAGAACTTTGCGGTCTCGAGCCTGCTGATGGCGGGCATGGCGATGATCCTCTACGGCAGTTCGGTGGTGATCCCGCAGCTGGCGCAGCAGGATCTGGGCTATACCGCCACCTGGTCGGGCATGGTGCTTTCGCCGGGCGCAATTTTGATTGTGTTGACCATACCGCTGGTGCTGAAGCTGATGCCGGTGGTGCAGACGCGCTGGATCATCGCCTTCGGTTTTACCTGTCTGGCGGTGTCGTTCTTCTGGTCGCGCACGCTGACGCCGGATATTGATTTCGAAACGCTGGTGCTGTTCCGCAGCGCGCAGTCGATCGGGCTGGGGTTCCTGTTTGTGCCCCTGACCACCATTGCGTTTATTTCGATTCCACGGCAGCTCAACGCCGACGCGGCGGCGCTGTTTACCATGTTCCGCAACGTCGCAGGCTCGATTGGCATTTCGCTCTCGACGGCAGCGATTACCGAGCGCTCTCAGGCCCACAGCGCGCATCTGGCGTATCACGCCTCGCCGTTTAACGAGCAGTTCCAGCTGGCGATCCGCGAAAGTGCCCAGGCTATCCAGAACTTCACGACGCAGGTGGGCGACCCGACGGGTATCGCCACCGGGCGGATGTACCAGACCATGATCGAACAGTCGCGCTTCCTGGCCTATATCGACGTCTTTACCATTCTGAGCGCGGTGGCCTTTTTACTGATTCCGTTTTGTTTGTTGCTCTCGCCGGTTAAGAGCGAGGGGAGTGCAGGAGCACACTGATGATACACAGACGTTTACACCCCCTGATGATAATGATGTTGCTGGTTGGCTGCGCCGTCGGGCCGGACTACCAGCAGCCCGCACCGCCACCCTCCAGCCACTGGAATGACAAGGGCGACGGCGAGGTGAAGTCGAAAACGGTTTCAGCCGCGACCAACCCGCGCTGGTGGAAAACCTTTGGCTCGCCGCAGCTCGACAGCCTGGTTGAACGCGCCATCGCCGGAAATTTATCGCTGCAGCAAACGGTGCTGCGCATCGCCGGCGCGCGTGAGCAAATTAATCAGGCGGGCGGCGCGTTTTATCCGGCGGTTAACGGCAACCTGCAGGCAACGCGCCAGCAGCTTGGGCTGGAGGGGGAGCTGAAATCTCACGGGGTGTACGACCAGCTTGATAATGTCGACCCGCAGCTGCGAGGCGCGTTAGGCCCGCTGACCCAGCCGATCAATCTTTACCAGGGCAGCTTTGACGCCCAGTGGGAAATCGACCTGTGGGGCAAGGTGCGCCGTCAGGTTGAGGCCGCCGAAGCGCAGCAGAAGGTGGCCATTGAGCAGCGTAACGATGCGCTGGTGTCGCTGGAGGCGGAAGTGGCGCGGGCGTGGCTACAGCTGCGCGGCGCGCAGAGCATTATCGCCACGCTGAATACCCAGATTGAGAGCGCACAGCAGACGCTGGAGCTTACCGACAGCCGTCAGCGCGGCGGGCTTTCACCGCAGATGGATGTGGAGAATGCCCGTGCGCAGCTGGGCAATCTGGAGGCGCAGCTGCCGCAGTATCAGGCACAGGAACGCCAGGCGATGAACGGCCTGGCCATTCTGCTCGGCAAACCGCCGGGCGCGCTGGACGCAGAGCTGCAGTCGGCACAGCCGATGCCCGCGCTGCCGGATATTGTCCAGACGGGCATTCCGTCAACGCTGGCGCGCCGCCGTCCGGACGTGCGTCAGGCAGAAGCCCAACTCCATGCGGCGACGGCGGAGATCGGCGTCTCGGTGGCGGAGCTGTTCCCGAGCTTTACCCTTTCCGGGCAGTTTGGTCTGCGCAACAGCGAAACCAACTGGCTCACCGACTGGAGCAGCCACTTTTACAGCTTTGGCCCGCAGGTTTCCATTCCCATCTTCCAGGGCGGTCGGCTGGTCTCCAGCGTGAAGGTGGCGCGCGCGCAGCAGGGCGCAGCGGTGCTGGACTATCGCCAGACGGTGCTGACCGCGCTGGGTGATGTTGAAAACGCGCTGGTGAGCTACCGCACCGACCAGCAGCGCGAAGCGGGCCTCGCGAAAACCATTGATGCGCTGCAAAACGCCTTCGACCTGGCGAGCGACAGCTATCGACAGGGGATCGCCAGCTTTATCGACGTGCTGGACGCGCAGCGTCAGCTTGCTCAGGCGCAGCAGCAGCGGGCCCAGGCGCAGGTGCAAAGCGCGCTCGACCTGGTGGCGCTGTACAAGGCGCTGGGCGGCGGCTGGGAGCCGTATCAGCAGGTGCAGCTGCCAGATTACAAGGTCTTTGGCGACGCGCCGCGGGGATAAGATTCAGAGGATTGGGCAAGAAACGGACAGGAACGCCACATTCGCGCTGGCTGAGCGGCGGGTATAACTGTTAAGCACCCAAACGAAAAGCGAGGAATGAATTATGCGTTATCAAAAACTAGGCAATACCGGTCTGTTTGTTTCTGAACTGTGCCTCGGGACCATGACCTTTGGCGGGGAAGGCGGCATGTGGGGCAAGATTGGTCAGCTTCAGCAAAGCGACGCCGAGCAGCTGGTGGGCCGCGCGCTGGACGCCGGGATCAATTTTATCGACACGGCAGATGTCTACTCGGAAGGGCGGTCGGAGGAGATCACCGGCCAGGCGCTGAAGAACCTGAAGATCCCCCGCGAGAACGTAGTGGTCGCCACAAAAGTCTTCGGTGAAACGGGAACGGCGGGGGTGAACTCGCGCGGCAGCTCGCGGTACCACATCATCAATAGCGCCAAAGAGAGCCTGCGCCGCCTGCAGCTCGATCATATCGATCTTTATCAGCTCCACGGTTTTGACCCGGCCACGCCGATCGAAGAGACGCTTTATGCGCTGGATAACCTCGTTCAGCACGGTCACGTACGCTATATCGGCGTCTCTAACTGGGCGGCATGGCAGATCGCCAAAGCGCTGGGCATTTCCGAGCGTCTGGGGCTGTCGCGATTTGCTTCGCTGCAGGCGTATTACACCCTTGCCGGGCGCGATCTGGAGCGTGAGCTGGTGCCGATGATGCAGAGCGAAGGCGTCGGGCTGATGGTCTGGAGCCCGCTGGCGGGTGGCCTGCTGAGCGGCAAGTATGACCGCAACGGACAGAGCGCATCAGGCGGACGTCGACTGGAGTTTGATTTCCCGCCCGTGAACAAGGATCGCGCTTTCGACTGCGTGGATGTGATGCGCACCCTGGCGGAAGAAAAGGGCGTGTCGGTGGCGCAAATTGCGCTGGCATGGCTGCTGCACCAGAAGGCGGTGACCAGCGTCATTATCGGGGCGAAACGGGTCGATCAGTTGGATGACAACATTGCCGCAACCAGCGTTCAGCTGAGCGACGATGAGCTGAAACAGCTGGATGCGGTCAGCGCGCTGCCGCGCGAGTATCCTGGCTGGATGCTGGAGCGCCAGGGCGAGTACCGTCGCAATCAGTTAGCGCAACAATAACCTTTCTTTCCCCGGTGGCGCTTGCGCTTACCGGGGCTACGTTCCTCTGTAATGTCATATTAACGTTATGTCACAACACGACATTCCCGTGGGCCGTTCTCTTCTTCCGCTGTTTCAGTATGCCAGCTTTACGAACGCACAGGGCGGTACCCGGGAAGAATCACTCCGGTCAATGCGTGCGTTTCGTTAATGCGCGCATCCGTGGATTAAGGATTGCCTTAATCCTTCCCAAATGATATTAATTATCATTCTTATTATAAAAATAATGGCAGTTAAAAATATCTGGCAAGGATGTGAGCTTAACGATCGATCACTTTTACGTTAAGCATGTATTAGGGAATGGGTATGAGAATTATCAAGATCTTCTGGCCGCTCACTGCGCTTCTGGCAGGGTTGAACAGTCAGGTATCACTGGCAAAATCCTCCGATGATAACGACGAGACCCTGGTGGTGGAAGCCACCGCTGAGCAGGTACTCAAACAGCAGCCGGGCGTGTCGATTATTACCAGCGAAGATATTAAAAAGAACCCTCCGGTCAACGATCTCTCCGATATTATTCGCAAAATGCCCGGTGTTAATCTGACCGGCAACAGCGCCTCGGGTACACGCGGTAATAACCGCCAGATCGACATTCGCGGCATGGGGCCGGAGAACACCTTAATTTTAATTGATGGTGTACCGGTGACGTCGCGCAACGCCGTGCGTTATAGCTGGCGCGGAGAGCGTGATACCCGCGGCGACACCAACTGGGTGCCACCGGAACAGGTTGAGCGTATTGAAGTGATCCGCGGCCCTGCGGCGGCACGCTACGGTTCGGGCGCAGCGGGCGGGGTGGTGAACATTATTACCAAACGCCCCACCAACGACTGGCACGGTTCGCTGTCGTTATACACCAACCAGCCGGAAAGCAGCGACGAAGGCGCTACGCGTCGCGCCAACTTCAGCCTGAGTGGGCCGCTGGTTGGCGATGCGCTGACCATGCGTCTGTACGGCAACCTGAATAAAACCGATGCCGACAGCTGGGATATCAACTCCCTGGCCGGTACGAAAAACGCGGCCGGGCATGAAGGGGTGCGCAACAAAGATATCAACGGCGTTGTCTCGTGGAAATTAAATCCGCAGCAAATTATCGATTTCGAAGCCGGATATAGCCGCCAGGGGAATATCTATGCTGGCGATACGCAAAACAGTTCTTCCAGTGCCGTCACTGAAAGCCTGGCGAAATCCGGTGAAGAGACGAACCGCCTGTACCGGCAGAATTATGGCGTTACGCACAATGGTATCTGGGACTGGGGTCAAAGCCGTTTTGGTGTCTATTATGAGAAAACCAATAACACCCGTATGAACGAAGGATTATCCGGCGGTGGTGAAGGGCGTATTTCAGCGGATGAAAAGTTCACGACCAATCGCCTGAGCTCCTGGCGAACCAGCGGCGAGGTTAATATTCCGTTGAATGCGCTGGTCGATCAAACGCTGACCGTTGGCGCGGAGTGGAGCCGCGATGAGCTCGACGATCCTTCCTCTACCAGCCTGACGGGGGCTGACAGTAATATCGGCGGCATTTCTGGTTCGGCTGCGGATCGCAGCAGTAAAAATCATTCCCAAATCAGTGCGCTGTATCTTGAAGATAATATTGAGCCGGTTCCCGGCACGAATATCATTCCCGGCCTGCGCTTTGATTATCTCAACGAGTCCGGCGGTAACTTCAGCCCCAGCCTGAACCTCTCGCAGGAACTGGGGGATTACTTCAAAGTCAAAGCGGGGATTGCCAGAACCTTTAAAGCACCCAACCTGTATCAATCCAGTGAAGGTTATCTGCTCTACTCGAAAGGCAACGGTTGTCCAAAAGATATTACATCGGGCGGCTGCTACCTGATCGGTAATAAAGATCTCGATCCGGAAATCAGCATTAATAAAGAAATTGGGCTGGAGTTCGCCTGGGAAGATTACCACGCCAGCGTGACCTACTTCCGCAATGACTACCAGAATAAGATTGTGGCCGGAGATAATGTTATCGGGCAAACCGCTTCCGGCGCATATATTCTCCAGTGGCAGAACGGCGGGAAAGCGCTGGTGGACGGTATCGAAGCCAGCATGGCGTTCCCGCTGGTGAAAGATCGTCTGAACTGGAATACCAATGCCACCTGGATGATCACCTCGGAGCAAAAAGACACCGGTAACCCGCTGTCGATCATCCCGAAATACACCATTAATAACTCGCTTGACTGGACCATCACCCAGGCGTTCTCTGCCAGCGTCAACTGGACGTTATACGGCAGACAAAAACCGCGTACCCATGCGGAAACTCGCAGTGAAGATACTGGCGGTCTGTCAGGTAAAGAGCTGGGCGCTTATTCGCTGGTGGGGACGAACTTTAATTACGATATTAATAAAAATCTGCGTCTTAACGTTGGTGTCAGCAATATCTTCGATAAACAGATCTACCGATCTTCCGAAGGGGCGAATACCTATAACGAGCCTGGTCGGGCTTATTATGCCGGTGTTACCGCGTCATTCTGATCGTAGTGCCAGAGGCGTACTGCCCGCGTCAAGGCGGGCAGTGTTTAGCGGCTTAATGCATGACAGCCTGCTGTGTTACCTGCGTTTTCACCACTGATATCTAACAGCGCTCCGCGAAAGGAGGCGTTGAACATCGGCCCGTGCCCCAGGTTCGGGAAATCCCAAAAGGCGGCAGTGACGCCTTTATCATCCAGCGTGGCGAGAGTGGCATGAATTTTCGTCAGCACCCCGGCAGCATGCGTTTCCCGGTTATCGCCCGGCGTCGCCGAACCTTCCATTATCATCAGGCGCCTGGCGCAGTATTGCGACGGCTCAACCGCCGTGATGCGGCTCAACAGCGCATCATGGCCTCTGCCCAACGACGGGCTGGCGCTGTAGTACGTCCGGAAATAAGAGGAGGACAGCCAGGCATCCAGCACGAACAGGCCGCCGTAGGAGTGCCCCCACAGGCCGCGGCGCTGCCGATCGATATTCAATCCCTGTTCCACCTTTGGCGCTATACGCGTTTCCAGTAACTGGCGGAAGTCGTTGCTACCCCCACTCTTACGGCTAAAACGCCCGTTGCGGGTATCCGTTTTGCCGCTTTCTGCTGCTGGCGTATAGTCGTAGGCCCTGCCGTTGAGATCGAAGGGGAGGTTGGTCTGATACCCGACAGCCACAATCACCGGCGGTGATTTTTCTGCCAGCTGTTTGAGCAGGTCGTCGTTCAGGCGGTCCATAACTGCGTTGCCGTCAAGCATATATAAAATCGGGTAGCCTGACGCCGGTGCGGCTTTATTTGGCACGGCCGTCCATACCCGATAATGGCGGCTGCCATCGGCGGAGTCGAACGAGTTGACGCTGAAATGGTAAAACGCGGAGCCTTTATCGGCGATATTTGGCCCCAGTGGCTGCATATCCGGCTTTGCAAAAGCGTGCGCACTCCAGATAAGGGTGAGACCAGAAAAAAGAGTGACAAGCGCCTTGCGTGGGCGTGTTGGGCGATACTCGCGGGCATACATCTGATGATTATTCCTTTTCCGCAGGTGACATTTTCTTTATTCAGGAAGCCTGTACAGTTGCCTGAATGTGTTCGCGGGTCAAGTCAACCCTGCAGTAAACCAAGCCCGTCAATCAGTGCGCCGCGCCACCATGCGTAATCGTGACCCCCGGTATATATTACGCAATGGCTGTCGACGCCCGCGGTAAGCAACTGCTGATGGAGCTGCTGAACGTGCGGTACCGTAGAACCTTCCAGCGATCCCACGCACAGGCGGATGCGCACGCCCTGCGGCGGGGCAGAAAGCAGATGTTCGCTCACCCATGACGTATCGGTTTCGCTGAACACGTTTGGCCGGCTGGCACCCTGTGGCGTCCACCACATCGAAGGGGAGTGGCTGAGCGCCAGACCGAACGTTTCCGGTGCGTGACGAGCGGCCATGAGCGCGCTGACCCCACCGAGGCTTTGTCCGGCCAGCACGGTGCGCGAACGGTCTGCCCACTGCCGCTGTGGGTGTTCAGCGCGGATCGTCGGCAACAACTGGCCGGCGATATCCTTTATCAGCTCGCTGCGCCCGCCGAGTATCGCAGTTCGCTCGTGTTCATCGATATTGTCGATGCCAAGTACAGCCACGGGCACGATGCGTCCATTGTTTATGGCGGCGTCAATTGCCGCGCATACGCCAAGGTGATCGAACCAGGTTTCACCATCGGGCAGCACCACCAGGCCGAGGGGCTGCGAAACATCAACGTCCGGCAGGTAGAGCCGAACCCGGCGCGATTCCCCGGCGATAGTGCGCGCCGAGGTAAGCAATTGCCCGCTGGGTGACCCGCCGCGCCATTCGGACTGGGCGGGAGCTTTATCAAGTGCCAGCACCGACTCCTGTGTGCTTCCCCGAACGTTGATCCCCGGCGTTTTGTTTAGCGGATCGGCGTGCCCGACGAGGGTAGCAAAGCGGCCTCCGGACTGTGCAATCGTCTCGGCCGGGGTGCCGGGGGGGATTTCCACCAGCGAATAGGAGCCGCAGTAGCTTGCGGGTAAACGCAGCGTCAAAGTCCAGATATCCGTTGCGGGAAGGGCGGTCATCATCCCTTTCGCCACGTGCTCTTTATCCGTCACCCGATTCAGACGCAGATAAACGCCCTGCAGAGGGTGCCTGGCGCGCCACAGAAATGTCACATCACGCTCGTCTTTCGCTCCGTCGACTGGCGTCACCAGCGGTACATTCAGCGACTCAGCGTCTCGCCAGAAGTCAGAAAGGTTAGCAATGTGGCCTGCTGCCAGCTGGCTGCGCAGCCTGACGATAGTAGAGGGATGTTGTTGCATGTTCAGCATTCACTCTCTTTGAATATGAAGGGTGTCAGTATAAATAGCTAAAGCGGCTATTCCGGGAACAGCCGCTTCAGCGCGTGTTTTTTAATGTCTTGCGCGTGCAATCACTCTTCCACGATTTCCCCCGTGATGGCGTGCTGGCGATGGGGAACAGCGCTGCCGACGCTGTCATGCCACAAGCGGGTATAGAGACCGCCGGCCGCTAACAGCTGTTCGTGGGTGCCGTATTCCGCAAGCTGCCCCTTATCGATAACGGCAATCAGATCGCAGCGCTGCGCGGTGGTCAGACGGTGCGCCACAATCAGCGCCAGGTGCTTCCCGGCGTGCGCGACGTCTGTTAAGGATGACATCAATCGCTCTTCGGATGTGCGATCCAGGCGTGACGTGGCTTCATCGAGCAACAGGATGTGAGCATTCGCCAGTTGTGCGCGGGCCAGCGCAATCAGCTGGCGCTGACCTGCGGACAGATCGGCACCGCCGTTATTCACCGGTGTCCGGAATCCCTGCGGCAGATTGCGCACCGTCTCATACAGCCCTGCCCGCTGAGAGGCAATCTCAACGTCGTCATTGGTGCTGGATGGCCGTGAGTAACGAATGTTTTCCGCAATATCACCACTAAACAACGCCACATCCTGATCGACCAGCCCAATCTGACGACGGTAATCGGCAAGCGAGGCATCATCAATCATCCGATCGCCAATGCTGATCCTGCCGTGGGTGGGGGAATACAATCCTGCGATCAGCTTAATCAGCGTTGACTTACCCGCACCGCTGCGACCAACGACCGCGACGACCCTTCCCTCAGGGATTGTCAGGGTAAGTTTGTTCAGCGCGGGTTCAGGACTGTCGGGATAACTGAATGTGACCTCATCAAGATGCAGTGCGCCGGTGGCGGGCGGTGCGGAAGAGGGCTCGATGTTCTCTGTGCCTTCGGTCGCCAGCAGTTCATTGATATGTTTACCGCTGGCCGTCGCCTGCTGCCAGGCGTCGACAATTCCTGATAACTGCTGCACTGGCCCATAGAATTGCCCCAGCAGCAGGAAGAAAGCCGCCAGCACCCCGGCGGTCATTTCGCCTTCGGCGACCCGCGATGCCCCCACCAGAAGAACGGCGGCATAGGAGGCCTCGGTGCAGAAGGTCAGGAACGGGAAATAGACGGCAAGGTATTTTTGCGCACGTACGCGGGTCGCACGGAACCGATCTGATAAGGCGCGCAACCGGGCGGCTTCCTGTTCCTGCTGGCCATGCGATTGCACAACGCGCAAGCCGGAGACTTTCTCCTGCAGGGTGCTGTTGACTTTGCCTATTTCCAGCCGCGCCTGCGCATAAGCAGGGGAGCTGAGGCGGCGATAAATCCAGGTTGCCAGTGCGACCACTGGCACTGCGCTTAATGCCGTCAGCGCCAGGAGCGGGTCGAGCCAGAACATGGCGGCGGCGATGGCGAACATCGTCACCAGGCTGGTGGCTGCACTGGCAAGGCCGTTTTGCAGAAAGCGGGCGAGCGAGTCCACATCTACGGTCATGCGGGTCAGACGCGAATCGACATGCTTTTCATGCCAGGGGAGACCAAGACGCAGCATATGGCCGAAGCTGCGCAAGCGCACCGTATGCTGGACTGACTCTGCCGCTCTGGCGGCGAAGACAGTCTGTAGTGAATAACAGCACCAGCTCACGGCCACCAGGCACAGGGCGAATAGGGCACAGAGGCCGATAGTCGACATATCGCCTGTGGCAACGCCGGAGTCAATGCCGCGCTGCAGCAGTATCAGTACCCCGACGCCTGCCGCCGAATCGAGGGCGATCAGCAGGGCGGCGATGACGAACATCCACGCCACGGGCTTCAGCAGCGACGTGACTTTGCGGCCTTTACCGGCCAGCACCTGCTGTACTGCATGTTCCGGCACGCGCGTCATACGGGCGACAAAGCCTTTATCCCCCGTCTGCGCCGCATCGTCTTGCGCCGCTGGTACGGTCGGCCACAATCCGTTAGGCCCACTGTGGGAAGGCGCGAGGAAATCGCTGTCGCCGGTCATCAGCGCGCGGAACGCCGGACAGCGCGCTTCAAGTTCTGCCTGGGTTCCGGTGTCCACCACCCGGCCTTTATCCAGCACCACAATCCGGCTGGCTAACTGAAGCGTCGAGCGGCGTCGGGCAATCACCAGCAGCATATGCTTTTCGTCAGCATAGCGACTCAGCGCGGTGTTGATCTCCGCTTCAGTACCGGCATCGACCGCCGAGGTGGTGTCATCGAGGATCAACACTTCCGGCGCGGTAATGAGCGCCCGCGCCAGCGCGATTCGCTGCCTCTGTCCGCCGGAAAGATTTGTACCGCGTTCGGTTAATTGGGTATCGAAGCCTTTCGGCAGGGCGTTGATAAAATCGCTGGCTCCTGCTGCCCTAGCTGCGAGGCGAATGTCGTCCGCCGTTGCCTGAGGGTGCCCGTAGGCGATATTTTCCGCCACCGTACCGGCAAACAGAAAAGCATCCTCAAACACAACGCCTACCCGACGACGAAGCGCCTCCAGCCTGAGATCGCGGAGGTTCTGTCGGCCTGCGCTGGTGTTGAGCCATATCTCTCCGGCGCTGGGATCGTAAAAACGCGCCAGCAGCATCAGCAGCGTGGATTTCCCGGAACCCGATGCACCCACTACCGCCACGGTTTCACCGGCGTGCAGGGAAAAGGAGACATCGCTGAGGATGCGTCTGCCGCCACGGTAGTCGAAGCTCATATTCTCCAGTTGCAGCCCGATAACCTGGCCGTTAACCGCCTCCGTCCCGTCTTCCATCTGCGAACGGGTGTCGATCAGAGCAAACACGCGCTCCACGGACGCCTGGGTGCGCTGGGCGATAACCAGAAACGATGCCAGTACACGGGTTGGCCCGGTCAGCATCGCGAGGAAGCTGGCAAACGCCACGAAGGTGCCGAGATCGATGTGCCCGTGCATGACTGACCAGCCGCCGTAGCACAGCAGGACGATTTGCCCGAGCACCGGCAGCGCCAGCATGGTGGCACCTGGCATCGCCTGCGAGATGGCCGCGCCGATGCGTACCCGCACCATCTGCCGCGACTGGCGATCCAGCCAGCGCGTTTCACGCAGCTCCGCCACGCAGGATTTTACCACTGAGATCTGCGCCAGCACCTCGCGCATATGTTCGGTGAGATTGGCCAGTCGGTCCGAGGCCAGCCCGGTTTGCGCGAAGACCCGGCGACGCGCGCGCAGCGCAGTGATAGCCAGGCATGCCAGTACGCACACGACGATGAGCGTCATGGCGGGTGACATCCACAGCATCACGGCAATGCCGGCAATGTAATAAGTGAACACCGCCAGCGGCACCGGACACATCTGCAGCAGGGTATGCACCTGCTGCAGATCGCTGTTGGTCCGTGAAATCACCTGCCCGGTGCGCAGTGCGTCCTGGCCTGCACCGTCAAGTTTTTGAATACTGTCGAATGCCCGTCCTCGCAGGGTGTGCTGCACCCAGAGCGAGAGCTCCCCGGCATAACCGCGGCGCACGTAGTTACCGATGAAATCAAAAAAGGCGATCAGCAATAGCCCGCAGGCCAGCCACGGCAGACGAGTCGGATTGCCCGCCAGCGCGTCGTTCACCGCTTGCCTTGTCAGCAACGGCGTCAGCGCGGCCAGCAGAATGGTCGAGACCGACGCTACCACCACGATGATGCTAAGTTTCTTACGTTCCCAGCACACGCGTGCCAGGCGAACTATCCAGGACCGCGCAGGAGTGGGAGAGTGAGTCGCAGGCATTAAGCCTCCTCCGTCTGTAAACAATAGGATCCGCGTCGGATCGCTGTGCAAAAAAGCGCCAGCCCGATCCGGTCCCGCATTGTTACGGGCGTATGATTCCTGGATGCGTGCTGGCGTATGATCGTCATGACGGCGCAGTGGCTACCCTTTCTGTATCCTCGCGATCAGGCTTTTCGCCACCTCGCTCGGACAGGGTTGCGCTGCCATTTCCGCCGCTACCTCTTCAGAGGCGTCGCGAAGCGCACGATTGTCAAGGAAATCATTGATCATGCTGCTCGACAGGCCGTCGTCGCCGGGGATGATCCCGCAGCCGCGTTCGACAACAGCGCGGGCATTGACCGGGCGATCGGCACCCTGGCCGAAGACGATCTGTGGAATACCGGCGTGCAGCGCCGTCAGTGTATTGCCCGCGCCACCATGATGAATGAAGCCATCTGCGCCGTTCAGGAAGGCTCCCATGGGTATCCAGTCGACCAGGCGAACATTTGACGGCAGAGAGCGCAGATCCGACCGCGCATTGGCCGAAAGATGCAGGATAATCTCGGCATCGACTTCGCTGGCGGAATCCATCACCCAGGCGATCAGGTCAAGACCGTCGACCATCGGTTTGACGGTACCGAGGCTCACCAGCAGACGTTTACGGTCGGGCGTCCTCTCCCACCACGGTTCCCACACCGCGCCGCCGTTGTACGGGACGTACTGCATGGGAATAATGGGTTCGCCGTCGTTTTCAAGAATGCTCATGCTCGGTGGTGTTACGTCGATCCAGGCCATATCGCGCGGTGCGGCCGCAACGCCGTGGCGATGATAGGCGTCCGCGAGCGAACGCGTTACGCCTTTGATATGCCAGGGCGTATGGCCGAAGCCGACGGTTTGCATTACGACCGGTATATCGTATTTGGCGGCAATCAGAGGCCCGATGACGCCGAGCGGCGGGTAGATGATGAGATCGGGCCGCCAGTGTCCGGCAAACTCCACCAGGTGGTCGGCCATCTCTTCGCTGAAGAATGAGAAGTTGCCCATTTTTGTGCCGATGTTACTTTCTTTTCGCTGTGCCTCGCGACGGCGATAGTCAGCTTCAGAATCAAAACCGGGTGCGGCGTCAAATACCACCAGCCCCGCTTCTGCCGCTTTTTGGGCGAATTTTCCTCCGCTGGCGATCAGCACTTCATGGCCGTTAACGCGAAACGCCTGTGCCAGAGACAGCACAGGATACAGCAGCCCATAGAGAGGCGGGCCTACAAACAAAATACGCATGAGAAAATCCCTCTCCGCTTGACGAACTAAATCAGGAAGTCGACGCAGTCATCTGCCAGCAGCAGGACGTTAATTTTCGTTAAGCCTGCTTTGACAGACGCCGCGTCCTTTTTGAGTTTCACCAGCCTTACGGACGGTCCTGTCGGTGACTATTCCGTGACGTAGGCGGGTGAATCGGGAATTCCTTGTCCCGGCTTCCATTAACGCTTTCGCGCCGTTGTCCTGTTGAACAGCCCAAACGGCGTCGTGCTGCCACGCCGCGGTGTTCTGATGCATTTGTTGAGTGTGAGACCGTTCAACAAACCTGGAGAGGCTTGTTTCCTGATACCTCTGTATACCTTGCCAGATAAACCATCAATGCAAATGCTAATGATAGTAATTACTATTATCATATTTGAATTGCAACTCTAATTAAACACATAATGCACAATGATTCGTTTATGGGAAAAATCGCAGGTTGGGCTCAGCAAAAGGGGACTCTGTGGATTATGCATTCACGTTCGTGCAGACATTTCGGATGGAAAATGTCATGTCTTGAGCGGAACGTGAGGGTAAGCACACAGTATGATGGGCTGGTCACTCAGCGCGCAGAACGACGATGCCCGGTTTTGCGCGCATGTATTCCAGAAACGCCGAATCCACCACTTTTCTGTTTGCATCCAGTGAGGAGGCATTTCTGAACCATACCTGACCGTCGTGGCGGACCACTATACCCACATGCGAAACGTCCAGCCCCTCAAGCGGAGAATAGACGCCGACATAATCTCCGGTTTTCAGACGGTCCAGTACCTGCTGAGTGATGGCGTTTCCAGAAATATAATTAATTTTACGGTGATGGATGCCCAGGCCGGGGATGTACTCACTCCCATCCGGTTTGCGGTTAAGCTGCTTGTCGACGACAACATAATCAGGGCTAATATCCGGCGTAACGTCCCGGGCATTGCGTGGTTGTGTGGCGAACCAGTCAGAGAAGAAGTGCCGACGGCTGAGATAGTCAACATTCCCGTGGGTGTAACGAACCTCCGCCAGATTATGCAGAAATGTTGTCTTGTCATGGCTGCGCGTCAGGGCCTCGACGTAATCCACCAAAGTAAAACAGTCCACGCCGTTGAAATTCGCGACAAGCGCTTCGGGAATGTCGGGCCCTCCGATGAGCGTGTCAGCCTGGTAAGGCGTACCGAGAAAAGCAGACGACACGCGGCTGATAATCTCCCCGTGTTTTTGACCTGAAAAAGGGATGACATCCGACCGGATTATCCGGCTGACTTTTTCCGCCGTCACGCTGTCCATGAGGGTCTGATATTTTTCTGTATGGGGTGTGGCACAGGAAGTCAGATATACCGACATCAGTAAAACTGTCCATGCTTTTATTTTCACAGTCATCTTCCTTAAAGGTGCAGGTGAGACTTTTACCTTTAAGAAAGATGATTGTAATTGAAATAAAAAATCGCTATTGGTTTATTCCCGGTTGAAAAATCAGGAACTGAATAATGAAAAATGTGAAAGCCATCATACGACCTGACGCTCTTGTGGGATCTGATCGCTCAGTGATGTCTTTATGCAAGTTGTTGTCGGAAATTTTATCGGTTCCGGCGCAGAATCCCACTCTGGCGGCGGTTTACAGGCGGACCTGGAGATTCTGCGTAATGGATTGCGGGGTGGAAAAATCCGATGACGTTATTTCACCAAATAGCGCGGTGTTTACTTCCCGTAAATACTGGCGATGTTACTATGATGCCTGATTCACTGCTGTTTATCGTTATGGAAAACCTGCGTAATGCTAACAAAATTCCCTCCCCGACGCGTATTGACCTGTGCTGCGGCTCTGCTAATTATTTTTAGCATCGCCTTGTTTTTCTTCCTGAGAAGCCCCGAGGTCCCTGAGTATGTTACCGCTCCAGTACGCATCGGCGATATTGAAAACGCCGTACTTGCTACCGGTCGAATTGATGCGATTGAGCGGGTCAACGTTGGGGCACAGGTTTCTGGCCAGGTTAAGTCGCTGAAAGTGAAGTTAGGCGATCGTGTCACTAAAGGACAGCTCATCGCTGAAATTGATGACGTGCCGCAGCGTAATGATTTACGCAACGCAGAAGCTGCTCTCAACGTGGTAAAAGCGGACCTTCAGGCTAAGCAGGCGCAGTTGAAGCAAGCCTCATTGCGTTTTAAGCGCCAGCGCCAGATGCTAAATGAGGATGCCAGCTCAAGAGAAGATTTCGAAACGGCTGAAACCACGCTGGCCAGTACTCGCGCTGAGCTATCGGCACTGAACGCCAAACTCGTCCAGGCGCAAATTGATGTCGACAAGAAAAAGGTCGATTTGGGTTATACAAAAGTTGTTGCTCCCATGGACGGCATTGTTATTGCCGTTGTCACCCAACAGGGCCAAACGGTTAACTCCAGCCAAAGTGCGCCGACCATTATCAAACTCGCACGTCTGGACGTGATGACAATTAAAGCCCAGATCTCTGAGGCGGATATCACGCGAATTTCACCGGGACAGAAAGCCAGATTCACCATTTTCTCTGAGCCGGATAAGCATTATGACGCCACGTTACGTACCGTTGAACTGGCACCTGAGTCGGTTATGAAAGATGATAGCCTGGCCAGCAGTAGCTCAGCCTCAGGGTCAGGCACGTCAAATGCTTCGGTGTACTACAACGCGCTGCTGGATGTCCCCAATCCAGAAAATCGGCTGCGAATTGCCATGACAGCACAGGTGACCTTGCTGGCTGGAGAAGCTAAAAATACGTTACTGGTGCCTATTCAGGCTGTGCACAAAGTGAGTGGCAACAAGCAGCAGGTGCAGATATTGACCAGTGATAACCGGCTGGAAACCCGTGAGGTCAAAACCGGCATTACTAACAGTGTGGATATCCAGATCCTGGACGGTGTAAAAGTCGGGGAACATGTTGTGTTATCGCAGCCGGGTGAAAAAGCGCCCGGGGAAGGGTTTGTATCTTGAGTAATATCATAGAACTCAAGGGCATCAGCCGCACCTACCGGAACGGTGGACAGGATCTCACCGTGCTTAAAGGGATTGATTTGACTATCGCTGCAGGGGAGATGGTCGCGATCATCGGCGCCTCCGGTTCCGGTAAGTCGACCCTAATGAATATTATGGGCTGTCTCGATGTCCCTGATTGTGGCGACTACTATATCAGCGGTCAAAATGCCGCCCAGCTTTCACCTGACGATCTGGCAAGGATCCGCCGTGAGCACATCGGTTTTATCTTCCAGCGTTATCATTTAATGCCCGACCTGAGCGCGTTAAGTAACGTTGAAATTCCAGCGATTTATGCCAATAGCGAGCGCGAAAAGCGCCGTCTGCGCGCGGCGACATTGCTTGGAAGACTCGGGCTGGAAGGTCGTGAACATCATAAGCCGGGAGAGCTTTCAGGCGGCCAGCAGCAGCGTGTAAGTATTGCCCGCTCGCTGATTAACGGCGGTGAAATCATTCTGGCGGATGAACCCACCGGCGCGCTGGATACGCAGTCCGGTCAGGAGGTACTGTCAATACTCAGTGAACTGAATCAGCGTGGCCATACCGTGGTTATGGTGACACATGATATGAAGGTAGCGCAGCATGCTAACCGTATTATTGAGCTGCGTGACGGTGAAATTATTTCTGATACCGGCAGTCGTGTTACCTCCGGGGTTGCCCTTAAACGACCTGACAGCGTTCAGCAAAGCTGGTGGCAAAGTATTGTTGACCGTACCCGTGAATCCCTGCACATGGCGTTAAAAGCGATGAATGCGCATCGCCTGCGCACGACGTTAACCATGACGGGCATTATTTTTGGTATCGCCGCGGTTGTTACGGTGGTGGCGCTGGGTGAAGGCGCGAAACAGCGAACCCTTGATAATATCAAGGAGCTTGGAACCAACGTGGTGAGCATCTACCCGGGAAGGGATTTCTTTGACGACAGCACCGAAGCCATTCGTACACTGGTCCCGGCAGACGCCGAAGCATTAGCAAAGCAGGGGTTTGTTGACAGCGTCAGCCCCGAAGTTAACGCTTCCGACAACATTCGCTTTCTGGGTAAATCCGCTACCGCCACGATCAACGGCGTTGGGCGCGATCATTTTCGCGTAAACGGTATTGAACTGTTGCAGGGATCAACTTTCCAGGACGATCGAAATGCCTCGCAGGAAGTCATCATTGATGAAAACGCCCGCAAGGCGTTATTTGACGATGCAGGACTCAAGGCACTTGGGCAAATCGTTTTTCTGGGTTCCGTGCCTGCACGGGTTGTCGGCATCGCCAAAGGGAACAGCCGAAGCTATGCGCCTAATCGCATTAACGTCTGGATGCCTTACAGCACGGTGATGTACCGAATGACAGGAAAACCGGTGTTGACCAGCATCAGCGTAAGGCTTAAGGATGATGTTGCCAACGAGGCAGCGGTCAGCGCTATTTCTCAGCTTCTTACCCAACGCCACGGCGTGAAAGACTTCCAGCTTTATAATTTCGAGCAGATTCGACAATCAATCGAACGGACGTCAATGACCTTTAGCATCCTGATTCTGATGGTGGCCTGCATCTCGCTGATGATCGGCAGCATTGGGGTGATGAATATCATGCTGGTGTCGGTCACGGAACGGACCCATGAGATTGGCGTGCGAATGGCGGTCGGTGCGCGTCAGGGCGATATCATGCAGCAGTTTATGATTGAGGCTGTGCTGGTATGTCTGATAGGCGGAGTGTTAGGTATTGCACTGTCGTATGCTGCCGGAGCGCTGTTCACCGCGCTGGCAGGGGGACTTTTCACCGCCATTTATTCGTGGCAGGCCGCTGCTGCCGCATTCTTCTGTTCAACGTTAATCGGCATGATCTTTGGTTATCTCCCTGCCCGCAAGGCAGCAAGGATGGATCCGGTCGTTTCACTGGCCAGCGAGTAACCCATGAAAATATTATCCCCTTTAACGGTATGCCTTGCTGTCCTGCTTAGTGCTGGCTGCGCCGACTCTCTGAAAAGCGACTATCAGCCTCCTGAGGTGAAATACCCTGCCAACTGGTATCAAGCGGATGCTGCGGAGGAGAGGATGCCGTTCGACTGGCAGGCCTTTAACGATCCAGACCTCGACGGCTGGCTGCGGCAGGTGATGGTGCGCAATAACGATGTCGCTAGAGCGGTATTGCGTGTGTATCGCGCCCGCCTGGACGAAGAGCGGATCGGCATCGCAAACGATCCGGGACTCAAAGGTTCGCTCGCGCTTGACGGTAAAAAACAGCTGAACAGCTCAGCCAACTGGAGCAGGGGCAGCGTTGCCAGTATTAATACCAGCTATGAGCTGGATCTGTGGGGCAAAATAGCGCGGCAGCGCGATGCGAAGGCGTGGGCACGTTTTGCCTCGGAAGAGGATCTGCGTTCTGCCCGCCTGACGCTGCTTTCAAATGCCAGTAATAATTACTGGCGCTTAGGCTTTATTAACCAGAAGCTGTCTGTCCTGCAACAAAGCATCGACTATGCAAAAGAGACGCTGCGCCTGGCTAACGCGCGTTATGCCGCGGGCGGTGCCTCCTCTCTGGATGTTGTGGATGCGCAGCAGGGCGTGCTTTCGCAGGAAAACAGGCTGGCGGCGTTGAAGAATGAACGTTTACAGGCGCTCAATCAGCAAGCCGTTTTGCTTGGAACCGCGCCGGGCAGCGCGATAGTCGAACCGAAAGCGTTACCAATGGGACCACTGCCGCAGGTCAGTGGAAAGATCCCGGTCAACGTGCTGCGGCATCGACCCGATATCAGCGCTAAAGAGTGGCGGGTACGGGAAGCATTGGCCACCGTTGATGTCCAGCGTACTGCATTTTATCCAGCGTTTAGTCTGACCGGCTCGCTTGGCAGCAGCAGCAGCAGCCTTATGGCCTTCCTGGAAAATCCTGTAGGCTCTGTTGGAGCAAACCTGACCCTGCCGTTCCTGGAATGGAGAGAAAGGGGCATGGACGTGAAGATTGCCCGCAACGACTACGAGCAACGGGTTCTGGAGTTTAAACAGGAACTTTACAAGGCGATGAGTAGCGTAGAAGATGCGCTTGCTTTGCGTCATCAACTCCTGGAACAGGAGACGCTTCTACGTGAAGGCCTGGAACTGGCGAAAAAATCAGAGAGGCTAAACGAAGTTCGCTACCGCCAGGGCGCGGTGCGAATTTCTTTCTGGCTTGATGCTCAGGAGAAACGCCGTCAGGCCGAACTGGCACTGTATGAAAATCGCTTTAACCAGTTAACTAATCTGGCAAAAATCTATATGGAGTTCGGCGGTTCGGTATCTTTCCCCTGAAGTGCGCAGACTCATTTACGTCTGGCAGCAAAAGGACTTGCTGCCACGGCGCAGTTCGCAAGATAAATCCCTCGTCATTATTCAAACCCATCTCACAAAAATCGTTCCTCCCCTTTGATCGAAATTTCATCTCCGGCTATATGACTAGTCATATCATTTAAATGACTAGTCATATAGGAGGCAACCATGAATCAATCACTGCCAGCAAACTTCTTATGGGGCAACTCGGTGTCGAGCATGCAGACGGAAGGGGCATGGAACGAGGGCGGAAAGGGGATGTCGGTGTACGACATTCGCGAAGCCGGTGAAAATATCTCTGACTGGAAAGTGGCGACCGACTCTTACCACCGCTACCGGGAAGACTTTGATTTGATGCAGGATCTGGGCATGAACTGCTACCGCTTTCAGATCTCCTGGAGCCGCGTCTGCCCGCAGGGTGACGGCGACTTTAACGACGAGGGTATCGCCTTTTACGACCGCTTTATCGATGATTTGATCGCCCGTGGCATTGAGCCGATGGTCTGCCTCTACCACTTCGATATGCCGCTGGCGCTGGCGCAGGAGTACAACGGATTTAACGATCGTCGCGTCGTGGAGGCGTTTATCCGCTACGGCAAAAAGATGATCGACTGCTACGGCGACCGGGTGAAGTACTGGCTGACCTTTAACGAGCAGAATATTTTCCACATGCCGATAGCCTTCCGCATCTCCGGCTATATGAAAGGGGAGGAAACCCTGCGCGAACTGTACGAAGTGCAGCATCACACCATGGTGGCGCACATGGCGCTGACCGAGTACCTGCACCAGTCCCGGCCAGGCCAGCTGATGGGCGGCATGCTGGCGCACCAGCTGATCTACCCCGCAACCTGCAAGCCGCGCGATATCTTCTGCGCCCAGCAGTACGACGAATTCCTCAACCAGAACCTGCTGCGCGTCTTTGCCGGCCAGGGCTACAGCCCGGCGGTGATGGCGGTAGTGGAGCAGCAGGGCTTTGGCGATATCTACCGCGCCGAGGATCTGGCGCTGTTCGCCCGCACCAAAAACGATTTCATGGCCTTCAGCTATTACGCCAGTAAAACGCTGGACAGCGACGCGATCCCGGAAGGTACGCCGGTTAACTATTACCTGCAGCACGGTGAAAAGAACAACCCGTATCTCAAGGCAACGGAATGGAACTGGCAGATCGACCCTATGGGCTTTCGCACCATCATCACCCGCTACGCCAACGACTGGCGCATGCCGGTGTTCCCGATTGAAAACGGCATTGGCGTCATTGAGTCCTGGGACGGCGTGAACCCGATTGAGGACACGTATCGCATCGACTATCACCGGGCGCACATCGAGGCGATGAAGGCGGCGATGTTTGAGGATGGCGCCGAGGTGATGGGCTATCTCGGCTGGGGGTTAATTGACATCCTCAGCTCGCAGGGCGATATGCGCAAACGCTACGGCGTGGTGTATGTCAACCGTGAAAACCACGACCTGAAAGACCTCAAGCGCGTGCCGAAGAAAAGCTACGCGTGGCTGAAACAGGTCATCCATACCAACGGACGCGAGATGTAAGCCGTACGCTGCCAGGCCGTTTTTGTGACTGATTGATGGGAAATATCCGCTATGTCTGAAGCAAAAATAACACCGCATATGCAGTCTTTTGTCGACAAATTTGTAGAGTTCTCGGCGCGCCTGGCAAACCAGGTGCACCTGCGCTCGTTGCGCGATGCCTTCGCCACGGTGATGCCGATTTTCATCCTCGCCGGGCTGGCGGTGCTGGTGAATAACGTGGTGTTTCCGTGGATCTTTGAAGGCGACACGTTGGCGCAGTTCAAGGTGTGGGGCGAGGCGATAATCAACGGTACGCTGAATATCGCGGCGCTGCTGCTGGCCCCGATGATTGCCTGGGCGCTGGCGCGTAACAAAGATTTCGACAATCCGGTCTCGGCAGTGGTTATCGCCGTCAGTAGCTTTATCATCATGATGCCGATGCAGCTCTCGCTCACGCCTGCAGGCAGCCAGACGGCGGTCAACGTTACCCAGGTACTGTCGTTTGGCAATATTGGCAGCACCGGGATTTTCGCCGGGGTGCTGATTGGCCTGCTGTCGACGGAAATCTTTATCGCCATTTCGCGCCTTAAGGCGCTGCACATTTCTCTGGGGGAAAATGTCCCACCTGCGGTGAGCAAATCCTTTACCGCGCTGATCCCGACGATCATCACGCTCTCTCTGTTTGCCGTGCTGGCCGCCGTGCTGGCGAATGTCCTGCACACGGACCTGATCCACCTCATTACCACCTTTATCCAGCAGCCGCTGCGCCTGATTAACACCAGCCTGCCGGGGACGATTTTTATCTACAGCTTCGGCAACTTCCTCTTCACGCTGGGTATTCACCAGTCGGTGGTCAACAGCGTGATTCTGGAACCGTTCCTGCTGATTAACACTAACGAGAACATGCTGGCCTTTGCTAACGGTCAGCCGATCCCGCATATCATCAACAACATCTTTGTCCCGACCTTTGGCATGATCGGCGGTACGGGCAGCACCATTTCGCTGCTGATCGCCATTTTCATCTTCTCGCGGCAAAAATCGGCGAAGCAGGTGGCCCGTCTGTCTCTGGCGCCCGGCCTGTTCAATATCAACGAGCCGGTTATCTTCGGCCTGCCGATTGTCTTTAACCTGCCGCTGATGATCCCGTTTGTTCTGCTGCCCGCCATCGGCATCTATTTCGCCTGGCTCTGCACCACCCTGGGGTTGATGTCGCGCTGCGTGGTGATGATCCCCTGGACCACGCCGCCGATCCTCAGCGCCTGGCTGGCAACAGCGGGGGACTGGCGTGCCGTGGTCGTGCAGTTGGCAATCATGACATTTGGTGTATTCTTCTACCTGCCTTTCCTCAAAATAGCCGAGAGAGTGGCGTTGAAAAACAGCGGGATAGAAAACTAAACAGAAGGACAGGACGATGGCGGCGAAGTACATCACCATAGCGCGGGAAATCAAGAAACGCATTATCAGCCAGCAGTACGCCGCCAATGAACCGCTGCCGGACCAGTTCGCGCTGGCGGCGGAGTTCAGCACCAGCCGGATGACCATTCAGCAGGCGATGCGCCAGCTGATTGTCGAAGGGCTGGTCTACACCCGTCAGGGGCAGGGGACGTTTATCCGCAAAAACTTCCTCCAGCTTTCGCAGTGGGATCTCTCTGGCAGCGACTACTTTGGCGCAACCAAAACCTGGGCACACCTTGGCACGGTGAGCAGCCAGGTGGTGCATTTTGAACTGCGCTTCCCCAACGAGAAAGAGCAGGCCTCGCTGATGATTAACGGCGATGCGCCGGTCTATGATTTTATCCGCCTGCGTCTGCTGAACGGCGAGCCGATGTCGCTGGATTCCACAGTCATGCCGCTGAATCTGGTGCCGGGGTTAAACAAGAGCCATCTTGAAAGTTCGGTGTTCCAGTATGTGCAGGAGACGCTCGGGCTGAAGATCATGGGGTCGTATCGGGTGGTGCGGGCGTTAAAGCCCAACGAACTGGATATGCAGCACCTGGTCTGCGAGCAAACCGACCCTGTGCTGGAGGTAGAGCAGGTAATCTATCTTGAAGACGGTACGCCGCTGGAGTACGCCCACTGCCACTATCGGTACGACCACGGCGGGATTGTTATCGTCAATAACGGATAAAAAAAAGCGGGCCTCGAGGCCCGCGTTTTTATGCGTGTTGCTATCAGTTCAGACGCACCGGCATACCGGAACGGTTCTGGATCGCCTGATCGACAACGGTCGTATCCACATCGGCCTGAGAGGTCACGGCCTGTACCGCGCTGGTCAGGGTGATTGGCACGATTTCGTTGTTGTTGATCTGGTCTTCGCTGGTGGAGAGCGGGTTGTGCACCTCAATGTAACGGCTGCCGTCTGGCTCCGTCGTCGCTTTCACCGGTTCATTGATGAACTGCACGCGCGTACCCACTGGCACGTTGTCGAACAGGAATTTGATGTCGTCGTTACGCAGACGCACGCAGCCGTGGCTGACGCGCAGGCCGATACCGAAGTTAGCGTTGGTACCGTGGATAGCGTACAGACGGCCAATGTACAGCGCATACAGACCCATTGGGTTATCCGGGCCGGCAGGGACGACGGCTGGCAGCGGCTCACCGGCAGCGATGTATTCCGCGTGCATTTTGGCGGTTGGCGTCCAGGTTGGGCCGGCTTTCTTACGCTCAACTTTGGTGGTCCAGTTCAGCGGGGTGTCTTTACCGAGCTGGCCGATACCGATTGGCAGCACGATCACGGTGTTGGTGCCTTTCGGGTAGTAGTACAGACGCATCTCCGCGCTGTTGATCACGATGCCTTCATGAACGGTGTCAGGCAGGATCAGCTGCTGAGGAATGTTCAGTACGGTGCCCGCTTTTGGCAGGTACGGGTCGACGCCCGGGTTGGCTTCCAGCATGTTAGACAGACCAAGCTGGTATTGCGCAGCGTAGTATTCCAGCGGCTGGGTGTTGCCCTCTTCAACGGTGACAACCTGGTTTTGACCTACCAGACGGCTTCCGTCTGTCGGCAGGGGATAAGTCACCGCAGAGGCGGTTTTGCAAAAACCTACGACGGCTAACGCTGCCGCAAAAAGCGTTGTTAATTTCATGTTCATGTTTTGCGAGGTATCTAAGCCATTCCGGCGATGAGTTGATAAGTCTGAATCTGTGATGGGAGCGCATTATATGTGCATTCCTGCTCACTGGGAATTCAGATGTGTACGAAATCACATTTTTTTCGAATTTGTTAAAGTTTAGTGCATTGCTGCAACACGGGATCTCAATTCGGAATTGTGGCATAATGCCGCGTTTATCACACTTTTCGCAGGAATCTCTCCGTGTTAGTTACCAGCAACGTCACTATGCAGTTTGGCAGTAAGCCGCTGTTCGAAAATATTTCCGTCAAATTTGGCGGCGGCAACCGTTACGGCCTGATTGGTGCCAACGGTAGCGGAAAATCCACCTTTATGAAGATCCTCGGCGGTGATTTGGAGCCGACGCTCGGCAACGTGTCGCTCGATCCTAACGAGCGTATCGGTAAGCTGCGTCAGGACCAGTTCGCCTTCGAAGAGTTCACCGTGCTCGACACGGTGATCATGGGACACGGAGAGCTGTGGGAAGTGAAGCAGGAGCGCGATCGCATCTACGCCCTGGCAGAAATGAGCGAAGAAGACGGCTATAAAGTGGCCGATCTCGAAGTGCTGTACGGTGAAATGGACGGCTACT
The DNA here is from genome assembly GCF_019047785.1 of Enterobacter cancerogenus. NCBI lineage: Bacteria > Pseudomonadati > Pseudomonadota > Gammaproteobacteria > Enterobacterales > Enterobacteriaceae > Enterobacter > Enterobacter cancerogenus. Next base: position 1,119,385 of record NZ_CP077290.1, on the reverse strand, counting down.
CAGCCGAAGCGCGCGCGGGCGAGCTGCTGCTGGGCGTCGGTATCCCTGTTGAACAGCACTACGGCCCGATGAGCGAAGTCGCGCCGGGCTGGAAGCTGCGTGTGCTGCTGGCGCAGGCGCTGTTCTCAAATCCTGACATCCTGCTGCTCGATGAACCGACGAACAACCTGGACATCGATACCATCCGCTGGCTGGAGCAGACGCTGAACGACCGCGACAGCACCATGATCATCATTTCGCACGACCGTCACTTCCTGAACATGGTTTGCACCCACATGGCGGATCTGGATTACGGCGAGCTGCGCGTTTACCCGGGCAACTACGACGAATACATGACCGCGGCAACCCAGGCGCGTGAACGTCTGCTGGCTGATAACGCCAAGAAGAAAGCGCAGATCGCTGACCTGCAGTCCTTCGTCAGCCGCTTTAGCGCCAACGCCTCAAAATCGCGTCAGGCAACCTCGCGTGCCCGTCAGATTGACAAGATCAAGCTCGACGAAGTCAAAGCGTCAAGCCGTCAGAACCCGTTCATCCGCTTCGAGCAGGACAAGAAACTGTTCCGTAATGCGCTGGAAGTGGAAGCCCTGGCAAAAGGTTTTGAAAGCGGTCCGCTGTTTAAAAACTTCAACCTGCTGCTGGAAGTGGGCGAGAAGATTGCCATCCTCGGTGCCAACGGCGTGGGTAAATCCACAATGCTGAAAACGCTGGTGGGCGAACTGCAGCCGGACAACGGTACCGTGAAGTGGTCCGAAAACGCGCAGATCGGTTACTACGCGCAGGACCACGAGTACGAGTTCGAAAACGACCTGACGGTCTTCGACTGGATGAGCCAGTGGAAGCAGGAAGGCGATGACGAGCAGGCGGTGCGCAGCATTCTGGGGCGTCTGCTGTTCAGCCAGGACGACATCAAAAAGCCTGCCAAAGTGCTCTCCGGTGGTGAAAAGGGCCGCATGCTGTTCGGCAAACTGATGATGGAAAAACCGAATATCCTGGTGATGGATGAACCTACCAACCACCTGGACATGGAATCTATCGAATCGCTGAACATGGCGCTGGAGATGTATCAGGGTACGCTGATCTTCGTCTCTCACGACCGTGAGTTCGTGAGCTCCCTGGCGACCCGCGTGATTGAGATTACGCCAGAGCGCGTGGTGGACTTCACCGGTAACTACGAAGATTACCTGCGTAGCAAAGGTATCGACGGCTAAAAAAAGCCGGGTGGCGGCTTCGCCTTACCCGGCCTACATTCTGTTCCCTCTCCCCGTGGGAGAGGGTTAGGGTGAGGGTATCAGGCCGCACTACACCTCCCAGTCACCCCTCTCTTCACCATTTACCCGCAGCGTACGTTTTTCCCCCGCCGGTAACGACACCTTCAGCACCTTCCATGCCGGACGATAGTCGCCGCGTGCCGCAATATTCAGATGAATGCTCGCCCCGTCGCACACCATCTGCCACTCAACCCACAGCGCATTGCCCTGCTGGTAGCCCCAGCTCTCGCCGTCGTCCTCAAACAGCAGTCCCGACGTCGTCCCCACGCCTTTCACCGGAAACAGCTTCAGCTCGCGGGTATCGTCTTTTTCAGCACTCACGTGGGTAATGCGCTCGCTCAGCGGCAGACCGGCCCCGGCGCGCACCAGCAGCGGCAGGGTTTCCAGCGGCGCGTCGCGGACGATCCACTGGCCGCCAGAGAACCACTCGTGGGTGTAATAGTCATACCAGCCGGTTACGTTATCCGGCAGCCAGACGCGGCGCTCGCGCTGACCGGCGTCGACGACGCTTGCCACCAGCAGGTCACGACCGAGCAGGAAATCATCGCACTCTTCAAAGGTCTGCGGATCGTGTTCGTGGTCGAGGAAGGTCGGGCGCAGCATCGGCTCGTCGTCCGCATGCGCCTGCCACAGCAGGGTATAGAGATACGGCAGCAGGCGGTAGCGCAGCTCAATCGCGCCGCGAATGGCAGGCGTGACGCCCGGATACATCCACGGCTCGTTAACGGTGCAATCGTCATTCCATGAGTGGATGGTAAAACGCGGATGCATCACGCCGTTCTGCACCCAGCGTACGAACAGTTCGGCATCGGGCTTATCGCCGGAGAAGCCGCCCACGTCGTGACCGACGTTAAACAGTCCGGATAAACTCATGCCCAGCCCCATGCGGATGTTATAGCGCAGGGTGTCCCAGTTGGTGCGGTTATCGCCGCTCCAGGTCTGGACGTAGCGCTGCATCCCGGCGCAGCCGGAGCGGGAGATAAGATACGGGCGTTTTTCCGGGGCAAAGCGCTGCTGCGCTTCCAGCGAGGCGCGCATCATCAGTAGCGGCATCACCGGGCGAATGTGTTTGATGGCAATGTCGTTGCCAAAGCCATGACACCGCGCTTCTCCGTCCCACACTTCATACTCGTTGTTGTCGTTCCAGGTGGAATCGATGCCCATCTCCAGCAGCTGCGTGGTGACGCCGTTCTGCCACCACTGCACCGTCTGTGGGTTGGTAAAGTCGAGGTGCGAGCCTTCATCATCCCAGAAGCTGGAACGTTCTGGTGCATCGGTTTCTGAATCGCGAATGAACAGGCCTCTTTCCGCCACCTCGTTATAGCGCGGATGATCCTGCAGCAGGCACGGCTTGATGTTGGCGGCCAGTTTTAACCCGGCGTCATGGAACGCCTGGCTCATCACCTTCGGCTGCGGCACTTTGTCATGGTTCCAGTTAAAGACGTAGCGCTTGCCGTTGATCGAGGTATACCCGGACGAAAGCTGGAACGAATCGCATGGAATAGCGTGCTCCTCACACAGGCGGATAAAGTTCATCAGCTGGTTTTGTGCGTCCGGCGCGTCGGTGTAGTGCATGGTTGACCCGCTGTAGCCCAGGCTCCATTTCGGGCCGAACAGCGTTTTACCGGTCAGACGCACAAAGGCTTTGGTGACGTCCAGCACCCGCTTACCGGTGAAAATGTAGTAATCGATATCGCCTGCTTCCGCCTGCCAGCGGCGGTAGGCGGTGTGATAATTGTCTATCTCGTTGCCCAGATCCAGCCAGCAGCTGCTCAGGTTGTCGTAAAACAGGCCGTAACTTACGTCGTCGCGGCGGGTAAGGGTGAACGGAATATGCTTGTACAGCGGATCGGTGCTGACGGCGTTATAGCCCATCGCGTCGAGGTTGCGCATCTCGTAGCGTTTACCGTTGCGCTGCAGATCGCCCGCTTTTTCTCCCAGCCCGTAGAAGCGCTCGTCCTTGCGGCGGCTCAGGTAGTGCGCCACGCCGTCGCCGTGCGCGTTAAGCAGGTAGGCGCTGGTCGGACGGTCACTGACCAGCGGGTTCCATTGGCCATCGTCACTGCGGTAATGCCACTCCAGCCACAGCGGCTGGTGCACGGTGACGCGCAGTTTGTCGGTGGCCACCGTCAGCACATCGTCTTGCTGCGAAAGCGTCCAGCAGGGGCAGGTGAAGCCGCTCAGATCGTCGCGGTGGCGGCCTTCCCACGGTACGTCTTTCTCCGGCGCGATGCTCCAGGTGCGGTCCAGCGCCAGCTCGCCTTTGCGTTTAATCAGCACGCGGAACAGATTCTCTTCCAGCACGTACAGGCACAGGCGGTGCTGATTATCGACCAGCAGTTCCAGATGGTTCGCCGACTGCGTATCGACGGTCCAGTTTTTCAGGGTTTTCATATGCAATACATCCACTATCAGGCGCGCGTGGCGCGACGTTCAGCAATAAATGCCACCAGGAAAACAGCGCCAATCAGGTCAAAGAAACCCATGGCAATGAACAGCGGGTTAAAGCCAATTTTGTCGGCGGTCACCCCAATCAAAAGAGAGAACAGGAAGCTGGCGATCCACGCCGCCGAGCCGCGCATGCCGTTGACGGTCGCCATCTGGCCTTTGTCGAACGACTCCACGACCAGCGCGCTCAGCATGCAGGAGATAATCTGGTGTCCGAAGCCGCCGATGGAGATCAGCGCGATGGTGATATACGGGTCACGGGTTATTGCCACGACGGCGAGCGAGATCATCAGGAATGCGCCGGTTACGGAGCTGGCGACCACCGCGTTCACGCGTGAGCAGCCAAACAGGCGGGTGTACAGCCGGGTAAGGTAACCGCTCGCCACGCTGCCGAGATCTGCTGCCAGGAAGGGGAGCCAGGCGAACATCGCAATCTGCTTCAGGTCCATCCCGTGCTCTTTGGCGAGGTACAGCGGCACCCAGAAGCTCAGTACCGCCCAGGCAGGCTCGGCCATAAAGGCCGGAATGGCGATACCGTAAAAGCGTTTGTTCTTCGACACGGTTTTCAGTGCGGTGAGGAAGGGGAGTTTGACCGGCGGTGGCTCGTTATCCTGTTTAATAAACGCCAGCTCCTCGTTGCTGAGGTTCGGGTGCTGCTCCGGGTTGTGGTAGAACGCCCACCATAAAATCACCCACAGCAGCGCCAGCACGCCGGTAAACATAAACGCGCCCTGCCAGCCGAACGAGGCATGGGCAAAGTAGATGATGGGCGGGGCCAGCATTGCGCCGACCGAGAAGCCCACGCCCGCCCAGCCAGCCGCGACAGGACGTTCCGATTTCGGGAACCATTCGCCAATGGTTTTGGCGTTCGCGGGTGTGGCGGCCGCCTCAGAGGCGCCCATAAAGAAGCGCAGGATCGCCAGATGCAGCCAGCTTCCGGCCCCGGCATGAAAAATACACATCAGCGCCCACAGACCGGCGCACACCATAAAGCCAATCTTCAGGCCGATAACGTCAATCAGCCAGCCACACAGGGGCTGAAAAAGGGTGTAGGCAATCTGGAACGCCCCGACGATCCAGGAGTATTGTTCGGTGGTGATCCCCAGGCTCTCTTTAAGCTCGGGCGCGAGGATCCCCAGCGAGTTACGGGTGATGTAGTTAACGGTCACGCCCAGTAAAAACAGGACCAGAACGTACCAGCGCAGGTTCTTAATCACGCGGCGGGTTTTGCTTGCCGCAAGGGGTGTATTGATGTCCTGACTCATTTTGATCTCCACAAGACGGACGGCAGGATAGAGAAAGTAAGTTGTCACACACATTTTTATATTTCGCTGAATGGTAACGGTTTTATGCATTAAACCTGTTATACCAATTCAATGCGTTTTGTGTGATAACTGCACAGTAGGGGAGAAAGTGGCTGGACAACAGGGGATTTTATGCAAAACTTTTCATGATCCTTTGTGATTGATCGTTCGTGGCCTGCGAAGCTAACTTATTGAGCATTGGCGGCCATATGAAAAAATTTTCATGACACAACCGGAGCCAGATCACAAAATGGACAAAAGGTTAAAAATCACTCAAATTGCTGAGCGCACGCAGCTCTCGATCAGCACTGTTTCGCGCGTGCTGGCGGGCAAAGCCAACACCAGCGAACGTGCGCGGGCGAAAGTGCTGGCCTGCGCGCGGGAGCTGGGCGTGATGGACGGTCTGGCAGCGGGCCGTCTGCTGCTCAATGGCCTGGTGATTTTTGCCCCCCAGCGGGCGTTCGACGAGCGGTCCGATATCTTTTACTACCGCGTGATCCAGAGCATCAGCAAAGGGCTGACCTCGCACGAGGTGCGTCTGCGCTACTGCGCGCTGGAGGAAAACGACGGCGACGCTCAGCTGTTTCTGACGCGCATGAACGAGCCGGATATCCAGGCGGCGATCCTGCTGGGTATCGACGATCCGCACATTCACGATCTGGCGGTCGATGTGGGCAAACCGTGCATGCTCATCAACTGCCGTGACCGGCATATGCGCTTGCCTGCCGTTGCGCCGGATCACCGTGCGATTGGCGAAAGAGCGGCGGAGTACCTGTTCGAGATGGGGCATCGTGAGGTGATGACCGTGCTCTGTCTGCGGCGCTATACCATGGAGCTGCGTCTGTCGGGGATCCGCGATGCGTGGCGCACGCATAATCTGAGCTTCGACGACAAACGCGATCTGCTGGAGGTGCAAAGCTTCAGTGCCAAAGAGACCGAGCGCGCGGTCAGCGAATGGCTCGGGCAGCGGCAGGGAAAAGAGTTGCCCACGGCGTTTCTGGTGGGCGGTGATTTTATGGCGGCGGGCGCCATCAGTGCGCTGCAAAATCACGGGCTGCGGGTTCCGCAGGATGTTTCGGTGATGAGCATCGACGGCTTTAATCTGGCGGCGATTCAGGACGTGCCGTTAACCGCAGTCCACGTCCCGCGCGATGAGCTTGGCGTGGAGGCGGTGCACATGCTCCAGCAGCGGTTGATGCGCCCGGACGCCCCGGTCGGCACGCTATTGCTCAACGGCACGCTGACGGTAAGGGAGTCGGTACGGCGGATACGTCAGGGCAAGCGACGCACCGCCGTCGAGCGGGAAGGGCTGTACGACGACTAGGCCATGCCCAGCGCCCGTTTGCCGTGGATGTTCAGGTCGTCCAGGGTAAAGCGATCCTGCCACGTCTGTTCGTAATCCTCGCGCGGGAAATCGCCCGGCGACGCGCCGGTGTCGAGCGCGGCTTTGACCTTCTTCGCGTAGGCGAGGTTTTTCTCGCACATCGGCGCGGCGGGGATATACATCACGTTGCCCCAGCCCTGCTGGTTTTCAACCGGCGCAACGGAGTGGATCACGTCGCAGTGCCACCAGACGGAATCTCCGGCTTCCAGCGCCGGAATGCTGGTCAGCGCCTCGATAAGCAGCGGGTGCCACTTCTCTGAAACCGGCAGTACGCGTCCCGGCGCGACGCCGCACAGCTCGTCCTCAGGGACATCGTCCAGCAGCGGACGCAGCAGAATATAGGCCATCGCTTCCGGGATCGGCACCACGTGCAGCAGACCCTGACCGGGGATCATGTCCGACAGCGCCGTCCAGCCCTGGAAGGTGCGGAACACTGAACATTTGGTGGTGTTATCCACGGTATACTCTTCCACCTCGGTACGGTGCGCGGCGTTCCACGGATCGTATTGATCGACGTTGCCGTCAAACACCCGCGCGAAGACCTGCTGATAGGCCGGAAGCAGCCAGCGTTCCAGCGCGCCGGAATCGGTGTGGGCGCCCAATCCTCTCGAGGTTGTTCCCGGCGGGCGGCGGCGAATGCGGTCCGGATAAATCACGCTGACGTCCGGGTCGAACCACCGTTTGCCGTTGCTCTCGAATGTCCATAAACGGTTCAGGAACGACTGTACCTGGGCCATCTCCTCGCTCTGGCGCGCCTGCATTTGCGCCTGCGACCAATAGATCGGGTAAATCTCCGGGCGAGAGGCCGTCAGGGTCCCGAAGAAGTTATCGCCCGGCCCTTTATACACGTCGTCAAAGTGGTTGAGATCGAGGTAATCGAGCATCGATTTATCCCACGCCAGCGCCTGCTCGCGCGGGAAATGACCTTTGATCACCGCACAGCCGCGACGTTTTACCGCGTCGCGCTGTTCCGCAGTTATCGTGCCGTTTTTGACATCCGCAAACGGGATCACCGGCCAGACGCTTTCGCCTTTATTCTTCAGCGCGTTAATTTCCGCCACGCGGGTGGCAATCTTGTCGCTGAGCTTGTCGAACACCGCCTGAACGTCACCGATCTGTGCGCGTAACTCGCGTTTCAACTGACGGATCGCCGCTTTGTGGTCCGCAGGCAAAATTTCACTGGTAAACGTCATTACTGCCTCGCATCTTTCATTCGAAAGTAAAGTTATCTACAAGTGATACTCTAAGTTAAAAATAAGTTAATGCAAGTTTAAAAACTTGACCTGTGCCACAGGATGGGAAACGCGTGCGGTGCCGGAGCGATGCCCCGGCAGGAGAAGGATCAGATGTCGAACGGGGAGTGAGCGTCGAGCACGGCCTGAATAACGTTCAGCGCGCCCTGATGATTGTTATCGTCGGTGCTGTAGCGGCTAATGTCCTTGATGCTTTCAGCCGCGTTGCCCATGGCAAAGGAGTACTTCACCAGCTTCAGCATTTCCGCGTCGTTGCCGCTGTCGCCGATACCCACGCACGCCTGCGGGGAGATTTTCCAGCGCTTCAGCAGGCGGCTGATGCCGTTGGCTTTGTGCAGGCCGGGAATGATCAGATCGACAAATCCGAAACCGCTGGTGACGGGTTTCATGATGCCGTCCAGTGACACGTGCAGTTTGTCGACAAGATTCGGGATATCGCTGTCCGGCAGGTTGAGGGAGAACTTGAACAACACGTCGTCGATTTCACGGTAGTCGCCGATGCGCTTCAGACGGTGGTAGTGCTTTGACATCAGCGCCACAAACGCCTCGGGGGCGCGATCGCTCACGTAGGCGCTTTCCAGCCCGCAGGCGACAAAGTTCAGCCCTTTGTCTTTCAGCAGTTCGCCAATGACGATTTGCGCCTCGTGGCGGGTCAGCTCGCCGTGGAAAATCTGTTCGCCATGATCGAACACCAGCGCACCGTTCTCCGCCACAAAGGAGATCTGATTTTTCAGCTCCGGGAAGAAGGAGATTAGCTGGTAGTACTGGTTGCCGCTGGCGACAACAAATTCAATATCACGGGCCTTAAGCTGTTCGAATTGTGCCTGAAAGCGGTCGCGGTCGTACTGCTTGGCGTCATCCAGGAAAGTACCGTCCATATCGGTGACGATAACTTTTACGGTCATACTGTGCTCCAGAGTCACTTCGTTTTGAAACATTCTAATAACAAGGTGACGGGGAGCACAAATTTAATTTCATTCGAAAGTAAAACAAAACGGCAACCGAGGCTGCCGCTGAGTGGTTTCTCCCTCTCCCCGTGGGAGAGGGCCGGGGTGAGGGCATCTGCGTGCGCATTTCCCCCTCACCCTAACCCTCTCCCTCAAGGGAGAGGGGATAACGCGTTACAACGTGTGCTCGGTACGCGCAATGATATCGTCCTGCGCATCCGGGGAGAGGGCGGTGAAGAACGCCGAATACCCTGCGACGCGCACCACCAGATCGCGATACTGGTCCGGGTGTTTCTTCGCTTCCAGCAGCGTGTCGCGCGACACGATGTTGTACTGGATATGCCACCCCTTGTGCACCTCGAAGAAGGTGCGCAGCAGCACCATCAGCTTCTGACGATCGCTGTCGTTTTCAAGCGTCGACGGGTTCAGCTTCTGGTTGAGCAGCACGCCGCCAAGGATCGCTTCGGTCGGCAGTTTGCCCACGGAGCCAATCACCGCCGTCGGGCCGAGGTGGTCCGTGCCGGAGGCCGGGCTTGCCCCTTCCGCCAGCGGCGTATGCGCCTTACGTCCGTCCGGCGTGGCCATGGTTGCGGCACCAAACGGCACGTTGGCGGAGATAGACGATGTCCCGGCGTAGTAATTACCGCCAATCGGGCCGCGTCCATAGCGCGGGTTGTGGTACTGCTTCAGCTCTTCAATGTAGGTCTGATAAGCCCGGGTCAGCAGCATGTCCACGCTGTCATCGTCGTTGCCATACTTCGGCGCGCCGTTGATCAGACGCTGGCGCAGCTGTTCGTGCGTCAGCCCGTCGAAGTCATCCGCCAGAGCGGCGGCGAGCTGCTGCTGGCCGATGGTGCCCTGCTCGAACACCAGTTTCTTCACCGCAGCCAGGCTGTTCCCGAGGTTAGCAATGCCCACCTGCAGGCCGGATACCCAGTCATACTTCGCGCCGCCCTGTTTGATGCTTTTCGCGCGCTCGATGCAATCGTCCACCAGCGCGGAGCAGAGAATGTCGTGGACGTTCTCTTCCAGCATGGTGTCCACCACGTACTCAATCTCGATGGATTTACGGGTGTAATAACGGATCTGGGTATCCCACGCCGCCATCACCTCCTCGAAGTTATCGAAGTTGCCGGCAGAGAGCGCTTTCTCCTGCGGCAGGAATACCTTACCGCTGGTGGCGTCGCGGCCACCTTCCAGCGCGGCGAGCATCACGCGGGCAAAGTTGATAAAGCTCATGCCGGTACAGCGATAGCCCCACTTGCCGCCGACGGCGGTTTCAATACAGCCAATTGCCGCATAGTCGTAGGCATCGTCTTTCTCGACGCCGAGCTTGATAAATTCCGGAATAACGATTTCATCGTTGTTAAACGCCGGCATCCCGAAGCCGCAGCGGATCACCTGCACGCAGGCGTCGAGGAAGTCGTTGCTCATGCCCGCATGGTAACGCACGCTCAGGTTTGGCTGGGTGGAGCGCAGGCGGCCGCAGGATTCGAGAATGGCGTAAGAGAGTGGGTTCACCGCGTCCATCGGCTCGCCGTTAACCAGCGTCTGCCCGCCGATGGTGACGTTCTGGTACAGCGGGCTACCCGCCGAAGCTTTGGAGTGCGAGCCGGAGCGGATTTTGTTCACCTCCAGCAGCTTCAGCCAGCAGCTGTGCAGCAGCTCAATCGCGTGCTCGCGGTCAAGGCTCTGGTTCAGCTCCACGTCGCGGCGGTAGAACGGATAGAGATACTGGTCCATGCGGGCAAACGACACCGAGTGGCCGTTGGACTCAATCTGCAGGATCAGCTGGATGAAGTAGCACAGCTGCAGCGCCTGCCAGAAGGTGGCTGGCGGCTGGTGGGCAATCACGTCACAGTTTTCCGCTATTGCCAGCAGTTCGTCGCGGCGGCTTGCACGCGTCTCTGTCGAGGCCATATCGCGGGCCAGCGCGGCGAAGCGTTCAATGTGCAGGCTAACGGCGTCCAGCACGATATCGATCGCCTTGAGGAACTGGTCGCCGTGCAGATCGTCCAGCACCGTCAGGTTGATGCGCGAGCGGCGCTCGGCCACTTTGGCGCGCAGGCCGTCGAGGCCTTTCTCCAGCAGCAGCGGGAAGTTCACCGCCAGGTGCGCGTCACCGGAGGTCATGTTGCCTTCGGCTTTGATAATGCCGGTCTCCAGCAGGCCTTTCTGCTCGTCGGTGAACATGCCGTAGCAGCAGTCCTGTACCGTCTGGCCGCGCCACCATGGGCAGATGTCATGCAGTACGCGTTTGTTCTCTTCGCTGACCGCAAAGCCTGCGCCGGGGCGGTCGGCAAGATCGTCTATCTCTTTTTCAATCCACGAAACGGTATATTCCGGGAAAATCGGCGCGGCGCGGACCTCGCTCGCCTGGTTACCGACGATCAGCTCGTCGTGTTTGATCCAGATAGTACGCTGCGCCAGGTGATGCGCCAGCGCCAGGGCACGACGCACCGGGATCGGTTTGTCCATGTGCTGCTGGTACATTTCGGTGTAGTGCTGTGCGCGCTCGGTGCAGACCGGCGGCTTAACAATATGCACCAGGGCGGTTTTGTGCGCTTTAATTCGCTCGCTGAGGGGGGTGAGATTCAGGGTCGTCATAAGTTTATCCTCGTAAGGTCGCGGTTAACCCTTTGTGGCAGGCATACTGCTGTGCAAAGTCCAGCAGGGCAGGGTTATCCAGCGGTTTGTCAGGGGCAGAGTAAGGTTGACCGAGCAGGGTGTATTTGTTCATGCCCAGCGTGTGATACGGCAGAAAATGAATGTCGCGGACGTTGAGTTCGTCGGCGGCGAAGTTGGTGATGGCGGTAATGGACGCTTCATCAGCATTAAAGCCCTGAATCAGCGGCACGCGGATGGTGATGTTTTTCCCAGCCGCCGCCAGACGCCGGAGATTATCCAGGATCCGTTTTGCAGAGCCGTCGGTCCACTGTTTGAACACGTCGCCATCGACGTGCTTCAGGTCGGCCAGGAACAGATCGACATACGGCAGTGAGGGGGCAACAGAGTGCCAGGGGACATGCAGGCAGGTTTCTACGGCGGTATGAATGCCGTGCTCGTGGCTGGCTTTAAACAGATCGTGGGCCAGCGTCGGGTTCATGAAGGGTTCGCCGCCGGAGAGGGTAATGCCGCCGCCGCTACGGTCGTAAAAGGGTTTATCGCGCAGGACGGTAGCCATGATCTCCGCTACCGGCGGCGTGTCTCCGCAGACGGTGAGCGCCTGCGTCGGGCAACAGTCGGTGAGGGCGTCGAGCGTCTCTGCATTCAGCCTTTCCCGATGGATGACCAGCCCGTTCAGCGCACGCTCGATAATGCCCGGCGCGGACTGCTGACACAGGTCGCAACCGTCCAGGCACAGACGCGCATCAAACAGCACGTCGCGGGTGCGGGAGCGGCTTTCCGGGTTCTGACACCAGCGGCAGCCCAGCGAGCAGCCTTTCAGGAACACCACGGTTCGAATTCCGGGGCCATCATGGGTAGAGTAACGCTGAATATTGAAGATCATTTTTTAGCCCTCAGGTTGCATATGAAGATTAAATGACTTTCGAATGAAAGTTATCTTGATGCAGGTCAACTCCTGAGCAGGTTTTATCGTGATAGGTTAGGTACAGGCTAATTTTGAGGGTGACATCATGGAACTTTATCTCGACACATCTGACGTTGCGGCAGTGCGTAAACTGGCGCGTATCTTCCCGCTGGCGGGGGTGACCACCAACCCGAGCATCGTTGCCGCAGGCAAAACGCCGCTGGACGTGCTGCTGCCGGACCTGCACGACGCGCTGGGCGGCAAGGGGCGTCTGTTTGCGCAGGTGATGGCGACGACGGCCGACGGCATGGTAGAGGACGCGCGTAAGCTGCGCGCGATTGTTCACGACCTGGTGGTCAAAGTGCCGGTGACGGCAGAGGGGCTGGCCGCCATCAAGCTGCTGAAAGCGGAAGGTATCCCTGTGCTGGGGACGGCGGTGTATGGCGCGGCGCAGGGGATGTTGTCTGCGCTGGCGGGGGCGGAGTATGTGGCACCTTACGTGAACCGCGTGGACGCGCAGGGCGGGGACGGGATCCAGACCGTGATTGAGCTGCAACAGCTGCTGACCCTGCATGCCCCGCAGTCAAAAGTGCTGGCTGCGAGTTTCAAAACCCCGCGTCAGGCGCTGGATTGCCTGCTGGCGGGCTGTGAATCCATCACCCTGCCGCTGGACGTGGCGCAGCAGTTTATTACTTCACCGGCTGTGGATGCGGCGATTGTGAAGTTTGAGCAGGACTGGCAGGGCGCGTTTGGGCGGACGTCGATTTGATTCTGTTGCCGGGTGGCGCCGGCCTACGGTTTTCTACCTCTCCCTGTGGGAGAGGGCCGGGGTGAGGGCATCAGGCCGCAACAAGACTTAACCGCCGCACATCTCACATCCCGGATTGCGCATTAACTTCATCTCGCGGAACTGGCAGGTCATCGCGTCGTACATCACGATTTTCCCCGCAGCAGGCGTACCGTAATGCGCCAGCACCTTGATCGCTTCCATTGCCTGCAGCGAACCTATCACGCCGACTAACGGCGCCATCACGCCCGCTTCGACACAGGTCAGCGCATTCTCGCCAAACAGGCGGCTCAGGCAGCGGTAGCAGGGCGCGCCGTCGGCGTAGGTGAAGACGCTGATGTGGCCCTCCATGCGGATCGCCGCGCCGGAGACCAGTGGGACTTTGTGCGCAAAACAGCCTGCGTTGAGCTGGTTACGAATGGCGACGTTATCGGTACAGTCGAGAACCAGATCGTGCTGCGCAATCTGTGCGGAGAGCGCTGCGTCATCCAGCGCGGCGTCAATGAGCGTGAACTGAACGTTGGGATTAATACGCGCCAGCGCCGCCCGGGCAGATTCCACTTTCGGCTGACCCAGGGTTGCGTCGCTGTGCAGCGTCTGGCGCTGCAGGTTCGATACCGAGACGGTATCAAAATCCAGCAGCGTCATCTGGCCCACGCCCGAGGCGGCGAGATACTGTGCAGCAGCGCAGCCCAGGCCGCCGAGGCCGACCACCAGCACGCGCGCGGCCTTAAGCGCTTCCTGCCCTTCGAAGTCAAACCCGCGCAGGACGATCTGGCGGTTGTAGCGCATCATCTCCTGGTCGCTCAGTTCCACCGTCATCTTAGCCTCCGAACAGGTGGTTAAAGCGCTCGACCTCAACCCATTCGCCCGCTTCTACGTTGCCGCGCTCGCGCTCCAGCACGATAAAGCAGTTGCCCTGGCTGAAGGAGCTAAAGATGTGCGACCCCTGATGACCCGTAGTGCTCACCTCCAGCTCGCCGTCGGCACCCGCTGCCAGAATGCCGCGCTGGAAATCGAGACGGCCCGGCGACTTTTTCAGACGTGTCGCCGCCCGCACGCGCAGGCGTTCAGGCAGCGGGCGGGTATGGCTGCCAGAAAGTTTGGTCAGCAGTGGGATCACCAGCTGGTAGAAGGTGAGGGCCGCAGAGACCGGGTTGCCCGGCAGGCCGCAGAACCAGCTGTGCTCAAGCTTGCCGAAGGCGAAAGGTTTGCCCGGCTTGATAGCCAGCTTCCAGAAGGCGATTTCACCCAGTTCGTCGAGGATGGTTTTCGTGTAATCCGCTTCGCCAACCGATACGCCGCCGGAGCTGATCACCACGTCGGCGCAGTTATCTGCTTCAATAAACGCCGCGCGCAACCGATCGGGATCGTCAGGAATGATGCCAAGGTTAATCACCTCGCAGCCCAGCTGCTCCAGCATCAGGTGTACCGCCAGGCGGTTAGTGTCGTAAATCTGGCCGTCCTGCAGCGGTTGGCCCGGAAGGCGCAGCTCGTCACCGGTGGAGAACACCGCTACGCGTACCTTGCGAATCACCTCGATGTCGGCAATACCGAGCGAAGCCAGTACCGGCAGTTCGCCAGCCGTCAGCTTTTGCCCGGCGGCAAACACCGTGGCGCCAAGGGTGATGTCTTCGCCCGCGCGACGAATGTTCTGGCCGGCCCTGACGCTGGCGGTAAACCGCACGCCGTCGTCGGTCTGTTCGGTCTCTTCCTGCATCACCACGGCTTCGCAGCCTTGCGGGACCGGCGCGCCGGTCATGATCCGCACGCAGGTGCCTTCAGGCCATTCGCCGCTAAACGGCTGGCCCGCAAATGCTTTACCCGCCACCGGCAGCGCCTTGCCCGTCTGGAGATCCGCCAGGCGCACCGCATAACCGTCCATCGCAGAGTTATCGAACCCGGGCACGTTGAGTGGGGAGACGATATCGCGTGCGGCAATCCGACCGAAACAGCGCACCAGCGGCAGCGATTCTGCGTCTTGCAGCGGGGAAATGCGGTCGAGCATCTGCGTGAGTGCCGTCTCAAGCGGCATCAGTCCGGCGTTAAAATCCATGGGTGGCTCCTGCACAGTAACAACGAAAGCGTCCATTATGGCAGAAAAGTGCCGCTAACAGTATGACCCGATGGGTGTACGCTTTACATCACAGTGGCGTCTTTCTATATTCAAAAATCATCTGAAGTTTCAGCGACGATAATGATATTTATAGAAAAAGCCGCAGGTCTGGCTAACGGGTGATGGGAAATGGTCAAAGCGGTAATCGCGATTCATGGTGGCGCCGGGGCAATCACCCGCGCAATGCTCAGTCCCGAACAGGAAAAGCGGTATATTGACGCGCTTTCTGCCATCGTGGAAACCGGGCAGCACATGCTGGAAGCCGGGGAGAGCGCGCTGGATGTGGTCACCGAGGCCGTGCGTCTGCTGGAGGAGTGCCCGTTATTTAATGCGGGGATTGGCTCGGTGTATACGCGCGATGAGACGCACGAGCTGGATGCCTGCGTGATGGACGGGGTGACCCTGAAAGCGGGGGCCGTGGCGGGCGTGAGTCATCTGCGTAACCCCGTCCTGGCGGCGCGTCTGGTGATGGAGCAAAGCCCGCACGTGCTGCTGACGGGAGCAGGCGCGGAACAGTTTGCCCAGGATTGCGGGATGGAGCGGGTATCGGCCGATCTGTTCTCGACGCCGGCGCGCTACGAGCAGCTGCTGGAAGCCCGTACGGCGGGCATGACCCGGCTCGATCACGATGCGCCGCTGGACGAGCGCACCAAAATGGGCACGGTAGGTGCCGTGGCGCTCGATAAGGCGGGCAACCTCGCCGCCGCCACCTCAACTGGCGGAATGACCAACAAACTACCGGGTCGGGTAGGCGACAGCCCGCTGCCGGGTGCGGGATGCTATGCCAATAACGCGACGGCGGCGGTCTCCTGCACCGGCACCGGTGAGGTGTTTATCCGCGCGCTGGCGGCGTACGACATTACCGCTCTGATGGACTACGGCGGGCTTAGCCTGGCCGAAGCCTGCGAGCGGGTGGTGATGGAAAAACTGCCGGCGCTGGGCGGCGTCGGCGGCGTCATTGCGGTGGATCGTGAAGGCAACGTCGCGCTGCCCTTCAACAGTGAAGGGATGTATCGCGCCTGGGGTTATGCCGGTGACGAACCCAGTACGGGAATTTATCGTGAATAAGGGGGCAAAACGTGCCGCACGCTGAAGCGATGGACAGCCGGGAAGTACTGTCCGTCCATCAACTGAACATTGCGTTCCAGGAGGAGCGGCAGTTCATCCCCGCCGTGCAGAATTTATCGTTTTCGCTGAACCGCGGCGAAACGCTGGCGATTGTCGGTGAGTCCGGTTCCGGGAAATCGGTCACCGCGCTGGCGCTGATGCGTCTGCTGGAACAGACGGGCGGGCAGGTCACCAGCGACAGGCTGCTGCTGCGTCGTCGTAACCAGCAGGTGACGGATCTCAACGCCCTGAGCGCCTCGCAGATGCAGCGCGTGCGCGGGGCGGACATCGCGATGATCTTCCAGGAGCCGATGACCTCCCTGAACCCGGTCTTTCCGGTGGGCGAACAGATCGCCGAATCAATACGCCTGCATCAGGGGCTGAGCGGCGATGAGGCGCTCCTTGAGGCGAAGCGGATGCTTGACCGGGTGCGCATTCCCGAAGCGCAATCGATTTTAGGACGTTACCCGCACCAGCTCTCCGGCGGGATGCGTCAGCGCGTGATGATCGCGATGGCGCTGTCGTGCCGTCCGGCCGTGCTGATTGCCGACGAACCGACCACGGCGCTGGATGTCACTATCCAGGCGCAGATCCTCCAGCTTATTAAAGTGCTGCAGCAAGAGATGGAGATGGGGGTGATCTTTATCACCCACGATATGGGCGTGGTGGCGGATATCGCCGATCGCGTGCTGGTCATGCATCGGGGCCAGGTGGTGGAAACCGGACGCGTGGAGCAGATTTTCCACGCTCCGGCTCATCCCTACACCAAAGCGCTGCTGGCGGCGGTCCCGCGCTTGGGGGCCATGAGCGGCAGCGATTTACCGCGCCGATTCCCGCTGATTATTCAGGGCGAGGAACCGCAACCGGAAGTCGAGCAGGATACCGTGGTGGCGGGCAAGCCAATTCTGGAAGTGCGTAATCTGGTGACCCGTTTCCCGCTGCGCAGTGGCATCTTCAACCGCGTAAAACGCGAAGTGCATGCGGTGGAAAACGTCAGTTTCGACCTCTGGCCGGGCGAGACGCTGGCGCTGGTGGGCGAGTCCGGCTGCGGGAAATCCACCACCGGACGGGCGCTGCTCAGGTTGGTGGCGTCTCAGGAGGGGAGCATTACCTTTAACGGTGAGCGTATCGATACCCTTGCGGACAGCAGGCTGCAGGCGGTGCGCCGGGATATTCAGTTTATTTTCCAGGACCCGTTCGCCTCTCTCGATCCGCGCCACACGGTAGGCTATTCCATTATGGAGCCGCTGCGCGTGCATAACCTGCTCAACGGCGAAGCTGCCCAGCGTCGTGTGGCCTGGCTGCTGGAGCGCGTGGGCCTCAAGCCGGAACACGCCTGGCGTTATCCGCATGAGTTTTCCGGCGGCCAACGCCAGCGCATCTGTATTGCGCGCGCGCTGGCGCTGAACCCAAAAGTGGTGATTGCAGACGAATCCGTCTCGGCGCTGGATGTCTCAATCCGCGCGCAAATCATCAATTTGCTGCTCGATCTTCAGCGCGATTTAGGCATCGCGTTCCTGTTTATTTCTCACGATATGGCCGTGGTGGAGCGGATAAGCCATCGTGTGGCGGTGATGTACATGGGGCAAATTGTGGAGATTGGCCCGCGGCGGGCGGTCTTTGAGAACCCGCAGCACCCCTATACCCGCAAGCTGATGGCGGCGGTGCCGGTTGCCGATCCTGCCCATCGCCACGCCCGGCGCGTGCTCCTGCAGGATGAAATGCCGAGCAATATTCGTAAACGGGGTGAGCACATGGAGCGCGTGGCGCTGCGTGAGGTCGGCCCCGGACATTTTGTGGCCCCCCCGCGCCAGGACAATGCCTTCTCGCGGTTATAACTTACAACAGGCAGGAGAACACCATGGTTAAATTTGTTGCCCGGACAGGGTGGTTAGCCGCGAGCGTGGCGCTGGCACTGGCCGCCGCCCCCGCATTTGCTGCCAAAGATGTGGTGGTCGCAGTGGGGTCTAACTTCACCACGCTGGACCCGTATGACGCAAACGACACCCTGTCACAGGCGGTGGCGAAATCATTCTACCAGGGGCTGTTTGGCCTGGATAAGGATATGAAGCTGAAAAACGTGCTGGCAGAGGGGTACACCGTCTCCGATGACGGGCTGGTGTATACCATTAAGCTGCGCAGCGGCGTGAAGTTCCAGGACGGGACCGATTTCAATGCTGAGGCGGTGAAGGTCAACCTTGACCGCGCCAGCAACCCGGACAACAGCCTCAAGCGGTATAACCTGTATAAAAATATCCGCAGTACCGAGGTGGTGGATCCGACCACGGTGAAAATCACCCTGAAAGAGCCGTTCTCGGCCTTTATCAATATTCTGGCGCATCCGGCGACGGCCATGATCTCCCCGGCGGCGCTGAAAAAATATGGCCAGGAGATCGGCTTTCACCCGGTGGGCACCGGCCCGTACGAGCTGCTGACCTGGAACCAGACCGACTTTGTGAAGGTGAAGAAGTTCGACGGATACTGGCAGCCGGGCCTGCCGAAGCTCGACACCATTACCTGGCGTCCGGTAGTGGACAACAACACCCGCGCGGCGATGCTGCAAACCGGCGAGGCGCAGTTCGCCTTCCCGATCCCCTATGAGCAGGCGGCGATTTTGCAGAAAAACAGCAAGCTGGAGCTGGTTGCCAGCCCGTCCATCATGCAGCGCTACATCAGCATGAACGTGACGCAAAAGCCGTTTGATAACCCAAAGGTGCGTGAAGCCATCAACTATGCCATTAACCGTCAGGCGCTGGTGAAGGTAGCCTTCGCGGGCTTCGCCACGCCAGCAACGGGCGTGCTGCCGCCGTCGATTGACTATGCCCAACAGTACCAGCCGTGGCCTTACGATCCGGCTAAAGCGCGCGAGCTGTTAAAAGAGGCCGGCTTCCCGAACGGCTTTAGCACCACGCTGTGGTCTTCCCATAATCACAGTACCGCGCAGAAAGTGCTGCAGTTCACCCAGCAGCAGCTGGCGCAGGTGGGGATTAAGGCGCAGGTTACCGCTATGGATGCCGGACAGCGTGCGGCAGAAGTGGAGGGCAAAGGCCAGAAAGAGAGCGGGGTGCGGATGTTCTACACCGGCTGGACGGCCTCGACAGGTGAAGCCGACTGGGCGCTGTCGCCGCTGTTTGCTTCACAGAACTGGCCGCCAACGCTGTTTAACACCGCGTTTTACAGCAACCCGCAGGTGGACAAAGACCTGGCCGACGCGCTGAAAACCACCAAACCGGAGGAGAAAGCGCGCCTTTATAAAGAGGCTCAGGACACCATCTGGAAAGAGTCACCGTGGGTCCCGCTGGTGGTGGAAAAACTGGTTTCTGCGCATAACAAAGCGCTGACCGGCTTCTATATCATGCCGGACACGGGCTTTAGCTTTGATGACGCGGATTTAAAATAAGATAACCCATGTTGAATTATGTGTGTAAACGGCTGCTGGGGCTTATCCCGACCCTGTTCATCGTGGCGGTGCTGGTGTTCCTGTTTGTCCATCTGCTGCCGGGCGATCCGGCGCGGCTGATTGCAGGGCCAGAAGCCGATGCGACGGTGATTGACCTGGTGCGCAAACAGCTGGGCCTCGATCAGCCGCTGTATAAACAGTTCCTGCACTACATGGCGAACGTGCTGCAGGGTGATTTTGGTACCTCGATGGTCTCGCGCCGCCCGGTGTCGGAAGAGATTGCCAGCCGCTTCATGCCGACGTTCTGGCTGACCCTTGCCAGCATGGGCTGGGCGGTGCTGTTCGGCCTGGGGGCCGGGATTGTCGCCGCCGTGTGGCGCAACCGCTGGCCGGATAAGCTCGGCATGGCGCTGGCCGTGACGGGGATCTCCTTCCCGGCTTTTGCGCTCGGCATGCTGCTGATGCAGATTTTCTCCGTAGAGCTGGGCTGGCTCCCGACCGTCGGGGCCGATACCTGGAAGCACTATATTCTGCCCTCCCTGACCCTGGGCGCTGCCGTGGCGGCGGTGATGGCGCGCTTTACCCGCGCCTCGTTTGTTGAGGTGCTGAGCGAGGATTACATCCGCACTGCGCGGGCGAAAGGGGTGAGTGAGAAGTGGGTCATTCTTAAACACGGCTTACGTAATGCGATGATCCCGGTGGTGACGATGATGGGGCTGCAGTTTGGCTTCCTGCTGGGCGGCTCTATCGTGGTGGAGAAGGTGTTTAACTGGCCGGGGCTGGGGCGTCTGCTGGTCGACTCGGTCGACATGCGCGATTACCCGGTGATTCAGGCGGAAGTGCTGCTTTTCTCGCTGGAGTTTATTCTTATCAACTTAGTGGTGGATGTGCTTTACGCCGCCATTAATCCGGCCATCAGGTACAAATAAGATGCGATTGTTGAACTGGCGACGTCAGGCCATTTTAAACGCGATGCCGGGGGTGAAACCGGACCATATCCGCACCCCGTGGTTCGAATTCTGGCGGCGTTTTCGCCGTCAGCCCGTGGCGATGGCGGCGGGGCTGTTCGTGCTGCTGCTGATCGCGGTGGCGATCCTCGCCCCGTGGATCGCCCCCTTTGATGCGGAAAACTATTTTGATTACGACCGCCTGAACGACGGGCCGTCGATGATGCACTGGTTTGGCGTTGATTCCTTGGGGCGCGATATTTTTAGCCGCGTGCTGGTCGGAGCGCAGATTTCGCTCACCGCCGGGGTGTTTGCCGTGCTGATTGGCGCGGTTATCGGAACGGTATTAGGCCTGGTTGCCGGGTATTACGAAGGCTGGTGGGATCGCATCATCATGCGCGTGTGCGACGTGCTGTTTGCCTTCCCGGGCATTCTGTTGGCTATTGCGGTGGTCGCCATTATGGGCAGCGGCATGGCGAACGTGATCATTGCGGTGGCCGTGTTTTCCATCCCGGCCTTTGCACGCCTGGTACGCGGCAATACGCTGGTGATTAAGCAGCAGACCTTTATCGAGTCGGCGCGCAGCATGGGGGCCAGCGATGCCACGATCCTGTTCAGCCATATTCTGCCGGGCACGGTGTCGTCTATCGTGGTCTATTTCACGATGCGTATCGGGTTGTCGATTATTTCGGCGGCCAGCCTGTCGTTTCTGGGGCTGGGCGCGCAGCCGCCCACGCCGGAGTGGGGCGCGATGCTCAACGAAGCCAGGGCGGATATGGTGATTGCCCCCCACGTCGCCATCTTCCCGAGTCTGGCGATCTTCCTGACCGTGCTGGCGTTTAATCTGTTAGGGGATGGACTGCGCGACGCGCTGGATCCGAAAGTGAAAGGGTAATTCGAGAGGGATTGTGATCCCCTCTCCCGGTGGGAGAGGGGCAGGGTAAGGGCAGAAATTACACCCGGCTTCCCCACAGGTCATACTCGTCGGCGTTTTCTACTTTCACGCGAATGATATCACCCGGTTTCACGTTGGTTTCGCCGTTCAGGTAGACCGCGCCGTCGATTTCAGGGGCGTCCGCCATGCTGCGGCCAATGGCGCCTTCTTCGTCCACCTCATCGATAATGACCAGCACTTCACGGCCCACTTTCTCCTGCAGACGTTCGGCGGAGATCTGCTGTTGCAGCTGCATGAAACGGTTCCAGCGCTCCTCTTTTACCTCTTCCGGCACCTGATCTGCCAGTTCGTTAGCGGTCGCGCCGTCCACCGGGCTGTATTTGAAGCAGCCTACGCGATCCAGACGGGCTTCTTTCAGGAAGTCGAGCAGCATCTGGAAATCTTCTTCGGTTTCGCCCGGGAAGCCAACGATAAAGGTCGAACGCAGGGTCAGGTCCGGGCAGATCTCACGCCACTGCTTGATGCGCGCCAGCTGGCGGTCAACGGAGCCAGGGCGTTTCATCAGCTTCAGAATGCGCGGGCTGGCATGCTGCAGCGGAATATCCAGGTACGGCAGAATTTTGCCTTCCGCCATCAGTGGGATCACATCGTCAACGTGCGGATACGGGTAGACGTAGTGCAGACGCGTCCAGATACCCAGTTTCGCGAGCTGTTCACACAGGCCGACCATGCTGGTTTTCACCGGTTCGCCGTTGTGGAAGCCTGAACGGTGCTTGACGTCAACGCCATAGGCGGAGGTGTCCTGCGAAATCACCAGCAGCTCTTTCACGCCAGCATCGGCCAGACGTTTAGCTTCGGCCAGCACCTCGCCAATCGGACGGCTCACCAGATCGCCACGCATGGACGGAATGATGCAGAAGGTGCAGCGGTGGTTGCAGCCTTCAGAAATCTTCAGGTAGGCATAGTGGCGTGGGGTCAGCTTCACGCCCTGTTCCGGCACCAGGCTCAGGAACGGATTGTGCTTTGGTTTTGGCACATAGTGGTGCACATGTTCCAGCACCTGCTCGTAGCTGTGCGGACCGGTGATCTCAAGAACCTTCGGGTGCACTTCGCGGATTTGATCCACTTTGGCACCCAGGCAGCCGGTCACAATCACTTTACCGTTTTCCGTCAGCGCTTCACCAATGGCTTCGAGCGACTCCTGAACCGCGCTATCGATAAAACCGCAGGTATTCACAATCACCATGTCAGCGTTGTCGTAGCTTGGCACCACGTCATAGCCTTCGGTACGAAGTTCGGTCAGGATGCGTTCAGAATCCACCAGGTTTTTCGGGCAGCCGAGGGAGACGAAGCCAATCTTCGGCGGGTGCGTAACATTGCTCATAGGTTAAAAATTCATCAATTATGGAGTTATCAGGGCGGGATTTTACAGCGTATCGCGGGCGATTTATACACTCTTTGCGGGGCAGATGACGCTCCCGAACGTTGTTACATTGTAAAGAATGTTAATCAGTTACGATTTATTGATCTCATACATTACATTGTACAAAAAATAACCTTATGCTCATTATGCAACATGGCTGACAGAGGAGGAAAAAGCATGTCCGTTGACAGACTGAAGCGCGATCTGCTGAACAAGCTGATCAATGCCCGCATCGACCTTGCCGCCTATCTGCAGTTAAGAAAAGCGAAAGGCTATATGTCAGTCAGCGAAAGCGAACATCTGCGTGATAATCTGTTTGAACTGTGCAATTTCATGCGTGAAAAAGCCCCGATCCTGAAAATGGAGTACGACGAGAGCGAACTGATTGCCCTGCGTCGTGCCGCCGAAATGCTCACCGCAGCAGGGGTATGCCTGATGACCGGACGTCATGACTGCCCAACGTTTATCGCCGTTAACGCAGAGAAGCTCGAAAACTGCCTGACTACGATCTCGCTATGCATTATGTGTCTGAACGAGCACGCGAAGCTCGAACAGCACTAAGCCCCGGGGGAGGCAACTCCCCCTTCTGATTAAGCTTTTGTTAAAGTGGTAACGCGCCCGGGCGTTGTGGCTAATCTTTATGCCATATGCTGATAAAGGAGCGCGTTATGCATCGATCCTCGCTGATTTTTCTCCCTGCGTTATTTTTCCCCGTCTCGCTCCTGGCTGCGCCCAGTGCGGTTAAGGTTGAGGTGCTGCAAAACCGACTCGATCACCCCTGGTCGATGGCCTTTCTGCCCGACAACAAAGGCCTGCTTGTCACCCTGAAGGGGGGCCAGCTTAAGCACTGGCAGGCCGGGAAGGGGTTATCCGATCCCATCGTCGGTGTGCCAAAGGTATGGGCGAACGGTCAGGGGGGACTGCTGGATGTAGTGCTGGCCCCGGATTTTGACACATCGCGCCGGGTGTGGCTGAGCTACGCCGAAGCGGGTCAGGACGGAAAAGCGGGCACGGCGGTGGGCTACGGCAGGTTGAGCGACGATCTTTCGCGCATTGAAGCCTTCCAGGTGGTCTTCCGCCAGATGCCGAAACTCTCCACTGGTAACCATTTTGGTGGCCGACTGGTGTTTGACGGTAAAGGTTATTTATTCATCGGCCTTGGCGAGAACAACCAGCGCGCAACGGCGCAGGATCTCGACAAACTGCAGGGCAAAGTGGTTCGCCTGACCGAAGAGGGTAAAGTCCCGCCTGATAACCCCTTTGTGAACACCGCCGGCGCACGGCCTGAAATCTGGTCCTATGGCATTCGCAACCCGCAGGGCATGGCGATGAACCCGTGGAGCGACACGCTGTGGCTTAATGAGCACGGCCCACGCGGCGGAGATGAGATTAATATCCCGGAAAAAGGCAAAAACTACGGCTGGCCGCTGGCTACGCACGGTATTAACTATAGCGGCCTGAAGATCCCGGAGGCCAAAGGCGAGCACGTCGAAGGCACGGAAAAACCGCTGTTCGTCTGGAAAGTCTCCCCCGCGGTAAGCGGCATGGCGTTCAATAACAGCGACGTTTTCCCGCAGTGGAAAAACAGGCTGTTCATCGGGGCGCTGAAAGAGAAAGACGTTATCGTGCTGAACGTTGATGGCAACAAGGTGACGGAAGAGGGACAGATCCTGGGGGACAGAGATCAGCGTATTCGCGACGTGCGCGTCGGGCCGGATGGTTATCTGTACGTCCTGACCGACGAGACGGACGGGCAACTGCTGAAAGTCAGCCCGTCCGGCGGGTGATCAGCTTACCGGGATCATCACGGTTTTACGGTACGCCGGGCGCTCGCTGAGCTGCGCGAGCCAGCGCTCAAGGTGCGGGCGCGGCGTCCATTTAAGCCCCAGGTTGGTCAGGTTCCAGACGAACGGCGCAACGGCAATGTCGCCTGTGCCAAAGGCATCGCCGGAGAACCAGGCGTGTTGAGAAAGCTCCTCGTCCATCATGGCGAACAGCCCTTCGCAGGCATCCTGCGCGGCGTGAATGGCAGGATAATCGCGCTCGGGTTCTGGCGTGCGCACAAGGCCCATCAGGATCACGCGGTGGGTCGGGGAGAGCGTCTGGTTCGCCCAGTCCATCCATTTTTCTCCCTGCGCACGGCTGGCGGGGTTTTCAATCCACAGACGGCTCTGGCCGTACTGGGCGGCCAGATACCGCACGATAGTATTCGACTCCCAGAGCGTGACGCCGGTCTCTTCGTCGCGCAGCAACGGCACCAGGCCATTCGGGTTCATGGCGAGATACTCGGCCTCTTTATTCACCCCAAACTGTAAACCTGCCATCACCTGCTCAAACGGTAAATCCAGCTCTTCCAGCGTCCACAGAACTTTCTTCACGTTGGTCGAGTTGTTCCTGCCCCACAGCGTAATCATTGTTATTCCCCAAATAGTCAAACCTGAGAGTCGCCATGGTGAGATAAACCTAACAATTACGCAACAGAAGAGAAAAAAATCCCGTGAATCGAAGCGTATCCGTCGGGTATTGCATAAACTTTAAAAACTTTACCTGGTTGAGGTTTCCTTAACAGTTGTAGTGCGCTATTACTCATCGCTTGTTGCGACACGGTGATGTGACGTAATTTTTAGAATGGACACTCGGGTGGCATTTATGACGCTAAAAACTTCTTCTCTGCGCAGCCTGGCGGCGGGCTCTGCGCTTCTTTTCCTTTTTGCACCCACGCTCTATGCGGCGGAACAGGCGGCGCCCGAAGCGCCTCCGGTTGATGCGCGTGCCTGGATCTTAATGGATTACGCCAGTGGTAAAGTGCTGGCGGAAGGGAACGCCGACGAAAAACTGGATCCTGCCAGCCTGACCAAACTGATGACCAGCTATGTGGTGGGTCAGGCGCTGAAGGCCGGAAAAATTAAGCTCGATGACATGGTGACCGTCGGGAAAGACGCGTGGGCAACCGGTAACCCGGCGCTGCGCGGTTCATCGGTGATGTTCCTGAAACCGGGCGATCGGGTATCGGTTTCCGACCTGAACAAAGGGGTGATTATCCAGTCAGGTAACGATGCCTGTATAGCGCTGGCGGATTACGTGGCGGGCAGCCAGGACTCCTTTATCGGCCTGATGAATGGCTATGCGCAAAGGCTGGGTCTGACCAACACCACCTTCAAGACCGTTCACGGTCTGGACGCGCCGGGGCAGTTCAGTACCGCGCGTGATATGGCGCTGCTGGGCAAAGCACTGATCCACGACGTGCCGGAAGAGTACGCCATCCACAAAGAGAAAGAGTTTACCTTCAATAAGATCCGCCAGCCGAACCGTAACCGTCTGCTGTGGAGCAGCAACGTGAACGTCGACGGCATGAAGACCGGGACGACGGCAGGTGCGGGTTATAACCTGGTGGCATCCGCCACACAGGGCGATATGCGCCTGATTTCAGTCGTGCTTGGCACCAAAACCGACCGCATTCGCTTTAACGAATCGGAAAAACTGCTGACCTGGGGCTTCCGCTTCTTCGAAACCGTCACGCCAATCAAGCCGGATGCGACGTTCATCAGCCAGCGCGTCTGGTTTGGCGATAAGCGCGAAGTGAATCTTGGCGCGGGCGAAGCGGGTTCGGTGACCATTCCTCGCGGTCAGTTGAAAAACCTGAAAGCCAGCTATACCCTGACCGATCCGCAGCTGACCGCGCCGCTTAAAAAGGGCCAGGTTGTCGGGACGATTGATTTCCAGCTGAACGGTAAATCCATTGAGCAGCGTCCGCTGATCGTCATGGAGGCGGTCGAAGAGGGCGGCTTCTTCAGCCGGATGTGGGACTTTGTATTAATGAAATTCCACGGATGGTTTGGCAGCTGGTTTAGCTAAGTGTTTGCCGGGTGGCGTTGCGTTAACCCGGCCTGCATCGGCTCGAACCCAGGCCGGGTAAGGCGAAGCCGCCCCCCGGCGAACCAGAGTGCGTTGCGGCCTGATGGCCTGACCCCAACCCTCTCCCACAGGGAGAGGGGGAAAGCACGCACCCGGTAAAACCTCAATACATCAACTTCACCTGCTGCGTTTTCGCGCAGGCCACGATGTCATCATCCGGGCGGCAGTCGCTGACGATGGCGTCAAACTGTGCCAGCTCGCCCATTCTCGCCGGGCGCACCTTGCCAAATTTACTGTGATCCACCACCAGCACGTGGTACTGCGCTGCATTGAGCGCCCAGTGCTTCACCGGCAGTTCCTCCAGGTTAAAGCAGGTCGCCCCCTGGCGCACATTGACGCCCGCCGCGGAATAAAACGCGATATCCGGGCATACATTACTCAGCGTGTCGTGCAGGTTAAGCGGCTTGAAGATGGCGTTGCTGGCATGGAACTCGCCGCCGCAGAGGATAACCCGGCACTCGGGTTTCTCCTGTAACGCCAGAAAGGTGTTCAGGGAATAACAGACTGCCGTGAAGGGGATGGCGCTGTCGATGGCTTCGATGATCCACGGCGTGGTGGTGCCACAGTCAAAAAACAGGGTTTGATGCGGCTGGACCAGGGAGGCGGCAAGCCGTGCGGCCCGGCGTTTCTCTTCAACCAGACGCGTTTTTTGATCGCTTATCAGATAGTGGCTGGCGCTGCGGGGTTCCAGGACAATGTACCCGCCCAGCAGCACCACGGGCGCGCTGTTGCTGTTCAGGTCACGACGAATGGTCATCTCTGAAACGCCAAGCAGCGTGGCGGCCTCTTTGAGATGCAGCTTATCACTGCGCTTCAGCGCCTGTAGCAGCTGGGCTATGCGGTCATCGCGGCGTGTTTCCATAGATCCTCGGGCTGAAAAAGTGAACCCCCGCAGGGCGGGGGTTCAAGTGTAACCTGTCAGCGCGGGGTTAGTCACGTATCCAGCCTTTACGGATCGGCAGCGCGAAGAGGGTGCGGTACACCCCAGACAGCCCGCGATGCAGCGCCGGACCAAAGAGACTCCAGAGAATAGCCGCGCTGACGCAGCCAATCAGCCCGACCAGGAACCCGCCGACCATATCCAGCGGCCAGTGAACGCCAAGATAGACGCGAGACCAGGCGATAGCGAGCGCCATGGCCATCAGCAGCGCACCGGACCACAGGCGATGCCAGAACAGGAACGCCAGCGCAAAGGTGAAGATCACCGTGCCGTGGTCGCTCGGGAAGGAGTCGTCCGGGGCGTGATGCAGGAAGTTATAGCCGACGTGGTCGACAAACGGACGGTCGTGCGGGAAGGCGTGGCCGAGCAAATAGCTTGTCACCACGCTGACGCCGATAGCCATCGCCACTTTGATCACCAGCTGGCGCTGCGCATCGACCTGCTTGCGCGGCCCCCACAGCCACAGAATAACGGCCAGCGCGGGCACTATGCTTATCACATCGCGCGCGATAAAGGTGGCAAAATCGATCATCCACGCCGGGGAAGCGGGGGTGGCGTTAATCAGATAGAACAGACTGTAATTTAGATTTTCTAACATACCCTCGTCACTCTTTTGCAAACCAGGTAGAAACCAGCCCGTAGACGGCCACCTGAGAAAACCAAACCCACCACCCGGCCCACAGGTTGTGAGAGAAAAAATGCGCGCCGCGCATAACCTGCCCGTAGCCCATCGCCAGCCCGGCAATCACGCCCAGTGCGACACAGGCCCAGGCCAGTCGCGGACGTTCGCGCCAGAAGGCAAAAAACAGCCCCATCAGCATAAAGCCGCTCGATGCATGCCCGCCGGGGAAACAGCGCCCGGGGCCGCTGCCCTCAGGCACCGCGCTAAACAGCGGGTACGAAAGCGCTTTTCCGCCGTACTCCACCAGGTCCCACGGGCAGCTGTGGTGGCTTATGCTTTTCAGCGCACCGACCACCAGCGCACCCAGCCCCATCAGCAGGGCGGCAGTGACCAGCCGGGTATTGCGTCGCCAGGCCCCGATAATCAGCGCCAGCGCGCCAGCCGCAATCGCAATGTATTTCGCCAGCCTGTGGTTGAGCAGATCCAGCAGGTGATTTTGCTGTAGCGGAAAACCGTGTGTCGCCGCGTCATACCAAAAGCCGGTGATCCATTTGTCGAGCGTTTCATCGCGAGACAGCCAGATAAACAGCACCGCGAGGATTAACAGCACGAAAAGCTGATAACCATAAAAGCGTACCGGTAATCGGTAAAGGGATTTAGTCTTATCTGTCTGTAAGTTAGATAATTCTGAAGGGCTGACGCCGTGTGCCATAGTCAAGGTCATTAACGGGAAAAAAGGCTATCTTAAAGGGGGCAACTTAAGGAAACCTTAAACGACAACGATACGTGCTTTATTTCTGTTTCGTCTCGATTATTTACTATCTCAGGCTGCGGCAATTCATTACACTCATCGCGATTTTTTCTTTATAAAGAGATGGCATGTTAAACCGTTCTTCTTCCGGTAACCGTCTGGGTCGTCAGGCGTTACTTTTCCCTCTGTGTCTGGTGCTCTACGAATTCTCTACCTATATTGGCAACGATATGATCCAGCCCGGGATGCTCGCCGTTGTCGAACAGTACAACGCAGGTATTGAATGGGTGCCGACCTCCATGACCGCCTATCTGGCTGGCGGCATGTTTTTGCAGTGGCTGCTGGGGCCGCTGTCGGATCGTATTGGCCGCCGTCCGGTGATGTTGACCGGCGTGGTGTGGTTTATCGTGACCTGCCTCGCCACGCTGCTCGCGCAAAACATCGAGCAATTTACCCTGCTGCGCTTCCTGCAGGGGGTGAGCCTGTGCTTTATCGGCGCGGTGGGCTATGCCGCCATTCAGGAATCGTTTGAAGAGGCGGTCTGTATCAAAATTACGGCGCTGATGGCTAACGTCGCGCTGATTGCGCCGCTGCTCGGGCCGCTGGTGGGGGCGGCGTGGGTACACGTTGCACCGTGGGAAGGCATGTTTGTGCTTTTCGCCTTGCTTGCCGCCATCTCCTTCTTTGGCCTGCACCGCGCCATGCCCGAAACCGCTACGCGCCTGGGGGAGAAGCTCTCCCTGAAAGAGCTGGGCCGGGATTACAAACTGGTTCTCAAGAACGTTCGCTTTGTGGCGGGTGCGCTGGCGACGGGCTTTGTTAGCCTGCCGCTGCTGGCGTGGATTGCCCAGTCACCGGTCATTATCATCAGCGGCGAGCAGCTCAGCAGCTACGAGTATGGCCTGTTGCAGGTGCCGATTTTTGGCGCGCTGATTATGGGTAACCTGGTGCTGGCCCGCCTGACCGCGCGCCGCACCGTGCGGTCGCTGATCGTTATGGGCGGCTGGCCGATTGCGGCAGGGCTGATCGTGGCGGCGGTTGCAACGGTTGCGTCCTCCCATGCCTACCTGTGGATGACGGCGGGGCTGAGCATTTATGCCTTCGGGATTGGCCTGGCGAACGCCGGTCTGGTGCGTCTGACGCTGTTTGCCAGCGAGATGAGTAAAGGCACGGTGTCCGCCGCAATGGGCATGTTGCAGATGCTGATCTTCACCGTGGGAATTGAAGTGAGCAAGCACGCCTACGCTTTCGGCGGCAATGGGCTGTTCAGCCTGTTCAACCTCGCGAACGGTCTGCTGTGGGTGGGGCTGATGGTGGTATTCCTGAAAGATAAACGCGTCGGCAGCGCGTTACAGCCGTAAGCGAATTGCCCTCTCCGTGCAGGAGAGGGCCTCAACTCAGTTAAACGGCGCTTCCCCGTTCAACGCTTTTTCAATGATATCCAGCACGCCTTCTTCGTTGTTGTTCGGGGCTTCGTAGCGGGCGACGGCCTTGATGTGCGGTCCGGCATTGGCCATTGCAAAGCTGTAGCCCGACTGGCGCAGCATTTCCACATCGTTGCCGCTGTCACCAAAGGCCAGCACTTCGCTGTCCTCAATGCCCCAGCGCTGTTGCAGGATCCGCAAACCATTCGCCTTGTGCACGCCCGGGATAATCAGGTCGATACTGCCGTGGCCGGTGGTCACCGGCACCATAATGTCGTTGAGCTTTTCATGCAGCAGGGCCTGAATGCGCGGGATCTCGTCATCGGAGACGTTAAGCCCGAACTTGAAGAAGATATCGTTCAGGTTGCCAAAATGGCTGACCTTCTCCAGACGGTGATAGTATTTCGCCGCGATGTCGTGGAAGGCGTCGTCATACTCTTTTAGCGTATAGGCGCTGCTTTTTCCGCAGGCGATAATCTCAATCCCCACGACGTCGTTAAGCACGGCGGCGACGGTATCAAAGTGTTCTTTCGACAGTTCGCCGTTGAAGACATCTTCCCCGGCGCAGACGACCCAGCCGCCGTTCTCGGCCACAAAGGCAATCTCATGGGCGATCTCCGGGAAAAAGGAGATCAGCTGGTAGTATTGATTCCCGCTGGCCACCGCAAAGCGGATGCCCTGAGCTTTCATACGCGCATACTGCGCCAGAAAACGCGGCCGGTTATAGGTTTTGGCATCGCTCAGGAAGGTTCCATCCATGTCTACTGCAATCAGCTTAACGCTCATATCCATTCTCCAGTGTCTGTTCTGCTTCCGGTTTTGCGACCGCACGCGCCACCAGTGCGGCAATAATCACCAACCCTAACACCACCAGCATCGCGCTGCGCAACCCGTAGTGCTCACCCAGGAAGCCGAGCAGCGGCGGCCCGACCAGGAAGGCAAGATAGCCGGTTGTCGCCACCACGCTGACCCGCGTTGGCGCGTCCGGGCCGGTATCGCTGGCGGCAGAAATGGTCAGCGGGAAGCCGAGCGAGGCGCCCAGGCCCCAGAGGATAACCGAGACACCGGCAATCCAGTCGACATCCACAAAGATGATCATCGCAATGCCTAACCCGCCCAGCAGGGCGCTGGCGCAAACCACCGCCACGCGGCTGTAACGGTCGATAAACCAGCCGCCGGTAAAGCGCCCGACCGTCATGCCGAGCGTAAATCCGGCATAAATCAGCGAGCCGGAGGTGGGGCTGAAGCCGTGACCGTCAACCATCAGCAGCGGCAGCCAGTCGTTGGCGGAGCCTTCGGCGAAGGCCATGGCCAGCACCACCACGCCGATGAGCATGAGCTGAATATCGCGATAGAACGGCAGCCCTTTCGCCGCAGATTTTTGCTCCCCGGTCGAGTTCTTGCCCGTACCGTCGGGTATGGCCCGGATGCCGGTCAAAATGGGGATAATGCATACCAGCGCCGCCAGCAAAATATGCAGATTCGCCGCAATGCCAAACGCCGTCAGCGCCATGCCAACGCCCGCGCCCGCCAGCGTGCCGAGGCTGTAAAAGCCGTGCATCATCGGCAGCACCGTTTTGTTCACTTCGCGCTCAACGGCTGCCCCCTCGACGTTGATCGCCACTTCCGCCGCGCCGAAGCTGCCGCCAAAGACCGTCAACCCCAGCGCAAACATCAGCGGAGAAGCAAACCACAGCGCCACGCTCAGGACCACCATGCCCAGCACCGCGCAGCACATGGTGGTGCGGATCACCGCCCGCGTGCCAAAGCGCTTCACCAGCCAGGCGGAGCACAGAATACCGCTCATGGAACCAATCGACAGACCGAACAGTACGATGCCCATCTCCGCGGTTGAGACGGATAAGATGTCGCGGATAGCGGGCGTACGTGTCGCCCAAGAGGCCATCAGCAGCCCGGGAATAAAGAAGAACATAAACAGCGCCCACATGCGTAGCTGCAGGGCTTTACGAGGGGAGGTCAGCGTCATTGGGTTAGCACCAGAAGTACAACAATAGCGACAACACTAGCAAGTTTGTGTACATTTGTACATAAACTACATGAGGTATTTATGAGCAGACCCCCCAACGATCCTCATCGCCGCGAGAAAATCCTCCAGGCGACCCTGGATACCATTGCCGAGCACGGGATCCACGCCGTCACGCACCGTAAAATCGCCAGCTGCGCAGGCGTGCCGCTGGGGTCGATGACCTACTATTTCGACGGCAAGGAGCCGCTGCTGGAGGAGGCGTTTACGTGGTTTACGCGGAAGATGTCGCAGCAGTATCGGGATTACTTTGCCGGGGTCAGCGGGCCGGAGATGGCGTGCGAGTCCATCACAACCTTAATCCACAGTTCGGAAGTGACCACGCCGCACAACATGGCGCTGATGTACCAGCTGTACGCCTTTATGAACCGTAGCGCGGCGCTGAAAACCGTGATGCAGGACTGGATGAAAATGAGCCAGACCACGCTTGAACAGTGGTTTGATCCGGCGACGGCCCGCGCGCTGGATGCGTTTATCGAGGGGATGACGCTGCACTACGTTACCGACAGAGTACCGTTAACGCGGGAGGAGATCCGCACGATGGTGGGGAGAATTGCAGGCGAGGGGAGCCGCACGGCCCTGCGCTAAACGGCAGGGCCTGTCGGGACTATTTCCCGCGAATTTTGTTTCCCGACGCGTCGACGACCGCTTCGCCGTCCTCTTTGGTAAACGCCGCGCGCTGCGGATCGGGTAAAATATCCAGCACGCGTTCAGAAGGGCGGCACAGGCGCGTCCCCAGCGGGGTCACGACAATCGGGCGGTTGATGAGGATCGGGTATTGCAGCATGAAATCAATCAGCTGTTCGTCGCTGAACTGCCCATCGGCAAGCCCGAGTTGCGCATAGGGATCGACGTTCGTGCGCAGTAAATCCCGTACCGAGATGCCCATGTCCGCGATCAGCTTACACAGCGTTTCGCGCGACGGCGGCGTGTCGAGATACAAGACGATCTCGGGTTCATTCCCGCTGTTGCGGATCATCTCGAGAGTATTGCGCGAGGTGCCGCAGTCCGGGTTATGGTAGAGGGTGATGTGGCTCATATCGGTTACTCATTGCAGTGTAAAAGAGAGTCGTAACGCCAGCGCAGCGAGCGTCACGAACAATACGGGCACGGTCATGATGATGCCCGTTCGGAAATAATAGCCCCAGGCGATCGACATATTTTTCTGCGCCAGCACGTGCAGCCAGAGCAGCGTCGCCAGGCTGCCGATCGGTGTGATTTTGGGACCCAAATCGCAGCCAATCACGTTGGCATAAATCATCGCTTCTTTGATCACCCCGGACGCGGTGCTGCCCTCAATCGACAGGGCGCCAATCAGCACCGTCGGCATATTGTTCATCACCGAAGACATGAAGGCGGTAATAAAGCCGGTGCCCAACGCGGTGGCCCAGAGTCCATGCTGGCCCAGCATAGACAACACGCCGGATAAGGAGTCCGTCAGCCCGGCATTGCGCAGACCATAAACCACCAGATACATTCCCAGCGAGAAGACGACGATTTGCCACGGTGCCCCGCGGAGCACTTTGCCGGTATTGATCGCCTGTCCGCGTTTCGCCACGGCAAATAAAATCAACGCGCCCGACGCCGCAATGGCGCTGACGGGAATGCCGAGCGGCTCAAGCACAAAGAAGCCGATCAGCAGCAGAAGCAGCACGACCCAGCCTGTTCTGAAGGTGGCGACATCGTGGATGGCAAGGGCGGGCTGGCGAAGTTTCGCCAGCTCGTAGGTCGGCGGGATCTCTTTGCGAAAGAACAGGTGCAGCATCACCAGCGTGGCGGCGATGGCCGCGATATTCACCGGGACCATGACCGAAGCGTATTCGCTGAAGCCCAGCGTGAAGAAATCTGCCGAGACGATGTTAACCAGGTTTGAGACAATTAACGGCAGGCTTGCGGTGTCGGCAATAAACCCCGCCGCCATCACAAAGGCGAGGGTGGCCTGTTTGCTGAAGCCCAGCGCCAGCAGCATCGCGATGACGATAGGCGTTAATATCAGCGCAGCGCCGTCGTTGGCGAACAGCGCCGCCACCGCCGCGCCCAGCAGAACGATATAGGTAAAAAGCAGCCGTCCCCGGCCATTACCCCAGCGGGCGATGTGCAGCGCCGCCCACTCAAAAAAGCCGGACTCATCCAGAAGAAGGCTGATGATAATGACGGCGATAAAGGTCGCTGTCGCGTTCCACACGATATTCCAGACCACCGGAATGTCGTTAATGTGAACGACCCCGCTTACCAGCGCCAGCACGGCACCCAGCGTGGCGCTCCACCCGATACTTAGCCCTCTGGGTTGCCAGATAACCAGAACCAGCGTGAAGAGAAAAATAGCCCCTGCCAGCAACATCGTTTACTCCGTTATATATGTTTTAGTGAATGTGTGAGTTCTGCTCAACACGAGCCCGCCCTGTTTTTGAGCTTCAGGCGGGTCTCCTCTCTCAGGCAGTTCCAGCTGCTGTCGATAATGGCGGCCGCCCACGCCGGAATGGCGGGTGACAATCGGTAATAGACCCACTTGCCGTCCTTGCGATCGAGCACCAGCCGGGACTCGCGCAGCAACGCCATATGACGGGAAATTTTAGGCTGCGACTCACCGGTCACCGCGCAAAGATCGCAGACGCACAGCTCGTCCGCCTCACGCAAAAGCATCACGATGGACAGCCGCGTTTGGTCTGAAAGAGCCTTGAAAAGGTGGACGGGGTGTTGCATTGGAAGTCCTGGAGGTTGGGTGA
Organism: Enterobacter cancerogenus; assembly: GCF_019047785.1. Taxonomy (NCBI): domain Bacteria; kingdom Pseudomonadati; phylum Pseudomonadota; class Gammaproteobacteria; order Enterobacterales; family Enterobacteriaceae; genus Enterobacter; species Enterobacter cancerogenus. Next base: position 1,084,152 of record NZ_CP077290.1, on the reverse strand, counting down.
AACATATATGGTTAAGCATATATATTTGGGCGGGGGAAGGGAAGAGGTAAGCCAGATATAAAAACGCTCGATGCCAGGAGTAGCCCTGACCGGAGGCTTGCATGTGTGATTATTTAGATAACAGACAGACTTAAATAAAAAGCCCAGGAGTAAATTGTGCTGCCATTAAGCCGCCAATGGCAATTCTGATGTATTTATAATGTTTGATTTTCATGCATAAAAAAGGCAACAAAAAACCCATCAACCTTGAACCAAAACGGCGGGGTTGATGGGCTCCACAAATTGGGGACATCAAAGAAAAGCAGTGGCAATAGTTATGACTGCCCCCTTTCTTAAAAGTTCTGCGCATCACGAAAATATTTTCGTCCTTGCGCAAACTTGAGAGTTATCCGAGTCCCGGCCAGATGATGATGATAAGCGTACCCGCCAGCGTCAGCAGGACGTTAGCGATCGCATAGGTGCCTGCGTACCCCAGTGCCGGGATATTGCTGCGCGCGGTATCGCTGATGATTTCCATCGCAGGCGCGCAGGTACGTGCGCCCATCATGGCGCCGAAGAGCAGGGCGCGGTTCATGCGCAGCACGTAGGCACCAAACAGGAAGCAGATCACCACCGGCACCAGGCTGACAATCAGGCCGGACACCAGCATTTGCCAGCCGACGGCGCCCAGGCTGTTGCCAATGCCGCTGCCCGCGCTCAGGCCAACACCGGCCATAAAGACCATCAGCCCGAACTCTTTCACCATGTTTAGCGCACCCTGCGGGATATAGCCGAAGGTCGGATGGTTGGCACGCAGGAAGCCCAGCATGATCCCGGCGAACAGCAACCCGGCGGCGTTACCGATGCCAAAGCTAAAGTTGCTGAACTGGAAGGTGATCATCCCGATCATCAGGCCCACGATAAAGAAGGCGCAGAAGGCTAGCAGGTCGGTGACCTGGCTGTGAATGGAGATAAAGCCGATACGGTCTGCAACGGTTTTCACGCGGCGCGCGTCGCCGCTCACCTGTAACACGTCACCTTTGTTGAGCACCACGTTATCGTCGATAGGCATCTCAATCTGGCTGCGGATCACGCGGTTCAGGAAGCAGCCGTGGTCGGTCAGCTTCAGCTGAGCCAGGCGGCGACCAACGGCGTTGTGGTTTTTGACCACAATCTCTTCGGTGACGATACGCATGTCCAGCAGGTCGCGGTCAAAGACCTCTTTGCCGTTACGGAAGCTCGGGTCGAGGCGCGCATGGGCATCCGGATAACCGACCAGCGCGATGTCATCGCCCATCTGCAGCACCGCGTCGCCGTCCGGGTTCGCCAGAATACCGTTGCGGCGAATACGTTCGATATAGCAGCCCGTCTGGCGGTAAATGCCCAGCTCGCGCAGGTTTTTACCGTCGGCCCAGGCTACCAGCTCTGGCCCTACGCGGTAGGCGCGGATCACCGGCAGGTAAACTTTGCGTTTGGAATCGGTATCCAGACCGCGCTCGCGGGCAATCTGCTGGGCGCTGGTCTGCAGATCCTGATGCTGGAGTTTAGGGAGATAACGCGCGCCGACGATCAGGCTCACCAGCCCAATCAGGTAGGTCAGGGCATAGCCAAGGCTCAGATGGTCGAGCGCGGTGGACAGCTGCGCTCCGGCCATCCCCGAGTGGCGCAGGGTATCACCCGCACCCACCAGAACCGGGGTGGAGGTCATCGAGCCGGCAAGCATACCCGCCGTCAGGCCAATGTCCCAGCCAAACAGCTTACCCAGGCCTAACGCAATCAGCAGCGCGCTGCCAACCATCACCAGCGCCAGCATCAGGTAATTTTTGCCGTCGCGGAAGAAAATTGAAAAAAAGTTGGGACCCGCTTCAACACCCACACAAAAAATAAACAACATAAAGCCTAAGTTGAGGGCGTCCGTGTTAATGCTGAAATGCTGCTGACCTAATAATAAAGAGACGACTAAAACGCCAATGGAATTACCAAGTTGAACCGACCCGAGGCGTAATTTTCCCAGGCAAAGGCCCAATGCCAGTACCACAAATAATAACAGGATGTAATTCCCATTTAACAAGTCTGCGACGTTTATATTCACGGAGGCTAACTTCTTGTTTACCAGTAAGTTGTTGAATGAAGTGGTTTTTTGGGCTACTGTTTTGGATGACAGGGCAGCGTTTCAGCATTTCCTGTTTCTTTCTTAATTCCCAAAAACACTAGCAGGTGGGTAGTTTAGTCGTATTAGCTAACGACGGCTACTCATTATCGCACAACGCTGTGCGAGCTTTGGCAAGGATTGCCGCAATGCTTTATCTGACTGGGCGTCCACAGGACGAAGGTGTATTTGATAGAGAAACATCAGGAGGATAGTTTGAATTTAAGGCGAAACTGGGTGGGCGCGATCAGCTGTTTTTTGCTGTTTACCGTTGTCTGCCTGTCGTTAGCGTTTAATGTAAAAGGGGCGTTTCGTGCATCCGGCCATCCTGAGCTGGGTTTGCTCTTTTTCATTCTGCCGGGCGCGGCGGCCAGCTTTCTCTCTCGCGGGGGCGAAGTGTTTAAGCCTTTGCTGGGAGCCATACTGGCGGCACCGCTGTGCCTGCTGTTGATGCGGCTGGTATTGACCTCTTCCAGAACCATCTGGCAGGAGCTGGCGTGGCTGTTAAGCGGCGTGTTCTGGTGCGCGCTGGGGGCGCTATGCTATTTATGTATCAGCAGCCTTTTGCAGCGGCGGCACAAACAATAACGCCCTCATAATGAGGGCGTTTTACGCTTACTGAGCAGCAAACAGGCCCAGGTTTTCTTTGGCGTAGGCTTCAAAATCGGTGAAGCCGCCAATGTGTTGCTGGTCGAGGAAAATCTGCGGTACGGTTTCAACCGGTTTACCCACGGTTTTTTCCAGGTCGGCTTTGCTGATCCCTTCCGCGTGGATGTCCACGTAGCGGAAGTTGAAGTCATCCCGCTCTGCGGTCAGTTTCTCAGCCAGTTCTTTTGCGCGCACGCAGTAAGGGCATCCTGGACGACCAAAAATCACTGCAAACATTTCTCTCTCCTCAAAAAACAAGCCTGACGGCGAATACGACGTATAGTGCACGATAACCTGCCGTCATGGAAAGAAGGTTTCACCTGTCGCTTTAATACCTTCGAGCTATGTTTCGCCAATTACAGCGCGCGGATCATTGCCTATACTGGCTGCGATACGTTTTAAGCAAGACAAAGAGAGACACGATGACGCCAACGATTGACCTGCTCCGTTCCCACCGTTCCATTCGCCACTTTACGGATGAACCTATTACCGAGGCCCAGCGCGAAGCCATTATCGACAGCGCGCGAGGAACGTCCAGCTCCAGCTTCCTGCAATGCAGCTCTATTATCCGCATTACCGATCCGGCGATGCGTGAAACGCTGGTGACGCTGACCGGCGGGCAGAAGCACGTAGCCCAGGCGGCGGAGTTCTGGGTCTTCTGCGCCGATTTTAACCGTCACCTGCAAATTTGCCCTGAGGCGGAACTGGGCCTCGCCGAACAGCTGCTGCTGGGCGTGGTCGATACTGCCCTGATGGCGCAAAACGCCTTCACGGCGGCGGAATCGCTGGGGCTGGGCGGGGTTTACATTGGCGGGCTGCGCAACAACATTGAAAGCGTAACCGAGCTGTTAAAGCTGCCAAAACACGTCCTGCCGCTGTTTGGCCTGTGCCTTGGCTGGCCTGCGGATAACCCGGATCTCAAACCGCGTATCCCCGCAGCGATGCTGGTGCATGAGAACCACTACCAGCCGGTCGACCAGGAGGTTCTGAATCAATACGATGAGGAGCTGGCGAACTACTATCTGACGCGCGACAGCAACAACCGCCGCGATACCTGGACTGACCATATCCGTCGCACCATCATCAAAGAGAACCGCCCGTTTATTCTCGATTATCTGCACAAGCAGGGCTGGGCGACGCGATAGTCCATTCATCCTGTGCCTCGCTGCGTGTATGATACGCAGGCTTTTACCAGGTCTTTAGAGAGGTGCAGGGTGAAAATTGCCATATTGTCCCGGGATGGAACGCTCTATTCATGCAGACGCCTGCGGGAAGCCGCGGCGAAGCGCGGGCATCAGATCGAAATCCTCGATCCGATGTCCTGCTATATGAACATCGATCCGGCGGCATCGTCGATTCATTATAAAGGCCGCAGGTTGCCGCATTTTGATGCGGTGATCCCCCGCATCGGCTCTCAGATCACCTACTACGGCACCGCCGCGCTGCGTCAGTTTGAGATGCTCGGCAGCTATCCGCTAAACGAGTCCGTCGCCATTTCGCGCGCCCGCGATAAGCTCCGCTCGCTGCAGCTCCTGGCCCGACAGGGCATCGACCTGCCCGTTACCGGCATCGCTCATTCACCGGATGACACCAGCGATTTGATCGACATGGTGGGCGGCGCGCCGCTGGTCATCAAGCTGGTGGAAGGCACGCAGGGCATTGGCGTGGTGCTGGCCGAAACGCGCCAGGCGGCGGAAAGCGTGATCGATGCCTTCCGCGGACTCAACGCCCATATCCTGGTGCAGGAGTATATCGAAGAGGCCAAAGGGCGCGATATTCGCTGCTTTGTGGTCGGCGATGAGGTGGTGGCAGCGATTGAGCGTCAGGCCAAAGAGGGCGATTTCCGCTCGAATCTGCACCGCGGCGGCGTGGCGCGTATCACAGAGATCAGCGAACGCGAGCGCGTGATTGCGGTAAAAGCGGCGCAGACGCTGGGGCTGGACGTGGCGGGTGTCGATTTGCTGCGCGCCACGCGCGGCCCGCTGGTGATGGAGGTCAACGCCTCGCCGGGGTTGGAAGGGGTTGAAAAAACCACGGGCGTGGACATTGCGGGCAAAATGATCGCCTGGATTGAACGCCACGCGACCCCGGGATTTTGCCTGAAAACGGGCGGTTAAATAGATTATCGCGCACTTTTTGCGTACTCTAAGCGAAGTTATTATTTAAGAGGCTGCACAGCGATGGATTTACAGGTCGTTCCAACACTGGATACGTTACGTCAATGGCTCGATGATGCCGGAATTACCTTCTTTGAATGCGACTCCTGCCAGGCGCTGCATCTGCCTCACATGCAAAATTTCGACGGTATTTTTGATGCCAAGATCGATCTGATTAATGACGTCATTCTTTTCTCCGCGCTGGCCGAGGTTAAACCCTCTGCGCTGCTGGCGCTGGCGTCCGATCTGTCTGCCATCAACGCCAGTTCTTTGACGGTGAAAGCATTTCTCGACATACAGGATGATAATCTGCCGAAACTGGTGGTGTGCGAGTCTTTATTCTCCGGGGCAGGGTTATCCTTCAAGCAGTTTGCCTGGTTTATGCGCATGGGCGAAGAGCAGATTTCCATGGTGATGATGGAAGCTAACGCGCATCACCTGTTGTACAGCGCCGAAGATGATGCAGAGAATAATGATGCATCTCCCACTTTTCTGCACTAACGCTGTCTGAGCATGGCGCAGTCGCTGCCACGGCGGCTGCGTAACGCCATTTTTTCTGCTGTCTTAAACCCTCCTTTCAAGATTATTTCACCTCCTCAAAGGCCATTTCGGCTTATCACATAGACATATTCTGCATAAAAAATTGATAAAAGGCGTTTTTTCGTCTGGGCTATAGCCCGGGACAAGGGCTACAGTTATTCTTGCGATGCTTACAAAAGCGAGCGGATCCTGCCGGAAAAATCTTTTATTCCTTTTCGGCCAGAGCGACAAAGTATGCATGATTCTTGCATATCGTCAGAGTGCACAGTTTTAGTTCGTGTGTTAACGAGCTTTCAGAAGGAATAACGATATGATCGCCTTGAATAAAAAATGGGTATCGGGTCTGGTTGCGGGTGCTCTGATGGCCGTCTCTGCCGGCACGCTCGCTGCGGAACAAAAAACGCTCCACGTTTATAACTGGTCGGACTATATTGCGCCGGATACCGTCGCAAACTTTGAAAAAGAGACCGGCATTAAGGTCGTGTATGACGTGTTCGATTCCAACGAAGTGCTGGAAGGTAAACTGATGGCGGGAAGCACCGGTTTTGACCTGGTGGTGCCTTCCGCCAGCTTCCTGGAGCGCCAGTTGACGGCAGGAGTGTTCCAGCCGCTGGATAAGAGCAAATTATCCAACTGGAAAAACCTCGATCCGGAAGTATTGAAGCTGGTCGCCAAACACGACCCGGACAACAAATACGCCATGCCTTACCTGTGGGCCACCACCGGCATCGGCTATAACGTCGATAAAGTGAAAGCCGTGCTGGGGAAAGACGTTAAGCTCGACAGCTGGGACGTGGTGCTCAAGCCGGAAAACCTTGAGAAGCTGAAAAGCTGCGGCGTCTCCTTCCTTGATGCGCCGGAAGAGATTTTCGCCACCGTGCTGAACTATCTGGGTAAAGATCCGAACAGCAGCAAGGCCGATGACTACACCGGCCCGGCCACCGATCTGCTGCTGAAGCTGCGCCCGAACATTCGCTACTTCCACTCCTCTCAGTACATTAACGACCTCGCCAACGGCGATATCTGTGTGGCGATCGGCTGGGCGGGCGACGTCTGGCAGGCAGCAAACCGCGCGAAAGAGGCGAAAAACGGCGTGAATGTCTCTTACTTCATTCCGAAAGAGGGGGCGTTGGCCTTCTTCGACGTCTTCGCCATGCCTGCGGATGCGAAAAACAAAGACGAAGCGTATCAGTTCCTGAACTACCTGATGCGTCCGGAGGTGATCGCCCACATCAGCGACCATGTCTATTACGCCAACGGTAACAAGGCTTCCACCCCGATGGTCAGCGAAGAGATCCGCAATAATCCGGCTATCTATCCGCCAGCGGACGTCTTTGCCAAGCTGTTCACCCTCAAAGTGCAGGACCCAAAAATTGACCGCGTGCGCACCCGTGCGTGGACCAAGGTGAAAAGCGGTAAATAAACCGCTGTCGTAGGCCGGGCAAGCGAAGCGCCCCCGGCAACAGGCGCACCGTTCTGGTGCGCCTGCACCCTGATTTGATCTTTGCCGGAGAACACCCCGTGAATGATGTGATCCCCCGCCCGCAGGCGAAAGTCCGTAAAGCGCTGACCCCGCTTCTTGAAATCCGTAATCTCACCAAATCCTTCGACGGGCAACACGCCGTGGACGACGTGAGCCTGACGATCTACAAAGGCGAAATTTTTGCCCTGCTTGGCCCGTCCGGCTGCGGTAAATCGACGTTGCTGCGCATGCTGGCCGGTTTTGAACAGCCGACCGCCGGGCAGATCGTGCTGGACGGCGTCGATCTCTCCCGCGTGCCGCCGTATCAGCGCCCGATCAATATGATGTTCCAGTCCTACGCGCTGTTCCCGCACATGACGGTTGAGCAGAACATCGCCTTTGGCCTGAAGCAGGACAAACTGCCGAAGGCGGAGATTACCGAACGCGTGGCCGAGATGCTGAGCCTGGTCCACATGCAGGAGTTCGCCAAACGTAAACCGCACCAGCTCTCCGGCGGCCAGCGTCAACGCGTGGCGCTGGCAAGAAGCCTGGCGAAACGCCCGAAGCTGCTACTGCTCGACGAGCCGATGGGGGCGCTGGATAAAAAGCTGCGTGACCGCATGCAGCTTGAGGTGGTGGACATCCTTGAGCGCGTCGGCGTGACCTGCGTGATGGTAACCCACGACCAGGAAGAGGCGATGACCATGGCCGGGCGTATTGCGATCATGAATCGCGGTAAATTCGTGCAGACCGGCGAGCCGGAGGAGATTTACGAGCACCCGACCACCCGCTACAGCGCGGAATTCATCGGCTCGGTGAATGTCTTTGAAGGGCTGCTGAAGGCGCGCGAAGACGACGGGCTGGTGATTGACTCTCCGGGGCTGGTTCACCCGCTGAAGGTTGATCCTGATAGTTCGGTGGTGGATAACGTGCCGGTGTATGTCGCCCTGCGCCCGGAAAAAATCATGCTCTGTGACGAGCCGCCAGCCGATGGCTATAACTTTGCCGTGGGTGAGGTGGTGCATATCGCCTATCTGGGCGATCTCTCTATCTACCATGTGCGTCTGCAAAGCGGGCAGATGCTCAGCGCCCAGCTGCAGAACGAACACCGCTATCGCAAGGGCCAGCCGACCTGGGGCGACGAAGTGCGCCTGTGCTGGGATGCGGACAGCTGCGTCGTGTTAACGGCATAAGGAGCGATCGTGAGTACACTTGAACCTCCAGCCCGCGTCAAACAACCGGGCGGTTTTCGCCACTGGCTGACGCGTATGCAGATGGCGCACGGGCGCAAGCTGGTGATTGCCCTGCCGTACGTCTGGCTGATCCTGCTGTTCCTGCTGCCGTTCCTGATTGTCTTTAAGATAAGCCTGGCGGAGATGGCGCGGGCGATCCCGCCGTACACCAACTTGCTGGACTGGGCCGACGGGCAGCTGACGCTCACCCTTAACCTCGGGAACTTCCTGCAGCTCACCGACGATCCGCTGTACGTGGAGGCTTATTTGCAGTCGCTGCAGGTGGCATGGATCTCGACGATCTGCTGTCTGCTGCTGGGTTACCCGCTGGCGTGGGCGGTGGCGCACAGTAAACCCTCGACGCGCAATATCCTGCTGCTGCTGGTGATTTTACCGTCGTGGACCTCGTTCCTGATCCGCGTCTACGCGTGGATGGGTATCCTGAAAAACAACGGCATTCTCAATAACTTTCTGCTGTGGCTTGGCGTCATCGACCAGCCGCTGACGATCCTGCACACCAACCTCGCGGTGTACATTGGGATCGTTTACGCCTATCTGCCGTTTATGGTGCTGCCGATCTATACCGCCCTGACGCGCATCGACTATTCGCTTGTGGAGGCCTCGCTGGATCTCGGCGCGCGTCCGCTGAAGACCTTTTTCAGCGTGATCGTCCCGCTGACCAAAGGCGGCATTATTGCCGGGTCGATGCTGGTGTTCATCCCGGCGGTAGGGGAGTTTGTGATCCCGGAACTGCTGGGTGGCCCGGACAGCATCATGATTGGCCGCGTGTTGTGGCAGGAGTTCTTTAACAACCGCGACTGGCCGGTGGCCTCGGCGGTGGCGATCGTGATGTTGCTGCTGCTGATCGTGCCGATCATGTGGTTCCACAAGCACCAGCAGAAACAGATGGGAGACCACGGATGAACAACTTACCGGTAGTGCGCTCCCCGTGGCGGATCCTGATCCTGGTGATTGGCTTCACCTTCCTGTATGCACCCATGCTGATGCTGGTGATCTATTCCTTTAACAGCTCGAAGCTGGTGACGGTGTGGGCGGGCTGGTCGACGCGCTGGTACAGCGAGCTGTTCCACGATGATGCCATGATGAGCGCGGTGGGGCTGAGCCTGACCATCGCGGCGCTGGCGGCCACGATGGCGTCGATACTCGGGACGATCGCGGCGATGGTGATGGTGCGGTTCGGGCGTTTTCGCGGCGCGAACGGTTTTGCGTTTATGATCACCGCGCCGCTGGTCATGCCGGATGTTATTACCGGGCTGTCGCTGCTGCTGCTGTTTGTCGCCCTGGCGCACGCCATCGGCTGGCCGGCAGATCGCGGGATGCTGACCATCTGGCTGGCGCACGTCACCTTCTGCACGGCCTACGTGGCGGTGGTGATCTCCTCGCGGCTGCGGGAGCTGGACCGCTCCATCGAAGAGGCGGCAATGGATCTGGGTGCCACGCCGCTGAAGGTATTCTTCATCATCACCCTGCCGATGATCATGCCGGCGGTTATATCCGGCTGGCTGCTGGCGTTCACGCTCTCTTTGGACGATCTGGTCATCGCCAGCTTTGTCTCGGGGCCTGGCGCTACCACGCTGCCGATGCTGGTCTTCTCCAGCGTACGCATGGGAGTGAACCCGGAGATCAACGCCCTGGCCTCCATCATCCTTGGGGTGGTCGGAATTTTCGGATTTATCGCCTGGTATTTGATGGCGCGCGCGGAAAAACAGCGTGTGCGCGATATCCAGCGTGCAAGACGCGGCTGAAGCATTTAAAATTTCCAGTGAAGTGCCGCGCAAGACGCGGCACTGTTTTTCAGGGAAGTAAAAACATTGGGATTCTTTCAAAAAACACGTCATACGCATGCTCGTCCGAACGTCCCTGCGCTGGTGCAGGTGGCGGCGCTCGCCATTATTATGATCCGCTGTCTGGACGTGTTGATGATCTTCAACACCCTGGGCGTGCGCGGCATGGGAGAATTTATTCACCGCAGCGTCCAGACCTGGAACCTGACGCTGGTCTTTATGAGCAGCCTGGCGCTGGTATTTATTGAAATTTACTGTGCCTTCTCGCTGGTGAAGGGGCGCAACTGGGCGCGCTGGACCTATCTGCTGACCCAGGTGACTGCCGCCACCTACCTGTGGGCCGCCTCGCTGGGCTATGGCTACCCGGAGCTGTTCAGCATCGCGGGAGGCTCTAAGCGCGAGATATTCCATTCGCTGGTGATGCAAAAACTTCCGGATGCGCTGGTGCTGTGCCTGCTCTTTGCACCCGCCGCAAGCAGGCGGTTTTTCCGTCTGCAATAATGTGTATAATCGCAGCCCCCGCCATTCTTAAGGTTTTCATATGCAGTGCGCACTCTATGACGCCGGTCGCTGCCGCTCCTGTCAGTGGATTGAACAGCCGGTCTCCCAACAACTCGCCGCCAAAATGGCCGACCTTCAGCAGCTCCTGGCTGACCATGCGGTGGGCGAGTGGTGCGCATCCGTCAGTGGACCAGAGCAGGGTTTTCGCAATAAGGCCAAAATGGTGGTCAGCGGCAGCGTGGAACGACCGCTGCTGGGCATGCTGCACCGCGACGGCACCCCGGAAGATTTAATCGACTGCCCGCTGTATCCAGAATCCTTTAAACCGGTTTTTGCGGCACTCAAGCCGTTTATCGCCCGCGCCGGGTTAACGCCCTATAACGTTGCCCGCAAGCGCGGCGAGCTGAAATACCTGCTGCTCACCGAAAGCCAGAGGGACGGCGGGATGATGCTGCGCTTTGTCCTGCGCTCAGAATCCCGGCTGGAACAGCTTCGCGCGGCGCTGCCGTGGCTGCAACAGCAGCTTCCGCAGCTAAAGGTCATCACCGTGAATATTCAGCCGGTGCATATGGCGATCATGGAGGGGGAGAAAGAGATCTTTCTTACCGGGCAGCATGCGCTGGCGGAGACCTTCAACGGCGTGCCGCTGTGGATCCGCCCGCAGAGCTTCTTCCAGACCAACCCGACGGTGGCGAGCGCGCTGTACGCCACCGCGCGCGACTGGGTTCGTGCCCTCAATATCGGCCATATGTGGGATCTGTTCTGCGGCGTGGGCGGCTTTGGCCTGCACTGCGCCACCCCGGAGATGCAGCTGACCGGGATTGAAATCTCCGCCGAGGCGATTGCCTGCGCGACGCAGTCCGCCGCCGAACTGGGGTTAACAAACCTCCACGTCCAGGCACTGGATTCCACCCAGTTTGCGACCGGGCAGGGCAACGTGCCGGAATTAGTATTGGTCAACCCGCCGCGCCGCGGCATCGGCAAACCGCTTTGCGATTATCTGAGCCAGATGGCACCGGCGTACATCGTCTATTCCAGCTGCAACGCCCGGACGATGGCGAAAGATATCGCTCACCTGCCGGGCTACCGCATTGAACGCGTTCAGCTTTTTGATATGTTCCCGCATACCGCGCATTACGAAGTGTTGACGTTGTTAGCCAAAGCGTAGGCCGGGTAAGGCGTAGCCGCCACCCGGCAACAAACCCGCACAATGTTCAACAAAATGTGAACTCTTCCCGCCCACAAAATCAGGTAAGCTTACCTCATAAGAATTGAATAAAGGCTTACCCATGAAGCAAATCCTGCTGGTGGAGGACGATCGCGATATTGCGGCGCTCCTGCGCCTCAACCTGGAAGACGAAGGCTACACCATTACCCACGAGCCTGACGGGGGCAACGCGTTACGCCTGCTTGAAAAACAGCCCTGGGACGCGGTGATCCTCGACCTGATGCTCCCCAGTGTCGACGGCCTCGAAATTTGTCGCCGCATCCGCCAGATGACCCGCTACCTGCCAGTGATCATTATCAGCGCCCGCAGCAGCGAAACCGACCGTATTACCGGCCTCGAAACCGGGGCCGACGATTACCTCGCCAAACCCTTTTCGGTGCAGGAGCTGATTGCGCGCATTAAAGCGCTGTTCCGCCGCCAGCAGGCGATGGGGCAGGCGCAGAACGACGGACACATTCACGCGCACGGCCTGACGCTCGATCCGCTGGCGCGCACGGTGCGGCTTAACGGGCAGGAGGTTGATCTCACCCCGCGCGAATTCGAGCTGCTCTACTTTTTTGCCCGCCACCCCGGAGAAGTCTTTTCGCGTCTCGAGCTGCTGGAGCAGGTCTGGGGCTATCAGCACGAAGGCTACGAGCACACGGTTAACACCCACATCAACCGCCTGCGGATCAAGATTGAAAAAGATGCCGCCGAGCCGGAGATCGTGCGCACCGTCTGGGGCAAGGGCTATAAATTTGCGGAGCTGAACGACGATGCGCCGCTTTAGCCTGAGCCAGCGTCTGACGCTGCTGTTTATCCTGCTGATGATGCTCTGCGCCGCCGTCGCCTGCGCGGTGCAGCTCTACACCAGCATGCAGTACGGTAACGCCATGGTCCAGCGCCTGTCCGGCGGGCTTGCCCAGCAAATTGTGCAGCGTGAGCCGATTCTGGATGCGCAGGGCACCGTTGACCGCAGCGCGCTGAAACCGCTGTTTGACCGGCTGATGACCTTTAATCCGAGCGTTGAGCTGTACGTTATCTCTCCCGATGGTGACGTGCTGGCCGATGCTGCGCCGCCGGGCCATATCCAGCGGCAAAAAATCGACCTTGCGCCTGTGCAGTCCTTCCTGAGCGGCGCCTCAATGCCGGTGCTGGGTGACGATCCGCGCAGCCAGAATAAGAAAGTGTTCAGCGCGACGCCGCTGCGCCAGGACGGGGAGCTGAAAGGCTATCTGTACATCATTTTGCAGGGCGAGGAGTCTAACGCGCTGGCAGGGATGGCCTGGCACAAAGCGCTCTGGAGCACCGTGCTGTGGTCGCTGCTGTGGGTGGCGCTGTTTGGCCTGCTGGCCGGCGTTCTGATTTGGTACTGGGTTACGCGTCCGGTTAAACAGCTTACGCACGAGGTGACCGGGCTTGAGCACGACAGCATCACCGCCATCAAACAGCTGGCGGCAGAGCGGCTTGAGCCGGCCCTGAACGACGAAGTCGCGATCCTGCGCAATACCTTTATCGAGCTGGCCCGCAAAATCACCTCTCAGTGGGATCGGCTGGCCGACAGCGACCGCCAGCGCCGGGAGTTTATCGCCAATATCTCGCACGATCTGCGCACGCCGCTGACCTCGCTGCTGGGCTATCTGGAGACGCTGTCGCTCAAATCCGCCACGCTGACTCCGCAGGAGCATCAGCAGTATCTCGCGACCGCCCTGCGTCAGGGGCAGAAGGTGCGTCATCTGTCGCAGCAACTGTTTGAGCTGGCGCGGCTGGAGCATGGCGGCATCAAACCCCAGCGCGAACGTTTTGCTATGGCGGAGCTGATCTCCGACGTGGTGCAGAAGTTCGAGCTGGCTGCGCGCACGCGTGAGCTGAAGCTGCATGTTGACGTGCCGGGGCCGCTGCCGCTGGTCAACGCCGATGTGTCGATGATCGAGCGGGTAGTGACCAACCTGCTGGATAACGCCATTCGCCATACGCCCACCGGTGGCGAGATCCGCCTGACGGTGTGGCAGGAGAATGGGCAGTTGCAGGTTGAGGTGGCAGACAGCGGAACGGGCGTCGATGACGCGCTGCGTGACGATCTGTTTCAGCGTCCTTCTGCGCTCAATCCACAGGCATCGCGGGAAAACCGGGGCGGGTTAGGGCTGTTGATCGTGAGAAGAATGCTGGAACTGCACGGCGGCGGGATTGGGCTGATGGAGTCGGTGAGCGGGGCCAGGTTCAGGTTTTACGTGCCACTGTGAGAAATCGCCGGGTGGCGCTGCGTTTACCCGGCCTACAGACCACCCCCGTAGACCGGGTAAGGCGAAGCCGTCACCCGGCAAAAGGAATTACTGCGGGAACCACTGATCGCTGATTTTCTGGTAAGTACCGTCAGCTTTAATCGCTTTCAGCGCGCCGTTCAGTTTCTCCAGCAGGGCTTTGTTGTCCGGACGCACGGCAATGCCCAGACCGGTGCCGAAGTACTGCGGATCGGTCACTTTCTCGGTGGCGGTACCCAGCTGCGGGTTGGTTTTCAGCCACTCGTTAACCACGGCGGTATCGCCAAAGACGCCATCGATACGGCCATTTTTCAGATCGATAATCGCGTTCTGGTAGCTGTCGTAGGCCACGGTTTTCACTTCAGGATGTTTGTCCTGCAGATATTTCTGATGCGTGGTGCCGTTTTCCATCCCAATGCGTTTGCCTTTCAGCTGATCGAAAGCGGTATAAGCGCCTTTCTTCGCAATCACCACGGCTGAGTTTGCGTAGTACGGGTCAGTGAAAGAGACCTGCTTGCTGCGCTCCGGCGTGATGTCCATCCCGGAGATCACCGCGTCATATTTTTTGAATTTCAGAGACGGGATCAGGCTGTCGAACGCGTGGTTAGTGAAGGTGCAGTCGGCCTGCATCTGTTTGCACAGCGCTTTTGCCAGGTCGATATCAAACCCGACGATCTGGTTGCTGGCATCCAGCGATTCAAACGGCGGATAGGTGGCGGAAACGCCGAAATTGATTTTATCCGCAGCGGATGCGCCAGCGGCAAAGGTTGCCAGTAATGCGGCCAGGACTAACTTTTTCATTGTACGACTCCCGTCTGTAGGTCTTATGAAAGTACAATGCCATTTAATGAATTTGTATGCAATATAAATGATTAAATATTTATATAGGGATAAAAAAAAGCGGATAACCAGAAAGTTACCCGCGTTTATTAATCACATTTATGCATTTCTTGCCGGATGGCGCTGCGCTTACCCGGCCTACGATCTGCGCTCAAACGCCAGGGCTTTACGCTCAATCAAACGCATCATCAGGGTCAGCAAACCGTTGACCACCAGATAGACCAGACCCGCCGCGCCAAACACCATCACGTCGTAGGTGCGTCCGTACAGCAGTTGTCCGTGGCCCATCACTTCCATCAGGGTGATGGTGTAGGCCAGGGAGGTACTTTTGAACACCAGCACCACTTCGTTGGAATACGAAGAGAGCGCACGCTTAAAGGCGTAGGGCAGCAGGATCGCCAGGGTGTCTTTCTTGCTCATGCCGAGCGCCCCGCAGGACTGCCACTGGCCTTCCGGGATGGCGCGAATGGCCCCGTAGAACAGCTGGGTGGTGTAGGCCGCGCTGTTGAGCGAGAGCGCAATCAGGGCGCACAGCCACGGCTCCGAGAGCAGATGCCAGATAACCGGATACTCCTGCAGCGACGGGAACTGACCCGGGCCGTAGTAAATCAGGAAGATCTGCACCAGCAGCGGCGTACCGGTAAACAGCGTGATATAGGCGCGCACAATCCACACCAGCACCGGCGTTTTCAGCGTCAGGATGATGGTGAAGATCAGCGCCAGGATCAGCGCCACCACGATGGAGGCGACGGTCAGCGTCAGGCTGGTGTGCAGCCCTTTCATCAACTCGGGTAAATAGTCAAGCATCAGCCTGGTCTCCGTTCAAAACGCGTTGCACGCAGATCAATACGCTTGAGGATGTACTGGCTAAGCAACGTGATGACCAGGTAGATAGCCGCCGCCACGATGTACCAGGTAAACGGCTCCTGGGTGCGGGTAGCGATACTCTTGGTTTGCAGCATTAAATCGTTAACGCTGATCAGGCTGACCAGCGCGGTGTCTTTGAGCAGCACCAGCCACTGGTTGCCCAGCCCCGGCAGCGCGTGACGCCACATCTGCGGCATCACCAGACGGAAGAAGATCGCCGCTTTCGACAGCCCCAGCGCCTGGCCGGACTCCCACTGGCCCTGCGGCACCGCTTTCAGCGCGCCGCGCAGGGTTTGCGAGGCGTAGGCGGAGTAGAGCAGGGAGAGGGCAATCACGCCGCACAGGAACGGGCTAACGTCGAAGTTTTCAATCTGCATCTGCACCGGGATCTGTGCAAAGCCAAGATTGATGTTAAAGCCGTCCGACAGGGTTAACAGCAGCTGTGAGGAGCCGAAATAGATAAACAGGACCACCAGAATCTCGGGTAGCCCACGCAGCACGGTTACCAGCGCGGAGCCTGCCCATGCGACGGGACGCCATTTCGCTGACTCCCACACCGCAAAGAACATCGCCAGCACGAGGCCGATAATCAATGCACAAACGGCAAGGCCGACGGTCATCCCGGCGGCGCTTGCTAAAGGAAAAATTTCATTCATCAGGAATTACTTCTGGAACCATTTTTTGTAGATGGTTTCGTAGGTGCCGTCTTTCTTCACTTTCTCCAGCGCAGCGTTGAATTTCTGCTGCAGCTCGGTGTTGCCCTGACGCACGGCAATGCCCAGGCCGGTACCGAAGTAATCTTTGTCGGTCACTTTGTCACCCACGGCGGCCAGCTTGTCGTTGGCTTTCAGCCATTCAGTGACAACTGCCGTATCCCCGAACACCGCATCGATACGACCGTTTTGCAGATCCAGCTTCGCATTCTGGTAGCTGTCATACGGCACGGTGGTGATTTCAGGATGCTTATCCATGATGAATTTCTGGTGCGTCGTGCCGTTCTGCACGCCCACTTTCTTGCCTTTCAGCAGATCAACAGAGGCGTATTTCCCTTTCTGACCGATGAACAGCGCAGAGTTGTCATAGTAAGGGGTGGTGAACAGAACCTGTTTTTCACGCTCAGGGGTGATGTCCATGCCCGCCATTACGGCGTCGATACGACGGAACTTCAGGCTTGGGATCAGGCTGTCGAAGGCCTGGTTGCTGAAGGTACAGGTCGCATCAATCTCTTTACACAGGGCGTTAGCCAGGTCCACATCAAAGCCGACAATCTTATTGTTGGCATCAATGGATTCAAACGGAGGATAAGACGCTTCAGTGGCGAAACGAATGGTCTGAGCTGCGGTAGCGGAAAGGCTGACGCTAGCGAGCAGCGCGGCAATCAATACTTTTTTCATTATCTTTTTCCCTAACACATCAGTGTGATAAGTAGTTTTTGAAGGCGTCGGTTTGCGGTTGAGTGAAACAACTCGCATCACCTTGCTCAACGATATACCCGTTTTCCATGTACACCACGCGGCTGGCGGTTTTGCGCGCCACTTCCACTTCATGGGTAACGATGACCTGCGTAATATTGGTTTCCGCCAGTTCACGAATAATGCTGACGATCTGGGCGGTAATTTCCGGGTCCAGCGCGGCGGTAGGCTCATCAAACAGCAGCACGGCTGGCTCCATCATCAGCGCACGGGCAATGGCCACGCGCTGCTGCTGACCGCCGGAAAGGTGCAGCGGATAACGATCGCTGTACGGCTTAAGGCGCAGACGCTCCAGCAGCTTTTCGGCACGCGCCATCGCCTGGTCTTTGCTTAAGCCAAGCACGCGGCACGGCGCTTCAATAAGGTTCTGCACCACCGTAAGGTGAGGCCAAAGATTGTATTGCTGGAATACCATGCCGACGTTTTGACGCAGTTCGCGGATCGCTTTATCAGAAGGCGTTTTAGCGAAATCGAAATGGTTACCGGCGATCGCCAGCGTACCTGAACGGGGCATTTCAAGCAGATTAAGGACACGCAGAAGAGAGCTTTTACCCGCGCCGCTTGGGCCAAGTAATACCAAGGTTTCGCCTTCGGGGCAGCTCAGCGTGATGTCGAACAGCGCCTGGTGTGCGCCGTAGAAGCAGTTAATGCCGTTTAGTTTAATACTCATCGGGGCAGTCTTTACTCATCCAGGCAATCTATAGCAATTGAGGCCGCAGATAGTACCGTTGACAGAATAGTTATGCAATATTTCTGCGTTAAAAGTTAAATATAACCCGTTAACTCCTCTAAACATAGCACAAAATAGCGATGCCCTAAGACCGCGAGAATAAATGTCGGCATTCCATCAGAAATGCCGGACATTTTACCGGGTTAACAGATTTCCACCGATGGGTTTAGCGGTTCTCAATCGACTGGCGAAGCGTGCCCGCCGGGGCATGAACGTTGCCGCCGATGTAGCGCACGTCGTCAACGGCCCAGCACTGGCCCTCGCGGATCATCAGCACTTCATCCTGCCAGGTCTGGGAGCCCTGGGTCAGTTTAACGCGCAGTGGAATGTTGCGCGCATCGGTGTTTGGGATGGTGGACGCGCTGGAGACCTCGGCGCTGTCCGGCAGCGTTGCACGGCTTGAGAACGGATCGGCGCTCAGCAGGGCGTTATGCTGAGGATTGCGCGACGCATCGTTAAGCAGTTTTGCCAGGCCATCGCTCAGATAAGGGCGCAGGGCAGTCATGTCGTTACCGCGATGCTGAATGCGATAATCATAGAATTGCTGCGCGACGGCATCCGGGCCACCCTCGATGCAGGGGCCGCTGCGAGTACCAATATCCTTAAAGGCGGGTGTCACCGGGGTGGTGCACGCGCTGAGCACCAGCGCGCAAGGCACTAAAAGCGTTAAAGCAGAGTAGCGCATGTTGATTTCCTTATTTATTAACTATCCTTTCAATCATAGCGTAACGAACCGATAATGCTGATGAAGTTATGGCCTAAGGCATTGAACGCTAAAGAAGGAGATTAACCATGCAATTTTCAACGACCCCAACCCTGGAAGGGCAGCCTATTACCGAATATTGCGGCGTCGTCACGGGCGAAGCCATTCTGGGTGCCAACATCTTCCGCGACTTTTTTGCCGGGATCCGCGATATCGTCGGCGGACGTTCTGGCGCGTATGAGAAAGAGCTGCGTAAGGCGCGAGAAATTGCCTTCAAAGAGCTGGGCGAGCAGGCGAAAGCCCTCGGGGCGGATGCGGTGGTCGGCATTGATATCGACTACGAAACCGTCGGCAAAGATGCCAGTATGCTGATGGTCAGCGTTAGCGGTACGGCGGTGAAAACCCGTCGATGAAACGTACGCTCTCAACGCTCCTGCTGGCGCTGATGCTGGCAGGCTGTGCCACGGAAAAAGGCATCGTTGATAAGGGTGCCTACGAGCTGGATACGCGCCATCAGGCGCAGGCGGCCTACCCGCGTATCAAGGTGCTGGTTATTCACTATACCGCCGATGATTTTGATACCTCGCTTGCCACGCTGACGGACAAAAATGTCAGTTCGCACTATTTGATCCCCGCCCGTCCCCCCGCGCCCGACGGCAAACCGCGCATCTGGCAGCTGGTCCCCGAAAGCGAGCTGGCCTGGCACGCGGGCATCAGCTTCTGGCGCGGAACCAATCGCATAAACGACACCTCGATAGGCATTGAGCTGGAAAATCGCGGCTGGCAAAAAGCGGCAGGCATGAAGTATTTCGCGCCGTTTGAACCGGCACAGATCGCCGCGCTGATCCCGCTCGCCAAAGATATTGTCGCCCGCTACAACATTAAGCCCGAAAACGTGGTGGCCCATGCGGATATCGCCCCGCAGCGCAAAGACGATCCGGGGCCGCTTTTCCCGTGGCGTGAGCTGGCGGAGCAGGGTATTGGGGCCTGGCCCGATCCGCACCGCGTCGCCTTTTACCTGGACGGACAGCCGCCTTATCAGGCGGTGGATACCGCCGCACTGCTCAGGCTGCTGGCGCGCTATGGCTACGAGGTGCCGGAAAACAGCACCGCCGCGCAGCAAAAGCGCATCATTATGGCTTTCCAGATGCATTTTCGCCCGCAGCGCTGGGACGGTGTAGCCGATCGGGAAACCATGGCGATTGCCGAAGCGCTTTTAGAAAAATACGGACAGGGGTAATCCTTCGGGATTACTCCGAACCTGGTAGTTTTACATTTACTTTCATCAGATTAATCCTAGATTCAATCTAAATTAATTTTTAGTAAATTGACTTAAATTTACCCGCATTTAATATAGACACATAGCTTGCTAAGTAATCATAAAAAATAAACAAGACGATTTTCTCTCATTTCTTTTTTGCCAGTCAGGACCTCATTTTTAGGTTTCGGTTTTCTTCCGTAACCTCATTTTATTTTAACTTTAATCTTATGCGGGTATAACAATGTTAAGTATCTACGGTAAAAAATTACGTCCTCAACAGGAAATGGAAACCATTATTTCTGCAACCTCAGGTTATGAAGAAAAAACCTTAAAGAAATGGCAAAAAATTTCCACGTCTGATTCAGGCAAAATCCATATCATCGTCAGCGGTGACGTGGAGTTCCGCCGCGAATCTGACGAGCTGTGCATGTTCTCTCTGCAAGGGCAGTGCATCTTTGGCCTGTCGTCCATTTACTATAACTCATCCCATATGTACGGCCTGGTGCGGGCCAACACGGTGGTTCGCTCCATCGACAAAGAGGAGTTTATGGCGTTAATGACCGACAAAAACCTGTGGCCGCAGCTGACAAAAGTGTTGTCCTGGTACATCTGCATGCTCAGCAAGCGTGACGATGTTCTCGTTGCCCGCAGCGCCTATTCGGTTGTACGTGAATTCCTGTTAGAAATTAATGAGCTGATTGTTCATCATCAACGCGATATTAACGTTTATGATTATATTCAGGAATACACCAACCTGGCCCGCAGTACCATCATTAAAATTCTCTCCGACCTGAAAAAAGGTCAATATATCGTGGTGGAAAAAGGACGTCTCCTGAATCTCACTACGCTGCCAGAAAAATATTAATCACTCCAGCCGATCTCCTTTTTGACTTAAAGGAGACGGCGCTTTCTCCTGATGAGTATCGTTAATATGTGATATATCCTGCGTTTCATCAATCGGTGGCGCGGGCGTTTTTCCTTGAGAATAATCTTGCTGTTGTTCTTTTAATGCCTTCATAAACAACGTCTTCAGGGACGATGAATCGTCATCGGACTCTGCGCTCGCCGCGTCATGTTCTTCCGTTCCGGGAAGGGTATCCCGCGAGGTATCGTGCTCGGGTTCTGCAACGCCGTCCGGCGCCTGCTGCCAGTCTGCATCGTCACTGTTAATCGGCACATCCTGCATCGCGGGAACATCCTCATGCACCGGGATCGGCTTAGGCTGCGGATGCGGGAACGGCTTGCTGACATATATATAATGCATATCAGACAAGATGGCTTCCGGCTTCACCGTGTTGACCTTCGTTGTGACCGGCGCAGGGTGGCGCAGGTTCCAGTAAACGTGCGCGTACAGTCCTGCGCCAATAAGGACGCACAGCACCAGCAGCCATAAGAAGGTGGTGCCAAAGATTTTTTTCAGGCCGGGGAAGCGATACGAAAACCAGACCGCTTCCCCGGTCTCGTAGCTGCGCTGGGCAGCGAGACATATCGTAGACATTATGATTTCTTCTCTTGCGTGGTCGCATCCGATCCCGACTGCGATGCCTGGATCAGCACGCTGGGGGTAGTATTGGTTTCACGCATCAACTGCATCAGCGTATCTTCGCCGGGGATGCCATCGACATGGAGATCCATTTTTTGCTGGAACTCACGGGTGCGTTTCATCATTTCAGCGGTCCAGCTCTGCGCGTGGGTTTCAGGCTCCGCAAGCGCCTGGCTCAACTGCTGATCGAGCCATTCCAGATCTTTACCGCTGCTGGCAGCGCTGATTTCGTCTTTGCCCTGCGGCGTCAGGCGATGCAGCTGGGTGTAGTTCCCCGTTGCATGCTGGCTATACCAGTTGCGGGTCACCTGCCAGGTCCGACCGTTCATTAAGAGATCCAGGGTGTTATCCCCGACGCGGGCGACAACGGCATAGTTAAGGTGGCCGCCGGTGTGCATTTCGCTGACCCACGGATACCCCTCTTTTGCCAGTTCACTCAGCGGCGCGTTGCCCTGGCGACACATCAAATTAACCTTCGACGCGTTCTGGCACAGCGCATCATCGGCGGAAGCGTCATATCCCCACATCTGATAAAGCTGATGCATGGCATCCGGCTGGTTAACCACTTCGTGGTCGATGACCGGCACAACCGGCGCCGTTTTATGCGGCGTCTGCTGTTTCCAGCTCACCGGGACGGGCAGCTGCACCGGCAATTTTGCGGTGATCGCCGAGGTCATATACCAGCCGCAGGCGGCAAACAGCACCGACGCAAATAAACCGACGGTCGCCAGGCGCGTCCCGTGTTTTTTGGCCGGTAAAATTTCGCTGGTGGCCAGACGTAAATGACGTGGACCCACCGCCGACGCACGCTCTGTCCAGGCGGCAAGCAGGGCGAGGTGGGCCAGGGCGTTGAATTTACTGATGCTGCCTTTGGTCAGCGTATGCATTTTGCGCACGCGGGCCGGGGCGAGCGGTGACGTTTCACAGCCGCTGTCTTCGCACTGGGCCTGAACATAGCCCAGGGTTTCGCGGCAGGTCATAGATCGCAGGGTGTGGTGGGTGTGGACATACTCCTGAAGGCCGGAGTGCTGCATCAGCACCGCTTCCTGCTCGGCTGACCCCATCAGCACAATCGACAAGCGAAACTCCAGCTCCTGCGCGCGGGTCAACAACATGCCCAGGACCTCACGGCAGTTATCCTTCATGGCTTCCATGTGAGAGACGATCACCACTTTGCCGGCAGGTTTGCGTGAAGAGGCGGCGTCCTGCCACTGGCGGATCACGGCGTCGATGGCCTGAATGCGGGTTTTACTCTCTTTCGTACCCGGACTGAGCTTGTACAGCAGGCTACTGGCGCTCAGTTTAGGGAAAGCGTTAATCGCAAGGACCGTCTGGCTGTGAGATTTCAGCGCATCGCTGAATTCGCCGAGCAGGGGGGCATCGTTGCAAAAGAGTCCCGTAATACCCGCCTGCTGGGTTTTTTCCTTCAACAGATTAAAGATGTCCTGATGATAAGGCACAAAAAAATCACCCGAGGCGCGAGTGACTTTTTTAAACGGCGGCTTCTGGAAATTAAAATGACTCTGATACATACGACTTACCGTCTCTTCACATGAATAGCAATAGTGCAGAAAAGTACGTTAAGCCCGTCGGGTGGTCAATTTGCCATCAGGGTAAAAATAACCTGTTGTGACCCTCTAACATCCCGTTTTTTCTCTGTCAATATTTTTCTTCATCAAAGTTAATGGCGAAGCAGGTGGTCGCTTCGCGAGCAGATAATTACTATTTATGTCACATATTGGCGCAGCACGATGCTGCTTATTATCGCTTTGCTAAAGGCCAGATGAATAATGAGGTTCTCATTTCTTCCCCGGTTGATGATGCCCTGTATTATGTTTTTGACCCTGATTTTTTGCGGTCAGCAGGGATACGTCATCTTTAAAGATTATAAAAGAGTGTCAAACAAACTGGCGAACGCGAATGTAAAACCGCAAAAAAAACGTCAGGATGAAAAAGCGTTTGCGCTTTTCACCGCCGCCGTCCGTCAGCAAAGTCTGCCAGCTGCGGCAAAAGCCCCACTGGCTGCTGAAATCGAAGGTATTGTCAGCAGCGACGAGGCGTGGCTGTCGTTTGCCGTGATTAAAACGCCTGCGGGCCAGAAAAGCTACCGGGAGGGGGAAAACCTCACCGGATTTGACGATGCGTATATCGAAGAAATTAACAGCGATAACGTGGTGGTCAACTACGCAGGCACTGAGCAGGTGCTGGCGCTCAAAAAACCAGACTACTTTAAGGGCGGCGTCGACAGCGGCCCGGTAACCAAATCGACAAAAGATCCGGGCGCGGACAGTGTGCATCTGGATGATTATCTGGTGTTAAAGCCGTTAATCGAAAAGGGCGAACTGGAGGGATATAAGATCAATCCACGCAATGCCTCTGCCTTTTATAGCCACTCCGGCCTGCAAAAAGGCGATGTGGCGGTGAAAGTCAATTCTGTCGATATGACCAAACAAGCTGAAGCAAAAAACATTATTGCCAGCTGGTCAAAAATGAAAGAAGCGGAGGTCGTTGTGAAACGTCACGCTCACCTTGAAAATATTCGGGTTAATGTTCTAAACAATTAACAAGTGTACAGACATGAAGAAATTTCCATGGGCGTGCGTGGCGCTGACCGCATTGTCGTTATATTCCGGTTCGCTGTTTGCAGCTAACTTTAGCGCAAGTTTTAAAAATACCGATATCCGTGAATTTATCGATACGGTTGGTCGTAATCTTAATAAAACGATTCTGGTCGATCCTTCCGTTCAGGGAACGGTCTCGGTCAGAACCTATAACGTGCTGTCGGAAGATGAATATTATCAGTTCTTCCTGAGCGTGCTGGACCTGTACGGCCTGTCGGTGATCCCGATGGACAACGGGATGGTAAAAGTGGTGCGCTCAAGCGTTGCACGTACTGCTGGCGTGCCGCTGGCGGACAGCAAAAACCCCGGCAAGGGCGATGAGATCATCACCCGCGTTGTGCGGATGGAAAACGTGCCGGTGCGTGAACTGGCCCCGCTGCTGCGCCAGCTTAACGACGCCTCGGGCATCGGTAACGTGGTGCATTTCGAGCCGTCTAACGTGCTGCTGTTAACCGGTAAAGCCTCGGTGGTGAACCGCCTGGTGGACCTGGTGCAGCGCGTTGACAGAGACGGCGTGCAGCGCCGTGAGATTGTGCCCCTGCGCTACGCCTCTGCCAAAGAGCTGTCGGAAATGTTGAATAACCTCAACAACGAAGAGCAAAAAGGGCAGAACGCGCCGCAGCTGGCGACCAAAGTGGTGGCCGACGACGAAACCAACAGCCTGGTGATCAGCGGTTCGGAAGATGCGCGTTCGCGCACCCGCACCCTGATCGGCCAGCTGGATCGCGAGCAGAACAACGAGGGTAACACCCGCGTGTTCTACCTGAAATATGCTAACGCCGCCAAGGTGGTTCCGGTGTTGACCGGCATCGGCGAGCAGCTGAAAGACAAACCGGGCGCGCCGAAAAGCAAAACCGCCACGGCCTCAAGCGATCTGAACATTACTGCCGACGAGTCCACCAACTCGCTGGTGATCACCGCCCAGCCTAACGTGATGAACTCGCTGGAAAAAGTGATCGACAAGCTCGATATCCGTCGTCCGCAGGTGCTGGTGGAAGCCATCATTGCGGAAGTGCAGGACGGTAACGGCATGGATCTGGGCGTGCAGTGGACCGGCAAGCACGGTGGCGTTCAGTTTGGCGCAACGGGCCTGCCTATCAGCCAGGTGAAAAACGGCACCATGAAAGGCACCGCGTTCACCGGCCTGGCGACCGGCTTCTTCAACGGCGACTTCGGTGCGCTGGTGACCGCGCTCTCCACCGGGTCGAAGAACGATATTCTCTCTACGCCGAGCGTCGTGACGCTGGATAACAAAGAAGCGTCGTTCAACGTGGGTCAGGATGTACCGGTACTGTCCGGTTCCCAGACCACCAGCGGCGACAACGTCTTTAACTCCGTGGAGCGTAAGACGGTGGGTACCAAGCTGAAGATTGTGCCGCAGATCAACGACGGCGACATGATCCACCTGAAGATTGAGCAGGAAGTGTCCAGCGTGGACGCCAGCGCCACCGAAGATGCGAGCCTCGGCCCGACCTTTAACACCCGTACCATCAATAACGAAGTGATGGTACACAGCGGCCAGACCGTGGTGCTGGGCGGCCTGATGGAGAACGTCACCAAAGAGACCGTCTCCAAGGTGCCATTGCTGGGGGATATCCCGCTGGTGGGCCAGCTGTTCCGCTACACCTCCGAGGATACCTCGAAGCGTAACCTGATGGTGTTTATCCATACCACGGTGCTGCGCGACGACGATAACTACAGCGCCGCGTCGAAGGAGAAATATGACCAGATCCGCGCGCGTCAGCAGCAGCGTCTGGAAGAGCAGAAGCTTGGGATCGTGACGAACGCCAACAACCCGGTGATGCCCGCATACCCGAGCGAGCCGTCAGTGAGCGCTGCGCCGGTGAAAGCCAGCGCAACCACGACGCGTAATCCGTTTAAACAATAAGGCGGAGGCGCAACGTGGACGAACTGAGCAAAACCCTGTGCAGCAGTAGCTACGCAAAAGACAACGGCGTGCTGTTTTATAACGATGACGTCTATGTCCGTGACGATGCGCCTGCGTTTGCGCTGCTTGAGATGCGTCGGGTGCTGGGGCGGTCCTTTGTTCCCGTCACCCTGACGCCGGAAGCGTTCGAGGAGCTGCTGGCGAAAATCTGGCAGCAGAGCAGCGGCGTGTCGCAGCAGCTGGTTGACGATATGGATGCCGACATCGACTTAATGGCGTTAACCGAGGAGATCCCCGACAACGAGGATCTGCTGGATAACGACGAAAACTCGCCGGTGATCCGCCTGATCAACGCCATTCTCGGTGAAGCGGTGAAAGAGGGGGCCTCGGATATTCATATCGAAACCTTCGAGCGCACCCTGAGCATCCGTTTTCGCGTTGACGGCGTGCTGCGCCCGGTGCTGCAACCGGCGCGCAAGCTCGCGCCGCTGCTGGTGTCGCGTATTAAAGTCATGTCCAAACTGGATATTGCGGAAAAACGCCTGCCGCAGGATGGCCGTATTTCGCTGCGCATTGGCCGCAAGGCCATCGACGTGCGTGTCTCGACCATTCCATCACAGTACGGCGAACGCGTGGTCATGCGTTTGCTGGATAAAAGCAACCTGAAGCCGGATATCAACAAGCTCGGGCTGATTGATGAGGAGCTGGAAAAGTTAAAAGGGCTGATCGACCGCCCGCACGGCATTATCCTGGTCACCGGGCCGACAGGCTCCGGTAAAAGTACCACGCTGTACGCCATACTGTCGGCGCTGAACGGCCATGAACGCAACATCCTGACCGTTGAAGACCCGATTGAATATGAGCTGGAAGGGGTGGGACAGACGCAGGTTAACCCGCGCGTGGACATGACCTTTGCCCGCGGGCTGCGCGCCATTTTGCGCCAGGACCCGGACGTGGTGATGATCGGGGAAATCCGTGACGGTGAAACCGCGCAAATCGCGGTGCAGGCGTCACTGACCGGTCACCTGGTCATGTCTACGCTGCACACCAACAGCGCCGCGGGCGCGATTACGCGTCTGCGCGACATGGGGCTGGAGTCGTTTTTAATTGGATCATCGTTGCTCGGTGTCATTGCCCAGCGTCTGGTGCGTCGGCTGTGTACCCACTGTCGCACCACCAGTCCGCTGGATGACAATGAAAAGGCGCTGTTCAGCTTTATGCCCACGCCACCGAAGGCGATTTATCGTGCGGTTGGCTGCGAACATTGCCGCCAGAGCGGCTATCAGGGGCGAGCGGGTATCCACGAGTTCCTGGTTGTTGATACGCCGATGCGCCGCGCCATTCACGAAGATAAAGACGAAATGTCCATCGAAACGCAGCTCTTTAAGCAGGCCTACAGCCTGCGTGAAAACGGGCTGCTGAAGGTGATTAGCGGCGTGACCTCCCTTGAAGAGGTGATGCGCGTCACCGCCGAACGCGGGGGAGACGTCTGATGGCCTTCTACGCATGGACGGCTACGGACGCGGCGGGCAAAAGCCAGCGCGGCACGCTGCAGGCGGAAGGGCAAAAGCAGGTTCGCCAGTGGCTACGTGAGCAAAAGCTGATGCCGGTGAGCATCAGCGAAACGCGCGAAGCGGCGGTGGCCGGAAAAGCCAAAACCGGGACGAAGCTTTCCACGCCGGTGCTGTCGATGTTCACCCGTCAGCTTTCGACGCTGGTCAACGCGGCGCTGCCGCTGGAGAGCGCGCTCAAAGCGATTTCCAAACAGACGGAAGACAAAAAGCTGGCGGCGATGGTGGTGGAGATCCGCGAGAAGGTGGTGGAAGGGCATACGCTGTTTGACGCATTCAGCCAGTTCCCGCGCACCTTCGACAAGCTTTACTGCACCCTGGTGATGGCCGGTGAAAAAACCGGTCACCTGGGCGACGTGCTGGAAAAGCTGGCCGAGTACAACGAGCAGCGTCAGAAGATGAAAAGCAAGCTGACGCAGGCGATGGTCTACCCGATCACCCTGACGGTGGTCGCCATCGCGGTGATCAGCATTCTGCTGGTGGCGGTGGTGCCGCAGGTGATCGAACAGTTCACCCACATGAAGCAGCAGCTGCCGATCACCACCCGCACGCTGATTGCAGTGAGCGATTTTTTGCAGGCTTACGGTATTTATATCGCGGGCGGCATCGGCGGGGGGATTGTCGGCTTCAAAGCCTGGGTCAGAAACGTCAAAAATCGTTTTCGCTGGCACAGCTGGCTGGTTAACGGTTCGCCGATTAAAAAGCTGGTCTGCGCCATTAACAGCGCGCGCTATATCCGCACGCTGAGCATCCTGCAGGCCAGTAGCGTCCCGCTGCTGGAAGGGATGTACATCGCGATGGACGGGATTGAAAACCTCTATGCCCGGCAGGTGCTGGAGCAGGCGGCGGATACCGTACGTCAGGGGGCCTCGCTGTATGCCGCGCTGGAACAGGCGAAGCTTTTTCCGCCGACCATGCTGTATATGATCGCCTCCGGTGAGGAGAGCGGCGAATTAGGCAATTTGATGGACCGCGCGGCGGAAAACCAGGAGTCGGCGCTGCAGCATCGAATTACGTTAACACTGTCGGTATTTGAACCGGCGCTGGTGGTCAGTATGGCGACAATTGTTTTATTCATTGTGCTGTCCATATTACAACCGCTTCTGCAACTTAATAACATGGTAGGGTAAATAATGGCTGTAAAACGTAAAAACCTGGCTCGCCAGGCGGGCTTCACATTGCTCGAATTAATGGTGGTAATTGTTATTCTCGGCGTGCTGGCGAGTATGGTGGTGCCGAACTTAATGGGCAATAAAGAGAAAGCTGACTCGCAAAAAGCGACCAGCGATATTGTCGCGCTCGAAGGCTCTCTGGATATGTATAAGCTGGATAACCACCGTTATCCGACCACCGAACAGGGCCTGCAGGCGCTGGTCACCAAACCTGAAATTGCGCCAATTCCGAACGGCTATCGCGCTGACGGCTATATTCGCCGCCTGCCGCAGGACCCGTGGGGCAGCGACTATCTGATGGTCAGCCCGGGCGAACATGGCGCGGTTGACGTATTTTCCGCAGGCCCTGACGGTGAAGCCAATACCGCAGATGATATTACTAACTGGTCTCTCGATAAAAAAGAGAAATAATGAATAAGCAACGCGGGTTTACGCTGCTGGAAATTATTCTGGCGCTGGTGATATTTGCCAGTTGCGCCATGATGGTGGTGTCGACAATACCTTCACGTAGCGGTGCGGATATATTTGGCCAGCAGTTAAAAGCCCTCGTTGATTATGGTTCTGACCGTGCGGTGATGGATGGAAATATCGTTGGGTTAGTGATTACCGCGGATAAATACCAGCTGGTGACGCTTGACGTTAAAAGCGCAGAACAGCGCTGGGTGCCGTTAACCGCAGGGCGTATTACGACCAAAGGTGATTTCCCCGAAGAGATGCACGTTTCTCTGTCGCCGCAGCGTCTGGCCGCCACGATCGATGCCGATCCGCAGATTGTGTTTTTACCTGACGGCGAGATTGGCCGCTTCACGCTGTCGCTGCAAAGTTATGACAAGCAGCACCGCTTCCGCGTGGTGTCGCAGGGTGCCGCTCCGGTATCGGTAGAGAACGATGACTAAAGGCAAGAGAACGCAAAAGGGGATGACCCTGCTGGAGGTGATGGTCGCGCTGGTCATCTTCTCTACCGCCGCGCTGGCGCTGATGAACTCGGTGTCGCTTAACGTGCGTTTCACCCAGGGTCTGGGCGAAACGCTGCAGGCCAGCTGGGTGGCGGAAAACCAGTTAGCGGAAGCGCAGCTCACGCGATCCGATTTCCCCGACGCCGAACAGCAGGGAACCGAGACCATGGGCGGGCGCAGCTGGAACTGGCGCAAGCAGCGTATCAAGAAGGCCGATGGTGTATGGGCCAATGAGATCCGCGTCTATGCCGAAGGCGACGAAAGCCAGCCGGCCATCACGCTGCAGATTATTCCGCCGGGAGAGATCAAGTGAACAACACGCGACGCCAGCGCGGTTTTACCCTGCTGGAGATCATGATTGCCCTGACCATCTTTGCGGTGATCAGCACGCTGGCCTGGCAAATTCTCGACGGTGCCATGCGGACCAGCTCCGCGACCGACGCCAGTGCGGCAAAGCTTAACCAGCTCCAGCGCGCCTGGAGCCTGATGGAGCGCGACTTCTTTCAGCTTCAGGCGCGCGCGCCGCGCAACGAGCCGGATCTGTTTCGCCAGGATGACAACGGCCTGGAGATGACCACGCTCAACGGCGTGAGCGGCACGGTTCAGCTGGAACGCGTGCGCTGGCGGCTGGAGGAGGGGCGGCTGTATCGCGACGTCTGGCCCGCGATTGACGGCCCGGCGGACGTCAAGCCGGAAGCGGTGCCGATCGTCAACGAGGTGAAATCCCTGGAGTGGCGCTTCTACCGCAACGGCTGGCTGAAAAGCTGGACGGATGCAGGCCATCAGCCTGATGGCGTGGAGGCGACGCTGACAATGGAGAATGGCGATACCTGGCGCTGGGTGTTTACTACCCCGGGGGATCTGCCTGCGCCACAAGTCGCGCCAAAAGAGGGCGGCGAAACGCCTGCTCCGACAGGTGACAAGGTTCCTGCAAACGGCGCAACGCCGCCGGTCGCGCCACAGCCTGTGCCCGGGAGCAAACCATGAATCGCATCGCTAAACAGAAAGGGGTTGCGCTGCTGGTGGTGCTGATCCTGCTGGTGATGATGTCGGCGCTCGCCGCCAAAATCAGCCAGCAGTTCTGCCGCAACCTGCAAAAAACCCATTATCAGGTGGGCCAGCAGCAGATCCGCTGGGCCATTCAGGCGCAGGAAAAAGAGATAAAAGACCGTTTGCAGACCGATGCGAGCGGCGAAAGTAAAGCGCTGGCACCCGACGGTGACTGGCATCAGCCGCTGGAAACCCAGGGCGATGACTACACCGTGGTGGGCCAGGTCGAGGACGCGCAGGACTGCTTTAACGTCAATACCCTGCTGGCGGCGGAGAAAACCCCCGCCGCGACGGATGCGGCCGCCGTGCCGGAAAAACCGCGCAGAGAGAAGAGCCTTGAGCAACTCCTCACCGAAAGCGGCTTAAGCCAGGCGAACGCCGAAGAGGTGTATCAGCAGCTGGTGGATTATCTCGACGGTGACGCGACCACGATGAAAGAGGGCGCGGAGAGCGACGCCTGGGCTGGGGTGATACCCGCCCGGCAACCGGCAAACCAGATGATGCGCACCATTGCGGAAATAAAGCAGCTGCCGGCGTTTCCTGCCGCCGCGTGGCCAAAGGTCAGCAAACTGCTCTGTGCGCTGCCGGATACGGCCACCAAAGTGGACATCAACACCCTTGATCCGGCGCGGGCTGCGGTAGTCGCGGCGCTCTTCCCCGGGAAATTAACCGAAGAAGAGGCCCGGCGTCTGATTGAGGCCCGTCCGGAAGAGGGATGGGAAAGCATGGAAACGTTCAGCAAAGCGCTGGAACAGAATTTTCCGCAGCTAAAAGATGATTTGCCCCAGGTGGCTGAACTGATAGCCATTAATAGCCGATATTTCCGCGTCAACTATACCGGCAACACTGACGAGCTAACGCTTCGCGTGGTGAGCCAGCTTCAGGTCAATAACGAAGCCGGTGAGATCGTGACGTGGCAACGTCGTTACCGAATGATTGAATAACCAAAGTCGAACTCTATGAAACAGGTGCTTTTTATTCGTCCCGACAGCCGCAAGGACGGGAAAATATGGTGGTGCGGATCCGGTAGTCAGGAGGTGGGTACTCTGGACAGCCTGGAGGCGCTTGCCACCCTGGCGGATCATCCTCTGGCGGCGCGCGTCTGCCTGCTGCTGCCCGCCAGCGACATGATCTTCCGCCACTTTACGCTGCCAAAGAAGATGGCCTCGCAGGCGACGGCGTTCTCCTGGATGGCGGAAGAGACGCTGATTGGTGACGTGGATAATCTCCACTGGACGGTGCTGCACAAAAAAGGGCGCGAAGTGGATGCGGTGGCGATAGACGCCACGCGTCTGCGTCACTGGCTGACCCGCTGCCGCGACGCCGGGCTTCAGGTGATCCAGGCGCTGCCGGATGCCTGGCTGCTGCCCGTTTCAGCGGGCGGCAGTACGCTGGTTTCGCTGGACGATAACTACTGGCTGCGGCTTAGCGACCACACCGCAACGGAGGTGGATGCCACCCTCGTTTCGCTGCTGATGCAAAAAGCGGGCGAGGGGGAGATCTGCTGTTACGGCGACGCCCCTGCCGGCGTTGACGCAGACACGCTGCCCTGGGTGCACCCGCTGGTGCTGATCCAGCCCCTGTGGGAGAAATGCCGCATCACGCTTCTGCACGGCGAGTTCAGCGACGCAGCCGCCAGTGCGAAAGTGGAAAAAAGCCTCAGAAGAGCGATGGTGGCGATGGGCATTCTGTCGCTCGGCCTGCTGTTAGGGCCGCGCGTGGGGATGGCATGGATACTGGTGCAGCAGGAAAACCGCGTGCAGCAGGAGATTGTGGAGGTTTATCAGCACCACTTCCCGAGCATGCGCCAGCAAACCAACATCAAGTACCACTTTGGTCAGAATCTTAAGAAGCAGCGCAAAGGATTCTTCCTGCAGCTCGACGAGCTGGCGCAGATTAAGCAGACAGTCCCGGCGATGGAAATTGACGTGCTGGAATATGACAGCAATCAGGATGCATTAACGCTGAGCGTCAGCGCGCAAAACCAGCCAGCGTTACAGGAATTTATTAATCAGGCGAATACGAAATTTGATTTTACCTTACAGCCTATTTCGAAGGACGCGCCATACACCGCCATGATAACAGGGAAATTTAAATGAAAGAGCGAATTGCGCAGCTGAAATCACGTTATCAAAACTATTCAGCTCGCGAAAAAACATTATTTAAGGCCGGAGCGATAACCCTGTTCTGCGCCGTGGTTTATTATGCAGGAGTTACCCCGTTGGATAATATTATTCAAAATAGCCGATCAACGCTGGCGCGCCAGCAGGAAACGCTGAACTGGATGCGCACTGAAATTGATAAAAACCATCTTCAGGTGCAGCAGATTAAAACCAATAATCCCCGCAGCGTAATTGAAAGCAGCGCGCATGAGATTGATCTCTCCCTGACGGAGCTGCATCAGGATGGGCAGTCGCTGGCGTTTGTGGTGCCCCGGGTGAACGTGTATGAGCTTAAAAACTGGCTGCGGGAAATCAACCAGACCTCCGGCGTCCGGCTGGAAAAGATGACGCTGAAACCTGTCGATCATCTTAGCGACGTGCGGGCAGAGATTCAGCTTACCTGGAAAAAGAACGCATGATGACGCTCCTGCCAATCCGGGAGGTTTACCCGATTGGGTTTGCGGCGATGAGTACCGCGTTAGGCGCGATAGTCGGGAGTTTTCTCGGCGTGGTGGCCGAGCGCGTCCCGGCGATGGTGCTGGAGGAGGACGGGAGCGGCAATTTGCTTTTTCCCGCCTCGCACTGCCCGGACTGTCAGCACGCCCTGGCGGCCTGGGAAAACATTCCGCTGGTAAGCTGGCTTCTGCTGCGCGGACGGTGCAGCCAGTGTCGACGCCCCATCCCGCTGCGCCTCTTTTTCATTGAACTGATTACCGCACTCTTTTTCGGCACCACCGCCTGGGCCGTTCCTGGCCTTCAGGACCTGTTTTCACTCTGGCTGATGGCGGCGTTTTTGCTGCCGTTAGCGATGATCGACTGGCGCTATCAGCTGTTGCCAGACTGCCTGACGCAGCCGCTGCTGTGGGCCGGATTGCTGGTCCATGCCTGCGGAACGGGCCTGCCGCTGCGTGATGCGCTCTTTGGCGCCGTAGCGGGGTATCTGTCGCTGTGGCTGCTGTACTGGGCGTTTCGTCTGACGACCGGCCGGGAAGGGCTGGGATACGGTGACTTTAAGCTGCTGGCGGCGCTGGGTGCCTGGTGCGGCTGGCAGGCACTGCCAACAATTGAATTACTGGCCGCGCTCAGCGGTATTATTGGGTATCTCGTATTTGCTGCGCAGAATAAAAATACCCAAACAATTGCTTTCGGACCTTATTTAGCGTTCGCCGGCATTGCCGTTATGGCAGGACAAATTTTCTCTGTCACTTTCTAAAAAAACGGTCAAGTTTTTTTTAAATCTTTTTCGATAAGCAAACAGAAGGAATCTGTTTTGCCTTATGTGTATCGTAAAGAACATAAGCTACACGGAATTGCGGCTTGTGTTTTTTTATGGAGGAATACAGCACATTATTATTGTTTTTGGTAACGGGTCGTTTAGTTGTAAATAAAGTATGCCATGTTTTAAGGAAGACATGGTGAATTACGTTCACGAATGAATTTATCAGGAAATAAAAATGAAATTTTTGAAGCCTAAATATCTGGCGCTCTTTGTTGCTGCCGCAACAAGCTCAGTATTTGCAGCTGCTCCGGGCACACCGTCTCTTACCAGCGGCAACGACAAATTTGCGCTGGTTGAAGTTGACCAGGCCGCACAGGACTACAACAGCCTGCTTAAAGTCCACAAAGACGGCGTAGACGTGAAAGTTGAGTGGAACGTCTGGAGCGGCGATGCGCCTACCTCTGCGAAAGTTCTGCTGGACGGCAAAACCGTCTGGACCGGTGCAGGCAGCACCGCAGGCTCTGCGACCTTTAAAGTGAAAAAAGGCGGCCGTTATCAGGAGCAGGTTGAACTCTGTAACGACAGCGGTTGCACCAAAAGCGCCAGCAAGTTGATCATCGTTGCGGATACCGACGGTGCCCACCTGCTGCCGCTTACCACGACGCTGCAGGAAAACAACAAAGCCTTCGCCACCCACACTAACAAAGTGGTTGCCGCCTACTTCCCTGAGTGGGGCGTGTACGATCGTGGTTTCCCGGTTGATAAAATCCCGGTTGATAACCTGAACCACATCATTTACGGCTTCATCCCAATGTGTGGCGACAACATTAACGCCAGCGCGGCTTCTTCCGGCGCCCTGGAATCCCTGAAGCGCGCGTGTGCTGGCCGCCAGGACTACACCGTGGCGATCCACGATCCGTGGGCTGCGCTGCAGATGCCACAGAAAGGCGTGACCAACTGGGACGACCCGTACAAAGGGACCTACGGTCAGATGATGGCGCTGAAAAAAGCGCATCCGGGCCTGAAAATTCTGCCATCCATCGGTGGCTGGACACTTTCTGACCCGTTCTTCCAGCTGCACGACAAAGTGCTGCGTGACCGTTTCGTTGGCTCCGTTAAAGAATTCCTGCAGACCTGGAAATTCTACGACGGCGTGGATATCGACTGGGAATTCCCTGGCGGCGGCGGTGAGAACGCGACCCTCGGCAACCCACAGGTTGATAAAGAGACCTACACCCTGCTGATGCACGATCTGCGCCAGATGCTGAACGGCCTCTCCGCTGAAACCGGTCGTCAGTACGAGCTGACCTCTGCTATCGGCTCCGGCTGGGACAAAATTGAAGACGTAGACTACAAAGCTGCTCAGCAGTACATGGACTACATCTTCCTGATGAGCTACGACTTCTACGGCGCGTGGAGCAACACCGACCTGGGCCACCAGACGGCGCTGTATGCACCGTCCTACAAGCCTGACACAGCGTACACCACCGACAACGCGGTTAAAGCGATGCTGGCGCAGGGCGTACAGCCAGGCAAGATCGTGGTGGGTGCGGCAATGTATGGCCGCGGCTGGACGGGCGTTCACGGTTACACCGGCGACAATCCGTTCACCGGCACTGCAACCGGCGCAATCAAAGGCACGTGGGAAAACGGCATCGTTGACTACCGCAACATCGTAAACGACATGAAGGGCAAACCAGGCTGGGAGTACAAATACGATACTACCGCTGAAGCGCCATACCTGTTCAACAAGTCTACCGGCGAGCTGGTGACGTACGATGACGCGCGTTCCGTTAACGCTAAAGGTAAGTATGTCCTGAACAAAGATCTCGGCGGCCTGTTCGCATGGTCCATCGAATCTGACAACGGCGACATCCTGAACGCCATGAACGAAAGCCTGCTGGGCAGCTCTTCCGGTTCCGATGAACCTGTGGTGACCAACCATGCGCCAGTGGCTTCTGCGTCTGACGTGACCGTGACAGGCCCGGCAACCGTGACGCTGGACGGCTCTGCCTCCACCGATCCGGACGGCGATGCGCTGACCTACAAATGGACCCAGATTTCTGGTTCTACGGTCACGCTGACCAACAGCACCAGCAAGAAAGCGACCTTCAACGTCCCTGCGGTGACCAGCAACCAGTCCATGGCCTTCCGCCTGACGGTGAAAGATCCGAAAGGCCTGACCAGCACTGCTGACGTTCAGGTTGTGAACAAAGCGCCTAAAGCGAACCAGGCACCGGTGATCAACCAGATGGAAAACGTGACCCTGGAAGCGGGCCAGTCTCTGTCCCTGCACGCTCAGGCTGCGGATCCGGACGGCGATGCACTGACCTACTCCTGGAGCATTCCGGCTGATATGAACGCGACCGGTACCGACACCGCGAACGCCACTATCACCGCGCCAGAAGTGAGCTCTGAATCGTCTTACACCCTGAGCGTTGTCGTCTCTGACGGCAAAACCAGCGTGCAGTCAAACGTCCAGGTCACCGTAACGCCTAAAGCCGCTCCGGCTCCGGCGGATGAAGATACCAACCCGTCTGACGAAGGCACCACGCCAGCTGACGAAGGGACGACCCCATCTGATGAAGGTACTACGCCAGCAGATGAAGGGACGACCCCGGCAGACGAAGGTTCCGCAACCGGCAGCTGTGATGCACCTGTTGATGCCAATGCCAGCAAATATGCAGCATGGAGCGCAAGCACCGTGTACAACGGCGGCGATACCGTCAGTTCTGACAACCTGGTCTGGAAAGCGAAGTACTGGACTCAGGGCGACAAACCTGGCTTCGGTTCAGAAGCCTGGGAACTGGTCAGCAACGTGAAGTTCAACTGGCGTGCGGAAGTCGTTTATAACGGCGGCGAAACCACTACCTACCAGGGTTCTGTATACCGTGCGAAATGGTGGACGCAGGGCGACAAACCTGGCAACAGCGATGTATGGGTGAAAGAAGGCGCAGCAACAGACTGCAAATAATCTTCTGAACCTTAAATTGCGGGCGTGACGTTCGCCCGCAATGACTGGCTGTTCCCGCTTTGGGTGCAGCCAGTTCTTTAAAGTCAGCAGGTACGCGCAAGGAGAAGAGAGTACATATCAAGCGAGTGAAATAATGAAACGCCTAATATTGTTGTTGATGATTTTTAGCCAAAGTGTATTTGCGAACTGCTGGGATACCGCTGCACATCATTATCACGTCGATCCCTATTTATTATACGCCATCGCAAAAGTTGAATCGGGAATGAATCCCTACGCCGTCGGCAAAAATCATGACGGAACCCGCGATGTGGGGTTGATGCAAATAAACAGCTCGCACTTTAGTGAACTTGAACGCCGCGGTATAGATGAGCGACGCCTGATGGCTGAGCCTTGTACCTCGATTATGGTCGGCGCATCCATTTTATCCGGCATGATCAAAGTTTATGGATATAACTGGGAAGCCGTTGGAGCCTATAACGCCGGGCTTAAAAAAGAGAATTATCCGCAGCGCATGATCTATGCCCATAAAGTATGGCGTAAATATCAGCAGATTAAAGCGAGCCGATATTATCAGGATTGATTTTTATTTTTTGAAGCGTGCCGTCAGGCGCGTTTCAAAAA
The DNA here is from genome assembly GCF_019047785.1 of Enterobacter cancerogenus. NCBI lineage: Bacteria > Pseudomonadati > Pseudomonadota > Gammaproteobacteria > Enterobacterales > Enterobacteriaceae > Enterobacter > Enterobacter cancerogenus. The sequence goes on along the minus strand of NZ_CP077290.1, from coordinate 1,046,562 downwards.
GTGAAAAAGACCGCATCTCCAGGTTTATTTATTAAAGGACTAATACATAAGCCGGAAATGTAATTCTCATTGTTGCTGAAAATAAACAGGACTATTTAAGATGACCAAAAGGACATTACTGAGCGTACTGGTTGCTGGGGCATGTATTGCTCCATTCATGGCTCAGGCAACGATGCTGCAGGAAACCAGCAGCGAGCCATACACCATCAAAGCCAGCGACCTGGCAAAAAAAGAGCAGGAACTGACCAACTTTCCCCTGATGCAGTCGGTGAAAGCGACCATCCGCACCCTGGATAACAGCCTGGTGGAGCAGATTGAACCGGGTAAAGCCACTAACCCTGCTAACGTGAAGCGCGTTGAAAGCATTCTCAAAGAGAGCGACTGGGAATACCTGTTCCCACTGCGCGCCAAAGAGTATAGCTACAGCAACTTCCTGAAGGCCGTGGGTAAATTCCCGGCGCTGTGCGATACCTACAATGATGGCCGCGACAGCGACGCCATCTGTCGTAAAGAGCTGGCGACCATGTTTGCTCACTTCGCGCAGGAAACCGGCGGTCACGAAAGCTGGCGTCCGGAAGCCGAATGGCGTCAGGCGCTGGTCTACGTGCGTGAGATGGGCTGGAGCGAAGGGCAGAAGGGCGGCTATAACGGCGAATGTAACCCGGACGTCTGGCAGGGTCAGACCTGGCCGTGCGGTAAAGACAAAGACGGCGACTTCGTGAGCTACTTTGGCCGCGGCGCGAAGCAGCTGTCTTACAACTACAACTACGGTCCGTTCTCCGAATCCATGTTCGGCACCGTGCGTACTCTGCTCGACAAACCTGAGCTGGTGGCGGACACCTGGCTGAACCTGGCGAGTGCGATCTTCTTCTTCGCCTATCCACAGCCGCCAAAACCAAGCATGCTGCAGGTTATCGACGGAACATGGCAGCCGAACGATCACGATAAAGCGAACGGCCTGGTGCCGGGCTTCGGCGTGACCACGCAGATCATCAACGGCGGCGTTGAGTGCGGCGGCCCGACTGAGATTGCCCAGTCGCAGAACCGTATCAAATACTACAAAGAGTTCGCCAACTACCTGAAAGTGCCGGTCCCGGAAAACGAAGTACTGGGCTGCGCTAACATGAAACAGTTCGATGAAGGCGGCTCCGGCGCGCTGAAAATCTACTGGGAGCAGGACTGGGGATGGAGCCCGGATACGCCAAGCGGCTCAACCTACGCGTGCCAGCTGGTGGGCTACCAGACGCCATTCAGCGCCTTCAAAGCGGGCGACTACACCAAGTGCGTGCAGAAGTTCTATAAAGTTAACATCGTTAACGACGACGGCACCCCGGCTGATGGCAGCGTAACGCCGACACCAGCACCAACGCCGACGCCATCTGAAGATGTGACGCCTGCTCCAGTGCCGTCTGAAGACGTGACGCCAGCGCCATCCGACGATACCACGCCATCTGAAGACACCACCCCGGCGGTTGTCAATCACGCGCCTGTCGCGCAGATTGCTGGCCCAATCGGTGCGGTAGAAGCCGGTGCGCAGGTTTCCCTGAGCGCGGAAGGGTCCACCGATGAAGACGGTAACAAACTGACCTACACCTGGCGCTCCCAGGATGGCCAGACCGTGACCGGTGATGACAAAGCAGTCGTAACCTTTACCGCGCCAGAAGCGGCGACGGCGAAGCAGTATGAAGTTAGCCTGACCGTGAGCGACGGTGAACTGAGCAGCACCACGTCTTACCTGCTGAACGTGAAAGCGAAAGCGGCGACGCCATCTGATGAAGGCACATCCGGTTCTTACCCAGGCTGGAGTGCGAACGATAAGTACAAGGAAGGGGATATCGTGAACAACCACGGTAAACTGTTCCAGTGCAAACCGTTCCCGTACAGCGGCTGGTGTAACAACTCTCCGACGTACTATGAACCAGGTGCAGGCCTGGCATGGTCCGACGCCTGGACGGCTCTGTAATCACAAACGGCAACCTTCGGGTTGCCGTTTTTAATTTTATGCTGTCACTCTTTCGTTCCACGAATCCTTGTACAGTATATTTCCGTCGGTGTATTTCCATTCAATTGATTCATAACGGATCTCAATTTCTTCCATATGTTTACTTGCGATCCCTAATGGAAATAAAACGGGAGAAATCTTTGTGATTTTCACATTCTCCAGGGTTATATTAAAATATTCCACCTCTATCCCTGCGTCATTAATCCTGTACATTTTGATTATCGCCTCTTTAAATATTCTACCCTGGCATAAACCCCGAAATAAAATTGGTGTGAGGCGATCAATTTCTTTTTCAAATGTGACAGGAACATGAAGTCGTGTTCCAGTAAGTTTCCCTGTATTATGATCGGCAGGAATCCATACGGAGTGATTGAATGATTTAAGCTCAGTGGAACCCAATCGTGTCGGCATTAAACATTCACCAGTTAAAGGGGAGTTATTTTCATCGGTAAGCCAGATATGTGCTGGTATAGACATTTATTTTTTTCTCTCATAAAAAAATGAAAAATAGAGAACAACTACGACAATTAATCCAACTACTCTCATGGCGACTACAGGATCATCTATAAACTTAACAGGTATAAATGATAATAAAATGATAAGAACTACCGTTAAAAGTGCTTTCAATTGCTGCTTAAAATCTTCAATAATTAGCCTGCAAATTTCTTTTATAAATCTTTTCATTTTCCAGCCATTTTTCTAAAAATATCTATTATATCGTCATTTGATGCTGTGCTTATATTTAGATAACCTGCTCTCAAAACTATTGGTTCTATTAAGAAGTACATCATTTCCAGATTTTCAACATATAAAGCATTATAAAATTGCGGGAGAAAATATTTTAAGTTATTCGCACTTTCAGAGGCTTTCTGAACAAACCCGTATGTACTCAGTACAAAAAGCCCTGTGCCTGTTCTTCCCGCAATTTTTTTCATAAGCGCACTTTGTATAGCCGCATTCATTGTGTTGCCATAACAAATATATTTAACAACAGAATAGATTAGTGCTAGTCTGGAAGTTTGCATTACTGAATAGTGCGTTGTGATTGGAACCAATTTCTTATATATATAATTTACTTCACTTTCGTCTTTATTTTTAAGTGTTAATAAAACATATATTTTTATCATTCTAAATATAATATCTCTATGGGTGACAAGTTCATATGCACCCAGTAAAAAACGCCTATCCTCAAGGTAAAGCCGATTACAAACATCTGTATAATTATCTGTAAAGCAGGATGTGTAATAAAGCAGTCTTGTTGCTCCATCACCAAGATTATTTAGGTAATCGATAAAACCATCTTTTACTCCGGACATTGCTTTATCTAATCTGATAGCCAAATCTTTGTCTGACCCAATTTTATTTATAATATCGTCACTATAATACATACTACGCTCCTGGAAATTAATAAGATTATCATCTTATAAGGAATGCTATAATCATAGTGATCTTGCTCCCACTTATAAAAAAGAAAATTAAAAAGGCCGCCTATTTATAATTATTATAAATAGGCGGCCCCAGTTAAATTCGCCAAATAAATATTTCGATGTATCAATTGTTATTCATTATTTCTTTTAACTTATTTCCCTATTTCAAAAGGGCTTCCAGTTTTTCATCATTATAATCATATCTGTCATAATGCACGCTCGAAGTATCATTCATTGCATGATTCTGTATTCTGTCACGAATTTCTTTTGTTATTTTATTTTGACATCCTTTCCTTGTGGGAGAGGGTGAGGGAATCAGGCCGCAATGTGCCGTATTTTGCCGGGTGGCGGCTTCGCCTTACCCTGCCTACAGGTTCGTGCATGAGGGCAGGGGGGAGGGAATCAGGCCGCAATGCGCTGTATTTTGCCGGGTGGCGGCTTCGCCTTACCCGGCCTACGGGTTCGTGCATGAGGGCAGGGGGGAGCATCAGGCCGCAATGCGCCGTATTTTGCCGGGTGGCGGCTTCGCCTTACCCGGCCTACGGGTTCGTGCATGGGGGTTGGGGGGAGGGCATCAGGCCGCAATATGCTGTATTTTGGCCTACCCGGCTAGCGGTGCAATTTCCCGTGATCCCGCAGCCACGCGGCTGTACGCACAATCCCTTCATCCAGCGACACCACCGGCTTATAGCCCAGTTCACGCTCGGCGCGGGAAATATCCAGCGTAAAATCAAAGTTCAGCTTTGATACGCCATAGTGCGTCAGCGCCGGCTCTCTGGCCGATTTATTGCCAAAGCGCTCCATGCTGCGGGCGATCATATCCAGCATCGGATACGGCACCGAGCGAATGCGGCAGTGGATGTTTAGCTCATCGATCAGGCGCTGAACAATGCTGCGCAGCGTTTGCGGTTCGCCGTTGGTGATGTTATAGGCCCGGCCTGACACCAGCTTATCGCAGTCAGGCTGGCTGGCCAGCCACATGGCGTGGACGGCGTTTTCATAGTAGGTCATGTCTACCAGCGCATCGCCCCCGCGCGGGAGCAGCACGCTGCCATAGTGGTGCATCATCTGCGCCAGTCGCGGGATAAATACCTTGTCGTGCGGCCCGAAAAGGCTCTGCGGACGCAGGACGGTGAAGCGGGTATGCGGGTTTGACTGCGCCAGCAGGTCGATCACCTCTTCGCTGGCAGCCTTGCTGCGGGCAAATTCACAGGCAAAGCGCGCCGGACGGAAATCTTCCTGAATATCGCGGTGGTGATGATAATCAAAATAGAGCGACGGCGAAGAGATATGAATGAAGTTACGCACGCCCCAGGCGACGGCCCATTCACCCAGACGGCGCGTGGCGCGCACGTTGGCGAGGTCGAACGCTTCCTGCGTTCCCCACGGGGAGGTAAAACTGGAGCAGTGCCACAGCGTATCAATACCGGCCAGCATCACTTTGGCCTGAGAGGAGACCAGCTCCGTCAGGTCGGCATGGACAAATTCAGCGCCCATTTTTTGCAGCAGCTTGCCCATCGCTTCGTTGCGACCGGTCGCCCTGACGCTGATGCCTTTGTTGCGCAGAAATTCGACCGCATTTCGGCCTAAGCCGCTGGTCGCCCCGGTCACCAGTACCTTCATATCAATCCACTGTGTTGAAAAGAATTTCGTGCGCATTCTTTCGTGAATTACGGCCGTATGCAATGGGAAACGTGAAAGAATAAGCGTTTTATTTAGATCTTTTCCCGCTTTGCTTCTGCAATTTGCGCAATGCGCTTCGCCATGCCGCGGAAGATAAACAGGTGCGCCGGGATCATAAACAGCCAGTAGAACAGCCCCGGCATACCGTGCGGATGCCACCAGGCACGGACGTCGAGTTCACGGCGATCGCCCTTGTCTTTCAGCGTAAAGCAGAGCCGCCCAAGCCCCGGCGCTTTCATGCCAAACAGCAGCGCCAGCTGCTTTTCAGGCTCAACGATAATCACCTTCCAGCTGTCGACCGTATCCCCCACCTTAAGCCAGGGATGAGCCGGGCGGCCTTTCGCCAGCCGATGACCGACCAGCAGATCCAACGCGCCCCGCGTTTGCCAGAGAATATTGCCGAAGAAATAGCGCTCTTTGCCGCCAATCTGGTTGATGGTTTCCCACAGCGATGCCAGGCTCGCCTGGGTGGTGACGGTAAAGCCGGCCTGCTTCGGGTAGTAACCGTACTCGGGGCGCCAGCGGGCAAAAGCCTGCGCGTCGTAGCCCCAGTCGCTGGAGTTGACCAGCTTCTCTTCCTCTTTCAGGGTGTGGCGCACGGCGTCGTCAAAGCGGATCAGATCCTGCGGGATGAGGGCGCGTAGCGCGCGATCGTCGGATAACAGATCGTGTTTCAGCCCCTGAATCAGCGCCTTCGCGGTGGTTGGCGGCACGGAGGTGATGACGTTTAAAAACCACACCGAGATCCAGCGGGTCGGGAAGGGGATCGGCACCAGCCAGCGGCGGCGTCCGCTTACGCGCATAAAATGCTCGAACTGCTCCTGATAGCTCAGCACCTCCGGGCCTGCGGCTTCCAGCACACGATGCTGCTCGCCCGGATGGTCCAGCAGTGCAACCAGATAGTGCAGCAGGTTCTCCAGCGCGATGGGGGTGGTGCGCGAGCGCACCCAGCGTGGCGGCGTCAGGATCGGAAGGTTATAGACCATGTCGCGCATCACTTCGAAGGCGGCAGAACCGGCACCGACGATGATCCCGGCGCGCAGTTCGGTGACCGGGATGGCGGCGCTGCGCAGGGTCTCTGCCGTCAGCTGGCGGGCGCGAAGATGGTCGGACTGCTCGCTTTCAGGGGCCTGCAGCGAGCTTAAAAAAATCACCTGTTTTACCGGCGTTTGCAGCAGGGCGTCGCGAACGTTCATCGCCACCTGACGCTCGTGAGCGATGAAGTCGCCGCCTTCGCCCATGCTGTGAACCAGGTAATAAAGCGTATCAACCCCTTCCAGCAGCGCGGGCAGCTCTTTTGGCCAGGTCAGGTCGACGCTGTGACAGGTGACGCCGGGCAGGTTTTGCTTTTGCAGGCGCTCAACGCTGCGTGCCACCGCCAGCACCTGATGCCCCTGCTGGCTTAACGCGACGGTCAGATGCTGGCCGATATAACCGCTGGCGCCGAGCACCAGAATACGTTGTGGCACGTTGCTCTCCTTAATTAACGCTGTAGAAACGCCTGCCAGTGTTTGACCACGTCCGTGAGCTGCTCGCGGTTGACGTCGAGATGCATGACCAGGCGTACCACCGGTGAGGCGTTGATCAGCACGCCACGCGCCTTCATAAATTCACCCAGCGCCGCAGCGTGCTCGTCGCCCACGCGGACAAACAGCATGTTGGTGTCGTGGCGCATGACGTCCGCACCAATCTCACGCAGCTGTGCCGCCATCCACGCGGCGTTCTCGTGGTCGTCCTGCAGGCGTGCAACGTTGTTGTTCAGCGCATATAGCCCGGCTGCCGCCAGGATCCCGGCCTGACGCATGCCGCCGCCGGTCATCTTGCGCCAGCGATTCGCACGCTTGATGTAGTCCGCGCTGCCGACCAGCAGGGAGCCAACCGGCGTGCCTAACCCTTTGGAGAGGCAAATGGTGAACGAGTCACAATATTGGGTGATGGCTTTCAGCTCGCAGCCGTACTCGACCACCGCGTTGAAAATGCGCGCGCCGTCAACGTGCAGGCCCAGCCCGCGCTCACGGGTGAATTCCCACGCCGCTTTCAGGTATTCGCGCGGCAGGACTTTGCCGTTATGGGTATTTTCGAGACTCAGCAGCTTAGTACGGGCAAAGTGGATGTCATCGGCTTTGATTTTCGCAGCGACTTTATCCAGGGGAAGGGAGCCGTCCGGCGCGGCGTCAATCGGCTGCGGCTGAATGCTGCCGAGCACCGCTGCGCCGCCGGCTTCGTACAGATAGTTATGCGCACCCTGGCCGACAATGTACTCTTCGCCGCGCTCGCAGTGGCTGAGCAGCGCCACCAGGTTGGCCTGGGTTCCGGTCGGCAGGAACAGCGCCGCCTCTTTACCGCTCAGCTCTGCGGCATAGCGCTGCAGTTCGTTAACCGTCGGATCATCACCGTAGACGTCATCCCCGACCGGGGCGGCCATCATTGCATCAAGCATGGCGCGGCTCGGCCGGGTGACGGTATCACTGCGTAAATCAATCATCTCACATCCCTATAGTTAAAAAGGTAATGTGAGATGTTTTACCTGAGCCAGTTGGTTTTTGCCAGTTCCATCACCTCGTCACCGCGTCCGCTGATAATGGCGCGCAGCATATAGAGGCTAAAGCCTTTGGCCTGCTCCAGCTTGATCTCCGGTGGGATCGCCAGCTCGTCTTTGGCGACGACGACGTCCACCAGCACCGGACCGTCGATGGAGAATGCGCGCTGCAGAGCTTCATCAACCTCTGAGGCTTTCTCCACGCGGATGCCGGTGATACCGCAGGCTTCGGCGATGCGGGCAAAGTTGGTATCGTGCAGGTCGGTGCCGTCCGTCAGGTAGCCGCCAGCCTTCATCTCCATCGCCACGAAGCCCAGCACGCTGTTGTTGAAGACCACGATTTTGAGCGGGAGCTTCATCTGCACCACTGACAGGAAATCCCCCATCAGCATGCTAAAGCCGCCGTCGCCGCACATCGCCACCACCTGACGTTCCGGTGCGGTAGCCTTCGCGCCCAGCGCCTGCGGCATGGCGTTTGCCATCGAGCCGTGGTTGAACGAGCCGAGCAGGCGGCGTCTGCCGTTCATCTTCAGATAGCGTGCTGCCCAGACGGTCGGCGTGCCGACGTCGCAGGTGAAGATGGCGTCATCGTCCGCGAAGCGGCTGATCTGCTGAGCCAGATACTGCGGGTGAATTGCTTTGTCGCTTGGCTTCGCGAGGTCGTCCAGATCCTTGCGCGCATCGCGGTAGTCGCTCAGCGCTTTGTCGAGGAATTTACGGTCGGTTTTCTCTTCCAGAAGCGGCAGCAGGGCGCTAAGCGTGGCCTTGATGTCGCCTATCAGCGCCATATCGACCTTACAGTGCGACCCGATGCTGCCTGGGTTGATGTCAATCTGGATGATTTTGGCATCCGTCGGGTAAAACGCGCGGTACGGGAATTGGGTGCCGAGCAGCACCAGCGTATCGGCGTTCATCATGGTGTGGAAGCCGCTGGAGAAGCCGATCAGCCCGGTCATGCCGACGTCGAACGGGTTGTCGTACTCGACGTGCTCTTTGCCGCGCAGGGCGTGGACAATCGGCGCTTTAAGCTTTTCAGCAAACGCCAGCAGCTCCTGGTGCGCACCCGCACAGCCGCTGCCGCACATCAGGGCGATGTTGCTGGAGTAGCGCAGCAGTTGCGCCAGCTTTTTCAGCTCCTCTTCGGCAGGCGTGACCACCGGCTGCGGTGCGTGATACCAGTGGCTGCTGGCACCCTCCGGCGCGGCCTTGAGCGCCACGTCACCAGGCAACACGACAACCGAAACGCCGCGGTTCAGCACGGCTTTGCGCATTGCAATCGCCAGCACCTGCGGGATCTGCTCCGGGGATGAAACCAGCTCACAGTAGTGGCTGCATTCACGGAACAGCTCCTGCGGATGCGTCTCCTGAAAATAGCCGCTGCCGATTTCGCTCGACGGGATATGGGCGGCAATTGCCACCACCGGAACATGGTTACGGTGGCAGTCGAACAGGCCGTTAATCAGATGCAGGTTGCCCGGCCCGCACGATCCCGCACAGACCGCCAGTTCACCCGTAAGCTGCGCTTCTGCGCCTGCGGCAAAGGCGGCAACCTCCTCATGGCGGGTCGGCATCCATTCGATGGTTTTCATCTTATTGAGGCTGTCGCTGAGTCCGTTCAGGGAATCGCCGGTGACGCCCCAGATACGTTTTACGCCAGCCTGTTCAAGGGTTTTCGCTATGTAAGCAGCCACGGTTTGTTTCATGGGTGTCCTTCTCCTTTTTGTGATATCGCTTACAAGCTTAGAAGAAAGTCGGCGCATTGCCCGTTAAATCCCCCGTTGCGCACAGCGATTTGCGTGGGCGTGGTGGGTGTTGTTCATGGGGAACTGCTGCGCCAGTGCGGGTGAAAACCCTTTTTTTTAGAGCATGTGTAACTTGTTGATTTTTCATGGGGCTGTGGAAGTGCCTGGAAAAAGGGTGTGCAGAAGAAAGTGAGGGGATAAGATTTATTTTACAAAGAGATAGGTGTAGATTGTGTGAGTTCACTGCCGTACAGGCAGCTTAGAAACGAGGACCGGTTAAACATGGATCGCTGAATGTGTTCACTGCCGTACAGGCAGCTTAGAAAATGAGGAAAGCCGGTTCATCTTGAACGGCAATGTTCACTGCCGTACAGGCAGCTTAGAAAAAATTCAGCTCTTAATTTCGCGTTCAGGCTAAGTTCACTGCCGTACAGGCAGCTTAGAAAATATGGAAGTTGGTTTGCGCTTCAGTACCATCGTTCACTGCCGTACAGGCAGCTTAGAAAGGAAGGCGCGGCGGCTGACAGTTTGCGAGGTTGTTCACTGCCGTACAGGCAGCTTAGAAAATTCAGCAAAACCGGCAAAACAAAGGCGAAAGGTTCACTGCCGTACAGGCAGCTTAGAAAGCGTGTGCCTGAGCTACGACCAGCGTGATACCGTTCACTGCCGTACAGGCAGCTTAGAAAAGTGCGATGCGGCGCTTAACGGTCTTATATAGTGTTCACTGCCGTACAGGCAGCTTAGAAACAGTACAAATTGCCTGTTTCGTTAATTGCGATATTCACTGCCGTACAGGCAGCTTAGAAAGCTACGACATACCAGGGCCGTTCGTACGAACACGTTCACTGCCGTACAGGCAGCTTAGAAAAGAGGAAATTTATATATCCATCGGGTATTTGAGTTCACTGCCGTACAGGCAGCTTAGAAATTCTGGTCCCCATTCACTCGTACTGGTCTGATGTTCACTGCCGTACAGGCAGCTTAGAAAACCGTTCAGGTTAACGCGCGAGCCCCTGGGTCGGTTCACTGCCGTACAGGCAGCTTAGAAATCCCCCCGCACTCCCCGTAGGTCGGGTAAACGAAGTGCCACCCGACAAAAAAGCCCGGTGCGCTAACGCTTACCGGGCCTGTGAGCGAACCTTTACGTTTTATGCGAGGACAAGATCGCCCTGCGGATGACAGGAGCAGGCCAGCACGTAACCGTCGGCGATTTCTGCGTCCGTCAGCGTCATGGTGCTGCTCACGGTGTACTCGCCGGAAACCACCTTCGTCTTACAGCAGCCGCACACGCCAGCGCGACAGGCCGCGACTACCGGCACCTTGTTGCTTTCCAGCGCTTCCAGCAGCGTGGTGCCCACGCGGCCAAAGAAGGTTTGCGCAGGTTGCAGCTTAGTGATCTTGATCCCGCTGGTTGCCGCTTCGGCGACAGGCGTGAAGAACTGCTCTTTAAAGAAGCGGGTCACACCCAGCGCTTTAACCTCTTTTTCCACGATATCCATGTACGGCGCAGGGCCGCAGGTCATCACGGTGCGGGAGGCAATATCCGGCACGCTTTGCAGCAATTCCCGGCTTAAACGACCAGAGACAAAACCGTGGGTAGCGTTATTTTCCGCTACCAGCGTGACCGGGTAGTTACGCCACTCCTCGGCAAAAATCACATCGTCTGGCGAGCGGACGCTGAAGATCACCTGCACGTCGGCCTGCGGGCGATTTTTCGCCAGCCAGCGGCGCATTGACATTACGGGCGTCACGCCGCAGCCGGCGGCCAGCAGCAGGAATTTATCATCGGCTTTATCGTCACAGGTAAACTCGCCCTGCGCGTCTGAAAGCCAGATGTAATCCCCACGCTTCACGTCGCGGGTCAGCCATTCGGAACCTGCACCCTCATCAATGCGACGGATGGTAAGCGTAATGTACTCGCTCACGCCCGGCGTGGAGGAGAGGGTGTAGGCGCGCAGGGTGTCCGCAGAGTTGCGGACACTGACCAGCGCATACTGACCTGCACGGTACGGATAGTAGTCATGGCACAGCAGTGACAGCGTCCACACATCCGGCGTCTCCTGATGGATGTGATGAACCTGCATCCGCCACGGACATTGTGAGGTTGGCATGGTCATGAATCTCTCCTTACGCGCTCAGTAGCTCTTTCATATCTTCTTCAACGGTGGTCACGGAACGCAGACCAAATTTCTCGTTCAGCACGGCCAGCAGGTCCGGCGTCAGGAAGCCAGGCGCGGTCGGGCCGGTCACGATGTTGGTCACGCCCAGTGAGAGCAGGGTCAGCAGGATGACAATCGCTTTTTGCTCGAACCAGGAGAGCACCAGTGACAGCGGCAGGTCGTTTACGCCGCAGCCCAGTTTCTCTGCGAGGGTAACGGCCAGAATGATGGCTGAGTAGGCGTCGTTACACTGACCGGCATCGACCAGACGCGGCAGGCCTTCGATGTTGCCGAAGTCCAGCTTGTTGAAACGGTATTTCCCGCACGCCAGCGTCAGGATCAGGCAATCATCCGGTACGCTGGTGGCGAAATCGGTGAAGTAGTTACGTTCGCCGCGCGCGCCGTCACAGCCGCCAATCAGGAAGATGTGGCGCAGTTTTTCACGGCTCACCAGGTCGATGAGAGAATCCGCCGCACCCAGCAGGGTTTCGCGGCCAAAGCCCACGGTGATCAGGTGTTCAATTTCGCTGTAAGGGAAGCCAGCCATCTGCTGCGCCTGGGCGATAACCGGGCCGAAATCGTCGCCTTCGAGGTGGCTCACGCCCGGCCAGCCGACGATGCTGCGGGTCCAGATGCGGTCATCATACGCGCCCACGGTAGGGTCGATGATGCAGTTAGAGGTCATCACGATTGGGCCAGGGAAGCGGGCAAATTCAACCTGCTGGTTCTGCCAGCCGCTGCCGTAGTTCCCGACCAGGTGTTTGAATTTACGCAGCTCCGGGTAGCCGTGTGCAGGCAACATTTCGCCGTGGGTATAGACGTTAACGCCGGTGCCTTCGGTTTGCTTCAGCAGGTTGTAGAGATCTTTCAGGTCATGCCCGGAGATCAGGATACATTTGCCTTCGGTCGCTTTAACGTTGACCTGGGTTGGCGTTGGGTGGCCGTAGGTGCTGGTTTCACCGGCATCCAGTATGCTCATCACCTTGAAGTTCATCTGGCCGATTTCCATTGAGCACTCCAGCAGAGCGTTCATGTCGGAAGGCCAGGTGCCGAGCCATGCCATGATTTTGTGGTACTGGGCATAGATGTCGTTGTCGTACTGGCCGAGAACGTGCGCATGTTCCATATAGGCCGCGGCACCTTTCAGACCGTACAGGCACAGCAGACGCAGGCCGAGAATGTTCTCGCCAATCGCCGCTTTGTCTTTGTTCGGGGTAAATTCCGCCGCCTGACGCTGCAGGTCGCCCAGGTCGTCGCTCACCAGCTGCAGCTCGGCCATTGGGTTATCCACGCGCGCGCTGGCGTCGGCGTTCAGGCACTGGGCCTTCAGCGCTTCACGCAGGGCAATGGCTTCGCGGGCATAGCCGACGATGCGAGGAGAATCAAAGTTAACGTTGGTCAGCGTGGAGAAAAATGCGCGTGGCGCGAAGCTGTCGACGTAGTGGTCGATAATACCGTATTCGCGGGCTTTGAATGCCCATGCGGAAAGCCCTTGCAGGGAAGCGATCAGCAGATCCTGCAGGTCTGACGTTTCGGCGGTTTTACCGCACATCCCCTGCGCCCAGGAGCAGCCATTGCCTGCCGGAGTACGGATGGTTTGTTCACATTGCACACAAAACATAATCACACCTGTTAAAGTTATATTTGATATACATGTTTAAGGTTATGCCTGTGCCACAGCGGAGAAAAGGGGTTTCTTCTACAAAATAGAGGGATATTGATTTAGCGCAATTTTGGCGGCCTGAATCGGCCGCCTCGTGACGATCAGGCGGAGAAAAAGGCCATCAAAACAGGGACCAGCAGGCTTAGAATAAACCCGTGTACGATGGCGGCAGGGACCATCTCAAGGCCACCTGAACGCTGCAGGACCGGCAGGGTGAAGTCCATCGACGTGGCACCGCACAGGCCGAGCGCGGTGGAGCGGCTACGGCGCACCAGACCGGGGATCAGCATGATGGCAATCAGCTCGCGCGCCAGATCGTTAAAGAACGCCGCGCTGCCAATGACCGGGCCGAACGATTCGGTCAGCAGAATGCCGGACAGCGAATACCAGCCAAACCCCGAGGCCATCGCCAGCCCGGTTTTCAGCGGCAGGCCAAGAATAAAGGCGTTAATGACGCCCGCCACCAGGGAACTGACCACCACGATCACCGCCACCATCATGCCGCGACGATTAAGGACAATCTGTTTTAAGGTCATGCCGTTATTGCGCAGCTGAATGCCAATCAGGAACAGCAGGAAAATCAGGGTATATTCGCTGGCCTCGGTGGCATGCTGTAAAAAAGACCATCCGGACAGTCCCAGCAGAAAACCCAATACCACGACACCGCATAATTTTAACGATTCGAGCGCCATGGCAATACGGGACGGCAATTTTTCCTGATGGTGGGTATTTTTCCATGGAATAGATCGTTCCAGCCAGAAGAGGGCGGCAATATTACAGGCTAAAATAACCACCGCCGTCACGGCAGAATAATGCAGGATGGAAAGTAAATTGGTCGCCAGGTTATCCAGGAACGCCAGGCTGATCCCCATAAAGAAAAGAATAACGTAGACAATCCAGCTGAGAAAACGGTTGATGAGCCTTAAGGCTGATTCACGACGCAGCGGAATGAGGTAGCCCACAATCAGGGGCAGCAGAATGATGAGGAGTCCTGAAAACATGAACAGCCGGTCCTTATGGGGTATTTGTTAAGCGCCAAAGACACTACCCAATAACGGCTGCCCAGTAAAGCCACAAAAAAAAGCCGGGAGAGACCCGTAGGCCGGGTCAGGCGAAGCCGCCACCCGGCACAATACCGCGCGTTGCAGTCTGATGCCCTCACCCCAGCCCTCTCCCACGGGGAGAGGGAGAAAACACGCATTCTCTGCCACAGGGAGAGGGAAAGAGAAAAACGTTAATCGCGTTTTTCCAGCAGGGTGCGGTAGAGCAGGCCGCCCAGAATACCGCCGACGATCGGCATCACCCAGAACAGCCACAGCTGCTCAAGCGCCCAGCCGCCCTGGAAAATGGCGACCGCGGTGCTGCGCGCCGGGTTAACGGATGTGTTGGTGACGGGAATGGAGATCAGGTGGATAAGCGTCAGCGCCAGGCCAATGGCAATGGGGGCAAAACCTGCGGGCGCATGTTTATCCGTTGCGCCGTGGATCACCAGCAGGAAGCCTGCGGTAAGGACAATCTCAATCACAATTGCAGACAGCATAGAGAAGCCGCCTGGCGAGTGCGCACCGTAGCCGTTAGAGGCGAAACCGCTGGCTGCGGCGTCAAAGCCCGCTTTACCGCTGGCAACAACGTACAGCACTGCGGCGGCAATAATACCGCCCACAACCTGAGCAATAATATAACCAAGGATATCTTTCGCCGGGAAACGACCGCCTGCCCATAAACCTAAGGTTACCGCCGGGTTAAAATGACCGCCGGAAATAGGGCCGACGGCATAGGCCATGGTTAATACGGTCAAACCAAAAGCCAGCGCCACACCGACAAAACCAATGCCTAATTCCGGAAATGCGGCTGCAAGAACGGCGCTACCGCAACCACCAAACACCAGCCAGAATGTACCAAAACATTCTGCCGCCAATTTTCTAAACATAACCACCTCAAATAATAAACTACCGCACACGTATTGCCGCGCGCGGGGGATATCGTCAAAAAAGGATGACGATTTAAAGAGCCGCTATTTTAAAAACCCATTCCATACCTTCGCCACTCAAATAAATTCGTTTAATTTGATTTAAGGCAAGGTGTTGTGAATCCTTGCTTCGGATTGACCTTACACAGGTAATGGGTATTTCTTGACAAGACTATTCATATATTGCGGTGTTCCGAAAGGGTGCATCCCGCTATACTGCTGATAACTTGAAGGAAAAAGTGGCCATCTCGCGGGGGATTTATGCTTCTCGAACGTGTGGAAATTGTCGGGTTTCGCGGTATTAACCGTTTGTCGCTGCAGCTTGAACAGAACAACGTCCTGATCGGTGAGAACGCCTGGGGTAAATCCAGCCTGCTGGACGCGCTGACGCTGCTGCTTTCGCCTGAAGAAAAGCTCTACCATTTTGTTCATGATGACTTCTGGTTCCCGCCGGGCGATGTGACTGGCCGCGAGAAACACCTGCATATTATTCTGACCTTCCGTGAGTCCGAGCCGGGGCGGCATCGCGTGCGCCGGTTCCGCCCCATGTCGCCCTGCTGGGTACCGTGCGCTGATGACTATCACCGCATTTTCTACCGTCTGGAAGGAGAGCTGGCCGGGACGGATAGCGTGTTAACCCTGCGCGAGTTCCTGGATGAGAAAGGCAACTCTATTCCGCTGGAGAATATTGACGAGCTTGCTCGCCATCTGAACCGACTGATGCCCGTGCTCCGGTTGCGCGACGCGCGTTTTATGCGCCGTATCCGCAACGGCACGGTTCCGGATATGCCGGACGTTGAAGTCACCGCCCGCGAGCTGGATTTTCTGGCGCGCGAGCTGGTCTCCCGGCCACAGAATCTTACCGACGGGCAGATCCGCCAGGGACTTTCGGCCATGGTACAGCTGCTGGAGCACTATTTCTCCGAGCAGGGGATGTCGCCTTCTCGCCACCGGCTGATGCGCCGCCGCTCCCACGATGAACAACGCAGCTGGCGCTACCTGGATATCATCAACCGGATGATCGACAGGCCCGGCGGGCGCACCCATCGGGTTATTCTGCTGGGGCTGTTCTCAACGCTGCTGCAGGCGAAAGGCACCGTCCGTCTGGACCGCGATGCGCGGCCGCTGCTGCTGGTGGAAGACCCCGAAACCCGTCTGCATCCGATCATGCTCTCCGTGGCGTGGCATCTGCTCAATTTGCTGCCTCTCCAGCGCATAACGACCACCAACTCCGGGGAACTGCTCTCCCTTACGCCGGTCGAATACGTCTGTCGCCTGGTGCGCGAATCATCCCGCGTCTCCGCTTACCGGCTGGGGCCGGGCGGCTTAAATGCCGAGGACGGGCGGCGCATTGCCTTTCATATTCGCTTTAATCGCGCCTCCTCGCTTTTTGCGCGCTGCTGGCTGCTGGTAGAAGGGGAAACGGAGACCTGGGTGATCAACGAGCTGGCGCGCCAGTGCGGCCATCACTTTGACGCCGAAGGGATCAAAGTGATTGAGTTTGCCCAGTCCGGGTTAAAACCGCTCATTAAATTTGCCCGCCGGATGGGCATTCAGTGGCATGTGCTGGTAGACGGTGACGAGGCGGGGAAAAAGTACGCCTCCACCGTGCGCAGCTTGCTGAACAATGACCGGGAAGAAGAGCGCGATCATTTGACCACGCTGCCCGCGATGGACATGGAACACTTTATGTATCGTCAGGGTTTCGATGATGTGTTTCACCGCGTGGCCATGGTGCCGGTGGATGTTCCGATGAACATGCGTCGGGTCATCGCCAAAGCCATTCACCGTTCGTCAAAACCGGATCTGGCGATTGAGGTGGCAACGGAAGCGGGAAGACGCGGCGTGGAGTCGGTGCCGACGCTGCTGCGCAAAATGTTCTCCCGCGTGCTGTGGCTGGCACGCGGGAGAGCGGATTAACTGCGGCTGGCCTGGGTCACCTGGGCGATCAGGCTGTCGAGCAGTTCATAGCGGCGACGGTATTCTGAGCGTTTTTTGCTCGCTATCTCTTCCATTGGTTTGCGTGGCATGGTCAGCGGCAGGGCAAAATTGCCGTCGTCCTGCGGTTGGCCGCCAATTGAGCGCCAGAAGCTGTCGTAATCGGCCAGCAGTTTTCCCTCTTTTTTCTTGCGGTAGCGCCAGCTGCGATAGATATGGGTAGCGTTACTCACCGCGATAATCTGCTCTACCGGGAAGGCCGCGCCAAGCGTCATGGCCGCTTCCACCAGCAGGCGTTTCGGGAATAACCCGTGGCAGGCTTTGGTCGCACCCTGAATCAGATCGTGCGGGACGTGCGCTTTGGCGCCCTGAAGCCCGCCAATAAAGAGGGTGGATTTTCCGTTAAACTCGCATAACGTGAAGGTCATCTCGGCCAGCACGGTATGTTGATGGTCGCAAAAGGCGAGAGTCGCTTCGCCTTCTTTATCCAGGAACGCGTCTGCGCACAGGCGAACGGTAAACTGCTGTTCATCTTTACCGGTTAAGGTCAGCAGCGTCGCACCCTGATTTGACAGATAACCGTTGAGCAGCGCAGCAGGAAGATGACGACTCATGGCCTGATAGTGCCAGTTAATTGACGCCAGCGCGTGCGCGCGGTCCATATTGACGGTCAGCCACGGGCGATGCAGGCGGCACGGCAGGCCGGGCTGTACCCGAAGCATTTGCATCAGACGCGGTTGCTTTGCCAGGTCTGCCAGCAGCCGGGCGGTGCTGAAAGGCGTGGCAAGCGAACGTAACAGGAATTTACGCCGATAGGCCGGGTTTTGCCACGCCATGCCCGGGGTGATGTTCCCGAGCGCCAGGCATTTAAAAAGCTGCCAGCCGGATTTGGGTTGTGGCAGGTGTGAATAAGGTGTATCGACGATGGAAGACATGATAGATCCTGCTTCTTAGGGAATAGCGCTATTTCAGCAGGGGATTTATCAACATCTCGTCAACAAATTCCGACGTTGTCAGGAAAGAGGGGGTTTCGTTGACGAGTGGTTTAGATAGAATCAGCAGTTATGATTGCCAGAACATTTATTTGGAATATTTATGAACCTCAAGGGAAAACGCGGAAAACTGTTTCTGCTGTTGGCGGTAGTGGTGTTAGCGGGTGGATTCTGGCTATGGCAGGTGCTTAACGCGCCTGTACCTCAGTATCAAACGTTGATCGTTCGTCCAGGCGAGCTGCAACAAAACGTGCTGGCGACGGGCAAGCTTGATGCCCTGCGCAAAGTTGACGTCGGCGCGCAGGTTAGCGGCCAGCTGAAAACGCTGTCGGTCGAGATTGGCGATAAGGTCAAAAAAGGCCAGCTTCTGGGGGTAATTGACCCGGAGCAGGCAGAAAACCAGATCCGTGAAGTGGAAGCCACGCTGATGGAGCTGCGCGCCCAGCGTAGCCAGGCGCTGGCCGAGCGCAATCTTGCGCAGGTCACGCTGACGCGCCAGCAGGCGCTGGCAAAAACACAGGCGATCTCAAAGCAGGATCTGGACACGGCGGCCACCGAGCTGGCGGTAAAGCAGGCGCAGATCGGCACCATTGATGCGCAGATCAAACGCAACCAGGCCTCGCTGGATACGGCGAAAACCAACCTCGATTACACCAAAATCGTCGCGCCAATGGCCGGGGAAGTCACCCAGATCACCACGCTCCAGGGGCAAACGGTGATTGCGGCGCAACAGGCACCGAACATTCTGACGCTGGCGGATATGAGCACCATGCTGGTCAAAGCACAGGTGTCCGAGGCGGATGTGATCCATCTCAAGCCGGGTCAAAAAGCCTGGTTCACGGTGCTGGGCGACCCGCAGACCCGCTATGAAGGGGTGTTGAAAGATATCCTGCCGACGCCTGAAAAGGTTAACGACGCTATCTTCTACTACGCCCGTTTCGAGGTGCCGAACCCGCAGGGCGTTCTGCGTCTGGACATGACCGCTCAGGTGCATATCCAGCTGACCGCCGTGAAAAACGTGCTGACCGTTCCGCTCTCTGCGTTGGGTGAAGCGGCAGGCGACCGCCGCTATAAGGTTAAAGTGCTGCGCAACGGCGAGACCCGCGAGCGTGAGGTCACAATCGGCGCGCGTAACGATACCGACGTGGTGATCGAGAAAGGGCTGGAAGAGGGCGAAGAGGTGGTTATCAGCGAAAGTTTACCCGGAGCCGCTAAATGACGGCGCTGCTTGAGCTGAATGATATTCGTCGCAGCTATCCTTCCGGAGACGGGCCGGTGGAGGTGCTCAAGGGTATCTCCCTGCGCGTTGAAGCGGGCGAGATGGTGGCGATTGTGGGGGCCTCCGGCTCCGGCAAATCCACGCTGATGAACATCCTCGGGTGTCTGGATAAGCCGACCAGCGGCACCTATCGGGTGGCCGGGACGGACGTCTCTACGCTGGACAGCGACGCGCTGGCGAAGCTGCGTCGGGAACACTTCGGGTTTATCTTCCAGCGCTATCATCTGCTGTCGCACCTGAGTGCGGCGCAAAACGTGGAAGTGCCTGCCGTCTATGCGGGTGTGGAACGTAAAAAACGCCTGGAGCGTGCGAAGGCGCTGCTCACGCGGCTGGGGCTGGCGGAGCGGGTGGACTATCAGCCGTCGCAGCTATCCGGGGGCCAGCAGCAGCGCGTGAGTATCGCGCGCGCCCTGATGAACGGCGGGCAGGTGATCCTCGCGGATGAACCCACCGGGGCGCTCGACAGCCATTCCGGCGAAGAGGTGATGGCGATCCTCCACCAGCTGCGCGATCAGGGGCATACGGTGATTATCGTTACCCACGATCCGCAGGTGGCGGCGCAGGCGGAGCGGATTATTGAGATCCACGACGGCGAGCTGGTCAGCAATCCGCCGCCGCGTGCGTCCAAAGCGGCCGCGCCGAAAGAAGCGCTGCCTGTTTCAACGGGCTGGGGACAATTCTCCAGCGGATTTCGCGAGGCGCTGACCATGGCCTGGCTGGCGATGGCGGCCAATAAGATGCGCACATTGCTGACCATGCTCGGCATCATCATCGGCATCGCCTCGGTGGTGTCGATTGTGGTGGTGGGAGATGCCGCCAAACAGCTGGTGCTGGCGGATATCCGCGCGATTGGCACCAACACCATTGATGTCTATCCCGGCAAGGATTTTGGTGACGACGAGCCGCAGAATCAGCAGGCGCTGAAATATGACGACCTGGCGGCGCTCCAGAAGCAGCCGTGGGTTAACTCGGCGACGCCTGCAGTATCGCAGAACCTGCGTTTGCGCTACGGCAACATTGACGTCGCGGCCAGCGCCAACGGCGTGAGCGGGGACTATTTCAACGTCTACGGCATGACCTTCAGCGAGGGCGCAACCTTTAATGCCGAACAGCTGGCGGGCAGGGCGCAGGTGGTGGTGCTGGACGCCAACTCGCGCAAGCAGCTGTTCCCGGATAAGACCAGCGTGGTGGGCGAAGTGATCCTCGTCGGAAATATGCCGGCCACGGTCATCGGCGTGGCAGAAGAAAAGCAGTCTATGTTTGGCAGCAGCAAGATCCTGCGCGTCTGGCTGCCCTACAGCACCATTTCCGGGCGCATTATGGGACAGTCGTGGCTTAACTCCATTACCGTTCGCGTGAACGAGGGCTACGACAGCGCGCTTGCTGAGCAGCAGATTGAGCGGCTGTTAACTTTACGCCACGGGAAGAAAGATTTCTTCACCTGGAACATGGACGGGATCTTGAAAACGGCAGAAAAGACCACACGTACTCTGCAGATGTTCCTGACGCTGGTGGCGGTGATCTCTTTAGTCGTCGGCGGTATTGGGGTGATGAATATCATGCTGGTGTCGGTCACGGAGCGTACGCGCGAAATTGGCATCCGTATGGCGGTGGGCGCCCGTGCCAGCGACGTGTTGCAGCAGTTTTTGATTGAAGCGGTGCTGGTGTGTCTGGTGGGCGGCGCGATGGGTATTGCGCTGTCGATGATGATTGCTTTCGCGCTCCAGCTCTTTTTACCCGGCTGGGAGATTGGTTTTTCGCCGCTGGCAATTCTCACCGCGTTTTTGTGCTCAACCTTTACCGGCATCCTGTTCGGCTGGCTACCGGCACGCAATGCGGCGCGGCTCGATCCGGTGGATGCCCTGGCGCGGGAATAGCCCGAAAATAAAAATGCCAGCCGATCGGGCTGGCATTTTGCCTGCAGGGTGTACACAATGAAACTAAGCGCTATGCAACCGCTTCAGCTTCTACGGGCACGATAAGACTGGCGTGATTGCCTTTTGGCCCCTGGTGTACATCGAACCGAACGGATTGCCCGGCTTTGAGCGTCCTGTAACCATCCATCTGAATGGTGGAATAGTGAGCGAAGATATCTTCGCCGCCGCCTTCAGGGCAGATGAAGCCAAACCCTTTGGCGTTGTTGAACCACTTAACAGTACCCATTTCCATGCTTCGACATCCTTCGTAAATCTTATAAATTAAGATGGAATGAACCGGTGGTGGAGTGGGGGCTGTTCAAAACCTCGCCAACTCACGCTTGTACAATTTAGATAAACGAAAGAAGCCGTCAAGCGTTTGGCGCTGGAGTTGGGACAATAATCAACCAAAATTTGAGGCAGTTAACGCTATTGCAGCGGTTTGTGACAGACATCGCGGATGACAGTAATAGATGATTGTTATCTAACTTCTGAGGTAGATTCAACGTGGTTATGCAAAATGGGTAAGACCAACGATTGGCTGGATTTTGACCAGCTGGCGGAAGATAAAGTGCGCGACGCGCTAAAACCGCCATCTATGTATAAAGTTATGTTAATGAACGATGATTACACGCCGATGGAATTTGTTATTGACGTGCTACAAAAGTTCTTTTCTTATGATGTAGAACGTGCAACGCAACTGATGCTTACCGTTCATTATCGAGGCAAAGCCATCTGCGGCATCTTTACGGCAGAAGTGGCGGAAACCAAAGTGGCGATGGTGAACGATTATGCGAGGGAGAACGAGCATCCGTTGCTGTGTACGCTGGAAAAAGCCTGATAAGGCATAAAATTGGGGGAGGTGCCTATGCTCAATCAAGAACTGGAACTCAGTTTAAACATGGCTTTCGCCAGAGCGCGTGAGCACCGACATGAGTTTATGACCGTCGAGCATTTACTGCTCGCACTGCTTAGCAACCCATCTGCCCGCGAAGCGCTGGAAGCCTGCTCCGTGGATCTGGTGGCGCTACGTCAGGAACTCGAGGCCTTCATCGAACAAACCACACCGGTGCTGCCAGCCAGTGAAGAAGAGCGCGACACGCAGCCGACGCTCAGCTTCCAGCGCGTGTTGCAGCGTGCGGTATTCCACGTCCAGTCTTCCGGGCGTAGCGAAGTGACTGGCGCGAACGTATTGGTCGCCATCTTCAGCGAGCAGGAGTCTCAGGCGGCTTATCTGCTGCGCAAACATGAAGTCAGCCGACTCGACGTGGTGAACTTTATCTCTCACGGTACGCGAAAAGACGAGCCGAATCAGGCATCCGATCCCGGCAACCAGATTAACAACACCGACGAGCAAGCAGGCGGGGAGGATCGTATGGAAAACTTCACCACCAACCTTAACCAGCTTGCTCGCGTGGGCGGTATCGACCCGCTGATTGGCCGCGACAAAGAGCTGGAGCGCGCAATCCAGGTGCTGTGTCGCCGCCGTAAAAACAACCCGCTGCTGGTGGGGGAATCCGGCGTCGGTAAAACGGCGATTGCCGAAGGCCTGGCCTGGCGGATCGTGCAGGGTGACGTGCCGGAAGTGATTGCCGATTGCACCATCTACTCGCTGGACATCGGCTCGCTGCTGGCGGGCACCAAATACCGCGGCGATTTTGAAAAACGTTTCAAGGCGCTGCTGAAACAGCTGGAACAGGACACCAACAGTATCCTGTTTATCGATGAAATCCATACCAACATCGGAGCAGGTGCCGCCTCCGGTGGCCAGGTGGATGCCGCTAACCTGATCAAACCGCTGCTTTCCAGCGGCAAGATCCGCGTGATGGGCTCCACTACGTACCAGGAGTTCAGCAACATTTTCGAGAAAGACCGTGCGCTGGCGCGTCGCTTCCAGAAAATCGACGTCACCGAACCGTCGGTTGACGAAACGGTGCAGATCATCAACGGCCTGAAAACCAAGTACGAAGCGCACCACGACGTGCGTTATACCGCGAAAGCGGTGCGTGCGGCGGTGGAGCTGGCGGTGAAATACATCAACGAT
Source organism: Enterobacter cancerogenus (assembly GCF_019047785.1). NCBI lineage: Bacteria > Pseudomonadati > Pseudomonadota > Gammaproteobacteria > Enterobacterales > Enterobacteriaceae > Enterobacter > Enterobacter cancerogenus. The sequence continues at coordinate 1,023,209 of NZ_CP077290.1, read as the reverse complement.
CGTCACCTGCCGGATAAAGCCATTGACGTGATTGATGAGGCAGGGGCGCGTGCGCGTCTGATGCCGGTCAGTAAGCGTAAGAAAACCGTTAACGTGGCCGATATTGAGTCCGTGGTGGCACGTATCGCGCGTATCCCTGAGAAAAGCGTTTCTCAGAGCGACCGCGACACGCTTCGCACCCTCGGCAATCGCCTGAAAATGCTGGTCTTTGGTCAGGATAAAGCCATTGAGGCCTTAACCGAAGCGATCAAGATGGCCCGCGCCGGGCTGGGGCATGACCATAAGCCTGTTGGTTCCTTCCTGTTCGCTGGCCCAACCGGCGTCGGGAAAACCGAGGTGACGGTGCAGCTCTCCAAAGCGCTGGGCATTGAGCTGCTGCGCTTTGATATGTCCGAGTATATGGAGCGTCACACCGTCAGCCGTCTGATTGGTGCGCCTCCGGGCTACGTGGGCTTTGATCAGGGCGGCCTGCTCACCGACGCGGTGATCAAGCATCCGCATGCGGTACTGCTGCTCGATGAAATCGAGAAAGCGCACCCGGACGTGTTCAACATCCTGCTGCAGGTGATGGACAACGGGACGCTGACCGATAATAACGGGCGCAAGGCGGACTTCCGCAACGTGGTGCTGGTGATGACCACCAACGCCGGCGTGCGTGAAACCGAGCGTAAATCCATCGGCCTGATCCACCAGGATAACAGCACCGATGCGATGGAAGAGATCAAGAAGATCTTCACGCCGGAGTTCCGTAACCGTCTGGACAACATTATCTGGTTCGATCACCTCTCTACCGAAGTGATCCATCAGGTGGTGGATAAGTTCATCGTCGAGCTGCAGGTTCAGCTGGATCAGAAAGGCGTGTCGCTGGAAGTCAGCCAGGAGGCCCGCAACTGGCTGGCCGAGAAAGGCTACGACCGTGCGATGGGCGCGCGTCCGATGGCGCGAGTGATTCAGGATAACCTGAAGAAACCGCTGGCGAACGAGCTGCTATTTGGCTCGCTGGTGGACGGCGGCCAGGTCACCGTAGCGCTGGATCAGGCCAAGAATGAGCTCACCTACGACTTCCAGAGTGCGGCGAAGCACAAGCCGGAAGCGGCTCACTGATTTGTTTTAGTTTACAAGCCGGGTTAAAAACCCGGCTTTTTTTGTGCCTGCTTTTCTTCCTCTCCCACCGGGAGAAGGCTGGGATGAAGACACTGGCGACAATACATCTTCCATTTAGGCCACACTAAAGCCATTAATAAAAAAGGCCGGGGTTATCCCGACCTTTTCAATTTCAATATTCATCTGCCATTACAGGCGAAAACGATTAGCGACTACGGAAGACAATGCGGCCTTTGCTCAGGTCGTACGGGGTCAGTTCAACAGTCACTTTGTCGCCCGTTAAAATGCGGATGTAGTTTTTGCGCATTTTACCGGAGATGTGCGCAGTTACCACGTGACCGTTTTCCAGCTCTACGCGAAACATGGTATTAGGCAACGTATCAAGTACGGTACCCTGCATTTCAATATTGTCTTCTTTGGCCATCTAATCCTCTGGGGTATCACTACCAAGTTTTGAACCGGCAAGATAATGCCGAAATTCATCAATTAAGTAAAGAATTGCGCGTTTAAAACGCAGCAAAACAGTCTCAGCGTATTGCCCAGGCGTCACGGTACAACCGAACAGGAAGCGCATTCGTAAAGGGGAGACAACAGGATAAACGTCAGGACGTTATCTGAAGCGGGGGTCCCAAACGGCGGCGGGGCAACAGGCAGAACCTATTCTGCGGCGTAATTATAACACCCTCATAAAAAATGTGCGGAAAACATTTAGGCTCCGGGCATAAAGAGTGTTCTGGGTAGCCAAAAATCGCGTGGGAGCGTCTCCTGGCGGCAGGTATCCAGGTGCTCAATGTAATGGCGACGGGGGATTTCAACCGCGCCCAGCGAGGCGGTATGGTCGTTAAGTACCTGACAATCCATTAGCTTTCCGCCGCGCCCGGCAAATTCCTCGCAAAAAACCAGCAGCGCCGTTTTGGATGCGTTTACGGCGCGGGAGAACATCGATTCACCGCAGAACAGCGTGCCTTGAGCAACGCCGTACATGCCGCCAATCAGTTCGCCGCCCTCATTCCAGACCTCGATTGAATGCGCATAGCCAAGCTCATGCAGCTGATGGTAAGCGGTAATAATGTCGCGCGTGATCCACGTGCCTTCATGACGATCTTCAGCGCAACCTTCAATCACCTGGCCAAAGGCGTGGTTCAGGGTGACGCGCCAGGTTGACCTGGCGTGAAAACGTCTCATGCTGCGGCTCAGGTGAAACTGCGCGGGCCACAGCACGGCACGGGGATCGGGCGACCACCATAAAATGGGATCGCCGGGGGAAAACCACGGGAAAATGCCGCGCTGGTACGCCATCAACAGCCGCGCCGGGCTGAGATCGCCACCCAGGGCCAGCAGCCCGTTAGGCTCACGTAGCGCGCCCTCCGGGGAGGGGAACGCAATATTATGACGAGAAAGCTGGACCAGGCGCATGACAGCAGAACTCCAGTACGCGAGTAGTATCGGTACAATATTAGTCTACAGACGTTGTTTAAACTGGTAGTAGCGACCCTGTTTCGCCAACAATTCTGCGTGACTACCTTGCTCAATAATGTGTCCGTTGTCCATCACAATTATCCGATCAAAGCTCGCCAGGCCGCGCAGACGGTGGGTGACCATCAGCACGGTTTTGCCTTCCATGACGTTTGCCAGTAAATCAAGAATTTGGCTCTCGGTGGTGGCATCCAGCCCCTCGGTGGGTTCATCGAGCAGCATCAGCGGCGCATCGTGCAGCAGCGCGCGTGCAATCGCCAGACGGCGCAACTCGCCGCCGGAGAGCTGACGCCCGCCTTCTCCGAGCCAGCTGTTTAACCCCTCGTCTTCGAGCAGTTTATGCAGCCCGACCTGCTCCAACATCGCACGCAGCGCGTCGTCGGATGCCTGAGGGGCCGCCAGAAGCAGGTTATCGCGAAGCGTAGCGCTAAACAGATGTACGCGCTGTGGCACGACGCTGACGGTCCGACGTAAGCTCTGCTCGCTAAAGTCGGCCAGCGGCGTGGCGTTAAGCTGAATGTGACCCTGCTGCGGATCCCAGGCGCGCGTTAACAGCTGTAAAAGGGTCGATTTGCCGCAGCCAGTGCGCCCAAGAATGGCAATACGCTGGCCCGCCTTCACCGAAAGGTTAATGCCTTCCAGCGCGTTCTGCGCCTGGTTGTCGTAGGCGAAGGTGACATCGCTGAGCGTCAGGGAAACCTGGTCGGGCACGGCAGTTTGCGCTGCGGTGAACGTAACCTGCGGATCCTGCTCAGCGATCTCCGTAATGCGCAGGGCAGAGGCGATAACCTGACCGAGATGCTGAAACGCCCCCGTAACCGGGGCCAGGGCTTCGAAAGCCGCCAGCGCACAGAATACAAAGAGGGCAATCAGTGCGCCGGGCTGGGTATTGCCGCCCACGCCGCCCGAGGCCATCCACAGCATAGCGATGACCGCCACGCCGCCGATTAACATCATCACAGCCTGTGAAAAGGCGGTCAGCTCTGACTGGCGGCGCTGGGCTTCGTGCCAGTTCAGCTCGGTGCTTTCCATGCGCGCGCGGTAGCGTTTGCTGGCACCAAAGATGGTGAGTTCGGCCTGACCCTGCAGCCAGGCGGTCAGCTCCTGACGGTACTCTCCACGCAGGCGCGTCAGGTTTTCGCCGGTGGACTTACCGGCACGATAAAACAGCGGCGGCAGGACAATCAGCGTCAGCAGCATGATCCCGCCGAGCGTCAGGGCAATCGGAACATCGAGAACGCACAGCCCCAGAGTGACCACCACAATCACCACAAACGCGCCGACGATCGGGGAAATCACCCGCAGGTACAGATGGTCCAGCGTATCGACATCCGCCACCACGCGGTTAAGCAGTTCGCCCTGACGAAAACGGGCCAGCCCGGCAGGGGAGAGGGGCAGCAGTTTGCTGAAGGTGTAGATACGCAGGTGCTGAAGCACACGGAACGTCGCATCGTGGCTGACCAGACGCTCAAAATAACGCCCGGCAGTACGGGTAATGGCGGTGCCACGGACGCCCGCTGCCGGAAGCATGTAGTTAAAACTGTATAAGCCGGCGAAACCCGCGACGGCGGAGGCAGACAAGAACCAGCCGGACAGCGTGAGCAGACCAATGCTGGCAAGCAGGGTCACGATGGCGAGGATTATCCCCAGCGTCAGCATCCATTTGTGGCGTTTATACAGTGCGAGGTAAGGTAACAGGGCGCGCATCAGATATCCTCCTGACGGTTCGCCAGCAGAGTGGCAAACGCCCCCTGCGAAGCAACAAGAGAGGCGTAATCGCCTTGTTCCACGAGCTGACCGTTTTCCATAACCCAGATCTGATCCCACTCGGCAATCCCTTCCAGATGGTGCGTAACCATCAGGGTGGTTTGCTGCACTGACGCGGCATTCAGGGCCGCCATCACGCGCTGTTCACTGTGTGCATCCAGGCTGGCGGCAGGTTCATCCAGCAGCATTAGCTGGCAGGGATTCAGTAACGCACGGGCAACCGCAATGCGCTGCGCCTGACCAACGGATAGCCCGGCGGACTGATCGCCGACCACCGTGTCTACGCCCTGCGGGAGCAGCGGCAGAAACTCGCTGACCCAGGCGCGATCCAGCACCGACTGCAGCTCATCTTCACGGGCATCCGGGCGAGCCAGAAGCACATTTTCGCGAAGCGTAGAGGCAGGCAGTTGCGGATTTTGACCGACCCAGCTCAGCTGTTTGCGCCAGGCGTCGGGGTCCAGATCGCGCAGCTCGGTTTTGTTGATTTGCAGCGAGCCGGTATAGGCCATAAACCCGGCGAGGGCGTTCAGCAGGGAGCTTTTCCCGGAACCACTGATCCCGACCAGAACCACACGTTGCCCGGCCTGGAGAGTAAAGTCCAGCGGGCCTGCCAGAACGTTGCCCTCGGGGGACAGGACGCAAAACTGACGCGCTTCGATGGTCACCGGCTCTTTGGCATTCAGCGTGATTTCACCGCGCTCCGGATGCGCCAGCGGCGTCTCCATGAAGGTTTTCAGGCTATCGGCTGCGCCTACCGCCTGCGCTTTGGCATGATAAAAGGTGCCGAGATCGCGAAGCGGCTGGAAAAATTCCGGTGCCAGGATCAGGGCGAGGAAACCGGCGGAAAGGGTGACCGCCGTGCCGTAATGGCCGAAATCCAGGGCACCGAGATAGGAGAAGCCAAAGTAAACCGCCACCAGAGCAATCGACAGGGAGGTAAAGAACTCAAGCACACCGGACGAAAGAAACGCCAGACGGAGCACTTCCATGGTGCGCTGGCGAAAATCCTGCGAGGCCAGACGAATGTTCTCGGTTTCTGCTTCACCCCGGCCAAAGACGCGCAACGTTTCCATGCCGCGCAGGCGGTCAAGGAAATGGCCGCTTAAACGGCCCAGTGCGAGGAAGTTACGGCGGTTGGCATCCGCAGCGCCCATTCCGACCATTGCCATGAATAACGGGATCAGCGGGGCGGTGCCCAGCAGAATCAGTGCCGCGACCCAGTTAATCGGGAATATCGTGATAACGATAAGCAAGGGGACGAAAACAGCCAGCGCCATCTGGGGAAGGTAGCGGGCATAGTAGTCGTGCATATCGTCAATCTGTTCCAGGATCAGCGTCGCCCAGCTTCCGGCAGGCTTACCCTGGATCCACGCAGGGCCAGCTTCCTGAAGGCGATCCAGCACCTGACGGCGTATCGCATAGCGAATTTGCTGCCCGGCGTGGAAGCCGACGCGCTCGCGCAGCCAGACCACCCACGCGCGCAGGACAAAAACCAGCACCAGAACGACAAACGGCATCAGCAGCGCTTCGCGCGGGATGTTCTCCATGATCATATGGTTGAGAATGCGGGCCAGCAGCCATGCCTGGGCAACAATCAACAGACCGCTGATTAGCCCCAGAACGCGGGAAAACATAAGCCAGCGGCGGGAAAGAACGCTTTGCTGTTTTAGCCAGCGGGTTAATTCTTGTTGACGGTTTTTTTCCATTGCGTACTTTGCAGGTGACGTTATAAGAAATTAGACACCAGCATGTTACACGCGGGGCAAAATAAAGGCGACCAGTGGCCGCCTTTATTTACGTTTGTTACTGACTTGTAAAGATTATTTGGCCTGCTCAGCCAGTCCGTCCAGATAGCGTTCGGCGTCCAGCGCGGCCATGCAGCCGGTGCCCGCAGAGGTGATCGCCTGGCGGTAAATATGGTCCATCACGTCGCCTGCAGCGAACACGCCCGGGATGCTGGTCTGGGTCGCGTTGCCGTGAATACCAGACTGAACCTTGATGTAGCCGTTTTCCAGCGCCAGTTGACCTTCGAAGATGCCGGTGTTCGGGCTGTGACCGATTGCCACAAACAGACCCGCCACGTCCAGGGATTCGATGTTATCCGCGTTCTGGGTATCGCGCAGACGCAGGCCGGATACGCCCATCTGATCGCCGGTGACCTCTTCCAGCGTGCGGTTGGTGTGCAGCACGATGTTGCCGCTCGCCACTTTATCCATCAGACGTTTGATCAGGATCTTCTCCGCGCGGAAGGTTTCACGACGGTGGATCAGGTGAACCTCTGAGGCGATGTTCGCCAGATACAGCGCTTCTTCTACCGCCGTGTTGCCACCGCCAATGACCGCCACTTTCTGATTACGATAGAAGAAACCATCGCAGGTTGCGCAGGCAGACACGCCGCGGCCTTTAAACGCTTCTTCAGACGGCAGGCCGAGGTAGCGAGCAGATGCGCCGGTCGCGATGATCAGCGCGTCGCAGGTGTATTCGCCGCTGTCGCCCGTCAGGCGGAACGGACGGTTCTGCAGATCGACTTTGTTGATATGGTCGAAGAGAATTTCAGTTTCGAACTTGGTCGCATGCTCGTGCATACGCTCCATCAGCAGCGGCCCGGTCAGGTCGTTCGGGTCGCCTGGCCAGTTTTCGACTTCGGTCGTGGTGGTCAACTGACCGCCTTTTTCCATGCCGGTGATTAATACCGGCTGCAGGTTAGCGCGTGCAGCGTAGACCGCTGCGGTATATCCCGCAGGTCCAGAGCCAAGGATTAGCAGCTTACTGTGTTTAGCCGTGCCCATGAGATCCCCATTGTTGTTGGCAGACGTTTGGCTGGATTGTAGGGAATTTGTTGCCGTAAAAAAAGAGCACAGCAGTTTTGATACCGATATGTGCAATAGCCACGAGCGATGGAAGTGGCGCTATAACATAACGCTTCATCTGTTAATCCGCTCGTTTATAAGACAATAAAATGAGGATTAATACCCTGCCGTAATGAATATCCGGCATGTTGTACTAAAAATCGATGTTTTGCTTTGACAATCCCCTGCGCTTTTGCGAAAACATTCAAGGAAGAAAAAAAACCGCGTTAACTGCATGTCGCATAGACATGCACGTAAATGCCATTTTTACCGGGTCAGTGAAATCTACGCATGGCGTGGACAGACGCCATACGTGATGTCGGTGACAGCCTTCGGGCAACGGTTTTCTTACCATCAGAACCCGAATCTGCGTCGCGTCTAATACATAACCAGGCGATGTGATAAACAACGGGTACAGGCTCTGAACAGTGATGTGCACAGGGTCCAGGCAGGAGTAGGGAAGGAATACAGAGAGACAATAATAATGGTAGATAGCAAGAAGCGCCCTGGCAAAGATCTCGACCGTATCGATCGTAACATTCTTAATGAATTGCAAAAGGATGGGCGTATTTCCAACGTCGAGCTTTCAAAACGTGTGGGACTTTCCCCGACGCCGTGCCTCGAGCGTGTGCGCCGACTGGAAAGACAGGGTTTTATTCAGGGCTATACGGCTCTGCTGAACCCGCATTATCTGGATGCCTCACTTCTGGTATTTGTTGAGATTACTCTGAATCGTGGCGCACCGGATGTGTTTGAGCAATTTAACTCCGCTGTACAAAAACTTGAAGAGATTCAAGAGTGTCACCTGGTTTCCGGTGATTTCGACTACCTGTTGAAAACCCGTGTGCCTGATATGTCCGCCTACCGTAAGTTGCTGGGTGAAACCCTGCTGCGTCTGCCAGGCGTGAACGACACCCGTACCTACGTGGTGATGGAAGAGGTCAAACAGAGTAATCGTCTGGTTATTAAGACCCGCTAACACGGAACAGGTGCATTATCAGCGTAGTTTGATTACACTCCTGTTAATCCATACAGCAACAGTGCCGGGGATACCCGGCGCTGTTGTCCGTTTTAGCAAACAGGCAGGATATGCCTGATACCTGGAGAGCCTTTCTTGAGCCAGGAATACACTGAAGACAAAGAAGTCACACTATCGAAGCTAAGCAGCGGACGTCGTCTCCTTGAGGCGTTACTGATTGTTATTGCCCTTTTTGCCGTCTGGCTGATGGCAGCGTTACTGAGTTTCAATCCTTCCGATCCCAGCTGGTCGCAAACCGCCTGGCATGAGCCTATCCATAATTTAGGCGGCGTTCCCGGTGCCTGGCTTGCTGACACGCTCTTTTTCATTTTCGGTGTGATGGCGTACACCATTCCCGTCATTATTATTGGCGGATGCTGGTTTGCCTGGCGTCACCGTCAGAACGACGACTACATCGACTATTTTGCGGTTTCACTGCGCCTGATAGGGGCGCTGGCGCTGATCCTGACCTCCTGTGGCCTGGCGGCCATTAACGCCGATGATATCTGGTACTTTGCTTCCGGCGGGGTGATTGGCAGCCTGTTAAGCTCCGCCTTGCAACCGATGCTTCACAGCAGCGGCGGCACGCTGGCGTTGCTTTGCATCTGGGCCGCCGGTTTGACGCTGTTCACCGGCTGGTCGTGGGTGAGCATCGCCGAGAAGATTGGCAGCTTTATCCTGACGGTTCTCACTTTTGCCAGCAACCGCACCCGCCGCGATGATACGTGGGTCGATGAAGACGAATATGAAGATGACTATGAGGATGACGATGCACCCGTTGAGCGTCGTGAATCCCGCCGTGCGCGCATTCTGCGCGGTGCGCTGGCGCGTCGTCAGCGCGTAGCGGAAAAATTTGCCAACCCGCTTGGCCGTAAAACGGATGCGGCGCTTTTCTCCGGCAAACGTATGGATGAAGAGGATCGGGTTGAGTACCGCGCCGGGGGCAGCGCCGTTGACCCGGATGACGTTCTTTTCTCAGGGCATCGCGCAACGCCAGACGATTATGACGAGTACGATCCGCTAATGAGCGGTCACTCTGTCACGGAGCCGGTTGCCGCTGCTGCCGCGGCGACAACCGCTGCGCAGGCTTATGCTGCACCGGCTGATGCAGTCATGCCGTCCGCGGCTGTACCCGCGCCGGATTCTGTGATTCAGCAGCCGCAGGTTGCCTGGCAAACCGCGCCGGGTGTCCACACGCCTGAACCGACTATTGCGCCGGAGCCGGAAAGCTATGTGCCCGTGCAGCAGGAGCCGTGGCAGCAGCCTTATCAGCCAGAGCCTGCTTACGCACCGCAAGAGTATCCGCACTACGAGCAGCCGGTGGCCCAGCCGTATCATGAACCTGTGTATGAGCCGGTGGAACCTGCCCAGCCGTATGCTGCGCCTGAGCCGGTTGAATCCGTGCAGCCGTATGTCGCTCCTGCGCCAGAACCGGAACCAGTAGAAGAGGCGAAACCGTCTCGTCCGCCAATGTATTACTTTGAAGAGGTTGAAGAGCGCCGCGCCCGCGAACGCGAGCAGCTGGCGGCCTGGTATCAACCTGTGCCGGAACCGGCGCAGCCAACGTCATCACCTGCACCGTCTGTTTCCGTACCACCGGTCGACCCAACGCCAGCCGTTGCGCCAGTGGCTGAAAGCGTTAAACAGGCGACGGCTGCCGCCGCCGCAGCGGCACCGGTATTTGGCCTGGCCGGAGGCGCACCGCGTCCCCAGGTAAAAGAAGGCATTGGCCCACAGCTGCCTCGCCCTAACCGCGTGCGCGTACCTACTCGCCGCGAGCTGGCCTCCTACGGTATCAAGCTGCCTTCTCAGCGCATGGCGGAAGAGAAAGCGCGCGAGGCTGACTACGAAGATGATGGCGATGAGCTGCATCAGGATGAGCTGGCTCGCCAGTTCGCCGCACAGCAGAATCAGCGTTACGGTGATGAGTATCAGCACGATGTGCAGACTGCCGAAGACGATGACGATGCCGCAGAGGCAGAATTAGCACGTCAGTTTGCGGCCACGCAGCAGCAGCGCTACTCCGGTGAGCAGCCTTCTGGCGCAAATCCGTTCTCGCTGTCGGATTTCGAATTCTCGCCGATGATAGATCTGGTGGATGATGGCCCGAGCGAACCGCTGTTTACGCCGAGCGTCATGCCGGAAGCGGAACCCGTTCGTCAGCAACCGGCTCCACAGGCTTATTCGCAGCCGCAGCAGCCGGCTCCGCAGACTTATGCCCAGCCGCAGCAGCCGGCTCCGCAGGCTTATGCGCAGCCGCAGCAACCGGCTCCACAGGCTTATGCGCAGCCGCAACAGCCGGCCCCACAGGCTTATGCACAGCCGCAGCAACCGGCTCCACAGCCGTATGCACAACCGCAACCGCAGCAGCCGCAGTTCCAGCAGCCACCGGCACAGCCGCAGGAGAGCCTTATTCATCCGCTGCTGATGCGTAACGGCGACAGCCGTCCGCTGCAGCGTCCGAGCACGCCGCTGCCGTCTCTGGATCTGTTAACGCCGCCACCGGCAGAAGTCGAGCCAGTCGATACTTTTGCGCTGGAGCAGATGGCCCGTCTGGTGGAAGCTCGCCTCGCGGACTTCCGCATCAAGGCCGATGTGGTGAACTACTCACCGGGTCCGGTGATCACCCGCTTCGAGCTGAATCTGGCCCCGGGCGTTAAGGCGGCACGGATTTCAAACCTGTCCCGTGACCTGGCGCGTTCGCTGTCGACGGTTGCGGTGCGTGTGGTTGAAGTGATCCCAGGCAAGCCGTACGTCGGGCTTGAACTGCCGAATAAAAAGCGCCAGACCGTTTACCTGCGCGAAGTGCTGGATAACACCAAGTTCCGTGACAACCCATCCCCGCTGACCGTGGTGCTGGGCAAAGATATCGCGGGCGACCCGGTGGTCGCCGATCTGGCGAAAATGCCGCACCTGCTGGTAGCGGGTACCACTGGTTCCGGTAAATCCGTCGGTGTGAACGCCATGATCCTGAGCATGCTTTACAAAGCACAGCCGGAAGACGTGCGCTTCATTATGATCGACCCGAAAATGCTGGAACTCTCCGTCTACGAAGGTATTCCGCATCTGCTGACCGAAGTTGTGACCGACATGAAAGATGCTGCTAACGCGCTGCGCTGGAGCGTCAATGAGATGGAACGTCGCTACAAACTGATGTCGGCGCTGGGCGTGCGTAATCTGGCGGGCTATAACGAGAAAATCGCCGAGGCGGCACGCATGGGCCGCCCGATCCCGGATCCTTACTGGAAGCCGGGCGACAGCATGGATGCGCAGCATCCTGTACTGGAAAAACTGCCTTACATCGTGGTGCTGGTGGACGAGTTCGCCGATCTGATGATGACCGTGGGTAAGAAAGTCGAAGAGCTGATTGCTCGCCTGGCGCAGAAAGCGCGTGCGGCCGGTATTCACCTCGTTCTGGCGACCCAGCGTCCGTCCGTTGACGTTATTACCGGGCTTATCAAAGCGAACATCCCGACCCGTATTGCGTTTACCGTCTCCAGTAAAATTGACTCGCGTACCATCCTCGATCAGGGCGGCGCAGAGTCATTGCTGGGTATGGGTGACATGCTGTACTCCGGCCCGAACTCGACGTCTCCGGTGCGCGTACACGGCGCATTTGTCCGCGATCAGGAAGTGCACGCGGTTGTTCAGGACTGGAAGGCCCGCGGTCGTCCGCAATACGTGGATGGCATTACCAACGACACCGAAAGCGAAGGCGGCGGTGGCGGGTTTGACGGCGGCGAGGAGCTGGATCCGTTATTCGATCAGGCGGTTAATTTCGTCACCGAAAAACGCAAGGCCTCTATCTCCGGCGTGCAGCGTCAGTTCCGTATCGGCTACAACCGCGCGGCGCGCATCATCGAGCAGATGGAAGCGCAGGGGATTGTCAGCGAGCAGGGGCATAATGGTAACCGTGAGGTGCTGGCTCCGCCGCCGTTTGAATGATCCTTCGAGATTGCAAAGAAGGGTAAATCAGTCAAAATTAAGCATATTCTTCTGTCACCTGCCTGCGGGCAGGTCCAGAATAGAAACGGAACCCGCTTCGGGACGACGTATTTTAAGGAATAAGAATGAAAAAAATCGCAATCGCCTGTGCATTACTTACCAGTTTTGTTGCCAGCAGCGTCTGGGCTGATGCCGCCAGCGACCTTAAAAGCCGCCTGGATAAAGTGAGCAGCTTCCACGCCAGCTTTACCCAAAAAGTCACAGACGGCAGCGGCAACGCGGTGCAGGAAGGCCAGGGAGATTTATGGGTAAAACGCCCTAATCTGTTCAACTGGCATATGACACAGCCGGATGAAAGCATCCTTGTGTCTGACGGCAAAACGCTGTGGTTCTATAACCCGTTTGTTGAGCAGGCTACCGCGACCTGGCTGAAAGACGCCACGGGCAACACGCCGTTCATGTTGATTGCCCGTAACCAGGCCAGCGACTGGCAGCAGTACAATATCAAGCAGACCGGTGACGAGTTTGTTCTGACGCCAAAAGGCAACAACGGTAACCTGAAACAGTTCACCATCAACGTGAGCAGCAACGGGACCATTAATCAGTTCGGTGCAGTTGAGCAAGACGATCAGCGCAGCAGTTATCAGCTCAAATCACAGCAAAACGGCGCTGTCGATGCATCGAAATTCACCTTTACCCCGCCGCAGGGCGTAACGGTGGACGACCAACGTAAGTAAGAGGCATGAGTGGGCAACCTGTCGCTCGATTTTTCAGATAACGCGTTTCAACCTCTGGCCGCGCGTATGCGGCCAGAAAATTTAGCGCAGTACATCGGCCAGCAGCATCTGCTGGCTGCGGGAAAACCCTTGCCGCGCGCCATTGAGGCCGGGCATCTGCACTCCATGATCCTCTGGGGGCCGCCGGGAACCGGTAAAACCACCCTCGCAGAAGTGATTGCCCGCTACGCTAACGCGGACGTTGAACGTATCTCCGCCGTCACCTCCGGCGTGAAGGAGATCCGCGAGGCTATCGAACGCGCGCGACAGAATCGCAACGCCGGGCGGCGTACCATTCTTTTTGTCGACGAAGTCCATCGCTTCAACAAAAGCCAGCAGGATGCTTTCCTGCCGCACATTGAAGATGGCACCATCTTCTTCATTGGTGCGACCACCGAAAACCCGTCGTTTGAACTCAATTCAGCGCTGCTTTCCCGGGCGCGTGTCTATCTGCTTAAATCGCTGACGACCGAGGATATTGAGCACGTCCTGACGCAGGCCATGAGCGATAAAGCGCGCGGCTACGGCGGACAGGATATCGTTCTGCCTGACGAAACGCGTCTGGCGATAGCGCAGCTGGTGAACGGCGATGCGCGGCGGGCACTCAATACGCTGGAAATGATGGCCGATATGGCCGAAGTTGACGATGCCGGCAAGCGCGTGCTGAAACCCGAACTGCTCACTGAAATTGCGGGTGAGCGCAGCGCGCGGTTCGATAATAAAGGCGATCGTTTTTACGATCTTATCTCGGCGCTGCATAAATCCGTGCGCGGCAGCGCGCCGGATGCGGCGCTGTACTGGTATGCGCGCATTATCACCGCCGGTGGCGATCCGCTGTACGTGGCGCGTCGCTGCCTGGCCATTGCCTCGGAAGATGTCGGCAATGCCGATCCGCGTGCGATGCAGGTGGCGCTCTCCGCCTGGGATTGTTTCACCCGCGTCGGGCCTGCTGAAGGCGAGCGCGCCATTGCCCAGGCGATTGTTTATCTTGCCTGTGCCCCGAAAAGCAACGCCGTCTATACCGCCTTTAAAGCGGCTATGGCCGACGCGCGCGAGCGCCCGGATTACGATGTCCCGGTTCATCTGCGCAACGCCCCGACCAAACTGATGAAAGAGATGGGTTACGGGCAGGCGTACCGCTACGCCCATGATGAACCCAACGCCTATGCTGCCGGAGAGGAGTATTTTCCGCAGGAGATGGCACAAACTCGCTACTATCAGCCGACAAACAGAGGTCTTGAGGGCAAGATTGGCGAAAAGCTCGCCTGGCTTGCCGGACAGGATCAAAATAGCCCTATAAAACGCTACCGTTAGCGCTAACGTTGCGGTAATGTTGGCAATCTATACCCGTTATACTTCAAGTTGCATGTGCGTTGGCTGCGCTTGCTCACCCCAGTCACATAGTTTTCTATGCTCTTGGGGAATTCGCTCGCTTGCCGCCTTCCTGCAACTCGAATTATTTAGGGTAAAACCTTGTGGCCGCAGGCTGTGGTCACTTTTCCTCTTTTAATTCGATAAGCACAGGATAAGCATGCTCGATCCCAATCTGCTGCGTAATGAGCCAGACGCAGTCGCTGAAAAACTGGCACGCCGGGGCTTTAAGCTGGATGTAGATAAGCTGCGCGCTCTTGAAGAGCGTCGTAAAGTTCTGCAGGTACAAACTGAAAATCTGCAGGCAGAGCGTAATTCTCGATCGAAATCCATCGGCCAGGCGAAAGCGCGCGGGGAAGACATTGAGCCATTACGCCTGGAAGTGAACAAACTGGGTGAAGAACTGGATCAGGCGAAAGCCGAACTTGACGTTCTTCTGGCCGAAATTCGCGATATTGCGCTGGCGATCCCGAACATTCCTGACGACAGCGTGCCTGTGGGTAAAGACGAAAACGACAACGTTGAAGTGAAACGCTGGGGTACGCCTCGCGAGTTCGACTTCGAGGTTCGCGATCACGTTACGCTGGGCGAAATGCACGCGGGGCTGGACTTTGCGGCCGCGGTTAAGCTGACCGGCTCACGCTTTGTGGTGATGAAAGGCCAGATTGCCCATCTGCACCGCGCGCTGGCGCAGTTCATGCTGGATCTGCACACTGAACAGCACGGCTACAGTGAAACCTACGTCCCGTATCTGGTTAACCACGATACGCTGTACGGTACGGGCCAGCTGCCGAAATTTGCCGGCGATCTGTTCCATACCCGTCCGCTGGACGAAGAAGCGGACAGCAGCAACTACGCGCTGATCCCGACGGCGGAAGTGCCGCTGACCAACCTGGTACGCGATGAGATCATCGACGAAGACGATCTGCCGATCAAACTGACCGCGCACTCTCCGTGCTTCCGTTCTGAAGCGGGTTCTTACGGTCGCGATACCCGCGGCCTGATCCGTATGCACCAGTTCGATAAAGTCGAGATGGTGCAGATCGTGCGTCCGGAAGACTCCATGGATGCGCTGGAAGAGATGACCGGTCACGCGGAGAAAGTGCTGGAGCTGCTCGGCCTGCCGTACCGCCGTATGGCGCTCTGCACGGGCGACATGGGCTTTGGTGCCTGCAAAACCTTCGACCTTGAAGTCTGGGTGCCTGCGCAGAACACCTATCGTGAAATCTCCTCCTGCTCTAACGTCTGGGATTTCCAGGCGCGCCGTATGCAGGCACGTTGCCGCAACAAATCCGACAAGAAAACCCGTCTGGTTCATACCCTGAACGGTTCGGGTCTGGCTGTAGGCCGTACGCTGGTTGCCGTCCTGGAAAACTACCAGCAGGCGGACGGTCGTATTGAGATCCCGGAAGTGCTGCGCCCGTATATGAAAGGCCAGCAGTTCATCGGCTAACGAAAGCCGTAATGTAAAAAGCGCCTCCCGGCGCTTTTTTTATGCCCCTCGTTTGATACTAAGCAATAACCCATCCCTCTAAAGTAGTAATACTTCGGTAGATGATATTTAGCGTAACTCGCTGAAAACGAAGTACTTCGTTATAAATAAAAATATACAGCGGCTGGGGCCGCCTCTCTTTTCTTTGTGAGCAACCAAAGTGAGTTTTTATGAAAATCAAAGCGCCTGATGCATTAATGGCTGCCGAGGTCACTCGCCGTGGGTTAATGAAAACCACGGCAATAGGCGGCCTGGCCGTTGCCAGCAGCGCCTTCACGCTCCCTTTTTCTCGTCTGGCTTCGGCGGCGGATGCACTGTCTCCGTCTGCTGCCCAGGAAAAAGTGGTGTGGAGCGCCTGTACCGTGAACTGCGGAAGCCGCTGTCCACTGCGTATGCATGTGGTGGACGGTGAAATCAAATATGTCGAAACCGATAACACCGGGGATGACAACTACGAAGGGCTACACCAGGTCCGTGCCTGCCTGCGCGGGCGCTCGATGCGCCGTCGGGTCTATAACCCGGATCGTCTGAAGTATCCGATGAAGCGCGTAGGCAAGCGCGGGGAAGGTAAGTTCGAGCGCATCAGCTGGGACGAAGCCTACGACATCATCGCGACCACGATGCAGCGGTTGATTAAAGACTACGGCAACGAGTCCATCTACCTGAACTACGGTACGGGCACGCTGGGCGGCACCATGACCCGTTCATGGCCACCTGGAAAAACGCTTATCGCCCGCCTGATGAACTGCTGTGGCGGTTATCTTAACCATTACGGCGACTACTCTTCAGCGCAGATCGCTGCGGGGCTTAACTACACCTACGGCGGCTGGGCCGACGGCAACAGCCCGTCCGATATCGAAAACAGCAAGCTGGTGGTGCTGTTCGGTAATAACCCCGGCGAGACGCGCATGAGCGGCGGTGGGGTAACCTACTATCTTGAGCAGGCGCGCGCCAAATCAAACGCCCGAATGATCATTATCGATCCGCGCTACACCGATACCGGGGCAGGGCGAGAAGATGAATGGATCCCGATTCGTCCTGGCACCGATGCGGCACTGGTCAACGCCCTGGCGTGGGTGATGATCACCGAAAATCTGGTCGATCAGCCTTTCCTCGATAAATACTGCGTCGGCTACGATGAGAAAACCTTGCCTGCCAGCGCCCCGGCCAACGGTCACTATAAAGCCTATATTCTCGGCCAGGGCAGCGACGGCGTGGCGAAAACGCCGGAGTGGGCTTCCACCATCACTGGTATTCCGGCTGAGCGCATTGTTCAACTGGCGCGCGAAATCGGCTCGGCGAAACCGGCTTATATCAGCCAGGGCTGGGGGCCGCAGCGTCACGCCAACGGTGAAATCGCCACCCGCGCGATCTCTATGCTGTCGATTCTGACGGGTAACGTCGGCATTCACGGCGGTAACTCCGGCGCGCGTGAAGGCTCTTATGAAGTGCCGTTTGAACGTATGCCCACGCTGGACAACCCGGTACAGACCAGTATCTCCATGTTTATGTGGACCGATGCCATTGAGCGTGGCCCGGAAATGACCGCCCTGCGCGACGGTGTGCGGGGCAAAGACAAGCTGGACGTGCCGATCAAGATGATCTGGAACTACGCCGGAAACTGTCTGATCAACCAGCACTCTGAGATCAACCGCACGCACGAGATCCTGCAGGACGACAAGAAGTGCGAAATGATTGTGGTGATCGACTGCCACATGACCTCGTCGGCGAAATATGCCGACATTCTGCTGCCGGACTGCACCGCCTCCGAGCAGATGGACTTCGCGCTGGACGCCTCATGCGGCAACATGTCCTACGTGATCTTCACCGACCAGGCCATCAAGCCGCGCTTCGAGTGCAAAACCATCTATGAGATGACTACCGGGCTGGCGAAACGTCTGGGCGTGGAGCAGCAGTTTACCGAAGGGCGTACTCAGGAAGGGTGGATGCGCCACCTGCATGAACTGTCCCGCCAGGCCATCCCGGACCTGCCTGACTTCGACACCTTCCGCAAGCAGGGGATGTACAAGCAGCGCGACCCGGAAGGGCACCATGTGGCTTACAAAGCCTTCCGTGAAGATCCGCAGGCGAATCCGCTGACCACGCCGTCGGGCAAAATTGAAATTTACTCTGAAGAACTGGCCAAAATTGCCTCTACCTGGGAGTTGCCGGACGGGGATGTTATCGATCCGCTGCCTGTCTATACGCCTGGATTCGAAAATTATAACGATCCGCTGACGGCGAAATTCCCGCTGCAGCTGACAGGCTTCCATTACAAAGCCCGCGTTCACTCCACCTATGGCAACGTTGACGTTCTGAAAGCCGCCTGCCGTCAGGAGATGTGGATCAACCCGATGGATGCTAAAGCGCGTGGCATCAGCAACGGCGACCGCGTGCGCATCTTCAATGGCCGCGGTGAGGTGCACATTGAGGCCAAAGTCACACCGCGCATGATGCCTGGCGTTGTCGCGCTGGGGGAAGGGGCCTGGTATAGCCCGGATGCAAACCGCATCGACCAGGCAGGCAGTATTAACGTACTGACCACGCAGCGCCCGTCGCCGCTGGCGAAAGGCAACCCGTCCCACACGAACCTTGTTCAGGTTGAAAAGGTGTAAGGAGTAACCGATGACAACCCAGTATGGATTTTTTATTGATTCGAGTCGGTGCACCGGGTGCAAAACCTGCGAGCTGGCCTGTAAGGACTACAAAAACCTCACCCCGGACGTCAGCTTCCGCCGTATCTACGAATACGCGGGCGGCGACTGGCAGGAGGATAACGGCGTCTGGCACCAGAATGTGTTTGCCTACTATCTGTCCATTGCCTGTAACCACTGCGAAGATCCGGCCTGTACCAAGGTCTGCCCGAGCGGCGCGATGCACAAGCGTGAGGACGGTTTTGTGGTGGTGGATGAAGATGTCTGTATCGGCTGCCGCTACTGCCACATGGCCTGCCCGTACGGCGCACCGCAGTATAACGCCGCCAAAGGCCACATGACCAAGTGCGACGGCTGCCACACCCGCGTGGCGGACGGCAAAAAGCCGATCTGCGTTGAGTCCTGCCCGCTGCGCGCGCTGGACTTTGGCCCGATTGAGGAGCTGCGTAAAAAGCACGGCCAGCTGGCGGCGGTTGCGCCGCTGCCGTCCGCGCACTTCACGAAGCCGAGCATTGTGATAAAACCTAACGCCAACAGCCGCCCGACCGGGGATACCACCGGCTATCTGGCAAACCCGAAGGAGGTGTGAGATGGGAAGTGGATGGCATGAATGGCCGCTGATGATCTTCACGGTCTTTGGGCAGTGCGTGGCGGGCGGGTTTATCGTGCTCGCGCTGGCGATGTTAAAGGGCAATCTGAATGCCGAACAGCAGCAGCGTCTGGTACTCAGCATGTTTGGCCTGTGGGTGCTGATGGGGATTGGCTTTATCGCCTCTACGCTGCACCTGGGTTCGCCGATGCGCGCCTTTAACTCCCTGAACCGCGTGGGTGCCTCTTCGCTCAGTAACGAGATTGCCAGCGGGGCGATCTTCTTTGCCGTCGGCGGCCTTGGCTGGCTGCTCGCGGCGCTGAAAAAACTCCCAGCAGGGCTGCGTAGCCTGTGGCTTATCGTGACGATGGTGCTCGGCGTTGTGTTCGTCTGGATGATGGTGCGGGTGTATAACACCATCGACACCGTGCCGACGTGGTACAGCGTCTGGACGCCGATGAGCTTCTTCCTGACGATGTTTATCGGCGGGCCGATCCTGGGCTTCCTGCTGCTGCGTGTGGCGGGTGTGGATGGCTGGGCAATGCGTCTGCTGCCGGCGGTTTCGCTGCTGGCGCTGGTGGTCAGTGCGATGGTTGCCCTGATGCAGGGCGCTGAACTGGCAACCATTCACAGCTCTATTCAGCAGGCGTCCGCGCTGGTGCCGAATTACGGCACGCTGATGGCCTGGCGTCTGGCGTTGCTGGTGGTTGCGTGCGTATGCTGGATTGCACCTCAGTTGAAAGGCTATCAGCCTGCGCTGCCGTTGTTGTCGCTGGCCTTCGTGCTGGTGCTGGCAGGGGAGCTCATTGGTCGTGGTGTCTTCTACGGTTTGCATATGACCGTGGGTATGGCTATCGCCAGTTAATCATACTCTTCGTTATAAAAAGCCGGGACAGCGTGCCCGGCTTTTCATTTTTCAATCATGAAATTTTTCGACTGTCGTTTGGCTTCGATTTTAGCCATAAATAAATAAAAACAAATACATAATAAAAATTTATAACTCGCCCGGCATGGGCTGGATGAGTTTTTTAAATCGACGAGGAACATATTGTGCGAGCGGCCTGAAACGGCGGATTGACTTTGTTTTTGCCAGTGGCATGATGCGCACGAAATCTGAACTTCCTCACGGTTTTTAATCCATGACCACCTATACCCGGCCAGTGCTCCTGTTGCTCTGTGGCCTGCTTTTGTTGACCCTGGCGATCGCCGTGTTAAACACGCTCGTCCCGCTTTGGCTCGCCCATGAAAACTTACCGACCTGGCAGGTGGGTATGGTTAGCTCGTCCTTTTTTACGGGTAACCTGCTCGGCACGCTGCTTACCGGCAGCCTGATAAAGCGCGTGGGATTTAACCGCAGCTACTATCTGGCCTCGCTGATTTTCGCCGCCGGATGCGCCGGACTGGGCCTGATGGTCGGCTTCTGGAGCTGGATGGCCTGGCGCTTTATCGCGGGCGTCGGCTGCGCGATGATCTGGGTGGTGGTGGAAAGCGCCCTGATGTGCAGCGGCACCTCGCGCAACCGTGGACGCCTGCTGGCGGCCTACATGATGGTCTATTACATCGGTACCGTACTGGGGCAACTGATGGTCAGCAAACTGCCGACCGATCTGGTGAGCGTCCTGCCGTGGGTGACGGGCATGGTCCTGGCTGCGATCCTGCCGCTGCTGTTCACCCGCATCGTGAACCAGCACAGTGAACATCAGGAAGCCACGCACGTCTGGCCGATGCTCAGATTGCGCCAGGCGCGTCTGGGCGTGAACGGCTGTATCATCTCCGGTATTGTGCTCGGCTCGCTCTATGGCCTGATGCCGCTTTATCTTAACCACCAGGGCGTCAGCGACTCCGGCATTGGCTTCTGGATGGCGGTGATGGTCAGCGCAGGCATCGTCGGGCAGTGGCCTGTTGGTCGCCTGGCCGATCGCTTTGGCCGTTTGCTGGTTCTGCGCGTGCAGGTCTTCGTGGTTATCATGGGATGCCTGGCGATGCTCAGCAACGCCGCGATGGCGCCCGCGCTGTTTATCCTGGGCGCAGCGGGCTTTACTCTCTATCCGGTGGCGATGGCCTGGGCCTGTGAAAAGGTCGAGCACCACCAGCTGGTGGCGATGAACCAGGCGCTGCTGCTGAGCTACACCATCGGCAGTTTATTAGGGCCAACCTTTACCGCCATGCTGATGCAAAATTATTCTGACAATCTGCTGTTTATTATGATCGCCAGCGTGTCGTTTATTTACCTGCTCATGCTTTTGCGAAAAGTGGGAGAGCACCCGACGCCGGTTGCGCATGCCTGATGAAATAAAAGCCTGTCGATGACGGGCTTTTTTGTCTCCATCACATATCAGAGTTTTACGCATTGTGTGTTTATTGCGCCAGGCGATAATTCAGGTGAGTTCTATCACTAAAAGGCAGCCATCATGTCTACTCGTCGTCTTACCACTACTGCCCTGGCCGTAGTGTTGTCTTTAACCTTTGCCAGTGCGCCGGTTATGGCCAACCCCGGAAACGGGAATGGAAATGGTCACGGTAATAAGCAAGGCAATAGCGGCAACCATAGGAACGGTAATTCCGGCAACCATGGCAATAAGCACAATAACGATAACCAAAAACCGGGGAAATCGAATAAGAGCGTGAGTGATGATGTCGACGCCCGCGTGAGCTTCGATCATGCCCGTCATCTGGCGTTGAACTACGGTTTGACGGGTTATGATTCACTGCCGCCGGGCATTGCAAAGAACCTCGCGCGCGGTAAACCGCTGCCTCCGGGCATTGCGAAAAAAACGGTACCCGCCTCTATGCTCGGCCAGCTTCCGTCTTATCCCCGGATATGAATGGCGGGTGGTGGGGGACGACCTGGTCTTAATTGCGCTCAGCACGGCCATCGTCACGACCATTATTAACGGCGTATTTAAATAGAATACAAAAAGGCCCGGTTTAACCGGGCCTTTTATTAATACATCACCTTGTGACCGTACTGCTCAAGAATACCTTTGACGCGCTCCATGGTCTCTTTCTTCGGCGGCTTAACGCCATCGAGCTTATACTCTTCACCCATCGCCACCCACTTATGTTTACCCAGTTCGTGATAGGGCAGCAGCTCAATTTTTTCGACATTGCCCATGTCGCGGGTAAATTCGCCCAGACGATGCGCGGAGTCGTCATCATCTGACCAGCCCGGCACCACCACATAGCGGATCCAGGTTTTAATGCCTTTGCCCGAGATGTATTTCGCAAACTCCAGCGTACGGTGGTTGGACACGCCCACCAGATTCTGGTGGATCTCGTCGTTCATCTGTTTGAGATCGAGCATCACAAGATCGGTCACTTCAAGCAGCTCATCAATGACCGGATCGTAACGGCGCACAAAGCCGTTGGTATCGAGGCAGGTATGAATGCCTTCTTTGCGGCAGGCGCGGAACCAGTCACGCACGAACTCTGCCTGCAGGATCGCCTCGCCGCCGGATGCGGTCACGCCGCCGCCGGATGCGTTCATAAAGTGGCGGTAGGTCACCACCTCTTTCATTAAATCTTCAACGGTGACTTCTTTTCCGCCGTGGGTATCCCACGTGTCGCGGTTGTGGCAGTACAGGCAGCGCATCAGGCAGCCCTGGAAGAAGGTAATAAAGCGGATCCCCGGGCCATCGACGGTGCCACAGGATTCAAAGGAGTGAATGCGACCAATAGTTGACATTGCGGTGATATCTCCGAATTTGGCCCATCCGGGGGCCTATGTAGTTGCACAGCTCAAAGGCTATGTCGAGTCTGTTTTGGCTGTTATCCATTAAGTATAGATAGCGGACAAAAGAGACTGATGAAGCGAGGGTGTTAAAAAGGCCCCACTTGCGTGGAGCCTTTATTGTACGCCTTTTAACGCGTGATTTCAGTCAAATCCACTTACATGGACTGAGTGAAAGTACGGGTGATAACGTCCTGCTGCTGTTCTTTAGTCAGGGAGTTAAAACGTACTGCATAGCCAGATACGCGGATGGTCAGCTGAGGATATTTCTCAGGATGTTCCATTGCGTCGAGCAGCATTTCACGGTTCATCACGTTCACGTTCAGGTGTTGACCACCTTCGATGGACGCTTCGTGGTGGAAGTAACCATCCATCAGACCCGCGAGGTTGGTTTTACGCACTTCGTCGTCTTTACCCAGCGCGTTTGGCACGATGGAGAAGGTATAAGAGATACCATCTTTCGCGTAGGCAAACGGCAGTTTAGCAACGGAGGTCAGAGAGGCAACAGCACCTTTCTGGTCACGACCGTGCATTGGGTTAGCACCTGGGCCGAATGGCGCGCCAGCACGACGACCGTCTGGGGTATTACCGGTTTTCTTACCATACACAACGTTAGAGGTGATGGTCAGAACAGACTGAGTCGGGATAGCGTTACGGTAAGTCGTCAGTTTCTGAATTTTCTTCATGAAACGTTCTACCAGGTCAACCGCCATGTCATCAACGCGTGAATCGTTGTTACCAAACTGCGGATATTCGCCTTCGATTTCGAAGTCGACAGCCAGACCGTCTTCGTCACGAATTGGCTTAACTTTCGCATATTTGATTGCAGACAGGGAGTCAGCTGCAACGGACAGACCCGCGATACCGCATGCCATGGTGCGAACAACGTCACGGTCGTGCAGCGCCATCAGAGAAGCTTCGTAGCTGTACTTGTCGTGCATGTAGTGGATAACGTTCAGCGCAGTCACGTACTGCTTAGCCAGCCAGTCCATGAAGTGGTCCATGCGTTCCATGACTTCGTCATAGTTCAGCACGTCGCCTTTGATTGGTTCAGACTTAGGACCAACCTGCATTTTCAGTTTTTCATCAACGCCGCCGTTGATTGCGTACAGCATGGTTTTCGCCAGGTTTGCACGCGCACCGAAGAACTGCATTTGCTTACCAACAACCATTGGGCTTACGCAGCAAGCGATAGCGTAGTCGTCGTTGTTGAAGTCCGGACGCATCAGGTCATCGTTCTCGTACTGCAGAGAAGAGGTATCGATGGACACTTTAGCGGCGAATTTCTTGAAGTTCAGAGGCAGTTTTTCAGACCACAGAACGGTGATGTTCGGCTCCGGAGAAGGACCCATGGTGTACAGGGTGTTCAGGAAGCGGAAGCTGTTTTTGGTTACCAGGGTACGGCCATCAACGCCCATACCGCCGATAGATTCGGTTGCCCAGATTGGGTCACCAGAGAACAGCTCATCATATTCTGGGGTACGCAGGAAGCGAACCATACGCAGTTTCATGACCAGGTGGTCAATCATTTCCTGAGCGTCTTGCTCGGTGATTTTGCCAGCTTTGATGTCGCGTTCGATGTATGCATCCAGGAAGGTGGATACACGGCCGAAGGACATGGCTGCACCGTTCTGAGACTTAACTGCGGCCAGGTAGCCGAAGTAGGTCCACTGGATAGCTTCCTGAGCGTTAGTCGCAGGACCAGAGATATCGCAGCCGTATTTCGCTGCCATTTCTTTGATCTGACCCAGCGCACGGTGCTGTTCAGCAATCTCTTCGCGCAGACGGATAGTCGCTTCCAGGTTTACGCCGTTTTCCAGATCAGACTGCAGGGAAACAAACTGCGCGTATTTGTCTTTCATCAGGAAGTCGATACCGTACAGCGCAACGCGACGGTAGTCACCGATGATACGGCCACGGCCATACGCATCTGGCAGACCGGTCAGAACGCCAGACTTACGGCAGTTCAGAATGTCTTTGGTGTAAACATCGAATACGCCCTGGTTGTGGGTTTTGCGGTATTCGGTGAAGATTTTTTTCAGCATTGGGTCCAGCTCGCGGTTATACGCTTTGCAGGAACCTTCAACCATTTTGATACCACCGAACGGGATAATCGCACGTTTCAGTGGCGCTTCAGTTTGCAGACCAACGATTTTCTCAAGGGCTTTGTTGATGTAGCCAGCATCGTGAGAAGTGATGGTGGAAGCAACGGAGGTGTCAAAATCAACTGGCGCGTGAGTGCGGTTTTCCAGTTTAACGCCTTCCATTACGCTGTCCCACAGCTTGGTGGTCGCGTCAGTTGCGCCAGCCAGGAAGGATTCGTCACCTTCATACGGGGTATAGTTTTTCTGAATGAAGTCACGGACGTTTACTTCATTCTGCCAGTCACCTTTAGTAAAACCTTCCCAGGCTGTGGCTAACTTTTCATTAAGCTCGGACATGTAACACCTACCTTCTTAAGTGGATTTTTTATTTACTGCCTGAGGAAACCATTAATGATGGTCGCCGCCACGCAGGTAAATGACCCAGTATGTCAACCCAACTAATAAACCCCCACCGATAATGTTCCCTATAGTGACTGGGATCAGGTTATCAGTAATGAAATTCATAATAGTCAGGTGAGAGAAACTATCCGGGGTTGAACCAACTGCAGTCCAAAACTCCGGGCTCGCAAAGTTGCGGATTACGATACCCATCGGGATCATAAACATGTTCGCGATACTGTGCTCAAAGCCGCTGGCAACAAACATCGCAACCGGCAGAACCATAATCATGGCTTTGTCCATCAGGCTACGACCCGAGTAGCTCATCCATACAGCCAGGCAGACCATCAGGTTAGCCAGGATGCCGAGAGCAACGGCTTCGATAAATGTGTGATGCATTTTGTGGTCGGCGGTTTGCAGGACGTTCAAGCCCCAGCCGCCGTTGGCGGTCATGTACTCGCCAGAGAGCCACATCAACAGAACAAAGAGCAGACAGCCAATCAGGTTGCCAACGTATACGTTAAGCCAGTTGATTGCCAGTTGACCCCAGGTAATTCGTCCGCTGGCTTTCGCCACAACAATCAGCACCGTCGAGGTGAAGAGGTCGGCGCCGCAGATGACGCAGAGGATAAGACCCAGTGAGAAGCAGATACCGCCAATCAGTTTGGCTATGCCGAAAGGCATGGCAGCAGTACCGGTAGTGGCAGTGATGTAGAAGACGAAGGCGATTGAGATGAACACACCGGCCGTGATCGCCAGATAGAACGTCTTCATCGGGTGCTTCGTTGCTTTATAGACGCCCGCTTCCTCGGCAACTTTTGCCATCGCAGCAGGGAGTAAAAGATCAAAAGGGTTGTCAGCTTTCACACTAACTCTCTCTTTATTAAGTCGGCGACGAGATACTAACAAAGCATTATAGAAGAGAAATTGATATAGATCATATCTCGCCTGGCTTATAGGCCCGCTATGTGTATGGTTTTACAGCAAAAGCGGAGTAAGTATTTGATTATCCGTATAAAAATAAATTTTAAAAGTTACAAAAAGAGTTGAGTTTTTTTGGTCCACCCCCTCTGAAACGGTTAATTAAAATGGAGTATTTGCCATAATAAGTAACAGTAATACCCAGGTAAGTATTCATATATTTACCCGTATTTAACTTAATTATTACATTCAAACATCATTGCTTATAAAATAAAAAAACGGGGCAATGAAATTGCCCCGTAATATAGCCCAGACGACAGAATACGCCTACTGCCAATAATGTTATATGCGCTTATTTTGACCAGTACGCCGCTTTGGCTTTCTGCAGCTTCTCATAGGCTTTCAACAGCGACTGATGTGCAGGGAAGGCGTGAAGATCGCTGTCGACAGCCTGCAAACCGTAGAATGGCTCTTCACCGCTCAGCGCCGCGCTGGCCGCTTCAACCGCCTCTGCGCCGTACATACGCACGAAGGCATTAAGATATTGCAGCGGCTCGCGGTCTTCTTCCTGAGAGAGCAGCAGCAGCGTCTGCAGGCAGCGGTAGTAATTGGTGCGCTCGGGAGAGAATACGGACTGGTTGAATTCCATGGTCCATTCCGTCCACGCAAGAGCCTGATCCAGATCGCCGCCCGCCAGCGCCAGCATTGCCTTCAGCTCGCCAATGCGCAGGGTATACCAGCCGTTGTCTTTTCCGGTTGCCAGACCCAGCAGTTCACGCACGCGGGTAAAGTCATCGTGACCTTCTTCGTCCAACTGAGCGATCAGGTTCAGATAATCTTCTTTCTCCCACTCGCTGCCCGGCAGGGACAGCAGCGTTTCACGCAGGTGTGCGCCCATGCTGTTATTTGCCAGCCACAAATCTTCTGACGGATAGATGTCGGACATGCCCGGAACAATAATGCGGCACGCGTAAACGCTCAGGTGTTCGTAATCCGCGATGTAAACGTCCTGGTCTTCCGCTTTAAAGATGGCCATCAGGGTGGCGAACTCTTCTTCCGTGGTGCCGGCAAAGCTCCAGTCCACGAATGGATAGTCTGCGTCCTGCTTAAACATATCCCAGGAGATCAGGCCGCTGGAGTCGATGAAGTGCGTTTCGAGGTTAGTGTGCTCGGCCACTTCTTCGTCATCAAACGTAGGCGGCGTGAACACGTCCAGATCTTTCAGGCTACGGCCCTGCAGTAGTTCGGTTACCGTACGCTCCAGCGCCACGCCGAAGTCCGGGTGAGCACCGAAGGAGGCGAAGCAGGTTCCGTTTGCCGGGTTAAACAGCACCACGCAGATAACCGGATACTTGCCGCCCAGCGAGCCATCGTAGGCAAAGATAGGGAAACCTTCCGCTTCGAGTTTGGCGATGGATTCCACCACGCCCGGATAACGCGCCAGCACATCGGCCGGGATTTCAGGCAGGCTGATAGATTCGGCAATAATGCGGTTTTTAATATGGCGTTCAAACACTTCAGACAGGCCCTGAACGCGCGCTTCGTTGCGAGTGTTCCCGGCGGACATCCCGTTGGATACGTACAGGTTGCCGACGATGTTCATCGGTATATAGACGGTCTGTTCATCCGACTGGCGGGTGAACGGCAGGGCGCAGATCCCACGATCTTCATTACCTGACTGCAGATCGATCAGCATGCTGGCGGTCAGTTCGTTTTCCGGATCGTAAAACGCACGCAGGCGCGCATCCAGAATGCCCTCCGGCAGTGCGTCGTCTTCGGTCAGCGGGAACCATTTTTCGTTCGGATAGTGTACGAACGGGCCATTGGCAATGGTTTCGCCCAGCCAGAAATCGGCGAAAAAGTAGTTGGTCGACAGACGTTCAAAATACTCACCCAGCGCAGAGGCCAGTGCCGCTTTTTTGGTCGCACCTTTACCGTTGGTAAAGCACAGCGCACAGTCTTTGTCGCGAATATGGACGGACCAGACGTGAGGCACCGGGTTCAGCCAGGAGGCTTCTTCGATATTAAAGCCCAGGTCGGTCAGTTTCTGCTGGAAGCGAGCGATGGAATCTTCCAGAGCGGCGTCTTTGCCGGGGATAAACGTTTGAGTCATGGCGTTCACTTTTATCGTACGTAAAGCGCGCAATGATACGGGTTTTGCGTGACGGGTGCTATCTTCGGCGAAAATAAAAGGCTGGACTATGCTTAGAGTCAGTAACCTACTGTTAAGGCATAGAAAAATGAAAGCATTTGATCTCCAGCGGATGGCGTTTGATAAAGTTCCTCCCGAGTTTTTAGGCGAAGTGGCGCTGCGCAGCCTCTATACCTTCGTGTTGGTCTTTCTGTTTCTCAAAATCACTGGCCGCCGCGGCGTCCGCCAGATGTCGCTCTTTGAGGTGCTGATCATCCTGACGCTCGGCTCGGCGGCGGGGGACGTGGCCTTTTATGACGATGTCCCCATGGTGCCGGTGTTTATCGTCTTCCTCTCGCTTGCCCTGCTGTACCGGCTGGTGATGTGGCTGATGTCGAAAAGCGAAAAGCTGGAAGATTTGTTTGAAGGCAAGCCGGTGGTTATCGTGGAAGAAGGGCAACTGGCGTGGGAAAAAGTGCAACGCGCCAACATGACGGAATTTGAATTCTTCATGGAACTGCGTCTGAACAGCGTCGAGCAGCTGGGCCAGGTCCGGCTGGCTATTATGGAAACCAATGGGCAAATCAGCGTTTACTATTATTCTGACGATGAGGTTAAGCCCGGTCTGTGTATCTTGCCCGATAATTTAATTGAGCGATTTACCACCGTGCCCGACGCCGGAGAATATGCCTGCATAAAATGCAGCCATGTAATTACGATGCAGGCAGGTTCTCATCAATTATGTCCGCGCTGTGCCAATCCAGAATGGACCAGGGTTAGCAGGGCTAAACGTATCACCTGACAGCCATTTTGTCGGTTTCTTATGACCAGGGTGGCAGATTGTTTTGTGTGACGGCGGACACATTTTACCGCTCGTCAGTTTTAGACATTGCGGCGCGTGTCACTGAATGATAAAACCGATATCCACAGTTATAACTTATGGCTTTTAGCGTGGTGAGGGGAAATGACTCAAGTCTTTAATTTCAGTTCAGGTCCGGCAATGTTACCGGCGGATGTACTCAAGCAGGCTCAGCAGGAACTGTGTGACTGGAACGGTCTGGGTACGTCGGTGATGGAGATCAGCCACCGTGGTAAAGAATTTATTCAGGTGGCGGAAGAGGCAGAAAAGGATTTTCGCGATCTGCTGAACATCCCCTCGAACTACAAAGTATTGTTCTGCCACGGCGGGGGACGCGGTCAGTTTGCTGGCGTTCCGCTCAATATTCTGGGCGACAAAACGACCGCTGACTACGTTGATGCGGGATACTGGGCTGCCAGCGCGGTGAAAGAGGCGCATAAATACTGCACCCCAAACGTCATCGACGCCAAAGTGACCGTTGACGGCCTGCGTGCCGTGAAGCCAATGAGCGAATGGCAGCTCTCCCGCAATGCGGCTTACCTTCACTACTGCCCGAATGAAACCATTGACGGCATCGCCATTCACGAAGAGCCAGATTTCGGCGAAAACGTGGTCGTGGCGGCGGATTTCTCCTCCACCATTCTCTCCACACCGCTGGATATCAGCCGCTACGGCGTGATTTACGCCGGTGCGCAGAAGAATATCGGTCCTGCCGGCCTGACGCTGGTTATCGTGCGGGAAGACCTGCTCGGAAAAGCGCATAAAGCCTGCCCGTCGATTCTGGATTACACCGTCCTGAACGATAACGATTCGATGTTCAACACCCCGCCGACCTTTGCCTGGTACCTCTCTGGCCTGGTCTTCAAATGGCTGAAACAGAACGGCGGCGTGGCGCAGATGGACAAAATCAACCGGCAGAAAGCTGAACTGCTGTATGGCGTCATTGATAAGAGCGACTTCTACCGCAACGATGTCGCAAAAGCCAACCGCTCCCGCATGAACGTGCCGTTCCAGCTGGCGGACAACGGCCTGGATAAGCTTTTCCTGGAAGAGTCCTTTGCTGCAGGCCTGCACGCGCTGAAAGGCCACCGTGTTGTTGGCGGCATGCGTGCCTCCATTTATAACGCCATGCCGCTGGAAGGCGTTCAGGCGCTGACCGACTTCATGATTGACTTCGAACGTCGTCACGGTTAATTGCACCGTTTTCACCCCCGTAGCCTGGCTGCGGGGTTTTTATTCAGTTGAGTTGAGAGTTAAGTTTCATGGAATCCCTGACGTTACAACCTATCGCGCGGGTAGATGGCACCATCAATCTGCCTGGTTCAAAAAGTGTCTCGAACCGCGCTCTGCTGCTGGCAGCTCTGGCAAACGGCACCACCGTCCTCACGAATCTGCTGGACAGCGATGACGTGCGCCATATGCTCAATGCGCTGAAAGCGTTGGGAGTTCACTACACGCTCTCCGAAGACCGTACCCGCTGTGACGTCACCGGCAACGGCGGCGCGTTACGCTCGTCTGAGGCGCTGGAACTGTTTCTCGGCAACGCCGGGACGGCAATGCGCCCGCTGGCGGCGGCGTTGTGTCTCGGCAGTGGCGACGTTGTGCTGACCGGCGAGCCGCGCATGAAAGAGCGTCCGATTGGTCATCTGGTGGATGCCCTGCGTCAGGGCGGCGCGCAGATTGACTATCTGGAGCAGGAAAATTATCCGCCGCTGCGTCTGCGCGGAGGTTTTACCGGCGGTCATGTTGAGGTTGACGGCAGCGTGTCAAGCCAGTTCCTGACGGCACTGCTGATGACCGCGCCGCTGGCACCGCAGGACACGACGATTGTCATCAAAGGCGACCTGGTCTCTAAGCCCTACATCGATATTACGCTGCACCTGATGAAGACCTTCGGTGTTGAGGTCGACAACCAGTCGTATCAGCGTTTCGTGGTGCGCGGTGCGCAGCAGTATCAGTCGCCGGGCCACTATCTCGTTGAAGGGGACGCCTCGTCAGCCTCCTATTTCCTGGCGGCGGGCGCGATTAAAGGCGGCACCGTAAAAGTCACCGGTATTGGTCGCAACAGCGTGCAGGGCGATATTCGTTTTGCTGACGTGCTGGAGAAAATGGGCGCGGTTGTGACCTGGGGAGAGGATTTTATCGCCTGCACCCACGGTGAACTGAACGCCATTGATATGGACATGAACCACATTCCGGATGCGGCGATGACCATTGCGACGGCGGCGCTGTTCGCCAAAGGTACCACGACGTTACGTAACATCTACAACTGGCGCGTGAAAGAGACTGACCGCCTGTTTGCGATGGCGACCGAGCTGCGTAAAGTGGGCGCAACGGTTGAAGAGGGTGAAGATTACATTCGCGTCACACCGCCAAAAACGCTGCAATTCGCCGAGATTGGGACTTACAACGATCACCGCATGGCGATGTGCTTCTCGCTGGTGGCGCTGTCCGATACGCCGGTCACCATCCTCGATCCGAAATGCACGGCAAAAACCTTCCCGGACTATTTCGAACAGCTGGCCCGCATAAGCACGCTGGCCTGATAACGTTCTGCCGCATCTCCCGGTGCGGCATTTCCTTACGCTTTCTGACACGCATTCCCGTCCATTTCTTCTACACTCTGCTTCATTAATTCCGTAATTTGCACGCAAAGGTAACAGTTGCGTACATTGGCGCGTATAATGCGCGGCGTTTATGTTAACGGTATGCCTTTATTAAGGAGAAAACGATGACGGCAGTTGCCCCGGTAATCACCATTGATGGGCCAAGTGGCGCAGGGAAAGGGACCTTGTGCAAAGCGATGGCAGAAGCCTTGCAATGGCATCTTTTAGATTCGGGAGCAATCTATCGCGTGCTGGCTCTGGCTGCACTGCATCACCATGTAGATGTTGCCTCAGAAGAGGCCCTGGTTCCCCTGGCCGCGCATCTGGATGTCCGTTTTGTCTCAACCAACGGCAATCTTGAAGTGATCCTTGAAGGGGAAGACGTCAGCGGTGAAATCCGCACCCAGGACGTCGCGAATGCGGCCTCTCAGGTCGCCGCGTTCCCACGCGTACGCGAAGCACTGCTGCGTCGCCAGCGAGGTTTCCGTGAGGCCCCTGGGCTGATTGCTGACGGACGTGACATGGGAACGGTGGTTTTCCCTGATGCACCGGTGAAGATTTTCCTTGATGCCTCTTCGGAAGAACGTGCTCAACGCCGCATGCTTCAGTTGCAGGAAAAGGGGTTTAGTGTTAACTTTGAACGCCTTTTATCCGAGATAAAAGAGCGCGATGACCGCGATCGTAACCGCGCCGTCGCCCCACTTGTTCCCGCAGAAGATGCATTAGTTCTGGATTCCACCAGTTTAACTATTGAGCAAGTGATTGAAAAAGCGCTACAATATGCGCGCCAAAAACTGGCACTCGCGTAATCGCGACAGATTTAGCAGTACCCCCGCTGCAAAGGATTGACGGCGGGTATGTGAAACAACCCCATCCGGCACGGAGCCAGGTGGACGTTAATATTAACCTGA
The DNA here is from genome assembly GCF_019047785.1 of Enterobacter cancerogenus. Lineage (NCBI taxonomy): Bacteria > Pseudomonadati > Pseudomonadota > Gammaproteobacteria > Enterobacterales > Enterobacteriaceae > Enterobacter > Enterobacter cancerogenus. Next base: position 990,527 of record NZ_CP077290.1, on the reverse strand, counting down.
AGATTAAACATGACTGAATCTTTTGCTCAACTATTTGAAGAATCCTTAAAAACAATCGAAACCCGTCCGGGTTCCATCGTTCGCGGTGTTGTTGTTGCTATCGACAAAGACGTAGTACTGGTTGACGCCGGTCTGAAATCTGAGTCCGCCATTCCGGCTGAGCAGTTCAAAAACGCCCAGGGCGAGCTGGAAATCCAGGTCGGTGACGAAGTTGATGTTGCACTGGACGCAGTAGAAGACGGCTTCGGCGAAACCCTGCTGTCTCGTGAGAAAGCTAAACGTCACGAAGCATGGATCACGCTGGAGAAAGCTTACGAAGAAGCTGAAACTGTGGTCGGTGTTATCAACGGCAAAGTTAAAGGTGGCTTCACTGTTGAGCTGAATGGTATTCGTGCGTTCCTGCCAGGTTCACTGGTAGACGTTCGTCCAGTCCGTGACACCCTGCACCTCGAAGGCAAAGAGCTTGAGTTCAAAGTAATCAAGCTGGACCAGAAGCGTAACAACGTTGTTGTATCCCGTCGTGCCGTTATCGAATCCGAAAACAGCGCAGAACGCGATCAGCTGCTGGAAAACCTGCAGGAAGGCATGGAAGTCAAAGGTATCGTTAAGAACCTCACTGACTACGGCGCATTCGTTGACCTGGGCGGCGTTGATGGCCTGCTGCACATCACCGACATGGCGTGGAAACGCGTTAAGCACCCAAGCGAAATCGTGAACGTGGGCGACGAAATCACTGTTAAAGTGCTGAAGTTCGACCGCGAGCGTACTCGTGTATCCCTCGGCCTGAAACAGCTGGGCGAAGATCCATGGGTAGCTATCGCTAAGCGTTACCCAGAAGGTACTAAACTGACTGGTCGCGTTACCAACCTGACTGACTACGGCTGCTTCGTTGAAATCGAAGAAGGCGTTGAAGGTCTGGTGCACGTTTCCGAAATGGACTGGACCAACAAAAACATCCACCCATCCAAAGTTGTTAACGTTGGTGATGTAGTGGAAGTGATGGTTCTGGATATCGACGAAGAACGTCGTCGTATCTCCCTGGGCCTGAAACAGTGCAAAAACAACCCATGGCAGCAGTTCGCGGAAACCCACAACAAGGGCGACCGTGTTGAAGGTAAAATCAAGTCTATCACTGACTTCGGTATCTTCATCGGCCTGGACGGCGGCATCGATGGCCTGGTTCACCTGTCTGACATCTCCTGGAACGTTGCAGGCGAAGAAGCAGTACGTGAATTCAAGAAAGGCGACGAAATCGCTGCAGTTGTTCTGCAGGTTGACGCAGAACGTGAGCGTATCTCCCTGGGCGTTAAACAGCTCGCAGAAGATCCGTTCAACAACTGGGTTGCACTGAACAAGAAAGGCGCAATCGTAAACGGTAAAGTGACTGCAGTTGACGCTAAAGGCGCAACCGTAGAACTGGCTGACGGCGTTGAAGGTTACCTGCGCGCTTCCGAAGCTTCACGTGACCGCGTTGAAGATGCAACTCTGGTTCTGAGCGTTGGTGACGACGTTGAAGCTAAGTTCACCGGTGTTGACCGTAAGAACCGTGCAATCAGCCTGTCTGTTCGTGCGAAAGACGAAGCTGATGAGAAAGATGCAATCGCAACTGTTAACAAACAGGAAGATGCAAACTTCTCTAACAACGCAATGGCTGAAGCTTTCAAAGCAGCTAAAGGCGAGTAATATCAGGTTCTCTCCTTCTCTTGACCTGTAAAGCATTTACAGCGCAAAGGATGTGAGGCGGACTTGACAGATTGCAGGATTCATCCTGTAATCAATAACAAAGGGCGGCTACGGCCGCCCTTGTTTAATGAGCTGTTAAGCTAATTGGTTTGAAAGGAACCGGAGGAATCATGACCAAGTCAGAATTGATTGAAAGACTTGCCAGTCAGCAACCGCATATCCCTGCCAAGGCAGTGGAAGATGCCGTAAAAGAGATGCTGGAGCATATGGCCACCACTCTTGCCCAGGGCGAGCGCATTGAAATCCGCGGTTTCGGTAGTTTTTCTCTGCACTATCGTGCACCACGTACCGGGCGTAACCCGAAGACGGGCGATAAAGTTGAGCTGGAAGGCAAGTACGTTCCGCACTTTAAGCCGGGTAAAGAGCTGCGCGATCGCGCCAATATTTACGGTAACTGAGTTTAGCCATCGGGTTAAACTGGGTTTAAAAGAAAGCACCTGCGGGTGCTTTTTTTGTTTTTCTCGCCTTAGATCCTGAAGGCGCCTCGCAACGCTTTCTGTCCTTCCTGCAAACGCGTGAAAAAGTTTACAGCCAGGGCTGTAACGTGCATTTTTTCTGTCTGACCACGCCCTGAACTGCCCGCATACTTCCCAAAACAGGGAGGGACATGTGGGAATATCCGTCATCAGCGTCTGCGCCATACTGGCCATTATTCCATTGTATTGGTTACCCGTACTGCCAGGGCTTCATAGCGTCTGGGTGTTGATTGCGGCCGGGGTAGCACTTGGCGTTCAGAAAAAAAATGCACTGAAACTAACGGGGGCAGGATTACTCTTTTTTTGCTGGGGCATTCTCGCCGCGCAAGAAAGCGTCTGGCCTATGGCGCATTTAACCGCGGGGCCACAGCAGGCCGAGGTGATGATCACCGCCACCGATGGGGCAACGATGCATCAGGGAAAGATCGTTACCCTGAACGGAAAACGCTGGTGGGCCTCAACGGGTATCACGCTGTATGGAAACTATCTGCCGCAGCCCGTGTGCGTGGGACAGCGCTGGGCCATGACGTTTCGCCTGCGGGCGGTGCATGGTGAACTCAATGATGGAGGCTATGACACGCAGCAAAGCGCCATTGCCCGCCATCAAACGCTGAGCGGGCGGTTTACTCAGGCCACCATCGTCGACGCGCATTGCAGTTTACGCGCAACCTATCTGACATCACTGCAAAACAGGCTCACATCCTATGTATGGGGGCCGGTAATGTTGGGGTTGGGGATGGGAGAGCGGCTTAACGTCACGCGCGAAATAAAGGACCTGATGCGTGAGACAGGGACGCTGCATCTGATGGCGATATCAGGATTGCACATTGCGCTGGCGGCATCCCTCGCCTGGTTGCTCGCCCGGGGGCTTCAGTTTTTATTACCGGTGCACTTGATCTGCTGGCAGGTACCGGTGCTGGCGGGGCTGCTCTTCGCTGTGTTTTATTCGTGGCTTACCGGCATGCAGCCGCCCGCATTGCGAACGGCTGTTTCGCTTGCCGTGCTCGCCGCGCTGCGAATAAGTGGCCGCCAGTGGTCCTCCTGGCAGGTCTGGCTGAGCTGTGTCGCAATGTTTTTGATCCTCGACCCGCTGGCCGTGCTGTCACAAAGCTTTGCGCTGTCGGCTTTTGCCGTAGCCGCGTTAATTTTCTGGTTCCAGTGGCTGCCGTTGCCAGACTGGCGCTGGAGCCGTCGGTTACGCCCAATCGTGAATCTGGTTCACCTGCAGGCGGGAATGCTGGTGCTGCTTCTGCCGCTGCAGGTATTGATATTTCACGGCGTGAGTCTCTCCTCGCTGGTGGCAAACCTTTTTGCCGTGCCGCTGGTGACGTTTGTTTCGGTCCCGTTGATTCTGCTCGGCATGGCACTGCATTTACTTCCGCTGACCTCGCTGGAAACCATAATCTGGTTTGCCGCGGATAAATCCCTCGGTGTGCTCTTCTGGCTGTTAATGCGCTTGCCGGATGGCTGGCAGGGGGTCGATCAGCGCTGGCAATATCTCACCTTATTCCCCTGGTTTGCCCTGATTGGGTGGCGTTTCCGTGCATGGCGTGTTGTTCCTGCGGTGTGTCTGGCCACAAGCGTGATGCTGGCATTTCCACTCTGGCGCATGGATAAAAACGCGGGCTGGACCCTGCATATGCTGGATGTCGGACAGGGGCTGGCGATGGTGGTGGAACGCCACGGCAAAGCGATCCTGTACGATACAGGTCTCGCCTGGCCCGGGGGAGACAGCGGCCAGCAGCTCATCATTCCCTGGCTACGCTGGCATAACCTGAAACCAGAAGGGATTGTCCTCAGCCACGAGCACCTCGATCACGCTGGAGGGTTAGCATCTTTGCAGAAAACGTGGCCACAGCTGTGGGTCAGAAGCCCGTTGGGGTGGGCCGGACATCTTCCATGCTTTCGTGGGCAGCGGTGGCAGTGGCAGGGCTTAATCTTTACCGTGCACTGGCCTCCGGCGGGCTTTGTGGGGAAGGGCAATAATCGCTCCTGCGTTGTTAAAATTGATGATGGTGAGCAAAGCGTGCTTCTGACAGGGGATATTGAGGCAGCGTCTGAACAGGCGATGCTGAGCCATCGCTGGCGCGATCTTACGTCTACACTGATTCAGGTACCTCACCATGGCAGTAATACATCGTCATTTGCCCCCATGGTGCAGCGTGTTGAAGGCAAAATAGCGTTAGCTTCCGCGGCGCGTTATAACGCCTGGCATTTTCCTTCAGCGAAAGTGGTCAGGCGCTACAGGAAAGAGGGATATGCCTGGTTTGACACGCCGCATTCCGGGCAAATTTCGGTAACATTTTCGCTACACGGCACGCAAATCCGACGGTTACGGGATGGCTGTTTAACTCGTTGGTATCATCAGTGGTTTGGCGTGCGCGTAGATAACGGGTAGAATATGCGGCTATTTCAACAAATGCTGGTTTTTTGAATGCATAACGACAAAGATCTCTCCACGTGGCAAACGTTCCGCCGACTCTGGCCGATGATTGCACCTTTTAAATCAGGCTTGATCGTGGCGGGCGTAGCGTTAATCCTCAACGCAGCCAGCGATACCTTTATGCTATCGCTTCTTAAACCGTTACTGGATGACGGTTTTGGTAAAACAGATCGATCGGTGCTGCTATGGATGCCGCTGGTGGTTATTGGCCTGATGATCCTGCGCGGTATCACCAGCTACGTCTCCAGCTACTGCATCTCCTGGGTATCGGGAAAAGTGGTAATGACCATGCGTCGTCGACTGTTCAGCCACATGATGGGCATGCCGGTCGCATTCTTTGACAAGCAGTCTACCGGCACATTGCTGTCGCGTATTACCTATGATTCAGAACAGGTTGCCTCTTCCTCGTCCAGCGCGTTGATCACCGTGGTGCGTGAAGGTGCTTCGATCATCGGCCTGTTTATCATGATGTTCTACTACAGCTGGCAGCTGTCGATCATTCTTATCGTCTTAGCGCCGATTGTTTCGTTCGCTATCCGCCTTGTTTCTAAGCGTTTCCGCAATATCAGTAAAAACATGCAGAATACGATGGGGCAGGTGACTACCAGCGCAGAGCAGATGCTCAAAGGTCATAAAGAAGTGTTGATATTTGGTGGCCAGGAAGTCGAAACCAAACGTTTTGATAAGGTCAGCAATAAAATGCGTCTGCAGGGGATGAAGATGGTGTCGGCCTCTTCCATTTCCGATCCGATTATTCAGCTGATTGCTTCTCTGGCGCTGGCCTTTGTTCTGTATGCGGCGAGCTTCCCGAGCGTGATGGATACCCTGACGGCAGGTACAATTACCGTTGTCTTCTCGTCTATGATTGCGCTGATGCGTCCGCTGAAATCGCTGACTAACGTCAACGCGCAGTTCCAGCGCGGGATGGCGGCGTGCCAGACCTTGTTCAGCATCCTCGATTCCGAGCAGGAAAAAGACGAAGGTACGCGCGAAATTGTCCGCGCCAAAGGAGACCTTGAGTTCCGCAACGTCACTTTCACCTATCCTGGCCGCGAAACGCCTGCGCTGCGTGATATCAGCCTTAACCTCCCGGCGGGTAAAACCGTTGCGCTGGTTGGGCGTTCTGGCTCCGGTAAATCAACGATTGCCAGCCTGATCACCCGCTTCTACGACATCGACCAGGGCGAGATTCTGCTGGACGGTCACGATCTGCGGGAATATACCCTGCAGTCGCTGCGTAACCAGGTTGCGCTGGTTTCCCAGAACGTACATCTGTTTAACGACACGGTTGCCAACAACATTGCGTATGCGCGTACGGAAGAGTACAGCCGCGAGCAGATCGAAAACGCCGCTCGCATGGCCTATGCCATGGACTTTATCAACAAGATGGATAACGGCCTGGATACGATCATCGGCGAGAACGGCGTTCTGCTCTCTGGTGGTCAGCGCCAGCGTATTGCCATTGCGCGTGCCCTGCTGCGCGACAGCCCAATCCTGATCCTTGATGAAGCCACCTCTGCGCTGGATACCGAGTCTGAGCGTGCCATCCAGTCCGCGCTGGATGAGCTGCAAAAGAACCGTACGTCGCTGGTCATTGCGCACCGTCTGTCGACCATTGAAAAGGCTGACGAAATTGTTGTCGTTGAAGATGGCGTTCTCGTTGAACGCGGCAGCCATGCGGATCTGCTGGCTCACCGCGGCGTGTATGCCCAGCTTCATAAGATGCAGTTTGGTCAATGATTGCACGCATCTGGTCAGGTGAATCTCCTCTCTGGCGACTGCTGCTGCCGCTCTCCTGGCTGTATGGCCTGGTGAGCGGTGCTATTCGCTTGCTGTACCGGCTTGGGCTGAAACGTGCATGGCGAGCGCCGGTGCCGGTTGTTGTGGTGGGGAATTTAACCGCAGGCGGAAACGGTAAAACGCCGGTGGTGATCTGGCTGGTAGAGCAATTGCAAAAACGCGGTATCCGCGCCGGGGTTGTGTCGCGGGGGTATGGCGGAAATGCGGTGCAGTATCCGTTGCTGCTGACCCCTGACACCACTACCGCCGAAGCGGGTGATGAGCCGGTGCTGATTTTTCAGCGTACCCACGCGCCGGTAGCAGTCTCGCCGGTGCGCAGCGAGGCCGTGCAGGCCCTGTTGGCAGAACATCCGGTTCAGATTGTCATCACTGACGATGGCCTGCAGCATTATGCCCTTGCGCGTGACAAAGAGATTGTTGTGATTGACGGTGTTCGCCGTTTCGGGAACGGCTGGTGGTTACCGGCCGGGCCAATGCGTGAGCGAGCCTCTCGCCTGAAAAGCGTTGATGCGGTTATTGTCAACGGCGGTGAAGCCAGAGCGGGGGAGATCCCGATGCACCTTCATCCGGGGCTGGCGGTAAATCTGCTTACCGGTGAAAGGAAAGCGGTCGCCCAACTGACGTCACTGGTGGCGATGGCGGGCATCGGCCATCCTCCGCGTTTCTTCGCGACGCTGGAACAGTGCGGCGCAAAACTTGAAAAGCGTGTTCCGCTAGCCGACCATCAGGCGCTGATATCGGAGCAGGTTAACGCCCTGGCGTCGCCTGAGCAGACGCTGATCATGACCGAAAAAGACGCGGTGAAATGCCGTGCCTTCGCGAAAGAAAACTGGTGGTATCTGCCGGTTGACGCTGAGCTTAGCGGCGAGCAACCGGAGCAACTGCTTAAAGAACTGATTGCGTTAGTGCATTAACAGCAACTGCGGTTCTGGTGGCGCTTTTACGGACAGGAAAACGCATGTCTTTACCGCAACTCTCGCTTTCAGCCGCACGTCATCTTCACCTTGCCGCGCAGGGGCTTTTGAAAAAGCCGCGTCGTCGCGCTCAGCCCACTGATATTCTCTCTACCGTGCAGCGCATGTCGCTACTGCAAATCGAAACCATCAATATCGTGGCGCGCAGCCCTTATCTGGTGCTGTTTAGCCGTCTGGGGAACTATCAGCCTCAGTGGCTCGACAACGCCCTCAGGCAGGGCGAGCTGATGGAATATTGGGCGCACGAGGCCTGTTTCCTTCCGCGCAGCGACTTCGCGCTGGTCCGCCATCGGATGCTCTCCCCGGATAAGATGGGCTGGAAATACCGCCAGGAGTGGATGCTGGAGCACGCCGCTGAAATTGAGCAACTGATCGCGCATATTCAGGAGAAGGGGCCGGTACGGTCCGCTGATTTTGAACATCCCCGTAAAGGGGCCAGCGGCTGGTGGGAATGGAAGCCGCACAAACGTCATCTGGAAGGGTTATTTACTTCCGGCAAAGTCATGGTGATTGAGCGGCGTAACTTTCAGCGTGTATATGACCTGACGCACCGCGTGATGCCGCACTGGGACGACCTGCGCGATCTCCTCACTCAGGAGGCGGCTGAGGCCGTCATGCTTGAGAACAGCGCCCGCAGCCTGGGGATTTTCCGCCCGCAATGGCTGGCGGATTACTATCGTCTTCGCCAGCCAGCGCTGAAACCGCTGCTGGAGAGGTGGCAGCAGGAGCAGCGCGTCGTCCCCGTTTCGGTGGACACGCTGGGCGAAATGTGGCTGCATGCGGATCTCCTCCCGCTGCTGCCACAGGCGCTTGATGGCAAACTGCAGGCAACCCACAGCGCGGTACTCTCGCCATTCGACCCGGTAGTCTGGGACAGAAAACGGGCTGAGCAGCTCTTTAATTTCAGCTACCGGCTGGAGTGCTATACCCCGGCACCGAAACGCCAGTTCGGTTACTTCGTGTTACCGTTACTGCACAAAGGGCAGCTTGTCGGGCGGATGGATGCCAAAATGCACCGTAAAACCGGCACGCTTGAAATCATTGCGCTTTACCTTGAGGACGGCGTGAAAGTCACCGCGACCTTAGAAAAAGGATTAACGTCCGCGATTAGCGAGTTTGCGCGCTGGCAGGACGCCCACCGCGTGACGCTGGAGCGTCTGCCCGACGGGCTGTTTAACGCCTGTCGACATGGCTGGGAAACAGGCACTCCCTGAAAAAGGAATGTGTTAAGATTTAGCGATTACCCCTACGGAGGAACTATGGATCACCGTTTACTTGAAATCATTGCCTGCCCGGTATGCAACGGCAAGCTGTACTACAGCCAGGACAAACAAGAGCTGATTTGCAAACTGGATAGCCTGGCGTTCCCGCTGCGTGACGGTATTCCGGTCCTGCTGGAAAACGAAGCCCGTTCCCTGGTCGCGGAAGAGAGCAAACCATGAGTTTTGTTGTCATCATTCCTGCCCGCTACGCCTCAACGCGCCTGCCGGGTAAACCGCTGGTGGACATCAACGGCAAGCCGATGATTGTGCACGTTCTTGAGCGTGCCCGTGAATCGGGGGCCGAGCGCGTGATTGTTGCCACCGATCACCCGGACGTAGCGCGTGCGGTGGAAGCGGCAGGCGGAGAAGTTTGCATGACCCGTGCCGATCATCAGTCCGGTACCGAACGTCTGGCGGAAGTGGTTGAAAAATGCGGCTTCAGTGACGACACGGTTATCGTGAATGTCCAGGGCGACGAGCCGATGATCCCGGCGGTTATCATTCGTCAGGTGGCGGAAAACCTGGCGCAGCGTGATGTGGGGATGGCGACGCTCGCCGTGCCGATTCACCACGTAGAAGAAGCCTTCAATCCGAATGCGGTGAAAGTGGTGATGGATGCCGAAGGGTATGCCCTCTATTTTTCACGCGCCACCATTCCCTGGGATCGCGATCGTTTTGCCGTCTCAAAAGAGGCGATTGGCGACACCTTCCTGCGCCATCTGGGCATCTACGGCTATCGCGCCGGTTTCATTCGCCGTTATGTCACCTGGGCACCAAGCCCGCTGGAACATATCGAGATGCTGGAGCAGCTTCGCGTCCTGTGGTACGGGGAGAAGATCCACGTTGCGGTTGCCCAGGAAGTGCCGGGTACTGGCGTAGATACCCCTGACGATCTTGAGCGCGTTCGCGCCGAAATGCGTTAATTTTTCCGTCGTCCCCCCGCCTGGGGGGACAGTTTCCCGCCAGGTTATTTCCCTTTTCAGTGCCTTAATTGATCTCTATCGGGTGACATCTTTCCCTGACGCGCTCATTATAAAAGCAGTAGTCTTAATGGGGGTAATCTCATATGGAACAACTGCGTGCCGAACTCAGCCATCTGCTCGGGGAGACATTAAGCCGGGTGGAGTGCGTGAATGAAAAGGCCGATACCGCGCTTTGGGCGTTGTATGACAGTCAGGGAAACCCGATGCCGCTAATGGCGAGGAGTTTTTCCTCGCCGGGCGTTGCCCGACAGCTGGCCTGGAAAATGTCGATGCTGGCGCGCGAAGGGACGGTCCGTATGCCGACAGTCTACGGTGTGATGACCCATGAAGAACATCCCGGCCCGGACGTGTTGTTGATTGAGCGGTTACGCGGTGTCCCGGTGGAAGCCCCGGCGCGCACGCCAGAGCGCTGGGAGCAGTTAAAAGACCAGATTGTGGAAGCGCTGCTCGCCTGGCACCGGCAGGACAGCCGTGGTCTCGTTGGCCCGGTCGACAGCACGCAGGAGAACCTGTGGCCGCTCTGGTATCGCCAGCGCATTGAGGTGCTGTGGGGAACCTTAAACCAGTTCAACAACACCGGTTTAACCATGCAGGACAAACGCATTCTGTTCCGCACCCGGGAATGCCTGCCGGCCCTGTTCGAAGGTTTTAACGACAACTGTGTGCTGGTACACGGTAATTTTACCCTGCGCAGCATGCTTAAAGATCCGCGCAGCGACCAACTGCTGGCAATGGTCGGGCCGGGCATCATGCTTTGGGCACCGCGTGAGTACGAGTTGTTCAGGCTAAGCGACAGCGGCGCGGCAGAAGGTTTACTCTGGCACTACTTGCAGCGCGCGCCGGTGGCAGAGGCCTTCCTGTGGCGGCGCTGGCTCTACTTGCTCTGGGATGAAGTCGCGCAACTGGTCAATACCGGGCGTTTCAGTCGCGCCAACTTCGATCTTGCGGCGAAATCACTCCTGCCGTGGCTCGCCTGACACACCTTTGAGCCACTGCCAGATCCGCCCAAGCGTCTCATAGCCCACGCGATCGCTGTGCATTAACCACACCGGGGACGGGATCGCCCGCTCCCACGGATTCAGCGGTGCGGTGATGGCCAGTTGGTTAGCCGGTGCCGGCAGCGGGTGTAGCCCCTGGCTCTCAAAGAAAATCATCGCTCTCGGCAGATGGGAAGCAGAGGTTACCAGCAGGAACGGAACGTCGCCGATGGCTTTTTTCACCGCGGCGGCCTCTTCTTCAGTGTCTTTGGGGCTGTCCAGCGTGATGATTGACGAGCGCGGTACACCCAGTGATTCCGCCACTCTCGCCCCGGCTTCCGCCGTGCTGACCGGGTTCGTTTTCGCGGTGGCACCGGTGAAAATCAGTTTGGCACCCGGATTAGCCAGCCACAGGCGAATGCCTTCATTAAGCCGCGGCAGGCTGTTGTTGATCAGATTTGAACTGGGCGCCCAGTCCGGGTCCCAGGTATACCCTCCGCCGAGCACGACGATATACCCCACTTTCTGATTGCCCTGCCAGGTTGGATATTTATTCTCAATGGGGCGCAACAGCCCATCCGCCACCGGCTGCAGGCTTAACAGCAGCAGCGCCAGCCAGCCCAGGGTAATAAGCGATTTTCCACTTTTCTGGAAACGGCTAAACCACACCAGCGCCAGACCAAGCGCGATGACGAGCAGCAGCAGGGGAAGGGGAAGCATCATGCCGCCGATGTATTTTTTTAGGGTAAAAAGCATCCTTTTTGGTTCCTTTTTTAACCATATAGCAGATGAATGCCAGTGATATTACACCAGAGAGGTTCATTCTCCGCTCGGGTGTGACAAAATAGCGGTTTTGCAGTTAGCGAGTGGAACTCTCCCAATGCGGGATCGCAATTTTGATGACATCGCGGAAAAGTTTTCGCGCAACATTTATGGCACGACTAAAGGCCAGCTGCGTCAGACGATCCTCTGGCAGGATCTCGACAAGCTTCTTGCCGACTATCCGGGCCAGAGATTGCGTGTGCTTGATGCGGGCGGTGGCGAAGGCCAGACTGCCATCCTGATGGCACAGCGGGGTCATCACGTCACCTTGTGCGATCTCTCTGCTGAAATGGTGGCGCGTGCCCGGCAGGCGGCAGACGAGAAAGGTGTGAGCGACAACATGCATTTTATACATTGCGCCGCTCAGGACATTGCGCAGCATTTGGAAACGCAGGTTGATCTGATATTGTTTCATGCTGTGCTGGAATGGGTGGCCGATCCGCAGGCGGTGCTAAAAACGCTGTGGTCGATGTTGCGCCCGGGCGGGGCGTTATCGCTGATGTTCTACAACGCAAACGGCTTGTTAATGCGAAACGTGCTGGTGGGCAATTTCGGCTACGTTCAGCAGGGCATGTATAAAAAGAAACGGCGCACGCTGTCGCCGGATTTCCCGCGTGAACCGCAGCAGGTCTATGGCTGGCTGGAGGAGATCGGCTGGGAGATCACCGGTAAAACGGGCGTGAGGGTGTTTCATGACTATCTGCGTGATAAACAAAAACAGCATGACTGCTTAGACGCCTTAACAGAAATTGAAACGCGGTACTGCCGCCAGGAGCCTTATTTAAGCCTTGGCCGCTATATCCACGTCACCGCGCGCAAGCCGCAGATGCAAGGATAATCTATGAGTGAATTTTCCCAGACAGTCCCCGAACTGGTTGCCTGGGCCAGAAAAAATGATTTCTCCATCTCGCTGCCGGTAGACAGACTCTCTTTCCTGCTGGCGGTGGCTACGCTGAACGGCGAGCGGCTTGATGGTGAAATGAGCGAGGGTGAACTGGTGGATGCCTTCCGCCATGTCAGTGATGCGTTTGAGCAAACCAGCGAAACCATTAGCGTGCGTGCCAACAACGCGATCAACGACATGGTGCGTCAACGTCTGCTGAACCGCTTTACCAGCGAGCAGGCGGAAGGAAACGCCATTTATCGTCTGACGCCACTGGGTATCGGCATTACCGACTATTACATCCGCCAGCGTGAGTTTTCGACGCTGCGCCTCTCTATGCAGCTCTCGATTGTCGCGGGCGAGCTGAAGCGTGCCGCCGATGCGGCAGATGAGAATGGCGATGAATTCCACTGGCACCGCAACGTCTACGCGCCGCTGAAATATTCGGTAGCCGAGATCTTTGACAGTATCGATCTGACCCAGCGTCTCATGGACGAACAGCAGCAGCAGGTGAAAGACGATATCGCACAACTGCTGAATAAAGACTGGCGGGCGGCCATCTCCAGCTGCGAACTCCTGCTGTCAGAAACCTCTGGTACGCTGCGCGAACTGCAGGACACCCTCGAGGCGGCAGGGGATAAGCTGCAGGCTAACCTGCTGCGTATTCAGGATGCCACGCTTGCCCATGACGATCTGCACTTTGTCGACCGTCTGGTATTTGATTTACAAAGCAAGCTTGACCGCATTATTAGCTGGGGCCAGCAGTCGATTGACCTGTGGATTGGCTACGACCGCCACGTGCATAAATTTATCCGTACCGCGATTGATATGGATAAAAACCGCGTCTTTGCTCAGCGTTTGCGCCAGTCGGTACAGACCTATTTCGATGCGCCCTGGGCGCTGACCTACGCAAGTGCCGATCGCCTGCTGGATATGCGCGATGAAGAGATGGCGTTGCGTGATGAAGAAGTGACCGGTGAACTGCCACCGGATCTGGAATTCGAAGAATTCAACGAAATTCGCGAGCAGCTTGCGGCGATGATCGAAGAACAGCTCGCGGTCTACAAAACCAGACAAGTGCCGCTGGATCTTGGTCTCGTGGTGCGCGACTATCTGGCGCAATATCCTCGGGCGCGCCATTTCGATATCGCCCGCATTGTCGTCGACCAGGCCGTACGCCTGGGCGTCGCGCAAGCAGATTTCACCGGGCTGCCGCCGAAGTGGCAGCCGATTAACGATTACGGAGCCAAGGTACAGGCGCATGTCATTGACAAATATTGAAAACGTGATGCCAGTTAAGCTGGCACAGGCGCTGGCGAATCCGTTGTTTCCGGCGCTGGACAGCCAGCTACGTGCCGGTCGTCACATTGGCCTTGACGAGCTGGATAATCACGCCTTTTTGATGGACTTCCAGGAGTATCTGGAAGAGTTTTACGCGCGTTACAACGTTGAGCTTATTCGTGCGCCGGAAGGTTTTTTCTATCTGCGCCCGCGCTCCACGACGCTCATTCCGCGCTCCGTGCTTTCCGAGTTAGACATGATGGTCGGGAAAATTCTCTGCTATCTCTATCTCAGCCCGGAACGTCTGGCGAACGAAGGTATCTTCACGCAACAGGAGCTTTACGATGAGCTGCTGGCGCTGGCGGATGAAAGCAAGCTGCTCAAGCTGGTGAACAACCGTTCGACGGGGTCCGACCTTGATCGTCAGAAATTGCAGGAAAAAGTTCGCTCTTCTCTGAACCGTCTGCGCCGACTGGGTATGGTCTGGTTTATGGGCCATGACAGCAGCAAGTTCCGCATTACGGAATCGGTCTTCCGCTTTGGTGCCGACGTGCGCGCGGGCGACGATGCGCGTGAGGCGCAGCTACGCATGATCCGTGACGGTGAAGCGATGCCGGTGGAAAACCATTTGCAGCTCAATGATGAGCATGAAGAGAATCAGCCGGAAAGCGGGGAGGAAGAGTAATGATTGAACGCGGTAAATTTCGCTCACTGACGCTGATTAACTGGAACGGCTTCTTTGCCCGAACCTTCGATCTGGATGAGCTGGTCACCACGCTCTCCGGCGGTAACGGGGCGGGTAAATCTACCACCATGGCGGCGTTCGTCACGGCGCTGATCCCCGATTTGACCCTGCTGCACTTCAGAAACACCACCGAAGCGGGCGCGACAAGCGGCTCCCGTGACAAAGGCCTGCACGGTAAGCTGAAAGCGGGCGTCTGTTATTCGGTGCTGGACGTGATCAACTCCCGTCACCAGCGCGTGGTGGTTGGCGTGCGTCTGCAGCAGGTGGCGGGCCGTGACCGTAAGGTTGATATCAAACCTTTCGCCATTCAGGGCCTGCCGACTTCCGTGCAGCCGACCGCGCTGCTGACGGAGACCTTAAACGAACGTCAGGCGCGCGTGCTGACGCTTCAGGAACTGAAAGACAAGCTTGAAGCTATCGAAGGCGTGCAGTTTAAGCAGTTCAACTCCATTACCGAATACCACTCCCTGATGTTCGATCTGGGCGTGGTTGCCCGACGTCTGCGGACTGCATCCGACCGTAGCAAATATTACCGTCTGATCGAAGCGTCCCTGTACGGCGGTATCTCCAGCGCCATTACCCGCTCGTTGCGCGACTACCTGTTGCCAGAAAACAGCGGCGTGCGTAAAGCCTTCCAGGACATGGAAGCCGCACTGCGTGAAAACCGCATGACGCTGGAAGCGATCCGCGTGACCCAGTCTGACCGCGATCTGTTTAAACATCTGATCAGCGAAGCCACTAACTACGTGGCGGCAGACTATATGCGTCACGCCAACGAACGCCGCATACACCTCGATCAGGCCCTGGAGTACCGCCGCGAGCTGTTCACATCCCGTAAGCAGCTGGTGGCTGAGCAGTATAAGCACGTCGAAATGGCGCGCGAACTGGGTGAGCACAACGGTGCGGAAGGGGATCTGGAAGCCGATTACCAGGCCGCCAGCGATCACCTGAACCTGGTGCAGACCGCGCTGCGTCAGCAGGAAAAAATCGAGCGCTACGAAGCGGATCTCGATGAGCTGCAAATTCGTCTTGAAGAGCAAAACGAAGTGGTGGCCGAAGCCGCCGATCTGCAGGAAGAGAACGAAGCGCGCGCCGAAGCGGCCGAACTGGAAGTGGATGAGCTGAAAAGCCAGCTCGCCGATTACCAGCAGGCGCTGGACGTGCAGCAGACCCGTGCGATTCAGTACACCCAGGCGCTGCAGGCCCTGCAGCGTGCGAAAGAGCTGTGTCACCTGCCGGACTTAACGCCAGAGAGCGCGGAAGACTGGCTGGACACCTTCCAGGCGAAAGAGCAGGAAGCCACCGAAAAGCTGCTGTCGCTCGATCAGAAAATGAGCGTGGCGCAAACGGCGCACAGCCAGTTTGAGCAGGCATACCAGCTGGTCGTGGCGATCAATGGCCCGGTTGCGCGTAGTGACGCCTGGAGCGTTGCCCGCGAACTGCTGCGTGACGGTATGAACCAGCGCCATCTGGCCGAACAGGTTCAGCCGCTGCGTATGCGTCTGAACGAACTGGAACAGCGTCTGCGCGAGCAGCAGGAAGCCGAGCGTCTGCTGGCCGATTTCTGCAAACGTCAGGGCAAAAATTACGATTTCGACGATCTTGAAGCCCTGCATCAGGAGCTGGAAGCGCGAATTGCTTCACTTTCTGACAGCGTTTCCAGCGCCAGCGAACAGCGCATGAACCTGCGTCAGGAAATGGATCAGCTCCAGTCTCGTTCGCAAAAGCTCCTGCAACGCGCGCCGATCTGGCTTGCCGCGCAAAGCAGCCTGAGCCAGCTCAGCGAGCAGTGCGGGGAAACGTTTGAATCCGGCCAGGACGTTACGGAATACCTGCAACAACTGCTGGAGCGTGAGCGTGAAGCGATCGTTGAGCGTGATGAAGTCGGTAACCGTAAACGTGAAGTTGACGAAGAGATTGAACGCTTAAGCCAGCCGGGCGGTGCAGAAGATGCGCGCCTGAATGCGCTGGCGGAACGTTTTGGCGGCGTACTGCTGTCGGAAATTTATGACGACGTGGGTCTGGATGACGCGCCGTACTTCTCGGCGCTGTACGGCCCGTCGCGTAATGCGATCGTCGTGCCCGATCTGTCGCAGATTTCTGAGCAGCTGGCCGGTCTGGAAGATTGCCCGGAAGATCTCTATTTAATCGAAGGGGATCCGCAGTCATTCGATGACAGCGTGTTCAGCGTGGACGAGCTTGAAAAAGCGGTGGTGGTGAAAATTGCCGACCGCCAGTGGCGCTATTCTCGCTTCCCGGAACTGCCGCTGTTTGGCCGTGCCGCGCGTGAAAACCGTATCGAAAGTCTGCATGCCGAGCGTGAAACGCTGTCAGAGCGTTTTGCCACCCTGTCGTTCGACGTTCAGAAAACCCAGCGCCTGCATCAGGCCTTTAGCCGCTTTATCGGTAGCCATCTGGCGGTGGCGTTTGACGCCGACCCGGAAGCCGAAATTCGCAAGCTCAACACCCGCCGGGGTGAACTGGAACGCGCGCTGGCGAATCATGAAAATGATAATCAGCAGAGCCGCGTACAGTTCGAACAGGCGAAAGAGGGCGTAGCCGCGCTCAACCGCATTCTGCCGCGTCTTAACCTGCTGGCGGACGAGACGCTGGCCGATCGCGTCGATGAAATTCAGGAACGTCTGGATGAAGCGCAGGAAGCGGCACGTTTCATTCAGCAGCATGGCAATCAGCTGGCGAAACTGGAACCGGTGCTCTCGGTGCTCCAGAGCGATCCGGAACAGTATGAGCAGCTGAAAGAAGATTACGCCTGGTCTCAGCAGGTACAACGCGAAGCCCGCCAGCAGGCATTTGCCCTGACGGAAGTGGTGCAGCGTCGCGCCCACTTTGGCTACTCTGATTCCGCTGAAATGCTCAGCGGTAACAGCGATCTTAACGAGAAACTTCGCCAGCGTCTTGAGCAGGCGGAAGCGGAACGTACTCGCGCCCGTGAAGCTATGCGTACGCACGCCGCGCAGCTGAGTCAGTACAGCCAGGTCATGGCCTCGCTGAAAAGCTCCTATGACACCAAGAAAGAGCTGCTTAACGATTTACACAAAGAGCTGCAGGATATCGGGGTTCGCGCCGACAGCGGCTCGGAAGAGCGGGCGCGTATTCGCCGCGACGAATTGCATGCCCAGTTAAGCAACAACCGCGCGCGCCGTAATCAGCTGGAAAAAGCACTGACCTTCTGTGAAGCGGAGATGGACAACCTGACGCGTCGCCTGCGCAAGCTGGAACGCGACTATCACGAAATGCGCGAGCAGGTTGTGACCGCCAAGGCGGGCTGGTGCGCGGTGATGCGCATGGTGAAAGACAATAACGTTGAGCGTCGTCTGCACCGTCGCGAGCTGGCGTACCTTTCCGGGGATGAACTGCGCTCCATGTCGGATAAGGCATTGGGTGCGCTGCGTCTGGCGGTGGCGGATAACGAACATCTGCGCGACGTGCTGCGCATGTCCGAAGATCCAAAACGTCCAGAGCGTAAAATCCAGTTCTTCGTGGCGGTTTACCAGCACCTGCGCGAGCGTATTCGCCAGGATATCATCCGCACCGACGATCCGGTCGAAGCCATCGAGCAGATGGAAATCGAGCTGGGTCGCCTGACGGAAGAGTTAACCTCCCGCGAGCAGAAGCTGGCAATCAGCTCCCGCAGCGTGGCAAATATCATCCGCAAAACCATTCAGCGCGAGCAGAACCGTATTCGTCAGCTGAACCAGGGACTGCAGAGCGTGTCGTTTGGTCAGGTTAACAGCGTGCGTCTGAACGTGAACGTGCGTGAAGCCCACTCGACGCTGCTTGATGTGTTGTCCGAGCAGCACGAACAGCATCAGGATCTGTTTAACAGCAACCGCCTGACCTTCTCGGAAGCACTGGCGAAGCTGTACCAGCGCCTGAACCCGCAGATTGATATGGGGCAGCGCACGCCGCAAACCATCGGCGAAGAACTGCTGGATTACCGTAACTATCTTGAGATGGAAGTGGAGGTCAACCGTGGTTCAGACGGCTGGCTGCGCGCCGAGTCCGGTGCGCTCTCAACAGGTGAGGCTATCGGTACCGGGATGTCTATTCTGGTGATGGTGGTGCAGAGCTGGGAAGATGAGGCGCGTCGTCTGCGCGGCAAAGATATCTCCCCATGCCGCCTGCTGTTCCTTGATGAAGCGGCGCGTCTTGATGCCCGCTCTATCGCCACGCTGTTTGAGCTGTGCGACCGTCTTGATATGCAGCTTATCATCGCGGCACCAGAGAACATCAGCCCGGAAAAAGGCACTACCTATAAGCTGGTGCGTAAAGTCTTCCAGAACAGCGAGCACGTACACGTCGTGGGTCTGCGCGGCTTTGCACCGCAGCCACCGGAGTCGTTACCCGGCACGGCTGACGCTTCCTGAGGCGTTTTGTTACAAAGAGCGGCGCAGTAGCGCCGCTTTCTTTTATTCACTTAACTTGTGCTGATAGCGGGGTTATCTTTAAACTTCTTTACATAAGGCAAGGCAACTGCGGTTATGCCTTCCTATACTAACTAAACATAAGCCCCAGAATGATGGGCATGTCGTGAAAAACAGGGGGCAAGGGATGTTGCTAAAGAAAAATCGTGGTCGTCAGCTGTCAGCGCTGGGTTTGTGCCTGACAGTGATGTTTGCTCCACTGTTTACCGCACAGGCGGATGAGCCTGAAGTTGTACCTTCGGACAGCTCTGCAACGACGGGTACACAACCGATGTCGCTGTCTCTGCCGCTGGATCAATCTCCGGCGACGGCGATCATGGCGGGAATCCGGCCGCTACCCGAAGGGATCGACACCGGTTCACTTCGCCAGCAGCTGATGACGGGCTTGCCGTCAGGCTACACGCCAGCCTATATCAACCAGCTCACGCTGCTGTATGCCGCGCGTGATATGAAACCTATGTGGGAAAACCGCGACGCGGTGCGTGCGTTTCAGCAACAGCTTGCGGAAGTCGCGATTGCAGGTTTCCAGCCGCAGTTCACCACCTGGGTAGAGCTGCTGACTGACCCTTCCGTTACCGGCCAGGCGCGGGATGTGGTGTTGTCTGATGCGATGATGGGCTACCTGCAGTTTGTGGCGGGCATTCCGGTTAATGGCAACCGCTGGCTGTATAGTCAAAAGCCGTACAAGCTGGCGACCCCGGCGCTGTCAGTGATTAACCAGTGGCAGCTGTCGCTGGATAATGGTGAACTGCCGCGCTTTATCGCAAGCCTTGCGCCTGCGCATCCGCAATACGCCACGATGCATCAATCCTTACTGGCGCTGGTGGCGGACTCGCGGCCGTGGCCGCAACTGCGCGCCACCGCGACGCTTCGCCCTGGCCAGTGGAGCAGCGATGTTCCCGCCCTGCGTGAAATCCTCAGCCGTTCCGGCATCCTCGACGGCGGGCCTAACATTGCTCTTCCTGGCGACGATTCGCAAAACGTGGTGGTCAGCCCGTCTGCCCCGGTCAAAGAGAAAAAAGCCGTAGGGCTAAACAACAAGCCCGCGGCGTACGATCGTGAACTGGTGGCAGCCGTGAAGCAATTTCAGGCCGCGCAAGGGCTGGGGGCTGATGGCGTCATTGGTCAGTCCACGCGTGACTGGCTGAACGTCTCTCCTGCGCAGCGGGCAGGGGTGTTGGCGCTGAATATCCAGCGTTTGCGTTTGCTGCCGGGTACGCTTTCGACCGGCATCATGGTGAATATTCCTGCTTACTCTCTGGTTTATTATCAGGACGGAAACGAAGTGCTGGCGTCCCGCGTCATTGTCGGGCGGCCAGATCGTAAAACGCCGATGATGAGCAGCGCGCTGAACAATGTCGTGGTGAACCCGCCGTGGAACGTTCCGCCGACGCTTGCGCGCAAAGACATCCTGCCTAAGGTGTGGAACGATCCGGGCTATCTGGAACGCCACGGTTATACGGTGATGCGCGGCTGGAACAGTAAAGAAGCGATTGACCCGTATATGGTCGACTGGTCTACGATTACGGCCTCGAACCTGCCGTTCCGTTTCCAGCAGGCACCGGGCGCGCATAACTCGCTGGGACGTTACAAGTTCAATATGCCGAGTTCCGACGCTATCTATTTGCACGATACGCCAAACCACACCCTGTTCCAGAAAGACACCCGCGCACTCAGCTCCGGCTGCGTTCGTGTAAACAAAGCGTCTGAACTGGCGAACATGCTGTTGCAGGATGCCGGCTGGAACGATACGCGGATCTCTGATGCGCTGAAACAAGGTGATACCCGGTATGTGAATATCCGCCACAATATTCCCGTCAATCTTTACTACCTCACGGCGTTTGTCGGGGCCGACGGGCGTACCCAGTATCGTACAGATATTTACAATTATGATCTCCCCGCGCGATCCGGCGCACAAATTTTGCCAAAAGCGGAACAATTAATCAGGTAAATGAAGTAGTTCGGGAAAAATGATTGTCGTAAGTTATGGTGAATACGGGGCAATATGGCTGTAGGCCGCGTATTTACTGGGGTTGGGCGCCTTGACGTTGTCGGCTTTGCCAGTTAAGGTGCCCTTCGTGCGCTAAGCATATTGACGATTTCATTGACCTGTAGACCTGATTATCATGGACAAATTTGACGCTAATCGCCGCAAACTGCTGGCGTTAGGTGGTGTTGCGCTGGGCGCAGCGGCCATCTTGCCGACGCCAGCATTTGCCACCCTCTCGACCCCACGTCCGCGTATTTTAACGCTCAACAATCTTCACACCGGTGAGTCGCTTAAAGCGGAGTTTTTCGATGGCAGAGGCTATATTCAGGATGAATTAGCAAAACTAAACCATTTTTTCCGTGATTTCCGCGCGAATAAAATAAAAGCCATCGATCCAGGACTGTTTGATCAGTTGTTTCGCCTTCAGGGCCTGTTGGGGACCAGCAGACCTGTGCAGCTCATTTCTGGCTATCGCTCGCTCGATACCAATAACGAACTGCGTGCCCACAGCCGTGGGGTAGCGAAAAAAAGCTACCACACCAAAGGGCAGGCAATGGATTTCCACATTGAAGGCGTTTCGTTAGCCAATATTCGCAAAGCTGCGTTATCTATGCGCGCAGGTGGTGTAGGATATTACCCACGTAGCAACTTTGTGCATATTGATACCGGGCCGGTCAGGCACTGGTAATAACGAAACACAGGAGCAGTATGAACTATCGTATTATTCCGGTTACCGCGTTCTCCCAGAACTGTTCATTAATCTGGTGTGAGCAAACCAAACTGGCCGCGCTTGTTGATCCCGGCGGCGACGCTGAGAAAATCAAGCAGGAAGTCGCTGCAAGCGGCGTCACGCTGATGCAGATCCTGCTCACTCACGGTCACCTTGACCACGTGGGGGCAGCAGCTGAACTGGCGCAGCACTACGGTGTGCCGGTTATCGGTCCGGAAAAAGAAGATGAGTTCTGGCTTGAGGGGTTACCTGCCCAAAGTCGCATGTTTGGCCTTGATGAGTGTCAGCCGTTGACGCCCGATCGCTGGCTGAACGAAGGAGATCGTGTAAGCGTAGGGAATGTGACGTTACAGGTGTTGCATTGTCCCGGGCACACGCCGGGCCATATCGTCTTTTTTGATGACCATTCGCGTCTGCTGATTTCCGGCGATGTGATTTTCAAAGGTGGGGTAGGACGCAGTGATTTTCCGCGCGGCGATCACGGACAGCTGATCCAGTCGATTAAGCAGAAGTTATTGCCGTTAGGCGATGACGTGACGTTTATCCCCGGACACGGCCCGATGTCGACGCTGGGCTATGAACGGGTACACAATCCGTTCCTTCAGGATGAAATGCCTGTCTGGTAACCAGAATGAAAAAAGCCTGCATATGCAGGCTTTTTTGTGGGCGCGAGTTACAGAACGGCGACAATCGCCTCGCACAGCGGTGCCATATTATCTGGCGTCATGCCCGCCACGTTTACGCGGCCAGAGGCAACGGCGTAGACGCCGAACTCTTCACGCAGACGCAGAACCTGTTCTTTAGTCAGGCCGCTGAACGAGAACATGCCGTTTTGCTTGATGATGAAGCTGAAATCACGGTCAGCCCCTTTCTCCGCCAGCGTGCTCACAAACAGCAGACGCATGCGCTGGATACGCTGGCGCATATCGTTCAGCTCCTGCTCCCAGATCGCGCGCAGCGCGTCGTTGCTCAGGATGGTCGCGACCACAGAGGCACCGTGTGCCGGTGGGTTAGAGTAGTTTGCACGGATCACGGATTTCATCTGGCTGAACGCGCGGTCGACGGTCTGGTCGTCGGCGGCGACCAGCGTACAGGCACCCACGCGCTCATTGTACAGACCGAAGTTCTTGGAGTATGAGCTTGCGACAATCAACTCCTGATGAACAGCCGCGAACGCGCGCAGGCCTTCGGCATCTTCTTCCAGCCCGCGAGCAAAGCCCTGGTAGGCGAAGTCGAACAGCGGCAGCCAGCCTTTTTCAACGGACAGTTTTGCCAGCTGTTCCCACTGTTCCAGCGTCGGATCGATACCGGTTGGGTTATGGCAGCAGCCATGGAACAGAACAACGTCACCCGCCTGCGCGTCGTTCAGGCTGGTCAGCAGACCGTCAAAGTCCAGCGCGTGGTTTGCTGCATCGTAGTAGGCGTATTCACGCACTTCCAGACCCGCAGAGTTAAAGACGCTTTTATGGTTTGGCCAGCTTGGGTTGCTGACCCAGACGCGCTTAACGGAGGTGTTTTTCGCCAGGAAATCCGCCGCAACGCGCAGGGCACCGGTGCCGCCTGGCGTTTGCGCTGTACGAGCGCGTTTGCTGCTCACAATCTCACTGCCTTTACCGAACAGCAGTTCCTGCGTGCAGCGACCAAATTCAGGGATACCATCAATACCGAGGTAGTTCTTGGTGGTTTCGTTTTCCAGCAGGTACTGTTCCGCTTTTTTAACGCTGGTCAGTACCGGTGTTTTGCCGGTTTCATCTTTATATACACCAATACCCAGGTTGATTTTGCCAGGGCGGTCATCGGCACGAAACAGATCGGCCAGGCCCAGAATTGGGTCGGCAGGAGCGGCGGTAATGTTCTCAAACATGACGAAGTTCCATTGTGATTACAGAAGTGAAATCCGCTATCAGGTTAACGGTAGATTTACAAAATGCCAACCGTTTGCGACGAAAAGCGTGCAGCTTCTCAAAAGTCGCCATTTTTTGCTTTCAGGCAAAAAAAAACAGGGCCGAAGCCCTGTTCATTAAGCATATAACATTGTGGCGTGCTGATTAGAACTGGTAAACGATACCCAGAGCAACGGTGTCATCATTGTTGATACCGAGCTTGTTGTCGTCTTTCAGCTGGTTGATCTGGTAGTCAACATAGGTGGACATGTTTTTGTTGAAGTAGTAAGTCGCACCCACTTCGATGTAGTTGATGAAGTCTTCGTCGCCGATACCTTCTACGTCTTTCGCTTTAGATTTGTAGTAGGAAATGGACGGACGCAGGCCGAAATCGAACTGGTACTGTGCAACAACAGAGAAGTCCTGAGACTTGTTAGCGAAGCCACGGCTGCCCAGACGCGCTGCGTTCTGCATTTCGCCGTACAGTGCTGCCAGGTAGATGTTGTTCGCGTCGTATTTCAGACCGGTCGCCCACTGCTCAGCTTTATCACCGTTACCCCATTCCAGAGTCTGCTGGTTGTTGGTACGGTCAGCGGCGCCGTAAGCACCCAGTACTGCGAAGCCATCAAACTCGTAGCTCAGAGAGGTTGCCCAGCCGTCACCGTTAGAACGGGTAGCGTCGGTACGCTCGTTTTTACCCAGGTACTGAACGCCGAAGTTCAGACCGTCAACCAGACCGAAGAAGTTGTTGTTACGGTAAGTTGCCAGACCACCGGTACGGCCCGCGAAGAAGTCATCGCTTGCGCCAGTGTCGCCGCCGAACTCAGGCAGCATATCGGTGATACCGATAACGTCATACACCAGGCCATAGTTACGACCGTAGTCGAAGGAGCCTGCGTCACCGAATTTCAGACCTGCGAATGCCAGACGGGTTTTGTTGCCGCTCTGCGCGTCGCTGCCTTCAGAGTTGTTACCCTGGAAGTTGTATTCCCACTGGCCGTAACCGGTCAGCTGGTCGTTGATCTGGGTTTCGCCTTTGAAGCCCAGACGCGCGTAAGTCATGTCGCCATCGTTGCCATCATTGTCAGAGAAGTAATGCAGGCCAACAGCTTTCCCGTAAAGATCTAATTTGTTGCCGTCTTTGTTATAGATTTCTGCAGCGTTAGCTGCACCGGCTACCAGCAGGGCAGGGATAACCACTGCCAGGATATTGCGCTTCATCATTATTTATTACCCTCATTGGTTTTTTTATGACACTCGCCACTGCCGCCAATAAATTCTGTCAATAAATATTTCCGGAACTATTGATGAGAGTTAGGTGTCTTTATGTGTCTGACAGGCATCTTTCCATTCATAGAACCGTTTCGCTAGCCTGAAAGTGCTACAATCCTCAATATTCAGTAACAAAAAGAAATAATGTGTAAGAATTTGTGTATTTTCGGGAACTTTGTGAACCACCTCAAACTTCAGAACTGATTGCCTAAATAAACAGCGTTTTCATTCCTATATATATGAAATGCTTATATTTATTTTCGATAAAAGGATTTCATATAAACAGAAGTTAAACGGTACATCTTTTCTTATGACCACGAATAGCCTTCCGGAAGGCTGCATAATGGCGTTAATTTTGTGCTATTGCTTAAGAATTCAATAAGCACAATAAGACTGTGGTTTATTTTTTGTTCGCAGATGTTTCGTGGAAATAAAACGTAACAAGCAGGGGATTTGACGGGGTTGCAGCTTAAGCAAGCTGACTTTGACCTGACGAAAATTGACATTGCAGAATAAAATAATGGCCAGCATGTGCTGGCCATTATCATTAATAACGCGATTAGAAACTGGCGTTACGCGGCGTGCGTGGGAAAGGAATCACATCACGCACGTTCTGTACACCGGTGACGTAGGCAATAAGACGTTCAAAGCCAAGGCCAAAACCGGAGTGCGGAACGGTGCCGTAACGACGCAGATCGCGATACCAGCCGTAGTCAGCAGGGTTAAGCCCCATCTCTTCCATACGGGCGTCCAGCACGTCCAGACGCTCTTCACGCTGAGAACCGCCGATGATTTCGCCGATGCCCGGCGCAAGCACGTCCATCGCTGCCACGGTTTTACCGTCTTCGTTAAGGCGCATGTAGAAGGCCTTAATGTCTTTCGGATAGTTTTTCACAACCACCGGTGCTTTGAAGTGTTTCTCTGCCAGATAACGCTCGTGTTCGGAGGAGAGGTCAACGCCCCAGTAAACCGGGTTCTCAAACTTCTCGCCGCATTTTTCGAGGATAGCAACCGCATCGGTGTAATCCACCTGCGCAAAGTCAGCGGAAACGAAACGCTCAAGACGGGCAATCGCGTCGTTATCCACGCGTTCAGCGAAGAATTTCATATCATCAGCACGTTCTTCAAGAACCGCTTTGAACACGTACTTCAGCATGGCTTCTGCCAGACCTGCTACGTCATTCAGATCCGCGAAAGCCACTTCTGGCTCCAGCATCCAGAACTCCGCCAGGTGGCGGCTGGTGTTGGAGTTTTCGGCACGGAAGGTTGGGCCGAAGGTGTAGATTTTAGACAGCGCACAGGCGTAGGTTTCGCCGTTGAGCTGGCCGGACACCGTCAGGAAGGCTTCTTTTCCGAAGAAGTCTTTGTCGTAATCCACTTTGCCTTCCGGCGTGCGCGGCAGGTTTTCCATATCCAGCGTTGAAACGCGGAACATTTCGCCGGCACCTTCGGTGTCAGACGCGGTGATAAGCGGGGTAGAAACCCAGAAATAACCCTGCTCGTCGAAGAAGCGATGCAGCGCCTGCGCCAGCGTGTGACGCACGCGGGCAACCGCCCCAATCAGGTTGGTGCGCGGACGCAGGTGCGCCACTTCACGCAGATACTCAATGCTGTGGCGTTTTGCCGCCATCGGGTAGGTATCAGGATCTTCAACCCAGCCCGTGACTTCGATAGCGGAAGCCTGAATTTCGAAACTCTGACCCTGACCAGGCGATGCCACAACCACGCCGGTGACAATAACGGAACAACCCGTTGTCAGGTGCAGAACGTCATCATTGTAATTGGGCAGAGAATTATTGATGACGGCCTGTACAGGATCAAAGCAGGAACCGTCATAGACGGCGAGGAAGGAGATGCCAGCTTTAGAATCTCGGCGAGTACGCACCCATCCGCGCACGGTGACTTCTTGGTCAACGGCGACACGGCCCTGGAGTACGTCGGCTACAGGCACAACGCTCATAATATTCTCTCTGTTAATAGTCGGAAAAAATAAACACTTGTCCGCCCTTATAGGGGGGATATCTATGTTACCTGGCATCCGCCATCAGACAAGCAGATTTCGCAGTCAAAAGAGAAGAAATCAGAAATAAATAAGGTGAGAGGGAGCCTGAAAGGCTCCCTGAGGCGGTCAGCTTGCTTTTTTAACCTGCGGCAGATCGAAGGCTTCGCGCAGGGCGCGGACAAATGCTTTGTCGTGACAGATGGTTTTGCCCGGGCTGTCAGAGAGTTTTGCCACCGGCTTGCCGTTACATTCCACCAGCTTTATGACGATGTTCAGCGGTTTTACCTGTGGGATATCACAGGTCAAACGGGTCCCGATACCGAAACTCAGGTTCACTCGGGAAGAGAAGTGGCGATAAAGGTCGACGGCTTTCGCCAGATCGAGGTTATCGGAGAAGACCAGCACCTTGCTCATTGGGTCGATGCCCAATTTTTGGTAATGGGCGATGGCCTTCTCGCCCCATTCAACCGGGTCGCCGGAGTCATGACGCAAGCCCTGATAGCGTTGTGCAAACTCAGGACCAAAGTCACGCAGGAACGCGTCCATGGTAATGCAGTCGGTGAGGGCGATACCCAGCTGGTCAGGGTACTCGTCCAGCCAGGCGGCAAGCGCAGCGCGCTGGCTGTTGGCAAGATCGGGGCTGATCTGCTGGTGTGCCTGGAACCATTCGTGTGCCTGGGTGCCCATGGGGGTCAGATCCAGACGACGGGCCAGGTCATAATTGCTGGTGCCTACAAACCACGGTTCCTGCTTCAGACGCTCAACAATGGCTTGCTGTACCTCGCGGGAGAAACGGCGGCGCGTGCCGAAGTCCATCAGACGGAAGCGGGACATATCCAGCCCTTCGGTCAGATGCGAGAATTCAACGAGTTTATGTTCAAGCGAAGCAATCGCCTGCTCAACGCCGGTGTCGGGCGAGCGGTAGCGGTGGGCCAGTTCACTGATGACGGCCAGCAGCGGCACTTCCCACATAATGACTTCACGCCACGGGCCTTCAAGGCGAATGTCCAGCTTGCCATTGTCATTGGTCACGGTCACCTGATCGGGGTTATAGCGGAACTCGCGCAGCCAGTTCAGGTAATCGGCGTGGAAGAAAGGCAGGCCCGAAAGCCAGTGATATTCGTCGTCCTGCAGCGCCAGATGCCGCATGGCATCGACCTGCTCACGAATGGAATCTGCGTAGATACCCAGCAAGTCGTCGCCCCGGCAGCGAAACTCAGCCGCAACCTGAACGTCATGGTAATGGTGAAAAACGGCTTGCTGCATATGCAGTTTATACGCGTCGGTATCCAGCAACGTATGCAGAACAGGAGAAGCGAATCGAGTCATAGGTGCGCAGTAGCATCCTCTCACAGGAGCGTTTAGTACATTAAACAACTCCGGAGTATACCTTGTTTAGTGATTTATTGAACCCCGATCACAACATAAGCTGACTTTAGGGTCGAGCGCATTTCGTGCCCCTGTTAAATAAATGTAGCGAAAAAGCGGTTTGTAACTGAAAAGATGAACATTCTGCGTAGCGCGTTTTACGCAACAGGAATATATTGAAACGTTACTCGACAAACGATGCATAAGGTTTTCTATGACACAACAGCCTCAAGCCAAATACCGCCACGACTACCGTGCGCCGGAATACCTGATTAGCGATATCGATCTGACTTTTGACCTGGATGCCACTAAAACCGTTGTAACGGCGGTAAGCCAGGTGACGCGTCAGAGCGCGACGGCCGTCCCGCTGCGTCTTGATGGTGAAGACCTGACGCTGGTTTCTCTGCATATTAATGACGCCGCCTGGACCGACTATAAAGAAGAAGACAATCAGCTGGTCATTAACAACCTGCCTGAACGCTTTACCCTGCGCATCGTGAATGAAATTAGCCCTGCCGCCAACACCGCGCTGGAAGGGCTTTACCAGTCAGGCGTGGCGCTGTGCACCCAGTGTGAAGCGGAAGGTTTCCGCCACATTACCTGGTATCTGGATCGCCCGGACGTTCTGGCGCGCTTCACCACCAAAATCATCGCCGATAAAACTCTCTATCCGTTCCTGCTCTCCAACGGTAACCGTGTGGGCGAGGGTGAGCTGGAAAACGGACGTCACTGGGTACAGTGGCAGGATCCGTTCCCGAAACCATGCTACCTGTTTGCGCTGGTGGCGGGCGATTTCGACGTGCTGCGCGACACCTTTAAAACCCGCTCCGGACGCGACGTGGCGCTGGAACTGTTCGTTGACCGTGGCAACCTCGATCGTGCGCCGTGGGCGATGACCTCGCTTATCAACTCCATGAAGTGGGACGAGGAGCGTTTTGGCCTCGAATACGACCTCGACATCTACATGATCGTCGCCGTCGACTTCTTCAACATGGGGGCGATGGAGAACAAAGGTCTTAACGTCTTTAACTCGAAATATGTGCTGGCGCGTACCGATACCGCGACCGATAAAGATTACCTGGATATCGAACGCGTCATTGGCCACGAATATTTCCACAACTGGACCGGTAACCGTGTGACCTGCCGCGACTGGTTCCAGCTGAGCCTGAAAGAGGGCTTAACCGTGTTCCGCGATCAGGAGTTCAGCTCCGATCTGGGTTCGCGTGCGGTTAACCGCATCAACAACGTGCGCACCATGCGCGGCCTGCAATTTGCCGAAGATGCCAGTCCGATGGCGCACCCGATTCGTCCGGACAAAGTGATTGAGATGAACAACTTCTACACCCTGACGGTGTATGAGAAGGGCGCTGAAATCATCCGCATGATCCACACCCTGCTGGGCGAAGAGAATTTCCAGAAAGGGATGCAGCTCTACTTCGAACGTCACGACGGCAGTGCCGCCACCTGCGACGACTTCGTGCAGGCGATGGAAGATGCCTCAAACGTCGACCTGTCTCATTTCCGCCGCTGGTACAGCCAGGCCGGTACGCCGATTGTGAGCGTAAAAGACGACTACAACCCGGAAACCGAGCAGTATTCTCTGACCATCAGCCAGCGCACGCCGCCAACGGCTGAGCAGGAAGAGAAACACCCGCTGCACATTCCGTTCAGCATTGAGCTGTACGATAACGAAGGGAACGTCATCCCGCTGCAGAAGGGCGGCCATCCGGTGCACCACGTGCTGAACGTTACCCAGGCAGAGCAGACCTTTATCTTCGATAACGTTTACTTCCAGCCGGTGCCAGCGCTGCTGTGCGAATTCTCTGCCCCGGTCAAGCTGGAGTACAAGTGGAGCGATCAGCAGCTGACGTTCCTGATGCGTCACGCGCGCAATGACTTCTCTCGCTGGGATGCGGCACAAAGCCTGCTGGCAACCTACATTAAGCTCAACGTCAACCGTTACCAGCAGGGCCAACCGCTGACGCTGCCGGTGCATGTGGCCGACGCGTTCCGTGCCATCCTGCTCGATGAGCAGATCGATCCGGCCCTGGCGGCGGAAATTCTGACGCTGCCTTCTGCCAGTGAAATCGCTGAGCTGTTCGACATCATCGACCCGATTGCGATCGTGACCGTTCGCGAAGCGCTGACCCGCACTTTGGCGACCGAGCTGGCAGACGAATTCCTGGCGATTTACAACCTCAACAAGCTGGATGCCTATCGCGTAGAGCATGAGGACATCGGTAAGCGCTCCCTGCGTAACACCTGCCTGCGCTACCTGGCCTTCGGTGACGTCGAGCTGGCGAATACGCTGGTGAGCAAACAGTATCACGAGGCGGACAACATGACCGATGCGCTGGCGGCGCTGGCGGCAAGCGTTGCTGCCGAACTGCCGTGTCGCGATGCGCTGATGCAGGAGTACGATGACAAATGGCATCAGGACGGCCTGGTGATGGACAAGTGGTTTGTTCTGCAGGCCACCAGCCCGTCGGCAGATGTGCTGAGCACCGTGCGCAGCCTGCTGAAGCACCGCTCCTTCACCATGAGCAATCCGAACCGCGTACGTTCTCTGATTGGCGCGTTTGCCAGCGCCAACCCGGCAGCGTTCCACGCCGAAGACGGCAGCGGTTATCAGTTTATGGTTGAAATGCTGACCGAGCTGAACAGCCGTAACCCGCAGGTGGCGTCACGTCTGATTGAGCCGCTGATCCGCCTGAAGCGTTATGATGCCGAGCGTCAGGCGAAAATGCGCGCCGCGCTGGAGCAGCTGAAAGGGCTGGAAAACCTGTCTGGCGATCTGTACGAGAAGATCGCTAAAGCGTTAGCGTAAAAAAATTGCCCGGTGGCGCTGCGCTTACCGGGCCTACATAGGGTTTTCTCCCTCTCCCTGTGGGAGAGGGCCGGGGTGAGGGCATCAGGCATTAGCCGTAATTAACGCCCGCACATTCACCCCGCGCTTCATCACCCGATCCAACACCTCTGCTTCCAGTTCCGCCAGCCTTGCCGAGCCCACGCGGCGCGGGCGCGGGATATCCACGTTCAAATCCAGGCCAATTTTCCCTTCTTCTATAAGCAACACGCGATCGGCCATCGCAACGGCTTCGCTAACGTCATGCGTTACCAGCAGTACCGTAAACCCATGTTCCTGCCATAGGGACTCAATCAAGGCCTGCATCTCAATCCGCGTCAGGGCATCAAGCGCGCCGAGCGGCTCATCCAGCAGCAACAGCCCCGGACGGTGGATCAGCGCGCGCGCCAGCGCCACGCGCTGCTTCTGCCCACCGGATAACGCCGCAGGCCATTCACCGGCGCGATCCGCCAGGCCCACGGCGGCCAGCGCCTGCCTTGCCGCCTCCCGCCAGTCACCTTTCAGGCCCAGCCCAACGTTATCGATAACCGTTTTCCACGGCAGCAGGCGCGCGTCCTGAAACATCATGCGGGTATCGTCCTGAATATTTGCCAGCGGCGTGGTACCAGCCAGAATATCGCCGCCGTTTGGCACCTCCAGCCCGGCCAAGAGCCGTAGCAAGGTACTCTTTCCGCCGCCGCTGCGGCCCACTACCGCCACAAACTGTCCGGCGGGAATATGTAAATCCAGCGCGTTCAGAATGGTGTTATCGCCGTAGCGTTTCGTGACGCCGCTGAGCAACAGCGGCGTTCCCTGGTTAATTCGGGCAGTGTTCATGCTTTAGCCTCCTGAGGGGAATAGGCCGGGTTCCAGCGAAGCCAGCTGCGTTCCAGCCACTGGGCGCTGACGTCGGCGAGTTTGCCGAGCAGGGCGTAAAGAACGATGGCGACCACCACCACGTCCGTTTGCAAAAACTCGCGGGCATTCATCGCCAGATAGCCGATGCCGGAGTTGGCCGAAATGGTTTCTGCCACAATCAGCGTCAGCCACATCAGCCCGAGCGCGAAGCGCACGCCAACCATGATTGAGGGCAGGGCACCCGGCAGGATCACATGGGTAAAGAGCGCAAAGCCGGAAAGCCCATAGCTGCGCGCCATCTCCACCAGGCCACGATCGATATTACGTATGCCATGCCAGGTGTTGATGTAAATCGGGAACAACGTCCCGAGCGCCACGAGGAAAATTTTGGCGCTTTCATCAATGCCAAACCACAGGATCACCAGCGGGATCAGCGCCAGATGCGGCACGTTGCGCAGCATCTGTATCGAGGTATCCAGCAACCGCTCACCCCAGCGGGACAAACCGCTAATCAGCCCAAGCGTCAGGCCGATGCTTCCACCGATCGAGAAGCCGATCACCGCGCGCCATGAGCTGATTGCCAGGTGCTGCCACAGCTCACCGCTCACGCTCAGCGACCAGAACGCTTCGACCACGCCCTCCGGAGAGGGCAGAATGCGGCTGGATAACCAGCCAGCAGACGACGCCAGCTGCCAGACGAGGACAATACCGACGGGTAAAAACCATGGAGCAGCGCGTAACAGCCATTTTTGCGGGGTGGCAGACATAGCGGCTCCTTAGCTCTGTGCGACGCGGCGCGGAATAAATTCATTCGCTATCGCTTCGCCCTGCAGTTGATGCTGTTGAGGCTGCGGGATCGCCGGAATGGCGACATCCAGATGCGGGAACAACAGCTCGCCGACCTTGTATGCCTCTTCCAGATGCGGATAGCCCGAGAGAATAAAGCTGTCGATACCGAGATCCGCATATTCGTTGATGCGCGCCGCCACGGTCGGGCCATCCCCCACCAGCGCAGTGCCCGCTCCGCCGCGAACCAGGCCAACGCCTGCCCACAGGTTTGGACTGATCTCCAGGTTCTCGCGCTTGCCGTTATGCAGCGAGGCCATGCGGTGCTGCCCGACGGAATCGGTTTTCGCAAACGCCGCCTGTGCTTTCGCGATGGTGGCATCGTCAAGGTGGGATATCAGCTTGTCTGCCGCCTGCCACGCCTCTTCGTTGGTTTCGCGCACAATCACGTGCAGGCGAATACCGAAGCGCACCTGACGGCCATGCGCTGCGGCTTTGGCGCGCACCTGCGCAATCTTTTCTTTTACCAGCTCGGGCGGCTCGCCCCACGTCAGATAGAGATCGACCTGCTCGGCTGCCAGATCCTGCGCGACATCAGACGAGCCGCCGAAATAGAGGGGAGGGCGGGGCTGCTGGAGCGGCGGGAAGTAGAGCTTCGCGTCTCGAACATGAATATGTTTGCCCTCGAAGGTGACGGTTTCACCTTCGAGCAGGCGTCGCCAGACGCGGGTAAACTCTGCGGAGGCTTCGTAACGCTCGGTATGATCGAGAAACACGCCATCGCCCGCCAGTTCCTGCGGGTCGCTGCCGGTCACCAGGTTAAACAGGGCGCGTCCGTTAGAAAGCCTGTCCAGCGTCGCAGCCTGTCGTGCCGCCACGGTGGGGGAAACCACGCTCGGACGCAGGGCGACCAGGAATTTCAGGC
Source organism: Enterobacter cancerogenus (assembly GCF_019047785.1). Classification (NCBI taxonomy): domain Bacteria; kingdom Pseudomonadati; phylum Pseudomonadota; class Gammaproteobacteria; order Enterobacterales; family Enterobacteriaceae; genus Enterobacter; species Enterobacter cancerogenus. Next base: position 957,034 of record NZ_CP077290.1, on the reverse strand, counting down.
GCTGCGTCACCGGGATCATCGACGCGGCCACCAGCCAGGCATCTTCGCACGAGCGTCCCGTCGGGATCAGCACGCCGGTAAACCCGATTCTGTCCGCGGCCTGCGCAATCTGTTGCAGGTAGCCATGGTCAACCGGGCGAGAGCCCGCGTCGGTGCCAAGATAGTGCCCATCGCCGTGGGTCGGTAAAAACCAGAAAAGGTTAAGGCTCATGATTTTGCTCCTTCTTTGCCTGCGGGTTGCCAGATACGGTCGCGGATATCCACCTGTTTGGGGACCAGGCGGTTTTGATAGAAGAGATCGGCGGTTTGCTGCTGGAGAGCGGCGACGTGGGCGTCCACCGGGGCGATGGTGGTGGGTGGCCGATGGTCGAGATAGCTGGCGATCACCGGCTCGGGCAAGCCCATCGTTTTCGCCAGCAGTGTGATGCTCTCCTGGCGCTGGCTTTGCGTCAGCGCATCCGCCTGGGTAAAGGTCTCCAGCACGCCCTGTATAAAGGCTCCGTTCTTTTCGGCATACGGGCGTGCCGCCAGGTAAAACGAGCCGGTCTGTTTCAGCGTGGTACCGTCTTTCAGGACGCGCACGCCACCCTGCAGAAGCGCGGCGGAGTAATACGGGTCCCAGATTGCCCAGGCATCCACGTTTTTCTGCTGGAACGCCGCGCGGGCGTCAGCTGGCGTCAGGTACACAGGCTGGATATCGGCGAACGTAAGTCCAGCCTCCTGCAACGCACGCAACAGCAGGTTGTGCGAGCTGGAACCTTTCTGGAAAGCGACCTTATGTCCTTTGAGGTCGGCGACGCGTTTTATGTCGCTATTTTCCGGCACCAGGATCACTTCGGCCTTAGGCTTGGCAGGTTCAACACCCACGTACACCAGATCGGCCCCAGCCGCCTGAGCAAAGATCGGCGGGATATCGCCGGTGCTGCCAAGATCGATACTGCCGACGTTAAGCGCCTCCAGCATCTGCGGACCGGCCGGAAACTCCACCCACGAAAAGTGCGTATCCGGGTAGCGTTTTTCCAGCAGCTGGTGACTTTTTGCCAGCACCATGCTGACGCTGCCTTTTTGATAGCCGATACGCAGGCTTTCCGGCGCCGTCTCAGCCGCATGGCTCAGAGAGGAAACGGTCAGCACGCCTGCCAGGGCGAGACGGGTCAACATTTTACGCATGGGCCACTCCTTGAGATGTCCACGCGGGTACCTGCACATCACGGCGGTGCAAAGCCTGCCAGAAGGTTTCGAGGGCGCTATCGAGGCGGGTCTGCAGGTTCGGCGTGAACTGCGGTTTATGCTGATAATCGATGACCTGAGAATCGTCGGCGAATACGCCGTGCAGGATCTCCTGGGCCTTCAGGGCGTTCAGCACCGGCTTCAGGGCATAATCGACGGCCAGCAGATGGGCGACCGTTCCCCCTGTCGCCAGCGGCAGCACCACTTTGCCGTCCAGCGCACGTTCGGGCAGCAGGTCGAGCAGGGTTTTCAGCCCGCCGGCAAAAGAGGCTTTATATATCGGCGTCGCGACGATCAATCCGTCTGCGTCCTTGAGTTGCTCGGTCAGGGCCATCAGCGCCGGGCTGTCGAAACGGGCATAAAGCAGATCTTCGGGTTCAAAGTTATGCAGGTTCCAGTGGCACACCTCCACGTCCAGGGCGCTGAGCCTGTCGCGGGCGTACTCCAGCAGGGCGCTGGAACGAGAAGGGAATCGTGGACTTCCGGCCAGGGTGATGACGCGCATGCTTGCTCCTTATAACTAATTGTTTGCTTTTATCTAACATTCATAACAATTTTCAGGAGTGTGACATCGCAGGCTTATTCCACTAAATGATTTATCCGCAATTAAACTGCCGGAAACTGCATAAGAAACGAACGGCGAAGTAAACGATTGCGTTTTAACCCGCTTTTTTTGCCACAGGTCAATTCCCTTTCCGGGCCGGATCGCTGATAATCCCCTCCCGGTTTGCACACCGGGAATCCAGGAGAGTTCATGTACTACCCCTTCGTTCGTAAAGCCCTTTTCCAGCTCGATCCTGAGCGCGCTCATGAATTTACATTCCAGCAATTACGCCGTATCACCGGAACGCCGCTGGCCGCTCTGGTGCGTCAAAACGTGCCGGAAAAACCTGTGCAATGCATGGGGCTGACCTTTAAGAACCCGCTGGGCCTGGCTGCTGGCCTGGATAAAAATGGCGAGTGCATCGATGCCCTGGGCGCGATGGGCTTTGGCGCCATTGAAATCGGTACGGTGACTCCGCGTCCGCAACCGGGTAACGATAAGCCGCGCCTGTTCCGCCTGGTTGAAGCCGAAGGGCTAATCAACCGTATGGGCTTTAATAACCACGGCGTTGATCATCTGGTCGAGAACGTGAAAAAAGCCCATTTCGACGGCGTACTAGGCATCAATATTGGCAAAAATAAAGACACGCCGGTCGAGCAGGGTAAAGATGACTATCTGATTTGTATGGAAAAAATCTATGCCTATGCCGGATATATTGCGGTCAATATCTCCTCACCCAATACGCCGGGCCTGCGTTCACTGCAATATGGTGAAGCGCTGGACGATCTGCTTAGCGCGATAAAAAATAAACAAAATGCACTCCAGGCGATCCACCATAAATATGTGCCGGTGGCGGTGAAGATCGCACCCGATCTTTCAGTTGAAGAATTGATCCAGGTCGCCGACAGTTTAGTGCGCCATAATATTGATGGCGTCATTGCGACCAATACCACCCTCGATCGTTCTCTGGTTCAGGGAATGAAAAACTGTAACGAAGCGGGTGGGTTAAGCGGACGTCCAGTACAATTAAAAAGCACTGAAATTATTCGGGCATTGTCTGCTGAATTAAAAGGTCAGCTGCCGATTATTGGCGTGGGCGGTATCGACTCGGTTATTGCGGCGCGCGAGAAGATGGCGGCTGGCGCTTCGCTGGTCCAGATTTATTCCGGCTTTATTTTTAAAGGCCCGCAACTGATTAAAGAAATCGTCACGCATATCTAATCTTTTCCCTTTATCAGACAACCAGGGCTTTATTTCCAGCCCTGGTTGATTTATATTCCCTCGTTGTTGCTTATTTAGACGTTATGGTCTTTTATTAATGTTGCTAAAAGCGAGACGGCAAACGAGACATTTTTAGAACAGGACGTTCGGGAAGGGGGGAAGTCACATGCGAATTAAACCTGACGATAACTGGCGCTGGTATTATTGTGACGAGCACGATCGAATGATGCTCGATTTAGCCAATGGCATGTTATTTCGCTCACGTTTTGCGCGCCGAATGTTGACCCCGGATGCCTTTGATCCGTCAGGATTTTGCGTTGATGATGCCGCGCTGTATTTCTCTTTTGAAGAAAAATGCCGCGATCTGGAACTCACTAAAGAACAACGCGCTGAGCTGGTGCTAAATGCACTGGTCGCGATCCGTTTCCTGAAACCGCAAATGCCCAAGAGCTGGCATTTTCAGGCGCACGGCATGAGCTGGACGCCTGCCGTGGGTGATGCCGCCAGCGTAAACTTAAGCGATACCGCGGAAGAGGTGAGCCTGCTGGTGGTTGAGCCGGGTGAAAACGCCGCGCTTTGTCTGCTGGCCCAGCCCGGTGTGACCATTGCCGGTCGAGTGATGCAGCTTGGCGATGCGATCAAGGTGATGAATGACAGGCTGAAGCCCCAGCTTCGCGTGGATGCCTTCAGCCTTGAGCAGGCCGTTTAAGCCTCTAACTGTACCGACGTTTTTGGAATACAGCTGCAGCAGAGGATCGTACCGTCATCCCCAATCGCGGATTTCTTCAGACCCTGGACTTCGCCACTCACCAGCTTGATTCGACAACATCCGCAGATGCCCGCCCGACAGGAATACGGCACGCGAATGCCCGCCTGTTCCAGCTGCTCCAGTAACACCTGTTGATTATTGCCACGGATCGCTTTGCCTTCCCAGTGAATATCGACAGGCGCGCTTGCCTCTGTGACGACGTCCACGAACGCGTCTTCCTGACTCGCACCGTACACTCTGGCAGGCCCACGGGCGAGGATCTCCACCTCGTCACCCACGCGGATCACACCGCTGGCGCGGGGGATCAGGTTCTGGCCGAAATCGACATCGCCGTTATCCTGGGCGGTACGGAACGACTGCAGCGTTTTCAGCGGTTCACCGGAAGGATGCTTCTGGCCTTTCTCCGGGCTGACGGTGGTGAAGATACAGCGGCTGCACGGCTTCACCACGTCAAAAATGACGCTGCCGATGCGGATCGTTTTCCAGGTGTCTTCTTCCCAGGCGTCTGCTCCGGTTACGACCAGATTGGGGCGGAACTGTTCCATCTGGACGCTGGCGCGACAGCGGCTCTGCAGATCGCGCAGCGAGGCTTCGTTTGTCAGCAGGTAAGGAAAACCGTCGGCAAAGGAGAGGGGAACTGCATCGTGGCGCTTAACGCGACGCGTCAGCGCCGGACCCACCCAGCGCAACTGGACGTCGCGGGAGAAGTACCCGGTTAGCCAGCGGTTAATCTCGTCCGGGGCAATGCGTGCGGTAAAATGATTCCCCCACACTTCCGTTGGCGCGTCGACTGGCGCAAAATCAGCAAAGCGGATCACCGCGCTGGCACCGTCCGGTGCGGTCAGGTGCAGGCCGTCATGCAGCGGCGAAGGGGTAAAGCGAACCATTTGCGGGAACTGGCGCGCGGTGATAAACGTACCGTCAGGCTCGGTGACCATAAAAATACGATCGAAGGCAAAACCGCTCATGTCAGCGAGTGCGTGAGACACGCCAATCCCGCGCATGGATTTCACCGGATGAATAAAAAGCCTGGATAACGTTGCCACCGCACACTCCTGCAAATGAAAATAAGCCTTCAACTTTATGACATACACGCCATATTAGCTATAATGCGCGACAATTTTCTAAGAGTAAAAGTGACGATATGAATTCTCTGTTTGCCAGTACGGCCCGTGGGCTGGAAGAGCTGTTAAAAACTGAACTGGAAGCCTTAGGCGCGCAAGCGTGTCAGGTGGTTCAGGGTGGTGTCCATTTCGAGGGCGACACGCGGCTTATTTACCAGAGCCTGATGTGGAGCCGTCTGGCGTCGCGCATCATGCTGCCGATGAAAGAGTGCAAGGTCTACAGCGATCTCGACCTCTATACCGGCGTTCAGATGATCGACTGGACAGAGATCTTCTCCCCTGACGCAACCTTTGCGGTGCACTTTAACGGCGTCAACGATGAGATCCGCAACAGCCAGTACGGTGCCCTGCGCGTAAAAGACGCCATCGTGGACTGTTTCACCCGTAAAAATAAGGAACGTCCAAACGTCGATCGTGAAAACCCCGATCTGCGGATCAACGTCTGGCTCAATGGCGACACCGCCAGCATCTCTCTTGATCTGAGCGGAGCGGGCTTACACCTGCGCGGCTACCGCGACAGCACCGGTATGGCACCCATTAAAGAAACCCTCGCCGCCGCCATTGTTATGCGCTCTGGGTGGCAACCGGGTACCCCACTACTCGATCCGATGTGCGGTTCCGGTACGCTGCTGATTGAAGCGGCCATGCTGGCAACCGACCGTGCGCCAGGGCTGCATCGCGGGCACTGGGGCTTCAAAGGGTGGGCACAGCACGACGAAGCGATCTGGAAAGAGGTGAAAGCCGATGCGCAGACCCGTGCGCGTAAAGGCCTGGCAGAATACACCTCCCATTTCTACGGCTCTGACAGCGACGCACGCGTCATTGAACGCGCGCGCAGCAACGCCCGCCGTGCAGGTATCGGCGAGCTGGTGACCTTCGAGGTAAAAGACGTTGCCAACCTGACCAATCCGCTGCCAAAAGGCCCATACGGCACCGTTATCAGCAACCCGCCATACGGTGAGCGCCTTGACAGCGAACCGGCGCTGATTGCCCTGCACAGCCTGCTCGGTCGCAATATGAAAGACCACTTCGGCGGCTGGAACCTGTCGCTGTTTAGTGCCTCGCCCGAGCTGTTAAGCTGCCTGCAGCTGCGCGCCGATCGCCAGTTTAAGGCCAAAAACGGTCCGCTGGATTGCGTGCAGAAAAACTACCATCTGGCAGAGAAAACGGCGGACAGCAAGCCTTCTGGCGTGGCGGAAGATTACGCCAACCGTCTGCGTAAAAACCTGAAGAAGTTTGAAAAGTGGGCGAAACAGGAAGGCATTGAATGTTATCGCCTGTACGATGCCGATCTGCCGGAGTATAACGTCGCGGTAGACCGCTATGCGGACTGGGTAGTCGTTCAGGAATATGCCCCGCCTAAAACTGTTGATGCACAGAAAGCGCGTCAGCGTATGCTGGACGTGATCGCGGCGACCATCAGCGTGCTGGGTATTGCCCCTAACAAGCTGGTCCTCAAAACCCGCGAGCGCCAGAAGGGTAAAAATCAGTACCAGAAGATGAATGAGAAGGGTGATTTTATCGAAGTGGGTGAATACAACGCCCGTCTTTGGGTCAACCTGACCGACTATCTTGATACCGGACTGTTCCTCGATCACCGTATTGCCCGTCGTATGCTGGGCCAGATGAGCAAAGGTAAGGACTTCCTGAACCTGTTCTCCTACACCGGCAGTGCCAGCGTCCATGCTGGCCTGGGCGGGGCGCGCAGCACGACCACCGTCGACATGTCTCGCACCTATCTGGAATGGGCGGAGCGGAACCTGCGCCTGAACGGTTTGACCGGGCGTCAGCATCGTCTGATGCAGGCCGACGTGCTGGGCTGGCTGCGCGACACCCATGAACAGTTCGATCTGATCTTTATCGATCCACCAACGTTCTCTAACTCCAAGCGTATGGAAGATAGCTTTGATGTTCAACGCGATCACCTGCGCCTGATGACCGACCTGAAACGCCTCCTGCGCAAGGGCGGCACCATTATGTTCTCGAATAACAAACGCGGATTCCGCATGGATCACGACGGCCTGGCCGCTCTGGGACTGAAAGCACAAGAAATCAGTCAAAAAACGCTGTCTCAGGACTTTGCCCGTAATCGTCAGATCCATAACTGCTGGTTAATCTCCGCGGTCTGAAAGGAAAATTAAATGTCACTAATTAGCATGCACGGCGCCTGGCTGTCCTTCAGCGATGCGCCTCTTCTCGACGACACAGAACTGCATATCGAAGATAACGAGCGCGTTTGTCTGGTAGGCCGTAACGGCGCGGGTAAATCCACGCTGATGAAGATCTTAAACCGTGAGCAGGGTCTGGATGACGGACGCATCGTTTACGAGCAGGATCTGATTGTTTCCCGCCTGCAGCAGGATCCACCGCGTAACGTGGCGGGGACCGTGTACGACTTCGTCGCGGAAGGGATCTCTGAGCAGGCTGAATACCTGAAGGGCTATCACGAAATTTCGCATCTGGTGATGACCGATCCGAGCGAGAAAAACCTGAATGAGATGGCGCGCCTGCAGGAGCTGCTGGATCACCACGGCCTGTGGCAGCTTGAAAGCCGTATCACCGAAGTGCTGGATCAGTTAGGCCTGGATGCGGACATGGAACTGGCGTCGCTCTCCGGTGGCTGGCTGCGTAAAGCGGCGCTTGGCCGCGCGCTGGTCAGCGGCCCGAAAGTACTGCTGCTGGACGAACCGACCAACCACCTGGATATTGAAGCCATCGACTGGCTGGAAGGGTTCCTGAAAACCTTCAACGGCACGATCATCTTCATCTCGCACGACCGTTCGTTTATTCGCAATATGGCCACCCGCATTGTCGATCTCGATCGCGGTAAGCTGGTGACCTATCCTGGCGATTACGATACCTATCTGCTGGAAAAAGAAGAAAACCTGCGCGTTGAGGAGCTGCAAAACGCCGAGTTCGACCGCAAGCTGGCGCAGGAAGAGGTCTGGATCCGCCAGGGCATTAAAGCCCGTCGTACCCGTAACGAAGGCCGCGTGCGCGCGCTGAAAGCGATGCGCAACGAGCGCAGCGCCCGCCGTGAAGTGATGGGTAGCGCGAAGATGCAGGTAGAAGAAGCCGCCCGCTCAGGCAAGATTGTGTTTGAGATGGAAGATGTCAATTACCAGGTCGACGGCAAAGTTCTGGTGAAAGATTTCTCCGCGCAGGTACAGCGTGGCGACAAAATCGCGCTTATCGGCCCGAACGGCTGCGGTAAAACCACGTTGCTGAAGCTGATGCTGGGTCAGCTGCAGGCTGACAGCGGCCGCGTGCACTGCGGTACTAAGCTGGAAGTGGCCTATTTCGACCAGCACCGCGCGGAGCTGGATCCAGACAGAACGGTGATGGATAACCTTGCCGAAGGTAAGCAGGAAGTGATGGTCAACGGCAAGCCGCGCCACGTGCTGGGCTACCTGCAGGACTTTCTGTTCCACCCTAAACGGGCGATGACGCCGGTACGCGCGCTGTCCGGTGGGGAACGAAATCGTCTCCTGCTTGCACGTTTGTTCCTGAAACCGAGCAATCTGTTAATTCTCGATGAACCGACCAACGATCTGGATGTCGAAACGCTGGAACTGCTGGAAGAGTTGATCGACGGCTATCAGGGCACCGTCATGCTGGTGAGCCACGATCGTCAGTTCGTTGATAACACCGTTACCGAATGCTGGATCTTCGAAGGCGAAGGCCGCATTGGTCAGTACGTGGGCGGGTATCACGACGCGCGTGGACAGCAGACGCAGTCCCTGGCGTTAAAGCAGGCGAAAGCCAAAAACGTCCCAGAACCTGCTGTCGCGAAAGCAGAAAGTGCGAAAAAATCACCTGCTAAAATGAGCTATAACCTGCAGCGCGAGCTGGAAGCATTGCCGCAGCGTCTTGAAGAGCTGGAAGCGGCGCTTGAAGCGCTGCAAACCCAGGTGGCGGATGCCTCCTTCTTTACGCAGCCTCACGACTATACTCAGAAAGTACTGGCAGACCTGACCCAGGCAGAGAAGGCGCTGGAAGAGGCGTTTGAGCGCTGGGAATACCTTGAATCACTGAAAAACGGCGCATAACAGGGATCAACAATGTGTGACCAGCACCATGCCGACCGACATATATTATGTTCGCAATGCGATATGCTCGTGGCGATACCAGAGCTGGGTCACGGACATAAGGCGACGTGCCCGCGCTGCGGAGCAACCTTAACGACGGAGTGGGACGCGCCAAGGCAGCGTCCTACCGCCTACGCTATTGTCGCGCTGTTCATGCTGGTGCTCTCGAATCTCTTCCCCTTCATTTATATGAAGGTGGGAGGGATGACCAGCCAGGTCAAATTACTTGAAATACCGGGCGTGATGTTCACCGAAGATTATGCCAGCCTCGGTACCTTCTTTCTGTTATTCGTCCAAATCGTTCCGGCGTTTTGCCTGATCGCCATCCTGCTTCTGGTCAACCGCGTCCGGATGCCCACGCCCGTTAAAATCAGGCTCGCGCGAACCCTGTTCCTGCTGAAAAGCTGGGGAATGGCAGAGATTTTTCTGGCGGGGATCCTGGTGAGCTTTGTGAAGCTGATGGCCTACGGCGACGTCGGGATTGGCAGCAGCTTTATTCCCTGGTGTCTCTATTGTGTGCTGCAGCTGCGTGCGTTTCAGTGCGTGGACCGACGCTGGACGTGGGACGACATCGCGCCTGCTCCCACCCTTAACCAGACGGTTAAGGTGGGCGTGCCGGGTATCCGCCAGGGGCTGCGCTCCTGCTCTTGCTGTACTGCCGTGCTGCCGGCCGATCGGGAAGTGTGCCCGCGCTGTGGAACGACGGGGCATGTGCGGCGTAAAAATAGCCTGCAGTGGACCATGGCGCTGCTGTTGACGTCGATCATGCTCTATCTGCCCGCCAATATTTTGCCGATCATGATTACCGATCTGCTCGGTGACAAAATGCCCTCGACAATCCTTGCCGGGGTCATTTTGCTGTGGGGGGAGGGGTCCTACCCCGTTGCTGGCGTGATATTCATTGCCAGTATTATGGTGCCCACCTTAAAGATGATCGCCATCGCCTGGCTGTGCTGGGATGCGAAAGGGCACGGCAAGCGCGACAGCGAACGTATGCACCTGATTTATGAAGTGGTGGAGTTCGTCGGGCGCTGGTCAATGATCGATGTCTTTGTGATTGCGGTGCTCTCTGCGCTGGTGCGCATGGGGGGACTCATGAGTATTTATCCCGCGCTGGGCGCGCTAATGTTTGCATTGGTCGTGATTATGACCATGTTTGCGGCCATGACCTTCGACCCTCGTTTATCGTGGGATCGTGAGCCAGATTCAAGCCATGAGGAAGAGTTAGAGCATGGAAAATAAGAGTGGAGAGGCGAAAGTGCGCAAGGTCAAGAACTGGTCACCGGTGTGGATTTTCCCCATCGTGACCGCGCTGATCGGTGCATGGATCCTGTTTTATCATTATAGCCATCAGGGACCGGAAGTCACGCTTATCACCACTAACGCGGAAGGCATTGAGGGTGGGAAAACCACCATCAAAAGCCGCAGCGTGGACGTCGGTGTGGTAGAGAGCGCGACGCTGACGGATGATTTAACGCACGTTGAAATCAAGGCGCGCTTACATGCCGGGATGGAGAAACTGCTTCATAATGATTCCGTATTCTGGGTGGTTAAACCCCAGGTCGGGCGAGAAGGGATCAGCGGCTTAGGCACGCTCTTGTCCGGTGCCTATATTGAGCTGCAGCCGGGGAGCAAAGGCACCCAGCCTGCCCAGTATCAGCTGTTAGACTCACCGCCGCTTGCGCCACCGGATGCAAAAGGGATTCGCGTCATCCTCGACAGCAAAAAAGCCGGGCAGCTTTCGCCTGGCGACCCGGTATTGTTCCGGGGCTATCGCGTTGGCTCGGTTGAAACCAGCACTTTCGATCCGCAAAAACGCACCATCAGCTATCAGCTGTTTATCAATGCACCAAACGATCGTCTGGTGACCAGCAACGTTCGTTTCTGGAAGGACAGCGGGATCGCCGTGGATCTGACCTCTGCCGGAATGCGCGTTGAAATGGGGTCCCTGACCACACTCTTTGGCGGCGGTGTGAGCTTCGATGTGCCTGAGGGGATCGACATCGGCCAGCCTGTTGCGGAAAAAACCGCCTTCAGGCTCTTTGACGATCAGAAAAGCATTCAGGATGCGCTCTATACCGATCACATCGACTACCTGATGTTCTTTAAAGATTCCGTTCGTGGCCTGCAGCCGGGTGCGCCGGTTGAGTTCCGTGGGATCCGCCTGGGTACGGTCGGACAGGTACCGTTCTTCGTTCCTGGCCTGCGTCAGGTGCTGGACGACGATTACCGCATTCCGGTGCTTATTCGCATTGAGCCAGAGCGTCTCATCAACCAGATTGGCGAAAATCAGGATATCGGCGCGCATATCACCGAGCTGATGAACCGCGGGCTGCGCGGCTCGCTGAAGACCGGCAACCTGGTGACGGGCGCGCTGTATGTCGATATGGATTTTTATCCTAAAGCACCTGCCATCACCGGCCAGCGCGAATTTGGCGGCTACAAAATCATTCCAACGGTCAGCAGTGGTCTGGCACAGATCCAGCAGCGTCTGATGGATACGCTGGATAAGATTAATAACCTGCCGTTGAACCCGATGATTGAAGCGGCGACCAACTCGTTGAGTCAGAGCCAGGCGACCATGCGCCGTCTGCAGACCACGCTTGATAATATCAACAAGATCACGGCAAGCCAGTCCATGCAGCAGCTGCCGCAGGACATGCAGAAAACGCTGCGTGAACTGAATCGCAGCATGCAGGGCTTCCAGCCGGGATCGGCGGCCTACAATAAGATGGTGGCCGATATGCAGCGTCTTGATCAGGTGTTGCGTGAACTCCAGCCGGTTCTGAAAACGCTCAACGAGAAGAGCAACGCGCTGGTGTTTGAAGCGAAAGATAAAAAGGATCCTGAGCCTAAGAGGGCGAAACAATGAAAAAATGGCTGGTAATTGTCGGAGCGCTGGTATTAACGGCCTGTAGCTCGGGGAGTGAAAATAAAAGTTACTATCAGCTGCCGTTGAACGTCCAGTCGGGCGCGCAAAGCAGCGCTTCGCAGGGTAACCGTCTGCTGTGGGTAGAACAGGTAGCGGTTCCGGATTATCTGGCGGGTAACGGCGTGGTGTACCAGACCAGCGATGTCCAGTACGTGATTGCCAACAATAATCTGTGGGCCAGCCCGCTGGATCAGCAGTTGCGTAACACGCTGGTGGCGAATCTGAGCAGCCAGCTTCCCGGGTGGATTGTCGCGTCTCAGCCGCTGGGAAGCGATCAGGATACGCTGAACGTCACGGTAACGGGCTTCCATGGCCGCTATGACGGTGCCGTGGTGATCAGTGGCGAATGGCTGCTGAATCACCAGGGACAGCTGATTAAACGCCCGTTCCATCTGGAAATGAAGCAGCAAAAAGATGGTTATGACGAGATGGTGAAAGTGCTGGCCCAGGGCTGGGCACAGGAATCGGCGAATATCGCGCGTGAGATCGCCCGGCTTCCATAAGTAAAATTCATAATCAAAAACCGCCGTCAGCCATCCGCTCACGGCGGTTTTTTTTCGGTTTACCATCAGGTTGTTACTTGTGCTTCATCACATTTTTTGTACAAATGAACTTCCGTATAGTTCACAAATATGACATCCGTATGAATTTTGACCGTTGACGCAGAAGATGATTCGGGTTATTCGTTTACTGTGCTTGCATACTTTGCAACCACTGTTTTCTTTCCACCAGACAAAAGAATGAGGGAAACGAGGCATGAAGAGACAGAAACGAGATCGCCTGGAAAGGGCTCATCAACGTGGTTATCAGGCTGGCATCGCCGGACGTTCAAAAGAAATGTGTCCCTATCAAACCTTAAATCAGAGGTCGCAATGGTTAGGGGGCTGGCGAGAAGCCATCGGAGACAGGGCAGTACTTGCTTGATAACGTCTCTTTAAAAAAGAAACCTCCGCACTGCGGAGGTTTCGCCTTTCTGGGGAGTGCTACAGCGCGGTCATCAGAACGCGGAGGTGTCCTGGAACAGACCCACTTTAAGATCGCTCGCGGAGTAGATCAGACGACCGTCTACCAGCACTTCGCCATCCGCCAGGCCCATGATCAGGCGACGGTTAACAATACGTTTGAAGTGAATACGGTAAGTCACTTTCTTCGCAGTAGGCAGAACCTGGCCGGTGAATTTCACTTCGCCCACGCCCAGCGCGCGGCCTTTACCTTCGCCACCCAGCCAACCCAGGTAGAAGCCAACCAGCTGCCACATAGCGTCCAGGCCCAGGCAGCCAGGCATTACCGGATCACCAATAAAGTGGCAACCGAAGAACCACAGGTCCGGGTTGATATCGAGTTCCGCTTCAACATAACCTTTATCAAAGTTGCCGCCGGTTTCGGTCATTTTCACGACACGATCCATCATCAGCATGCTTGGGGCCGGTAACTGCGGGCCGTTAGCGCCAAACAGTTCACCACGACCAGAGGCAAGAAGGTCTTCTTTTGTATAGGATTCGCGTTTATCTACCATGTTCTCAGTAAGCCTTATTTTAGTGAAGCACGCAGGATAGCTAACACGTGTACGCTGAACAAGTCCGATCAGTTCGGACTAAACCAGCTTAACCAGCGTAACGGCCATGGATAACGATGGCGTGCATCCTGTTGTGTCGCCTGAGCGATGCGTTCCTGAATGGTCTGCATGAGGGTTGTCTGGCCTTCACCATCCCAGTTCAGGTTTGTCAGTAAGGGTAGTGCATCCTCGATGCCTTCGATGGCCCAGATGGCGAATTGCTCCTGTTCTACGGCCTCGAGCAACGCCTGGCTAAGGCTCAGATGGCGAGCGTTCGGCGCAGGAATGATCACACCCTGTTTGCCGTTCAGGCCGCGCTGCTGGCAGATGGAGAAGAAGCCTTCGATTTTCTCGTTCAGGCCGCCAACCGGCTGGGCGCGACCAAACTGATCGACTGAACCCGTAATCGCAATATTCTGGTTAATGGGCACTTCTGCCAGGGCGCTGATTAACGCACACAGCTCCGCCATCGAAGCGCTGTCACCGTCTACTTCACTGTAGGATTGCTCAAAGGTCAGTGAGGCCGAGAAGGGGATCTGCTGCTCAAGCTGCAGTTCCGACATCAGGAACGCCTGCATGATCATCATGCCTTTGGCGTGAATATTCCCGCCCAGCTCTGCTTTACGCTCAATGTCGGTAAACTCACCGTCACCAACGTGAACAACGCAGCTGATACGGGAAGGTTCGCCAAACGCGCGCGGGTGCCCCGGGAACTCAATCACGGAGAGGGCGTTAATCTGCCCAATACGCTCGCCTTCGGTTTCGACGAGGATCTGCTCCAGCAGGATCTCATCCTGCATGCGCTCGGCCAGATACCCTTCGCGCCATTCACGCTGCGCAAGCATCTGGGAAAGTTGCTCGCCGCTGAAGGCCGCGTCACCGCTTATCACGCCCACTTCGCGCAGCTGTCTGGCGATCCACAGCGGAGAGAGCGGCAGGGTTTCCTGATCGCCGGTGTAGCGTACGGCTTCCCGGATGAGACCGGGCCAGGCATCCGGAGCAGGCGTTGGCAGCGAAGCACGCTGCGCCAGGCCCATCACCCACTGGCACCATTGCGCCATATCATCCGCATCGGTTATCTGGAGCGTATCTTCAAATTCGCTGTAAATAGCCTGCTCGGCCAGCTCTGGCTCCATTTCCTGGAAATCGGCCAGAGATTCACGATCGCCGGTCAACACCACGGTAAGGGACAGCGGCATCGACGGTACTGCGACGGGAAGAGGGCGCGATTCATCGTAACTCACCCAGTCGAAGCGTTGCTGGGTCACGATCGTTTTCAGGCGCATCCACAGCAGCGGCTGAGAGAGGAGGGTGCGCAGCGAGATAATCAACACGCCGCCATTTGCGCGGTGCACCAGCCCAGGCTGCAGCGTCAGCTCGCCGTTAAACTGACGGAGGCAGCCAAAGAGCTGTTCTGCTTCTGCCCAGTTGGCGGTAATGACATCCCCTTTCGACGCAAAAAGCCCATCCGCCTCGTCAGCGGGTGTAAAGGTGATATGTTGCCCTGCGATACGATAGTGGCCGCCAAAGACGTCGTTCGTTTCTGACCGCAACTGGCGCATGGCATCACCCAGAAGCGTCAAATACTCGGCTTCTTCCGGGGCTTTGAGCAGCATGAAAGGAGATGTCGCCCACGGGCTTAACACCTGCTCCAGCGCATAATGCAAACGCGGTTGTGTATCGCTAAGTATGAATTCGTTTTCTTTTGTGAGGTCTGGCTGTGCAAACAGCTCCTGATAGCTCTCGGTATCGGGAACCAGGTCACGCCATGCAAGTTTCGTAATGGTCAAAGTTGATGTTTTTTAGTCAGATGTAAAACCGTGGAGTATACCGTAAGCGGAGGCCTCTTCCCAAGCGGGAATGGGGATTTCGACAGGGGATTCTCCTGCAATGCTGCACAGGTTATGATTTCTTTTCAGCAGATTGCTAAAAAACTGATATTCTGAACAGAGTTACGTGGTAACACTGAGATCGCAATGAAATATCAACAACTGGAAAACCTCGAAAGCGGCTGGAAATGGAAGTACCTGGTCAAAAAGCACCGTGAGGGCGAGTTGATCACCTGCTACCTCGAAGCCAGCGCGGCGCAAGACGCCGTAGATATTTTGCTGACCCTCGAAAACGAACCGGTATTGGTTAACGGCTGGATTGAAAAGCATATCAACCCGGCACTGTTGAACCGGATGAAACAGACGATTCGGGCGCGTCGCAAGCGGCATTTTAATGCCGAGCATCAGCACACCCGTAAAAAATCAATCGATCTGGAGTTTATGGTCTGGCAACGGCTGGCGGGGCTTGCGCAACGGCGCGGGAAAACCCTGTCGGAAACGGTGGTGCAGCTGATTGAAGATGCGGAACATAAAGAAAAGTATGCCAGTCAGATGTCGACGCTGAAAAACGATCTGCAGGCCCTGCTGGGCAAAAAATAGTTTCTGGCTTTCTTCAGGCAATAAAAAACCCCGCAATGCGGGGTTTTTTTATAAGACGATAACTTATGCCGCTGGCTGAGTTACAACGTCTTTGATGCCTTTAACTTCGATCTCTACGCGACGATCTGGAGCCAGGCAGTCGATCAGTGCAGCGCGAGGTTTCACGTTGTCACAGGTGTTGCCAGTCACTGGGTTAGATTCGCCCATACCACGTGGGGAGATCTTGTTAGCTGGGATACCTTTAGATACCAGGTAATCAACTACAGACTGTGCACGTTTCTCGGACAGACCCTGGTTGTAAGCGTCAGAACCGATACGGTCGGTGAAGCCCAGAACCACTACAGAACCGTCTTTAGGATCCAGGTTGCTCAGCTGGGTGTACAGCTGATCCAGTGCCTGCTGACCTTCTGGTTTCAGGGTAGCTTTGTTGAAGTTGAACAGAACGTCAGACTTCAGAGTGAAGTGCTTGGTCTGTACTTCTGGCGCTGGAGCCGGTGCTGGAGCTACGACTGGCGCATCTTCCTGCTGACCGAAACGGTAAGAAACACCAACGCTCAGCATGCCGTTGTCTGGACGAACGCCAACGGTAGCACCGTCGCCGATGTTGTTAACCCACTGGTATTCCAGACGGGTAGCGATGTCACGGGTCATAGCCCACTCAACGCCACCAGCGAATACTGGGGAAACGCCAGTGTCATGGTCGTCGCCAGCGATGCTGTTGCTGGAGTCTGCACGCCATACCATGCCGCCCAGACGGGTGTACACGTCCAGATCGTCAGTTACTGGGTAACCCAGTTTAGCGGTCAGCTGAACGCCTTGAGCTTTGAAAGCGCCATTTACGTTGTCGCCTTTGTATGGCATACGACCTAACCAGTCGTAACCCATTTCAAAACCAACATACGGGTTAACCTGATAGCCACCGAACGCGCCTGCACCCAGCTGGCTCTCGTGAGTTGGGCCATCGTTGTTCAGGCTGCTGTTGTACCAGCCGGTGTCATGGAACTGAGACCAGCCCAGTTTACCACCTGCATACCAGGTATTATCTTTCGGAGCGGCCTGCGCTACGGTAGCGAAGCCAGCCAGTGCCACTGCAATCGCGATAGCTGTCTTTTTCATTTTTTGCGCCTCGTTATCATCCAAAATTTGCCATGAAGATCTCCACGGAGAAATCACGGTTAAATCCTTCACCGGGGGGCGTGGTCAAATATAAGTCTACCGATATCTTCGGCTTAGGCCGAGCACCCCTGGCGATGTAAAGTCTACAACGTAGATGAAAACTTACAAGTGTGAACTCTGTCAGGCATATGAAAAAAAAAGTTCCGTATAGCGAATATTTAACATTTTACGAACGAATTTTGTACAGTAAAATTAACGAGAACCGCTCCAGACAAGCCTTGCCGCAGGTTTTGCTTTTTGAACTATTTACACAACTGAGTGTCGAAAAAAATTCCAGGAAAACTCTTAAATTTACTCAGTGATACAAATTCGAGTGAATTTTTAGCCCTGAATGTTGTCCTCTGCGATAAGAATCGGCACGTACGGGACGCATAATGAACCCGATTGCATGACCATCTTCTGCTGCTTCGGTCAAACGATGGTGCTCTTCTTCCGTCAGTTCTTCCGACAGCCACCCGATCACCACGCTGTAATTTCCGGTGCGTAACGCGCGGATCATCGACTCAACCGTATCACACGGAGAGAGTTGGTTGATCTGCATCACCTTGGTCAGCGGCAGGCCCGCAGACTGAACCCATTCCCGGCTCAATTTTTGCTGTGGCGTCAGCCAAAGCTGCCAGCGTGATTGTTGTCCGAGCTGTTGTAACAGCGGCAACAGCAACAGCTGCGTTAACATGGGCTGGTCTTCACGATAAACCACTTCACTGATAAGACCTGTCGACACGCGACCGGTGGAATTTTGCGCGACATCGCCAGCAGTGGTTGAGAGAGATGTTGAGCGATTTGCATAGCCTGAAGTGTACATATTCATTCCAGCCCTGTAGTTACTGTATGGATATACAGTAACCCCTGTGTGCATAAAGATCAACCTCATTTTCGGAAAGCAACTCGCAAATTTAGTCCTTTCCTGGCGTGTCCGAAAAAATCATCTTGCTCATGAGCCATAAGTTGCCTATGTTCCTGCTAACGGATCCGTTAGTGATAAATTTTGTCGTTAATAGTTGATTTTTAATGGAAATATCATGAAAAAGATATCATATGAACGGATTTATAAATCGCAGGAATATCTCTCCCCTCTGGGGGAAATTCACCACCGGGCGCTGTTCGGCGGCTACACCCTGGCGGTAGACGATGCGGTGTTTGCCATGGTGTCAGACGGTGAACTTTACCTACGTGCCTGCGAGGAGAGCGCGACCTATTGCGTTAAGCATCCTGCTTCCTTCTTAACGCTTGTTAAGCGAGGCCGCCCCGTCCTGCTGAATTACTATCGCGTGGATGAAGGGCTGTGGCAGGATCGGCAAAAACTGCTTCAGCTTTCCACTTATGCCCTCGATGCGGCACGAAAAGAGCGTAGCCTGCGCTATCAACGAAACCGGCTCAAGGATCTGCCTAACCTGACTTTCCAGATTGAAGTGTTGCTCTACGAAGCCGGCATTACGAATGAAGAGACGTTGCGGGAGCTTGGCGCAAAGACCAGTTGGCTAAAAATCAGATCGAAAAACCGGGCCCTCAGTATCAAGGTGCTTTTTGCCCTTGAAGGGGCCATTGAGGGGATGCATGAGGCGGCACTCCCGGCGAACATTCGCCGGGAGCTTACGGAGTGGTTTAATACACTGCCTGAGGTGCAGGAGAGTCGTTCCGCCAGGTAGCAATCTGCTGCTGCAGTCGGCAAATTTCCGGCAGCAAAGCAATAAGCAGGCCGATCTGCTGCAAAACCAGCGGAGCTTTGTTGTCGGTTCCCGGATCGAGATGCGCAATTCGCTGGGACAGTTCATCCAGCGCCTGCTGAACTTTAGGCTCGTCGGCTGGCTGATGGTGAAGGGCATCGTCGACGTAGCACACAGCATCATCCAGCAGGTTCAGGATGGCGGTGTTTTTCAGCTTCTCGCGGTGGGCACCCAGCGTGGAAATATAGCTGGTAAACGTATGGTTCAGGCACAGCAGGCGAAAGGCGGTTTCCCGGATGTCGGGTGTGGCCCGGGGTTCCGTAGACATATTCGAGACCACGGAAGCCAGTTCGGCATCGCTGTTGTGCGCATCCCGGCGGGCTATACGGTAGGCCAGACGGTTATCACGCCCCTGGTGGTATTGCTCAAGAATGGCGTCAAGGTAACGACAGTTTGCGTTCATCGCCCTGTCTGTCACGCGCGGCAGATTGCGAAAACGCCAGTCGGGCCAGATAAAACTCACCGCCGCCCAGGCGATAGCGCAGCCGATTAAAGTATCTATTACGCGCGGCAGGGCTACCTCGAAGCCTTCACCCAGCAGGTTGAAGCAGAGCAGCACCAGCAGGGTAATGAACATGGTGGCATGCGCGTACTGGACGTTTCGAAACGCAAAGAACAACACCCCCGTTATGACGATAAGAATGAGTTGCCCTTCAACGGACGGAACGAAATAGAGCACCGGTAGCCCGATAGCGACGCCCACCAGCGTACCGATAACACGCAGCGCAAGGCGGTGTCGCGTGGCGTTATAGTTAGGCTGGCAGACAAACAGGCTGGTCAGCAGGATCCAGTAACCGTGTTGCAGGCCGGTTATCTGAATGAAGGCATAGCCCACACACAGCACCAGCGACATCCTCACCGCGTGGCGAAACAGCGCGGATTCCGGCGTGGAGTTGCGGCTCAGGCGCAGCCACATGTCGCTAAATCCGTGCAGACTATCGTCCGCCAGCTGGTTTTCAGCATCGTTACCCGGCAGGGCCATCGCCTGCTCGGATTCAATGGTCGCCAGCTGAGCATCAATCGCCCGCAGGTTATTGAGCAGAAAACCGAGCGCCTTGATCTGCTCCGGCGACGTTCCACTGGCCTGCACGCGATCGAGCGCCGCATCAAGATGGCTAAAGGCATGTTCAAAACGCGGGTCATGCTGGTAGGGCGTGCGCAGCAGTATGGATCGCGCCAGCTGCTGGCAGGCCTGGGACTGCATCGACAGCAGCCGCTGGAAACGGAACATCACGTCGCTGTAGCGGAACTTCTCGCGCAGAGCCGCATACTGCACGTGCGAGGAGCTGGCGCGCTCGTGGATATCCTGCGCGACAAAGTAATAGTGCAACGTTCGGCGGGTGCCGCGCTGTCCGCGATCGCCGCGCAGACGGGTGAGCAGCGAGGCTTTAGTCTGGTTTAACGTCGCCACCAGTTGGCCGTTCGCCAGCGCCAGATCGTAAAGCGGTGCCTGGCTCTCTTCGTCGATATCCGGGTCAAAAAGCCGGGATTTCAGTTCGAGATACTGGGCAAGCTGTTCATAGCTCCGCGCCAGGTTGTCCTGCAACGCCCGCACGGGAAAAATCAGATGCCCGGTCAACGTCAGCAGGTTATACCAGATTGCGCCGAGTAACAGCAGAACGGGCTGCTGATACCACTGATCGTAAAGAGAGACGCCCAGCATGGTGTAGATCGCAATCAGCAGGGCGCCAAAGGCGATAGTGGCATAGCGTTGTCCCAGCCCGCCCAGCAGGATAAACCCGCTGGTCGAGAGCGTCAGCCCCAGGGCAAACAGCCACGGCCAGGGAAACAGCAGCTCAACCGAGGCTGAAGCAATGAAAAAACAGATCAGGGTGATGACTAAATTGCGCAGACGTCCTGTCAGGCGGTCGTCCAGGTCGGCCAGCGCCCCGGCGACCACGCCGAGGGTGAGCGGAATGGTAAGCTTTACGTCATCGAGCCACCACGGCAGGGCGACCGTGCCACACAGGGCGATAAAAATCCTGGCGTTGTAGAGCCAGGTACTGTTCCAGGTATAACGGCGAATCAGTGGGCTTAGCATGAGCTCGGCCTGTCCTTATTTACTGGAAACGACGACGGGCATTGGCTTCACGCGCGGCGCGCGCCACTTCTACCGGGACGACACGACGCCCAACCGGCCACAGGGCAATGGCGGCAATTTTGAAATTCGCAATCCCAACCGGGATGCCGATGATCGTGATGCACTGGGCGATACCGGCAATGATATGCATTACGCAGAGCCACCAGCCGAAGAAGATCAACCACAGAATATTCAGCAGGGTGCCGCCGGTGTTCATCAGGGCGTTTTTACCGTCGGGGTTCAGTTCGTCAACGTGAACCGCCTCATTCCCGAACGGAATGAATGAAAGCCGGGTGATTTCCCAGCATGAGCGCGTCAGCGGCAGGGTGAAGATGAGCACGATGCTCACCAGCGTGGCAAAAAGCCATGAAAGGGTGGTGGCAAAACCGCCAAGGACAAAATTCAAAACATTCAGAACGGTACGCATAAACCCGCATTTCCTTTCGATATGATTAACGCGAAGTGATTGTAACGTTTTTTGGGCTGGAGCACCTTAAAACTGGCAGTTAAACTGTCAGACAAAATATCACTCGTGGATCCGGCTGGATATGGAACTGAAAGCAACTTCAATGGGCAAACGCCTGGCGCAGCACCCTTATGACAAGGTTGTCCTCCTCAATGCGGGAGTGAAGGTCTCCGGGGAGCGCCATGAATACCTCATTCCGTTTAACCAACTACTGGCAATCCATTGCAAGCGCGGGCTGGTATGGGGGGAGCTGGAGTTTGTGCTGCCGGACGATAAAGTCGTGCGCCTCCACGGGACGGAGTGGGCGCAAACGCAGCGCTTCCATCACCATCTCAGTACGCTCTGGCAGCAGTGGAGCGAGGACATGAGCGTCATTGCCGCCCAGGTGTTGCAGCAGGTGCTGGATGACATCGCCCACAGCAACGAGCAGCAAAAATGGCTAACGCGCCAGCAAACCGCCGGGTTGCAGCAAAAGATAAAGCACGCCCTAACCGCGCTGCCACTTCCCGCATCGCGCCTTGATGAGTTTGAAAATTGCCGTGAAGCATGGCGCACCTGTCAGGCCTGGCTGAATGATATCGATAAGCGTCGTCTGGCGCATAATCAGGCCTGGACCGATGCCATGCTCACGCAATATGCCGATTTCTTCAGCACCGTGGAATCATCGCCGCTTAACCCTGCCCAAGCGCGCGCAGTGGTGAACGGTGAATCGTCGCTGCTGGTACTGGCGGGGGCCGGGAGCGGTAAAACTTCCGTGCTGGTGGCGCGGGCAGGCTGGCTGCTGACAACTGGCGAGGCGGTAGCGGACCAAATTTTACTTCTGGCATTTGGCCGCAAGGCCGCACAGGAGATGGATGAGCGCATTCAGTCGCGTTTGCATACTCAGGATATCGCGGCGCGAACCTTCCATTCGCTGGCATTGCATATTATTCAGCAGGGCAGTAAAAAAGTGCCTGTCGTCAGCAAGCTGGAAAATGACGCACAGGCCCGTCAGGCACTGTTTGTGAAGACGTGGCAGCAGCAGTGCAGCGAGAAAAAAGCTCAGGCAAAAGGGTGGCGTCAGTGGCTGGAAGATGAACTGAACTGGGAGGTGCCGGAAGGCAGTTTCTGGCAGGACGACAAACTGGCACGCCGTCTTGGCTCGCGTCTCGATCGCTGGGTGAGCCTGATGCGCATGCACGGTGGCTCTCAGGCTGAGATGATTGAAAGCGCACCGGAGGCGATCCGCGCCGTATTTTCGAAGCGAATCAAGCTGATGGCCCCGATGCTGAAAGCCTGGAAAACGGCGCTGAAGGCAGAAAATGCCGTCGATTTCTCCGGGCTTATCCATCAGGCGATCATCATTCTGGAAAAAGGGCGCTTTGTCAGCCCGTGGAAGCATATCCTCGTAGATGAGTTCCAGGATATCTCCCCGCAGCGTGCCGCACTGCTTTCAGCGCTACGGGCGCAAAACAAACATACCTCGCTGTTTGCCGTCGGCGATGACTGGCAGGCAATCTACCGATTTAGCGGGGCACAACTCGCGCTCACCACCGCCTTCCACCACTATTTTGGCGAGGGCGATCGCAGCGATCTGGATACCACCTACCGTTTTAACTCGCGCATTGGTGAAATTGCCAACCGCTTTATTCAGCAAAACCCGCATCAGCTGGCGAAGCCGCTCAACAGCCTGACGACCGGCGATAAAAAAGCGGTCACCCTGCTGGCGGACGAACAACTGGAGCCGCTGCTGGATAAACTCAGCGGCTACGCCAAACCCGAAGAGCGCATTCTGGTGCTGGCGCGCTATCACCATCTTAAACCGGCGGCGCTGGAAAAGGCGGTTACCCGCTGGCCGAAGCTTCAGCTCGAATTTATGACCATTCATGCCAGTAAAGGCCAGCAGGCTGACTATGTGATTGTGGTTGGGCTGAAAGAGGGGAGTGATGGGTTCCCGGCGCCGGTGCGCGAGTCGGTGATCGAGCAGGCCCTGCTGCCGGTGCCAGAAGATTTTCCGGATGCCGAGGAGCGACGCCTGCTGTACGTGGCGTTAACCCGCGCGCGTCATCGGGTATGGCTGCTGTTTAATAAAGAGGAGCCTTCAGGCTTTGTGGAGATTTTGAAGGAGATCGACGTGCCGGTGGCGAGGAAGCCGTAGCAAAGTTGCCGGGTGGCGGCTTCGCCTGACCCGGCTGGCAAAATCTGCAGGCCCGCGCAAGCGTAGCGCCGCCGGGCAAACAGGCTACTTCAGTCTTTCAGCCAGATAGCGCGGGTAATCCGGGATCAGGATCTCAACCGGCGCGCTGAACTGCGGTGACTCAATAATGAAATCCGCCGTCGACACGTTGGTCGCCACCGGGATGTTCCACACCGTTGCCAGGCGCAGCAGCGCTTTTACATCCGGGTCGTGGGGAACCGCGTTGAGCGGGTCCCAGAAGAAAATCAGCACGTCAATTTTCCCCTCGGCGATCTGCGCGCCCACCTGCTGATCGCCCCCCATCGGGCCGCTCATCATGGCGTTGACCTCTAACCCCGTTGCCCGGTGGATCAGGTTCCCGGTCGTTCCCGTGGCGGAAAGGGCGTGACTGGCCAGCAGTGGCTGATGGCGGCGCACCCAGTTAAGCAGCATGTCTTTACAGTGATCGTGTGCCACCAGTGCAATGTGTTTACGTGAAGGCAGCGTGCGTGTTGTCAGTTCCATAATCTTATCCGTGAGGTTATCTGACTACACGATGACGGGAACCGCCTGATGCTGCAAGAGAAAGGGCAAAAAAATGTGGCTTATGACGAAGGTTGTTGCTTCACCCATTGCAGAAAACGCGCCCGCGTGTCCGGGTCGGCCTGCTGGAACCAGAACTTCAGGCGCTGCTCGGTGAGCGTCTGGGACTGAGGCGGAATGACATCCAACTCAGAGACGCCGGACAGCAAGGTACTGTCGTCCGCCATCATCGTTGCAAACTGGGGCAGCGACGCGGGTTTACCGGCTTTATTGTAGATCTCGGTATCCGCCTCGTAGTTGGCTCCCTTCGCGGTTGCGGTTATCGCCAGAATGTCCAGCTTCACCGGGATGGGCATGGCATCCCCGTCCAGCAGTTCTATGCGCGGCGCGGAATCAAACGCGACCGACTCTTTTTCGGTTTCCAGGCGCGGCAGATGAAAGTTAACCTGGCTCACGCGCTGGGTGTTAAAGCTGATAATCAGCGGCGGGGAGATGTACATACGCTGTTCGTGATTAGAAAGGCGAACTGTTTTTTCGACCCGGAACACCACCTGATGCAGCCCGTTATCCAGCTCGATGCTGTCAGCACCCCGCAGGAGCGAACTGGACACCTTTTTCCCGTCCAGCACCAGCAAATCGATATCCGTAGAGAGCCGCAGCGTGGTTGCGAAAACGCAAACCGGCATCACTAACGCAATCACAGCAGAGATAATGCCGGTTTTCATAGTGCGCTCCTGTCAAAACGCGTGTCGCAATAATGTATCTAAATTTTTCGATAATCACGTTTACTAACATATAGACATATTCCGCCGTTTTGCCCTCATACATCGGTATGGGATGGATGGTTGGGATGTCCGCGATGGCGTACACTTTAAAAAAAGCCTGGAGAAAGAAGATGAAAGAGAACGATATTGCCGAGATCCTGACATCGACACGCACCATCGCGCTGGTGGGGGCGAGCGATAAACCCGACCGTCCCAGCTATCGGGTGATGAAATACCTGCTGGATCAGGGCTATCACGTTATTCCGGTTTCACCAAAGGTCGCCGGTAAAACCTTGCTGGGCCAGCAGGGTTACGCGTCGCTCGCCGACGTGCCGGAGAAAGTGGATATGGTTGATGTCTTCCGCAACTCTGAGGCGGCATGGGGTGTAGCGCAGGAGGCAATCGCCATCGGGGCAAAAACGCTGTGGATGCAGCTGGGTGTGATCAATGAACAGGCTGCGGTGCTGGCGCGCGAGGCGGGGCTGGCAGTGGTGATGGACAGATGCCCGGCAATTGAAATTCCCCGACTGGGGCTGACAAAGTAATATAAAAAAAGCCCGGTTATCGGGCTTTTTTACAGCGTTAGTTACGCAGCCTTGGAGCCTGTAACTGTTTGCGGATGGTTTGCGCTAGCTCATCCATGGTAGGTTGTTCCGGATGCTCATCCCGCTGTTCGCCGCTCAGCTGCGCTTCGGCAAGATAGGTGTGAACGGCCTGACCGTCATCATCTTCCATTACCACATGATACCAGGGCGCGGCGCGAAGCTCTGCGTTAACCGCCAGCTCATCTGCCGACGGTTCATCAAGGGAATACTCCGGGTCGATATCCACGACCACACCCAAATACCCTAGCAAGGTGTGGCGGACCTGCTGGCCGATACCGAATTTGCTGGCAATCATAGTCACCTCCCGGGAAACATTACTTACACTCTATGTGCGGGCAATATTTCTCTTTTCAAGTTACATGACGCGACAGGCAAACCCTTTCAGATACAGCCCTTCCGGGTAGGTAGCGATCACAGGATGGTCTGCTGCCTGACGGAACTGCTCTATAAATTGTACATCACGACCCGCATCTATTGCGGCATCCGCGATGATTTTCTGAAATAAATCGGTGGTCATCAGCCCCGAGCAGGAGAAGGTCAACAGCACGCCGCCAGGATTCAGCAGCTGAATAGCCAGCATGTTGATGTCTTTATACCCACGGCACGCGCCCATCAGCTGGCTTTTGTTCTCAACGAATTTCGGCGGGTCCATCACGATGACGTCGAATTTTTCGCCCTGATCGCGGTATTTGCGCAGCAGCTTAAAGACGTCGTCACGCACGAACTCGGCTTTGCTCAGGTCCAGCTTGTTCAGCTCGACGTTTTGCTTTGCCACGTCCAGCGCTTCCTGAGACGTATCCACGCTCACCACCTGAGCACAGCCGCCCATCAGCGCAGAGACGGCAAACCCGCCGGTGTAGGAGAAGCAGTTCAGGACGCGTTTGTTGGCAACGTACTGGCGCGTCGCCAGACGGCTGTCGCGCTGGTCGAGGTAATAACCGGTTTTATGCCCGCCCTGGATGTCCACCAGCAGCTTCATGCCGTGCTCTTCAATAGGCAGCAGGGCAGGTGGCAGTTCGCCGGTGACCGGGCCTTGCGTCAGCTCCATGCCCTCTTTTTTACGCACCGCCACGTCGCTGCGGTCGTAAATGGCACATTCCGGGAACTGAGACTGTAAGGCGCTGATCAGCGCGGCACGTTGGTATTCCGCACCTGCGCTCAGCAGCTGCAGCACCAGGAAGTTGCCGAAGCGGTCAATGGTCACGCCCGGCAGACCATCGGACTCGCCGGCAATCAGACGATAGCTGTCCAGCCCGTCACGCTGTGCCAGCCACTCGCGCCACTGGTGCGCCTGCTGCAGGCGACGAACAAAGAAATCGATGTCGATGGTTTCATCTTTATCGAAGGTCCACACGCGAGCGCGGATCTGAGACGCAGGCGAGTATGCGCCGCGCGCTAACCATTTCCCTTGATGGTCAACGATATCAATGGTCTCACCGAGGCTGGCTTTGCCTTCCATGCGGGCAACCGCGCCGGAGAAGACCCAGGGATGACGGCGCAGTAATGACTTCTCGCGCCCTTTGGCTAACACTAAACGTACACTCATAATTTGCTATTCTGTCGATTCCAATGAAATGGCCGCCATTTTCCCGAGTTCAGTGAGGAAATGCAACGCGCCAGACGGATAAGGGGAAGGAAGATGTCAAAAGTCTGCACAATCGCGTGGGTTCACGGCATGGTTCAGGGCGTCGGGTTTCGTTACAGCACCCAGCGGGAAGCACTCCAGCTTGGGCTGACGGGCTATGCGCGCAATCTGGACGACGGCAGCGTGGAGGTTTTAGCCTGTGGCGAGGCGGAGCGGGTGGAAACCCTGATAGCCTGGCTGAAGGCGGGCGGGCCGCGTAGCGCCCGGGTTGATAAAGTCTTAACGCAACCGCATCAACCCGACCGGGAATACGCTGACTTCGGTATTCGCTATTAAATACACTTCACCGGTTTTGGCAGGCCGGCAATTTTGGTCGCCTGCTTGGCCGGGCCTTTCGGGAACAGACGGTACAGATAACGGCTGTTGCCTTTCTCTTCACCAAATGTGTTCGCCATCGCCTTCACCAGCATACGGATTGCGGGTGAGGTGTTAAATTCGAGATAAAACTCGCGAACGAAGCGCACCACTTCCCAGTGCTCGGGGGAGAGGGTAATGCCTTCTTTTTCGGCAATCACTTCCGCCAGCGCTTCGCTCCACTGACCGCTCTCTTTGAGATAACCGTCGTTATCGGTTTCGATCTCTTTACCTTCAAAGTTCAACATAGCCTTTCACACGTCAGTCAAAAACCGCGGCAGTGTACCAAAAAACAAAGCCCCGCATAAGCGGGGCTGAGTTCATAGCACTGTTGATTAATCGCGGCTTGCAAAGCCCAGGATGCTCAGCAGGCTGACGAAGATATTGTACAGCGACACATACAGGCTCACGGTAGCGCGGATGTAGTTGGTCTCACCGCCGTGAATGATGTTGCTGGTTTCATACAGGATGGCACCCGATGAAATCAGGATGAACACCGCGCTGATAGCCAGGTGCAGGGCAGGCAGCTGCAGGAAGATGTTCGCCACCATACCAATCAGCACCACCACGATACCTGCCATCAGCATCCCGCCGAGGAAGGACATGTCTTTCCGGGTGGTCAGCACGTAGGCTGAGCAGCAGAAGAACACCAGCGCGGTACCGCCCAGCGCCATGCCGATCACGTCACCCATACCGGCCGACAGATAGGCGTTCAGAATCGGCCCCAGAATGTAGCCCAGGAAGCCGGTAAAGGCGAACGCGGACAAAATTCCCACCGGTTTGTCAGCGGTTTTGTAGGTCAGGAACATCAGACCGTACATGCCCACCAGCGTCAGGATCAGACCCGGAGACGGCAGCATCAGCACGGTGCTGGCCGTGGCGGTGATAGCGGAAAACGCCAGCGTCAGGCTGAGCATGAAATAGGTGTTGCGCAGCACTTTATGCGTGCTGAGTAGCGATGTGCGGTCGCGTGAAGAACTTACAATACGATCCATGAGTCACTCTCTTATGACAGATGTAATTAACGGCAAGAATAGGAAACGGGACGCCAGACTCAAAATGGTTTTACCCATCTTTACTCAGCGCCTTAGCGCCGTGGCTGGTTATTTATTCTACAAAAATGGCATTTGGCAGAATGAACGGCGTTTTAAAGATTTTATCCAGATCGGGCTCTTATAGGTTACTGAAAAATATTGCGTTATTACAGCCGCGGCGCTAAGAGTTATTGCGGGATCGTCAGAATACAGACAATAAGGCGAAGGAAATGAAACCACAAACACGCAATATCTTTACACTCTCTTTGGTCACCGCCGCGCTTCTCGGTGCGAGCGCACCCTCCTGGTCCGCCAGCGTGCCGGCAGGGACTGAGCTTGCGCAAAAGCAGGAGTTGGTCCGCAACAACGGTAATGAACCGGCGTCGCTGGATCCACATAAGGTGGAAAGCGACGTCGAATTCAATATTATCAGCGATTTATTCGACGGGCTGGTAAGCGTTTCTCCGAAGGGCGAGATCCAGCCGCGGCTGGCGGAAAAATGGGACAATAAAGACAACACCGTCTGGACGTTCCATTTGCGTCCGGGCATCACCTGGAGCGACGGTACGGCCATCACCGCGCAGGATGTCGTCTGGAGCTGGCAGCGTCTGGTTGACCCAAAAACGGTGTCACCTTACGCCAGCTATCCCGGCAGCATGCACATTGCTAACGCTGCCGACATTGCCGCAGGCAAAAAGTCTCCCGAGACGCTGGGCGTAAAGGCGATTGACGATGCCACGCTCGAGGTGACCTTAAACCAGCCAAACGCGGCCTTCCTGGCGATGCTGGCGCACCCGTCGCTGGTGCCGATTGATAAGGTGCTGGTGGGACGCTACGGCGAGAAGTGGACTAAACCTGAGCACATTGTCACCAGCGGGGCGTACAAACTGTCGCAGTGGGTGGTGAACGAACGCATCATCGCTGAGCGCAACCCACACTACTGGGATAACGCCCATACCGTCATCAATAAAGTCACCTATTTGCCCATTACCTCCGAGGCTTCGGACGTCAACCGCTACAAGGCGGGCGAAATCGATATCGTTTATACGGTCCCGATCAACCAGTTTGCGCTGCTGAAAAAAACGCTGGGCAGCGAGCTGGACGTTTCGCCGCAGCTTGCAACCTACTACTACGAATTCAACACCGCTCGTCCGCCGTTCAACGATGCCCGCGTGCGCAAGGCGCTGAACCTGGCGCTGGATAAAGAGATCATTGCGGAGAAGGTGTTGGGGCAGGGGCAGCGTCCCGCCTGGCTTATCAGCCAGCCGGATATCGGCGGCGTGACGTTAAAGAACCCGGATTATGCCAGCTGGCCGATGGACAAGCGCATTGCCGAGGCGAAAAAGCTGCTGGCAGAGGCCGGATTTAATGCCGATCATCCCCTCAGCTTTAATCTGCTCTATAACACCTCCGAATCGCATCAGCGCATCGCAATCGCCGCCAGCTCAATGTGGAAGAAAAATCTCGGCGTGGAGGCGAAGCTGCAAAACCAGGAGTGGAAAACCATGCTGGATACCATGCACACCCACAACTTTGACGCGGTGCGCTACGCGTGGATTGCAGACTACGACGACGCCTCCACCTTCCTGAACAACTTCCGGACCGGCGATAGCCAGAATACCACCCAGTACAGCAATCCAGAGTATGACCAGGCGATGATAAGCGCCGCTAAGGCCAAAACGGCGGAGGAGCGCGGTACGTTTTATCAGAAGGCGGAAGATCTGCTGAGCCGCGACGTGCCAGCCATACCGGTTTATCACTACGTTCGTACGCACCTGGTGAAGCCGTGGGTCGGCGGGTTTACGCCGGATAAGCTCGGGTACTACTACACCAAAGATATGTACATTAAGAAGCACTAAGCCGTAGCGGGAGGATTTTGTGCTGAGAAAATGGCCGATTTGTCGTCTATTCAACCGATTAAACGCATTTTGGCTATTTTTCAGGCGAACGATAAGGCTGATGCTTTACAGGGCGCGGGCAGGTGTTTATAGTTCGCCTCACTTAGGAAGCGTGGCCGAGCGGTTGAAGGCACCGGTCTTGAAAACCGGCGACCCGAAAGGGTTCTAGAGTTCGAATCTCTACGCTTCCGCCAAATTTGAAAGCCCTGCGATAGCAATATCGCGGGGCTTTTTGCTTTTTTGACCCTGAATCGAAAAATAGAAAAAATGTTGCTTTACAACGCGCTAATAGATGTTTATAGTGCGCCTCACTTTGGAAGCGTGGCCGAGCGGTTGAAGGCACCGGTCTTGAAAACCGGCGACCCGAAAGGGTTCTAGAGTTCGAATCTCTACGCTTCCGCCAAATTCGAAAACCCTGTGATAGCAATATCACAGGGTTTTTTCGTTTCTAACGCCCAGCTTAGTCGCGAACGACCTCCTGCAGGATCCCCAACGCCTGGCTGAACTGCGCGTCTGGGATGGTCAGCGGATAGAGGAAGCGGATAACGTTGCCGTACTGCCCGCAGGTCAGCAGCAGCAGCCCTTTCTCGAGCGCTTTCTGCTGGATCCGCTGCGCAATGGCGGCGGAAGGTTCGCGCGTCGTCGGGTCAAAAAATTCGGCGGCAATCATCGACCCTACGCCACGCACGGCGGCAAGCGACGGACAGCCGCTTTTGATCTCCTCAAGCGTTGACTTCAATCTGTCGCCCAACTGCCGGGCACGTTCGCACAGCGCCTCGTTATCGATGATGTTCAGCACCGCATGCGCGGCGGCTATCGACAGCGGGTTCCCGGCATAGGTACCGCCCAGGCCGCCCGGCGCAGGAGCGTCCATGATGTCCGCTTTACCGACGACGCCTGAAAGCGGCATGCCGCCCGCCAGGCTTTTCGCCATCGTCATGATATCGGGCTTGTCGTCATAGTGGTCCATGGCGAACAGTTTGCCGGTGCGGGCGAAGCCGCTCTGCACTTCGTCGGCAATCATCACAATGCCGTGGGTGTCACAGAGGCGGCGAATGGCGGCAACCAGTTCCGCTGGCGCAACGTTAAAACCGCCTTCACCCTGCACGGGTTCGAAGATAATGGCTGCCACCTGTTTCGCCTCGATATCGGCCTTGAACAGGCGTTCAATCGCGGTGAGGGAATCCTGGGTGGTCACGCCGTGCAGTTCAGAAGGGTACGGAACGTGGTAAACGGAGCCGGGGAAGGGGCCAAATCCCAGTTTATAAGGCGCGACTTTGCCGGTCAGCGCCATGGTCATGTAGGTCCGGCCATGGAAGCCGCCGCCAAAGGCAATCACACCAGGGCGGCCGGTATGGGCGCGAGCGATTTTAATCGCGTTTTCTACCGCTTCTGCCCCCGTTGAGAAGAAGGCGGTTTTCGCCGGGCCCGGGATAGGCGCCAGCTCGTTAAGTTTCTCGGCTAAGGAGACGTAGCTCTCGTAGGGCACAATCTGATACGCCGTATGGGTAAACTGCTGGAGCTGTTTTTCCACCGCGCTTACCAGTTCAGGGTGGCAATGGCCGGTGTTCAGCACCGCAATCCCGGCGGCAAAGTCGATATAGTCATTGCCTTCCACATCGGTGAGCGTGGCATTCCTGGCCGAGCGGGCAAAGAAATTGCACATTACGCCCACGCCGCGCGGCGTGGCAGAGAGTCGACGCTGATGAAATTCATTATTGCTCATGATAAAGACCCTTTCTAAAACGCCAGTCGATGAAGGAAATTACACGCCGAGACGGTCGCGCAGGCTGTAGTACGCCGCACCCATGGCGGTAAACGGAATGCGCAGGCTGCGTCCGCCGGGGAACGGGTAATGCGGCAGGTTGGCAAAGGCATCAAAACGCTCGGCGTCGCCGCGCAGCAGCTCTGAAATCAACCGACCGGCGAGGTGCGTACAGGTCACCCCGTGCCCGCTGTAGCCCTGCATGTAGTAGATGTTGCTGTCGAGGCGGCCAAACTGCGGCATGCGCGACAGCGTTAGCAGGAAGTTGCCGGTCCAGCGATAGTCAATTTTTACGCCTTCAAGCTGCGGGAAGGTTTTCAGCAGTTTCGGCATGACCAGACGCTCCACGTCCTCGGGATCGCGCGCGCCATAGACGACACCGCCACCGTACAGCAGTCGGTTGTCGGCGGTCAGGCGGTAATAATCCAGCAGATAGTTACAGTCTTCCACGCAGTAGTTGTTAGGCAGCAGCGAACGGGCAAGATCGTCAGAGAGCGGGGCGGTCGTGACTACCTGCGTGCCGCAGGGCATGCTGCGCTTCGCCAGGTCCGGCTCTACTTTATCGCCCAGATAGGCGTTACCGGCGACGATAACGTAGCGCGCGGTCACTTGCCCTTTAGCCGTGGAGACCACCGCCGGGCTGGTGTGCGCAATGTGGGTCACCGGAGACTGCTCGTAGACGCGTCCGCCGTTCAGACGAATTGCGTCCGCTTCGCCGATGGCTAAGTTCAGGGGATGGATATGCCCGCCGCTGCGATCCAGCAGCGCGCCGGTGTAGCGTTCGCTGCTCACCTCGCGGCGGATAGCGCTGGCGTCAAGCAGCTCCAGCTGCGTGTTGCCGTAACGCTCCCAGTTCTCCTTTTGCTCTTCCAGTGTTTCGAGCTGTTTATGGTTGAGCGCCACGAACAGGCCGCCGGGGCGATAATCGCACTGGATCTGGTAGCGCTGAATACGCTCACGAATAATCTCCCCGCCTTCGAACATCATGCTGCCCAGCATGCGGGCCGTATCGGGACCGTAGGTTTTCTCGATAACGTCGATGTCGCGGCTGTAGGAGTTAACCAACTGGCCGCCGTTGCGCCCGCTGGCGCCAAAGCCGATGCGCGCCCCTTCCAGCAGCACCACGTCGTAGCCCATTTCGGCAAGGTGCAGGGCAGAGGAGAGGCCGGTGTAACCGCCGCCGACCACGCAGACGTCGCAGCTGATTGATTCGCTCAGCGTCGGGAAGGGTTCATATTTATTGGCGCTGGCGGCGTAATAGCTGGTGGT
Source organism: Enterobacter cancerogenus (assembly GCF_019047785.1). Lineage (NCBI taxonomy): Bacteria > Pseudomonadati > Pseudomonadota > Gammaproteobacteria > Enterobacterales > Enterobacteriaceae > Enterobacter > Enterobacter cancerogenus. The sequence continues at coordinate 923,661 of NZ_CP077290.1, read as the reverse complement.
ATGTTCAGTCATGATTAAGGCTCCAGGGCAATCCAGATGGTTTTCAGTTCGGTGAATTTTTCAAGCGCGTGCAGGGACTTGTCCCGCCCGTTTCCGCTCTGCTTATAGCCGCCAAAGGGGACGGTCATATCGCCATCGTTGTAGTTGTTCACAAAGACCGATCCCGCTTTCAGACGGCGGCTCATGCGGTGGGCGCGGGAGAGATCGCGCGTCCATACCGCCGCGCCAAGGCCGTACTGGCTGTCGTTCGCCAGGCGCAGCGCCTCCTCTTCAGTTTTAAAACGGGTAACAACCAGCACCGGGCCAAAAATTTCCTCCCGGCAGATAGCCGCCTCGGGCTTGACGTCGACAAACAGGGTGGGACCAACGGCGGCAGGCCAGGCGCTGTTACGCCCGTCGAGCAGCAGAGTGCCGTTATTCATTCCGTCGCGAATAAAACCGTGCACCGCGTCGGCGTGACCGGCGTCAATCAGCGTACCCATGGTGGTGTCAGGATCCAGCGGGTTGCCCGGCTGCCAGTTCTGCGCCTCGGCTTTCAGGCGGCTGAGAAACGCGTCAGCGATGCTCTCCTCCAGCAGCAGGCGTGTACCGGCGATGCAGACCTGACCCTGGTTGTAGAAAATGCCCGCTGCGGTGGTGCTGACGGCTTTGTCGAGATCCGGGCAATCAGCGAAAACGATATTGGCGCTCTTACCACCCGCCTCCAGCCAGACGCGCTTCATATTGCTGTCACCCGCATCTTTCAGCAGCTGTTTCCCGGTGCGGGTTGAGCCGGTAAAGGTCATCACCTCCACGTCCGGATGCAGTGCCAGCGCCTGGCCCGCCTCGTGACCAAAACCGCTGATCACGTTGAGCACGCCGTCCGGTAGCCCGGCCTCTTTCGCCAGCGCTGCCAGCCGGATAGCCGTCAGCGGCGATTTTTCAGAAGGCTTGAGGATGACGCTGTTGCCCGCCACCAGCGCCGGGCCGAGCTTCCAGCAGGCCAGCAGCAGCGGGAAATTCCACGGCACAATGGCCGCCACCACGCCGACCGGCTCGCGAACGATCATGGCCAGATCGTTATTCCCCGTGGGCGCAACTTCGCCATACACCTTATCGGCCGCTTCGGCGTACCAGCGAATGGCGCGCGCGGCACCGGGAATATCGTCCCGCAGGCTGTGACGGACAGGCTTGCCGGTATCCAGCGTTTCCAGCAGCGCTAATGTTTCGCGGTCGCGCTCGATCAGGTCTGCAAGGCTGTTGAGCACCGCTTTACGTCGGGCAGGAGAGGCCTGCGACCAGTCGCCACGATCGAAGACCGCACGCGCGGCCTCAACCGCCCGGTCGACATCGGCCTGTTTGCCGCGTGCCACCTGCGCCAGCGTCTTTTGCGCCGCCGGGTCCAGCGTGTCGAACGTGGAATTATCGGCGGCATCGCAATATTCGCCGTTAATAAATAAACGCGTTTCGATGTGGATATTTTTCGCTTTATCCTGCCAGTAGGTCAGGTCCTGAAAATGCATATTCACTCCTTCCTGTCGCAATCAGATAAATAAAGGCGGTCGCAGATAACAGGCGTCAAAAGGCCGCAGGGCGTCCCAGGTGATGACCTGTTAAATACCGTCAATAGGGCTTTTTATAAGCCCCGACAATAAGGCGTTATCGTCGGGGCGGGTCTGAAATCAGAATGTGGTGGGGGTGTGGGCACTGATAATTCGGCAAATCCCTGCCGAGGTGTTGCTGAAGCTGTGCGGTATGCCGGTATTAATGGCATAGCTCTGCCCTGCAACCAGGTGATAGTGCTGACCGTTAATGGTCAACATAATTTCACCTTCCAGAACGGTGCCTATCTCCTCACCCTGATGTTTGATTCTCTCCCCGGTTGTGGTTCCAGGCTGGTAAGTTTCAAAAATCATCGCCAGCGTACGGTTCGGGTTTCCGTTATGAACCAGTTTCATCGAAACGCCCTGACTGCCCATTTCGATAAGATCGTCCTGATTGATAACCACCTGCGGTTCATCAGGCTTTTCGGGTTCAGAAAAGAATTCCGAGAGCGATAGCCCATAGACTTTCAGCAGCTTTTGCAGCGTACTGATGGCAGGACTGACTTTGTCCTGCTCTATGGTGCTGATGGCACTGTGTGTCAATCCAGACAGTTCGGCGGCACGGCGTTGTGAGAGACCCAGCTGTTGGCGGATCTCAGACAGACGTTTCCCTGGCGCCAGTCCGTCATCGCTCATAGTTGCATTTCCTTAACTGTAGTGGTCAAAGCCGCTGTTTTTCAGCAATGTGGCTCTGACAGGCGGTGATAAAACCCTCAAACAACATACGCGACAGGGCGTATTCGCTACTGTTCCATTCGGGATGCCATTGTACGCCAAGCGCGAAAGGATGGTCATTTACGCTGACCGCTTCCACCAGCCCGTCTGTGGAACGTGCTTCCACACGCAGCCGTGGCCCTAACGTTTTTGCTCCTTGTCCGTGCAGCGAGTTTACCCAAAACGTGTTGCAGCCCGGTATCAACTGAGAAAGTAATCCTCCTTCCTGAACTTGTACTTCATGAGAGGGCGCGTACTGCATCTCAACCGGCAGTTCAGGATCTTCGCGATGTTCAAGCAGCGCTGGCTCATCGAAAAGACGACGATACAGAGTCCCTTCGGTGGCGACAACCAGTTCCTGTAAACCACGGCAGATGGCGAAAATGGGGATGCGCCTTTCGAGCGCGGCGCGGATCAACGCCATGCTCAGAAGATCACGCCCGGGATCGGCGTCAGGCTCATCGCCGTTTTCACCATAAAGGTGCGGCTGCACGTTGCTGGGGCTGCCCGGCAGGTAAATGCCGTCAAGCTTTGAGAGTAAAACAGAAAGCAGCTCTGGCTCGGCCAGCGCGTGGGGCAGGGCAATCGGTAATCCGCCTGCGTGAATAATGGCATTCAGGTACTTTTCTTGCAGGGTCTGGGTCTCATGACCCTTAAGCCTGTTTCGACACATCACCACGCCAATAACTGGCTTGTACATTATATTTTCCATGATCGCCCTCACAAAGTGGACTAAATTTAGGCCGGTTTCGCATATTAAACGGCCATTTCGTTCAATATTTTCTCAATCTAGCAGTGGGATCTGCCATTTGCAAACTTAATTTAACATTTGACAAACAATTTGTTTGCATACAGATTCGATAGTATGGACATTATATTTGACAGTCGAAGTCCGCGAACGCAAACCCAAAACGGTGGTAAATCATGGAAACCAATATCGTAGAAGTTGAGAACTTTGTGCAGCAGTCGGAAGAGAGGCGGGGCAGCGCATTTAGCCAGGAGGTGAAGCGCTATCTGGAAAACTATCCGAATACCCAGTTTATCGACGTACTGCTTACCGATTTGAACGGGTGTTTCCGCGGCAAGCGCATTCCGGTTGCTGGCCTGAGCAAGCTGGAAAAAGGCTGCTACTTCCCGGCGTCGGTCTTTGCCATGGACATTCTCGGTAATGTGGTGGAAGAGGCCGGATTAGGGCAAGAGCTGGGTGAGCCGGATTGCACCTGCGTCCCGGTGCCGGGCACCTTAACCCCATCAGCTGCCGACCCTGAATATATTGGTCAGGTTCAGCTGACGATGATTGATGAAGATGGCGCTCCCTTTGACGTTGAGCCACGGAACGTTCTCAACCGACTCTGGCAGCAGCTGCGCCAGCGCGGTCTGTTCCCGGTGGTAGCGGTAGAGCTGGAGTTCTATTTACTCGATCGCAAACGCGACGCCGAAGGGTATCTCCAGCCACCGTGCGCGCCGGGTACCGACGTGCGTAATACCCAGAGCCAGGTCTATTCCGTCGACAACCTTAACCACTTTGCCGACGTGCTGAACGACATTGACGAGCTGGCGCAGCTCCAGCTGATCCCCGCCGATGGCGCGGTGGCGGAAGCGTCGCCGGGGCAGTTTGAAATCAACCTTCACCATACCGAAAACGTGCTTGATGCCTGCGATGATGCGCTGGCCTTAAAACGTCTCGTGCGTCTGATGGCGGAAAAACATAAGATGCACGCCACGTTTATGGCGAAGCCGTACGAAGAGCATGCGGGAAGCGGGATGCACATCCACATCAGCATGCAAAACAGCAAAGGCGAGAACGTGCTGGCTGATAAAGACGGGGAAGATTCCGCGCTGCTGAAGCGGGCGCTGGCGGGGATGATCGACCTGATGCCTGCATCGATGGCGCTGCTGGCACCCAACGTCAATTCGTATCGCCGTTTCCAGCCGGGGATGTATGTGCCAACCCAGGCGTCCTGGGGGCATAACAACCGCACGGTTGCCCTGCGCATTCCGTGTGGCGATCGCCATAACCATCGCGTCGAATATCGCGTGGCGGGAGCGGACGCTAACCCGTATCTGGTGATGGCCGCTATTTTCGCCGGGATCCTGCACGGGCTGGACAATGATTTACCGCTGCAGGAAGAAGTGGAAGGTAACGGGCTTGAGCAGGACGGGTTGCCGTTCCCTATCCGCCAGAGCGACGCGCTGTGGACGTTTATGCAAAACGACGATCTGCGCGAACGTCTGGGCGAGCGTTTCTGCCATGTTTATCACGCCTGCAAAAACGATGAACTGCTGCAGTTTGAGCGTCTTATCACAGAAACCGAAATTGAGTGGATGTTGAAAAACGCCTGATAACGTGCCCCGCGAGGGGCCAGTTGAGACAGTCTAATAAGTAGCATCATACGGTCTGCGCGGAGCCTGGCCGAAAAAACTGCTGGTGATCCAGCCATTTCCCGGGTGTCGCGTTAAGGAGCGCAGGCGGCAACGGGGCTTCAGTTAACGACACTGTGTGTGACGAGGAAATGAAATGATGCAGATGTTTAAATATCCGCAAGGTGAGGGAGGCCACGCTCTCCTTCGCCCTGAATGCCAGACCGCGCTGTCCTGCTGCGACGTTCTCTCTCCCTTTTTATTATTTCCTCCCTTGCCAGGCAGGTGTGTCCTGAGGCGCATGCCCCGACACGCAACCCTAAGCATGGGAGGTCAGGTCTATGGCGACTAATACCTCTCTGAACGCCCCGTCTGCCGTTGAAAAACCCCGCCTGCGCAAGTCGCTAAAGCTTTGGCAGGTGGTGATGATGGGGCTGGCTTACCTGACGCCCATGACGGTTTTCGACACCTTCGGGATTGTCTCCGGCATCAGTAACGGCCACGTGCCGGCCTCTTATCTGCTGGCCCTGGCGGGCGTGCTGTTCACCGCCATCAGCTACGGCAAGCTGGTGCGCCAGTTCCCGGAAGCGGGATCGGCGTACACTTACGCGCAAAAATCAATTGGCCCGCACGTAGGCTTTATGGTCGGCTGGTCGTCGCTGCTCGACTACCTGTTCCTGCCGATGATCAACGTCCTGCTGGCGAAAATTTATCTCTCCGCCATGTTCCCGGAGGTGCCGCAGTGGATCTGGGTGGTTGGTTTTGTCACGATCCTGACGCTGGCAAACCTGAAAAGCGTGAGCCTCGTTGCCAACTTCAACACCCTGTTCGTCCTGGTGCAGGTGTCGATCATGGTGGTCTTCGTGGTGCTGGTGGTGCACGGGCTGCACAACGGCGAGGGGGTGGGGACCGTCTGGTCGCTCCAGCCGTTTATCAGCCAGAACGCCCATCTGATACCGATCATCACCGGGGCAACCATCGTCTGCTTCTCGTTCCTTGGATTTGATGCCGTTACGACGCTCTCCGAAGAGACGCCGAACGCCGCGCGGGTCATTCCGAAAGCGATCTTCCTGACCGCGCTGTACGGCGGGCTGATCTTCATCATCGCCTCGTTCTTTATGCAGCTCTTTTTCCCGGACATTAGTCGCTTCAAAGACCCCGACGCGGCGCTGCCGGAAATTGCGCTGTACGTGGGCGGCAAACTGTTCCAGTCGATTTTCCTCTGCACCACGTTTGTTAATACGCTGGCGTCGGGGCTGGCGTCGCACGCCAGCGTTTCTCGTCTGCTGTATGTCATGGGGCGCGACAACGTCTTCCCGGAGCGCGTGTTTGGCTACATCCACCCGAAGTGGCGCACGCCTGCTTTGAACGTGGTGATGGTTGGCGTCGTTGCGCTTTCCGCGCTGTTCTTTGATCTCGTCACCGCCACGGCGCTGATCAACTTTGGTGCGCTGGTGGCCTTTACCTTCGTCAATCTGTCGGTGTTTAACCACTTCTGGCGGCGCAAAGGCTACAACAAAACGTGGAAAGATCGTTTTCACTATCTGCTGCTGCCGCTGATCGGCGCAGCAACGGTCGGCGTGCTGTGGATCAACCTTGAAGCGACGTCCCTGACGCTGGGGCTGGTGTGGGCCGCAGTGGGTATTCTGTACCTGACCTACCTGACCCGACGCTTCCGTAAGCCACCCCCGCAGTATCAGGCCGCCAAGGTTGAGCAGGCCTGGGATTCCTGATTGCTCCCCATGGCGCGCGCCGTCGTTGAAAAAGGCGCGCGCCGTTCACCCATTACTCCAGGCCCAGCGTGTACTGCGCAATTTTGAAGTAGATAATCAGACCGGTGCCGTCGATAAGCGTGGCGATAAACGGCGCGGAAACCACCGCCGGATCGATACCGCAGCGCTTAAGCACCATCGGGATCACCGAGGAGACAATCGCGCTCCACAGGGTGATGCAGACAAGCGTCAGGCTGACGATGATCGTAATCTCGACCCCGATACCCATCATCCAGGCGCGGAAACAGCCCGCCATGCCCATAGTGATGGCAATCATCATTGAGGTGGTCATCTCTTTACGCAGCACGCGTCCGACATCCTTCAGCCCGACTTCCCCCAGCGCCATGGCGCGTACCAGCGTGGAGGTGATCTGCGTCCCGCTGTTCCCGCCGGTGCCGATCAGCAGCGGAATAAAGAACGCCAGCGCGATGGCGGACTCCAGCGCTTCTTCGAAATGCTGGAGCACCGTGCTGGTGTAAGCCTCTGCCACAAACAACAGCAGCAGCCAGACCGCGCGCTTCTTCCACAGACTGAACGCGCTGGTCTCAAGATAGGGCTTTTCCAGCGGCAGGGTGGCACCCTGAAGCTGGGCATCCTCGGTGACATCGTCTTCCAGCAGATGGGCAATTTCGCGCTCGGTCAGGCAGCCCACCAGCTTGCCATGGGTGACCACGGGTACGACATCTGCGCTACCGTGGGCCAACAGCCCGGCGATATCAGCGCGCTCATCTTCCGGTTTTACCTGCACAAACTGTGAAATCATCAGCCCTTTTACCGGCTGCTCCGTATCGGCGGCCTGTAATAATTTACGCACGGCAACCATGCCCGCCAGGCGGCCACTGTCTTCGATAAAAATATGCGACGGAATATCATCGTCTTTTAATTTTTCGAAAAAATGCGCGCGTGCCAGCGCCACGCTTAATGAAATATCGAGAACAATAAAGTCGGTATTCATATATTGCGCAACGGCGCTGTCATTGAATGCCAGAGAGTGATTGTGAATAGCGTAAGACATAGTGAATTCCCTTTGAATAATAAAATCTCTCAGGGGCGAGCAAGACAGGGCATGTCGAAGAAGAGATCCCCACGTCCTGGGTTCAGCACTGTACACCGTATCCCGCAAGGGAAGTTATACTGACAAAGCCTTGATTCGACAGTGCCTGTTTTACCCTGTGCCGGTTCTCTCGAACCCACCAGAGCGATAACGTGTATTTGTACAGGAGCCTCGCCATAACGAGATCGTTGTAAATCGAGGGGAATAATACGCATTTTTTAACGGCGTGCTGTGGAATTTAAATGACGTTTATGAAGCGTTTAAAAGAATATATTTTTTAAGATGATTGATGTGCGGTTTAATAACGCCTCCGTAGAGGCGTTGATTGTTCACTTATTCGTTATCCAGTACGCGCTGGCGAATTTCCGCAGGATAACCCTGGTCAAAAGAGGCATGCAGATGGCGAGTGGTTTGCAGGGTATCAAAGACCACTTTCGGCCCTTTGCCCGCGACGTACTCCTCTTCGTCGTAGCACTGGGGCAGGCGAATCACCCGCCGATCGTGAAACACCGCGCGGCGGCCAACAGGATGCACGCGGGTCGACAGCACCCACACCACCTCGCGCAGATTGGTGGGGTCGAAATCGTCATCCACCACGTACACTTTCGGGATAAAGACCATCGCGTCGGTACTAAACAGCACCTCACCGATACGCTGTGACAGCGCATCGCTGGTCATGCCCGGCAGACGTTCCCGCCAGTTTTGCGGCATCACTACCAGCAGCCAGTGCACGGTTGAATCCTCCGGGATCCAGGCAGTTTTGACGGGCAGGTTTGCGTCGCGCAGATGGGTTAACGCATCGGCAGCCAGCCCCATGGCCCACAGGGTATGAGACTCATCGGTTGGCCGTCCGGTGATCGACATCGGCCAGATCGGGTCATCGCGGTGGGTAATGGTGTCGACGTGGAAGGTGGGCTGCGCCGAAGAACCTTCGCCGAGATAACCGCCGTACTCCCCGTACGGGCCTTCCTGGCAGTCGCGCTCGATGGAGACGTGCCCTTCAATGACAATTTCCGCGGTAGCCGGCACGTCCAGATCGATACTCACGGCCCTGACCACCGGGACCGGCGCACCTGCCAGCGTGCCGATGTAGTCAGCCTCATCGGCGTGGGCCGGAATGGGGATCCCGGAGACGCAGGAGATGGCAGGGGCGGGCCCCTGAACCAGCGCATAGGGCATCGGCTGCCCCCGTTTGACCCATTCGGTCCAGATTTGCCCGATATGCTGGCTTGGCACGATCAGCCCTACCATGCGCTTACCGTCAACCTTCATCACCCGGGCAATCGACCAGTTGACCCATTTGCCGTCTGGCGTTTTGACGATCAGCGAGCCCCAGGTATTAGCATAGCGACCGCCGTCTTTATCATGCGCAAAGGGGATTGGGAAGCGGTCCAGCGTGGCCTCGTCACCGCGTAAAATATTCTGCTGGCAGGGGGCGTCGGCGGATCCCACACGCACGGGCGGGATACCGGGCTGGCTGCGCGCTGCCGACAGGGCTTCGATAATCTCGGGTCCGCTGGCGTTGGGGGCCAGCCCTAACGACATGGCAACCCGGGCGTAGGGCATGTCGGCGCGGGAGGAGAGGCTCGCCGGGGCACCAAACAGGCGAAAGCCCGGAGCCACTCCCGCAACGTTGTGGAACAGCGGGGCAGGAGACTGAGTTTCGTAGCTGCGGCGGGTTATCGCGCTCGGTTCATAATCGCAATCAACTTCACGAGTAACGTGCGCAATGTCGCCCATCTCATCCAGCGCAGTGATAAAACTTCTTAAATCATCATAATATTTCATGCGGCACTCCTCAGGCCTGGCATGGAAACATCCTGTAGAATGCGATAAAGTCCGTTCAGGTTTATAGTTTAAGTTCAAACTGTTTGTGTTCGAACTATATGTTTGTCGTTATCTGGAGTCAAGAGAGCCGATGTCAGAAAAGCCCGATCTCATTCTTGCCGCGCCGCTATGGCCACACGGTGACAGTTCGTTAATGCATCTGATGCGTCGGGCAGGGCAGTACTCCTCGACGTGCTGGTCAAAGTGCGTTGATACCGGGCTTTCTGCGGTGCAATACGCCATACTGGTGGTGCTGGCCGAAGAAACCGTCTGCGACCAGCAAACGCTGGGCAACCGGGCGGGGTTTGATAAAGCCACCGGAACCTATGTCATCGATCGCATGACCAAAAGCGGACTGCTCAACGTGCAGACCGACCCTGCCAATCGTCGCCGCAAGCGGGTCACGATGACCGCCGACGGCGAAGCGATGCTCGCCCGGATGATTGAGCAGGCGAAAAATGCCGAAAAAACTATCGCAGCGGGGCTGGACGCGCAGGACATCGCCGACCTCAAGCGCTTGCTGAGCAAGCTGGGCGGATTGCAGGAGCCAACCTAATGTCCTTACTCCACGCCGGACCGAAGCCGGATTTGACCATCGGTTTTTTGCTGATGCCCCAGTTCACCCTGGCATCCGTTGCCGGGCTGGTGGAGTCTTTGCGCTTTGCGGCAGATGAATCCTTCTCCAGTCGCCAGATATTCTGCCGCTGGGAGTGGATGACCTGCGATAACCAGCCGGTCACGGCCAGCTGCGGGCTGCCGGTCTCCCCGACGGCGACGCTCGATTTCAGTAAAGCGTGGGACTACTTTGTGGTGGCGGGCGGGCTGCTTGAGGAGACGCGCAACCCGCCGCCCTGGCTGCTGCAGGCGCTGCGCGAGTTGCACGCGAGGAATATCCCGATAATCACCCTGTGCAGCGGGGCATTTGTGGCGGGTAACGCCGGGCTGCTGGACGGGCGTCACTGCGCGATCCACTTCACCACCCGCGACGAGTTCCGCATGCGTTTCCCCAGGGCGATTCCGGTCATCGACAAAACCTACATCAAGGACGGCGGCATTATCTCCTGTCCCGGCGGCACGGCGATCGATCTGGCGGCCGATCTTATCCGTCAGCACTGCGGGCTGGTTCGCTCCCAGAAGGTACTGAAATATCTGCTGGTGGACGACGCCAGTCAGCCCGCCGGTAAGGCGAAGCAGAAAGCCCCACTCAACGCCCCGGACGTGTATGAAAACGAACTGGTGAGCAAGGTGATCGGCTTTATGAAACATCATCTTGATTCACCGATCCCGCTGAGCGACGTAGCGACGTTTGCGGGCGTCACCTTCCGCCAGCTCAATTTGATTTTTACCAAGTGCACCGGCCATTCCGCAGCGGTTTACTGGCGCACCCTGCGCCTTGAGCAGGCCCGTAAGCTGATGGCAGACTCAAGCAACAGCATTACGGCCATCGCTGCCGCCACCGGCTTTTCGGACGCCTCGCATCTGATCGCGTGGTTTCGCAAGCAGTACGGCGAAACGCCCAGCTCGTTTCGCAAACGGCGTCGGGAAGTTGAGAAGCTGGTGAGGGAATAACGCAGTTTGCGTGCCGGGCCAGCGCAGCGCTACCCGGCGTAAGACGTCAGAAACTCTGCCGTTTCGGCATGACCGCCTGCATGGAGACCTTGTCACGCGGGGGGGTCTCTTCAAGCGATGAGGCATCTTCCAGGCTACGGGCAGCGGTCTCAGGTGCAAGGAACCATGACACTACCAGGCCAAAGAAGGTGATGGCCGCCGCAATATACATCGTCGGGCCTATGCCCAGGCTTTGCAGTGATACCGGCACCAGCCAGGTCCCCACGGCCGCGCCAATACGCGACAGCGAAGTGCCAACGCCGACTGCGCCCGCGCGGATTTCGGTGGGGAAAATCTCGTTCGGGTAGACCAGCTGCAGCACCTGTGCGCCGCCAATGAACAGGGCGTACAGGCCAAACATCAGCAGGATCACCGCAGAGGGGCCGTCGCGCAACAACCCTAGCAGCAGCAGCGCCAGACCCGACCACAGGAAACTGTGCAGCAGCAGCCTACGGCGGCCAAGGATGTTTACCAGGCGGGTAGCGATAACGCAGCCGACCACAAACAGCAGGGTAATGGCAACCGAGCCGTAGGATGCCCAGCCGCCGGTCAGGTGCAGCGCGTCCAGCACTTTTGGGGCAAAGGCGTACACGGCGAAAACAGGGATGACGGAGCAGGTCCAGAAGACGGTGACAAACGCCATCCGTTTGCCATAGCCGGAATGCAGCAGGCTGGCAAAGGAGAGGTTTTTGCTCTCGGCCTGCACGGGCAGGTTATCCAGACCAAAACCGGGACCATAGACGCGGCGAATAATCGCTTCGGCCTCTGCATGACGCCCTTTACTCATCAGCCAGCGCGGCGATTCCGGGGTACCCAAACGGACCAGGAACAGCAGCACGCCAATAACGGCGGTGCTGGCAAGCGCCAGACGCCAGGCGTCAGGCCCGCCAAATCTGAGGATGGCTTCGCCCGTCAGATAGGCGGTTGCCGCCCCCGCGAACCACAGAATAGTCAGGGTGGCGAGACAAGGCCCTCGATTTTTCTTTGGCAGAAACTCCACCAGGAAGGCGGTTGCTACCGGGTACTCAATCCCCACGGCCACGCCATTCATAAAGCGAAGGGCAAACAGCATCTCGCCGCTCTGCACCCAGTATTGCGCCACGGAGCAGACCACGAACAGCGTCGGGCCAACGAAATAGAGCACGCGGCGGCCGAGTCGGTCGGTCAACGCGCCGCCGATAAACCCCCCGAAGAAAATACCGATCAGCGCCGAGGCGGCAATCAGCCCCTCCCAGAAGGCGCTCAGGCCCAGTGCGGGCGAGACTTTCATCATCGCGATGCCGATGATGCTTAGCACGTAGCCATCGACAAAGGATCCGCCGCCCGATCGCACGGTCAGCAGTCGGTGGAAACGATTAAGGGGAACATCTTCTACAGAAATGGTCTTTGACATGGTAACTCCTGTCTTTCCCCGACGTCGTTGAATTAACGGCTGTAACAGTCCTTAAAAGCGATGGAGGCTTATTACAGGCGCACGCAGACGGTGCCGTTAATCAAACGATTACGGTATAAATGTCGGTCAGGTAAAATAAGTAAAGCGTGATGAATAAACGGGCTTTTCTGTTATTGAGAGTTTTTCATTATCAATACTCCTCCGGTGCAGGATGGTCGGATAAGATGTTTTTTTATTATTAAGGTCTTACTTACTTTCATTGATGACGGGTAATTTCTTTGCGGCCACGCTGCGGGTAGACCACCAGCACATCAGCGACCCCAGGCTCACCATCGCGGTTCCTTGCCAGAAGGAGAGCGTCAGATGTGAGTTCAACATAAACGCGGCGAGCACCGCCGAGATAATCGGAATAAAATACGAAGCGGCAGCCAGTACCGTCACGTTGCCGTGAAGAATACCGACGTTCCAGGCGGCGTAACCAAAGCCCATGGCGATGGCGGCCAGCAGCAGGCTAATACAGGCGTGCCACGAAAGCACAAATTCCGGCTGCGGCGACGTCAGGTATTTCACCCATAATGTCAGGGCGGTTAACATAAAGAACAGGGTGATCCCGTTACTGCCTTTGGCAATTATTTTGGTAACCACACAATATATTGCCCAAATAATGGCACCGCTAAAGGCCAGTCCATAGCTGAGCGGGTTTTCCATGACGTTGCGCGTCATTTCGCTGAACGAAAATCCCTGTTCCCCGCCTAATACCCGGCATATTCCTGCGACCGCTAAAATCACCCCCGGAATAATCAGCGGGCGGGTTTTTTGCCGGTTGACGATCACCGCCAGCAGGATGGTCATGCTCGGCCAGAGATAATTCACCATCCCGACTTCAATGGCCTGCCGACCCGAGTGGGTAAAGCCCAGCGACAGTGACAGACAGAGTTCGTAGCACACGAACAGGATGCTGCCGAGGATCAGATAGCCCGGCGGAAACTGCCGCAGCTTCGGAAAGCCAACGGTGAACAGCAGCAGTACCGCGCTGCAGCTGTAAATCAGTGCCGCGCCGCCCACCGGCCCGAAGCCTTCGCTCACGCTTTTAATCAACCCAACGATCGCGCTCCACAGCAGGATGGCGAGTAATCCGATGAGCGTGGCTTTCTTCTGGGGCATACCCTGTACCTCTGTTTACATTTGGATCACAACCAGGGCGGCTGGCTGTTAAATTCTGGTTAAATCTTGCCTTAAAACTATGCCGCCGTCGGAGCGCTGTAAATACGTCCAGGACGCCAAAAATTCCGGAATGTGATCGTTATCTGAAATCATGTAGAAAATTACTACGACGAAAAATAACTTTTAATACATTGATATTTAATGTTTTTATTTTTATTGTGCGTAGAAATATACAACAGAAGCGTATTTATTTTGTATTTCTTATGTATACATAAAATATTCATTTATTGACCTCCTTCACGCCAATGTGCAAATTTTTAACAAACGCAGCCTGGCGGGCTGCCGTATCGACCCGAGGGTCGCGCATTTCTCTGGAGGTTAACGTGTTAACATTTGAAGGTATTTACACCCCGGCAATTACCCCTTATGCGGCCGATGGCAGCATTGATTTTGCGCGCTTCGCCGAGGTGTTGGAGTCGCTGATTGAGGCTCGCGTTCACGGCATCATCATCGGCGGCTCAACAGGTGAGTACTATGCCCAAAGCGCGCAGGAGCGTAAGGCGCTGGCCGAACATGCGCGTCAGGTGATTGGCACCCGACTCCCGCTGATTGTCGGCACGGGGGCAACCCGCACCGAAGACGCGGTGGACTATGCGAAGCACGCCCGCGAAATCAAGGCCGATGCGATTCTGGTGACCTCGCCGCCGTACGCGCTGCCGACCGAGCTGGAAAACGCCCATCATGCGCTGACGGTAGATAAAGCCGCCCAGCTGCCGATCATGCTCTATAACTATCCCGGCCGGATGGGGATCACCATGGGTAAAACCTACTTCCGTGAGGTGAGCCGCTCGTCCAACGTGGTCGCCATTAAAGAAAGCTCGGGCGATTTTAACAACCTGCACCTGCTGGCCTGCACATTCCCTGATATTGCGCTCTCCTGTGGCTGGGACGATCAGGCGCTGGAATTCTTCGCCTGGGGCGCACGCAGCTGGGTGTGCGCCGGGTCTAACTTCATTCCGCGTGAACACGTGGCGCTGTATGAGGCCTGCGTGGTGGAGAAAGACTTCGACAAAGGTCGTCGGATCATGGCGGCCATGATGCCGCTGATGCATTTCCTGGACGGCGGCAAGTTTGTACAGTCCATCCGTTACGGCTGCGAACTGAACGGCCTGACATCCGGTCAGGTGCGCGCGCCGTTACAGGATCTGAATGAAGCAGAAAAAGCGCAATTGAAAGCGGTGATTACTGAAGTTAAACGCAACGTGGCGGCGGTAACGTCGGCGTAAGGAGAAAAGATGAACAAGCTTCAGACGCTCGGGGACGTGATGCGCCTTACGGACCATCTTCAGATCCCGGATAACGCATTTATCAATGGCCGTTTCACCGCGGCCCATTCCGGCCAAACCCTGACAACCTATAATCCGGCGACCGGTGAACCCCTGGCCGCTATCGCCGCCTGCGATGAAAACGACGTGAACGCGGCAGTCAGCGCGGCGCGTGGTGCATTTGAGTCAGGCAGTTGGCGCAAGCAGACGCCGGGCGAACGCAAGGCGGTCTTGCTCAGGCTGGCGGCGCTGATGGAGCAGGAGTGTGAGTCGCTGGCGGCGCTGGAAAGCCTTGACAGCGGCAAGCCGTTCAGCGAGTGCCTGGCGGTGGACGTGCCGGAAACTATTCATGTTCTGAAGTGGCACGCGGAAGCCATCGACAAGCTGTATGACCACACCGCGCCAACGGGCAACGCGCTGGCGCTGGTGGTGCGCGAGCCGATTGGCGTGGTGGGCTGCGTCCTGCCGTGGAACTTCCCGCTGCTGATGCTCGCCTGGAAGATCGGTCCGGCGCTGGCGGCAGGCTGCTCCGTCGTGGTTAAACCGGCAGAGCAAACCTCGCTGACGTCGCTGCGCGTGGCGGAACTGGCGTATGAGGCGGGCGTTCCGGCGGGCGTGCTGAATATCGTCACCGGAACCGGCAAGGCGGTCGGGGAGCCGATTGGGCTGCATCCCGACATCGACATGGTCAGCTTTACCGGATCGACCGCAACCGGGCGTCGTTTCCTGCATTACGCCGCCGAATCTAACCTGAAAAAGGTCGTGCTGGAGTGCGGCGGCAAAAATCCGGCGCTGGTGTTTAATGATGCCGATGATGTCGCGGCGGTTGCCGGGCATGTGCTTAACGGTGCGTTCTGGAACATGGGCGAGAACTGTTCTGCCACGTCGCGCCTGCTGGTACAGGAAGGGATAAAAGAGGCGCTGCTGGCAGAGCTGGCGAAGCAGATCGGCACCTGGACGATGGGCAATCCGCTCGATCCGAACAACCGTCTGGGAACGATGGTCTCGCCGGAACACTTCAGTAAGGTAAGCCGCTATCTTGATATTGCGCGTCAGGAAGGGCTGCGCGTGCTGCACGGCGGCAGTACGGAGAAGGGCGCTTATGTGCAGCCGACGGTGATCGACGGCGTTACGCCGGAAAGCGCGCTGTTCCGCGAGGAGATATTCGGCCCTGTGCTGTGCGTCACGACGTTTAAAACCGAAGCCGAAGCCGTTGCGCTGGCGAACGACACCCCTTACGGGCTGGCTGCATCGGTTTATACCGGCAGACTCAATCGCGCCGTTCGCGTCTCCCGCGCTATTCGCGCCGGGACGGTGACCGTGAACTGCTTCGGGGAAGGCGACGCCACGACGCCATTTGGCGGCTATAAGCAGTCCGGTTTTGGCGGGCGCGATAAGTCAGCCTTCGCGCTCGATCAGTACACCGAACTGAAAACCATCTGGATTGACGTTTCTGACGAGGATGACTGAGGAAATTTGCCGTCGCGCGCCTTTATCTGTAGGTTAATCAGCATTACAGGCAGTTTCAGGAGGCGATAATGAGAACGGGCAAAGCTGCGCTTTATGAGGATCTCAAGCGGCTTATCTTGACGATGGAACTGGATCCCGATGCGCTGCTGGATGAAGCCAGCCTGACGGCGCAGTACGGCCTGTCGCGCACCCCGGTGCGCGAAGTGTTTCAGCGCCTTGCGGGGGAAGGGTATCTCGAGATTGTCGAAAAGCGGGGCGTAAGGGTGATCCCCATGAGCCACGCTACGCTGCGCAACTTCTTCCTCGTGGCCCCGATGATCTATGCCGCGGTGGGGCGCCTGGCGGTTCAGCATTACAAGCCCGTGCAGTTAAAGGCGCTGAAAGAGGCGCAAAAGCGCTTTCGCAAAGCGGTTCAAAACCAGGATGCCGACGCGCTGGCGCTGGAGAACAACCGCTTTCACGAGATCATGGGCGAGATGGCGGCGAACCCCTATCTGCAGCCGAGCCTGGGCCGTTTGCTGATAGACCACTGCCGTATCGGCCACACCTTTTTCCGTCCGCAAAATGAGGACATGGAGCGGCGGTTACTGTTGGCCGCCGATCATCACGATGCGTTTATCGCCGCGCTGGAAGCACGCGATGAACAGACGGTAGTCGATCTGGTATTTGAACACTGGGAGCTGTCCCGGGAAAACATGGAGATCTTCATTGCGCCGCAGGGGCTGAAGGCCGATGAGCGCGTGTAGATATTTGATTAATCTCACCTGACGTTCCGCCCGCGGCCTCCGCTGGCGGGCGTTTTTCACGACATTTTTTTCCTTTATTCGCCGTTCATCGGGGGCTTTTCTACGCCCAAGATTAACCTAGATTTAACTATTTTTATACTTGTTGTATACATGAGATATACATCACGTATTCATTATTCCAGTCTGGCTACCATGTTTTTCAGCAACGCTTAGTGGTCGTAAGCGAAAAGAAAAAATGACAGCGTACCGGAGTAAATCACGTGCAAAAGATCACCTCACTGCCCGCCGATGACGCCCTGCCAGGGTGGTATCACACCAGTCCATCGCGCATCCCTCGTCCTGCCCATGTAGGGCAAAAACATGCCCGCTGGGCGATCGTTGGAGCCGGATTAACCGGGCTTGCCGCCGCTCGACAGATGGCGCTGAATTTCCCCGATGATGAAATTGTCCTGATTGAGGCGCAGGAGGTGGGCTTTGGCCCGTCCGGTCGCAACGCGGGCTTTGCCATCGACGTCCCGCACGACATTGGGGCGAAGGACTACATCGGCGATGTCAAAACGGCAAACCTGATCCTCCGGCTCAACACGCTGGGGCAAAACTATCTGCGTGAGGTTGTTCAGGAGCACGGTATTGCGTGCCAGATGTCCGAGTCCGGGAAATACCAGGCGGCGGTAGGCGAGCAGGGGATAGCGATTCTGGAAGCTTATCGCAGGGGGTTGGAGAAGATTGGCCGGGAAACGCAGATGATTGCGGGCCACGATCTTCCCGACCACATCGGCACGTCGTATTACAAACAGGCGCTTTATATTCCTGGCACCATCCTTTTGCAACCCTCGGCGCTGGTAAAGGGGCTGGCAAACAGCCTGCCCGCGAACGTCACGCTCTATGAGTACACGCCCATTACGTCGATTAACTACGGCGACAAAGTGACACTGGTGCATGATAAAGGCAGCATCACGGCAGATACGCTGATTCTGGCGAACAATGCCTTTGCGTCGCACTTTGGCTTTCTGCGCGGACGCCTGCTGCCAACCTTCCTGTACGGTAGCCTGACGCGGCCCCTGACCGCTGATGAGCAATCTCAGCTCGGCGGCAAGCCGGTCTGGGGGGTGATCCCGGCGCATCCCTTTGGCAGTACCGTGCGCCGGACGGTGGACAACCGCATCCTGGTGCGTAACAGCTTCAGCTTCCATCCGGATGGTCGCCCGCGCGAGCAGCACCTGAAACGGTTTATCGCCAACCACCGTAAATCCTTTGAACGCCGCTTCCCGACCCTGAAACAGGTGGATTTTGAATACTCCTGGAGCGGTGCGATTTGCCTGTCGGAGAATCACGAGGGCTTTTTCGGCCAGCTTGCGCCAAACGTGTACGGCGCGCTGTGCTGTAACGGCCTGGGGATCACCCGCGGCACGGCTACCGGCAAGCTGCTGGCGGATATGATTGCCGGCGAGCGCAATGAGCTGATTGATTTTCTTGCCGCCTCGCCGGGGCCGAATAAGACGCCGCCGGAGCCGTTCCTCTCTGTGGGCGTTAACTCGGTACTCAGGTGGGGGCAGTACCGGGCAGGGCTCGAGGTCTAAGCGGTTTAGACGCCATTCAGGCACGTTCGTTTCTAATAGCAGGACTGACGAAACAACGATCCGGAGTGAAGCATGGCGTGGCTGGACAATCTGCTGAACCATTTTGCGCACTACCCGGCGCATCTGTTCGCGCTGCTCTTTGCAATGGCGCTGGCTAAATCGACGGTGATCGTCTCCTCCGTGCTTCCGCCCGCCTCGGTAATGCTGATCGCTGGGATTGCTGCGGGCCTGTCCAGCCTGCATCCGGGGCTGGCGTGGCTCGCCGTCGCGCTGGGTGCCGCCCTGGGATCGGTGCTCAATTACCACCTCGGCCAGCGGATGGGGAACACGCGCACCATTACGCGGCTCACCGCAAAACATGCCGATACGTTTTTGCGCGTGCAGCACCGGCTGCAGAAAAACGACGTCCTGGTACTGTTCACCGCGCGCTTTCTGGCGGTACTGCGCTATATCGTCCCGCTGACCGCCGGTATGCTACGACTGAACGCCGGCAAAGTGTATCTCGTGAGCCTGATTTCAGCCTGCGTCTGGGCAGCGTTATACGTTGCTGCGGCCATGGGGATCGCGATTTTCTAATCTTATGAGCGGTTTGAGAAATGCTTCCCGGAAAATTGTCATCAATCTGTCACACTTAACGCGACATCAAAACCGAGTGAGGAATAAGGGATGAGAAAAGCACTACTCACTGTTGCAGTGGCAGGTTGCGTATCAGTCACCTTTGGCGCTCAGGCGCAGGACACGCCCGAAGGATACCAGCTGGAACAGGTCTTAATCATGAGCCGCCACAACCTGCGCGCGCCGCTCGCCAATAACGGCAGCGTTCTGGAGCAGTCCACGGCGAAGCAGTGGCCTGAGTGGGATGTGCCGGGCGGCCAGCTGACCACCAAGGGCGGCGTGCTTGAAGTCTACATGGGCCACTATATGCGCGAATGGCTGGCAGCGCAGAAGATGATGACCTCCGGTGAATGCCCGCCAGCCGACACCGTGTATGCCTACGCCAACAGCCTGCAGCGCACCGTGGCAACCGCGCAGTTCTTTATTACCGGGGCTTTCCCGGGCTGCGACGTGCCGGTGCATCATCAGGAAAAAATGGGCACCATGGACCCGACCTTCAACCCCATCATTACCGACAGCTCGCCGGAATTCCGCGAAAAAGCGCTCAGTGCGATGGCATCAGAACGACAGAAAATGCAGCTGGACGAGAGCTACAGGCTGCTGGAGCAGATGACCAACTTTGCTGATTCGCCGTCCTGCAAGGAGAAGAAGATCTGTTCCCTGACGGATGCAAAAGATACCTTCAGCGCGGACGTCGACAAAGAGCCGGGCGTCTCCGGGCCGCTGAAAACAGGGAATTCACTGGTGGATGCCTTCACTCTGCAGTATTACGAAGGGTTCCCGATGGACCAGGTCGCGTGGGGCGAAATCAAAACCGACCAGCAGTGGCGCGTGCTGTCGAAGCTGAAAAACGGCTATCAGGACGCGCTGTTTACCTCTACAGCGGTGGCGCAAAACGTCGCGAAACCGCTGGTGAAGTATATCGACAAGGCGCTGGTCACCGACCGGACCACCTCGCCAAAAATAACGCTGCTGGTGGGTCACGACTCCAACATCGCCTCGCTGCTGACGGCGCTGGATTTCCAGCCGTATCAGCTTCATGACCAGCTGGAGCGCACGCCGATTGGCGGGAAAATCGTCTTCCAGCGCTGGCACGATAAGAACGCCAACCGCGAGCTGATGAAGATTGAGTATGTCTACCAAAGTACGGAGCAGTTGCGTAACGCCAGCGTGCTTTCACTGGCATCCCCGGCGCAGCGCGTGACCCTGGCGCTGAAAGGGTGCCCTATTGATGCAGACGGATTCTGTCCGATTGATAAGTTTGATGCGGTAATGAACAGCGCGGCAAAATAGCGGAAAATCCCCCGCCGCGGCGGGGGACATTGTCAGACGTTTTTACGTTCGATGGTTTGCTCACCCCAGAACAGGGAGTCTTTGTCCGTTTTCCCGAAGGCCAGTTCCAGAACCTCATCGCTGCCTTCTTCCCATATCTGCTCTGCCAGCTTCTCGTCATATTTTGCGACTTCAAAGATAGCTTCGGCGATCTCCGGCGAGGTGTTGCGTAAACTGGCCCATTCACCTACGCGGTGGGCTTTCGATTCTTGAGTTGGCATGTGTGTCCTCCTGTTGGGTTAGCCGAAAAGTTTTTTGGCCAGACCCGCGACGTGTTCACCCTGATAACGGGCGATGGAAAGCTCTTCATTACTTGGCTGGCGAGAGCCGTCGCCACCGGCAATGGTGGTTGCGCCGTAAGGTGTACCGCCCCGAACCTCAGACACATCAAACAGCTCTTGCGCGCCGTAGCCAATCGGCACAATCACCATCCCATGATGAGCAAGGGTAGTCCAGGTTGAGGTAATCGTCTGCTCCTGGCCGCCGCCGGTCCCGGTTGAGCTGAATACGCTCGCCAGCTTGCCGTACAGCGCGCCAGACGCCCACAGTCCTCCGGTTTGGTCGAGGAAGGTGCGCATCTGGCCTGACATATTGCCGAAGCGGGTTGGGGTGCCGATGATAATGGCATCGTAGTCGGCCAGCTCCTGCGGCGTGGCCTGCGGGGCGTTTTGTGTTTTTCCCCCGGCTTTGGCGAACGCCTCGGCGTTCATGGTTTCCGGTACGCGCTTCACCACAACATCCACGCCGTCTACTCTGTTTGCGCCTTCTGCAACCGCGTGAGCCATGGTTTCAATGTGTCCATACATGGAATAATAGAGCACCAGAACTTTTGCCATTTTGCATCACTCCTCGTTTGTTGTTCTGACAGCGAATCGCTGCGTTACTTTAAAGATATGTCGTGATGGGCAGACTGCAACTTTTCAGGCCATTTCTTTGATTTATAACAATATGTTAACGTTTCGTCTCTGTAGCAAAATGAAACAACTTTCGGCCGTCAAATTTTTGGAATGATAAGAGAGGCTTATGGATGACCGTCGCGTTATCTCATACAAAAGGCTCAGATCATGTTGCAGAATATTACCTCTGGCTTGCCGGATAGCCTCACTCCGCTAAGCTTAGTTTCACGCGACGCAGATAAAGGTACTGCGCTGACGTCGCCAGGTGAAAGAATACTCTTTTACTGAATGCAATATGATGTCTAATGTTTCACACTCTGGAGGTTAGAGATGGCAAACCATCGTGGTGGTTCAGGTAATTTCGCAGAAGACCGTGACAGAGCATCAGAAGCAGGTCGTAAAGGTGGCCAGTCAAGCGGGGGTAATTTCAAAAATGACCCTCAGCGTGCATCAGAAGCTGGCAAAAAAGGGGGCAAAAACAGCCACGGCAGCAGCAACAAGTAGTACGCCGGGTTGACTCCCTGCCGCCGGGTCTCCCGGCGGTTTTTTTATGCCCGTAACATTGAACTGGAACGCAAGGCATCGCACACTAGGGCATTGATTCTTTTCGCCGGTGCCGCATGTCAGTTTCACGCTTTACACTCTCCGTTAAACCCCAGGAAGCCATTCTCATTTTGATCACCATGTTCTGGGGCGGAACCTTCCTCGCCGTCCAGTATGCGGTCACCCTGAGCGATCCCTTCTTTTTTGTGGGTCTGCGCTTTGCCACCGCGGCGATTGCCGTGGCGTTAATCTCACTGAAAACTCTGCGCGGGCTAACGCTCAAAGAACTGAAGGCCGGTGTGGCAATTGGTATTGCCATCGCCATGGGCTACAGCCTGCAAACCTGGGGGTTGCAGAGCATCTCCAGCAGTAAATCTGCATTTATTACCGCCATGTACGTGCCGCTGGTGCCGCTGTTGCAGTGGCTCTGTCTGGGGCGGATGCCGGGGCTGATGTCCTGCATCGGGATTGTGCTGGCCTTTATTGGCCTGATTTTGCTGGCCGGACCGGAAAATAACCTGCTGGCGCTGGGGCCGGGCGAGCTGATCACCCTCACGGGTGCCATTGCCATTGCGGCAGAAATTATTTTGATCAGCGCCTGGGCGGGAAGCGTGGACGTTAAGCGGGTGACGGTGGTGCAGCTTGCCACCGCCTCGCTGGTGGCGTTTGCCGGCATGGTTCCGGCGGGGGAGTCGGTTCCGCCAATGTCCACCGGGCTGGTTGTGGTTGCCCTGGGGCTGGGCATTTTCAGCGCCATTATTCAGGTCACCATGAACTGGGCGCAGCGCAGCGTATCACCCACGCGCGCGACGGTTATCTATACCGGTGAGCCGGTCTGGGCGGGTATTTTCGGGCGCATCGCTGGCGAGCGTCTGCCGCTGCTCGCGCTGCTGGGGGCGGCGTTTATCATCGCGGGCGTGCTGGTCAGCGAGCTAAAGCTCAGGCGCAAGAAAAAGACGCGGGTCTGTGATGAGCCGGGAGAGCAGGTATGAGCCCGCGCGCAGCGCCAAAAACCGGCAAGCGTTCCCTGGCCGTCAGCGCCAAAAAGCAGGCCATTCTTAGCGCGGCGCTTGAGACCTTCTCGCAGTTTGGCATTCACGGCACGCGTCTTGAGCAGGTGGCTGAACAGGCCGGGGTGTCGAAAACCAATCTGCTCTACTACTACCCGTCAAAAGAGGCGCTCTATGTGGCGGTGATGAAGCAGATCCTGGATATCTGGCTCGCGCCGCTGAAAGCGTTTCGCGAAGAGCTGGCACCGCTGGTCGCCATCGGGGAGTACATCCGCCTGAAGCTCGAGGTTTCCCGCGACCATCCGCAGGCGTCCAGGCTGTTCTGTCTGGAGATGCTGCAGGGCGCGCCGCTGCTGCAGGCTGAGCTGACGGGCGATTTAAAGCAGCTGGTTGACGACAAATCGGCAATCATTGCCGGATGGGTTGCCGCCGGGAAGCTGGCTCCGGTCGACCCGCAGCATCTGATCTTTATGATTTGGGCCTCAACGCAGCATTACGCTGACTTTGCGGCCCAGGTGGAAGCGGTGACCGGAAAAACGCTGCGGGATGAGGCGTTTTTCCAGAGCACCCTTGAAAACGTCCAGCGGATGATAATCGAAGGGATCCGCGTGCGTTAGTGCGCCGGGGGAAGGGGGCAGCTCAAATCGCCCTCTTCACACTGCATTAAGGACGCAAGATAGGCCTCGCGCTCGGTGGTTTTTTCCGCCAGACACTGATTGGCGATCATCGGCTGGACGCTGCCCCCCGCGCTGCCCGAGGCGGCAAACGCGCAGTCTGCATCCCTTAAGACAATCCATGCCTGCTGCGCTTTTTTTAGCAGCGGCTGCTGTGCGGCGTCGGCGCGCTTCATCACCGTCTGATACGTTTGGTTCAGCTTTTTATCTGCTGCCTGATACTGCTGAGCGGTACAGCTGTTCATGTCCGCCTGGGTGTTGGCGCTGGCGCAAACATCGGCCAGTGCGCTGGTGCTAAACAGCAGTGCGGCGCCCGCAAAAAGTAATGGTTTCATCTTCTCTCCCTACAAAAAAGCCGGATGCGCTGCGCTTATCCGGCCTACGGTAACGTATGTAGCCCCGGTAAGCGTAGTGCCACCGGGGGATTTTACACAATTAGCCGATAGTCATCAGGCTGGCGTTGCCCCCTGCGGCGGCGGTATTCACGCTGAGCGAGCGTTCAACGTACAGACGCTCCAGCAGCAGATTTGTTTCACCGCGGGCAAAGCCCTGCACCGACACGATGGCCCCGCTGCGGGCCGCCACCTGCTCGCACAGTTCGCGCAGCTGATCCGAGTCGCCGTGGTAGATCACCGCGTCAAACGGCTGGGTGAGAAGCGCATCCGGTTTCGCAAAGTGAATGCGGGCGGCCACCTCTTTCGGCAGTTGCTTGGCGAGATCGCGGTGCAGCGCGTCTTCCGGCCACAGCACCTCACAACCCGTGGCGGCAGCGGCGGCCAGCTGAACCAGCGCGTCCTGCTCGTTATCGGCCATGCACAGTACGCGCTCGCGCGGCATCAGCGTCCAGGTGTTGCGCTCGCCGGTCGGCCCCGGCAGCAGACGCTGGGTACCAGCCTGCGCCAGCTCGCCGTACTGCTGCGCCAGGGTGCGCAGTTCCGGACGCTTGTCGGCCCACTTGATGAGCGCGTCCAGCGGCTGCGTGAGCACGGCCTTGAGCTGCGCATCTACCGGGTAGGCGGCATCCTGGCGCGCCAGGGTAACGCTCAGCGCATTTTCCGGACGGTTTGCCAGCAGACGGTACAGGTACATCGGTCCACCCGCTTTCGGACCGGTGCCGGACAGGCCTTCGCCGCCGAACGGCTGCACGCCCACCACTGCACCCACCATGTTGCGGTTGACGTACAGGTTGCCGACTTTCGCGCTGCCGGTAACCTGAGCGATGGTTTCATCGATGCGGGTATGCACGCCAAGCGTCAGGCCATAGCCGGAGGCGTTAATCTGCCCGATAAGCTCGTTCAGGTTGTTTCGGTTGTAACGCACGACGTGCAGCACTGGCCCGAAGACCTCTTTTTTCAGCTCGTCGAAGCTTGCCAGCTCAATCAGCGTTGGCGGGACAAAGGTGCCGGTCTGCCATTCGCGGGCGTCTTCGCTGTTCTCACGCACTGCCTGGAACACCGGGCGGCCTTTGGCACGCATCGTCTGAATGTGGTTCTCGATATTCTCTTTCGCCTCGGCGTCAATCACCGGCCCAATGTCGGTGGTGAGGCGTCCCGGGTTGCCCATGCGGCATTCGGCCATCGCGCCGCGCAGCATTTTCAGCGTATGGTCGGCAATGTCATCCTGCAGGCACAGCACGCGCAGGGCCGAGCAGCGCTGACCTGCGCTGTCAAACGCCGAGGCCAGCACGTCAACCACCACCTGCTCGGTGAGCGCGGAGGAGTCGACGATCATGGCGTTCATCCCGCCGGTTTCCGCCACCAGCGGCGTAGGGCGTCCTTGCGCATCCAGACGCGTGGCGATGTTGCGTTGCAGCAGCGTCGCCACCTCGGTGGAGCCGGTAAACATCACGCCGCGCACGCGGTTGTCTGAGGTCAGTTTTGCCCCAACCGTTTCACCGCGGCCCGGCACCAGCTGGACCACGCCCGCAGGCACGCCCGCTTCGCGCAGGATAGCGATACCCTGGGCGGCAATCAGCGGCGTTTGCTCGGCCGGTTTCGCCAGCACGCTGTTGACTGCGGCGAGAGCGGCAGCAATCTGGCCGGTAAAGATCGCCAGTGGGAAGTTCCACGGGCTGATACAGACAATCGGGCCAAGCGGACGGTGCGTTTCATTGTCGAAATCATCGCGTACCTGCCCGGCATAGTAATGCAGGAAGTCAACCGCCTCGCGCACTTCGGCGATGGCGTTGCTGAAGGTTTTACCCGCTTCACGCACCAGAATGCCGATGAGCTGCTGCATCTGATCTTCCATCAGCACCGCCGCGCGTTCCAGAATGGCGGCACGCTCCTGCGGCGGCGTCGCGAACCAGATTGGCGCGTTGTTCACCGCGCTCTCCAGCGCCTGCTCCACTTCCGCTTCCGTGGCTTCACGCGCGTAGCCGACGATATCTTTTGGCTCCGCCGGGTTGATCACCGGCTGCATTTCACCGTCGTCGACGGCGTGCTCAAGAATCGGTTTTGCCTGCCATTTCTGCAACGCGCTGTTGAGCAGGGCAGAGGAGAGGGATGCCAGACGGTGTTCGTTGGCCAGATCCAGGCCCGCGGAGTTAACACGGCCTGCGCCGTACAGTTCGCGCGGGAGGGCAATTTTCGGATGCGGCAGACCAACCTGACCTTCCTGCGCCGCCATTTTTTCAACGGCCAGCACCGGATCGGCCACCAGTTCATCCAGCGGCAGCGTAGTGTCGGCGATGCGGTTGACGAAGGAGGTGTTCGCGCCGTTTTCCAGCAGACGACGCACCAGGTAGGCCAGGAGGGTTTCATGCGTCCCGACCGGGGCATAAATTCGGCACGGGCGGTTCAGCTTGCCGTCGGCCACTTTGCCGGTCACCTGCTCGTACAGCGGTTCGCCCATG
Source organism: Enterobacter cancerogenus (assembly GCF_019047785.1). Lineage (NCBI taxonomy): Bacteria > Pseudomonadati > Pseudomonadota > Gammaproteobacteria > Enterobacterales > Enterobacteriaceae > Enterobacter > Enterobacter cancerogenus. The sequence goes on along the minus strand of NZ_CP077290.1, from coordinate 897,140 downwards.
CCGTGCAGGCACTGGAACTCGTACTGTCCCGGATAGTAGTTCTGCCCGGCCAGGCTGTAGATTGCCGCCAGCGTGTGGGCGTTGTGGGTGGCGAACTGCGGGTAGATCAGGTTCGGCACGCCGAGCAGTTTTTTCGCACAGGCGAGGTAAGAGACGTCGGTGTAAACCTTGCGGGTGTAGACCGGATAACCTTCCAGGCCTTCCATCTGCGCGCGTTTGATTTCGCTGTCCCAGTAGGCGCCTTTCACCAGACGGATCATCAGGCGGCGACGGCTGCGGGAGGCGAGATCAATCAGATAGTCAATGACGAACGGGCAGCGTTTCTGGTAGGCCTGGATCACAAAGCCAATCCCGTTCCAGCCCGCCAGCTCTGGTTCAAAGCACAGTTTTTCCAGCAGATCGAGGGAGATCTCCAGACGGTCGGCCTCTTCGGCGTCGATGTTAATCCCGATGTCGTACTGACGCGCCAGCAGGGTCAGGGATTTCAGGCGCGGATACAGCTCTTCCATCACCCGGTCATACTGCGCGCGGCTGTAGCGCGGGTGCAGGGCAGAAAGCTTGATGGAGATGCCCGGCCCTTCATAAATGCCGCGCCCGTTGGAGGCTTTACCGATGGCGTGGATCGCCTGCTGGTAAGAGACCATGTACGCCTGTGCGTCGGCGGCGGTCAGCGCCGCTTCGCCCAGCATGTCGTACGAGTAGCGGAAGCCTTTGTCCTCGAGCTTGCGGGCATTTGCCAGCGCTTCGGCAATGGTTTCCCCGGTGACGAACTGCTCGCCCATCAGGCGCATCGCCATGTCCACGCCTTTACGGATCAGCGGCTCGCCGCTCTTGCCAATGATGCGGTTCAGCGAGCGGGAAAGATTCGCTTCGTTATGGGTTGACACCAGTCTGCCGGTAAACAGCAGCCCCCAGGTGGCGGCGTTAACGAACAGCGACGGGCTGCGGCCAATGTGTGACTGCCAGTTGCCGTTGCTGATTTTGTCGCGGATCAGCGCATCGCGGGTGGCTTTGTCCGGAATACGCAGCAGCGCTTCCGCCAGGCACATCAGCGCCACGCCTTCCTGAGAGGAGAGGGAAAACTCCTGCAACAGGCCTTGCACCATCCCGGCGCGGCCGGTGGCATTTTTTTGATTACGCAGCTTGTCGGCCAACTGGTACGCCAGGCTGTGCGCCTGAGCGGCAATGTCCTGCGGCAGGCGGGCCTGCTCCAGCAGCATCGGCACGGCGTCGGTTTCGGCCCGACGGTAAGCGCCGGTAATGGCTGCGCGGCTGACGGATTGCGGCAGGATCTGCTCGGCGAACTCCAGGAACGGCTGATGGGTCTCTTCGACAACAGCGGCGGTTTCTTCGCTTTCGTTCGCTGCGCCGGCGAGCAGGGCAGGCAGCTCGGGCAGCCCTTCGTCGCTCTCCAGCCTTTCGAGATAATTATAGATCGCCTGCTTGATTAGCCAGTGCGGCGTCCGGTCAATGCGGGTCGCCGCGGTTTTAATCCGTTCGCGGGTAGCGTCATCCAGCTTAACCCCCATGGTGGTCATCCCCATGCCAAAACTCCTGTTGTTCTGTAAGCGTGTTCAATCGTTAGCGTGAAATATCCACCATGTTGCAACTTTGTGCAACCGTGTTAAATGTGACCTGTGCTGCAAGCTGGCAAATGGCTTAATTGTTAATGACTGGTTAGCTAAAAAATGACGAAGGCGAGGTCGCCTGTGGCGCGGTTTCATGCGGAACTTAACAGTTTTGAAAGGTGCAACCCGTAAAAGCGTGAGCGAGTGCAACCTATAGGAAAGACGTATCAAACCTGGGATGTATTTGATGTAAATGCCGTGTTAAATCGTTTGTGTGCGAGCACTGCTTCCGGCAGGATACGCGCGGCCAACAGAAATACAGACACTCATTACCCCGTTCCGGTAATGACATAACAAGGCAACCCGGACGGTTGTCGCTCGACAATTTGGAGAATTTGAATGGCAATTAGCACACCGATGCTGGTGACATTTCTCGTTTATATCCTCGGCATGATCCTGATAGGGTTTTTGGCATGGCGTTCAACGAAAAACTTTGACGACTATATTCTGGGCGGCCGCAGCTTAGGCCCGATGGTGACCGCGCTCTCTGCGGGTGCCTCCGATATGAGCGGCTGGCTGCTGATGGGGCTGCCGGGCGCGATTTTCATTTCCGGGATTTCAGAAAGCTGGATCGCCATCGGCCTGACCGTCGGCGCATGGATCAACTGGAAGCTGGTGGCGGGCCGCCTGCGCGTCCACACCGAAGCCAACAATAACGCCCTGACGCTGCCGGACTACTTCACCGGCCGCTTCGAAGACAACAGCCGCATCCTGCGTATTATCTCTGCGGTGGTGATCCTGCTGTTCTTCACCATCTACTGCGCCTCCGGCATCGTAGCCGGTGCACGTCTGTTCGAAAGCACCTTCGGCATGAGCTATGAAACCGCGCTGTGGGCCGGTGCCGCCGCAACCATCATCTATACCTTCGTGGGCGGGTTCCTGGCGGTAAGCTGGACGGATACCGTGCAGGCCAGCCTGATGATCTTCGCCCTGATCCTGACGCCGGTGATTGTGATTTTCACCGTCGGCGGTTTTGGCGAATCGCTGGAAGTGATCAAGCAGAAGAGCATCGAAAACGTCGATATGCTGAAGGGGCTTAACTTCGTGGCCATCGTCTCCCTGATGGGCTGGGGTCTGGGCTACTTTGGTCAGCCGCATATCCTGGCGCGCTTTATGGCGGCGGATTCTCACCACACCATCGTCCATGCACGTCGCATCAGTATGACGTGGATGATCCTCTGTCTGGCTGGCGCATGTGCGGTCGGCTTCTTCGGGATTGCGTACTTCAACAACAACCCGGCGCAGGCAGGGGCGGTGAACCAGAACGCCGAGCGTGTGTTCATTGAACTGGCGCAGATCCTCTTTAACCCGTGGATTGCCGGTATCCTGCTATCTGCGATTCTGGCGGCGGTGATGTCGACCCTGAGCTGCCAGCTGCTGGTCTGCTCCAGCGCAATCACGAAGACCTCTACAAGGCGTTCCTGCGTAAAGGGGCGAGCCAGAAAGAGCTGGTGTGGGTAGGGCGTTTCATGGTGCTGGTGGTGGCGCTGGTCTCCATCGCGCTAGCGGCAAACCCGGAAAACCGCGTGCTGGGGCTGGTAAGTTACGCATGGGCAGGCTTCGGCGCGGCCTTTGGTCCGGTGGTGCTCTTCTCGGTACTGTGGTCGCGCATGACCCGCAACGGCGCGCTGGCGGGGATGATTATCGGTGCGGTCACCGTCATCGTCTGGAAACAGTTCGCGTGGCTGGGCCTGTACGAAATCATTCCGGGCTTCATCTTCGGCAGCATCGGCATTGTGGTGTTCAGTCTGCTTGGCAAGGCACCGTCTGCTGCGATGCAAAAACGCTTCGCTGAAGCGGACGCGCATTACCACTCTGCACCACCGTCTAAGCTGCAGGCAGAATAATTTTTCCACGTCACACCGTAGGCCGGGTAAGCGCTAGCGCCACCCGGCTTTTTTCTTGCAAATTTTCCAGAGTTACGGTGATATCGCTGCACTTATAACGATGAGGATAGCGAACAATGACAATTAAAACAGGGTTGATGGTGGCGGCATTACTGATGCTGGCAGGCTGTAACGCGCCCGCGCAACGCACAGCCGTGGAGACCTGCAAAGCAGATAACCAGATGCAGCAGACCACGCTCTATTTCGGCTTAAACCGTCCTGCTGGCGCGCAGATCACCGGCAACGAGTGGCAGCAGTTTGTCGATCAGGACGTGACGCCACGTTTTCGCGACGGCTTAACGGTGTTTGACGCGCGCGGTCAGTGGCTGGGTAACGACGGAAAAGTGGCGCGGGAGCCGAGTAAAGCGCTGATGCTAATCCATGCTCACGATGCGCAGAGCGAAAAGAATATCGAAGCGTTGCGCGGGATCTATAAATCTCGCTTCGCGCAGGAGTCGGTGATGCGGGTCGATCAGCCGGTGTGCGTGCAGTTTTAATAAAACCAGGCCCGGTGGCAGCTACGCCTTACCGGGCCTACAAATCCCGTAGGCCCGTGCAAGCGAAGCGCCACCCGGCAAAGCCTCTTACAATACCAGCCCCGCAAAACTCGCCGACAGCAGGCTCACCAGCGTTGCGCCATACACCAGACGCAGACCGAAGCGCGAGACCACGTTGCCCTGACGCTCGTTAAGGCCTTTAATCGCTCCGGCGACAATGCCGATAGACGCAAAGTTAGCGAACGACACCAGGAAGACGGATAAAATGCCCAGCCCGCGCGGTGACATCTGATGGGCAATTTTTTGCAGCTCAATCATCGCCACAAACTCGTTCGCCACCAGTTTGGTTGCCATAATGCTGCCGGCGTGCAAGGCATCGTGGAGCGGGATCCCAATAAGCCACGCCAGCGGATAGAAGACGTAGCCCAGGATCTGCTGGAAGCTCATACCAAATACGCTGGAGAAGAGGGCGTTGACCGCGCTAATCAGCGCAATAAAGCCAATCAGCATCGCCAGAATAATCATCGCTACTTTAAACCCGGCCAGAATATATTCGCCGAGCATTTCAAAGAAGCTTTGCGATTCATGCATTTTTTCCAGCTTAATCTCTGATTCCGCTTCCGGGCGCGCCGGGTTGATAATCGAGAGAATAATAAAGGTGCTGAACATATTGAGAATAAGCGCCGCAACGACAAATTTGGCGTCGAGCATGGTCATATAGGCGCCGACAATCGACAGGGAAACGGTCGACATGGCGGTGGCAGCCATCGTAAACAGACGGCGCGAGGAGAGATCGCCCAGGACGCCTTTGTAAGCAATGAAGTTTTCCGACTGGCCGAGGATCAGCGAGCTTACCGCGTTAAACGATTCCAGCTTGCCCATGCCGTTCAGCTTTGACAGCAGCGTGCCGATTACGCGAATAAAAATCGGCAGAATACGCCAGTGCTGGAGAATACCAATCAGCGCCGAAATAAATATAATCGGGCACAGTACGCCGAGGAAAATAAACGCCAGCCCTTTTTCACCCATCCCCCCGAAGACAAAATTCGTCCCTTCGGCCGCGAATTTCAGCAGGGATTCAAAGAATCCCGAGACGTAACGAATAATAAACAGGCCGCTTTGCGCGTGCAGGAAAAAAAAGGCCAGCGCAATTTCAATAACGATCAACTGTAAGACAAAGCGAATACGAATTTGGCGGCGATCGAAACTCACCAGCCAGGCAAGGGCGAGGATTATGACCAGCGCCAGCAGGAAATGGATAATGTTATACATAGTGTGGTTACGGTTGGTTTTTGAGGCGGACATTTAGCCACAGTGCCGATTAACCGTAAATGGGCATTTTCGTTATAACTTATAAACTTAATTATAACTACGCTAACTATTACCCGGCGATCCGTTTACATCTCGTCATCAAAACGCCCCATATTTCGCTTGTTTTTCTTTCCGCCGTAATGATAATCACTATCAAAAGAATTTACCTTTCTTTGCATCAGTTGACCGCGATAAACATTTAAGGTGTCGGCATGTTTGTTCCATTTCTCATTATGTTACGTGAAGGCCTTGAAGCGGCCCTGATTGTCAGCCTTATCGCCAGTTATCTGAAGCGAACCCAGCGCGGACGCTGGATTGGCGTGATGTGGGTGGGCGTTTTTCTGGCGGCCGCGCTCTGTCTGGGGTTGGGCATTCTTATCAACGAAACTACCGGCGAATTCCCGCAGCGGGAACAGGAGCTGTTTGAAGGGCTGGTCGCAGTGATTGCGGTGGTGATCCTCACCTGGATGGTGTTCTGGATGCGCAAAGTGTCGCGCAACGTGAAGGTGCAGCTGGAGCAGGCGGTGGACAACGCACTGCAAAAAGGCAATCACCACGGCTGGGCGCTGATCGCGATGGTCTTTTTCGCCGTCGCGCGCGAGGGTCTGGAATCGGTTTTCTTCCTGCTGGCGGCATTCCAGCAGGATGTCGGCATCTGGCCGCCGCTGGGTGCCATGCTCGGGCTGGCAACCGCCGTCGTGCTCGGCTTTCTGCTCTACTGGGGCGGCATCCGCCTTAACCTGGGCGCGTTTTTCAAATGGACCAGCCTGTTTATTCTGCTGGTCGCGGCCGGGCTGGCGGCGGGGGCGATCCGCGCCTTCCATGAAGCCGGGCTGTGGAATCACTTCCAGGACGTGGCGTTTAACCTCAGCGGCATTCTCTCCACCCATTCTCTGACCGGAACGTTACTGGAAGGCATTTTTGGCTACCAGGAAACGCCAAGCATCAGCGAAGTGGCGGTGTACTTCCTCTACCTTATTCCGGCGCTGGTGCTGTTCTTTATGCCTTCGCGCCCCAGCACTCAGCCGTCGCAAATCGCGCCGTGAAGTGCATTATTTAGTTACAACATACTTTTAAATGGGAAAGGTCATGGCAATTCAATTTCGTCGTAGTGCGTTACAGGTTGGTATGGCGGCGCTCTTTGCGTCTGCATTATCCGCGCAGGCCGCTGATATTCCGCAGGTGAAAGTCACCGTGAATGATAAGCAGTGTGAACCGATGACCATCACGGTTAACAGCGGTAAAACCCAGTTTATTATTCAAAACCACAGTCAAAAGGCGCTGGAGTGGGAGATCCTCAAAGGCGTGATGGTGGTGGAAGAGCGCGAAAATATCGCGCCGGGCTTCACCCAGAAGATGACCGCTAACCTGCAACCGGGTGAATATGACATGACCTGCGGTCTGTTGACGAACCCGAAAGGGAAACTGATCGTTAAGGGCGAAGCCACTGCTGACGCGGCCAAAGGGGATGCCCTGCTGAGTCTGGGTGAGGCCATCACCGCGTATAAAGCGTATGTCATGAAAGAGACTGCGGATCTGGTTGCCGGGACAAAAGCCTTTATCGACGCGGTGAAAGCAGGAGATATCGAAAAAGCGAAATCCCTGTATGCCCCAACCCGCCAGCACTATGAGCGTATCGAACCGATTGCCGAGCTGTTCTCCGACCTCGACGGCAGTATCGATGCCCGCGAAGATGACTACGAGCAGAAAGCAGCCGATCCTAAATTCACCGGCTTCCACCGCCTTGAAAAAGCTCTGTTCGGCGACAACTCCACCAAAGGGATGGAGAAATATGCGGAGCAGTTGAACAGCGACGTGCTGGACCTGCAAAAACGCATCAGCGAGCTGGCGTTCCCACCGTCAAAAGTGGTGGGCGGTGCAGCAGGCCTGATTGAAGAAGTGGCGGCGAGCAAAATCAGCGGTGAAGAAGATCGCTACAGCCACACCGACCTGTGGGATTTCCAGGCGAACGTTGACGGCGCGCAGAAGATTGTTGATTTGCTGCGTCCTCAGCTGCAGAAAGAGAACGGCGAACTGCTGGCGAAAGTCGATGCTAATTTCAGGAAAGTCGACGCTATTCTGGCGAAGTACCGCACCAAAGACGGATTTGAAACCTACGACAAACTGACCGACGCTGACCGTAACGCGCTGAAAGGCCCTGTGACCACCCTGGCGGAAGATCTGGCTCAACTGCGCGGCGTGCTGGGTCTGGACTAAGTAGAATGAACAAGCAAGACGAGTATGACGTCGCACAACCGTCGCGACGTCGGTTACTGAAAGGGGTAGGGGCGCTCGGCGGCGCGCTTGCCCTGGCGGGAGGGTGTCCGGTGGCACATGCGGCAAAACCGCAGAGTGCCCCCGGCACGCTGTCACCGGATGCCCGCATGGAGACCCAGCCTTTTTACGGCGTGCACCAGTCGGGCATTTTGACCCCGCAGCAGGCCTCCATGATGCTGGTGGCTTTCGATTCACTGGCAAGTGACAAAGCCGACCTGGAGCGTTTGTTCCGCCTGCTGACGGCACGTATCGCGTTTCTCACCGCGGGTGGGCCAGCCCCGGACACGCCAAATCCGCGCCTGCCGCCGATGGACTCCGGTATTCTGGGGCCGTTTATCGCCCCTGATAATCTGACAATCACCGTATCGCTGGGTGAATCGCTGTTTGATGCACGTTACGGGCTGACCAAACAAAAGCCCATTTCGCTGCAAAAGATGACGCGTTTTCCCAACGACTCCCTCGACGCGGCCCTCTGTCATGGCGATCTGCTGCTGCAGATCTGCGCCAATACGCAGGACACGGTGATCCACGCCCTGCGGGACATTATTAAGCACACGCCGGACCTGCTGAGCGTGCGCTGGAAGCGGGAAGGGTTTATCTCTGACCACGCTGCCCGCAGTAAAGGAAAAGAGACGCCGGTCAACCTGCTGGGCTTTAAGGATGGCACGGCCAACCCGGACAGCAGCGATGCCACGCTGATGAACGAGGTGGTCTGGGTGACCGCCAACCAGGGGGAACCGGCATGGGCTGTGGGCGGCAGCTATCAGGCGGTGCGGATCATTCAGTTCCACGTCGAGTTCTGGGATCGCACGCCGCTTAAAGAACAGCAGACGATCTTCGGTCGCGATAAGCAAAGCGGCGCGCCGCTCGGCATGAAGAACGAGCATGACGTGCCCGACTATGCCCGCGACCCGCAAGGGGACGTGATTGCGCTGGATAGCCATATCCGGCTCGCCAATCCGCGCACGCCAGAAACACAGTCCAGCCTGATGATGCGCCGTGGCTACAGTTACTCCCTGGGCGTGACAAATGCCGGCCAGCTCGATATGGGGCTGCTGTTTGTCTGCTACCAGCACGACCTTGAGAAAGGCTTCCTGACCGTGCAGAAGCGGCTCAACGGCGAAGCGCTGGAGGAGTACATTAAACCTATCGGCGGTGGCTATTTCTTTGCTCTGCCTGGACCGCGCACGCCAGATGCCTATCTCGGTCAGGGGCTGATCGAAGCCTGATAATCGTCCCTGCGATTGTTCGCAGGGACATTATTTTTCGCGATGACTATCTTGTTGTTATTTTTCTGTAATATTTCTATATGAGACTGAATCCACTGCAGGTACAGTCTTAAAAGTTGCATTATGGTAAAATAAATGTTGCATTTATGATAATCCCTGATGTACTTAAGATAAGACAGCGGTAGTTCCCGGCAGTGAAACTGATTCACTATGGAGATCGCGAATGGTAGCGTCCTGTACTGGACAAGGTAAACGTAACACCCGCAGCACCCGGCGCGGAGGCTCTGACTCCGGCAGCGATCTTTTCACTACAGATTTATCCCCCTCAACGCAACACCCTCTTACTACCGACGTGCAAAATGGTGCGCGTAGCCGTTTTGTGTCGTCATCCGGCAAAGCAAGCAATGGCTTACAAGGAAGCCAACCCTCTGATGTTTGTGCGCATAATCGTGCCGACGCTGGCGCGTGTGATGAATACCAACAACTCAAGGTGCTATCCATGGGAAGACAAAAAGCAGTGATCAAAGCTCGTCGCGAAGCAAAACGTGTGCTGAGACGGGATTCACGTAGTCATAAACAGCGTGAAGAAGAGTCGGTCACCTCGCTTGTGCAGATGAGTGGCGTAGAAGCAATTGGCATGGCGCGGGACTGCCGTGATACTTCCCCAATTGTGGCGCGGAATGAAGCTCAGGCGCACTACCTGAATGCTATCGAGAGTAAACAGCTCATCTTTGCAACCGGTGAAGCCGGATGCGGGAAAACCTGGATTAGCGCGGCCAAAGCGGCAGAGGCGCTGATCCATAAGGACGTGGACAGAATTATTGTCACCCGTCCGGTACTGCAGGCTGATGAAGATCTCGGTTTCTTACCCGGAGATATCTCAGAGAAGTTTGCTCCCTACTTCAGGCCCGTCTATGACGTGCTGGTGAAGCGACTGGGCGCATCCTTTATGCAGTACTGCCTGCGGCCAGAGATTGGCAAGGTGGAAATCGCGCCGTTCGCCTATATGCGCGGACGTACATTTGAAAATGCGGTCGTGATCCTTGACGAGGCTCAGAACGTGACCGCTGCGCAAATGAAGATGTTTTTAACGCGCCTCGGGGAGAACGTGACGGTCATCGTCAATGGCGATATCACCCAGTGCGACCTGCCGTCGGGCGTCAAGTCCGGCCTGAGTGACGCCATGGCTCGTTTTGAAGAAGACGAGATGATTGGGGTGGTACGCTTTACCAAAGATGACTGCGTGCGTTCGGCGCTGTGCCAGCGAACGCTGCAGGCGTACTACTGAGTGACGTGTTGTGTTCAAGGCCCGGGGAACCGGGCTTTGTTTTTTTGTGCAGTTTGTTGCGCCGGGTGGCGCTGCGCTTACCCGGCCTACGGGGCCGGTGCGGTTTTACCAAAGGTTAGGACGTTTTCCCTCTCCCTTGGGGAGAGGGTTAGGGTGAGGGGCCCAGACCGCACAAGGGTGAAGTGCAACATGCAAAAAAAAGCCCGCATTTTCATGCGAGCTCTTTCTTAAATATGGCGGTGAGGGGGGGATTGACTCGCTGCGCTCGCCCGTTGTCGAACCCCGGTCGGGGGTTCTCATCCCCCCGTTGGTGTGCAACATGCGAAAAAAAAGCCCGTACTTTCGTACGAGCTCTTCTTTAAATATGGCGGTGAGGGGGGATTGACTCGCTGCGCTCGCCCTTCGGGCAGCCTGTTCGCTGCGCGCCCAGTCTGTCCAACGGGCTGCCGCCCGTTGTCGAACCCCGGTCGGGAGTTCTCATCCCCCCGGTGGTGTGCAACATGCAAAAAAAGCCCGTACTTTCGTACGAGCTCTTCTTTAAATATGGCGGTGAGGGGGGGATTCGAACCCCCGATACGTTGCCGTATACACACTTTCCAGGCGTGCTCCTTCAGCCACTCGGACACCTCACCATATTGTTTTGCTGCCTGACCGCTTGGGGGCAACGGGGCGCTACTATAGGGAGTTGCGCTAAAACGGTCAAGCAGATTTTCTGTATTTGTGCTTGTTCGGTTAAGCCTTAATCAGCTTAGGTTGCAGCACCGGGTATTAACGCTGTGAATCGAGCATTTCGCCGTTTTTCACGACTTCCTGCGCCTTACCGTAGCTTTCGATCAACAGCTGATAGGCCGGGAAGATATGCGTATAAACCTCAGCCCACTGTGCAGCGTCTTCACGATTCCATGTCCGCTGGATCTCGGAGGCCACGGCAGCGGTATCCATTGGCACAACGCCCGCCTGAACCACACGGGCCAGGGTGATCTCCTGCGCCATTTTGCTGTAGGTGCCAGAGGCATCAATCACCGCAAACACTTTATAGCCGTCCGCCACCGCGCTGATGGATGGGAACGCCATGCAGACGCTGGTGATGGTCCCGGCAATAATCAGCGTTTTACGCCCGGTGGCTTTTACCGCCGCCACAAACTCCGGGTTATCCCAGGCGTTAATCTCACCTTTTCGGGCTACGTACTGGGCGTGCGGCGCGTTGGCGTGGATCTCCGGGATCAGCGGTCCGTTTGGCCCCTGCGGAACGGATGCAGTGGTAATCACCGGGATCTGCGCAAGCGTTGCGATTTTTGCCAGTGCTGCCGCACGGGCGCGCAGTTCCGGCATAGGCATGTCGCCAACGGTCTGGAACAGCCCGCTCTGATGATCGATAAGCAGCATGACCGCATCATTCGCATCAATGACCGGGCGGGAACCGTTAAAATTTGCAGGTGTAGACATGTTCTTCTCCTTTATGACGAGAGGATCTGGCCAAAACGGCCTGAGTTGAAATCACGGATAGCTTCTGCGATTTCGGTTTTACTGTTCATCACAAACGGGCCGTAACCGACGATCGGCTCGTTCAGCGGTTCGCCCGCCATCAGCAGCACTTTGGTATCGCTGTTGGCTTCCAGGTGGACGGTGTCACCTTGCTGGCTGAGCACCACCAGCTGCGCTTCACCCGCCTGGGCGGTGCCGTTCACCGTGACGCTTCCTTCCAGCACCACAAGCGCTGTGCTCCAGCCTTCGGGCTGATGGAAGGTGTGGTGGCTTCCCTGATTCAACGTCATATCCCAGACGTTCAGCGGGGAGAACGTCCGGGCCGGGCCGTCAGTCTCGCCGTAGCGGCCTGCGATCACCCGCAGCGTTCCACTGTCGTCCGGCAGCGTCACCACCGGGATCGTCTCTTTGGTGATGCTTTGATAGCCGGGTGCGGCCATTTTGTCTTTCGCAGGCAGGTTGACCCACAGCTGCATCATTTTGAGTTCCCCTCCTTTTTGTGAGAACGCGCTGGAGTGAAACTCTTCGTGCAAAATGCCCGAGCCTGCCGTCATCCACTGCACATCGCCCGGTCCAATCACGCCGGCTTGTCCCGTCGAATCGCGATGCTCCACTTCGCCGGAATAGACAATGGTGACCGTTTCAAATCCACGATGAGGATGCTGACCAACGCCGCGTTTTGCCCCGTCAGCCGGGAAGGCAAAGGGACCGGCGTAGTCCAAAAGCAGGAACGGGCTGAGCGGTTCACCGTGCGTCTGATAAGAAAACATCGAGCGAACCGGAAAACCGTCGCCGACCCAGTGCTGTCGCGGTGCGGTATAAACGCCTGTGACCTGTTTCATGATGAACTCCTGATGTTCTGTTGATGTAATTAGCTTATATTCAGGTCTAATATTCCGGTAGAGCGTGAAAATGACACTCACTGTTCCGTTTGTGGAACGATGGAGAGGGTATGCAGGATCTCAACGATTTAGCCTGGTTTGTGAAAGTGGTCGAGCACGGAGGATTTGCGGCAGCGGGGCGGGCGCTTGATGAGCCTAAATCGAAACTGAGCCGCCGGATAGCTCAGCTGGAGGAGCGGCTTGGCGTGCGCTTAATTCAGCGTACCACGCGGCAGTTTACGGTGACGGAGGTCGGGCAGACGTTCTATCAGCACTGTAAGGCAATGCTGGTGGAAGCGGAGGCGGCAGAGGAGGCCGTGGCTGCGCTGCAGGCCGAACCGCGCGGTATCGTCAGGATCACCTGTCCGGTTACGTTGCTGCATGTCCACGTAGGGCCAATGCTGGCACGCTTTCTGGCGCGCTATCCCGGCATCAATCTGCAGCTGGAGGCAACCAATCGGCGGGTCGATCCGGTAGCCGAGGGGATTGATGTGGCGATCCGCGTGCGGCCGCGTCCGTTTGATGACAGCGATCTGGTTCTAAGGGTGCTGGCCGACAGGGGACATTGTCTGGTGGCGGGGCGGCAGCTGGTTGAACGCCTGGGCGCACCGCTTACCCCCTCGGCGCTGAGCGACTGGCCGGGCTTAAGCATGGGAGCCGGTAAACAGGTACATAAATGGGATCTCTGCGGTCCGCAGGGCGCAAAAGCGGAGATCCATTTCACGCCGCGCTTTATTACCACCGACATGCTGGCGCTACGCGAAGCGGCGATGGCGGGTGTGGGCGTAGTGCAATTGCCGATTTTGATGGTGAAAGAGCAACTTGCCTCCGGTGAACTCGTTCGGGTACTGGAAGACTGGGAACCAAGACGGGAAGTGATCCACGCGGTTTATCCGTCCCGGCGCGGGCTGTTGCCATCCGTCAGAACGCTGGTGGATTTTCTCACCGAAGAGTATGCACGTATGGTGGAGGAGTAATAATTCCCTCTCCCCTGGGGAGAGGGCTAGGGTGAGGGGCCCAGACCGCACAAGGGTAAAGTTCAACATGCAAAAAAAAAGCCCGTACTTTCGTACGAGCTCTTCTTTAAATATGGCGGTGAGGGGGGGATTGACTCGCTGCGCTCGCCCTGCGGGCAGCCTGTTCGCTGCGCGCCCAGTCTGTCCAACGGGCTGCCGCCCGTTGTCGAACCACGGTCGGGAGTTCTCATCCCCCCGGTAGTGTGCAACATGCAAAAAAAAGCCCGCATTTTCATGCGAACTCTTCTTCAAATATGACGGTGAGGGGGGGATTGACTCGCTGCGCTCGCCCTTCGGGCAGCCTGTTCGCTACGCGCCCAGTCTGTCCAACGGGCTGCCGCCCGTTGTCGAACCACGGTCGGGAGTTCTCATCCCCCCGGTAGTGTGCAACATGCAAAAAAAAGCCCGCATTTTCATGCGAACTCTTCTTCAAATATGACGGCGAGGGGGGGATTGACTCGCTGCGCTCGCCCTTCGGGCAGCCTGTTCGCTACGCGCCCAGTCTGTCCAACGGGCTGCCGCCCGTTGTCGAACCCCGGTCGGGGGTTCTCATCCCCCCGGTGGTGTGCAATATGCAAAAAAAAAGCCCACATTTTCATGCGGGCTCTTCTTTAAATATGGCGGTGAGGGGGGGATTGACTCGCTGCGCTCGCCCTGCGGGCAGCCTGTTCGCTGCGCGCCCAGTCTGTCCAACGGGCCGCCGCCCGTTGTCGAACCCCGGTCGGGGGTTCTCATCCCCCCGGTAGTGTGCAACATGCAAAAAAAAGCCCGTACTTTCGTACGAGCTCTTTCTTAAATATGGCGGTGAGGGGGGGATTGACTCGCTACGCTCGCCCGTTGTCGAACCCCGGTCGGGGGTTCTCATCCCCCCGGTGGTGTGCAACATGCAAAAAAAAGCCCGCATTTTCATGCGAGCTCTTCTTTAAATATGGCGGTGAGGGGGGGATTCGAACCCCCGATACGTTGCCGTATACACACTTTCCAGGCGTGCTCCTTCAGCCACTCGGACACCTCACCATATTGTCATCCCGTTGTTGTCGGGACGGGCGCTAATGTAAGGAAAAGCCGAACTGCCGTCAACTCACTTTTTCAGTAATGTCGTGCGTTTAGACAAACTTCAGACAACCTGATTCCTAAATGCACGGAAACCGTCTTTTTTATCAGCAACGCGGATGACGATGAAATTTGTTATGCTGGCAATCCAGTTGAAAATGAAAATAAAACAGCGCAATAAAAGGCAGGAATGACTATGGATATTATTTTCTATCACCCCACTTTTGATACGGCTTACTGGATTAATGCACTTTCAGCGGCGCTGCCGGGTGCGCGGGTACGTGAGTGGAAACGCGGCCATAACGATCATGCTGACTATGCGCTGGTCTGGCACCCGCCGGTAGAAATGCTGCAGGGCCGCGAGCTGAAAGCCGTATTTGCCCTGGGCGCTGGCGTGGATTCGATCCTCAGTAAACTGAAAGCCCACCCGGAAATGCTGCCGGAACATATTCCGCTGTTCCGCCTGGAAGACACCGGCATGGGTCAGCAAATGCAGGAGTATGCAGTTAGCCAGGTGCTGCACTGGTTCCGCCGTTTTGATGACTATCAGGCGTTGAAACAGCAGGCCCGCTGGGAGCCGCTGCCTGAGTACCCCCGGGAAAACTTCACGATTGGTCTTCTCGGGGCGGGCGTACTGGGATCGAAAGTGGCCGAAGCCCTTGCCCCATGGGGGTTCCCGCTGCGCTGCTGGAGCCGCAGCCGCAAGGATTATCCGGGTATAGCCAGCTTTGCAGGAACACAGGAGCTGCCAGCGTTTCTGAAAGACACCCGCGTGTTAATAAACCTGTTGCCAAATACTGCTGAAACCGTGGGCATCATCAACGGCGAACTGCTGAACCAGCTGGCAGACCAGAGCTACGTCATGAATCTCGCGCGCGGCGTTCACCTTGTGGAAGCCGATCTGATTAAAGCTCTGGACAGCGGTAAGCTGAAAGGTGCAATGCTCGATGTCTACAGCCGTGAACCGTTGCCAGAAGAAAGCCCGCTGTGGGCGCACCCGCGGGTGGCGATGACGCCGCACATCGCGGCGGTCACACGGCCTGCCGAAGCCGTGGCGTACATTTCCCACACCATCAGCGAGATTGAAAAAGGAAAAACCGTCACCGGGCAGGTCGACAGACAGCGTGGATACTGACAGTAACCCGGCGTTGGCCGGGTTTTTGCTAATATTCGCCGCTGATAACTGCTATCCTTTGAAAAAATAGCCGAGGAGAGAAAGATGTATCCCGTTGACCTGCATATGCACACCGTCGCCAGCACTCACGCCTACAGCACCCTTCATGACTACATCGCGCAAGCAAAGCGTAAAGGCATCAAGCTGTTTGCCATTACCGATCACGGTCCTGATATGGCTGATGCACCGCACTACTGGCACTTCGTGAATATGCGTATCTGGCCACGCCTGGTGGATGGCGTCGGGATACTGCGCGGCATCGAAGCGAACATTAAGAATACCGACGGTGAAATTGACTGCACCGGCCCGATGCTGACCTCGCTGGATTTAATTATTGCCGGCTTCCATGAGCCGGTTTTTGCGCCGCAGGACAAAGAGACCAATACCGCGGCGATGATTGCCACCATTGCCAGCGGCAATGTGCATATCATCAGCCATCCGGGAAACCCGAAGTACCCTGTTGATATCGAGGCGGTTGCGCAGGCTGCGGCGAAACACCGCGTGGCGCTGGAGATAAACAACTCCTCTTTCGTTCACTCCCGCAAGGGCAGTGAAGCTAACTGCCGCAACATTGCTGCGGCGGTACGGGATGCTGGCGGCATGGTAGCCCTGGGATCCGATTCACACACGGCGTTTACCCTCGGCGATTTCAGCGAGTGCCTGAAGGTGCTGAATGACGTTGGGTTCCCGGAGGAGCGGATCCTGAATGTCACCCCGCGCCGCATGCTTGATTTTCTGGAATCGCGCGGAATGGCGCCGATCGATGAATTTGTCGACCTTTAATTACGTAACGGAATAAAAAAATGAATGAGTTTTCCATCCTCTGCCGCGTGCTGGGTACGCTCTATTATCGTCAGCCGCAGGATCCGCTGCTGGTTCCGCTCTTCACGCTGATTCGTGAAGGGAAGCTGGCGCAGAACTGGCCGCTGGAACAGGATGCGTTACTGGAGCGGCTGCAGAAGAGCTGCGATATGCAGCAGATTTCAACCGACTTCAATGCCCTGTTTGTGGGCGACGAGTGTCGCGTTTCGCCGTATCGCTCTGCGTGGCAGGAAGGCGCAACGGAAGCGGAAGTGCGCGCCTTTTTATCCGAGCGCGGTATGCCGCTGACGGATACCCCGGCCGACCACATCGGGACGCTGCTGCTGGCGGCCTCCTGGATTGAAGATCATGCGGGCGACGATGAAAATGACGCCATCCAGACCCTGTTTGAAGATTACCTGCTGCCGTGGTGTGGCACCTTCCTCGGCAAAGTGGAAGCACACGCGATGTCTCCTTTCTGGCGAACGCTGGCCCCGCTGACCCGTGACGCTATTGCCGCAATGTGGGATGAACTGGAAGAAGAGAACGAAGAGTGATCTGAATCACATAAATTCTGCAACGATACATTTCATCTTGCACATAATGTGCTCATGATCGCATTTTCATGGCGCGCTTCTGCTAATATGCGCGCCATGAACATATTACTCTGCATTGCACTTACAACAGGCATTCTCTCCGGGCTGTGGGGATGGGTGGCCGTGTCTCTCGGTTTGCTGAGCTGGGCCGGTTTCCTGGGCTGCACTGCCTATTTCGCCTGCCCTCAGGGCGGCCTGAAAGGGCTGTTTATCTCAGGCTGTACGTTGATGAGCGGTGTTGTCTGGGCGATGGTGATCATGAAGGGCAGCGCGCTGGCACCTCACCTTGAGATTCTGGGGTATGTCATGACGGGCGTGGTGGCCTTTTTGATGTGCGTTCAGGCGAAACATCTTCTGCTGTCGTTTGTCCCGGGTACCTTTATGGGCGCCTGCGCAACCTTTGCAGGGCAGGGTGACTGGCAGCTGGTGGTGCCATCGCTGGTGCTGGGCTTACTGTTTGGTTATGCGATGAAAAACAGCGGCCTCTGGCTGGCTGCCCGGCGGGAGCGAACGCAAAACGCCACGGCACTCAGTGAATAAAAAAAAGGCGAGATAACGTTCTCGCCTTTTTTATGCGCGTCGGATCAGGATTCCGGCGGAACGGACATTTCGCGGTATTTTACCAGAACCGGGTTTTTCGCTTCGGCCTTGTTCTGCAGATCCCACAGTCCGCGGTCGATCCCGTCGTTAATCAGGAAGATAACCCCCGTTTCGATGGCGGACATCAGACACATCATCACCGGTTCGTTAGAGGTATAGCCAATTTCACCCTCAAGCAAGCGCTGGTAGTCGATGAAGCGGAACACCCCAGCCTGCACCTCATACGAGAGGATGGTTTTGCTGGTGGTGACCGACGACAGCACTTCCCCGGTACTGACGTTGACCACGCGCAGGTTCACCGCTATTTGATCAAGTTGATACTGGGTATCTGCCCCAATACCAAAATAGCGCGCACCCACGCCGCCGGATTTAACGTTGCTTTCATAACCGATAATCGAGCCTTCGATCATGACGTTGGCTGCCGCCAGCGATTGCAGCGGCATACGGTTGTTATTCGCCACGGTGCCATTTTCCTGCGCGGCACGAATGATTTTACGCTCGTTCAGCAGGTTCTGTAGCCCCTGACGTTCCAGCGGAATAAACCAGCGTGAATCCTTCAGAGCGGTGACCAGCATCGCGGTGGCGCTTTGCGGCACAGCCGTAGAGAAGTTACTGGCCGGATAAGGCTTAAACTGTCCCGTTTCATCCTGAATATTGTAAACCGAGACGAATATCTTTCCGGTAGGCGACGGGAGATGCGTTAAATCACGATAGCTTTGGGCCCGAGGCATTAATGTCGGTTTTGCACCTTCTTTTGGCGGAGCAGTTAAACATCCGCTTAATAAGCACACTGCAACAATTAACAGGAAGCGCTGCATGGTCATTGTCCTTATTTCGTGGTTGTTTAGAAATCAGCGGCGTTATTTTGTAAACCGGACACCTGAATGGTGGATGTTTTCCCCGTTTTACGATCCGTCACGTTGAGCTGAAGCTGTCCGTCTTTATTGGCTATATCGACAATAAAGTCATTCGTCACCATTCGCCCGGGTTTACCGGTATTAATATTGGTGAGTAAGCCGCCTAAAATCTGTGACTGAATCGCCTGGGTGAAGTTGTCCAGCGCAGAGGGCGTGTCAACGCTGTAGTCCTCATAGCTGGGGTCTTTGTACGAGTTTTGAGCCTGAGCTTCGTTGAGCAGAAATGCCCCGTTGTTAGGGTTGCCACCAAAGTTAGGGTTACGAAACTGGAACGTCATATTCCCGGCCCAGCTTACAGGTGTAATAAGCATTAACGAAACCACTGCATATGCAATACGCATGACAGCCTCCGAATATTGGGTGACTAGAATTCGTCTTTTGCTAAATCGCGGGTGCTTAATAGCGCTTTATCTATTTGCAGGCGATTAATAGCGTCTTCAGTATGTGCCAGTGCTAAGTCAACGTTTTTATCGAAGTCTATTTTGGTGGGGAATAAAAATGTCTGGTAAATAACGTCCTGATTGGCCGTTATGGTTATCCAGCTTCCCCATCGTGCACTGGGCCGTTCGTTAATCGTGATATTTCCAGGATACGACGTGTCCCATTTATCGCTAAAAGCACGGTAAAAATTGTGCCCGACGGACGAGACGGTGTGGTCAGTTAACAGCCCGGGAACTTCAACCTCTACGGCCCGGAGGTTCCCGGCAGCGAGCAGAATGCCCGCTGCGGCAATCCAACTCAACGTGCGTTTCATGTTATTAACGCCTGAGGTTATCGTTTGCCCATGATACCGCCTGGGTCCGGTTTTTAACGGCTATCTTCTTGAAAAGATTATAAAGATGCGTCTTTACCGTATTTTCGCTGATAAATAACGAACGGGCGATTTCAATATTGGAGGCGCCTATGCGCAACTTGTTGAGGATCTCTTTCTCACGGTGAGTAAGAAGGGCAGATTCTGAACTGTTGTAGCGATAGTTTCCGGAATGGGTGATGAGATAGCTGGCAAGCTTCTGCGAAAAATAACATTCACCGCGCAATATCCCCTGCAACCCTTCAACGACACGGCCTTCCTCTTCAGTGACGTAAAAAACGCCATTGATATGCGGCCAGCTTTCAATGTCTCTGAACGGATACTCATCAGGGGTATTCAATAACAGCACACGGATATTATTGTTTTTCCTGCTTAAGTTATCTTGCCAGTAATGGATAAGCTTTTTATCCGCTTCCATCATATCGAGAAGAATGATGCTGCCTGAGGCAATATCATCAAAAGAGCGTTGAATATTGTGCAGTTTTCCGTTCAGTGCGAGCGATTGCTTTAAATGCTGTAATAAGGCGGTCGCTTGTAAAGAAGGCTTTGTGATCAACAGTAACGTATGATCCTGTAAACTATGGACTTCATTAAACATGATGAAACCCCACTTTTTAGGACACCTGGCAGCTGCCCTCTTAATTAAAAGAGGGCACCAGAAGTACTGACAGATGTTGCACTGCTGTGTGTAAAATCAGACCATAACCTCCAGCAGGAGGTAAATATAAAACGAATTGCTTACTTCTGATTTCAATCTAGCTATTACGAATTTTAAAGCAAGTGTTAATGATGTAACAAGATGTAAAAATAAATATTAATTTGTGAAATTCCAGGCGGAGAATTGTGAGGATTTGATAGGAAAGTTGTACAGAGTAATAATTATGGACAGTTTTTAAAAATCATACAAATAAATGTATCGCTATGATTTTAATGCGATATATTTATTGTTGCTCTCTGCTGTTAAGGTATGACTCAGCAAAAAAATCTACGCCTGAAAAATCCTTGGGAATCATCTTAAGAAAACACGCTTTGTGTCACGGCATGAACAAGATGTTGTTAAGCGAAACGGTAAACAGGCTCTGGATAAGGCCCGGCCGCGCGTTCTCCGGTGTTATGCAGGGCTTAACGGCGTCGCAGAATAAAAACTCACATTATCTGAACGCAGCGCTTTTTTGGCTTTATTTAATACTTTGAGGTGATGCCCTAAATAAAAATAAGCCGCGCGGGTGAGATATTTAAAATGTTTCGACGGACATACTCATCACCGTAACGACGCGTTAACAAAATGATGAATGAGTTAACACGAGGTCACATCACAGTGGGTATATAGCCAGGTCCAGGGTGACAACATGAAAAACAGTTCGTTATTTATGATGTTTACATTACTGGGAGTGCCTGGGTTTGTCACCGCGGCAGGTTCAGATTTAGCTCATACTGAATATAACTTCGCGGTGAATGAATTAAGTCGTTCCTCATTAAATCAGGCAGCCATTATTGGTCAGCAGGGCGTAAATAATGACGCTCAGGTTCGGCAGGGCGGTTCTAAATTACTGTCCGTTGTCTCCCAGGAAGGGACAGGAAACCGAGCGAGAGTTGATCAATCAGGGACTTATAACTTTGCCTATATCGCGCAGAGTGGCAGTTCGAACGATGCGAGTATTACGCAAGGGGCATTTGGTAACACGGCGATGATTATCCAGAAAGGCTCGGGTAATAAAGCCAATATTACGCAGTACGGTACGCAGAAAACCGCAGTTGTAGTGCAAAGACAGTCGCAAATGGCCATTCGCGTTATTCAACGCTAGCTGTTTCGCGGCGACTTTAATCAATCCGATGGGGGTTTACCATGAAATTTATCAAAGTGGCAGCACTTGCAGCAATCGTCGTTTCAGGTAGTGCTATGGCAGGTCTTATTAATCAAGGCGGCTGGGGTCATGGTGGCGGTCATAATAATAATGGTCCTGATTCAACCCTGAGCATTTACCAGTACGGTGGCGGTAACTCAGCTCTTGCACTGCAATCAGACGCCCGGGATTCTTCCCTGAGCATCAGCCAGAGCGGTGGCGGTAACGGCGCGGATGTCGGACAAGGTTCCGATGACAGCACCATTACCCTGACCCAGAACGGTTTCGGTAACAGCGCAACGCTCGATCAGTGGAATGGTAAAGACTCTACAATGACCGTGAGCCAGTTTGGTGGTGGTAACGGTGCGGCGGTTGATCAAACAGCTTCCGGCTCTACTGTGACTGTTCAGCAGGTTGGCTTCGGCAACAACGCGACAGCGCATCAGTATTAAGACAAACTTCAGTTCGACATAAAACAGGGCCTGCGCCCTGTTTTTTTTCGGGAGTTCATCATGCACACCTTAGTCCTCCTTGCTGCGCTCTCCAGCCAAATTACCTTCAAAACCTCGCAAGAGGGCGAGATGACCACCATCATTCCGCAGGTCACCCTGACGCACGCCTGTCTTTGTCAGGTACATATTGATTTTAGCCGCCATGGACTGGGGGGCAACAGCACCTCGACGCAGCGAAATACCTTAAACATTCCCGCCAATCAGCCGATAGATCTTTCACGCCTGAGCGTTAATATTCACGCCCTCGACTCGGTAACGCTTGTAGTTACTGTCTCCGACGGCGAATCGTTACATTTAAC
Organism: Enterobacter cancerogenus; assembly: GCF_019047785.1. Taxonomy (NCBI): domain Bacteria; kingdom Pseudomonadati; phylum Pseudomonadota; class Gammaproteobacteria; order Enterobacterales; family Enterobacteriaceae; genus Enterobacter; species Enterobacter cancerogenus. Next base: position 875,035 of record NZ_CP077290.1, on the reverse strand, counting down.
GCAACGCTGGCCGTCCTCTGAGTGATGACGTCATAATATTCATCAAATCAATAATTTGTGTGAGATGGCGCCACCCGGGAGTTATTACTATGATCATGAGAGCGGCGCTACGTGGCCGCAAGGGATCAGAGTGACGTTTTGGCTGTACCAAGGAACATATCAACCCCTCAAGGACGATTTATCATTGAGGAGCTACCGATGGCTGCGTCCATTTCCCGATTCATCTCTGGCATTGCTTTTATCTGTACCGCTGCGCTAACTCCCGCGATGGCGGCCACCACGGCGCAGGGCGGCGTGATCCACTTCCGCGGGCAGATCGTGGAAGACCCTTGCGTGGTAAACCCTCAACATCAGAAATTTGCGTTAACCTGCCCTCAAAACGGGCGGATGCAAACAACGCACATCAGTTATCAGGATGCCCTGGATGGACATCACACGTCTGCAAATACGGTGCAGGTCAGCATGAAGTACCTGGATCCAGAGAAGAAATTAGCGGTCGTTGAACTCGACTACCGTTGAGTCTTTCTTGCCCCCATCTCAGGCCGGGGGCCATTCAAATCCCTTTTTCATTGAATTCCCTCTGCTATACACTGAACCGAAAGGTGGAGAGCAGGGGGAAATATGAAACCACAAATAGAGATCGTCCTGGGCGATATCACCACGCTACGGGTTGACGTGATCGTCAACGCGGCAAATCCATCGTTAATGGGGGGCGGGGGTGTTGATGGTGCCATCCATCGGGCTGCCGGACCGCAGCTGCTTGAAGCCTGTAAGGTGGTGCGCCAGCAGCAGGGCGAGTGCCCGCCGGGGCATGCTGTCATTACGCTCGCGGGCGATTTGAACGCCAAAGCCGTCATCCACGCCGTGGGGCCTGTCTGGCACGGTGGAGACCGCAACGAGGCCAGCATACTGGAAGAGACCTACCGCAACTGCCTGCGCCTCGCGGCTGATAATGGCTATAACACCATGGCGTTTCCGGCCATCAGTACGGGCGTGTACGGCTATCCGAAAGCCGAGGCCGCCAGGATAGCCGTGAACACGGTTTACCACTATCTCTCGCTCAAGCCTGTGCCGGAGAAGGTCATTTTTGTCTGTTTTGATGAAGAGACGGCGCGTCTGTATGGGCAGATGCTGATCCAGCGCGAGCAGGAGTTAGGTATCGGATAAAAAAAGCGGCGCCAGATGGGCGCCGCTCTGCTATCAGGCTTTAACCTGCGGTTTGCCGGAGAAGAGGAAACGCAACAGCGGGATCCGCAGGTGGATCTCGTACAGCACAATCGCAATCCCTATCACAAAGACCAGCCCGGTAAAGAAGCCCACCGTATTCGAGGCAATGTGCGGGGTGATAAACGCCCCGAAGAACAGCGTTAACGGGTGATGCACCAGATAAATAAACAATGACGCATTGACGAAATAAGTGACGCGGCTGGATTTAAAATTCAGCAGGCGATGGCCCAGGGCGAATACCACGTTCACCATCCACAGCCCCATGAGCGTGGTAATCACGCTCTCGGTTTCATACATCCACGCGTCGCCGCTGCCGTAGCGTTGGTTCAGCAGATAGGCTGCAAACGCCAGCGCCGCGCCCGCCGCACACCACGGAGAAGGGGTCGTGAAGAGCGATTTCAGCTGCGGATAGATAAACGCCAGCGCCCCAATCAGGAAGAAGGGGAGGTAGAACAGCGTTTGCATAACGACGAAATTAAACAGCCCGTCGCTCAGAATCGGTGGGTAGACGATAAACAACGTGCGTCTGATGGCGGCATAGATTATGCCCAGCACCAGAAAGAGCAGCGACAGTTTGCCGAGGGTAATGTTGGCAAAGAACGCATCGGATTTTTCGCTGACGTGGCGGCGCAGCCGGGAAAAGATCACCAGACTCACCGTAGTGAGCACGACCAGCACCAGCAGGAACCAGAGGTGAGAAACAAGTTCCCAGACCAGGGTGTTGTACTTCTCATACAGCGAAAGCGTAGGCCAGTTTGCCGCCTTACCGTTGACATACTGCAGCATAATAAATTGCGGCAGCGTAAGCAGGGGAATGGCGGTTAACATCGGGATGCCCACGCGCTCCACGCGCACCTTCCACCAGCGCTTAAGCGGATAGCGCAGGAAAAGCATGTAGGAGAAGTAGCCCGAGATGACGAAAAACACCTGCATACGGAAGGCGTGAATAAAGTCATTAAACAGCGTAAGCCACCAGGAAGGTGCAAGGCTGTTAACGTGCCAGGTGTGGCTCGAGTAAATCAGTGAAATATGGAACGGGATCCCTAAGAGCATCAACCATGCCCGGATCGAGTCGAGGAAATATTCGCGTTGTACGGGTGTTGTGCTCATATAACTTTGTGCATTCTCAGACTTTTCGCCTTATCCCTAAGACTCATAATGGTTACATTCGGAGCCAACCCTACACCAAGACCGACACCCTGTCTCCAGGATAAGCACGCAAAGTGAAAAGCGGGTTCTTTCATTTGCTTAATCCATGAGCCAGCGAGCTGAACAAAGCAGTGATAATGTTGTCGGATTGCCTGAGTTTCCATTAAAATGGATCGGATCGATATAAGCACACAAAGGGGGAAGTGCTTACTTATTATGAAACATAAACAACAAATGATGAAAATGCGTTGGTTGGGTGCTGCAGTGGTGTTATCACTGTATACCTCATCGGCTCTGGCCTTTAACATCGATGACGTCGCAAAACAGGCAAAATCGATGGCGGGGAAGAGCTACGAAGCGCCGAAAAGTAACTTGCCCTCCGTTTTCCGCGACATGAAATACGCGGACTATCAGCAGATCCAGTTCAACCATGACAAAGCGTACTGGAACAACATTAAAACCCCGTTCAAGCTTGAGTTTTATCACCAGGGTATGTATTTCGACACCCCTGTTGCCATCAATGAAGTGACGGCGACCGCGGTCCGTAAAATCAAGTACAGCCCGGATTATTTCAATTTTGGCGACGTACAGCACGACAAAGACACGGTGAAAGACCTCGGCTTCGCAGGCTTCAAGGTGCTTTACCCGATCAACAGCAAAGATAAAAACGACGAAATCGTCAGCATGCTGGGCGCCAGCTACTTCCGCGTGATTGGCGCAGGGCAGGTGTACGGGCTTTCCGCGCGTGGCCTGGCCATTGATACGGCATTGCCATCCGGTGAAGAGTTCCCGCGTTTTCGCGAGTTCTGGATCGAACGTCCTAAACCTACGGACAAACGTCTGACGATTTATGCGCTGCTGGACTCCCCTCGTGCGACCGGCGCTTATCGCTTCGTGATCATGCCGGGCCGTGACACGGTTGTTGACGTGCAGTCCAAAGTGTACCTGCGCGATAAAGTAGGCAAGCTGGGCGTGGCACCGCTGACCAGCATGTTCCTGTTCGGCCCTAACCAGCCGTCTCCGGCAACCAACTTCCGCCCTGAGCTGCACGACTCCAACGGTCTCTCCATCCATGCCGGTAACGGCGAATGGATCTGGCGTCCGCTGAACAACCCGAAACATCTGGCCGTCAGCAGTTTCGCTATGGAAAACCCGCAGGGCTTCGGTCTGCTGCAGCGTGGCCGTCAGTTCTCTCGCTTTGAGGATCTGGACGACCGTTACGACCTGCGCCCAAGCGCCTGGGTAACGCCGAAAGGTGACTGGGGCAAAGGCAAAGTCGAGCTGGTTGAAATTCCAACCAACGATGAAACCAACGACAACATCGTCGCTTACTGGACGCCGGATCAGCTGCCGGAAGCCGGTAAAGAGATGAACTTCAAGTACGCGATTACCTTCAGCCGTGACGAAGATAAACTGCACGCGCCGGACAATGCGTATGTGATGCAGACGCGTCGCTCTACGGGCGATGTGAAGCAATCTAACCTTATCCGTCAGCCGGACGGCACCGTCGCGTTTGTGGTGGATTTCACCGGCCAGGACATGAAAAAACTGTCCCCGGATACCGCAGTGACCGCCCAGGCCAGCATCGGTGATAACGGTGAGATTGTGGAAAATGCTGTGCGTTATAACCCGGTAACCAAAGGGTGGCGTTTAACCCTGCGTGTGAAAGTGAAAGATCCGAAACAGACCACTGAAATGCGTGCTGCGCTGGTCAGTGAAGATCAGCCACTGAGCGAAACCTGGAGCTATCAGCTACCTGCCAATGAATAATACAACTGAATATATTGATGCGATGCCGCTGACGGATATTGAAAAAGCGGCACTGCCCAGGAGCGACATTCAGGCGGTGCATGCCGCCCTGGATGGTGAACATCGTCACTTTACCCGTGAGGATGATTCACCGCTCGGGTCAGTCAAAATGCGTCTGGAGCGCACGTGGCCGGACTCGCTGGCAGAAGGTCAACTGATTAAGGACGATGAAGGGCGCGACCAGCTTCAGGCAATGCCGAAAGCAACGCGTTCCTCGATGTTCCCCGATCCCTGGCGCACCAACCCGGTGGGCCGCTTCTGGGATCGCCTGCGCGGGCGTGAAGTTACGCCGCGCTATCTGTCCCGTTTGACCAAAGAAGAGCAGGCCTCTGAGCAGAAATGGCGTACCGTGGGTACGCTGCGCCGCTATACCTTGCTGCTGCTGACGCTGGCGCAGACGGTCGTTGCGACGTGGTACATGAAGACGATCCTGCCTTATCAGGGCTGGGCGCTGATTAACCCTGCTGACATGATAGGCCAGGATATCTGGGTCTCCTTTATGCAGCTGCTGCCGTATATTCTGCAGAGCGGCATCCTCCTGCTGTTCGCCGTGTTGTTCTGCTGGGTATCGGCCGGGTTCTGGACCGCGCTGATGGGCTTCCTGCAGCTGCTGATGGGCCGCGACAAATACAGCATTTCCGCGTCGACGGTCGGGGATGAACCCCTGAATCCCGAGCATCGTACCGCGCTGATTATGCCTATCTGTAACGAAGACGTTGACCGCGTATTCGCGGGTCTTCGCGCCACCTGGGAGTCCGTTAAGGCGACCGGTAACGCGGCGCATTTCGACGTCTACATTCTTAGCGACAGCTACAACCCCGATATCTGCGTGGCAGAGCAAAAAGCCTGGATGGAGCTGATTGCGGAAGTGCAGGGCGAAGGGCAGATCTTCTATCGCCGTCGTCGTCGTCGCGTGAAGCGTAAAAGCGGTAACATCGATGACTTCTGCCGTCGCTGGGGTAACCAGTACAGCTACATGGTGGTTCTGGATGCTGACTCGGTGATGAGCGGCGACTGTCTGAGCGGCCTGGTTCGCCTGATGGAAGCTAACCCGAATGCCGGGATTATTCAGTCCTCGCCAAAAGCGTCGGGAATGGACACGCTGTACGCACGCTGCCAGCAGTTTGCGACGCGGGTTTACGGGCCGCTGTTTACCGCGGGTCTGCACTTCTGGCAACTGGGTGAATCCCACTACTGGGGTCACAACGCCATTATCCGCGTGAAGCCGTTTATCGAGCACTGTGCGCTTGCGCCGCTGCCGGGCGAAGGCTCCTTCGCAGGCTCTATCCTGTCGCATGACTTTGTTGAAGCCGCGCTGATGCGCCGTGCAGGGTGGGGCGTCTGGATCGCCTACGATCTGCCAGGCTCCTACGAAGAATTGCCGCCGAACCTGCTGGATGAACTGAAGCGTGACCGCCGCTGGTGTCACGGTAACCTGATGAACTTCCGCCTGTTCCTGGTGAAAGGGATGCACCCGGTTCACCGTGCGGTCTTCCTGACGGGCGTGATGTCTTATCTGTCTGCACCGCTGTGGTTTATGTTCCTGGCGCTGTCGACGGCGTTGCAGGTTGTCCACGCGCTGACGGAACCGCAATACTTCCTGCAACCGCGCCAGCTGTTCCCGGTGTGGCCGCAGTGGCGTCCGGAACTGGCGATTGCGCTGTTTGCGTCGACCATGGTGCTGCTGTTCCTGCCAAAACTGCTCAGTATTGTGCTGATCTGGTGTAAAGGCTCTAAAGAGTACGGTGGCTTCTGCCGCGTGACGCTGTCGCTGCTGCTGGAAGTGCTGTTCTCCGTCCTGCTGGCACCGGTACGTATGCTCTTCCACACCGTATTTGTGGTGAGCGCGTTCCTGGGCTGGGAAGTGGTCTGGAACTCGCCGCAGCGTGACGATGACTCCACGCCGTGGAGCGAAGCCTTTATGCGTCACGGTTCGCAGCTGCTGCTGGGGCTGGTGTGGGCGGCCGGGATGGCGTGGCTGGATCTGCGTTTCCTGTTCTGGCTGGCCCCGATTGTCTTCTCCCTGATCCTGTCGCCGTTTGTGTCGGTGATCTCCAGCCGCTCAACGGTTGGCCTGCGCACTAAACGCTGGAAGCTGTTCCTGATCCCGGAAGAGTATTCCCCGCCGCAGGTGCTGGTGGATACCGACCGTTATCTCGAGCTGAACCGCAGCCGCTCGCTGGCAGATGGCTTTATGCACGCGGTGTTTAACCCGTCGTTTAACGCCCTGGCCACCGCAATGGCTACCGCGCGTCACCGTGCCAGCCATGTACTGGAGATTGCCCGCGATCGTCACGTTGAGCAGGCGCTGAACGAGACGCCGGAGAAACTCAACCGCGACCGTCGTCTGGTGCTGCTGAGCGATCCGGTAACAATGGCGCGCCTGCACTATCGCGTCTGGTCTGCGCCGGAGAGATACTCGTCGTGGGTGAGCCACTACAATGAGCTGAAACTGAATCCGCTGGCACTGAAGGCGAAGTAACTGCTTCTTTGCCCGGCGGCGTGACGTTTGCACGGGCCTACACATAAACGTAGGGCGGGTAAGCGAAGCGCCACCCACTAAATAAAATACCGGCTTAATCGCCGGTATTTTTTATGAGGTAAGGCATGAAAATAATCGCAGTGGTGGTCATGGCGATGCTGCTCAGCGGCTGCGGCAGCATCATCAGCCGTACCATTCCCGGGCAGGGCCACGGGAATCAGTATTACCCCGGCGTCCAGTGGGATGTTCGCGACTCAGCGTGGCGTTACCTTACGGTGCTCGATCTGCCGTTCTCGCTGATCTTCGACACGCTGCTGCTGCCCATTGACGCCAGCCACGGCCCGTACGAATAAGCGTTAATTAACGCTCGTCCCACTCATCCGCTGCGGCCTGGCCCTCTTCGGTATCCAGCGGCGGTTCGAGCTGAAACTCACCTTCATCCCATTCGTGCAGCGTATTCTCTTCAAGCCACTCCTGACGCAGTTCGATTTCATCGTAGTCGCCGTCAAAGACAGCCTGCGCACCTTCACCACTCAACACCGGCAAACATTCACCGTCCTGGCCATCATCGGCAAAGAACTCGGCCTGCCACATAATATCGCCGTCCTGCAGCACATATTTTTGAATGTTGAGCTGTTGCACGTCAGCATCTTCTTCCTCAAGGCCGGGTTTATCGGCGAGGAACTCTTCGCGAGCGGCATCAATAGCTTCTTCCAGCGTGGCGTACATGGTCATCGGTGTCTCCCTGTTTTTCGATAAGGTATTCAGGGAAAGAATAGCTGAATATGAGATTTTGCAAGTATGAGAGCGCAAATAAGCCGTCACGCTTCTGACTTCTTCACGGGTGTGCGTAACGCCCGTGACAGGCTAAACCACGAGTACACGGCGTTAAACAGCACGACGCATGCCGTCACGATAAAGACGGTACGGAATCCGAAAGTGGCAGAGACTCCCGCGCCGACAAGCGGCCCGGTGACGTTACCGATATCGCGAAATGACTGGTTGTAGCTGAATATCCGCCCGGAAATTTGGTTGGTGGAGTTATAGACCAGCAGGGTTTGTACCGCGGGAAGCAATGCGCCATCCGCCGCGCCCAATAAAAAGCGCAGTACGCCCAACTGCCACGGGGACTGTACCATCGACATCGGGATCAGCAGCAGGACAGAAATCACCAGGGCGCAGATCAGGATCTTCTCCGGGCCAACCCGATCGCCCAGCTTGCCAAGCCGCGGCGCGCTCAGAAGCGCTGCCACGCCAGGTACCGAGGCGATAAGCCCGCTGATAAACGCGATATTACTGACATTTCCGGCAAGTTCACGCACGTAGAGCGTGAGGATCGGGGCGATCGATCCGGTTGCCACCTGGATAATCATGGTGGTGACGAACAGGCTCAACACCAGCCTGGGGTTTTTTAACGACCCCAGCACATCCCGGGCGTGGAGCATCTCTTTTTTGGGCACGGGGGTGAAGTTTTCGCGAATACAGGCAAGCGTAACGATAAAGCAGAGGAACAGGACGCTGGCGGTAATAAAGAATACCGGACGCAGGCCGTAGGTGTCCGCCAGCAGACCGCCCGCAAGCGGCCCCAGCAGTGCGCCGCTCACGCCGCCGGTCGACAGCGTACCTAACGCCCAGCCGCTTTTATGGCGGGGGATCTGTGTGGCAATCAACGCATTGGCATTCGGGACAAAGCCGCCCAGCAGGCCAAGCAAGGCGCGCAATATCAGGAACTGCCAGACGTTCTGCGCCACCCCCATCAGCAGCATAATGATGGCCATCCCAAGCGCGGAGCGCAGCAGCATGATTTTTCGCCCCTTACGGTCGGCGAGGCCGCCCCAGAACGGCGAGGCAATGGCGGAGAACAGAAAGGTGATACTGAATACCAGCCCGGACCACATATTGAGCTCGCTGTGGCCCGTCACGCCCAGCTGCTCAACGTAAAGGGGGAGGAAAGGCATCACGAGGCTAAAGGCCGCACCGGTAAGAAAACAGCCAAACCAGGCAACCGCGAGGTTACGTTTCCAGTTTATGGGGGCATCTGAGGGTGACATAACGTTCCGCATGATGAGGTGCAGCGCACCGTGAGCAGTAGGGTAATAAGCCTGCTAATTATGCGCCTGGGTTAGGGTTGTCGCAATGTCGGGGAGCGCTTAAAGCTAAAACAGGTGCGGCCAGGCTGGCCGCATCAGCATTAATAGCGAGAAGGTACGCCTTCGGGGCGCGTTTTAAAGCGGCGGTGCAGCCACATGTACTGCTCCGGGGCGAGCATGATGCACTTCTCAACGACGCCGTTCATCCAGCGAGCGGTGGTTTCCGCGTCGTCCAGCGGGGGAGCCATTTCTGGCTCCAGCATAATCAGCTGATAGCCTGAACCGTCCGGCTTGCGGCGGGGCACAAACGGAACAATTGCCGCTTTCGACATTCGCGCCAGCATCCAGGTACCGCTGGTGGTTGCAGCCTGCTCAACGGCGAAAAAGGGAACGAACACACTGGCTTGACGACCGTAGTCGTGATCGGGGGCATACCAGATCACTTCGCCTGCTTTTAAGGCGCGGATCATGCCCTTGAGATCTTTTCGGTCAATCATGCTTTTATTGGAACGCATGCGGCCCCAGGTCTGCAGCAGATCAATTACCGGGTTATCGTTCGGACGGTATACGCCAATGCCCGGGGCCTGCATGCCAAACATCCGCGCACCAATCTCAAGCGTCAGGAAGTGGATGCCGATCAGCAGCACGCCGGTCTGATTAGCCTGAAGGGTATGAACCGGCTCCATGCCGGTGCCGGCCACTTCCGTCCAGCGCGCCATGCGTTTATTGGACCAGAACCACGCCATGCCCGTCTCCATCAGGCCCATGCCGACGGATTCGAAATTCTTCACGACCATCTCATGACGTTCGGCTTCGCTCATCTGCGGGAAACACAGTTCCAGGTTGCGCCAGGCGATCCGCGCGCGGCGTTTCATCAGATGCCGGGCGAGATGCCCCAGCCCTTTACCCAAACGGAAAATGACAGGATAAGGAAGTTGTACGATAAGCCACAACAAGCCAATGCCTAGCCAGGTTAACCAATAACGGGGGTGTAGGAGGGCGGCAGTAAATTTGGGTAACTGGGTCATGTCTGTCCTGTGTTCTAACGTCCTGAGTGGCCATTGTCTCATTTTTTGAGGCATAGCCAAAATATCTGTCATCGAAACGCGCACGAATGCAGCAAATGTTAAGCCTGATTAATCAGACAGGGAGAAATGTAGCGTAAATTGTATGGATGTAAATTGTTATTGTTTGCTATATGATGCCGACCGAATTTTATTTCTCTAACGATTGCAGGACTTGTACACCATGCCAGTGTTACACAACCGCGTGTCGAATGAGATGTTGAAAGCGCGTATGTTGGCCGAGACCGAACCGCGTACCACCATCTCATTCTATAAATACTTCACCATCGTCGATCCGCAGGCGACCCGTGACGCCCTTTACCAGGCCTTCACGGCGCTGAATGTTTTCGGGCGCGTCTACCTGGCGCGTGAAGGGATCAATGCCCAGATTAGCGTGCCGGAAAGCAACGTGAGCGCCTTTCGCGAGCTGCTTTACGGCTTTGATCCGGCGCTGAACGGGCTGCGCCTGAATATTGCCCTCGACGATGACGGTAAATCCTTCTGGGTGCTGCGCATGAAGGTGCGCGAACGCATCGTGGCTGACGGGATCGACGATCCGAGCTTCAACGCCAGCGATGTGGGCGACTATCTCAAAGCGGCTGAAGTGAATGCGATGCTGGACGACCCGGATGCGGTGTTCATCGATATGCGTAACCACTACGAATACGAAGTGGGGCATTTTGAGAACGCGATGGAGATCCCGGCCGACACGTTCCGCGAGCAGTTGCCGAAAGCCGTTGAGATGATGCAGGAACATAAAGATAAAAAAATCGTGATGTACTGCACCGGCGGGATCCGCTGTGAAAAAGCCAGCGCGTGGATGAAGCACAACGGTTTTAATAAGGTCTGGCACATTGAGGGCGGCATCATCGAGTATGCCCGCCGCGCCCGCGAGCAGGGGCTGCCGGTACGCTTTATCGGGAAAAACTTCGTGTTTGATGAGCGCATGGGCGAGCGTATCTCCGAGGATGTCATCGCGCAATGTCATCAGTGCGGTGCGCCGTGCGATACCCACACCAACTGCAAAAACGATGGCTGCCATCTGCTGTTTATTCAGTGTCCGGCCTGTGCCGAGAAGTTTAACGGTTGTTGCAGCGAGGTGTGCAGTGAAGAGAGCGTGCTTCCTGAAGAGGAACAGCGTCGGCTGCGCGCGGGTCGTGAAAACGGCAATAAGATTTTTAATAAATCTCGCGGTCGTTTAAATACCAAACTGGGCATTCCTGACCCTGAATAATCGTCACGCCCGGCATAGCGAGAGCCTGCCGGGCGTCATTATTACGACTTCTGCTGAACGCCTTCCACAGAAATAATCAGGTCCACGTCCTGAGACGCCGGGCCTAAATCCGTCGTGATATTAAAATCTTTCAAACGAATTTTACCGGTCGCTTCAAAACCAGCGCGTTTACCACCCCAGGGATCGTCACCCTGGCCGATTAATTTCGCATCAAGGGTTACCGGTTTGGTCACGCCATTGAGAGTAAGGTTGCCGGTAATATCCAGCTTGTCGCCATCCTTTTTCACTTCAGTCGACGCGAATGTTGCCTGCGGGAATTTCGAGACGTTCAAAAACTCCGCGCTGCGCAGGTGTTTATCACGTTCCGCGTGGTTGGTATCGACGCTGTTGGTATTAATGGTCACGTTCACTTTATCAGAGGCCGGGTTTTTCTCGTCAAAGGTAAAGGTACCGTCGAAATCATTAAAGCTGCCGTACAGCCAGCTATAACCCAGGTGCTGAATGCGGAAATTGACGAAGGCGTGCTGGCCTTCTTTATCAATTTTGTAATCAGCGGCCACGGCGGAACCCGTGGTGAATAACAGGGAACCTAATGCGATACCCAGCAGGCGTTTTTTCATTTTATGCTCCAGAGTCAACTGACGATCGGCCAAGCATGCGCTTAAGCGTGTCGTCTTTATCGATGAAATGGTGTTTAAGGGCAGCAAGCCCATGCAGGACGGACAGAATAACCACGCTCCACGCCAGCCACAGATGAATAATGCCTGCGATATCTGCCTGTGAACCCGCATCGGCCAGGGTAGCCGGGACGTCAAACAGGCCAAACACGCTGATGGGTTTGCCATCTGCCGTGGAAATTAAATAGCCGCTAATCAAAATGGCCAGCAGCAGGGCGTAGAGCGTAATGTGCGCGGCGGTTGCGCTCAGTCGTGTGAATTTGCTGTGGCTGTCGGGTGCCGGTGGTGGCGGGGAGATATGTCGCCAGATAATCCGAACCACCAATCCCATCATCAGCAGCACGCCAATGCTTTTATGCAATTCAGGCGCCTGGTGATACCATCCGTCATAATAGCTTAACGTGACCATCCAGAGACCCAGCCCGAACATGGCATACACCGCCAGAGCGAATATCCAGTGTAAGAGCATGGATATCATTCCGTAGCGTTGGGGGGAGTTACGCAATTGCATGAAAATTACCATTCTGAATAATTTGAACAATAAAAATGAACGGCTGGAAAAGATAATGCAACTTAAAAAATGAGATAATGATATTTATTTAATTTATTTCAGGTAATTTGAATATCTTCTGTGAATGTATTTCAGTGGCTTCGTTCAATATTTTATGGGGAATATTTGGGAAGAGTAGATTAACTCAATTAACCTAAAGTAATGTCAATATTTGTAAGCCGGTGCGTTCAGTAAAACATCACATAAATAAAATCGATCAGCGCCAGCAGCGACCACAGCAGGATATAGAGCATGAAATGCTCACGGATATTATTAATAAGATAGCTAACGATCCTGCGCATCATTCCCCGCGAGTAAGCAAAGTCACAGGCCCCGGACATCCGGAGCCTGCGGGATATTATCGGTCAAAACGGGCGAGCGAGAAGGGAGTGAGATCAAACTGCGGCGTAATACCCTGGGCAAACTGGGCAGCAATTTCACCGAGGACAGAGGCAAACTTAAAGCCATGCCCGCTCAGGCCGGTGATAAGCAAGGTATTGTCATGGCCCGGCAGGCGATCGATGATGAAATCTTCATCCGGCGTGTTGTCGTAAGTGCAGGCTGCGCCGTAAAGCAAGCCACCGACACCCGGCAGAATATTGCGCAGGAACATAAAGGCTTCTGAGCCATCCTGCGGGTAAGCGCCAAAAGGTTTGCGCTCATCCGGTGAGGCGATGGTCTGCCCGCCGTTATGCTTGCCGATTTTCAGCGCGTCCTTCTCAGAAGGGAAGCCGTAAAACTGGTCGCCGTTAGGCAATTCGCCGGTAAACGCCGGGAATTTATTCTGGCTGCTGTAGCGACCATCGGACTGGAACCATGAGAAGACTTTACGCACCGGCTGAATGGGCAGGTCCGGCAGCAGTTTGGTCACCCACGTCCCTGCGCTGACAAGCAGGCGCGCGCCGTCGTAGTCGCCTTCAGGTGTCGTCACGGTCACGCCATCAGCATGATGGGCAATACCGGTTACCGGGCAGTTAAACAGTTGCCCACAGCCTGCTTTTGCGGCCAGGTCGATCCAGGTCTTGATGGCGGTTTCACAATGCAGGACGCCGGAGTGCGCTTCATAAAGCCCGATATAGTCATCCGGCACGGTGATTTCCGGCCAGCGGCTCATCACGCCCTGCGCATCCAGACGCTCAACCTCAAGGTTAAAGGCTTTCGCGCTCTGTTCCACCGAGGCGAGAAACGCAGAGTGGGCCGGGCCCAGGTTCACGACGCCGGTGCGCTCAAAAATGCGCTCTTCCGTCTGCTTCGCCAGTTCGTCCCACAGCGTCTGGGCACGCAGAACCAGCGGCACATAGCGCTCGCCTTCGCCGTAGGCATGACGGATAAGGCGGGTATCGCCATGATGGCTACCTTCTGAATGCGGGGGAAGGTGGGCATCAATCATCAGCACCTTCAGGCCTGCCTGCGTGGCGTAATAACCTGCGGCCGATCCAACGGAGCCGCTACCAATAATGATCAGGTCGTATTTCATGGTCATCCCGTTAACTAACGCTTTGTTAGCAGAGTAATTAACATCGGCAGGTTATACAAGGGAGAAATAAATAAGGCACCCCGAGGGTGCCTGTTGAGTGAAAAGTGGGCATAAAATTAATGTCGTTTATACTCATTTTCCTGGTAGTCGCCAGATTCTATTTTGGCAATACCTGCCTCTAAAATAGAAATAAACTGACGGGCGACGTCTGTTGTAAGCCACAGCGTCTGTCCAACTTCCGCTTCTTCACGGTTGAGTTGACTTGGGGTCTGGTAGTGCAAACGCAGCATCAGCGCGTCGTAGCTGTCTACGGTGCTGATATCCCAGCCGACAAGCGGATGGGTCTGGATGACTTCACTATTCTTTTCCATTATAACCCCCTAAATGCGTGTTAGAAGACAACGGCTTTGAGGTTCAATGCATGTTTTTCTGAAAGCATCTTCAGTATATCAATAGATAAGGGTTCTTATGGGAAAAATAAATAGGTAGCAACACATTTTTCTGCATTTTAGGATTGTTCGAGCAATAAAACGCCATCTTGTTCACGATTTTTTAAGAAGATGCTGAAATAATCTGAACTAAACATAATTGAGATGAAAAAAAGCCGGGGCGACCCGGCAAAAAAACACAATGAGGGAGCAAGTGTTAATCGGTGATAAACCAGTCGTCAGCGCTTTCCCAGGTTTCCTGCAAAATTTCACTGATACGCTCTTTATCTTCTTTAGCGCCACCGATAACCGACAGGTTGTTCGCGGTCGCATAACGCACCGTTACGGGATTCTCATTATCAGGAAAATTTTCGTCAATACGGCGGGATAGCTCGCCTGCCAGTGCATCAAGCGCGCCGGCAGGCAGAACGGTAGTTTTGGCAATGGTGACTTCAATACGCATAAATGCCCCCTGTGTAATATACTGTGCATTTATACAGGTATATTAGTGTTTTGACAACACGGGGGCGGGGTTTTTTAGCGTTTGACGGTCCACTGCACGGTTTCACCCGCGAGGAACGGGATCAGCGTGTCATCCGTAAGCGCGATCGCCTCTTCTACCTGGCTCGCTTTGCGTTCCAGCTCAATTAAGGTCTCATTGACCGGCAGGCCGTAGAAACGGGGGCCGTTCAGGGAGCAGAACGCCTCGAAATGCTCAAGGGCATTCATCTCTTCGAATACGGTGGCATAGCTCGCCAGGGCGGTAGGGGCGTTAAAACAGCCTGCGCAGCCGCAGCTTGCCTCTTTACGGTGGCGGGCATGCGGCGCGGAGTCGGTGCCGAGGAATGCGCGGGAGAACCCGCTGGCAACCAGCTCACGCAGCGCCTGCTGGTGGATGTTGCGCTTGAGGATCGGCAGGCAATAGAGATGAGGGCGTACGCCACCGACCAGCATGTGGTTGCGGTTGAACATCAGATGCTGAGGCGTGATGGTGGCGGCAATCAGCTCATTGCCGTCACGGACATACTCTGCCGCATCTTTGGTGGTGATATGCTCAAACACCACTTTCAGCGCGGGCAGGCGCTGGCGCAGCGGCTCCATCACCGTCTCGATAAACCGGGCTTCGCGGTCGAAAATATCGATATCCGCATGGGTCACTTCACCGTGCACCAGCAGCGGCATGCCCAGCTTCTGCATGCGTTCCAGCACCGGCATGATGGCATCAATGCTGGTCACGCCGTGGCTGGAGTTGGTAGTGGCATTCGCCGGGTAAAGTTTAGCGGCCGTGAACACCCCTTCGTTAAACCCGCGCTCCACTTCGTTCGGATCGAGAGAATCCGTAAGATAGCAGGTCATTAATGGCGTGAAATCATGTCCTGCCGGGACCGCATCCAGAATGCGCTGGCGATAGGCGATGGCTGCATCGACGGTGGTAACGGGCGGAACCAGGTTTGGCATGACAATCGCGCGGCCATAAATTTCGCTGGTATACGGCACGACGGTTTTGAGCATATCGCCATCACGCAGATGGATATGCCAGTCGTCAGGGCGGCGGATTTTAAGAACCTGGGATTGTGCAGTCATGGAAGCTCCGGCTTGAAAAGAATCAGTCATAAGAGGGCTGTTTTTGCCGGACACAAATCATAAGCGGAAACGTTTTCGTTTGCACACTTTTCCGTAAAAAAAAGGGCGCCTGAGCGCCCTGATGTTAATCGGTGAAAGGAATAATAATTTCGCCGGGTTTTACCTCAATGCCCTTGGCATACTTTTTAGCAAGCGACTCGCCCTTGCTCTTGTCCTCGCTGAGAACGTAGGCCGGCTGCTGGTTGAAGTAGTTGCGCAGCGACTGATTCAGATACGGCATGAGCGTCTGCAGCACCGGCTTCATCTTATCCGGTGAGACAACCGCATCGACCACTTCCATCTCCTGGAGGAAAATCGCCCCTTTCTCTTTATTAAAGACCGGCAGCGCCTTCAGTTTGAGTTTGATATTGGCTTTCTGATTACCAAAGAGGGAGGTCATGTCCAGATTAGCGTCCCCGGAAAGGGTGACTTTATTCGGCTCTTCACGTCCGATCTGGCTGACGAGATTGCTGAGGACGATGTGTGCATCGGCGAGGCCCGGCACACCAATGTCTTTGGAGAAGTTGTTATGTTTTTCCAGCGCCTGATTGATTTCCTGCTCACTGACGGTGTATTGGGTAAGCTGATTGCAGCCTACCAGCAGACCACTGACAATCAACGCAGCGGCAATAACAATTTTCTTCATAGTGTTCCTCAACGAAAAATCGGCGCTTCTGTCCTGTGGCGTCAGTATGTCAGTGTGAAATGGCAGAAACCAGCAGAAAAAACTGATAAGCGCGGCGGGAGGGGCCTCCCGCCGACGTGAGGTATTACGCGCCAGGCTCGAGCATGCCGCTTGCGCTGCGCTTCTGGCTGAACTGCCACCACAGGGCAATGAAGGTGATCAACCCCACCACGCCGAGCATGACCCAGGGCAGTTCCGGCTGGCTCATCGCTTTGCCCGCATCGAACAGCCAGCCACCGCCCGCATAGCCCAGCGCGCCACCCAGCGCCAGGCCCAGACGGCTGAACCCCATATAGCTGCCGCGTGCCCGTGCATCCGCCAGCGAGGCGCTCAGGGTTTCACGGGCCGGTTCGGCGATAACAGAGCCGATGTAGAACGTGCAGATAAGCGTAAACAGCTGCTGAAGCGAGCTCACTAAACCGATGGGCATCATGCTCAGCGTCATGATCAGCAGACCCGCCATCAGGCGGTGCTCAAGACGAAAGCGCCGTTCACTCCAGCGGGCAATCGGATAGAGCAGCGTGAGCGACAGGCAGGCTTCAATGGCGTACATCCATTTGACCGCGGTCGGCGTACCGGCGATGTCATTCACCATGATCGGTAGCATCAGCATCACCTGAACCGCCAGCATGTAGTAACCGGTCAGGGTTAATACATAGGTCACAAAACGCTTATCGCTCAGCACGCGCCCAAGCCCTTCGCGCACCGGCGCTTTCACCGTCGACAGTTTCCACGTGGGCAGATACAGCCCGTTAAACAGCGCACACAGGATAAAGAGCACGGCACCGGTCGCGCAGACCAGACGGAAGTCATACTGCAACAACCAACTTCCCAGCAGCGCACCCACAACCGCGCCGGCGCTGTCCTGCATCATCAGAATGGAGAAGAAACGCCCCCGGTGCTGCGGACGAATTAACTTCACCACCAGCGCGGTACGCGGCGGGTCGAACAACGTGCCGCCAATGCCGGACAGGAAGCAGGAGAACCACAGCACCCACGGCTCATGGGCGATGGCCATCGTGGCAAAGCCTGCCGCGCGTAGCAGCATGCCGGTGACGATCATCGGTTTTGCGCCAAAGCGGTCGGCGATAGCACCGCCAAACACGCCTAACCCTTGCTGAACAAGCTGGCGTAATCCCAACGCAATACCGACCATTAATGCCGCCCAGCCCATTTGATCGACAAAACGGATCGATATCAGGGGAAACACGACAAAAAAGCCGAGCACGACCAGCATGTTATCGACGAGCAGGAAATATTTACCCAGGCTCCTGGCCTGTGATACGCGGGACATTTTCCCTCCAGGGAAAATAAGAAGGTGAGCACGCTAACATTCTGCGGTGTCGCCGCGTGTTTTCCCACCCCCGGGCGTGACAATATTTTTTTATCAAAAAGGTGCTTTGATAGAGAGTTCTCATCGAAAGTTGTGAAAAGAGGTGAAAATGGTATGTCACTGTTTTCACAGACGGCACTGCCGCAGGTATAGTAAAGCTAACAGGTAGAGCAGAAGCGACGGGAAGGAGTGGTATCGATGTTTGGCTATCGCAGTAACGTGCCAAAAGTGCGTCTGACAACGGACAGGCTGGTTGTTCGTCTGGTGCACGAGCGTGATGCCTGGCGTCTGGCGGATTATTACGCCGAGAATCGCCAGTTTTTAAAACCCTGGGAACCCGTTCGGGATGAAAGCCATTGCTACCCTTCCGGCTGGCAGGCGCGGCTCAGTATGATCGCGGAATTTCACAAGCAGGGGAGCGCATTTTATTTCGCGCTGCTGGATCCTGATGAAAAAGAGATTATCGGCATCGCCAACTTCTCTAACGTGGTGCGCGGGTCGTTTCACGCCTGCTATCTCGGCTACTCCATCGGCCAGAAATGGCAGGGGCAGGGACTGATGTACGAAGCGTTAACGGCGGCAATCCGGTATATGCAGCGCACGCAGCATATCCATCGCATTATGGCGAACTACATGCCCCACAATCAGCGCAGCGGTAGCCTGCTGGCGCGGTTAGGGTTTGAAAAAGAAGGGTACGCCAAAGACTATTTGTTGATCGACGGAGAGTGGCAGGATCACGTCCTGACGGCGCTCACGGCTCAGGACTGGACGGCGGGTCGTTAAGGAGAAAAGATGAAATATCAGTTGAACGGTGCCGAAGCGCGCGTCATTGGATGCTTGCTGGAAAAACAGGTTACCACCCCGGAACAGTATCCGCTGTCGGTCAATGCCGTGACCATGGCCTGCAATCAGAAGACCAACCGTGAACCGGTGATGAATCTCGGGGAACATGAGGTGCAGGATTGCCTGGATGCGCTGGTCAAGCGCCACTACCTGCGAACGGTGAGTGGTTTCGGCAACCGCGTGACCAAATATGAGCAGCGCTTTTGCAACTCAGAATTTGGCGATTTGAAACTGAGCGCGGCAGAAGTGGCGGTGATTACCACGCTGTTGCTGCGCGGAGCGCAAACGCCTGGGGAACTGCGCACGCGCGCAGCGCGGATGCATGAGTTCCGCGATATGCAGGAGGTTGAGCAGACGCTCGAAGGGCTGGCCTCACGTGAAGACGGGCCATACGTGGTACGCCTGCCGCGTGAGCCGGGCAAGCGTGAAAGCCGCTATATGCACCTGTTTAGCGGAGAGGTGGATACGGCAGCGGCAGAGCCTGACCTGGCAGCGGCGGATAACGGCCTGGCGGCGCGAGTGGCGGTGCTGGAAGACGAGGTTGCCGGGCTGAAACAGCGTCTGGATGCACTGCTGGCACATTTGGGGGATTAACGGTGGCAAAATTACGTGTAGGGGTAGTAGGGCTTGGCGGTATAGCCCAGAAGGCCTGGCTGCCGGTACTGAGCGTGGCGGCGGACTGGACGCTGCAGGGAGCGTGGTCGCCCACGCGTGAGAAAGCCGAGCGTATCTGCGAAACCTGGCGAATGCCCTGTGCGAGCTCTCTGCAGGATCTGGCTCGCGAGTGCGATGCGGTGTTTGTGCATACCTCGACAGCAAGCCACTATCAGGTGGTCAGCGAGCTGCTCAACGCCGGCGTTCACGTCTGTGTCGATAAACCGCTGGCCGAAAACCTTCAGGATGCCGAACGCCTGATTGAACTGGCGGCACGCAAAAACCTGACGCTGATGGTCGGTTTCAATCGCCGGTTCGCACCGCTCTATCAGCAACTGAAAGCGCAGCCCGGCACGCTCGCATCATTACGTATGGACAAGCACCGAACCGACAGCGTTGGGCCTCAGGATCTGCGTTTTACCCTGCTGGACGATTATCTTCATGTGGTGGACACCGCGCTGTGGCTGACGAACGGTAACGTGCAGCTGAAAAGCGGGACCCTGCTGACGAACGACCAGGGGCACATGCTTTATGCCGAGCATCATTTCGCCGCGGAGCATCTGCAGGTGACGACCAGCATGCATCGCCGCGCCGGCAGTCAGCGCGAATCCATTCAGGCCGTGGCCGATGGGGCGCTGTATGACATTACCGACATGCGCGAATGGCGTGAAGAGAAGGGCAGCGGCGTGGTGACGCTGCCTGTTCCCGGCTGGCAAAGTACGCTGGAGCAGCGCGGGTTTGCCGGTTGCGCGCGCCACTTCATTACCTGCGTGCAAAATCAGACGGTTCCGGAAACGTCGGGCGAGCAGGCCATCATGGCGCAGCGTATCGTGGAAAAGCTCTGGCGTGACGCCATGAGTGAATAATTGTCTGTAACATCTGCCGATAGTAATTCCCTTAAATCCGGGTAGACTACTCGCTTCATCAACGCCTGCACTGCAGGCGTTTTGCCGTATGGTTGTGGAAATTCACGTTAATGAACTTATTAAAATCGCTGGCGGCAGTCAGCTCGATGACCATGTTTTCTCGCGTGCTGGGCTTTGCACGCGATGCCATTGTGGCACGGGTTTTTGGCGCAGGGATGGCAACTGACGCCTTTTTCGTCGCATTCAAGTTACCGAACCTGCTGCGCCGTATTTTTGCAGAAGGGGCTTTCTCGCAGGCGTTCGTGCCAATCCTTGCGGAATACAAAAGCAAGCAGGGCGAAGATGCCACGCGCGTCTTCGTGGCCTACGTCTCGGGCCTGTTAACGCTGGCGCTCGCCGTGGTTACGGTTGTTGGGATGCTGGCGGCACCGTGGGTGATCATGGTAACTGCCCCCGGTTTTGCCGATACGGCCGATAAATTCGCCCTGACCAGCCAACTGCTGCGCATTACCTTTCCTTATATCCTGCTGATCTCGCTCGCCTCGCTGGTGGGGGCCATCCTTAACACCTGGAACCGGTTTTCCGTTCCGGCGTTTGCGCCGACGTTCCTCAACGTCAGCATGATCGGGTTTGCTCTGTTCGCGGCGCCGCACTTCAACCCGCCAGTGCTGGCGCTGGCATGGGCCGTGACCGTAGGCGGCGTGCTTCAGCTTGCCTACCAGCTTCCGCATCTTAAAAAGATTGGCATGCTGGTCCTGCCGCGCGTCAGTTTCAAGGATGCCGGAGCGATGCGGGTGATCAAGCAGATGGGGCCGGCGATTCTCGGCGTTTCCGTCAGCCAGATCTCCCTTATCATCAACACCATTTTCGCCTCTTTCCTGGTCTCCGGCTCGGTTTCGTGGATGTACTACGCAGACCGTCTGATGGAGTTCCCGTCTGGAGTCCTGGGCGTGGCGTTGGGGACCATCCTGTTGCCGTCGCTGTCGAAAAGTTTTGCCAGCGGCAACCATGATGAATATTGCCGTTTAATGGACTGGGGCCTGCGTCTTTGCTTCCTGCTGGCGCTGCCAAGCGCGGTGGCGCTCGGCATTCTGGCGAAACCGCTCACCGTGTCGCTGTTCCAGTACGGCAAGTTTACCGCGTTTGACGCCGCCATGACCCAGCGGGCGCTGGTGGCCTACTCGGTCGGCCTGATGGGGCTGATTGTGGTGAAAGTTCTGGCGCCGGGGTTCTATTCACGTCAGGACATCAAAACGCCGGTGAAAATTGCCATCGTGACGCTGATTATGACCCAGCTGATGAACCTGGCCTTCATTGGCCCGCTGAAGCATGCCGGGCTGTCGCTGTCGATTGGTCTGGCGGCCTGTCTGAACGCCGGCCTGCTCTACTGGCAGCTGCGTAAGCAGGATATCTTCACCCCGCAGCCCGGCTGGATGCGCTTCCTGATTCGTCTGGTCATTGCGGTGCTGGTGATGGCGGCGGCGTTGATCGGCATGCTGTATGTGATGCCTGAGTGGTCGCAGGGGACCATGCCATTGCGTCTCATGCGCTTGATGGCCGTCGTGGCAGTCGGCGTAGTGGCTTACTTCGCAACGCTTGCGGTGCTGGGATTCAAAGTCAAAGAGTTCGCCCGCCGCACGGTATAAACGCAAAAAGGGGAGTTCACCGAAAGGTGCTCCCCATTAGATGATGTGGCGCTAATGCGTCAAATCGAAATCTTTTTCCCGCCCGTTACGCGCGCGCTGGATGCCTGACCATCTGCACCATACAGACCCGTCTCTTTATGCGGTTTTAAAACCTCAAGCGCCTGCTGATTACGAATAATCTGCCCTTCCAGCAGCCAGCCGTTGTGCTGGTTGAGATCGCGAAGGTGCTGGGTCTTTTCAGTAATGGTCTGCCAGCGCTCAAGGATCTCATCGTTGGCGCTGCGCTGAGGATCTTGCTCTGCACGACGTTGCTGCTCGAGATAGTCCAGCGTCGCCAGCAGCGAACTTTTATCTTCGGTAATGCGTTGTAACGCACTGCCGTTGACCTGTCCGGAAGACAGGTGCTGCTGTTCTGCGTCCATAACCGTTTTCAGGTCATTCAGGACAACCGTCATTTGATCCAGTATTTCTGACAGTCGACTCATACGGTTAGTTACTCTGCAGGAAACTCTGTGCATCCTGAATCAGCGCATCAGCAATTTTGCTGGTGTCCATTTTCAGTTCGCCGTTACGGATCGCCGTTTTCAACGCTTCAACACGTTCCATGTTGATATCGTTGCTGCCGGGCTGCATCAGTTTGGCCTGAGCGTCGCTGAGGGTCACGCTGGTGCTGTGGGCCGTGGACGGTTTTTCCAGACGCGCTTTCTGTGGCGTAGCGTCATTCGTTTCGCGAGGCTGTACAGTGCTAACCGGCTTCAGGGCTGATGTACGATCAATGCTCATAGTGGTGTCCTCATCGAGGGTTCGCGGCGTTTGCGCCTGACATCATCATTTGTTGATTATTTATCGGCAGTCGCCGCGAAATCTTTAAAAGATTATAGGTTAATCAGAATATTCCCATCAGAACCGACGGTTCCACTGACCACCTGGCCCGAGGACATTCTTACCCGGGCATTTTGCGCCACGGCCGCATTGTTTAATGCCTTGCCTTCACTGTTGATGCTAAAGCCGTCGCCGTTAGCCACAACCATCACCTGCTGACCCGCCTTCACCCGCCACGCCTGACGGATCATCGAGAGCTGGATTGGCTGGCCTGGGGCAACGTCCCGCAGACTTACGGCATCCTGCGCCTGGTTAATATCCAGCATCGTTCGCGGAGGCAACTGGTCAAGACGGCCGCGTTTTAACGTCACGCTGCTGGCCTGCAGCTGGCTTCCCCGAACAATCGGCTGAGCGGCGACAACATAATTCCCCGTCGCCTGTACCGCAACCTGCAAATAGCGTTTTTCATTCGGACAGCGGGCCTGCACGTTCACATTGCCCCACAGCTTTGCGCTGCCGGTCACGCTGAAAGAGGGTGCTTCGCAGGACGGCAGAAGGTTGGGCGGCGTGCGTACGCTGACGGTCACTTCATCGCTAAAGCCGGCCAGCTGCTGGGCAAAATAAGCGTTGAGCTGTGCCTGCAAATCTTCTGCCTGCGCCAGTGGGCTTAAAAACAGTAAGGTTGCCGCCAGGCCTTTCGTTAACGTCCGCATCGCAAGTTCCACCGTGTCCAGAGTTTGAAGGATTTTACCCGCAGTGGATTTCCATCAACGCAATAAATAGCGACGCATTTTGCGCTTATTCCTTCGATAGGGGTGACGGGTTGAGATTTAAGCTGTGAACTGAAATTTTCCCATCAGCGGAGGAGACATGCTCGATAAACTCGATGCCGCGCTACGTTTTCAGCAGGAAGCGCTCAATTTACGCGCCCAGCGGCAGGAAATCTTAGCCGCCAATATTGCCAACGCCGATACCCCAGGGTACCAGGCGCGCGATATTGATTTTTCCAGTGAGCTTAAAAAAGTGATGGAGCGTGGACGTGCCGAAGGAACGGGTGTGGCACTTGCCATGACATCCTCACGCCACATTCCCGCTCAGGCAATGACCGCACCGACAGCCGATTTACTTTACCGCATTCCCGATCAGCCCTCGCTTGACGGTAACACCGTCGACATGGACCGGGAGCGCACACAGTTTGCCGACAACAGCCTGAAGTACCAGATGGGCCTCACCGTCCTCGGCGGGCAGATCAAAGGCATGATGAACGTCCTGCAGGGGGGCAACTGATAAATGGCCTTGCTGAACATTTTTGATATCGCCGGATCGGCGCTAACGGCGCAGTCCAAACGCCTTAACGTCGCGGCCAGTAACCTGGCGAACGCCGACAGCGTGGCCGGTCCTGACGGACAGCCTTATCGTGCGAAACAGGTGGTCTTTCAGGTGGATGCTGCACCGGGCGCGGCGACGGGCGGCGTGAAAGTTTCTGATGTGGTGGAGAGCCAGGCACCGGACAAGCTGGTGTATGAGCCGGGTAATCCGCTCGCGGACGCCAACGGGTACGTGAAAATGCCGAACGTGGACGTCGTGGGTGAAATGGTGAACTCCATGTCCGCCTCGCGCAGCTATCAGGCAAACGTCGAAGTGCTTAATACCGTGAAGAGCATGATGCTCAAAACACTCACTCTCGGCCAGTAAAGGAGACACGAATGTCCATTGCCGTAAATGTGAATGACCCGACAAACTCGGGTGTCGGCGGCACCAGCAGTGCCACGGGCTCCAGCTCCCTGACGGGAAGCAACGCCAGCGATCTGCAAAGCAGCTTTCTGACGCTGCTGGTGGCCCAGCTGAAAAACCAGGACCCGACCAACCCAATGCAGAACAACGAACTGACCACGCAGCTTGCGCAGATCAGCACCGTTAGCGGCATTGAAAAGCTCAATACCACGCTTGGCTCGGTCTCCGGGCAAATCGACAGCAGCCAGTCGCTGCAGGCGGCAAACCTGATTGGCCACGGGGTGATGATCCCGGGCACGACGATCCTCGCGGGCAGCTCCACAACCGATGGCAACACCACCACGTCCACCACGCCGTTTGGGGTTGAACTCCAGCAGCCGGCGGACAAAGTGACGGCGACCATCACCGATGCCAACGGCGCGGTGGTTCGCACCATTGATATTGGTGAACTGAAAGCGGGCGTCCATACCTTCACCTGGGATGGCAGCATGACGGACGGCACCACGGCACCAAACGGTTCGTATAAGGTCGCGATCAGCGCCAGCAACGGAACCACCCAGTTGGTCGCCCAGCCGCTGCAGTTCGCGCTGGTTCAGGGCGTGATCAGAGGTAGCGACGGCAACAAACTGGATTTGGGTACCTCGGGTACCACCACGCTCGACGAAGTTCGGCAGATTATCTAAGCCTTAACACTTATCAGGAGTAAGTCATGGCCTTTTCTCAAGCGGTCAGCGGCCTGAATGCTGCGGCCACCAACCTGGACGTCATTGGCAACAACATCGCCAACTCCGCGACCTATGGTTTTAAATCCGGCTCCGCCTCATTCGCCGACATGTTTGCCGGTTCCAAAGTCGGCCTGGGTGTGAAAGTTGCTGGCATCACTCAGGACTTCACCGACGGCACCACCACCAATACCGGTCGCGGTCTGGACGTGGCGATCAGCCAGAACGGTTTCTTCCGCATGGTGGATGCAAACGGTTCTGTCTTCTATAGCCGTAACGGCCAGTTCAAACTGGATGAAAACCGTAATCTGGTGAACATGCAGGGCCTGCAGCTGACCGGCTACCCGGTGGCGGGTACACCACCAACCGTGCAGACCGGTGCGAACCCGCAGGCGATCAGCATTCCGACCACGCTGATGGCGGCGAAGTCCACCACCACGGCGTCCCAGCAGATCAACCTCAACTCCACCGATACGGCGCCAACCAAAGCCTTCGATGCGACTAACCCGGATACCTATAACAAAAAAGGGACCGTCACTGTTTTTGACAGCCAGGGTAATGCGCACAACATGAACCTGTATTACGTCAAAGACGCGACGCCGGCTAACTCCTGGAAAGTGTATGCCCAGGACGGAAGCGTGGCGGGTAGCCCGGTCTCTCTGGCGACCACGCTGACCTTTAACGCCAGCGGCGTACTGACCGGCGGCGACAACGTGAATATCACCACGGCGACAGTGCCCGGCGCAACCCCGGCCACGTTCGCGATGAGCTTCGCTAACTCCATGCAGCAAAACACCGGTGCAAACAACATCGTGGCGACCAACCAGAACGGCTATAAGCCGGGCGATCTGGTGAGCTACCAGATTAACGATGACGGCTCCGTGGTGGGTAACTACTCCAACGAACAGACTCAGGTTCTGGGTCAGATCGTGCTGGCAAACTTCGCCAACAACGAAGGGCTGAAGTCAGAAGGGGACAACGTCTGGTCTGCAACGCAGTCTTCCGGCGTGGCGCTGCTGGGTACGGCAGGTTCCGGTAACTTCGGTACGCTGACGAACGGCGCGCTGGAAGCCTCGAACGTGGATCTGAGTAAAGAGCTGGTGAACATGATCGTCGCGCAACGTAACTACCAGTCGAACGCGCAGACCATCAAAACCCAGGATCAGATCCTCAACACGCTGGTTAACCTGCGTTAA
The DNA here is from genome assembly GCF_019047785.1 of Enterobacter cancerogenus. Taxonomy (NCBI): domain Bacteria; kingdom Pseudomonadati; phylum Pseudomonadota; class Gammaproteobacteria; order Enterobacterales; family Enterobacteriaceae; genus Enterobacter; species Enterobacter cancerogenus. Next base: position 848,724 of record NZ_CP077290.1, on the reverse strand, counting down.
GCGGCTAACAGGAACGCGCAATGGATCACGCAATATATACGGCGATGGGCGCGGCAAGCCAGACGCTCAATCAGCAGGCCGTTACCGCCAGCAACCTGGCCAACGCCTCCACGCCCGGCTTTCGTGCGCAGCTGAATGCGCTGCGCGCGGTGCCGGTAGAAGGGCTTTCTCTGCCGACGCGTACGCTGGTTACAGCCTCCACGCCCGGTGCGGATATGACGCCAGGCCAGATGGACTACACCTCGCGTCCGCTCGACGTGGCGCTGCAGCAGGATGGCTGGCTGGCCGTGCAGACGGCAGACGGCAGCGAAGGGTATACCCGCAACGGTAATATCCAGGTGAGCGCGACCGGGCAGTTGACCATTCAGGGGCATCCGGTCATGGGCGAAGCCGGTCCGCTGACCGTGCCTGAAGGCTCAGAGCTGACCATCGCGGCAGACGGGACGGTCTCGGCGTTAAACCCGGGCGACCCGGCGAACACCGTTGCGCCCGTCGGACGTCTGAAGCTGGTTAAAGCCGACGCACGGGAAGTACAGCGTGGCGATGACGGGATGTTCCGTCTGACCCAGGCGACCCAGGCGACGCGCGGTGCGACGCTACAGGCCGACCCGAGCATCCGCGTCATGTCGGGCGTGCTGGAAGGCAGTAACGTCAAGCCGGTCGAAGCCATGACCGATATGATCGCCAGCGCGCGTCGCTTTGAAATGCAGATGAAGATCATCAGCAGCGTCGATGAAAACGCGAACAAAGCTAACCAACTTCTGGCAATGAGTTAACAGGACTTCCTATGATCAGTTCTTTATGGATCGCGAAAACCGGCCTCGACGCACAGCAAACCAATATGGACGTGATTGCCAACAACCTGGCAAACGTCAGCACCAATGGGTTTAAGCGTCAGCGCGCGGTATTCGAAGATTTGCTTTACCAAACCATTCGCCAGCCGGGTGCGCAGTCTTCTGAGCAAACGACGCTGCCGTCCGGTTTGCAGATTGGTACCGGCGTACGCCCGGTTGCCACCGAGCGTCTGCACAGCCAGGGCAACCTGTCCCAGACCAACAACAGCAAAGATGTGGCGATCAAAGGCCAGGGTTTCTTCCAGATCCAACTGCCTGACGGAACCTCAGCGTATACCCGCGACGGCTCCTTCCAGGTGGATCAGAACGGCCAGCTGGTCACGGCGGGCGGTTTCCAGGTGCAGCCTGCGATTACCATCCCGGCCAACGCCCTGAGCATCACCATTGGCCGTGACGGCGTGGTGAGCGTGACCCAGCAGGGCCAGGCGGCACCGGTTCAGGTTGGGCAGCTCAACCTGACCACCTTCATGAACGATACCGGTCTGGAAAGCATTGGTGAGAACCTCTACACCGAGACGCAATCCTCCGGTACGCCAAATGAAAGTACGCCAGGCCTCAACGGCGCGGGTCTGCTGTACCAGGGCTATGTCGAAACCTCTAACGTCAACGTTGCGGAAGAGCTGGTGAATATGATCCAGGTCCAGCGCGCGTATGAAATTAACAGTAAAGCAGTGTCGACAACCGACCAGATGCTGCAAAAACTGACGCAACTCTAAGGGGTCGCCCGGTGCGGTGAACGCCGCGCCGGTGCCCTTTTTTCGAAGATGAAGGCAATGCAAAAAAACGCGGCGTTTCGTTATCCAATACTGACCGTTCTGGCCGTCACCCTCAGCGGGTGTGCCTGGATCCCGTCTAAACCGTTGGTGCAGGGTGCGACTACCGCCCAACCCGTTCCTGGCCCCGCGCCCGTTGTGAACGGCTCCATTTTCCAGACCGCGCAGCCGATTAACTACGGTTATCAGCCGCTGTTTGAAGACCGTCGCCCGCGTAATATCGGCGATACCTTGACCATTGTGCTGCAGGAAAACGTCAGCGCGAGCAAAAGCTCGTCTGCCAATGCCAGCCGCGATGGCAAAACCAATTTTGGCTTCGATACCGTTCCTCGCTATCTGCAGGGCCTGTTTGGCAATGCGCGTGCCGATGTCGAGGCGTCTGGCGGCAATACCTTTAATGGTAAAGGTGGCGCGAACGCCAGCAATACCTTCAGCGGTACGCTGACGGTCACGGTTGACCAGGTTCTGGTTAACGGCAATTTACACGTAGTGGGTGAAAAGCAGATCGCGATCAATCAGGGCACTGAGTTCATCCGCTTCTCCGGTGTGGTTAACCCTCGCACCATCAGTGGCACCAATACCGTGCCGTCCACTCAGGTGGCGGATGCGCGCATTGAGTACGTCGGCAACGGCTACATCAACGAAGCGCAAAACATGGGCTGGCTGCAGCGCTTCTTCCTTAACTTATCGCCGATGTAAGCGAGGTGACCTATGTATAAATTCCTCTTCGCCATGGTGTTGGCTCTGGGCGCGACCTGCGCCCACGCCGACCGCATTCGCGATCTCACAAGCGTACAGGGCGTGCGAGAAAACTCACTGATCGGCTATGGCCTGGTCGTGGGGCTGGACGGGACGGGCGACCAGACCACCCAGACGCCTTTTACCACCCAGAGCCTGAACAACATGCTCTCCCAGCTCGGTATTACCGTGCCGACTGGCACCAACATGCAGCTGAAAAACGTGGCGGCGGTAATGGTGACCGCCTCCTTCCCGGCGTTTGCGCGCCAGGGGCAGACCATCGATGTCGTGGTTTCGTCGATGGGTAACGCCAAAAGCCTGCGCGGCGGTACGCTGCTGATGACCCCGCTTAAAGGTGTCGACAGCCAGGTGTATGCGCTGGCACAGGGGAACATCCTGGTCGGCGGGGCGGGTGCATCGGCGGGGGGCAGCAGCGTGCAGGTTAACCAGCTTAACGGCGGGCGTATCACCAACGGGGCAATCATCGAACGTGAACTGCCGACCCAGTTTGGCTCCGGCAACACCATTAACCTGCAGCTGAACAACGAAGATTTCACGATGGCGCAGCAGATTGCGGACACCATCAACCGCAGCCGCGGCTACGGCAGCGCCACCGCGCTGGATGCCCGTACCGTGCAGATCCGCACCTCGACGGGCAACAGCAACCAGGTACGCATGCTGGCAGACATCCAGAATATGGAAGTCAACGTGCCGGTGCAAGATGCAAAAGTGATTATCAACTCGCGCACCGGGTCGGTGGTCATGAACCGCGAAGTGTCACTGGACAGCTGTGCCGTGGCGCAGGGCAACCTTTCGGTCACGGTTAACCGCAGCGCCAACGTCAGCCAGCCGGACACACCGTTTGGCGGTGGTCAGACGGTGGTGACGCCGCAAACGCAGATCGATCTCCGCCAGAGCGGCGGTTCGCTGCAAAGCGTGCGCTCCAGTGCCAACCTCAACAGCGTGGTACGCGCCCTCAATGCGCTCGGCGCGACGCCGATGGATCTGATGTCCATTCTGCAATCGATGCAAAGTGCAGGCTGTCTGCGTGCCAAACTGGAAATCATCTGATGCTGACCGATAGCAAACTGCTGAGCAGTGCCGCCTGGGATGCCCAGTCGCTTAACGAGCTGAAAACCAGCGCCGGGAAAGATCCGGCGGGCAATATCCGTCCGGTGGCTCGCCAGGTCGAAGGGATGTTTGTGCAGATGATGTTGAAAAGCATGCGTGAGACCCTGCCGAAAGACGGGCTTTTCAGCAGCGATTCAACGCGACTGTACACCAGCATGTATGACCAGCAGATTGCACAGCAGATGACGGCCGGAAAAGGACTCGGTCTGGCCGACATGATTGTCAAACAGACCGAAGCCGCGCAGGGCATTCAGCCGGAGAACCCGCCGCAGGTGCCGATGAAGTTCGACCTGGAAACGGTGACCAGTTATCAGAATCAGGCCATGACGCAGATGGTGCGCAAGGCAATTCCGAAGCCAACGCCGACCAGCGATGAGCCGCTCACCGGCGACAGCAAAGACTTCCTGGCGCAGCTTTCACTGCCCGCACGCCTTGCAAGCCAGCAGAGCGGCGTGCCTCATCACCTGATTCTGGCGCAGGCCGCGCTGGAGTCCGGCTGGGGGCAGCGGCAGATCCGTAAGGAAAATGGCGAGCCGAGCTTTAACATCTTTGGCGTGAAGGCAACCTCCAGCTGGAAGGGGCCAACAACTGAGATCACCACCACCGAGTACGAGAACGGTGCGGCGGTGAAGGTGAAAGCCAAATTCCGCGTCTACAGCTCCTACCTTGAAGCCCTGTCGGACTATGTGGGCCTGCTGAGCCGAAATCCGCGCTATACCGCCGTGACTCAGGCCGCCACGCCAGAGCAGGGGGCACAGGCGTTGCAGAATGCCGGCTACGCGACCGATCCGAACTACGCGCGCAAGCTCACCAGCATGATCCAGCAGCTGAAATCGATGGGTGAGAAGGTCAGCAAGGCCTATAGCACAGATATCGAAAATCTGTTCTGAAAGTTCTCAAGTCCCGGTGGAGGCTGCCGATAACCTTCATCAGGACGCGTGTCTGAAAGTCTAAAAGGAACCCCCATGTCCAGTTTGATTAACAGCGCCATGAGTGGCCTCAGTGCTGCACAGGCGGCACTTAATACCGTCAGTAACAATATTTCAAGCTACAACGTGGCAGGGTATACCCGCCAGACCACCATTCTGGGCGCCTCGAACAGCACCCTGACCGGCGGTGGCTGGGTGGGTAACGGGGTGTATGTCTCCGGCGTACAGCGTGAGTACGATTCGTTTATCACTAACCAGCTGCGTGCGGCGCAAAACCAGAGCAGCGGCCTGACGACGCGCTATCAGCAGATGTCGAAAATTGACGATGTGCTCTCGGATACCACCAACTCCATTTCCACCACGCTGCAGGATTTCTTTAAAAGCCTGCAGACGCTGGTCAGCAACGCGGAAGATCCGGCTGCTCGCCAGACGGTCCTCGGCAAGGCTGACGGGCTGGTAAACCAGTTCAAGGTTAACGATCAGTACCTGCGTGACCAGGATTCTCAGGTCAACACCGCGATTTCGACCAGCGTCGATCAGATCAATAACTACGCGAAGCAGATCGCGAACCTCAACGATCAGATTTCTCGTCTGACCGGCGTGGGCGCAGGGGCATCGCCAAACAATCTGCTCGATCAGCGTGACCAGCTGGTCAGCGAGCTGAACAAAATTGTTGGGGTGGAAGTCTCCGTTCAGGACGGCGGCACCTACAACATTTCGTTCGGCAATGGTTACAGCCTGGTTCAGGGCAGTAAAACGAACCAGCTGGCAGCAGTCGCATCCAGTGCTGATCCTACGCGTACCACGGTGGCATATGTCGATGACGTGGCGGGCAACGTTGAAATTCCTGAAAAATTGCTTAACACCGGTTCGCTGGGCGGGCTGTTAACGTTCCGTTCGGAAGACCTGGACAACGCGCGTAACACCCTCAACCAGCTGGCGCTGGCCTTTGCGGACGCGATGAACACCCAGCACGAAGCGGGTTTTGATGCTAACGGTGCTGCCGGCGGCGCGCTGTTCAACATGGGGTCTCCTGCGGTGGTTGGCAACAGCCATAATTCCGTACCAGGCGCAACGATGACCGCCAGCGTAACGGACAGTTCAAAGGTGCAGGCGACGGACTACAAGTTCGAATTCAACGGCACGGACTGGACGGTAACGCGGCTTTCTGACAAGACCTCTTTCACCGCGACACCGGATGCCAGCGGCAAGATGACCTTTGATGGCCTGACCGTGAACGTCAGCGGCACTGCTGCAACCAAAGACAGCTTTACCGTGAAGCCGGTCGTGAACACCATCGTCAACATGAGTCTGGCGATCAGCGATGAATCTAAGCTTGCCATGGCTTCTGTGGCCGACGGCGGCGAAAGCGATAACCGTAACGGTAAGGCGCTGGTTGACCTGCAAAACAGCAAAGTGGTGGGCGGCAATAAGACCTTCAACGATGCCTATGCGGCGCTGGTCAGTACCGTGGGCAGCACGACGGCCTCGCTGAAAACCAGCAGCCAGACCAAAGCCAATGTTGCAACACAGTTGAGCAACCAGCAGCAGTCTATCTCTGGCGTCAACCTTGACGAAGAGTACGGCAACCTGCAGCGCTACCAGCAGTACTACCTGGCAAATGCCCAGGTGCTGCAAACGGCCAATACGCTTTTTGATGCGTTAATCAATATTCGCTAACGACGAGGTAATCCATGCGTATTAGCACCCAGATGATGTACGAGCAGAACATGCGCGGCATCACCGATTCTCAAAGCCGCTGGCTGGGCTATGGCGAACAGATGTCTTCGGGCAAGCGCGTGAACCGCCCGTCCGACGATCCGATCGCGGCCTCTCAGGCGGTTGTGCTGTCTCAGGCACAGTCACAGAACAGCCAGTTCGCGCTGGCACGTACGTTTGCCACGCAAAAAGTCTCTCTGGAAGAGAACGTGCTGGGCCAGGTCACCACGGCGATCCAGTCCGCGCAGGAGAAAATTGTCTATGCGGGCAACGGTTCGTTGAGTGACAATGACCGGGCGTCGCTGGCAACCGATTTAAAAGGTATTCGCGATCAGCTGATGAACCTGGCGAACAGCACCGACGGTAACGGGCGGTATATTTTTGCCGGTTATAAGACCGACAACGTGCCGTTTGATCAGACCAATGGCGACTATAGCGGCGGATCTGAGGCCATCTCTCAGCAGGTCGACTCTGCGCGCAATATGCAGATCAGCCATACCGGTTCCGAGGTCTTTGACAAATTTACCAGTAATGCGAAACCGGAGCCTGATGGCAGTACGCCTGAAACGAACCTGTTTAAGATTCTGGATAAGGCTATCGACGCGCTGAACACCCCGACCGAAAGCGACCAGACCAAAATGGATGCGCTCACGGACAGCATTAACCAGGCGAACCGTGGTCTGAGCAACGCGCTGGATAACGTGCTGACCGTGCGTGCCGATCTGGGGACCAAGCTGACGGAACTGGATAAACTGGATGCGCTTGGCGATGACCGCGCGCTGGGGCAAACGCAGCAGATGAGCGACCTGGTGGATGTGGACTGGAATGCCGCGATCTCCTCGTACACCATGCAGCAGGCGGCCCTGCAGGCCTCTTATAAAGCGTTCAGCGATATGCAGGGCATGTCCCTGTTCCAGCTGAACAGATAATAGTCTGACCGATTAGAGCACGTTCTGAAACTGGGCGTGTTTTGACTGCCCAATCCTGATTCGGATTGGGCATTTTTTTATGCCGCTTCCGCCGGCGAAGCGGCTGTACGCGCGCTTTCAACCAGACGGATAGCCAGCGCAATGGCTCCGCTCACCGTTGCCAGGGCGACCACGCCAGACCAGCCCGCCAGAGTATAGACCTGACTCCCCAGCGCTGAGCCAAGCGCCATGCCGATGAAGATCACCGTAAACAGCAGGGCGTTAAGACGTCCGCGCGCCTGCGGTTCAAGGCTGTAAACCAGGTTCTGATGGGCTACCAGGCTCGACTGCAAGCCCAGGTCGAAGCCGATGGCAGAAACGGCAATCAGGATGAGCTGGCCGTAAACCCCAAGGGCAGGCATCAAAAACATCAGCGCAAATGACACGGTCACCAGGGCAGCGCCCAGCTGTGTGACTTTTCCGGCCCCGAGTTTATCCGCCAGTCCGCCTGCCAGCGGTGCGGCTAATGCGCCTGCGGCACCGGCAATCCCAAATCCTCCGGCGACGGCGCTGCCAAGGTGGAAGCGTTCGAGCAGCATGACCGCAAGCGTTGACCAGAAGGCGCTGAAGGCAATCGACAGGAATCCCTGGGCCATCGCTGCCCGGCGCAGCGCCGGATAGCGGCCCCACAGGTGCGCCATCGAGCGCATCAGTGCGGGGTAGCCGAGCGTGGAGTGAACCGCAAAGCGGGGCAGTACCGCCCACATCATAATGCCTACAAAGGCAATGCTTGCGGCAGCCAACTGGTACATGACCCGCCAGCCGAAGGCTTCACCGACGGCACCGCTCACTGTCCGGGAGAGTAGGATCCCCAGCAGCAGGCCGGTCATCACCGTGCCGACCGTTTTACCCTGTTTCCCCTCCGGGGCGAGGATCGCCGCGGCAGGGACAATATCCTGTGCCATAGTGGCGGCCATGCCAATCAGCAGGCTGGCGAGCAGCAGGGAATGCAGTTGCCCGGTCAGGCTACAGCCCAGCAGGAAAAGGGCCAGGGCTGCGCTTTTGATTAAAATTAACGTCCGGCGATCGTGACGGTCGCCCAGGGGCAACAGGAATAAAATCCCCAGCGCATAGCCCGCCTGGGTCAGGGTGGGGACCAGGCCCATTCCCTCAATGCTCAGATGAAGGTCCGCGCCGATCAGCGGCAGTAAGGGTTGTGCGTAGTAAATGGCGGCGACACTAAAGCCCGCGCCCAGAGCCAGCATGAAAATTACCCAGCGATTCACCGCATGGGGGGCAGTCGTTGTGTTCATAAGCTATTCCTCATTCATCGTGTGCGGCTATTTTTTATCAGCACGGCTTGCGACGGTAGACGGCCCGGTGGTAAAACGCTTATACGTTGAACGTATGGCAGATAAAAATATGAAGCGGGTAGAACGTATAGACCGGGTTGAATTAATGCGCACCTTTGTGCGAATCGTCGAAGCGGGGTCTCTCTCGGCGGCCGCGCGCCAGCTCTCGACAACCCAGGCTACCGTCAGCCGACGGCTACAGTCTCTTGAGACGCTGCTGGGCGTGCGCCTGCTGGTGAGAACCACACATACGACCCGGCTCACCGACGACGGCGAACGCTGCTATCAGCATGCACGACGGGTGATTGATAGCTGGCTGGCGCTGGAGGATGAGGTCGGGCAAAACGAGGACGAACCGGTCGGGGTTTTGCGCGTGCGGGCCCCGCATGCCTTTGGTCAGGATCAGCTTCTGAAGCCCCTGACGACGTTTTTGCAGCGCTACCCGCAGCTCTCCGTCGAATGGTTGCTGAATGATAAATCGGTCGACTTTTTAGGGGACAACCTCGACTGTGCTATCCGTGTCGGGGCCGAGGTGGATCCTGCCACGGTCTCGGTTTTGCTGGCGGAAGTGCCGCGCTGCGTGGTGGCCGCGCCCTCGCTGCTGGCTCAGTTTCCGCCGGTCTCATCTCCGGACGACCTGCAGCATCTTCCGTGGGTGGCTATCAGTACCTTCTATCAGCGCCACGTAGAGCTGTATGACGGTAAATCCGATCGCCCGGTGCGCATTGCCATTACGCCGCGCCTGAGCACGGACAGCCTGTACGTGGCGCGTAATTCCGCATTAACAGGGCTGGGCGTTGCGGTTGTCTCAAGCTGGACGGTTCAGGAAGATATCAGGGAGGGGCGGTTGGTGCATCTGCTGCCGGAGTGGCAACCGGCGGCGCTGCCGGTTCATCTGGTTTACCCCTGGTCTCGTTATTACCCGGCGCGCTTGCGGCGTTTTCTGGAGATGATCCGACAGGTTATGCCAGACATTGCCGGCATGACAAAGCCTGCAGAATAGCAATAAAAAAGCCGACCCGAGGGTCGGCTTTTCGCTTCAACGCGCGTTAGTCAACTGACTGTGGGCGGGTTGCTGGGGCAGTCGCCTGGTGCGTAGCACTGTGACCACCGGCAGAACCTTTCCCATCAAAGTGGAACTCAGGACGAACCCAGTCGCTGCGGCGCGGCGCTTCCGGCACATATTCCGGTGCAGGAGCACGCGTCATCGGCGCGGTGGCAACGTGGGCTGGCGTCACGGCAGCGGTAACCGGCTCGGGTTTCACCTCTGGCGCTTTCTCTTCCACGGTTTCGGCTTCACGCACAGGCTCGACGTCAAGTTCGACGTCCTGAACCACATCTTCAGTAACGGTTTCGACAACCACGTCAGCGGTTTCTTCGACAGTGGCTGCTGGCTCAGCGTCTTGCGCGACGTCTTGTGCGACAACCGCGTCTTCTTCAGCAATGAACTGCGGTGCGGCTTCAACCGGCGCAGCAATCACTTCAGGGTGCGTGGTTTCAACGTCAACGGCCTGAGGCGCTGTTTCAACGGCCTGTGGTTCAACGACCTGAGGCTCAACTTCCTGTGGCTCAACGACCTGAGGTTCGACAACGGCAGCCGCTTGCACCGCAACGTCTTCTACGGTGGCGACGGGTGCGATAACCTCTTCGGTGACAGCCTGTTCTTCAACAGCCTGCTCCGGACGAGCAACCGGATAGCGGATCCACACTTTACCTGAAGCCATTTCCGGCGATGCGCAGGCTACGGTCAGCGGCATCGGTGATTGCGTTGGGTAACGCTCATCACGATAGCGACGACGACGCTGGCCGCTCACACGCAGATGGCGTGGAGAACGACGGGAGCGACGCGGCATACCAGCGTTATCGCGGCCTTCAGTGTTATCGTCCTGTTCAACGTTGGTGTCGACCACGGCAGGCAAGTCAACTTTCGCCAGCTGCGTACCGGTTTCGATTTCAGTGGTTTCCACTGCGCTAACCACAGCCTCTTCCGCCTGTACGTCACCAACACGTACTTTTTGTGAGAGCTGGCGTGGCTTGCGACGCGGCATAACCTGAGTGCGTTCTTCCTGCTCGGATTCCTGCTGCTCAACCGGTGCTTCGCGGTTCAGGCTTTTAACTTCCTGCTGCGCCTGGCGTTTCTCGTCGTTACGACGACGGCTGCGCTCACGGCGAGGTTGCTGCTCGTCACGCTGTTTAGTCTTGTCAGACTCGTCACCTGTCGGCTGGCGAATTTCACGATCTTCCACGTTCTGCTGTGGCTTCTCGCGACGGTTGCGACGGTTGTCCTCGCGTTGTTCACGACCTTCGTTGTTATCGGCACGATTGTCACGACGCTCGTTGCGGTCATTGCGTTCGTTACGATCGTTACGCTCGTTACGGTCACTGCGGTCATTACGATCGCGGCGGTTGTTCTGACGCTTACGACGATCCTGCTGACGTTCTGGCTTAGCTTGCTTCGGCGCTTCTTTTGGTTGCTCCGGCTGAGCTTCTTCGCCTGCAAACATTTTCTTCAACGCACCGATGATACGGCTCAGAAGACCCGGCTGTTCCGGCTGGGCTTTCGCCACTTCTGGCGCGCTTTTTTGCGCAGCAGGTTTAGCGGCCGGTTTTTCCATTGCGGCTTCCGGCGGCGCTTCCGGCATGATGAAGGTGGCTAACGCAGGCTGCTCAGGCAGTTTACGCTCGGCGGGTTCTTCATCGGATGGCAGGGCCATCTCTTCTTCATGCAGCTTAGGCAGCAGGTAGCTGAGCGTTGACGTCTCTTCACCTTTGCGAACGCGCAGGACGTGGTAGTGCGGGGTTTGCATCTGATCGTTTGGCACGATGATGCAACGTACGCCGCCCTGACGCGCTTCAATGGCGCTAACCGCGGCACGTTTTTCGTTCAGAAGGTAGGAGGCAATTGGCACGGGAACAATCGCGTGAACCTCCTGGGTGTTCTCTTTCAGCGCTTCTTCTTCAATCAGACGCAGAATGGAGAGAGACAGGGATTCGTTATCACGTACGGTGCCGGTACCGGAACAGCGCGGGCAGACGTGGTGGCTTGATTCACCCAGCGACGGGCTGAGGCGCTGGCGTGACATCTCCAGCAGGCCAAAGCGAGAAATATGGCTAATCTGGATACGCGCACGGTCCTGACGCACCGCTTCACGCAGACGGTTTTCAACCGCGCGCTGGTGACGAACCGGGGTCATGTCGATGAAGTCGATAACGATCAGGCCACCCAGGTCGCGCAGGCGGAGCTGGCGGGCGATTTCATCAGCGGCTTCAAGGTTAGTGTTGAACGCGGTCTCTTCGATATCACCGCCGCGCGTAGCACGTGCGGAGTTGATGTCGATAGCGGTCAGCGCTTCGGTGGTATCGATAACGATAGAGCCGCCGGATGGCAGTCGCACTTCACGCTGGAAGGCAGACTCAATCTGCGACTCAATCTGATAATGGCTGAACAGCGGGATTTCACCGGTGTACAGTTTGATTTTGCTGGTGAAATCCGGACGACCCAGCGCGGCAATGTGCTGGCGAGCCAGCTCAAGCACTTTCGGGTTATCAATCAGAATTTCGCCGATGTCCTGACGCAGGTAGTCACGGAAGGCACGCACGATAACGTTGCTTTCCTGGTGGATCAGGAACGGAGCAGGGCGGCTTTCAGCTGCTTTCTGGATGGCTTCCCAGTGCTTAAGACGGAAGCTCAGGTCCCATTGCAGCGCTTCGGCAGATTTGCCCACGCCTGCGGTACGAACGATAAGTCCCATGCCGTCTGGCAGCTCAAGGCTTGCCAGCGCTTCCTTCAGCTCGGTACGGTCATCACCTTCGATGCGGCGAGAGATACCACCCGCACGCGGGTTGTTTGGCATCAGAACCAGATAGCTCCCCGCCAGGCTGATAAAGGTGGTCAGCGCGGCGCCTTTATTGCCACGTTCTTCTTTATCAATCTGAACGATAACTTCCTGGCCTTCGCGCAGAACATCTTTGATGTTCGGACGACCATGGGAGTTGTAGTTGGCAGGGAAGTATTCGCGGGCAATTTCTTTGAGAGGGAGGAAACCGTGACGCTCAGCACCGTAATCGACAAATGCAGCTTCAAGGCTGGGTTCAATGCGGGTGATCTTGCCTTTGTAAATGTTCGCTTTTTTCTGTTCGTGTCCAGGACTTTCGATATCCAGATCGTACAGGCGCTGCCCATCCACGAGGGCGACACGCAACTCTTCTTGCTGAGTTGCGTTGATTAACATTCTTTTCATCGAAACTTACTCATTATTCTTACATTGACGACTAAGCTGCGGGCAAGGTGACGCTTTCCTGGGTATGAACCGATGGCCTCGTGTCTATTCACGTCGCCAACCTCACGGTTGTCGCTCGCTTAAGAGGCGCAGAGTGTCGGTTGCCTGTATTTCATACGGAAACACAGCGCAATTATCAGGGGAATTGCCTGGGTAAAACTCTCCAGAGAACAATCCTTATACCGGGAAGTACTGCAACCCGCAGCCCGCTAACTGCCTGAAAGATCAATACGTCTTACGCCATTGCTGCGTGGATGATCGGTCAGACAAAATGGGTTATTCCGTTGAGATCCTTTTATAACCTGGATTTAACACGGAAAACGGCTTCATTATTCCATTGCTCGCCGGGTTATAGCAAGATGACTTTTACCAATTATCACCCGGTTACTCACAGTTTCTCCACTTCAATGTTGTGATTGGTTTAATAACCACCAAATCGATTGCGCGAAACGAAGGGCAGGCCGGGTAAAAGTAAATATAAGCATAGAAAAATGAGTGGCGCTAATGCCAGACGATATTTAGAATCGCCAACCATGAAAACAGAGACTCCAGCCGTAAAAATGGTTGCTATCGCCGAAGATGACGCGGGGCAACGTATCGATAACTTTTTGCGAACCCAGCTTAAGGGTGTACCAAAGAGCATGATTTATCGCATCCTGCGTAAGGGCGAGGTGCGGGTTAACAAAAAGCGCGTGAAGCCAGAGTATAAGCTCGAAGCAGGGGATGAAATTCGTATCCCGCCGGTCCGCGTGGCGGAACGTGAAGAAGAGGTTGTTTCCCCTAAGCTGCAGAAAGTGGCCGCGCTAAGCGATGTGATCCTCTATGAAGATGACCATATTCTGGTGCTGAATAAACCGTCGGGTACGGCGGTGCATGGCGGCAGCGGCCTGAGCTTTGGCGTGATTGAAGGACTGCGTGCGCTGCGCCCTGAGGCCCGTTTCCTTGAACTGGTGCACCGCCTTGACCGCGACACGTCCGGCGTACTGTTAGTGGCGAAAAAACGTTCTGCGCTGCGTTCTCTGCACGAACAACTGCGTGAGAAAGGGATGCAGAAAGACTATCTGGCGCTGGTGCGCGGCCAGTGGCAGTCGCATGTAAAAGTGGTGCAGGCACCGCTGCTGAAAAATATTCTGCAAAGCGGCGAGCGCATCGTGCGCGTGAACCAGGAAGGCAAGCCGTCTGAGACGCGCTTTAAAGTTGAAGAGCGCTATGAGTTTGCGACTCTGGTTCGCTGCAGCCCGGTCACAGGCCGTACCCATCAGATCCGCGTGCATACCCAGTATGCCGGGCATCCTATCGCGTTTGACGACCGCTATGGCGATCGTGAATTCGATAAGCAGCTGGCCGGTACAGGGCTGTCTCGTCTGTTCCTGCATGCGGCGGCGCTTAAGTTTACCCATCCGAACACGGGTGAGGTTATTCGCATTGAAGCGCCGCTGGACGAGCAGTTAAAACGTTGCCTGAAAGTGCTGCGCGGTTGATTACGTGCCGGGTGGCGCTGCGCTTACCCGGCCTACATGTTTTTCTCCCTCTCCCTGTGGGAGAGGGCCGGGGTGAGGGCATCAGGCCGCAACGGTTACACCGTCAGCGGATTATACTCTTCGCGCCTTAACATCTGGCACAGCGCAATCAGCGGTAATCCCACCAGCGTGTTGGGGTCACGGCCGTCCAGCTTGTCGAACAGTGCAATGCCCAGTCCTTCACTTTTAAAGCTTCCCGCGCAGTTCAGCGGCCTTTCACGACGCACGTAATCCACAATCTCCTGCTCGCTGAGGTGGCGGAAATGCACGTCGAAAGGCTCGCATTCGGTTTGCAGGTGGCCCGAGGCCGAGTTGTAGAGAGCAAGCCCCGTATAAAAGGTCACAATGGTGCCGCGGGCGCGCATCAGCTGCTGGCAGGCTTTTTCTTCGGTATGGGGCTTTCCGGTGATTTCACCGTCCAGTACACAAACCTGATCGGAGCCTATAATCAAATGAGCAGGATAATTTGCGGCTAGCGACTGGGCCTTCTCCTGAGCCAGACGGGTAACCAGATGACGTGGCGTTTCGCCGGGTTGAGGTGTTTCATCAACGTCCGGTGCGGCACATTCAAAAGGGATCCCCAGTTTTTCCAGCAACATTCGGCGGTAGGGTGAAGTGGATGCGAGAACGAGATTTGGCATATTTTTTTCACCAGATATAGCGTATCGATGCCAGCCATTTTAAACTACAGGCCGCAATGTGTGCGAATAATTGGCAAAAGGCAGCTCTGGTTGCCTTTTTCTTTGACTCTATGACGTTACAAAGTTAATATGCGCGCCCTATGCAAAAGGTAAAATTACCCCTGACTCTTGATCCGGTTCGTACGGCTCAAAAACGCCTCGATTATGAAGGAATCTATTCTTCCGATCAGGCAGAGCGTATTGCCGAATCCGTAGTCAGTGTGGACAGTGATGTAGAATGCTCCATGTCGTTCGCTATCGACAACCAGCGCCTTGCCGTTTTAACCGGTGATGCAAAGATGACGGTAACGCTCGAATGCCAGCGTTGCGGGAAACCGTTTGTACAGCATGTTCACACAACGTATTGTTTTAGCCCGGTGCGTTCCGACGAACAGGCTGAAGCACTCCCGGAAGCGTACGAGCCGATTGAGGTTAACGAATTCGGTGAAATCGATCTTCTGGCGCTGGTTGAAGATGAAATCATCCTCACCTTGCCAGTCGTTCCGGTGCATGATTCTGAACACTGTGAAGTGTCCGAGGCGGACATGGTCTTTGGGGAACTGCCTGATGAAGCGCAAAAACCAAACCCATTTGCCGTATTAGCCAGCTTAAAGCGTAAGTAATTGAGGAGTAAGGTCCATGGCCGTACAACAGAATAAACCAACCCGTTCCAAACGTGGCATGCGTCGTTCCCATGACGCGCTGACTGCAGTTACCAGCCTGTCTGTAGACAAGACTTCTGGTGAGAAACACCTGCGTCACCACATCACCGCTGACGGTTTCTACCGCGGCCGCAAGGTTATCACTAAGTAATCACGCGTTTGCGTGATTAGGCTTAGTGAGGATTTCCCCGTGCAAACGGGGAATGTACCTAACCAGGCTGCGACGATACCTTGACACGTCTAACCCTGGCGTTAGATGTCATGGGGGGAGATTTTGGCCCTTCCGTGACAGTGCCTGCAGCTTTGCAGGCACTGAACTCTAATTCGCAACTCACACTTCTTTTAGTCGGCAATCCCGACACAATCACGCCATTACTTGCAAAAGCTGACTTTGAACAACGTTCACGTCTGCAGATTATTCCTGCGCAGTCAGTTATTGCCAGTGATGCACGGCCATCGCAGGCCATCCGCAATAGCCGCGGTAGCTCTATGCGCATCGCGCTGGAGCTGGTGAAAGAAGGTCGAGCGCAGGCCTGCGTCAGTGCGGGGAATACCGGCGCGCTGATGGGGCTGGCGAAATTATTGCTCAAACCTATCGAGGGTATTGAGCGCCCGGCGCTGGTCACGGTGTTACCGCATCAGCAGAAGGGCAAGACGGTGGTACTGGATTTGGGTGCCAACGTTGATTGTGATAGTAGAATGCTGGCGCAGTTTGCCGTGATGGGCTCGGTGCTGGCAGAAGACGTGGTCGGGATCCGTAATCCCCGCGTGGCGTTACTCAATATTGGTGAAGAAGAGACCAAAGGCCTGGACAGCATTCGCGATGCCGCAGAATTGCTTAAACAGGTACCGTCCATCAACTATATTGGTTATCTCGAAGCCAATGAGTTATTGACGGGAAAAACGGATGTATTGGTGTGTGATGGCTTCACCGGGAACGTAACGCTGAAGACCATGGAAGGGGTTGTAAGAATGTTTCTTTCCCTGCTGAAATCGCAGGGAGAGGGTAAAAAAAGGTCCTGGTGGCTCATTTTATTAAAGCGTTGGTTACAAAAAAGCCTGACGCGGCGATTCAGTCACCTCAACCCCGACCAGTATAATGGCGCCTGTCTGTTAGGATTGCGCGGCATCGTGATCAAGAGTCACGGTGCGGCTAATCAGCGAGCATTTTCCGTCGCGATTGAACAGGCAGTGCAGGCGGTGCAGCGACAAGTCCCTCAGCGGATTGCCGCTCGCCTGGGATCTGTATTAGCTAAAAGTGACTGAGCGTACATGTATACGAAGATTTTAGGTACCGGCAGCTATCTGCCACAAAACGTGCGAACCAACGCCGATCTCGAAAAAATGGTAGATACGTCTGACGAGTGGATTGTCACGCGCACAGGTATCCGTGAACGTCGTATCGCCGCGCCAGACGAAACCGTTTCGACCATGGGCTTTGAAGCAGCACAGCGTGCCATTGAGATGGCGGGTATTGATAAAGAGCAGATTGGTTTGATCGTGGTTGCCACGACCTCCGCCACGCACGCGTTCCCAAGCGCAGCGTGTCAGGTGCAGAACATGCTCGGTATTAAAGGTTGCCCGGCATTTGACGTGGCGGCCGCCTGCGCAGGTTTCACCTATGCGCTGAGTATTGCCGATCAGTATGTAAAATCCGGCTCCGTCAAATATGCGCTGGTGATCGGTGCAGACGTGCTCGCGCGGACCTGCGATCCTGCCGATCGCGGCACGATCATTATTTTTGGCGACGGCGCAGGCGCAGTCCTGCTTGGGCAGTCTGAAGAACCGGGTATCATCTCCACGCATCTGCATGCAGATGGTCGCTACGGTGAATTGCTGACCCTGCCTAACGCCGATCGCGTCAATCCGGATAGCTCCATTTACCTGACGATGGCGGGTAATGAAGTATTCAAGGTGGCAGTGACCGAGCTGGCGCACATTGTTGATGAGACGCTGGAAGCGAACAATCTTGAACGCTCCGCGCTCGACTGGCTGGTTCCGCATCAGGCGAATCTGCGCATCATCAGTGCGACCGCGAAAAAGCTGGGTATGTCGATGGATAACGTTGTGGTGACGCTCGATCGTCACGGCAATACCTCTGCGGCATCGGTACCGTGCGCATTTGATGAAGCGGTACGCGATGGACGAATCAAACGGGGCCAGCTGGTCCTGCTTGAAGCCTTCGGTGGTGGGTTCACCTGGGGTTCCGCGCTGGTTCGTTTCTAGGATAAGGATAAAAAATGACGCAATTTGCTTTTGTGTTCCCGGGTCAGGGCTCACAAGCCGTTGGGATGTTGTCTGAAATGGCAGCGACCTATCCGGTCATTGAAGAGACTTTTCGTGAAGCTTCCGATGCGCTGGGTTATGATCTTTGGGCATTGACCCAACAGGGCCCGGCCGAAGAGCTGAACAAAACCTGGCAAACTCAGCCAGCGCTGCTGACGGCTTCCGTTGCGCTGTGGCGCGTATGGCAGCAGCAGGGCGGCAAAGCGCCAGCTCTGCTTGCGGGTCATAGCCTGGGTGAATACTCTGCGCTGGTCTGCGCCGGTGTGATCGCGTTCGCTGACGCGGTGCGTCTGGTAGAGCTGCGTGGCAAGTTCATGCAGGAAGCGGTGCCGGAAGGCACGGGCGGCATGTCTGCCATTATCGGTCTGGACGATGCGGCTATTGCGAAAGCCTGTGAAGAATCTGCAGACGGTCAGGTCGTTTCACCGGTGAACTTCAATTCGCCAGGCCAGGTGGTTATCGCCGGTCATAAAGAAGCGGTTGAACGTGCGGGTGCCGCCTGCAAAGCGGCGGGCGCAAAACGTGCGCTGCCTCTGCCTGTTAGCGTGCCGTCCCACTGTGCGCTGATGAAGCCTGCTGCCGATAAACTGGCGGTTGAGCTGGAAAAAATCACCTTTAACGCACCGACGATTTCCGTTGTGAACAACGTCGATGTGAAATGCGAAACGGCGCCGGACGCTATCCGTAACGCGCTGGTTCGTCAGCTTTATAGCCCCGTACAGTGGACCAAAACCGTTGAGTTTATGGCTTCCCAGGGCGTTGAGCATCTGTATGAAGTCGGTCCTGGTAAGGTCCTCACCGGTCTGACAAAACGTATTGTTGACACCCTGACTGCCTCGGCGATTAACGAGCCGGACGCACTGTCAGCGGCACTCTCGCAATAAAAGAGGAATACCATGAGTTTTGAAGGAAAAATCGCTCTCGTGACCGGCGCAAGCCGCGGTATCGGGCGCGCTATTGCTGAAACACTGGTTGCGCGCGGCGCGAAGGTGATTGGTACAGCAACCAGCGAGAATGGCGCTCAGGCCATCAGTGACTATCTGGGTGCGAACGGTAAAGGTCTGGTGCTGAATGTGACCGAACCTGCATCTATCGAATCTGTTCTGGAAAATATTCGCGCAGAATTTGGTGAAGTGGATATTCTGGTAAATAATGCCGGGATCACTCGCGACAACCTGCTGATGCGAATGAAAGATGATGAGTGGAACGATATTATCGAAACCAATCTTTCATCTGTATTCCGTCTGTCAAAAGCGGTAATGCGCGCTATGATGAAGAAGCGTCATGGTCGTATTATCACTGTTGGTTCCGTGGTTGGTACCATGGGAAATGCTGGTCAGGCTAACTACGCTGCGGCGAAAGCGGGTCTGATTGGTTTCAGTAAATCGCTGGCGCGTGAAGTCGCGTCCCGCGGTATTACTGTAAACGTTGTTGCTCCGGGTTTTATTGAAACGGACATGACGCGTGCGCTGACTGATGAGCAGCGTGCGGGTACGCTGGCAGCAGTTCCGGCGGGTCGTCTTGGCGACCCTAAAGAAATCGCCAGCGCGGTTGCATTTTTAGCCTCTGACGAAGCGAGTTACATCACTGGTGAGACTCTCCACGTCAATGGCGGGATGTACATGGTTTAACCACGATAAAAAAATTTGCGTTATTAGGTCGAATGGCCTCAAAATAACGTAAAATCGTGGTAAGACCTGCCGGGATTTAGTTGCAAATTTTTCAACATTTTATACACTACGAAAACCATCGCGAAAGCGAGTTTTGATAGGAAATTTAAGAGTATGAGCACTATCGAAGAACGCGTTAAGAAAATTATCGGCGAACAGCTGGGCGTTAAGCAGGAAGAAGTTGTGAACTCCGCTTCCTTCGTTGAAGACCTGGGCGCAGATTCTCTTGACACCGTTGAGCTGGTAATGGCTCTGGAAGAAGAGTTTGATACTGAGATTCCGGACGAAGAAGCTGAGAAGATCACCACCGTTCAGGCTGCCATTGATTACATCAACGGTCACCAGGCGTAAGTGAACATCTCCAGGCGGTCATTCGACCGCCTGAGTTTTATCTTTTTTAGTCCCACGAATCTCTTTTTTTATCCCTCCCTGGAGGACAAACGTGTCTAAGCGTCGTGTAGTTGTGACCGGACTTGGCATGTTGTCTCCTGTCGGCAATACCGTAGAGTCCACCTGGAAAGCTCTCCTTGCCGGTCAGAGCGGCATCAGCCTAATCGACCATTTCGATACTAGCGCCTACGCAACGAAATTTGCTGGCTTAGTAAAGGATTTTAACTGTGAAGAGATCATCTCGCGCAAAGAACAGCGTAAGATGGATGCCTTCATTCAATATGGAATTGTCGCTGGCGTTCAGGCCATGCAGGATTCTGGCCTTGAAATTACGGAAGAGAACGCAACCCGTATTGGCGCCGCTATCGGCTCCGGTATTGGCGGTCTTGGCCTGATTGAGGAAAACCATACATCGCTGATGAATGGTGGCCCACGTAAGATCAGCCCATTCTTCGTTCCGTCAACGATTGTTAACATGGTGGCAGGTCACCTGACCATCATGTTCGGCCTTCGTGGTCCAAGCATTTCTATCGCCACCGCCTGTACCTCCGGCGTGCATAACATCGGCCAGGCCGCACGTATCATCGCTTACGGTGATGCAGATGCGATGGTTGCTGGCGGTGCAGAAAAAGCCAGTACCCCACTGGGTGTAGGCGGCTTTGGTGCGGCGCGTGCGCTTTCAACCCGCAACGATAATCCTCAGGCGGCGAGCCGTCCGTGGGATAAAGACCGTGATGGTTTTGTGCTGGGCGACGGTGCTGGCATGATCGTGCTGGAAGAGTACGAACATGCTAAAAAACGTGGCGCGAAAATCTATGCTGAAATCGTTGGTTTCGGTATGAGTAGCGATGCTTACCACATGACGTCTCCTCCAGAGAACGGCGCAGGTGCTGCGCTGGCGATGGAAAACGCGCTTCGCGATGCAGGCATTACCCCTGCACAGATCGGTTACGTGAACGCCCACGGGACGTCTACGCCCGCTGGCGATAAAGCAGAAGCCCAGGCGGTTAAGTCCATCTTCGGCGACGCGGCCAGCCGCGTGATGGTGAGCTCCACCAAATCCATGACCGGCCACCTCTTGGGTGCGGCAGGCGCGGTAGAGTCTATCTACTCTATCCTTGCGCTGCGCGACCAGGCCGTACCGCCAACCATCAACCTGGATAACCCGGATGAAGGTTGCGATCTGGACTTCGTTCCACACGAAGCGCGCCAGGTCAGCGGTATGGAGTATACCCTGTGTAATTCCTTCGGCTTCGGGGGCACCAACGGTTCTCTGATCTTCAAAAAGATCTGAGTCTGTTTGCCGCAAGGCACTAAAAAAGGTCCGCTTGTCGGGCCTTTTTTATTAAGGGAAATCCCCTTGTCTGGCGACAGGCATCCTGCCAGACTGAGCCTCCATGCATAAGGAGCCACCATGTTTTTAATCAATGGCCTTGAGCAGAATCAGCTGCCCGCAAGCGACAGGGCGACGCAGTTTGGTGACGGTTGTTTCACCACGGCGCGAATTGTTAACGGCGCTGTGAGCCTGCTTGATGCGCATATTCGTCGCCTGCAAAGTGCCTGTGAAACACTGCTGATCCCCTTTTCGCAGTGGGATATTCTCGAAAGCGAGATGCGCCAGTTGGCCTTTGGAAAACCGAGTGGTGTACTGAAAGTGATCCTCAGCCGCGGCAGCGGTGGCCGGGGTTACAGCGGTTCTGCCTGCCATCATCCCACGCGCATCCTCTCCCTGTCAGATTACCCCGCGCATTATGAGCGCTGGCGGCATGAGGGCGTTACGCTGACGCTCAGCCCCGTTCGCCTGGGCCGTAACCCGATGCTGGCAGGGATAAAACATCTCAACCGTCTTGAACAGGTGCTCATCCGTACTCATCTTGAGCAGACGGACGCCGATGACGCGCTGGTCCTTGACAGCGAAGGGTTCATTACGGAATGCTGTGCGGCTAATTTATTCTGGCGGCAGGGCAGTGATGTCTTCACGCCTTCACTGGAACAGGCGGGCGTCAAGGGTATTATGCGGCAGTTTTGTTTACAGCTTTTGGCACGCTCCGGCTATAACGTTGTCGAAGCCAGCGTAAAGGAAGCGGCGTTGCTGTCCGCCGATGAGGTCGTTATATGTAACGCCCTGATGCCGGTTGTGCCCGTTCGGGCCTACGATCGGCAGCGCTGGTCGTCCCGTGAGCTGTTTCAGTTTTTAGCCCCGTTATGTGAGCAAACCAGAAAGTCATGAAGAAAATGTTGCGCTTTGTCCTCCTCCTCATCGTTGTGCTGGGTATCGCTGGCGGCGCGGGAGTGTGGAAAGTTCGCCAGCTGGCGGACAGTAAAATCCTGATTAAAGACGAGACGATTTTTACCCTGAAAGCCGGTACCGGTCGTCTGGCCCTGGGTGAACAGCTTTACGCTGACAAAATTATCAACCGTCCGCGCGTTTTCCAGTGGCTGCTGCGCGTTGAGCCGGAGCTTGCCCACTTTAAGGCCGGAACCTATCGTTTCACCCCCGGGATGACCGTGCGGGAGATGCTTCAGCTGCTGGAGAGCGGTAAAGAGGCCCAGTTCCCGCTGCGTTTTGTTGAAGGAATGCGCCTGAGTGATTATCTCAAACAGCTGCGTGACGCGCCGTACATCAAGCACACGCTGAAAGATGACCGTTATGAGACGGTGGCCGAGGTGTTGAAATTCGTCCATCCTGAATGGGTGGAAGGCTGGTTCTGGCCGGATACCTGGATGTACACGGCAGGGACGACCGACGAGGCGATCCTGAAACGTGCGCACAAAAAAATGGTTGCGGCGGTTGAGTCGGCCTGGAGCGGCCGAGCTGATGGCCTGCCTTATAAAGATCAAAACCAGTTCGTGACGATGGCCTCGATCATTGAGAAAGAGACTGCCGTAGCGGCTGAGCGCGACAAAGTGGCCTCGGTGTTTATCAACCGCCTGCGCATCGGGATGCGTCTGCAAACTGACCCGACAGTCATCTATGGAATGGGCGAGCGCTACACCGGCAAGATTTCCAGAAAAGATCTTGAGACCCCGACGGCGTATAATACCTACCAGATTAGCGGTTTGCCGCCAGGCCCGATTGCCACGCCGGGCGAAGCATCGCTTCGCGCCGCGGCACATCCGGCCAAAACGCCGTATCTCTATTTTGTGGCTGATGGAAAAGGCGGTCATACCTTTAACACGAACCTTGCCAGCCATAATCGTTCCGTTCAGGACTATCTGAAGGCACTTAAGGAAAAAAATGCGCAGTAAATACATTGTCATTGAGGGACTCGAAGGGGCGGGGAAAACCACGGCCCGTAACGTGGTGGTTGATACCCTGAATACGCTTGGTGTGGCGGATATCGTCTTCACCCGTGAGCCTGGGGGAACGCAGCTGGCAGAAAAACTGCGCAGCCTGGTGCTGGACATCAAATCCGTGGGCGACGAGGTAATCAATGATAAAGCTGAAGTGCTGATGTTCTACGCGGCACGCGTACAGCTGGTGGAGACGGTGATTAAGCCTGCCCTGGCGGACGGAAAATGGGTCATTGGCGATCGTCACGATCTCTCGACGCAGGCCTATCAGGGCGGCGGTCGCGGCATTGACCAGACGATGTTAACCACCCTGCGCGACGCGGTACTGGGCGATTTCCGTCCCGACCTGACGCTGTATCTCGACGTTACGCCGGAGGTGGGCCTCAAACGCGCCCGCGCCCGCGGCGAGCTGGACCGCATTGAGCAAGAGTCCTTCGACTTCTTTAACCGTACGCGCGCGCGCTATCTTGAACTGGCCGGGCAGGATAAGACGATCCGTACCATTGATGCAACGCAATCTCTGGACGACGTAACGCGTGCTATCCAACAAACGGTGACCACCTGGCTACAGGAGCAGCAGGCATGAAATGGTACCCATGGCTGCGCCCGCATTTTGAACAGCTGATTAGCAGCTATCAGGCAGGGCGGGGGCATCATGCGTTACTGATTCAGGCATTACCTGGTATGGGTGATGATGCGCTAATTTACGCCATTACCCGCTTTCTGATGTGTCAAAAGCCGCAAGGGCATAAAAGCTGCGGCCAGTGTCGTGGCTGCCAGCTGATGCAGGCTGGCACGCATCCTGATTACTACACCCTTGAACCTGAGAAGGGCAAAAACACGCTCGGTATTGATGCGGTGCGCGACGTCAGCGAAAAACTGTATGAGCACGCGCGGCTGGGCGGGGCAAAAGTGGTCTGGCTGAAGGATGCGGCGATCCTCACCGAGGCGGCGGCCAACGCTCTGCTCAAAACCCTGGAAGAGCCGCCGGAAAAAACCTGGTTCTTACTGTCTTGCCGCGAGCCGGGCAGGCTGCTGGCAACGTTACGTAGCCGGTGCCGTCTTCATCACCTCGCGGCCCCTCAGGAAGCCTGGTCGCTGGCCTGGCTGGAGCGCGAGGTGACAACGTCACAGGACGCCATGCTCTCCGCGTTGCGTTTGTGCAGTGGCGCGCCCGCAGCGGCACTGGCCCTGTTGCAACCGGATGTCTGGTCGCAGCGCGAGGCGCTATGCCGTGCCGTTGCGTCTGCCATAGACAGCGGTGACTGGCTGAGTTTACTGCCTGCGCTGAATGGCGATCAGGCCGCCGAACGCCTGCAGTGGTTGGCGACGCTTTTGCTGGACGCGCTGAAAATTCAGCAGGGGGCCACGCTTCTGACCAACCCCGATGTCTGGCCACTGGTGAACACGCTGGCCAATGGTCTTTCAGGCACTACGCTGCAGGCTATCCTTCATGATATCTGCCAGAGCCGCGAACATCTTTTAACCGTCACTGGCGTCAATCGCGAACTGCTGTTGACCGACCAGTTACTGCGTATTGAACACTACCTGCAACCCGGCATTACGCCGCCGGTTTCCCATCTCTGAGAGAGACATTATGTTTTTAGTCGACTCACACTGCCATCTTGATGGCCTGGATTATCAATCTCTGAATAAAGACGTGGATGACGTGCTGGCTAAAGCCGCCGCCCGCGATGTGAAATTTTGTCTGGCCGTCGCGACCACCTTACCGGGCTATCGTGCCATGCGCGACCTGGTCGGTGTTCGCGATAACGTGGTCTTCTCCTGCGGCGTTCATCCGCTTAATCAGGATGAAGAGTACGACGTAGAAGATTTACGTCGACTGGCGGCAGAAGAGGGCGTGGTCGCGATGGGGGAGACCGGGCTTGATTATTTTTACACGCCTGAAACTAAACCCCGTCAGCAGGCCTCGTTTCGCAACCATATCCGCGTGGGCCGCGAGCTGAACAAGCCGGTTATCGTTCACACCCGTGATGCGCGCGCAGACACCCTGGCGATCCTCAGGGAAGAAAAGGTGACGGATTGCGGTGGCGTACTACACTGTTTCACTGAAGACAGAGAAACGGCGGGTAAGCTGCTTGATTTAGGATTTTATATTTCGTTTTCCGGGATTGTGACGTTCCGTAATGCTGAGCAACTGCGTGACGCTGCACGTTATGTCCCGCTCGATCGCATCCTGGTGGAAACAGATTCTCCTTATCTGGCCCCGGTACCGCATCGAGGGAAAGAGAACCAGCCGGCGATGACGCGAGATGTGGCTGAGTACATGGCCGTTCTGAAGGGAGTCAGTATCGATGAACTGGCTCGCACCACGACGGAAAACTTTGCCAGCCTGTTCCACATCGACCCCGCCCGCCTGCAATCTCTCTGATACACCTGTTTTTTTTAGGCTCGTAATTAATAAGCAAAGCGAGTAAAGTTCACCGCCTCATTTGGGGCGGTGATGGTGTTTTTAGACACATCCAGAAACGCTTTTTGTAAATTACTGAAAGTTTTTTGACCGTCTTAAGCCGAAACGTGATAGCCGTCAAACAAACTCAGAGGGAATTATTTTACTCTGTGTAATAAATAAAGGGCGCTTAGATGTCCTGTCCACGGCGCGGTACTCCCCCCGGGCCAATGCGTGAAAGCGTAAAAAAAGCACAAATACTCAGGAGCACTCTCAATTATGTTTAAGAATGCATTTGCTAACCTGCAAAAGGTCGGTAAATCGCTGATGCTGCCAGTATCCGTACTGCCTATCGCAGGTATCCTGCTGGGCGTCGGTTCTGCAAACTTCAGCTGGCTGCCAGCCGTAGTGTCCCACGTGATGGCAGAAGCAGGCGGTTCTGTTTTTGCTAACATGCCGCTGATCTTCGCTATCGGTGTTGCGCTGGGCTTCACCAATAACGATGGTGTATCCGCTCTGGCCGCCGTTGTTGCTTACGGCATCATGGTGAAAACCATGGCGGTGGTTGCACCGCTGGTACTGCATTTACCTGCAGAAGAGATCGCTGCCAAACACCTGGCCGATACCGGCGTGCTCGGCGGTATTATTTCCGGTGCGATTGCAGCGTATATGTTTAACCGCTTCTATCGCATCAAGCTCCCTGAGTATCTGGGCTTCTTCGCGGGCAAGCGTTTCGTTCCGATTATCTCTGGTCTGGCCGCGATCTTCACTGGCGTGATCCTCTCCTTCATCTGGCCACCAATCGGTTCTGCTATTCAGACTTTCTCTCAGTGGGCGGCTTACCAGAACCCGGTTGTGGCGTTCGGTATCTACGGCTTCATTGAGCGTTGCCTGGTGCCATTTGGTCTGCACCACATCTGGAACGTTCCATTCCAGATGCAGATTGGTGAATACACCAACGCTGCGGGCCAGGTGTTCCACGGTGATATCCCACGTTACATGGCGGGCGACCCAACTGCAGGTAAACTGTCTGGTGGCTTCCTGTTCAAAATGTACGGCCTGCCGGCGGCTGCGATTGCTATCTGGCACTCTGCGAAACCAGAGAACCGTGCAAAAGTGGGCGGTATCATGATCTCCGCGGCGCTGACCTCGTTCCTGACCGGTATCACCGAGCCGATCGAGTTCTCCTTCATGTTCGTTGCGCCGATTCTGTACATCATTCACGCGATTCTGGCGGGTCTGGCGTTCCCAATCTGTATCCTGCTGGGTATGCGTGACGGTACGTCCTTCTCTCACGGCCTGATCGACTTTATCGTTCTGTCCGGTAACAGCAGCAAGCTGTGGCTGTTCCCAATCGTGGGTATCTGCTACGCGCTCGTTTACTACACCATCTTCCGCGTGCTGATCAAAGCGCTGGATCTGAAAACCCCAGGTCGCGAAGATGCAACGGAAGACAGCAAAGCAGGCGCGACCAGCGAGATGGCTCCGGCTCTGATTGCAGCGTTCGGCGGTAAAGACAACATCACTAACCTGGACGCGTGTATCACTCGTCTGCGTGTGAGCGTTGCTGACGTAGCGAAAGTTGACCAGCCGGGTCTGAAAAAACTGGGCGCAGCAGGCGTGGTTGTTGCAGGTTCGGGTGTTCAGGCGATCTTCGGAACGAAATCCGATAACCTGAAAACCGAAATGGATGAGTACATCCGCAACCACTAAGTTGTGACCGGGGAGACTAAGGCAGCCGAATGGCTGCCTTTTTTATTGGCTTAGCCTGGGCGGGGAAGAGTAGATATAAAAAAGGGAGCCAGCAGGCCTAATGCCAGTCTGCGAAGCTCGGTGGAAGGAGCCGTTCACCTCAATACACGCAGAATATACTGCGTTCGGGACCTGTGAACGGGATAAGGGGGCCACCGCGGCCCCCTTATCAATCCCCGCGGCCCCGCGAGAAATCGGTGCTTCGCACTGCGCTCACCTCCCGACCGGTTGCCTGCGGTCGGCTCGACTCGACGTCCTGTCTCGTTTCGCCTCTGGCCGCCATCCATGGCGTCCAGCCCTTGTCCTCCGGCCTCCGGCTCGCCGATTTCAGCGGGGACTCAACACCAGTGCCATATTCAGGCGGCTGAGAAGGTTGAAGGGTTAAGGAAGTGGCGAAAAGTTGCGTTGAGCAGGTGGCAGGAATGCTTTGGTGAAAGGAAAAAGCCACTGCTATAACACAGTGGCTTTTAAGACTATCTACTTAGAAACTGTAACTTCCGCTCACGGAGAAGTTACGAGGCGCGCCATACACGCCATATGTTCCCAGGTAGTCGTAGTACTCTTTGTCGAAGACGTTGTTCAGGTTGCCCTGGATGGCAAAGTTCTTTGTGACCTGATAGCGGGTGAACAGATCCACCACCGTGTAACCATCCTGCGTGATCTGGCTGATGCCGTTTGGCCCTGGGGTTTCAAAGTCATACCAGGTTTTGTTCTGCCACCGCGCGCCGCCGCCGACCGTCAATTCTGGCAGCATAGGCAGCTGGTAGCGGGTAAACAGCTTCAGCGTGGTGCGTGCCTGCTGTGGATTCACCGCGTTGCCGTCTTCATCTTCCGCGATATAGCGGCTGCCGCCGAAGGTCAGCTGCCAGTTATCGGTTAATGCACCGTTCAGTTCGAACTCCACGCCTTTACTCACGGTTCCGTCTACCGATTTATAGGCTGACTGGCCGCCGGAGCCAGGAATGGTCACGCCGGTATTGACTGCCACATTATCCTGCTCAATGCGGAACACTGACAGACTGGCAGTCAGACGGGTGTTAAACCAGTCTCCCTTCACGCCGGCTTCGTAACTTTTGCCCGTGGTAGGATCGATGAAGTTGCTGTTGATGTCACGCTGGCCTGAAGGCTGGAAGATAGACGTATAGCTGGTATAAATCGACCAGGTATCATCGATATCGTAGATCAGCCCGGCGTACGGCGTGACGTCATGGAACTTCGCATCGCGGATTTCGTCCGGCTTGCGCTCCAGGTTGTATTTGGCGCTCCATTCGGTGTAACGCGCGCCGAGGATCAGGTGAAGCGGGTCGGCCAGCGACAAACGCGTTGCGGCATAGACCGACTTCTGGCGGATCACATCGCGCTGGTAAAGCGCGAAGCCAGACCAGGTCGGATCGGCCAGATTACCGTTGTAATCGTAGATGCTGCCGACATCCATCAGGCCGTAGTTATCGTTCACCGGATAAGAGTTGTCGTAATTGTTGCGCTGGCGGCTGTAGCTGCCTCCCAGCATCAGCTCATGCTGACGTCCCAGCAGGTCGTACCCACCGCGCACGAAAGCATCCACGGAATCCTGCTTACGCTCGCCCCGGTTCCAGCCGCCCCAGGCGCCCTGGAAGCTGGACGCATCGTACAGGCCGGTGGTTTTATCCGGATAACCATCGATATACATCAGCTTGCTGTCGAAGTTGGTCTCCGCATGCATGGCGTTAACCTTTGCTTCCCAGCCGTTATCGAAGCGTTGGGTCAGGTTAGCAAAGATTTTGGTGGAATCCTGATTCGAGTAGGTCCAGTCTGCAGCGGTGTTGAAGCCACGACGGAAATCCGTTTTGCTGCCGTCGCTGAACAGCGAAGGGAAACCGCCCCATGTTGGGCTGTCTTCTTCACTTTCCTGATAGTCATAACCCAGAGAGAGGGTGGTGGAGTCGGTCAAATCGGCATCAACCACGCCGTAGATGAATTTTTTGCGATAGTGGTTGCGCTCTACCCAGGAGTCGTTGTCCTGGTAGCCGGTGATGACGCGGCCACGCACGTTGCCGGATTCAGTCAAAGGTGCCTGCAGGTCAAGCACGTAGCGCTGCTTGTCCCAACTGCCGTAAGTGGCCGAGGCCGAACCTTTAAATTCTTTGCTGTCGGCGTGCTTGCGCACCATATTGACGTAGGCTGACGGGTTGCCCGTTCCGCTCATCAGGCCTGCCGCGCCGCGCACCACTTCAATTTTATCGAAGATGGCCGTATCGCCCGCCGTATCGCCAAAGTTCCAGCGGTTATCAAGAAACGTCGGCATATCTTCATAGGCGAAGTTGCTGATAAAGAAACCGCGCGCGTAATAGTTTGTCCGGCTGGTATCGATACGTGAAGCGCTCACGCCGGTGGTGTTATCCAGCACCTGACCGATAGTGTTCAGCTCCTGATCCTGCATACGCTGCTGGCTGATCACACTGACCGACTGCGGAATATCGCGAGGAACTAACAGCAGCTTGGTGCCGGTGGTGGTGGTTTTTACGCTGTAGTCCTGATCCTGTTCAGCGGACGGATCCTGTGCGTTATCGAATCCACCGTCTACTACCACGGTGTCTTCAGAAGAGGAGGCGGCGAAACTTACGGCTGGCGTCAATGCCATAGCAATGCAGGCTGCCAGCAACGACGGTGCTGCGGCAGGCTGGCGTTGCCCATCCCTGGTGTGATTAATGAAAGACATTATCAAACCCTTAATGAATGATGAAAGTGGGTCGCGTCAGTCTCGCTAGCACGGGCTGACGTCGTTTTCTATGTTAAAAATGCGCATGAAAATGCAAATGCGAAATATACGCATTGTGATTAACGCTGTAAACAGATGTTTCGGAGGCAAATGAAATAATGTTTCAGACGTTTCTCGCCGGGGAGCGGTCATACTTCATGCAGCTGCGGTACATTAAGGAAAGAAATCGCGGGAGAAGGTTGAAAGGACAGGAGAAAGTCGCTCATACTCATCAACTGTAACGCACAGTATGAGACACAAAATGTGTGATTAGCGGATGCACCACGCCAGAGTAAACAAATAAGGACAAGGTCATGGCCGAAGAAACGATTTTCAGTAAAATTATCCGCCGCGAGATCCCGTCGGATATCGTCTATCAGGACGATCTGGTGACGGCGTTCCGGGACATTTCACCGCAGGCCCCAACGCATATCCTCATTATTCCCAATATTCTGATTCCTACCGTAAATGACGTGAAAACCGAGCACGAAGTGGCATTAGGCCGTATGCTTACGGTGGCCGCGAAAATCGCAGAGCAAGAGGGGATTGCCCAGGACGGATACCGTCTGATCATGAACTGCAATCGTCATGGCGGCCAGGAAGTTTATCATATCCATATGCATCTGCTGGGTGGACGTCCACTCGGCCCGATGCTGGCACATAAAGGTCTTTGATATGTTAAGAGGGCGTATTGCAGCGCTGATTATCGCAGTGCTGATAGCGGGGTGCAGCGCGCGTCCGGCGATCCCGGTCAGCGATGAACAGTCGCTGGTCATGGAGGCCTCGGTGCTTGCCGCAGGCATCACGGCGGAGCAGCCTGCGCTGACCATCAGCGAAATCCAGTCTTCTGCCTCCTCTACGCTCTTTAACGAAAGACACGAGCCGGTGACGGTGCATTACCGTTTTTACTGGTATGACGTTAGAGGTCTTGAAATGCACCCGCTCGAAGCGCCGCGCAGTGTAACCATTCCGGCGGGATCGTCGGTGACGCTCTATGGCAGCGCCAACTCGTTGGGTGCGCATAAGGTGAGACTTTATCTTTACTTGTAAGGGGTAAACCTTGATTAAAAATATAAGCCGCTATGCGCTTGTGACCGCATTTGCACTTTTTCTTGCCGGTTGTGTAACGCGAACCGAAGAACCCGCGCCCGTGGACGAGGCAAAACCGGGGACAGAACAGCCGACGCCGCCAACGCAACCGGTGCCAACGGTGCCATCTGTGCCAACTATTCCGGCGCAGCCAGGCCCGATTGAACACCCGGATCAAACCTCTCAGCCAACGCCGCGCGTGCGCCACTATGACTGGAACGGCGCGATGCAGCCGATGGTCGGCAAAATGCTGCAGGCTCAGGGCGTCACGGCGGGCAGCGTGCTGCTGGTGGACAGCGTGAACAACCGTACTAACGGCTCGCTGAATGCGGGTGAAGCGACGGAAACCCTGCGCAACGCTTTAGCCAACAACGGTAAATTTACGCTGGTCTCCTCGCAGCAGCTGGCGGTGGCGAAGCAGCAGCTTGGCCTGTCACCGCAGGACAGCCTTGGCTCGCGCAGCAAAGCGATCGGGATTGCCCGTAACGTTGGCGCACAGTATGTCCTGTATTCCAGCGCCACCGGCAACGTCAATACCCCGGCCCTGCAAATGCAGCTGATGCTGGTTCAGACAGGCGAGATTATCTGGTCAGGTAAAGGTGCCGTTTCGCAACAATAAGCCGACGCGTGAGGAAATTCTGACGCGTTATTTTCCTCAATACCGTCTTGTCGCGCCGCAGGCCTCTTCCGGGCTTGGCGGCGCGAGTTGCATTATTGAGCAGGGCGAACATCGTCTGGTTCTGCGCCAGCATCACGATGCCTCTGCGCCCGCCGCCCATTTTCGTCGTCAGTATCTTGCCCTGAAACGCCTTCCGGTCGGACTCGTACCCGAACCCTGTTTTTTCAGCCAGGGCTGGATGGCCGTGGAGTATCTTGCGGGCGAGATCAAAACCACGCTACCGGATACCCCAACGCTTGCTGCTCTGCTGTATCATCTGCATCGTCAGCGACGGCTGGGCTGGCGCATCGCGCTTATGCCGCTGCTTGAACAATACTGGCAGCAGGCCGCGCCCGCGCGCAGAACGCCATTCTGGCTGGCTCAGCTTAAAAAACGCCGTGCAAGAGGTGAGCCGCAGCCGTTGCGGCTCGCGCCGCTGCACATGGATATTCACGCGGGCAACATTGTTCACACGGCGGCAGGGGAAAGGCTCATCGACTGGGAATATGCCGGAGATGGGGATGTCGCGCTGGAGCTGGCTGCCGTCTGGACACCGGACAATACCGCGCGGGATGCGCTAATTGCGGCCTATGCCGAACAGTCGCAGATAGACCACCGGACGCTGGCGCGCCAGGTCAGCCGCTGGCGGCCATGGGTATTGATGCTGATGGCGGGCTGGTTTGAGGTGCGCTTTGCGCAGACGGGCGACAAACAATTTATTACGCTGGCAGATGATGCCTGGCGTCAGTTAAACACTAAAGGATAAGAGAGGTTCGTGTGGGTCCAGTGATGTTGGATGTCGAAGGGTTTGAGCTGGATGCGGAGGAGCGCGAGATCCTGGCGCATCCGCTGGTGGGCGGCCTGATTCTGTTTACCCGCAACTATCACGATCCGGCGCAGTTGCGCGAACTGGTGCGCCAGATCCGAGCGGCATCGCGTAACCGGCTGGTGGTGGCGGTCGATCAGGAAGGAGGGCGCGTACAGCGCTTCCGCGAGGGATTCACCCGCTTACCGGCTGCACAGTCTTTTGCTGCGCTGCTTGGCACAGAAGCGGGCGGGAAACTGGCGCAGGACGCCGGTTGGCTGATGGCAAGCGAAATGATTGCCATGGATATCGACATTAGCTTTGCGCCGGTGCTGGATGTGGGGCATATCAGCGCCGCTATCGGCGAACGCTCGTACCATGAGGACCCGCGCATTGCCCTGGCAATGGCCACACAGTTTATTGACGGTATGCACGACGCGGGCATGAAAACCACCGGCAAACACTTCCCGGGACACGGTGCGGTAACGGCTGACTCGCACAAAGAGACGCCACGCGATCCGCGCCCTGAAGCGGAGATCCGCGCCAAAGATATGTCCATCTTTCGCTCGCTCATCACTGACAATAAGCTGGATGCGATTATGCCTGCGCATGTGATCTACAGCGATGTCGATCCGCGCCCGGCGAGCGGTTCCCCGCACTGGCTGAAAACCGTCTTGCGTCAGGAGTTGGGCTTCAACGGCGTGATTTTCTCGGATGATTTGTCCATGGAAGGGGCGGCAATCATGGGCAGCTATGCGGAACGCGGGCAGGCTTCACTGGATGCAGGTTGCGATATGATCCTGGTCTGTAATAATCGTAAAGGAGCGGTCAGCGTGCTGGATAACCTGTCGCCGATCAATGCCGAACGTGTTACACAATTGTATCATAAAGGTTCATTTAGCCGTCAGGAGTTGATGGACTCGGCGCGCTGGAAGACGGTCAACGCGCAACTTGAAGCGCTCAACGAGCGCTGGCAGGCCCATAAAGCAGGCCTGTAATCACTCCCGTAAGGCGTAGCAAGGTGGGAAGACAATGATCATCTATTTACACGGTTTTGACTCAAACAGCCCAGGTAACCATGAGAAGGTACTGCAGCTGCAGTTTATCGATCCGGACGTCCGGCTGATTAGCTACAGTACCCGCCACCCTAAACATGATATGCAGCATTTGCTCAAGGAAGTGGACAAAATGCTGCAGCTCAACGTTGACGAGCGTCCGCTGATTTGCGGCGTCGGGCTGGGAGGCTACTGGGCAGAGCGCATCGGATTTTTGTGCGATATTCGTCAGGTCATTTTCAATCCAAACCTGTTCCCGAACGAGAATATGGAAGGCAAGATTGACCGCCCGGAGGAATACGCCGATATCGCGACGAAATGCGTTAGTAATTTCCGTGAAAAGAATCGCGATCGTTGTCTGGCGATCCTCTCGCGTCATGACGAAGCGCTGGACAGCCAGCGTTCAGCGGAGATGCTGCATCACTTCTATGAGATCGTCTGGGACGATGAACAAACCCACAAGTTCAAAAACATTTCCCCGCATCTGCAGCGCATAAAAGCCTTCAAAACGCTGGGCTAACCAGTCCTCTAAAAGCCTCAGGCCCGGTCGCGAAAGCGTGCCGGGCTTTCTTTTTTATCAGACTTGTCTACTTTTAAGCCATCAAAACTTGATGCATATCAATTTTGGTATGACCAATGCGCCTGACGTGTTATCCTCAATGCACTTGAATGGTTTCAGTGCTGTAACCTGTTGTTAATTAAGGGTTATTTTCATAACTTTTAATTAACAATTGGTTAATAATTTAGGGGGTCGCGTTGACTACACCATTGAAAAAAATAGTGATTGTAGGCGGTGGTGCTGGCGGGCTGGAGCTGGCGACGCAGCTGGGCAAAAAGCTGGGTCGCGGTAAGAAAGCCAAAATTACGCTGGTAGATCGTAACCATAGCCATCTGTGGAAACCACTGCTGCACGAAGTGGCGACCGGATCGCTGGATGAGGGCGTGGATGCCCTGAGCTATCTGGCACACGCGCGTAATCATCATTTCCAGTTCCAGCTGGGATCCGTGGTGGATATCAACCGTGAGAGCAAAACCATTACGCTGGCTGAGCTGCGCGACGACAAAGGCGAACTGCTGGTTCCTGAGCGCAAGCTGCCGTATGACACGCTGGTCATGGCGCTGGGCAGTACATCGAACGACTTCAATACGCCGGGCGTGAAAGATCACTGTATCTTCCTGGACAACCCGCATCAGGCGCGTCGTTTCCATCAGGAAATGCTCAATCTGTTCCTGAAATACACCAATAACCTGGGTGCCAACGGCAAGGTTAACATCGCGATTGTGGGCGGGGGCGCGACGGGCGTTGAGCTGTCTGCTGAACTGCACAACGCGGTGAAACAACTGCACAGCTACGGCTACAAAGGCCTGACGAACGATGCGCTGAACGTGACGCTGGTTGAGGCGGGCGAACGCATTTTGCCGGCGCTGCCGCCGCGCATTTCCGGCGCAGCGCACAGCGAGCTGACCAAACTCGGCGTA
This sequence comes from Enterobacter cancerogenus, assembly GCF_019047785.1. Taxonomy (NCBI): domain Bacteria; kingdom Pseudomonadati; phylum Pseudomonadota; class Gammaproteobacteria; order Enterobacterales; family Enterobacteriaceae; genus Enterobacter; species Enterobacter cancerogenus. The sequence goes on along the minus strand of NZ_CP077290.1, from coordinate 813,553 downwards.
CGCGTGCTGACGCAAACCATGGTCACCAGCGCCGATGCGGGTGGTCTGCACACCAAAGACGGCGAGTACATCGAAGCGGATCTGATGGTCTGGGCGGCAGGGATTAAAGCGCCTGATTTCATGAAAGATATCGGCGGGCTGGAAACGAACCGTATTAATCAGCTGGTGACGGAGCCTACGCTGCAAACCACGCGCGATCCGGACATTTACGCCATCGGCGACTGTGCCTCCTGCGCGCGCCCGGAAGGCGGGTTCGTTCCTCCGCGTGCTCAGGCCGCGCACCAGATGGCAAGCCTGGTGCTGCACAACATCCTGGCGCAGCGTAAAGGCAAACCGATGAAGGCGTATGTCTACAAAGACCACGGCTCTCTGGTGTCGCTCTCTAACTTCTCGACCGTCGGCAGTCTGATGGGTAACCTGATGCGTGGCTCGATGATGGTAGAAGGGCGCATTGCGCGCTTTGTGTATATCTCACTCTACCGTATGCACCAGATTGCGCTGCACGGCTACTTCAAAACCGGCCTGATGATGCTGGTTGGACGCATCAACCGGGTTATTCGCCCGCGTCTGAAGCTGCACTAATCGTATTATCCCTCCGGGTCCTCCGGAGGGATTTTTTAGCATATCATGCTGTCCAGTGCCCTTCAAGCGCTTAAGAGTTCTCCTAAATCCGATATATCCCTCCTGCACACCGCGTTTTTACGCCTTTGTCTTATTGGCGAGCCCAGCCATTGATTGCAAAATTGTTACCAATAGCAACAAAGGAGGATGTCCCGTGAATAAATCAATGTTGGCGGGTATAGGGATTGGCGTAGCGGCTGCGTTAGGTGTGGCTGCGGTTGCCAGTCTCAACGTGTTTGAACGTGGCCCGCAGTATGCGCAAGTGGTTTCCGCAATGCCCATTAAAGAGACGGTCAAAACGCCCCGTCAGGAGTGCCGCAACGTTGCGGTTACCCACCGTCGTCCCGTACAGGATGAAAACCGTATTGCCGGTTCTGTTCTCGGCGCGGTTGCAGGCGGCGTAATTGGCCATCAGTTTGGTGGCGGTCGCGGTAAAGACGTGGCTACCGTTGTCGGCGCGTTGGGCGGTGGCTATGCAGGGAATCAGGTGCAGGGTGCGATGCAGGATAACGACACCTACACCACAACCCAGCAGCGCTGTAAAACCGTCTATGACAAATCCGAGAAAATGCTGGGTTACGATGTCACCTACAAAATCGGCGACCAGCAGGGCAAAATCCGCATGGATAAAGACCCCGGCACCCAGATCCCGCTGGACGGAAATGGTCAGCTGATCCTGAACAACAAAGCGTAAAAAAGATCTTCTCTGAACTTAGCTCCTCACGCTCTCAGGCTGAGGAGCTTTTTTTTGGCACGATATTCATTAAGCCATCTGCCACAACACCCGCACGGCAGGCATGTTCATACCCGGGGTCGGTTGCCCGGTAGCATCCCTGAACTCGTTGACGACGTGGGAAAGAAGAAAACAGAAAGGGCGGAGAACCGCCCTTAAGATTACAGCTTGAGAAGTTCAGGCCACAGGCGCAGCGTGGTCTGGGTGATGCTTTGCAGTTTTTCCAGGCCAGCGCCTTCGCGGGCGCTGATCGACATGCCCTGCAGAATGCAGCTTAAGTATTGCGCCAGCGCCTGTGGGCGGCAATGCGCGGGGATCTCGCCGCGCTGCTGGCGCTGGGCAAGGAACGTGCTCAGCGTCTCCTCCTGCATCGCATGGCGCGATTTCACCGTGTTGGCGATCTCTGTAGACGAGGCCGCGAGGGTGGCAGAGGTGTTGATCATAAAACACCCGGCAGGGGTCTCTTTGCTGGTGAAGCAGGTGGCGATGGCGGTGAAGTAGTCCCGCAGCGCCTGCTCAACGGATTTTTCTTCACAGAACAGCTGCGCTTCGTACTTCGCCGCAAAACGGGAGATGTATCGATCCAGAACCGCCCGGAACAGCCCCTCTTTATTCGTAAACTCCGCGTACAGCGTCGGCGCTTTGGCTCCGGTAGCTTCCACCAGGTCCGAAAGCGACGTTGCCTCGTACCCGTGCTGCCAGAAGAGCGTCATGGCCTTATCCAGCGCCGCATCCCTGTCGAACACTTTTGGTCGGCCACGGCTTTTCTTCGCACAACTCGTGACATCGGTTGTCATTGCCGTTGGTCCTCTGTTGGTTTGTTGAATGACCATTATAAAAATAAACCACAGCCGGGACCAGCGCTGTTTGCTTAAAAATAAATTAATCCTATCGATATGAATAATAACGGAATTTAAATTTATTTAATGGTCGTTATAAAAATGGGTTGACGTGTGACCTGGATCACATCTATCATTTACCTATCGATCGTTAAGTAAATAACTTACGACATCAATTCATCTGCCTAAAGGTATAAAAACATGAAAAACGTTAAAACCCTCATCGCTGCCGCTGTTCTGAGTTCACTCTCTTTCGCAAGCTTCGCCGCTGTTGAAGTGCAATCCACCCCTGCTGACCAGCAGAAAGTGGGCACCATCTCCGCGAATGCCGGGACTAACCTGGGTTCACTGGAAGATCAGCTGGCGCAGAAAGCGGATGAAATGGGTGCAAAATCTTTCCGCATCACCTCAGTGACCGGTCCTAACACCCTCCACGGTACTGCGGTCATCTACAAATAAGCCTGGCTAAACCCTCATTTATGCCACTGCTATAAAAAACGCCCTGCATATGCAGGGCGTTTTTCGTTGGGTCTTACATCGACTGTTGCGCAATATTGTGGTGCCGCGTGACGTCAGTCGGCATGCCTGAACGTACCTCCATGGCTCTCCCCATCACGGCCTCATCGGTGCTGGCATTCGTTTTAAAACTTACCATCGCAGCATTCAGATTGATGGGCAGGGTTTGCGGATCGTCACCTATATTTTTCGATAACGGCTGATGGATTTCGACCAGCCGCACGCCGCCAGGCTCCTCAGAAACCTTAATCGGCGTATTAATGATATTCACTTTGGTGCCCGGCGTGATCTCGCTATAAAGCGTCTTGATGTCGTCATCGCGAAGGCGAATACAGCCGGAGCTGACGCGCATCCCAATACCGAAATCCGCATTGGTTCCATGCAACAGATAGACACCGCCGTAGGCGGCGAGGCGGATCGCGTGATGTCCCATGGGGTTATCGGGCCCTGCTGGCACAACCGCCGGAAGCTCGATACCCTGCGCTTTGTAGCGGGCGCGAATATTGGCCGTTGGCGTCCACGTCGGATTTGCCCGTTTATCGGAGACGGTGGTCACCATCGTTGGGGTGAGCGTGTCGCCGCCCAACTGCCCAATGCCGATAGGATAGACGGTCACTTCGTTTTTACCCGGTGGATAATAGTAAAGCCGAAGCTCAGCAAGGTTGATCACGATCCCCTCGCGCGGCGCATCCGGCAGCAGTGTCTGGAGCGGGATCGTCAGCACGCTGCCGGCACGAGGCACATAAGGATCTACGCCGGGGTTGGCCTGAAGCAGCGCCAGGAACCCAACGTTATATTTTTTAGCAATCGCCTCAAGCGAACCGCCGTTATTTTCCACGACGTGAAAACGATTTTCCCCGATAAGTTTGCTGCCAGGGGGCGGGAGAGGCCAGGTGTTTGCCCGGGCGGGTAACGCAATGGCTACAGTTGCGATCAGCGCAGACAACGTAATCCAGCGGATAAGACGCGAAGAGATCATCATCACCATAATCCATATAAATGATAAGGTTATTATTTTATAAGCTGTGAATCATAATTATGGTCAATGGGTGTGTCGGGAAGATCGGGCGAAGTGCAAAGAGTTTGTAAATTGTCGCTCCCGGCAGCGTTGCGCTACCGGGAGCCTGTGGTGCCGGTCAGGCGATGGCGTTCTCTTCAAGCTGACGCATGAAGTTACGGACCCACTCCATGCGGTTCTTACGCTCGGCCAGCTCCTGCGTAAAGCGCAGACGCGTCGGGCCATCCAGACGGAAGTGCTGAGGCTGTTTTTGCAGCAGGCCGATCAGCCACATCGGATCGACATGGTTTTTCTCGGCAAACTCAATCATCCCGCCTTTCTCATTGCCCTCCAGCTTGCGAATGCCCAGCTTTTGCGCCTGCTGACGCAGACGGGCGATGTCCAGCAGGTTGCGCGCGGCGTCCGGCAGCAGGCCAAAGCGGTCGATCAGCTCGACTTTGATCTCTTCCAGCTCGCCTTCATTTTTCGCGCTGGCAATACGCTTGTAGAACGACAGGCGGGTATTCACGTCCGGAATAAAATCATCCGGCAGCAGGGACGGCATCCGCAGCTCGACTTCGGTTTGCTGGCTGGTTAAATCTTCCAACGACGGTTCCCGACCAGCCTTCAGCGCATCGACGGCGTTTTCCAGCAGCTCCATATACAGCGAGAAGCCGATGGTTTCCATCGATCCGCTCTGATCTTCGCCCAGCAGTTCACCCGCCCCGCGGATCTCTAGGTCGTGCGTTGCCAGCGCGAACCCGGCGCCGAGATCTTCCAGCGAGGCGATGGCTTCCAGACGCTTTTGCGCATCGGTGGTCATCGCCTTCGGATGCGGCGTCAGCAGCCATGCGTAGGCCTGATGGTGCGAACGGCCTACGCGGCCACGTAACTGGTGAAGCTGCGCCAGGCCAAAGTGATCCGCCCGTTCAATGATGATGGTATTGGCGGTAGGAATGTCGATGCCGGTTTCAATAATGGTGGTACAGACCAGCACGTTAAAGCGCTGGTGGTGGAAATCGTTCATCACGCGTTCCAGCTCGCGCTCGCGCATCTGCCCGTGGCCGATGGCAATACGCGCCTCCGGCACCAGCTCCGCCAGCCTGTCGGCGGCTTTCTGAATATTTTCCACGTCGTTGTAGAGGTAATACACCTGGCCGCCGCGCAACACTTCGCGCAGGATCGCCTCGCGGACCACCAGATTATCGTACTCCCGCACGAAGGTTTTCACCGCCAGACGGCGCGCCGGAGGGGTGGCGATAATCGACAGATCGCGCATGCCGCTCATCGCCATATTCAGCGTACGCGGGATCGGCGTTGCGGTCAGGGTCAGAATATCGACGTCCGCGCGCATCGCTTTGATCCGCTCTTTGTGACGCACCCCGAAGCGGTGTTCTTCGTCGACGATCAGCAGGCCCAAATCTTTCCACTTCACGTCGCTTTGCAGCAGCTTGTGCGTGCCGATCAGAATGTCGATCTTGCCTTCGCTTGCCTGCTCCAGAATGCTCGTCTGCTCTTTGGCACTGCGAAAACGCGACAGCATTTCGATACGCACCGGCCAGTTGGCAAAGCGGTCGCGGAAGTTGTCGAAGTGCTGCTGGGCCAGAAGGGTGGTAGGGACCAGCACCGCCACCTGCTTGTTGTTCTCCACGGCGAGGAAGGCTGCGCGCATCGCCACTTCGGTTTTGCCGAAGCCCACGTCGCCGCAGACCAGCCGGTCCATCGCCAGCGGCTGGCACATATCGCTCAGCACGGCGTTAATGGCCTGCGCCTGATCCGGCGTGGTTTCGAACGGGAAACTGTCACAGAACAGCTGATACTGCTCTTTGTCATGCTTAAAGGCATAGCCCTTTTTGGCCGCACGCTGGGCGTAGATATCCAGCAGTTCAGCCGCCACGTCGCGAACTTTTTCCGCCGCTTTCTGGCGCGCTCGCGCCCAGGCATCGCCGCCCAGCTTATGCAGCGGGGCGTTATCTTCCGCACCGCCCGCATAGCGGCTGATCAGATGCAGGGACGATACCGGCACGTACAGTTTGGCGTCGTTGGCATAGGTCAGCATCAGGTATTCACCTTTGATGCCGCCCGCCTCCAGCGTCGTCATCCCCTGATAGCGCCCGACACCGTGTTCAAGGTGAACAATCGGCTGACCCGGGTGCAGCTCCGCCAGGTTACGGATCAATGTGTCCGGGTTGATGGTGCGGCGGCTGTCCTGGCGGCGGCGCGCAACGCGTTCTCCGAGCAGGTCGCTTTCGCAGATCAGGGCGCGGTTGTTAAGCGTATCAATAAACCCGTGCTCGGCCGCGCCGATCATCAGATAACGGCCATTGCCGGTGGCTTCATCGAGTCGCAAAATGCGCTTTGGTGCCACCTTAATGCGGCTCAGTAGTTCGCCCAGCGCCTCGCGACGGCCTTCGCTCTCAACCGAGAACACCACCGGGCCGGTAAAGGACTCGAGGAACTTACGCAGATTATCAAGCGGCGATTTCTGCTGCGCCTGCACGGCGAGATCCGGCAGCGTCTTAAACGCGAGGTTCGTGTTGGCCGCTTTTTTCGCAAGCGAGTCGGTTTTGAGCTGCATCCGTGGCCAGCGTTTTAGCTCGGCATTCAGTTCATCGGTGCGTAGCCACAGCTTCTCGGGCGGTAGCAACGGGCGCATAGGATCCACGCCGCGGTTTTCGAAACGGGCGCGGGTCTCGCTTTCAAACCGGCTGGCGCTGGCCTCAATATCGCCCGTATTCACGATCAGCGTGTTTTTCGGGAAGTAGCTGAACAGCGGCGGCAGCGGCTCGCTGAAGAACAGCGGCTGCCAGTATTCGATCCCGGCGGGCAGCGTGCCTTTACTGACCTGCTGATAAATATGTTCGGCGTCGCGCTTAACCTCGAACGTGTCTCGCCACTGGCTGCGGAACAACTCAATGGCGGTTTTATCCGTCGGGAATTCATGCGCCGGGAGCAGGTTAATCGCCTCAACTTCTTCCAGCGTGCGCTGGGTGTCGGCGTCGAACACGCGCAGGCTGTCGATTTCATCATCGAAAAAGTCCAGACGGTATGGCTGTTCGCTGCCCATGGGGTAGAGGTCAAGCAGCGCGCCGCGGGTGGCGTATTCCCCATGCTCCATGACCTGATCAACATGGCGATACCCGGCGTTGTCCAGCTGCGCGCGAAGGGCGTCGCGGGAGAGGCGCTGACCTTTTTTCATCATCAGGGCGTGCCCGTGAAGATAGCTGTGCGGGCAGACGCGCTGCATCAGCGTATTCACTGGTACAATCAGCACGCCGCGTTGCATGGTCGGAAGCTGATACAGCGTCGACAGGCGCGAAGAGATAATTTCCTGATGCGGCGAGAAGCTGTCATACGGCAGCGTTTCCCAGTCGGCCAGGCTAAACACCAGGCTGTCGGTGAACTGCCGGATTTCGTCATGCAGGCGCAGGGCATTTTGCATATCCGGCGCAACCAGGACTACCGGCCCCGGATGGCGCTCAGTGATTTCTGCCACCAGCGTGGCGCACGCCGCGCCCGTGAGTTCGCCCAGTTGGCGTTGGTCGCCCGCGTTGACAGGCAAGGAATAACGATCGAGTTCAGGCATGGCTTTGTCAGAGTCTCTTATGGATATACCAACAGTATTGGGGCATATCACTGATACGCAATGTCTTTATTATCCTCGATCGTTTTGCATAAGCAAATTGTAACCGCACGGGGTGCAAATTCGCCCCCGGAGAGGGGGCGAGAAGGGTATTAACGGGTGGCTGGCGCAGGGGAAAGCCGCGCGGGCGGGGAGAAGAACAGATCGCCAAAGAGCGCGGTGGAAAGCTTACGTACGCCCAGCCCCACCAGCGTGCAGGCGAGCAGGCTGGCAAAAGGATAGACCACAATCAGCGTCAGTTCGGCCCACACCGGCCAGTGACCCGCGTTCATCTCACCGATCAGAACCAGACTCAGTGCCTCGATCAAAATGCGGTGGGTGGTGTAAATCGCAATGGTGTTCGAGCCGACCACGTTGAGCAGGTTGTCGGGATGAACGGCATAGCGCTGTTCGACGCTATAAAAGAGCTTCAGGATGACCAGGATCGACAGCAGCGAGAGGAACAGAGGGACGTTTGCAAACCACAGCACCACGGAGACCATGGCAAACGCCGCGATCGCCAGCCCGTAACGGCGCAGCTCCAGGCCCTTCATCCACGCCATCAGCTGCGCGCCGTACCACGCGCCCAGGCTGTAGTAAATCATGTTGCGCACCACGCTGTTCATGCCCCACCACGGCAGCGGCAGGAAGTTAATCGCCACGCTTGCCAGGGCGAGCAGGGCGAGCACCGGAAGCTTCCAGCGGCTCAGCAATTTACACAGCGTGAAATAGACCACCAGAGCGTACAGATACCACAGGCTGGTGCTGGCGGTCAGCATGCCGTGCAGGAAGCCCGATATCGAATCGGCATAGGCGGCGTTTGACGAGGTAGTGAGTTCACGCTCCGGCGCCAGCCAGGCATTCAGGTGGCTCAGCGCCTGCCACTGCAGCACGCCCCACAGCGCCAGCACCCAGACAATGCTCCAGATGCGCTTGTCGAGGCTTGTGCGCCAGTCCACTTCATCGATATAGCGGCGAATGAGATACCCGGAAATAAAGAAAAACACCGGCATACGGAAGGGCGCGAGATAAAGATTAAAATAGACCCAGCATTTGGCGATAAGGCCAGACAACGGATGCTGAAGCCCGCTCAGGTGAGGATAAAAGGTGATGACCGAGTGATAGATCACCACCAGGCAGATGCACAGCCCCTTTATCTGGTTTATCCATAATGCTTTTTGTTTCATTGTTCGCGACTACCTTAATTGCCATAAACGAAGGCTCGATTGTGGTTAAGCGCTACCGGGATGTAATGGGTAAGAGTCTGTATCAGTACGTTTTTCGGAAAAGGTGGAGGAGGGCAGAAGGGCGTTCTACAACTAGCACTATGATTTATCTGAATTTTTCAGAAAAATGATTACCAAAGCTTACGGTTTCAGTCATTTACGCTTAGCGGATTCGCTTATATACTCGTGGGTCTGCTATCAGCAACCAGACGGATTTCATGTATCAACCTGTCGCACTTTTCATAGGCTTACGTTACATGCGTGGGCGCGCCGCGGACCGCTTCGGTCGCTTTGTCTCCTGGCTTTCGACTATTGGCATTACGCTTGGCGTGATGGCACTGGTGACGGTGCTTTCCGTCATGAACGGCTTTGAGCGCGAGCTGCAAAACAACATCCTGGGGCTGATGCCGCAGGCCGTTCTCTCGTCGACCAACGGCTCCGTTAACCCCCAGCAGCTGCCGGAAAGCGCGGCGATGCTGCAGGGTGTGACGCGCGTTGCGCCTTTAACCACCGGTGACGTGGTGCTGCAAAGCGCCCGCAGCGTGGCGGTAGGCGTAATGCTGGGGATTGACCCGGCACAAAAAGACCCGCTCACCCCTTACCTGGTTAACGTCAAACAGACCGATCTCGAAGCCGGTAAGTACAACATTATCCTCGGCGAGCAGCTTGCCGGGCAGCTTGGCGTCAACCGCGGCGACCAGCTGCGCGTCATGGTGCCTTCTGCCAGCCAGTTTACGCCGATGGGGCGCCTGCCGAGCCAGCGTCTGTTTAACGTTATCGGGACCTTTGCCGCCAACAGCGAAGTGGATGGTTACCAGATGCTGGTGAACATCCAGGATGCCTCGCGCCTGATGCGCTACCCGGCGGGCAATATCACCGGCTGGCGCTTGTGGCTCGATGCGCCGCTGAAGGTGGACACCCTCAGCCAGCAAACGCTGCCCGAAGGGACGAAGTGGCAGGACTGGCGCGACCGTAAAGGCGAGCTATTCCAGGCCGTGCGCATGGAAAAGAACATGATGGGGCTGCTGCTGAGCCTGATCGTCGCCGTGGCGGCGTTTAACATTATCACCTCGCTGGGTCTGATGGTGATGGAGAAACAGGGCGAAGTCGCGATTCTGCAAACCCAGGGGCTTACCCCACGCCAGATTATGGCGGTGTTTATGGTGCAAGGGGCCAGCGCCGGCATCATCGGGGCGCTGCTGGGCGCCATGCTGGGGGCACTACTTGCCAGCCAGCTGAATAATTTAATGCCGATCCTTGGCGCACTGCTTGATGGCGCGGCGTTGCCGGTGGCTATCGAGCCGCTGCAGGTGGTTGGCATTGCGCTGGCCGCGATGGCCATTGCGCTGCTCTCTACGCTTTATCCTTCCTGGCGCGCTGCCGCCACTCAACCCGCTGAGGCTTTACGTTATGAATAAGATCCTGTTGCAATGCGACAACCTGTCCAAACGCTATCAGGAAGGCACTGTGCAGACCGACGTGCTGCACAATGTGAGCTTCAGCGTGGGCGAGGGCGAAATGATGGCGATTGTCGGCAGCTCCGGCTCCGGTAAAAGTACCTTGCTGCATCTGCTGGGCGGGCTGGATACCCCAACCGAGGGGGATGTGATTTTTTCAGGCCAGCCGCTGAGCAAAATGTCCTCTACCGCGAAAGCGGAGCTGCGCAACCGTGAGCTGGGCTTTATCTACCAGTTCCACCACCTGCTGCCGGATTTCACGGCGCTGGAAAATGTGGCAATGCCGCTGCTGATTGGCAAAAAGAAAGCGGCAGAAATCAACGCGCGTGCCAGCGATATGCTGAACGCGGTAGGGCTGGGGCACCGTGGTAATCACCGGCCGTCCGAGCTTTCCGGCGGTGAGCGCCAGCGTGTGGCGATTGCCCGCGCGCTGGTCAATAACCCGCGTCTGGTGCTGGCGGATGAACCGACGGGCAACCTCGATGCGCGTAATGCAGACAGCATCTTCCAGCTCCTGGGCGAACTCAACGCCTCGCAGGGGACCGCGTTTCTGGTGGTCACGCACGATTTGCAGCTGGCGAAGCGGATGGGCCGTCAGCTTGAAATGCGCGACGGTCATCTGAACGCTGAACTGACCCTGATGGGAGCGGAGTAATGGCTTCACCGTTATCCTTACTGATCGGTTTACGCTTTAGCCGCGGTCGTCGTCGCGGCGGCATGGTATCGCTGATTTCCGTGATTTCTACCGTGGGCATCGCGCTGGGCGTGGCGGTGCTAATCGTCGGCCTCAGCGCGATGAACGGCTTTGAGCGTGAGCTGAATAACCGCATTTTGGCCGTGGTCCCGCACGGCGAGATCGAGCCGGTTAACCAGCCCTGGAACAACTGGAGCGATGCGCTCGCCAGAATGGAAAAAGTGCCGGGCGTTGCAGCGGCGGCCCCTTACATCAACTTCACCGGGCTGGTGGAGAGCGGAGTTAACCTGCGCGCCATTCAGGTGAAGGGCGTTAACCCGGCGCAGGAAGCGCGGTTGAGCGCGCTGCCCAACTATGTCCAGAACGGCGCGTGGTCCAGTTTCAGGGCGGGTGAACAGCAGATTATCATCGGTAAAGGCGTCGCCGATGCGCTTAAGGTGAAGCAGGGCGACTGGATCTCCATCATGATCCCCAACGCCAGCGCGGACCATAAGCTGCAACAGCCTAAACGTATCCGTCTGCATGTGACAGGTATTCTCCAGCTCAGCGGTCAGCTGGACCACAGCTTTGCCATGGTGCCGATGGACGATGCCCGCCAGTATCTTGACATGGGCGACAGCGTGACGGGGATCGCCATTAAGGTGAACGACGTCTTTAACGCCAATAAACTGGTACGGGATGCCGGCGAAGTCACCAATAACTATGTCTATATCAAAAGCTGGATAGGCACTTACGGGTATATGTACCGTGATATCCAGATGATCCGCGCCATTATGTATCTGGCGATGGTGCTGGTGATCGGTGTGGCGTGCTTTAACATCGTCTCGACGCTGGTCATGGCGGTTAAAGACAAGAGTGGCGACATTGCCGTGCTGCGAACGCTCGGGGCAAAAGACGGTCTTATTCGCGCCATCTTTGTCTGGTACGGTTTAATGGCAGGGCTGTTTGGTAGCCTGTGCGGTGTGGCGATCGGGGTGGTGGTTTCTCTGCAACTGACGCCAATCATCAACGGCATTGAAAAGCTTATTGGTCACCAGTTCCTGTCGGGTGATATCTATTTTATTGACTTCCTGCCGTCTGAATTGCACTGGCTGGACGTTATTTATGTGCTGGTTACAGCACTTTTACTGAGTCTGCTGGCAAGCTGGTATCCGGCGCGTCGCGCTAGCCGAATTGATCCGGCGAGGGTATTAAGTGGCCAGTAATTACGTCATGGTCTGGTGAGCTTTGCCGCCAGATCAAAAGAGGAATGCGTTATGTATTATGGATTTGATATTGGCGGCACTAAAATTGCGCTGGGCGTGTTTGATAAAGACCTCAAGCTACAGTGGGAAACCCGTGTTCCCACCCCGCGCGAAAGCTACGACGACTTTTTAACGGCCATTGCCGCGCTGGTGGCGCAGGCGGATACCCGCTTTGGCGTCAAAGGCAGCGTCGGCATTGGTATCCCGGGGATGCCCGAAACGGACGACGGTACGCTGTATGCCGCTAACGTCCCCGCCGCCAGCGGCAGAACGCTGCGCGCCGATCTCTCTGCTCTCCTTGAACGCGACGTGCGTTTAGACAATGATGCCAACTGTTTTGCCCTCTCCGAAGCCTGGGATGACGAGTTTCGCCGTTACCCACTGGTGATGGGGCTGATCCTCGGCACGGGCGTTGGCGGGGGGATCATCATCAATGGCAAACCCATAACCGGGCGCAGCTACATCACCGGCGAATTTGGGCATATCCGTCTGCCGGTGGATGCGCTAGACGTTGTGGGGCGTGATTTTCCGCTCACGCGCTGCGGCTGCGGCCAGCATGGCTGCATTGAGAACTATCTCTCGGGCCGCGGGTTTGCATGGCTGTATGAACACTTCTATCATCAGAAACTTGAAGCCCCCCAGATCATAACCTTGTGGGAGCAGGGTGATGCGCAGGCGCGGGAGCACGTCGAGCGCTACCTCGACCTGCTGGCGGTGTGTCTTGGCAATATCCTGACCATTGTCGATCCGGATCTGCTGGTGATTGGGGGAGGGCTGTCAAACTTTACCGCGATTACGGAACAGTTGTCCGGGCGACTGCCCCGACATTTATTGCCGGTCGCCCGCGTGCCGCGCATCGAACGCGCACGGCACGGGGACGCAGGAGGCATGCGCGGAGCCGCATTCCTTCATCTCACCGATTAGTTTATGAGGTTACTATGCTGTCGCGTCGCTTAGGTCGACTCAGCCGTTTTCGCAAAAATAAACGCCGCTTACGTGAACGCTTGCGCCAGCGGATCTTTTTCAGAGACAGGATGATGCCAGAAGCGATGGATAAACCCAGAGTGGTGGTGCTGACCGGGGCGGGGATCTCCGCCGAATCCGGGATCCGAACCTTCCGCGCGGCGGACGGGCTGTGGGAAGAGCACCGTGTAGAAGATGTGGCGACGCCGGAAGGCTTCGCCCGCGATCCGGAATTAGTGCAGGCATTTTACAATGCCCGCCGCCGCCAGCTTCAGCAGCCGGAAATTGTACCGAACGCGGCGCATGTTGCGCTGGCGAAGCTGGAAGAGGCGCTGGGCGATCGTTTTCTGCTGGTGACGCAGAATATCGATAACCTGCACGAACGCGCCGGTAACAAGAACATCATTCACATGCACGGTGAATTACTCAAGGTGCGCTGCGCCTGGAGCGGTCAGGTGCTGGACTGGAAAGAGGACGTGCTGGACGATGACAAATGTCACTGCTGCCAGTTCCCGGCGCGACTGCGCCCGCATGTGGTCTGGTTCGGTGAAATGCCGCTGGGGATGGATGAGATCTACAGCGCGCTGGCGATGGCGGACGTGTTTATCGCCATCGGCACCTCCGGGCATGTTTATCCGGCAGCCGGATTTGTTCACGAAGCCCGGTTGCAGGGCGCGCATACGGTAGAACTGAATCTTGAACCCAGCCAGGTTGGCAGTGAGTTTGAGGAGAAGCACTACGGCCTTGCGAGTGAAGTGGTACCGGCGTTTGTAGACAAGCTACTCAAAGGGTTATAACAAAACGGGCAACCTTGCGTTGCCCGTTTTCTTTGATTATCGACCCGCTTTCAGCTTCTGATAATACTCTTCGTAAAGGCGGCTCGCGTCGCCCACATCGTTCTGCCACTCTCCTTTGCTGATGGTGTCGGCATCCGGATAAAGTGATTTGTCATTTGCGACTTCCGGCTTCAGCAGCTTGCGTGCGGCCAGGTTTGGCGTTGGATAGCCAATGGTCTCAGCAACCTGTTTCGCCACGTCCGGGCGCAGCAGGAAGTTAATGAGCTTCAGGGCACCCTCAACGTTTTTCGAATTAGATGGTATCGCCAGACTGTCCATCCAGAAGATCCCGCCCTCTTTAGGCCAGACTACCTCCAGCGGCGTACCGGCCTGACGGGCGACGTACGCTGAGCCGTTCCAGACCATCCCCAGATTCACTTCGCCTTCCATATACGGGTTAGCCGGGTTATCTGAGTTAAACGCCGCGACGTTAGGCATCAGCTTTTTCAGCTCGTTGTAGGCGGCTTCAATCTCTTTCGGGTCGGTAGTGTTGCCGGAGTAGCCGAGTTTGCGCAGGGCAACCTGGAACACTTCGCGCGCGTCATCGGTCAGCAGCAGGCTGCTCTTGTATTCCGGTTTCCACAGATCCGCCCAGCGGGTCACGCTTTTTGGATCAAGCTCATCGCTGTTCACCCCTATGGCCGTTGCACCCCAGATGTAAGGGATCGAATAATCGTTGTTCGGGTCAAACGGCTTGTTAAGCATCTGCGGATCGAGGTTTGAAAAATTGCTTAGCTTCGTTTTGTCGATCTTCTGGATCATGCCCTCTTTGCGCATCTTATCGACGAAATAGGTCGAAGGAACCACCAGATCGTACGCACCCTCTTTATACGTTTTGAGCTTGGCGTACATGGTTTCGTTCGACTCATAGGTCGAGTAGATCACTTTGATGCCGGTCTCTTTAGTGAACTGCTCCAGCAGGCCTGGCGGCACATACTCGGTCCAGTTGTAGAAATAGAGCGTTTTGCTGTCATCAGCGTGCGCCGCACCCATTCCGAGCACCAGCGCCGCAGCGGCGAGCATTTTTTTCATTTCATTGTCCCCTGAGATTTTGTTTTATCACGCGCAATAAGCTGGCTGGCAATCACCAGGACCAGCGAGAGCACCAGCAGGATAGTCGCCAGCGCGTTCACCTCCGGTGAAACACCGACTTTCACCATTGAATAGATCTTCAACGGCAATATTTCATAGCTCGGCCCCGTCACGAAGGAGGAGACCACCACGTCGTCCATCGACAGGGTAAAGCTGAGCAGCCACCCGGCCGCAACGGCAGGCATCGCCAGCGGCAGGATGATTTTACGCAGGATTGTCATCTCGCTGGCACCCAGGTCTTTAGCCGCCTCCAGCATGCGCACGTCGAAGCCTTTCAGGCGCGCAAAGACGGTCACCACCACAAACGGCAGGCAGAAGGTGATGTGCGAGAACAGCAAAGACCAGAAGCCCAGCTGCACGCCCAACAGCATAAACAGCACCAGCAGCGAAATCGCCATGACGATGTCCGGCGACATCATCACCACAAACAGCATGCCGCTGACGAACGGCTTGCCGCGAAAACGGTAGCGATAAAGCGCCACGGCGGTGAGTGAGCCAATCAGCGTTGAGAAGGTGGCGGAAAAAATCGCCATCGTCAGCGAGTGCTGGGCGGCCTGTAACAGGCTGTCATTGTTCAACAGCAGGCTGTACCAGTTGGTGGTAAACCCCTTCCAGCCGATCCCGAAGCGCGAGCTGTTAAACGAATTCACGATCAAAATAATAATCGGAATATAGAGATAAGCATAAATGGCGGTCATAAACCCGCCGCGAAGCAGTCGACCGATCATTCCAGCTCCACCCTTTTATTCAGCATACGCGACGCGCGCCAGTAGACCAGCAGCATCAGGCCCATCACCACCGTTAGCGTAATACTCGTTGCCGAGCCAAACGGCCAGTCGCGGATATTGAGGAACTGGCTCTTGATCACGTTACCAATCAGCAGGTTTTTTGCCCCGCCCATCAGGTCAGAGACGAAGAACAGGCCCATCGCGGGCAGCATCACCAGCAGGCAGCCGGCGACAATGCCCGGCATGGTCAGCGGAATGATGATGCGGATAAAGGTCTGCAGCTTACCGGCACCGAGATCTTTCGCCGCTTCCAGCAGAGGCTTATCCAGCTTTTCAATGCTTGAGTAGAGCGGCATCACCATAAACGGCAGCAGGATGTAGACCAGGCCGATGATGACCGCGCCCGGCGTATACATGATGCGGACAGGGGTATCGATCACCCCCAGCCACAGCAGGAACTCGTTGAGATAGCCTTTGGTGCTGAGGAAAATTTTCAGCCCGTAAATGCGGATCAACGAGTTCGTCCAGAACGGAACAATCAGTAAAAACAGCAGCAGAGGCCGCACCTTTTGCGGCAGCCGGGCCAGGAACCAGGCGAACGGGTAGCCCAGCACCAGACAGGCAACGGTGGCGATCAGCGCCATGTTGAGCGAGTGAAGGAGCACGTCAAAATAGAGCGGATCGAGCAGACGCGCGTAGTTATCCAGCGTAAAGACCAGCGTGACGAAGTGAGTATCGTCGCGGGTCAGGAAGCTGGTGGCGATAATCATCAGGTTGGGTAAAAAGACGAACAGCACAAGCCAACCGACGATCGTGGCAATCACCACCTTCTGGAATTTACTTGTGTTCTTCATCAGCCAGTACAACCTCCCAGCTTTCTACCCAGTTGATGACCATTTTCTGATCGAGGGAGTGGTCAAAGTCAGGATCGTCCTCGTTAAAGAACTCGCTGACCATCACCATCTTGCCGTTTTCCAGCTCCACCACGGATTCGAGCGTCATTCCTTTATAGTTGCGCTCGCGGATATAGCCAATTAAGCCTTCCGCCTCGGTGTTGTCGTGGATCTCATCGACACGCAGGTCTTCAGGGCGCAGCAGGACGTTGAGCTTTTGGCCCCGCTCGACGGGGAAATTCACGGTGATATTGCACTCGCGGCCTTCCACGCTGGCGCGCACCCGCTGGTCGTCGAGACGTTCAATGACGGTTGCATCAAAGATATTGATTTCACCAATAAAGCTGGCGACAAACAGGTTTTTCGGCTCTTCGTAGATCTCGCGTGGGGTACCGTCCTGCTCAATTTTGCCTGCGCGCATCACCACGATACGGTCGGACATGGTCAGCGCCTCTTCCTGATCGTGAGTGACAAAAACGAAGGTAATGCCGAGCTTTCGCTGCAGGGCTTTCAGCTCGTTCTGCATCTGCTTACGCAGCTTGTAATCCAGCGCGGACAGAGATTCATCCAGCAGAAGCAGGCGCGGTTTATTGACCACCGCCCGGGCAATGGCAACGCGCTGCTGCTGGCCGCCGGAGAGTTGGTGGGGTTTACGCTGGGCAAACTCTTCCAGCTGAACCATTTTCAGGGCCTCGTTGACGCGAGGAGGGATTTCGCCAGCGGGCGTTTTTTGCATCCGCAGGCCAAACGCCACGTTCTCGAACACGGTCATATGCGGGAATAACGCATAGCTCTGAAAGACGGTATTAACGTGACGATCTTCGGCAGGAACCTCGGTGATATCCTGGTTCTCAAGGTGAATATGGCCGCTATCGACGCTTTCCAGCCCGGCGATAAGGCGCAGGACGGTGGTTTTGCCACAGCCAGAAGGGCCGAGCAGCGTGAGAAACTCACCGTCTTTGATGGTCAGATTGAGATCGGAAATGACATCTTTACCATCGAAACTTTTACGAATTCGTTCCAGCTTCACCAGCGGTGAAAGGGAACGGGGTTGTGTTTTCAATTTTTGCGCTGTCCCATATAGACGCTTCAGGCAGCAGACCGAAGCGGGGTTTGTGTGTAACCACCTTGGTGACTCGTAATGAGGGCGGACATTCTACGGCAAACCCATTGAATCGCCAATCCTTCTCACTGATCCATAAGCTACATTTATTAACGTATAACGATACAAACGTAAAAAGTTCTCGTTTGCGGGATAAAAGTGACCTGACGCAATATTTGGGTTTTGATGCTTATTGATAATGTTGTCACAAAAAGTGAGGGTGACTGCATGGATAAATTACTTGAACGTTTTTTACAGTACGTTTCGCTGGATACCCAATCTAAACCGGGTGTCCGACAGGTGCCCAGCACCGAAGGCCAGTGGAAGCTATTAAACCTGCTGAAAGAGCAGCTTGAGGCGCAGGGGCTGGTCAACGTCACGCTCAGCGATAAAGGCACCGTGATGGGCACGTTGCCAGCGAACATCGACGGGGATATCCCGGCGATTGGTTTTATCTCCCATGTCGATACCTCACCTGATTTTAGCGGTAAACACGTCAATCCGCAGATTGTCGAAAACTACCGCGGCGGGGACATTGCGCTGGGAATTGGCGATGAAGTGTTATCCCCGGTCATGTTCCCGGTGCTGCATCAGCTGTTGGGGCAGACCCTGATCACCACCGACGGCAAAACGCTGCTGGGGGCGGATGATAAAGCCGGTATCGCCGAAATCATGACGGCCCTGGCGGTGCTGAAGGAAAAAAACATTCCCCACGGTGATATCCGCGTGGCGTTCACGCCGGATGAAGAAGTCGGAAAAGGGGCCAAACATTTCGACGTCGAAGCCTTTAACGCCCAGTGGGCCTATACCGTCGACGGTGGTGGCGTGGGCGAACTGGAGTATGAGAACTTCAACGCGGCCTCGGTCACCATCAAAATCGTCGGTAACAACGTTCATCCCGGCTCCGCCAAAGGGGTGATGGTTAATGCGCTGTCGCTTGCCGCACGCATTCATGCCGAGGTTCCGGCAGAAGAAAGCCCGGAGATGACGGAAGGCTATGAGGGGTTCTATCACCTGACCAGCATCAAGGGCACCGTGGACAGCGCGCAGATGCACTACATCGTGCGCGACTTTGACCGTAAAGCCTTTGAAGCCCGCAAGCGTAAGATGATGGAAATTGCTAAAAAGGTCGGCAAAGGGCTGCACCCGGATTGTTATATTGAGCTGATCATCGAAGACAGCTATTACAACATGCGCGACAAGGTAATGGAGCACCCGCATATTCTTGAGATCGCCCAGCAGGCGATGCGTGATTGCGACATTGAGCCGGATCTCAAACCGATTCGCGGCGGCACCGATGGCTCACAGCTTTCCTTTATGGGACTGCCGTGTCCAAACCTGTTTACCGGAGGCTACAATTACCACGGCAAGCACGAGTTCGTCACGCTGGAAGGGATGGAAAAAGCGGTGCAGGTGATTGTGCGGATCGCGGAGTTGACTGCGAAACGGTAGGTGCTTTTAGCCGGGTGGCGGCTACGCCTTACCCGGCCTACGTTTATGGATTTTGTAGGCCCGGTAAGCGCAGCGCCACCGGGCTTTCAGGCAAGGAGCACCCATGTCAAACTACCGTCGTCATTACGTCTCCGGCGGAACCTGGTTTTTCACCGTTAACCTGCAAAACCGCCAGAGCGATCTGCTCACCCGCCATATCCAAAGCCTGCGTGCTGCCACGGCAACGGTTAAACGTTCTAAACCCTTTCACATCAACGCCTGGGTCATCCTCCCGGAACACATGCACTGTATCTGGACCTTACCGGAAGGGGACTGCGACTTTTCTGGCCGCTGGCGCGACATTAAAAAGACCTTCAGCCGCAACATTGAGATGCGCCACATCTGGCAACCCCGTTTCTGGGAGCACACCCTGCGTAATGAGGAAGATTACCGGCGGCATATGGATTACATCTACATCAACCCGGTAAAGCATGGCTATGTCCGGCAGGTCACCGACTGGCCGTTTTCAACCTTTCATCGTGATGTCGCCGAAGGGCTATATCCGGTGGACTGGGCGGGAGAGACAGACGATTTTATGGCGGGGGAGCGGAAGTGAAAAAAGCCGGGTGGCGGCTACGCCTTACCCGGCCTACGTTTATGGACTTTGTAGGCCCGGTAAGCGCAGCGCCACCGGGCATAATCGCGACTCAGTCCTCAAAGAACCAATACCCGCTGTTCACCAGCGCGGACAGCATCGCAAGGAAGGAGGGATCTTCAAGTGCGTCACCGAAGATATCCGCCGTTAACACCATATGGCTGGCGATCGCGTCCAGTGCCGGGCGGTGCGGGGAATCCAGCTTCTCGCCGTTGACGAAAACGTCCTCACCAATGCGCAGCACGCGTAAACCTCCCAGGCGAACCAGCTTGTCACCCTGCTGCAATGCATCGTAAATTTCATCGGCCTGATACGGCGGCTCCGGCGGTGCGACGTCAAGCTCGTGTCGGGACTGGCTGACAAATTCGCCGAACCACTGCCTGAAATGCTCCGGCTCGTTGATCAGATCCAGCATCATGCCGCGCAGCTTATCCAGCTCCTCAGGCAAAATATCGGCCGGATGTTCACGTGCAGGCACATCCGGATCGCTGTAACGGTAGCTGCCCAGCTCGCGCTGTAAAACGTAGTCGGCAAAACCGCTGATCATCTCGCGGCCGCTTGGGGCGCGGAACCCGACGGAATAGTTGAGCGAGTTTTCCAGGGAGTAACCCTCATGCGGGAATCCCGGCGGAATATAGAGGATATCGCCCGGTTCCAGCTCTTCGTCGATGATGGCCTCGAACGGGTCCACCTGAAGCAGGTCGGGGTGCGGGCAGTGCTGTTTCATCGGCACTTTCTCACCCACGCGCCAGCGGCGACGGCCTGTTCCCTGGATGATAAACACGTCATACTGATCCAGATGCGGACCTACGCCGCCTCCCGGCACCGAGAAGGAGATCATCAGATCGTCCATTCGCCAGTCGGGCAGGGCGCGGAACGGACGCATTAACGCCGCGGTCGGTTCGTGCCAGTTGTTTACCGCCTGAACCAGTAACGACCAGTTGTTTTCACCCAGGTGATCGTAGCTTTCGAAAGGACCATGGCTGACCTGCCATTTTCCGTCCTGGTGGCTCACCAGACGGCTGTCCACTTCGTTTTCCATGGCCAGACCGGCCAGTTCGTCAGGGGAGATAGGGTCGACAAAATTGCTGATCCCGCGTTTCAGAACGACCGGGCGTTTTTGCCAGTAACGTTCGATAAACTCGGGCCAGTTAAGCGTTAAGTGATAATCCATGTTTTTTTATTCCGCAGGCTCTTACTGAGACGGATTATAACGGAAGGACGGGAGCCTGCGTGCGAGATCATCGCTTTTTTCACATAACGGCTTAACTATTATCCGATGTGGGCTGCTGACGGCCAAAAATCACTTCCATTCGCGCGCCGCCGAGCAGGCTATCGCCGGTGTCTATCTTGCCATCGTATTGATCGACAATCTCGCGTGCGACGGATAATCCCACGCCCTGGCCGGGTCGCAGGGTATCGGCACGCTGTCCGCGATCGAAAACGACGTCGCGTTTGTTATGGGGAATACCGGGACCATCATCCTCGACGATAATGTGCAGCTCGTTATCCGTCTGGCGGGCGGAGACTCCCACAAACTCCAGGCAATATTTACAGGCGTTATCGAGCAGGTTGCCCATCACTTCCATGAAGTCATTTTTTTCACCGACGAAGCTGATCTCCGGCGAAATATCCAGGCTAATGTTCACCCCTTTACGCTGGTAAACCTTGTTCAGCGCCGACGTCAGGTTATCCAGCAGCGGAGCGACCGGGTGCAGTTCGCGGCTGAGCAACGCGCTGCCGGAGCGCATGCTGGCCCGGTGCAGGTAGTAGCCAATTTGCTGGGAGATACGGCTGATTTGCTCCAGCATCACCGGCTCGGCCTCGTCGACGCTAAGCTTTTCGCCGCGCATCGACCGCAGCGTACTCTGCATCACCGCCAGCGGCGTTTTCAGGCTATGGGTAAGGTCGGTAAGCGTGGTGCGGTATTTATCATAGCGCTCCCGCTCGCTTTTCAGCAGACGGTTGAGGTTACGCACCAGGCTGGTCAGTTCGCGCGTGGTTTCGGGGTTAAGCTTCTCACGATGATGCTCTTCCAGCTCACGTACCTCTTTCGCCAGCGACTCAATTGGGCGCAGGCTCCACCACGCGGCAATCCATAGAAGCGGGATCACCAGCAGCAGGTTGGCCGCCAGAACGTACACGAACCAGCTCCAGACCTTATAAGAGCGTTTAAGCTCAACCGGGATCGTGTCGATCACCACGATAGTCAGCTGTGGCATATTCATGGTGGCAGGATAGAGATTAATGGCGACGGAGTGGGTCATTTCTGTGTCGTCATCATCCTCGCGGATCTCGTTCAGTTTTTGCTGCAGAGAACGATCGTCGCGCAGCAACACGCTGGAGGCGTTAAGGTCGGCCTCAATCTCATGAAAACCGTTGGTCTTGAGCCATTCCGGTCGAATACGCTTTTTCAGCCACGGGACATCGCGCTGGGCCCACAGCAGTTTGCCTTTTTCGTTATAAATCATCGCCAGCGTCGGACTTTGCTGGTTCAGGTGTTCAGGCATGTCCACGGTGATGTGGTTATCTTCCCACTTCGCCAGGGTGTAAAACAGGTTACTTTCGCCACGTAGCAGGCGGAAGGTCGTTTTATCAAAGCTCACGCTATAGCCGACCAGCGCCACCATCCCATAAGAGAGGGAGAGCACCAGCACCACGGCTGCGGTGGCCAGCAGAAAGCGAACCCGCAAAGAGAGGGGGAAAAGATGGCGTACGATCCCTTTCATTTAGCGTAATTCGAACAGATAGCCCTGACCACGCACCGTCGTGATCACATCCTGCGGATACTGTGCCTGAATTTTTTTGCGTAAACGTCCCATCAGCACGTCGATGGTGTGGCTTTCACGCAGCTCCGCATCGGGATAAAGCTGGAGCATTAAGGAATCTTTGCTGACGACCTTGCCGTTGTTGCGGATCAGCGTTTCCATAATCGTGTATTCAAACGCGGTGAGTTTAATCACCTCATCGTTAATCGAGAATTCACGACGGGAGAGGTCAACCTGGAACGGCGGCAGGGAGATAACCTGCGAGGCCAGCCCGCTGTTGCGGCGCAGCAGCGCCTGCATACGTGCGGCCACCTCTTCAATATGAAACGGCTTGGTGACGTAATCGTCCGCGCCTGCGCTGAGGACTTCTACTTTGTCCTGCCAGCCTTCACGGGCGGTCAGCACCAGCACCGGCAGGGAGACGTCATGGCTGCGCCAGCGACGGATCAGCGACAGACCGTCCTCATCGGGCAAACCTAAATCGACGATGGCGATATCCGGCAGGTGTTCATTGAGATAATAATCCGCTTCTTTCGCATCTTCGGCATCGTCCACCTGATGTCCCATCTCCTGAAGCTGCACTTTCAGGTGGTGGCGTAGCAATGCGTTATCCTCAACAACCAATACGCGCATCATCTGTTCTCCCTAAATAAATGGTATGAATAGTTTAACGCCGATTATGTTGTTTTGGGGATAAACATTGAATAAACCAGTGAAAAGCAACCCCCTTTTCAGGCGAAAAGGGGGAAGGGAGATTACTTCAGCTCGTCAACCATGGTGGTTGCGCGGCCAATGTAATTGGCAGGAGTCATCGCTTTCAGGCGGGTTTTCTCTTCTTCCGGCAGTGCCAGACCGTCGATAAACTGTTTCATGCCTTCTGCATCCACACGTTTCCCGCGCGTCAGCTCTTTCAGTTTCTCATACGGTTTTTCAATGCCGTAGCGGCGCATAACGGTCTGAATCGGCTCTGCCAGCACTTCCCAGTTGTGATCCAGTTCGTCCAGCAGACGGTCGCGGTTCACTTCCAGCTTGCTCACACCCTTCAGGGTAGACTGATAGGCGATCAGCGCGTAGCCGATACCCACGCCGAGATTACGCAGCACCGTGGAGTCGGTCAGGTCGCGCTGCCAGCGGGAAACCGGCAGTTTGCTCGCCATGTGCTGCAGTACGGCATTCGCCAGGCCCAGGTTGCCCTCGGAGTTTTCGAAGTCAATCGGGTTAACCTTGTGCGGCATGGTGGAAGAGCCAATTTCACCGGCGATGGTTTTCTGCTTGAAGTGGTTAAGCGCGATATAGCCCCACACGTCGCGATCGAAGTCGATCAGAATGGTGTTAAAGCGCGCGATGCAGTCGAACAGCTCGGCGATGTAGTCGTGCGGCTCAATCTGGGTGGTGTACGGGTTCCACTGAATGCCCAGAGAGGTCACGAACTCTTCGCTGAACTGATGCCAGTCCACTTCCGGGTAGGCGGCGATGTGGGCGTTATAGTTACCTACCGCGCCGTTGATTTTTCCGAGGATCTCAACCTGTTCCAGCTGGCGATACTGGCGTTCCATACGGTACGCCACGTTGGCCATCTCTTTACCCATGGTAGAGGGAGTGGCTGGCTGGCCGTGAGTGCGGGAAAGCAGCGGAATATCACGGTACTCTACGGTCAGCGCTTTTACCGCATCAATGATTTTGCGCCAGTAAGGCAGCACCACGTCTTTGCGTGCGGTGGAAAGCATCAGCGCGTGTGACAGGTTATTGATGTCTTCAGAGGTGCAGGCGAAGTGGATGAATTCCGACACCGCCTGCAGCGCAGGGACGCTTGCCACTTTTTCTTTCAGGAAATACTCAACCGCTTTAACGTCGTGGTTGGTGGTGCGTTCAATTGTTTTAATGCGCGCGGCATCTTCTTCGCTGAAGTCGGCGACGATTTTATCGAGGTAATCGTTTGCCTGGGCGTCAAAAGCAGGAACTTCCTTGATTGCTGCCTGAGCGGCCAGCTTTTGCAGCCAGCGCACTTCTACCTGTACGCGGAACTTCAGCAGACCGTATTCGCTGAAGATCCCGCGCAGCGCGCTGACTTTATCGCCGTAGCGTCCGTCGACAGGGGAAACGGCGGTCAGTGAGGATAATTCCATAATTCGCAACTCCGGGAGGTTAACAATGAGCAAGAATTTGTTTTGCCTGAGTTGTCAGGCGTTGACGAGAAAACATTAACTGCAGGCGGCCACCGCCAACCTGATGCCACAGCACGGCGGCACGAATGCCAGCCAGCAGCGAAGCGCGAACTTTCGCCTGCACCTGTGGGCTTTGCAGAACGGCAGGGGAGCCGGTGACCTGAATACGCGGCCCCAGCGGGCTGATCACGTCGACATAAATACCGGCCATGGCGCTCAGCAGGGTTTCAGACTGCAGATCAAAGTGATCGAGCTGGCGTTGAAGCCCCGCGATGCGATCGCCCAGGGTATCCAGCGCACCTTTCGCGGCGCTGAGCTTACGCTCCAGCACCATCAGGCTTAAGGTGTAGCGAGTCAGTTCGGCGTTTAAACCCTGGCGACTGCTGGCATTGAGCACGCCGAGTAAGGTTTCAAGACCGAGGCGAAGGTTCGTCTCACTGCCGCCGAAAACCCCCAGCGTGGAGCCGGGGTTGAGGTCGATAACGCTGTTAAGTGAAACGTGCAGGGCGTCAGCGTCGCAATGACCCTGATGCGCTAACTGTTGCACCAGACGGGCTGACTGGCAAATTCCTGCCAGCGCCAGGGTGATGTCGTAATAGTTCTTCGCCACACGTTCTCCTTTATGTGTGCAATCGTGTTAAACAGCGGGCAGCGGCAGGCGCTGTTCAATGATCCCACCGCCCAGGCAAATTTCACCGCTGTAAAACACCGCGGACTGGCCCGGCGTGACGGCGGCAACCGGCTCGTCGAAACGTACGTCAATGCGATCGTCGTCGAGCGCGGTGACGGTGCAGGGAATATCGGTCTGACGGTAGCGCGTTTTCACCGTGCAGCGCAGGGTGCCTTTTACCGGCTCGCGATCGACCCAGTGCAGCTGCTGCGCAATCAGCCCTACGGACATCAGGCGCGGATGGTCATGGCCCTG
The DNA here is from genome assembly GCF_019047785.1 of Enterobacter cancerogenus. NCBI lineage: Bacteria > Pseudomonadati > Pseudomonadota > Gammaproteobacteria > Enterobacterales > Enterobacteriaceae > Enterobacter > Enterobacter cancerogenus. Next base: position 788,046 of record NZ_CP077290.1, on the reverse strand, counting down.
AGCGACAATCAATATATTGTTTTCGACATCTTTGTCGACCACGTACCACGGATCTTCGCTTCCCTCTTTGGTGCCGCCAATACCCAGCCCTTTACGCTGACCAAGGGTATGGTACATCAGCCCCTGATGCTGACCGATTTCATCGCCGTCAACGGTGACGATTTTGCCCGGCTGTGCAGGGAGATAGCGCCCGAGGAATTCACGGAATTTACGCTCGCCGATAAAGCAGATGCCGGTCGAGTCCTTTTTCTTGGCGGTGATCAGGTCCAGCGCTTCGGCGATTTTACGCACTTCCGGCTTTTCCAGTTCGCCAACCGGGAACAGACTTTGGGCGATCTGTTCGTGGCTCAGCGTATAAAGGAAGTAGCTCTGATCTTTATTGCCATCCAGACCGCGCAGCAGCTGGCTTTTGCCATTCACATCTGCACGACGCACGTAGTGGCCGGTCGCAATATAATCTGCGCCCAGGTCTTCAGCGGCGAATTCCAGGAAGGCTTTAAATTTGATCTCTTTGTTGCACAGAATATCCGGGTTTGGCGTGCGGCCCGCCTTATACTCTTCGAGGAAGAGTTCAAAGACGTTGTCCCAGTATTCTGCGGCAAAGTTAACGGTGTGTAGCTCAATGCCGAGCTTATCGCACACGGCCTGCGCATCGGCAAGATCCGCAGCAGCGGTGCAATATTCCTCGCCATCGTCTTCCTCCCAGTTCTTCATGAACAGGCCCTCCACCTTATAACCCTGCTGTTGCAACAGGTAGGCGGAAACGGAGGAATCGACACCGCCGGACATGCCGACGATCACTTTTTTCTGGCTGTTATCTGACATGGAATACTCACGACATTGAACTTCAAGGCGGCGTATTCTATCACGCCACCCCACCATTGACACCCTCTGTAAACGGCCAGTTAAACTCGCCGATAACCTCAAGCGGCAGGCGCGCGGCGGACTGCCAGCAGCGGATGCTTTCGGCAACCAGCGGCGAGCGCAGGTTTGGCGCGTTCAGGATCTCCTCGGCAGTGACCCACAGGCAGCGATCGATATCGTCATCGTGCGGTTCAGTAGCGCATGTTTCGTTAAGTTCGACGGCAAATAAGAAACGCAGGAAAGGGGTATGGTCCGGGGCAATCCACTGGTGCATACGGACGAAATGCTGCGGTTCGGCGTGGATCCCGGTCTCTTCCCACAACTCGCGTCTGGCAGCCTGTACCAGCGTTTCGTCGGCTTCAAGATGCCCGGCAGGCTGGTTCCACAGCGCCTTGCCGTTGATGGTCTCTTCAACGACCAGGAATTTGCCCTGCGCGTGCACCACGCAGGCGACCGTAACATGCGGTTTAAACATCATTTCTCCTTAAGGGGCAATGTCTCGCCATGCGCCGTTTGCCAGGGAATCCAGCGTGTAGCGACCCATGGCGTAGCGGATCAGGCGCAGCGTAGGGAAGCCAACGTGGGCCGTCATGCGGCGCACCTGACGGTTACGGCCTTCATAAAGGGTGATTTTGAGCCAGCTGGTCGGAATCGATTTGCGCTCGCGAATGGGCGGATTGCGCGGCCATAACCACTCGGGTTCGCTGACAAGTTCAACTCCGGCCGGAAGCGTGGGGCCATCGTTTAACGTCACGCCCGTGCGCAGTTTCGCCAGGGCGTCTTCATCCGGTTCGCCCTCAACCTGCACAAAATAGATTTTTCCGGTACGTTTCCCCGGCTGGGTGAGCGTCGCCTGAAGTGCGCCATCATTGGTTAAGACCAGTAAGCCTTCGCTATCGCGATCGAGACGACCGGCGGCGTAAACCCCCTGAACGGGGATGTAATCCTTGAGCGTGCTGCGTCCGGCTTCGTCAGTAAACTGCGGCAAAACATCGTAGGGTTTATTGAACAGAATCACCCGCGTTGGCTGGGTTTTCTTTGGGCTTCTGGTGGCTTGTTGTGAGCTGAATCGCTCAACCCGGTGTTTTCTAAAAGAAGTTTTCTTCATGGTATTTTCAGGCTGTATCAATTGCCGCATTATAGCCTAATAACGAAGACCTTTCATGGCGTCGGACAATCAGGTACTATCGGAAGGCTCATTACAATTTATTAACATAAGATCAGTAACAACCAGAAGCGCTCGAAGGAGAGGTTAATGGAAAGCAAAGTAGTTGTTCCGGCGGAAGGTAAAAAGATCACCCTGCAAAACGGCAAGATTAACGTTCCTCACAATCCAATTATCCCGTTCATCGAAGGTGACGGTATCGGTGTAGACGTTACCCCGGCAATGCTGAAAGTGGTTGATGCCGCTGTTGAGAAAGCCTACAAAGGCGAGCGTAAAATTTCCTGGATGGAAATTTACACCGGTGAAAAATCAACGCATGTTTATGGCCAGGATGTCTGGCTGCCAGCCGAAACGCTGGACCTGATCCGCGACTACCGCGTAGCCATTAAAGGCCCACTGACCACCCCGGTCGGCGGCGGTATTCGTTCCCTGAACGTCGCACTGCGTCAGGAGCTTGACCTGTACGTGTGTCTGCGTCCGGTCCGTTACTATCAGGGCACCCCAAGCCCGGTTAAACATCCTGAACTCACCGACATGGTTATCTTCCGCGAAAACTCAGAAGATATTTATGCGGGTATCGAGTGGAAAGCGGACTCTGCTGATGCAGAAAAAGTGATTAAATTCCTGCGCGAAGAGATGGGCGTGAAGAAAATTCGCTTCCCGGAACATTGCGGTATCGGCATCAAGCCGTGCTCCGAAGAAGGGACCAAGCGTCTGGTTCGCGCAGCCATTGACTATGCTATTACCAACGACCGTGACTCCGTGACCCTGGTTCATAAGGGTAACATCATGAAATTCACCGAAGGCGCGTTCAAAGACTGGGGCTACCAGCTGGCGAGCGAAGAGTTCGGCGGTGAGCTGATCGACGGCGGCCCATGGCAGAAAATCAAGAACCCGAACACCGGTAAAGAGATCATCATTAAAGATGTGATCGCCGATGCGTTCCTGCAGCAGATCCTGCTGCGTCCTGCCGAGTACGACGTTATCGCCTGTATGAACCTCAACGGTGACTACATCTCCGATGCGCTGGCTGCACAGGTTGGCGGTATCGGTATTGCGCCAGGCGCAAACATCGGTGACGAGTGCGCGCTGTTCGAAGCGACCCACGGTACTGCACCAAAATATGCAGGCCAGGACAAAGTGAACCCAGGCTCTATCATCCTGTCCGCAGAAATGATGCTGCGTCATATGGAATGGTTCGAAGCCGCAGACCTGATCGTTAAAGGTATGGAAGGCGCGATTAACGCGAAAACCGTAACTTACGATTTCGAACGTCTGATGGAAGGCGCGAAACTGCTGAAATGCTCAGAGTTTGGCGACGCGATTATCGCGAACATGTAATCCAGAGTATGGGTTAAAGAAGAACGGGAGCCAGCTGGTTCCCGTTTTTTTTATTAGTGTTCGAATGGTTATCAAAACCGCTCATTCAAGCCAGGCCAAACGCATCAACATAGCCCTTAAAAAAACAAAGCCATTCAACTTAAATGACCGGCATTAGGCCGGCGGGCTCCTTTCGCTTATCGCGCATCAGACCATTTAAATTAAGAGTTAACGATAGGTCATGGTAAATGATGCCGTGGCGCTCACCGAGCCTGATTGTGCATTCGCTGAGGTCATGTAATATGCGGCCTTGAAGGGAATATTGACGACCTCCCCTGGCGAGGCTGCCGTGCCATATTTGATAAGTTTGCCGAACTGAACGGGCGCATCGTTATATTTTAGCTGAATGCCCAGACCTTTTGCTGTCGAGTTGCTATTTAACCCCAGTACGCCGTTGGCTGGATCGGCAAGCGGGCTGACGTTATCCAGAGTGACATTTACTGCGGTCTGTTCACTACAGATAAGCGGTATGGAAAACGTCACCGAATTTTGGGTGCTGCCCACGCCATTGAACTTCGGCAACAGCGCAATACCCATATTAATATTCAGGTTTTTATCTTCAATCTGACAGGATGCGGTGCTGATATTCATCGGCGAAAATATATACTTATAAAGCGGCAGGCGTTGAATGTTATTGCTGACCGGCGTGCTGTATTCCATATTTAGCGTCAACGCGGGTATAGAGCCCGTTAATGGGGTGGTGCTAGTTTTGATCAGTTCAAAGGTATCTGTGAAGGTTGATACCCCATTCTGAAGGACCCCTCGCCTCCAGCTCGCGTTATTCAGGTTCATCCTGGAGACAAACTCGCTGGTTCCGGTAGTGCTGGAAAAGTTTTTCCATCGGATGCCGATGCCCGGGACCTCCGTCGCCCGAACGTTGGCCAACGGAGAGGCGCCATAATCCGCATTTGCTCCAGAGAGCTGAATAAACCATGAGCCATCGTATCCAATTTGCTGCCCCTCAGGGTCACATTTTATGGGATTACGGGTGGTTAGCGTTGCTAATACCGTCCCTACGGGCGCATCCCGCTGAACGACGATATTGTGATCGAAGTTGACCGTTACGTCGTTTGCAGAACACAGCGCAAAAGCATTCATAGAGATAGCGCAAACCATAGCAGCCGTCGCGATTTTAAATACGGTGGACATCATATGTTCCTTCATTTTAGGCGAGGCGTAAGCCTTCTCTCGCAAAAGTAATAATGCGAATCAACGCAATCAGAAAGTTAACGACATGTCGCGGTAGTACGATGAATTTTACCCGGTAATACGTTCAAGGTTATTTTGGCGCGGCAGGTTTTTGCTCCCCACTGTACCGTTATGCCATCACCGTCGTTCAGGCCACTCATATAGACTTCGCCGTCATTCCCCACAATGCTCATCGCATCGCTTTCGTTGAGCTTTACCATCGCGCCAAAGGGCACAGGCGTGTTCTGATACATCAGCGTTATCAAGGCACGGACTCCCGTTCGCGCCTTGAACGTAGCGCGTACCACGGCACCGCGCGTAGGCACAACCTTGACCACGGATTCGGCAACATCCACATCTGCTCCCAGTGAACCGGTGTCAATTGCAATACGGTTTTCCTGATAGGCACTGGCATAGGGCACCACTGCGTATCCGCGCCAGTCCGTTTTCACGCCGGGGTTATTGCGAACTCTCACGCCGGATGCACCCTGCGCTTCCAGTAGCACAACGGTATCTCCCAGCGGCTGAGAGAATGTCACGCCATGGTTATGGCCGACGATCCCACCCTGCAGGCCAAAATTCAGCTGGCTGTTCTGTCGACTGTGGTTGTAGCCCGCGCTCACGGTGCCGTAGCCGCCCTTATAGGTACCACTCAGAGAGCTTCTCGATTCCCCGCCCGACGAGGTATAACCCTGCTGGACCAGGTAGCTCAGGTTATTATCGGCGAGCGCGGTGCCGCTCAGTCCGACCTGGTGCGTCTCAGCGCCGTTCTTTTGCATATTCACGCTGTAGCTGGCCCAGCTTTGCGGCAGCCATTTGCTCAGCGGCACCTGCAAACTAAAGGCTACAATCTGATCTTTACGGTCTTTGCCCGGCGTTTCGCTGTAGGTGTAGCCGAGCGAGTAATTAATATCGCTAATACTGGTGTTAAAACCGGTGCTGACGTTGCGTTCATAGCCCCGCTTGCTCCAGTAGTCTTGTTGGTATGCCGAAATATAAAAGTTACCCCAGGTTTGTAGCGACTGGCTAAGGTTGAGCTGCAGGCGGCTCCGCTTGTTGTAGCGCTGGCTGCTAAATTCATTCACTTCCTGAAAGGTATAAAATCCCTCTGTAGAGTAGCGATAGCTGGCGAGCGTCACGGTGGTGTCGGTTGTGGCCACCGTTTTAGAATATTGCACGCGATAGGACTGTCCCCGGCTGCGGCGTTTTTTCTCATCAACGAGTTTGCTATCGGCAACGGTTATGTCGGCCGACAGTGAGCCTATATCGCCAAAGCTTAAGCCGGTACCCAGGACCCCGGACGCATAGTTACTCGCTCCCAGGAGGCCGCCGTACAGCGTGAGATTATTGGAGAGGCCATAGGCCATCGTGCCCAGACCGAATGAGGGCGTTTGGGCACCACTCTTCGTGGTTCGGTACTCTCCTCCGCTCAACGCATACTTTACGCGTCCTTCCCGCAACATGACGGGAACCGCAGAGAAAGGCTGCACAAAATGCTGGACGCTGCCGTCGGCTTCGGTGACGGTTACGTCCAGATCGCCGCTCGCCGACGTAGGATAGAGATCGCGAATTTCAAAGCTGCCGGGCGCCACGTAGGTTTGATAAACCGTGTAACCGTTTTGCTTCACGGTAACCGTAGCATTGGTGCGGGCTATCCCCCGAATGATAGGGGCGAAGCCGCGCAAGCTTTCCGGTAGCATCGTGTCGTCAGAAAAAATCTGTGCGCCGCGAAACATCACGCTGTCAAACACGTCGGCGGGAGTACTGGTTTCCCCCAGTTGAAACTGCGCTCTCAAAAACTGGACGTCGCGGCTCAGGGTGGTATTCAGCGACGAAAATGACTGTTTTCCGTTGTTCTTCGTCGCGGTGCTGTAGTTACGCAGGCGCCACGGCCCAACGTTAATGCCGCTTTGCAGGTTGGTATAAAACTGATCCTGGGTATCACCGTCCCTGCTCCAGTTGCGCGATCCATTGATGCTGTAATTGACCAGCAGTGCAGAAATGCCCTGGTTCCAGAGCGACGTGTCAACGGTGCCGCGCGCGCGCGCGCTAAGCGCCGACTGAGGAATAGAGATATCCAGTCTCTGCTTGTCAAAATTCAGCCGGGTGGTGGCATCCGGTATAAATGCGCCGGGATCGGTAATAATGGCCTCGGCCGGCAGCATGGCTAATTCAGGAAATGCATCAACCCTGGCGCCGAGTGATTCCAGCATTCCACGGTTAAGCTCAGGCGCCAACCCGACTCCGTTTACAGGTATAAAAGAGATATTTTCCGTTCGAATATAATTTTCATTAAGCCATATTTCTACCCTGTAGGTACCGGGTAACTGCTCTCCACGCTCGAAGCGTGCCAGATCGATGCCCTGGGACGTCGAGTGTGTTTTTTCAAGCGCATCTGCCATGAAATAAAGATCGCCTGCGGCTGCGGGAAAAACGCCCAAAATAAAAGTCGCTATCGCCGAGAGTCGACTTGCGCGGTGTGGCAACGAACCAGAGAAAAATGTATTTCGAGAATAAGAAAAAGTATTCACCTTGCTTACCTGCGAGAGTGACATAACGCGTTGATAATATTTTTCATTTCAGCGTTTGGCGCTTTTCTGTCGTGACGCCACCAAAATCATTTATGGCTTTCCAGCTAACCTGTTTTCCACTGCCAGCCACCGTTTCGGTACTAAAGGGTGAAATCATTGGAGGCTGGGTAATAGTTTTATTGCCAACCTTTAATGAATAAAGCGAAACATAAAACGGCGTCGGATTATTAATTACCAGACGTCCGTCGTGGGACTTAAACGTTAATTGTGTCCATGCCTCATCTGCTTTTTCTGACGCCAGGGCCGCAGGTCGGAAAAAAAGCTTCATCCGCGTCTTAACGGCAATCAGCAGTCGATTTTCATCGGAGCGGGTCATTGAAGGAATAGACTTAACGTTAAGCCAAAAAACAGATTCGCGATTTTCAGGGAGCACTTTCTCGCCTGTATAAATGACTCGCAGCGCATTTTCATGGCCACCATCGAGGCGGAAAAGCGGCGGTGTCACAATAAAAGGAACCTGCTCTTTCGAGTTCTCACTTAACTCAACCCATGACTGAATTAAATAGGGTACAGCATCCTGACTATTGCTCACAGGGAGTGAGGCTTCGTTTTCAGTCTCATTATAAACTAAGCGAGTTCCGCCGACGGTAATGCTGGCCTGACCCATCATGGAGAACAAGCAAGCGCTTAATAATATAATCGTTCGAATAAGTTGACTCATCCTTCTTCCCCGACATTCCAGCAAGAGACAACAGGGCGCACCTAAGGTACGCCCGGCGTATTACTGATAGGTAATGGTAAAATCTGATGTTGCGTTTGCAGTACCCGCAACCACGGCAGCCTGCGTCGCCTTATATTTCGCCACGAAAGTCATCTTATTACTGTTAGCGACTTCTTCGCCTGCGCTAGTGTCAAGCGTGATGCTCCTGGATTGGGTAGCCAGCGGAATCGCGGTGATGCCATCTTCTTCATAAAATGCAACGCCAACGCCTTTCGCCGTTTGACCGCTGTTCAGCGCAAGAATACTGGTGTCCGAACTGTCCGCATTCCCATCAAACTTGATGGAGGCAGAGGTCACGGCCGCAGGGCAGTTGTTCAACACAATGCTGAAGCGGGTTGCGGCAGCAACGGCCCCGGCCGCGTTGAACGAGCTTTTCGGGATTTTGCCGAGATTGACGGTTTGATTTGCCGTATTGGTATCAATCGTACAGGCCGAATCCAGAATGGTACCGGTAAAATTGATCTGTCCATCGGCTGCGACGGCTGCAAAAGTGATTCCAGAAACGGCTGCAGCCGCGACCATATTTCGAAAGACACTACTTAACTTCATTTGCATAGCTATATATCCTCAGGATTGAAGGTATCTGCGCAAAATTAAATTTTGCGCAGGAAGGGCGGAACAAGGCCGCAAAATAAGAGTTTTTCGTTCGATGCAATGAATAATGATTATTTATCTATTAGCACCTCAGGTTTTGCGTTGATAAAAGTAATATAAGCTGTTTCATCTCCAGTCCATTGCCTAATGCCAGACGATTTCGCACGTAGTAATTCTTATTGGTTTCATATTTATTTCTTATCCGATACTGGCTCGTCGATTCATCATAAACCCTCAGTAGAAAATTTAAATGATCGTCTGACAGTCGCATCGATAGCCTCTGGTAAAGCATGTCTTTTAATACGCATGGACTTTCTGTTGTCCGATGTTTAGAGGCGCGCTCGCACAATTGCTTAAGATCTTTAAGCGTGGTGACGAGTCGGAAAATTTTTAAAAAAACGTTCCCCGCATTATCCTCAGGCGCAATAAAATAGGTTAGGCGTAGCAGCCCCCTTGCCGCGAGTCGGTAATAGAGCCATCGAATGTTCTCGCTATTTTCTCCTATCGTATCGATAAGAATGTAGGACTTGTCCAGGATGGTCGCGCTTACTAAAAATTCCAACCGGTTGTCAAAGTAGAATACTTCCCCCCTGGCTGAGGTCAACGAAGTAATTGCCTGCCTCATTGGGAAGTTTCGTGAAAAAACTAATAGCGCCGTCAAAATTCATTCCTTATGTAATTTTTCATTGTCATTGTGAAGAAGGTTTGAAAACATATATGCGCTCTAAAGATTCGCAGTCTATTTTGTACGCTTTCCCATACATTCTTGTAAAAGGGTATCGTTCAAAGCCCACGGTATTAAACGCGTTCTGGATTTTTTTCATCATGGACAACAAATAGGATTTCGAGCACCGGAGTCCATAATCATCAAAAACGTGTACGATAATGTCATTATCGTACACAATTTCACTATCCATCCCCGCCAGGAGATACTCGAACAGTCTCGCTTTCGTCGTACCGAATCTTTTAATACGTCCATTCTTGGTATTGATAAGCGTTCTTGTTGAAAGCCGATACTCAAGATGTTGGAAAATCGTGTATCCATACAGAAGCTCGTCAGAGACAAAAGGCACAAAGACTCCTTAGAAGTTTATCTTTCCCATTTCCATGTCGGCGCCTTCTCCATTCGAAAGGTTTTCGGTGTTCATCTGATGCAATGAAATGTTATTAAAATGGAGAAAATGTGACAATGGGACTAATTTATCAAAGTAAAACACTGCAAAAGGCATTAAATGCGACACAAAAATCCATTTGGTGAGATTTTTTAAGTTTAAAAACACAAATGTTGCATTGATGTTTCAAGGCGTCGCATTGTAGAACATAAAATTTACAAAATTATTTTTAACTAAAATTCACATATAAATAGCAAAAAGACCTGCAAAAAATAAACAACATTTTTAAATCAATAAGTTACAAAGGTAACCTAATTCTGTTAAACCTAATCTTAATAGGGTTAATTTAGGATTTTTCATGACAATTTTTGCGATTTTTCCAAGCGAAAACTGACAAAAGTTGAAATTTATTTACATTTTAAAATGCTTTAAGTGCTTCGCAATGCAAAAAAAAGCATAAAAATCAATAACATGTTAAGAAAGACCGTCCCGGATCAATTTTCTCAACTCGAATTAACAATAATGACCGATGCGTTTTACAGGCAAAACAGACCTGGCATGTCATCATTTTTGCCCGCAGATCACCGGAGGACGAGTGAAAGGAAGTAGATATACGGCAGCATAATGCTTTCGCCTGGCACCACCCTATGGGACGAATAAAGTTTATGTGACACTCGTACTGCTCCAGAATGAAATCAGAGCAATAAGTGCAGTCTGGTCTTTCACGGTGATGACATGGAATGGTTTGAATCCGCAGACCGGATTGTTTAAGACATGAAAAGCACAATTGTTGCAAACATGTCATCCAGATTCTGGGTTATGAATAACGGGAGCCGTTGGGTTCCCGTTTTTTTTTATGTCGAACAGACTCGCCAGGGGCAGGGGGCATTCTCTATACTCGACTGCTGGCTTACACCATTACTCACGCTCACATAAGAGACATGCTATGAACAACGACATTCCACTGAAATATTATGACATTACAGATGAGTACGCGACGGAAGCGGCCGAACCGGTTAATGAAGAGGAGCGTACGCCGCTGGCACACTATTTTCAGCTGTTGATCACGCGCCTCACGGATAGCGGGGAGATCAGCGAAGAGGCGCAAAAGGAGATGGCTGAGCAGGCCGGTATCAAGGCCAGCCGCATCGACGATATCGCTAACTTCCTGAATACCTGGGGCAACGAGTAGGCCATCAATAACCGGTAGGTGAAATGGACGCATCAGACCTGGACGCGCTTTACGACTCGACCAGCAGTAGCACGCTGGCGCGGTGGCAAGAGCACGCTGACACCGACGGCCCGATACCTGCGTACTACGCACCGCATAAATTTGCCCTGGCAACGGGGTTTCAGCCGCCGATGTCGGCGGAAATCACCGGGCTTTTCACTGCGCTGCATACGCTCACGCACCACGATCCGCGTGCGGATCTTCAGCCCGTGGACGGTTTCCATTTTACCTTTTTACCGTTGACGTTACCGCTTTATGAGGCTCATCAACACCTTCCGTCGCATGTCGAGGCGCTCCCCCACGCATGGGCACCTTATGACGGGCAATCCATCAGGATCAATGAATTAAGGCTGGTGGCCTTACCGGGACAACTGCTGCTGGCCGGCATACCTAACCCGACGGCAGTGGCCTGGCGCAAGGCTTTTTGTGAGGCAGTTCTTAACACGCCGTGGAGAAACGAGCTGCTCGCCAGACATGAAAATGTGCCCCTGCCAGCGCCGTTCTGGCATACCACGCTGCTGCGCTATCAGGCTGCTCGTATGCCGGAATATCTCAGGGTGTTTTTCCTGCAGCATCGGACGCAGCGCTACGGGGACGTGGCGGGAAAACTCCAGCTGGTGCGTATCAATTACAACTGGACGGCGCGCTGGCCCGTTGGGGCCACTTCAGCGTGATGTGCTCGTCAGCCGTTTTGATAATTCTTCAATGGTCAGGGACTTTGAGAAATACCACCCCTGAATCAGGGCGCTGGGATAGCGCCCGGCGATAAAGCGATACTGCGCCTCATTTTCCACCCCCTCAAACACCAGCGTCTTATTGAGCTTTGAGAGCGCGTCGCTGAAAATAACAAAAATGTCCCGCTTGTAATGCTCGTTAATACCATCCACCAGCGATTTATCGATTTTGATCTCGTCGTACTCAAGGTCCGACAGCCTGGCGAGATTCGAATTTTGTACCCCAAAATCGTCTATCGAAATATTTATGCCCGCTGAATGTAGCGCCTTGCAAAAATCCTCCAGTATACCCGCGTGTGACACCGCATTTTCAGACAGCTCGATTTTGATTAACGACAGCGGGATAGCATTCAGCTGGCACTCACGGCGGATCAGATCGATAAACTGCCCGTCTTCAATTTCCGTCCGGCCCACGTTAAGGGAGATCATCAGCTGATGCTGGCGGGCAAGTGGCGCAATTTCGCAGAGAGATTTTTTGATCATGTTGCGGTAGTAGGTGTTATACAACCCGATCTTTTTAATCAACGGAATAAAGAGTTCAGGCGAAACGTCCGTATGCGCGTTGTCCCGCCAGCGGGATAACACTTCTACACCCACGGTTTTATGACTGCTGATTTGCACGACCGGCTGGTAGTGCACATCGATGGTGTTGTTTTTCACTGCCCTGACCAGCGTCCGCTCAAGCGAGGATCGGTCTTCATAGAGCCGAATCGAAAACAGCGTCAGGGAGAGCCAGATAAAATAGAAAACCACGCACAGGAGAATAAAGACCGTAACGGATAAGGATGCCAGACCGGCATCATGATGTTTTACCGTCACGCAGAGATCCCAACGCGTACTGCACTGCGTCTCGCTCAGCGTAAATAACGATGACCGTAACCAGCTACGCTGATCCGATGGCGCGGTTGAGAAGAAGGTTCTGCCAAAATCTTTGGTTGTTGAGCTGAGCGAATAGGTTGCGGTGACGGGGCTGAATTTATCGTAGGCGTGTTGCGAGGTGAAAATAATCACATTGTGATAAATCGCCGCGTTGCCGGTGAAAAAATCAGGCTGCGAGAATTGCGCCAGGGTAAAGCCGTTGGGGGTGGTATGAAGTTCGGCTGGAAGCGCAACCGGGGAGGGCAGCTTGCCCCAGAAAGCCGTGCAGATGACGTGCCCGTCTTTAATTATGCCAATGTCATCAAAATAGAGGCTGTTGAGCTTTATTTTCCTGAAGCCGTCCAGGCTCGCGTTATCGCACCCCTGCGAGGACGTGCGCTTGAGCGTGCTCGCCACGCTCAGGGTTAGGCTTTCAGAGTAGCGTAAAAACGTATGGGCAATTTCATGCTGCTTACTCTGCTGCTGTTCGACGATAACCGCATTAACAGCGTAGAGAGACAGCAGAACCAACTGTGTTGAAACGATCGCAACGGCAATGATCTTTTTCATTTTCCTGTGTCCTGTCAGCTCCCTGAGGCCGAAATTTTAACACAGGGCTGAACAGGGACAAGCCTGATGATCCTGGTGGGGAGCGTTGGCTTTTGCCTGGCGGGTGAGGGAGGGCCTGCGCCACGCGATGCGTCAGGCAAAAAAAAGCCCACTAAAAAGTGGGCAAGAAATACTGGAAGCAATGTGAGCAATGTCGTACTGAATACCTGAGTGTTTTGCTCAACTATTCAGTATTGAGAAAGATAATCTTTCTCAACTGAAGATGCAACCCCAGGTTTCGTGTGGAGCACGATTTTTTTTGATAGCTCATTAAACAGGCAGTCAGGCACTGTGATGCTTATCACAAATTTCCTTTCTGAAATCCTGTGCTATGCTTTTCCGTGTTGTTGATTTAACGACAAAAACCATACGGAGAGGAAAGCTATGGGAATTTTATCCTGGATTATCTTTGGTCTGATTGCGGGTATCCTGGCGAAGTGGATTATGCCGGGCAAAGATGGCGGTGGTTTTATCGTCACCGTAATACTGGGTATTATCGGCGCGATGGTTGGCGGCTGGATCAGCACCCTGTTCGGATTCGGTAAAGTGGACGGATTCAACTTCGGCAGTTTTGCCGTCGCGGTGATTGGTGCGCTGGTTGTTCTGTTTATCTACAGAAAAATCAAAAGCTAAGTTCAAGATGCGTTGAAAAAGGCTGCCTGATGGCGGCCTTTTTTATGCGCGGGTGTCACCACCAGCCAAGCTGCGTTCCGGCAACGGCGACGACAGCCACCAGCAGCATAATAATTGTTGTCTTTCTCATTTATGCCCCCGGCGCGGCGTAACCACCGACAAAAAACCATGCCAGAAAAACTAACGCCGTGATAAAGATCACGACCGGGAAGAGGATTCCGATTCTCATGCTATCACCTGTTTCGGTTTATCAAACGCCCCAGAGTGTACGGGGTTAATCCATCATGAGAAAGCCTGTTTTGCTTTTCCCTTTTTTATCCTGATACATCGCGATATCCGCCGCACGCAATGCGCTGTCGGCATCGGTTTTGGCTGGATCGACGGCAATCACCCCAAGACTCGCACCGGGATAAACGATATGTACGTTATCCAGCCGGTACTCACCGGCAATACAGGCGCTCAGTCGGGTTTTAAGCGGGGTTATCTGCGCGTGTTCATCGTCAATGTCGCAAACGCTCAGACAGGCCACCATAAACTCATCGCCCCCCAGCCTGCCGATAATATCGTCCTGGGTTTGTGCCGCCGTCAGGCGTTTACCCACTTCAATCAGGAAACGATCGCCGGTTTCGTGTCCATAACGGTCATTAATGGATTTGAAATCATCGAGGTCGATAAAGGCAATAATGACGTGGCGCTTCAGGTGCCGCGCCAGCGAGAACAGGGTGTTGAGGTTCTCAAATATCGCGCGTCGGTTGGGTAACCCGGTGAGGGCATCCGTGTAGGAGTGCGCAATAAGCGCCGCGTTGGCTTCCCGTAACTGGGAAAGGAGGGACTCTTTCTGGATGTACTGGGCAATCAATCCTGCAAACAGTCTCAGTACCTGCTCGGCGCGATCGCTGAGCTGCTTTTTCTGCGTGCTGGTCGCGCACAGCGTACCGTACAGCGAGCCATCAGCAAGATAGATCGGGATACTGGCGTAGGTGGTTATCCCCAATGCCTTCGCCGCGTCGCAGTCGGCCCAGCGCACAGCCACCTCGTTACTGAAAATCGCATTGCTGTCCAGCGCCCGCTTGCACAGCGTATCGCCCCAGGGGACGCTCAGTCCTTCGGGGATCTGCATCTGTTTGCTGTTGCGGGCGTACAAAATATGCTGCAGTCGCGCGCTGATATCGACTTTCGTCAGGTAGGTCGACTCCATGTCGGTCACAATCTCCAGCATTTCCAGCAGCTGGCGAACAAGGCTTTCAAGAGATTGCTCGGTAGAGAGGGTTTCAGAAACCCGGGCAAGGATAGTATCCGACATGACGTAGATAAACTCCCATGCAGAAGACGTCCGCATCTGCATGTTATGCTGAAATTTTAGACTTCAGCCATAGTAAAACATGAATATAAGAAATTTTATATATTCAGAAAGGGGGGGCGAAAAGAAAAAAAGCCCCGATGGTGAACCGGGGCAAAACATCTTGATTACGGAATGATGTTCTCTGGTCATATCGAGAACAGGCATGAGATTACGCATCAAAAGTGCAGTTATGATGGAGAAATCATGGAGAAAGCGCGGCCGACCCGTTACCCTAACGTTCATGAAATTCAGGAGGATGAAAATGAAGAGATATTTGCTACTGGCTCTGGCCTTGCCCCTTGCCGCGTGTACCACCCATTCCACACCGCCCGACGCGCCGAAACCGCCGCAGACCATCGGCATGGCCAATCCCGCCTCTGTCTATTGCCTGGAAAAAGGGGGAGAGCAGATCCCCGTTCAGAGCCCGCAGGGTGTCCGCACCGAGTGTAAACTGCCCAGTGGCGAGGTGATTGAGGAGTGGGAGCTCTTCCGTCGCGATCATCCGCAACCTGCCAGGTGACAGCGGTATTAAGAGTACGCTACACTTCTCTTTAGGATTATTCTTAGCCAGTTTCTGGCCCTTATGACCACGAGAGAAGTATGTTTCAGCTAAAACCGGGCAGCCTCGCGATAATCATCGGTGCCCGCACGACGGCAGGGCGTCGTAATATCGGTAAGTCTGTAGAGTTGTTTGGCCTGTGCCAGCCGGGCCAGCGTTTTGTGAACCCGGTAAACGGCGTGATGACGCAGTTACCCACTACCTCAGAGCGCGCGCTTTGGCTGGTTACGGGCGATGTTTACGCCTTCGATAACCAGCACGGCTTTGCGTTCGTGCGCCCGGAACATCTCATGCCGCTTACTCCGGATAACGCCCTGCAAACGCAGGATGAGCAGGCGCTTACGCGTTCATAAATGACGCAGCCAGTCCGCCAGCACCAGGGCGTGATTCTGCGTTTTATCTTTTGCGCCGTAGAGCAAGGTAACGGTCTGATTTTTTGCCCGTTCAGCAAGGCGCTGGCCTTCATCCCGATGGTGCGCCAGCTCCTTTTTGTATGCCTTGCTAAAGGCCGTAAAGTCGATCGTTTCGCTGTGAAACGCCTTGCGTAACTCGCCTGATGGGGCGAGCGTCTTACACCACTCGTTACAGTCGAGGTCGGTTTTTTTCACCCCGCGTGGCCACAGCCTGTCCACCAGCACCCGGTAGCCATCTTCCGCACTGGCCTGCTCATACACGCGTTTAATCTGGATCATTTTCCCTCCTTAATGCCGCAATGTGTTCGCGGGTTCACTATAGCACCTCAGGTATGCCCACCCAATTTAAGGTATTGTGAGAACTGCAAAAGATCGGTAGTCTGAGGTTCCTTATGTTATTGAATACTCCACAGGCGTAAGGAATCCCCCCATGGAACATCTTCCGGTTAAAACGACGCTGCGCATTGCGCTGGTCGGCGATTACAATCCCGAGGTTATTGCGCACCAGGCCATCCCGCTGGCTATTGACGACGCTGCCGCTGTTCTGGAGCTCACGGCGGACTACGACTGGATTGCGACGACCGAGCTGACCAGTCCCGAAGATCTGGTTGGCTACGATGCCATCTGGCTGGTGCCTGCAAGCCCTTATAAAAACACGCAGGCGGCCTTTATTGCCGCGCGCTACGCGCGTGAAAACAGCGTTCCCTTCCTGGGCACCTGCGGCGGGTTCCAGCATGCGCTGATTGAATACGCGCGTAACGTACTGGGCTGGGATGATGCGAGCCATGCCGAGACCGACGCGGAAGGGCGATGGGTTATCGCGCCGCTGGCCTGCTCTCTGGTTGAGCAAACCGACGTCATCGAACTGCGCAGTAATACCCTGATTGCCAAAGCCTATGGCAAAGACGAGATCCGCGAGGGATATCACTGCAATTATGGCGTGTCAGCGGAATTTGCGCAGGAGCTGGAGAGCGGCGCTATGCGTGTCACGGGCTGGGATGAAAATGGCGAGGTCCGCGCAGCCGAGCTTGTGGCGCATCCTTTCTTTGTGATCACCCTGTTCCAGCACGAGCGTGCTGCGCTTGAGGGACGTCCGGTTGTGCTGGTGCAGGCGATGCTGCGCGCCGCACGGGAATAAAAAACAGGCAGACCACCGGGTCTGCCTGAGTCGTTAGCGGGGCGCGATGACCCGGTCACGCCCGGCAAACACGCCGCACACGGCCATCACTACGGCGGCCAGCGCACAGGCCAGCAGTGGGATGTGCCAGTCTCCCGCCGTATCATGAATTTTCCCCATCAGCGGCGGGCCGGATGCCGCAAGCAGATAGCCAATCGACTGCGCCATTCCCGACAGCGCCGCCGCCTGGTGCGCAGAGCTGGCGCGCAGGCCGATAAACGTCAGGCCAAGGATCATCGTGGCCCCGGAGCCAAAACCAAACACCAGCGTCCACACCACCGCCATATCAGGCGCAAACCAGAAACCTGCCGCGCTGACGGCGCACATCAGGGCCACCAGCCCGGCGATCCCGCGCTGATCGCGCAGCCGATGGAGGATCAACGGCACGGCAAGCCCGGGTACGGCGGTCGCCAGTTGAAGCAGTCCATGCATGGAGCCCGCCTGGGTTTCGCTATAGCCGTGGCTAATCAGGATCGCCGGCAGCCAGCCGATAATGACGTAGTAGATCAGCGAGTTGATGCCTAAAAACAGCGTCACCTGCCAGGCCAGCCCCGAGCGCCAGATGGCGCGGTTGTGCAGCGCACCGGCCCCGGTCACCGTGGCGGCAGGCGCCTGACGCCACTGGGGTAACCACAGCAACAGCGCCGCCAGCGGAAAGATCATCAGCATCAGCAACGCGCCGTGCCAGCCCGCGCCACCTAACGCCAGGGGCACAATCAGCGCAGAGCCTAGCGCAGCAGAGGCCCCCATCGTCAGGGAGTAGGCGCCGGTCAGTTTCGCAACCTGGCCCGGAAAATCACGCTTGATAAGCCCCGGCAGGAGCACGTTACCCAGTGCGATACCGCAGCCGATCACCGCCGTTCCGACGAACAGCAGCGTGGCGGACGGCAGGGAACGCACGCCAATTCCCGCGCAGATCAACAGCATGGCGATGAACAGGCTGCGCTCCATGCCGATGCGTCGGGCTACGCCTGCAGCAAGCGGTGATATCAGCGCGAACGCCAGTAAAGGCAGGGTCGTCAGCAGGCCGGTTTGCGCTGTACTAAGGCCATAGTCCTGACGGATGGTGTCGAGCAGCGGCGCGGCACCGGTAAAGGTCACGCGCAGCGTTGTGGCAATCATCAGGATACCTGCGATCAGCAGCGCACCCTGTTTTCCTGAAGTGCGAATAGCAGTAGTCATTATGTTCTCATACGTTCAAGCGAGGGCACACAATACCGATTTTCTGCGCGGTTGAAATCAGGCTAAAATGACAGTTTATCGCTAAAATCGGACAATATGATGAACAGTCTCGGCCTGGATGGCTACGATCCGGACAGCCAGCACGATGCGGCAGTGGCGTTTCGCATCCGCGTCGTCGCCGAGGAGCAGCACATTGCGCTGCACCAGCACCGCAAAGGCCAGCTGATCCTGGCGCTGGGGGGCGCGATAACCTGCGACGTCGCAAACGCCATGCTGATGGTACCCCCGCAGTACGCGGTGTGGATCCCCGGCCAGATGCCCCACAGTAATACCGCCACGCCCGGTGCACAGCTGTGCTTTTTGTTTATTGAACCCGGCACGCTCGGCCTGCCGGAGCGCTGCTGCACGCTCAAAATATCACCGCTGGTGCGGGAATTGATTCTGGCCCTGGCGGATAAAGCCCGGGAGCAGCTGCATGAGCCTGCCACCGCGCGGCTGGTGGATGTGCTGTTTGACGAGCTGCCGCTGCAGCCCCAAGAGCATCTCCAGCTGCCTGTCTCTCCGCATCCCAAAATCCGCATGATGAGCGAGAAAATGGCGAAAGAGCCGGCGGCCTGGCAAACACTGGGGCAGTGGGCAAGCCATTTTGCCATGAGCGAGCGCAACCTGGCGCGGCTGGTGGTCAAAGAGACCGGGTTGAGCTTTCGTCGCTGGCGGCATCAATTGCAGCTGATTGTCGCGCTGCAATTATTGATTGGTGGGAAGTCGGTACAGGACGCGGCACAGTCGCTGGGGTATGACTCGACCACCGCGTTTATCACCATGTTTAAAAAAGGATTAGGCCAGACTCCGGCGCGCTACATCGCCAACCTGACTACGACTTCCCAATAAACAGCGAGACAAGACCGGCGGCAATCAGCGGCCCCACCGGTACGCCACGAAAGAGGGCCACCCCCAGCACCGTGCCCACCAGTAAACCGGCCACCAGCGAGGGCTGGCTGCTCATCAGCGTGACGCCGCGCCCACCCAGCCACGAGACAAATACCCCGACCGCAATCGCCACCAGCGATTTCCAGTTGACGAAGGAGTGCAGCAGCGTGGAGGCGGGAAGCGTACCGCTGGCGATGGGAGCCATCACCCCGATGGTCAAAATGATAATCCCGAGGGTAAGCCCCTGTTTTTCTATCCACGGGAAGAAGGTGTTCAGCGGGGTCACGCGGACGATGATCAGCACCAGAATAGAGATCGCGACGGTGGTGTTATGGCTGACAAAACCGAGCGCAGCCAGGGCCAGAAGAATGAGCAGAGTAGGGTCAAACATGACGGGATCCTTGCCAAAAAGAGTAAGCCTGCTAACTTTACGCGCAAACGCGAAAGCAAGCAGGCTTTTATAAAAAAATCCTCTATTTTTTGGGCGCTTGCCCGATCTTAACCTACCAGTTCGCTGACCAGCGGGCTGCCTTCACGGACAAATACCGGGATGGTGTCGAGGGCAGCAGGCACGCATACGCGTGCGCCTCCGGCATAGCGCTCACCGTTCAGGGCAATCCAGCCGTGCCCGGCAGGGAGCCACACCTCGCGTTCACGTTGGCCCGCATGCATCACCGGCGCCACGAGCAGATCTTCGCCAAACAGATACTGGTCTTCAACTTCCCAACTTTGTTTCTCCTGTGGATAGTGCCAGAACAGTGGGCGCATCAGCGGGTCGCCGTGCTGGTGGGCGTTTTCATACAGTGCATCAATGTACGGACGCAGTTTTTCGCGCACGCTGAGCCAGTGCTGCATGATGGCAAAATTATCCTCTCCGTAGCTCCACAGCTCATTAGGCGAGCCGCTGTTGCACTGGGGGATGCCGTCCCGGTAGCGTTCCGGCGGCTGAATTTGCGGTTCACGATAGCCGTGCATGCGCAGAACCGGGGTGAACACCGCCCACTGGAACCAGCGGATCAGCAGTTCGTGAAATGCCGGATCGTTAACGTTACCGCCCTGGAAACCGCCGATGTCGGTGGTCCACCATGGGATGCCCGCCAGCCCCATATTCAACCCGGCCGCGAGTTGGTTACGAAACGCGTGGAACGAGGAGTGAACGTCGCCCGACCACGCCAGCACGCCGTAACGCTGGCTTCCGGCCCATGCGCAGCGCACCAGGTTAACGATGTCGGTTTCACCGTTCGCCTGCAGACCATCGTAAAAGCCCTGGGCGAAGTCTCTCGGATAGCGGTTGCCCACCTCCAGCACCGGTCCTGCGTAGTAGCGATAGTTGTCGAAGTCATAGGCCCGGTATTCCGGTTCCGCCTCGTCCAGCCAGAACAGCTTGATGCCCAGGTCGTAGTAATTTTTTTTCACGGTGTCCCAGACAAACTCGCGCGCCTGCGGGTGGGTGGCGTCGAAGAAGGTGGTGTTGCCCATAAAGTCGAGATTCACCTGCACGCCGCGTTCGCTGCTGACCAGCCAGCCCTTGGCCTTCATCAGCGGATAAAGCGGGCTTCGCGCCTCTACCGTCGGCCAGACCGAGACCATCAGGGCAATGCCCAGCTCGCGCAGTTCATCGACCATCGCTTTGGGATCGGGCCAGTCGAGGGGATCAAAGCACCAGGTGCCCTGATTTGGCCAGTGGAAGAAGTCGATCACCATCACCGAGAGCGGCAGGTGACGACGGCGGTATTCGCGTGCCACCTCCAGCACCTCCTGCTGCGTGCGGTAGCGCAATTTGCACTGCCACAATCCGCTGATAAACGCCGGTGCCTGAGGCGGCGCGCCGGTTGCTTTTACATACTGGCGGGTGATGTCGGCCACCGTATCCGCAGCGGTGATCCAGTAGTCCATCTCGCCCGTCACGCGGGCACGCCATTCGGTCTGGTTTTTGGCGAAGCTGGCCTCGCCAATGGCCGGGTTGTTCCACAGCAGGCCGTAGCCGAGGCTGGATTGCATAAACGGCACGCTGGCCTGGGAGTTACGCTGCGCCAGCTCCAGCGAACAGCCTTTGAGATCCAGCCACGGCTGCTGGTACTGGCCCATGCCGTAGATACGCTCATCCGCGCGCGATTCAAAGCGCACCGTCAGCTGATACTTACCGCCCGCCAGCGGCTTAAATTCACGGCCATCCAGCTTCAGGGCGCTAACGTATTTATCCTGGCTCTTTTCACTGGCGCCGATGCCGACCGTTGAACGTTGCCGCCACATCTCCTCTAACAGCAGCTCACCGCGCGCGTTATAAAATGCCAGCTGGCCCTTCAGGTTGAGCGTGGCGAGAATATTCCCGTTGCGCAGGGTCAGGCGTTCGGCTTCCGCCGTGATCTCGGCGGAACAGGGCGACGCGGGCAGGAGTGCCTGCAGTGCGTCGCTGAAATCCGCAGCGCAGGTTGCCCGGACGCGCAGGCTGTTCTCGCCCCAGGGTTCAATACGCAGGATCTGACGTTCAAAACGCCACTCAATACTGTTGGAATGTTGAATCAGCTCACTCATAAATAGCGCGTCCTTTTAAACGGGGTGTTTGGCGAGTTGGATAGTTTTCATAGTGTTATCGTCGAGCCTGTACCAGCGCAGCGTGGCAAACGCGCAGAGCGACAGAATGCCGGGCACGAGGGTGAACAGCGCGATGATGCAGTACATCGCGGTGGTGGTCTGTTCCGGGGCGTTCGCCACATAGCCGCTAAAGCCCAGGGTCCAGCCGACGATGGCGCCGCCGATCGCCATGCCGAGCTTCAGTACGGCGAGGAACGTCGAGAAGATCACCCCGTCCATGCGCTTGCCTTGCTTCCATTCGCCGTAGTCGGCTACGTCAGCCATCATCACCCACATCAGCGTAGTGGTAGCCTGGTAGAGCGTGGAGACGATAAAGGTGAGCGGCACCAGGACCAGCACCGATTTAGGGGCAAAGAACAGGCCGATACTCAACACGCCCGCGAGCACCGAGCAATAGCCGAACATCTGCACCTTGCTGTAGTTTTGCGTCAGCCGTTTTGCCAGCGCGCTCCCGGCGGCTTTACCTAAAATATGCGCGCCCAGCATCCAGATAAAATAGCTGGCGCTGCCAAGGTAATAGGTGACGAAATACATCATTGCCCCGAGGCGAATAACCCCAAAGCCAATATTGGTTAATACCAGAACGGCAACCACGCGCCACTGATCGTTACGGAATAAATCCCGGAGCTCAGACAGGTAATTATTATGGGTAGGCGGGGCATTAATGCGTTCACGGGTATTCGCAAAGCAGATCCAGAACATAATCACTGCCACGGTTGCCATAATCGCCATCGCCCAGCGGTAGCCCAGTAATTTATCGTCGCCTCCAATAAATTCTGCCAGCGGCATCATAAAGAATGTCGACAGTGCGCCGCCCAGCGTGGCGAGGAAAAAGCGGTACGACTGCAGGGAAATACGGGCATCGTTATCAGGGGTAATCACCGCGCCCATGGAGCAGTACGGAATGTTAATGGCGGTGTACATCAGCATCATCAGGGTGTAGCTGACGGTTGCGAAGATCATTTTACCGTGCAGGTCGAGTGACGCCGGCACCGCGTACGTCAGCAGGCAGCTTGCGCCAAAAGGCAGGGCCAGCCACAGCATCCACGGGCGGAATTTCCCCCAGCGCGTGCGGGTTCTGTCGGCGATATAACCCATGGCCGGATCGATAATGGCATCCGCCGTGCGCGCCAGCAGGAACATGGTGCCGACGAATGCGGCAGGCAGCCCGACGACGTCGGTATAATAAAAGGTGAGAAAAATGATCACGTTATCCAGCCCGATATGGCTGGCCATATCGCCGAGTCCATAGCTGATTTTTTCTTTGCGGGTAATCTTATCGGTCATGGTAATCGCCTTGCCCGTATGAGGTTATTTATGATGTGTTGTCATAACTATGTTTAACCACGCCCGCCCGGTTCACAATTGCGAGATTTGGCAACGGAGTTATGGAAACTCCTTTTCGTGATACCGGTAACAAATTAACGTAACGAATAATGATTTTGCGGCGCGAGCGGGACTGCCATTCACGAATCGTTTCAGCGTCAGCGTCTTTATTCCGTCGTGGAAATGTCATACCGCTGTCATTATCTGGCGCTACAAAAGAGAAAAGTCGCCCCGGAGAGAGAAAATGAACGATCCCGCCTTTGTTGATATGCTCTGTATTTCAGGAACCTTTTTTACCATTGCGGCAATCCTGGTGGCATCGGTATTATTTCTTGAACGCCACGGTTAACCTCCCTTACTGACAAGTTCGCGTACCTGCATTACCCTTCTTTTTCAAGTCTCTTATTCACTTCATATTCTCCTCAGTCGTCGTTGTTCCGGGCAGCCCGTCCCTGCAAAATTTTATGCCTAAAACTCGTTCAGCCGGACAGCTGTTTTCGGCGGGACATCATTCTTTTATTCCCCGGGCTTACGAATGGAAAACGACCTTTTTAAACCTCATCCGCTGGTATTATCGCTGCTGGTGGCGTTGTCATGCTCTTCGGTTGCGGCAGAGACCAACCCGGCGGCGCAGTTAAACGATGATGATGTGATCACCGTAACGGCACCGGTGCTCTCGCCGCTGGAAGTGGTGACATCGCCAAAAACTCCGCGCCAGCCGGTGCCAGCCAGCGACGGCTCGGATTATCTGAAAACCATCCCGGGGTTTAGCCAGATCCGCAACGGGGGCAGTAACGGCGATCCGGTGTTTCGCGGCATGTTTGGCTCACGCCTGCGCCTGTTAACCAACGACAGCGAAATGCTCGGAGCCTGCCCGTCGCGTATGGACGCGCCCAGCTCGTATATCTCCCCTGAGAGCTACGACCTGTTGACGGTCACCAAAGGGCCGGAAACGGTACTCTGGGGGCCGGGAAACTCCGCCGGGACGGTACGGTTCGAACGCGAACCGCCGCGCTTTGATAAAGCCGGAATCAAAGGTGACGCCAGCTTCCTTGCGGCCTCAAACGACCGTTTCGACGAGAACGCTGACGTCAGCTTTGGTAATGAAGATGGCTACGTGCGCCTGAACGGCAACAACTCAACGTCTGGCGATTACAAAGACGGCAATGGCGATCGCGTGGCCTCGAAGTGGGACAAATGGAATACCGATATGGCCATCGGCTGGACGCCGGATGCCGACACGCTGCTGGAGCTGACTGCCGGGCAAGGTAATGGCGATGCCAGCTACGCCGGGCGCGGGATGGACGGCTCACAGTTCAAACGTGAAAGCCTGGGGCTGCGCTTCAAAAAAGAGAATATCGGTGAGGTATTCGACTCGCTGGATATGAGCCTGTACTACAACTACGCCAACCATATCATGGACAACTACTCCATGCGTTCATCATCGGATATGTCTTCCGGCACCATGGGTGGTATGCCGATGGGGACAATGGACATGTCGATGCCAATGGACAAGCAGGTCGATCGCCGCACGGTGGGTGGCAGAATGATGGGTACCTGGCTGTGGTCCGATTTCCAGCTGCAAAGCGGCGTTGATATGCAAACCAATACCCATCGCAGTAACGAAGAGGATGAGGACGCAGGCTGGCAGGAAGATGCCCGCTTCCACGATTACGGCACGTTTGGCGAGCTGACCTGGAACGCCACCGACCTGAGCAAAATCATTGGCGGCGCGCGTCTGGACAAAGTGGAGGTGGACAATTATTCCGGCGTGGGCAGCAGCAGCCGGGATGACACGCTGCCGGCGGGCTTCCTGCGCGTTGAGCATAACCTCGGCTCTGCGCCTGCGATGGTCTACGCCGGTTTGGGCTACACCGAACGCTTCCCGGACTACTGGGAACTCTTTTCCCCGACCTACGGGCCGGACGGTACATCCGATGTTTTCGACAATCTTAAACCGGAAAAAACAACGCAGCTCGATATTGGCGCGCAGTATAAAGGGAAGCACACCACCGGCTGGATCTCTGCCTACGTGGGTCGGATCAACGACTACATCCTCTTCCTTTACGATCCAGACGACAGCCATGTCAGCCAGGCGGATAACGTTGATGCCACCATTATGGGCGGCGAAATGGGCGCATCCTATCAGCTAAACGATCAGTGGAAAACCGACGCCACGCTGAACTACTCGTGGGGAGAAAATACTGACGATAACCAGCCGCTGCCGCAGATGCCGCCCCTGGAAGCGCGTCTGGGTCTGACGTGGGAGAAGGGCGACCTTAGCTCAACGGGGCTGTTGCGCATGGTCAGCCCTCAGCACCGGGTGGCGCTGAACGAAGGCAACGTGGTGGGGAAAGACTTTGACCAGAGTGCGGGCTTTGCGATCGTCTCCGCCAACGCGGCCTACAAAGTGAATAAGAACCTTAAGCTCAGTAGCGGCGTCGATAACCTGTTCGATAAAAGCTATAGCGAGCACCTCAACCTGGCGGGGAACAGCAGTTTTGGCTACTCCTCCGACACGCCGGTTAACGAGCCTGGTCGCACCTTCTGGGCAAAAATGAACGTCACCTTCTGACGCTATCCAGCCCGGCCTACTGGCGGCGAAACGCCACCAGCTCGGGCCGGGCGATACGCAGATAATCCTGGGTATCCATTATGACCGATTTTTCCAGCAGCCCGGCGTTGAAGGCGATTTCATCAAAACGCTCAAACAGCAGTGGATCGGCAACCAGCGTCAGGTCCGGGTGAAAGCTAAACGGCGGGATCGCGCCAAACACGCAGGCGGTGAGGACATCGACCTCGGCCGGGCTGGCGAGAGAGGCCTTTGACCCGCCGAAATGGCTGGCAAGCTGGCTCAGGTCGGCCTGCAAATCAGCCGCCAGGATCGCCAGAACGTGTTTTTTCACGCCGTTTCCCTTCACCTTGCACACCAGCGCTTTTGCGCCCTGGCCGAGCGCGGTGCCGCGGATTTCGCTTACCGCTTCGCATTTTCCTACCGCGTCGTGTTCCATCACGCGAAAGCGCGCACCCTGTGCGGTGAGTAACGCAATAAGCTGCTGGTGGGTGGTTGTCCCCATGGTTTCATCAGACATCGTGATTTCCCTGTTAAACGCCAATACGCAACTGACTACACTAGCACAGATGGCGTAACCGGGGGGAGAGAGGACAGAGAGTGAAAACAGCCAGCGGAGCCGCTGGCTGTGGGGTCAGGCATTGCTGGTGGCTGATTGTTTCTGGAACAGCTCCCGGAACACCGGATAAATATCATCCTGGTCGCGGATATGCTGCATCGCAAAGTTATCGAACATCGACTGCAGATGTTCATATTCGCGCCACAGCGTCTGGTGCGCGCGTCGGGTGATTTCGATATAGCTGTAGTAACGTACTACCGGCAGAATTTTTTTCGCCAGAATGTCGTGGCACAGCGGGGAATCGTCCGCCCAGTTATCGCCATCGGACGCCTGAGCGGCATAGATGTTCCATTGTGCCGGGTCGTAACGCTCTTTCACCACGTCATCCATCAGCTTCAGGGCGCTTGAGACGATGGTGCCGCCGGTCTCCTGCGAATAGAAGAACTCGTGTTCATCCACCTCTTTGGCCTGAGTATGATGGCGGATATAGACCACTTCCACGTTCTTATAGGTTCTGCTCAGGAACAGATAGAGCAGAATATAAAACCGCTTCGCCATATCCTTGGTAGCCTGGTCCATCGAGCCGGACACGTCCATCAGACAGAACATGACGGCCTGGCTGGAAGGTTCAGGACGTTTTTCGTAGTTCTTGTAACGTAAATCGAAGGTGTCGATAAACGGTACGCGGTCGATCTTCGCGCGCAGTTCCGCGATCTCCTTACGCAGGCGCTCCTCTTCCAGCAGTTGCGCCGGTTCGGTGTTTTCCACCACCTTCAGGCTGGTTTCCAGTTCGCGTAGCGCCCGCCGTTTACCTGCGGTCATCGCCGTGCGTCGTGCCAGCGAGTTCTGC
Source organism: Enterobacter cancerogenus (assembly GCF_019047785.1). Taxonomy (NCBI): domain Bacteria; kingdom Pseudomonadati; phylum Pseudomonadota; class Gammaproteobacteria; order Enterobacterales; family Enterobacteriaceae; genus Enterobacter; species Enterobacter cancerogenus. The sequence continues at coordinate 760,861 of NZ_CP077290.1, read as the reverse complement.
AGGGAACGCACCACGCTGATATTGGCGGGCACGCCGTTGGCGGTGTAGCCCGCGCGATGGGTCTTGTATTCGTTAAGCTGTCGGTGCTGATTCTTTTTCAGGTTGGGCAGGGCCAGATCCTCAAAAAGCAGATCGAGATATTCATCTTTCGAAATCTGGAAGACGAACTCATCCTGACCTTCGCCGTCCTGGCTGGCCTGGCCTTGTCCACTGCCGGAACCGCCGCCACCGCCCTGAGGACGTTCGATGCGGTCGTTCTGAATAAAGTGATCGTTACCGGGATGGACGCGATGGCGCAGGCCGCCTCGTCCCTGATGAAACATCGGTTCACTGATGTCATCGGTTGGAATGGAGACAGATTCGCCGCTGTCGACGTCGGTCACCGAGCGTTTGTTGATGGCCTCGGAGATCGACTGTTTAATTTGCGCTTTATAACGACGCAAGAAGCGCTGGCGATTCACCGTGCTCTTGTTTTTGCCGTTAAGACGCCGGTCAATGAACCAGGTCATAGTTCCCCCGTACTGCATTTGCCAACTTGCATGTTGTCGGCCCGGTAAGCGCGAGCGCTACCGGGCACTTGTTTTAGGACGATTTGCGCACGCGCAGGTACCACTCGCAGAGCAGGCGAACCTGTTTGCGGGTATAGCCTTTCTCCATCATGCGGTCGACAAAATCGTCGTGCTTTTTCTGCTCGTCGGTTGAAGTTTTGGCGTTAAACGAAATGACCGGCAGCAGCTCTTCGGTATTCGAGAACATTTTCTTCTCGATAACCGTGCGCAGTTTTTCGTAGCTGGTCCAGTTCGGGTTACGTCCGTTGTTGTGCGCTCTGGCACGCAGAACGAAGTTCACGATCTCGTTACGGAAGTCTTTCGGGTTGCTGATCCCGGCAGGCTTCTCGATTTTTTCCAGCTCGGCGTTCAGGGATTCACGGTCAAACAGCTGGCCGGTATCCGGGTCGCGGTACTCCTGATCCTGGATCCAGAAGTCGGCATAGGTGACGTAACGGTCGAAAATGTTCTGACCATATTCCGAATAGGATTCCAGATAAGCCGTCTGGATCTCTTTGCCAATAAACTCGGCGTATTTCGGGATCAGGTAGCCTTTAAGGAACTCAAGATACCGTTCGGACAGCTCCTGCGGGAACTGCTCGCGTTCAATCTGCTGCTCCAGAACGTAGAACAGATGCACCGGGTTAGCCGCCACTTCAGCATGGTCAAAGTTAAACACGCGGGAGAGGATTTTAAACGCGAATCGGGTAGAAAGACCGTTCATCCCCTCATCGACGCCGGCGTAGTCCCGGTACTCCTGATACGACTTCGCTTTCGGGTCGGTATCTTTCAGGCTTTCACCGTCATACACGCGCATTTTCGAATAGATGCTGGAGTTTTCCGGCTCTTTCAGGCGTGACAGGATAGAGAAGCGCGACAGCGTTTCCAGCGTTCCCGGTGCGCAAGGCGCATGCACCAGTTCACTGTGGTTGAGCAGCTTCTCGTAGATTTTAATCTCTTCAGAGATCCGCAGGCAGTAAGGCACCTTGACGATGTACACGCGGTCAAGGAACGCCTCGTTGTTCTTGTTGTTACGGAAGGTGACCCATTCTGATTCGTTCGAGTGCGCCAGAATGATGCCGTTAAACGGCAGGGCGGAGATACCTTCCGTCCCGTTATAGTTCCCTTCCTGCGTGGCGGTCAGCAGGGGGTGCAGCACCTTGATAGGCGCTTTAAACATCTCGACGAATTCCATGATCCCCTGGTTCGCCCGGCAGAGCGCGCCGGAATAGCCGTAGGCATCCGGATCGTTTTGCGCGTGGTGTTCCAGCTTACGGATATCGACTTTACCGACCAGCGCCGAGATGTCCTGGTTGTTCTCATCACCCGGTTCCGTTTTAGCGATGGCGATCTGTTCCAGAATCGACGGCCACACCTTCACAACGCGGAATTTGGTGATATCGCCGCCAAACTCATGCAGGCGCTTCGCCGCCCACGGCGACATGATGGTTCCGAGGTAGCGATGCGGGATGCCAAACTCTTTATCGAGGATCTGCGCATCTTCCTGCGGATTAAACAGGCACAGCGGATGGTCATTCACCGGGCTGCGCTCGCCGTTGGCACTGAGCACGTAAATCGGCACGCGCTGCATCAGCGCTTTCAGGCGTTCGGCCAGAGAGGATTTACCGCCCCCGACAGGCCCCAGTAAATAGAGGATCTGTTTCTTCTCTTCCAGGCCCTGAGCGGCATGCTTGAGGTAGGAGACGATTTGCTCAATGGCATCTTCCATGCCGTAGAACTCTTCAAACGCCGGGTATCGGGCAACCACCCGATTCGAAAAGAGACGGGAAAGCCGTGGCTCAAGGGCAGTGTCAACCATGTTTGGCTCACCAATGGCCATCAATAGCCGTTCTGCCGCATTGGCATAGGCACTGCGATCTTGCCGACAAATGGTAAGAAACTCCTGCAGTGTGAACTCTTCGTCCTTGGCAGCTTCATAGCGCTGGCGATAGTGATCGAATATATTCATGGCATGCCGTCCTTTCGTTTTTTAGCACAGGAAAAGAGCCGTTCGTATGAGTAGTGGAGGCTCCCGGAAGAGTATTTCTCGCACCTCACTGCCAGAGCAGCAACCTGTATGCCAGGTCGAACGCTAAGCACTGCAGGGTGTTCAGCAAAATCTCCTCTTAAATTAAAGCGTAGATGGCATTTGCAAAACTTGCATGCCGGTAAAATCCAATTTCAATGACATATCAATAACTCATCCAAAAAAATCCATGGATGAGATAAGCCGAACGGGCATTTGTCATTACGCGTTCACATGACTGAAAGCAGGCTGTCATCTGAAAAGTAAAAAATAACAGGTTAATTAACGTGTTTAGTGGGTAAAAAATTTGAGGATAGATGTAAATGGCGGTTACACTTCACCCGCTGATTATTTGACTACAGGAAAGAATGGATTGTGACCAAACTCAAACTTCTTGCATTGGGCGTACTTGCCGCCACCGCAGTTAGCACCGCACAGGCGGAAAGTCAGTGGACCGTTGGTGCGGGCGTGGGAGTCATCAACAGCCCATACAAACAATACGATCGCGATGTTTATCCCGTTCCGGTTGTCACCTATGAAGGGGATAACGTTTGGTTCCGTGGCCTGGGCGGCGGCTATTATCTGTGGAACGATACGTCAGATAAACTCTCCATCATGGCGTATTACGATCCTACGCACTTCCGTCCGGGCGACAGCGACAGCCGTGCGCTGCGCGAACTGGACAAGCGTAAAGGCACCCTGATGGCGGGTCTCTCTTACGTCCATAATACCGAGTATGGTTTCCTGCGTACCGCGCTGGCAGGCGATACGCTGGATAACAGCAACGGCTATATCTGGGATCTGGCGTGGCTTTATCGCTACAACAACGGCGCGCTGACCATTACCCCGGGTATTGGCGTGCAGTACAGCAGCGAAAACTATAACGACTACTATTACGGTGTTTCTAAAAACGAATCCCGCCGCAGCGGCCTGAAAAGCTACGATGCGGACGATGGCTGGGATCCGTACCTGGAGCTGAGCGCCAACTACAACTTCCTTGGTGACTGGAGCGTGTACGGCACTGGCCGCTACATCCGCCTGAGCGATGAAGTGAAAGATAGCCCAATGGTCGACAAGTCCTGGTCGGGTATCTTCTCGGTGGGTGTGACCTACAAGTTCTGATGATGCACGGTGAACGTGCATAATGAGTATCACAACGGGGCGCTTGCGCCCCGTTTGCTTTAGGCTGGTGCAACCAAACAGGAGAGTGATATGAGCGTAAAAACCGTGACATTTTCCGGACAACGTCCGCTGCCTTCCATCCGCTCATCAATGAGATTGCCCATCGGCGTCCATTGAACATGTTAAAGCGAATGCGGGCGCGTTAGATATTCTGCTGACTGCGGCTTTTCCCTCTCCCCGGGGGACTGAGGAATCCCCAGAAATTACAGCCAGGCACAGAATACTCCCTCTCCATTCAGGGAGAGGGCTGGGGTGAGGGGGAACATACGGCTGTGGTGGTTATTCCGTTCACTTTACGAGCCTTGCTACTCTGGAATCACACGACTTGTGAACGTGTTAAGGAGGCTCACCGCCGCCTCCTTAACAATCCGGGCTCCCGGCAAAGAAAATCGCCGCTTCGCGGTGCCTTCGGCTAATCCCTTCCGGCTTATCGGGGACGGGCGGAGGCAACGTCCCTGTAAATCCGCCCTCTCGGCGCATCCCTGCGCCTCGCCCCGGCCGAAAGGCAAACGCCTCAGCGATTTTCAGCCGGACCGGGATGCCGCTTTAACTTATTTATTCTGTTAATAAAATCCTAATCGCTTCCGGTTAAAAATTTTCTGGGGAACCCTCTCCCCGAAGGGAGAGGGGCGTTTCGTCTTAGCGCTTAACGATGCTAATGGTCTGGCCTAAACGAGACGGATTTTCTTCACTGGTTTTCTGCGGCGCGGTCACGCAGGCGGTTTCTACACAGACAAAGGTCTTGTAGCCGTCATCCGGCACGTCGGCCATGCTGACGGAGAGCGCCGGACCGGGGTTCCAGCCCACCACGTTGCTGTGGTGATGGTGTACAACGTTGATAGCGCGATTCAGGGCGCTGTCGTGAATCACGCTACAGGCTTCCGGATGCAGGTACACGCGGTCGGTGCGGTCCGGGAAGGTCTGTACGCCGTCGTCCAGTTTGCCCTCTTTGGCGTTATCGACTTTGTCGATAAAGGTATCGCCGAGTCCACTCACCTTGACCGCGCTGATGTCACCCACGTTGAAATAGGTGTGCAGGGCACTGGTGGTTTCGTACTCGCCGTGAGCTTCCAGCTCGATTTCGCAGGTTTTACCCAGTTTGAAACGCGCGTACAGCGTGAAGTCATGCGGCCACAGAGCGCGAGTTTCATCATTCGCCTGAAGCTCAAAGGTGAGCACCGCGCCATTGTCATCATCATTGTGGGCTTTCAGCGTCCACTGCTGGTTGCGGGCAAACCCGTGCGCCGGCAGACCCTGCTGCGCGGCCGGGCCAAACCACGGCCAGCAAACAGGTACGCCGCCGCGAATGGCTGCGCCTTTTTTAAAAGAGGTCGCTTCGCTCAGCCACAGCGCTTCGTCTTCACCCTCGGGTTTCCACGAGAGAAGATGCGCACCGTTCAGAGCGATTGAAGCCTTGACGCGCGGGTGGTCTACGACGATCACGTCAGCACCGTCAATCTGACGGCGGGAAAGCACAGGGGTAAGTTGTTCGACTACCGGAAGTGCAAATATTTTATTAATCATTCAGCAATCCTCTGTCTTTAAACAATAAAAAAAGGCGACCGAAGTCGCCTTTTTGGATCAGGTTCTCATCTCAACTTATTTGGAGATGTGAGCGATCAGGTCCAGTACTTTGTTAGAGTAGCCGGTTTCGTTGTCGTACCAGGAAACCAGTTTAACGAAGTTGTCGTTCAGCGCGATACCTGCTTTAGCATCGAATACTGAAGTGCAGACTTCGCCGTTGAAATCGGTAGAAACAACGTCGTCTTCGGTGTAGCCCAGAACGCCTTTCATTGCGCCTTCGGAAGCAGCTTTGATTGCTTTCTTAATTTCTTCATAAGAAGCAGCTTTTTCCAGACGAACGGTCAGGTCAACAACGGATACGTTAGGAGTTGGAACGCGGAACGCCATACCCGTCAGTTTGCCATTCAGTTCTGGCAGCACTTTACCTACAGCTTTAGCAGCACCGGTAGAAGATGGGATGATGTTCTGAGCCGCGCCACGGCCGCCGCGCCAGTCTTTGTGAGACGGGCCATCAACGGTTTTCTGGGTTGCGGTCGTTGCGTGAACGGTGGTCATCAGGCCTTCAACGATACCGAAGTTGTCGTTGATAACTTTAGCCAGTGGTGCCAGGCAGTTGGTGGTGCAGGATGCGTTGGAAACGATGTCCTGGCCAGCGTAAGTTTCGAAGTTTGCACCGCGAACGAACATTGGGGTGTTGTCTTTGGAAGGACCAGTCAGAACAACTTTCTTCGCACCCGCAGTGATGTGTTTACGTGCAGTTTCGTCGGTCAGGAAGATACCGGTTGCTTCTGCAACAACGTCAACACCGATTTCGTTCCATTTCAGGTTAGCTGGGTCTTTCTCAGCAGTCACGCGGATGGTTTTGCCGTTAACAACCAGGTGGCCGTCTTTCACTTCAACGGTGCCGTTGAAACGACCGTGAGTTGAGTCGTACTTCAGCATGTACGCCATGTATTCAGCGTCCAGGAGATCGTTGATACCAACGATTTCGATGTCAGAACGTTCCTGAGCAGCACGGAAAACAATACGGCCGATACGGCCAAAACCGTTGATACCTACTTTGATAGTCATATATTCCACCAGCTATTTGTTAGTGAATAAAAGGTTGCCTGTAAAATTACAAAAACCTTACGCAGCGTCAAGCGGAATCGTGTCAATCATTGCGACAAATCAATCCTATGACCAACGTTTGTGCGACTGACTCGCCTCACTTTCCCTTTGAGCTAGCAACCACATGGGGGCTGCGCCCGGAATTTTAAAGGCCTCTCAGGAATAAAGTGTGAAATAGATCACAATTGCCTGTCCGCCTTTTCGCGACTAATAAGTTTAGAACAAAAGTCTACGCGCAGGTGTTAATGTTTTGTTAGAATCGGGGTTAAAAGATGTCTGTTTCTACAGCGAGATGTGAGCATATGTCGAACCAACGTAACCCCGAAGATCTGAAAAAAGACCTGACCGAGATGCAGTTTTACGTGACGCAGAATCACGGGACTGAACCCCCATTCACCGGGCGTTTGCTGCACAACAAGCGCGACGGCGTCTACCACTGTCTGGTGTGCGATGCCCCCCTGTTCAATTCACAAACAAAATATGATTCCGGCTGCGGCTGGCCGAGTTTTTATGAGCCAGTAAGCGATGACGCCATTCGTTATCTGACCGACTCGTCGCACGGCATGGTACGCACCGAGATCCGCTGCGGTAACTGTGATGCGCACCTCGGACATGTCTTCCCGGATGGCCCACAACCTACGGGCGAGCGTTTTTGCGTTAACTCTGCGTCCATGAGCTTCACGGATGACGAAAACGGCGACCAGACCAAAGGTTGAAGAAACGATTCAGCAAATTATTCCTTTGAACGGGAGACATCGTGAATATTGATGACATGATCGGCGGAATGACGCAGGAAATTTATCAGCGTCTGGTCACGGCGGTCGAGCTGGGAAAATGGCCGGATGGCGTGGCCCTGACGCCAGAGCAAAAAGAGAACAGCCTTCAACTGGTGATGTTGTGGCAGGCGCGCCATAACACCGACGCGCAGCACATGACGATCGACACCCAGGGGCAGATGGTGATGAAGAGCAAGCGGGAACTGAAGGAAGATTTCGGCATTGCGCCGAAGCCGATTGCCACCTTCAAATAGTGCTCTCTGAGCATGCCGGGTAACGTTGACGCCACCCGGCTGCTTCACTTAGTGCTTAATCCCCAGCGATGTCGCCAGCTGCTTCGCAAGCTGGTTGTTATCGTCCGCGCCATACTCCCAGAACATCGCCCCGGCCAGACCTTTCTCCTTGATGTAGTCCGCTTTGAGCGCCACTGAGCGTGGGTTCTCATAAGAGAGGGCAAACAGCGCCTTACCGTTGGCAGACGTCACGGAGAGCCACGGCACTTTCGCCTGATCGTCCCAGTGCTCCGTAAAGCGTTTCTGCGGATCGTTCAGCAGCTTTTTCACGATGTCGTTGTACTTCACATAGGTGTCTTTGGTCAGGTCATAACCGAGAGATTTGAACAAACCGATCTCCTGTGGCCCGAAATAGGGCTGTGTCACCGGATTTTTCTGCGCATCCGGTTTGCTCCAGTCGATGCCCGGCTCCACGGAGCGTTTTGGAACGCGGCCATAAAAACCGATCCCGAGATTCATCTGCTGGGGTTTCACGCCGGCAGCCAGGTAGTTGTTGACCACAAAATCGACGCTGTATTTATCGGCCGCGGCGACCGTTGGCCAGGCGCTGGAGTCATACAGATTGGCATTGAAGTACTGAGTGCCGTACGCCATGTCGTAGGTCATCAGATTGATGTAGTCGAGCAGGGGGGCAACCGCTTTCATGTCAACCCAGCTTTTCGGACTTTCCGCATTCGCCCCAACGGCAATCGTAACCAGCTTCTTATCCCCGAAAGCATCGCGCAACCCTTTCAGCAGCGCGGTGAAATTATCCCGGTCCGCCGGTTGGCTGGCGACCAGCCCCCACGCACCGTTCACCGGAAACTCCCAGTCGAGATCGATCCCATCCAGACCGTATTGATTGACGATCTCCTGCGCGGAGCGGATAAACACCGCGCGCGACGCCTGGGTTGCCGCCGCGCCGGAGAAGCCGCGCGCGCCCCAGCCGCCGACGGAGAGCAGTACTTTCAGGTTCGGGTTCTGTTTGCGCAGGGCAGGGATCAGCGCCAGATCGGACGCCACTTTTGGCGAGAGCCAAATCTGGTGCAGTTTTGAAGGATCTTTCAGCGCGGCGTTGGTTTCGTCTTTTTCATCGTTGTAGACCAGACCAAACGAGTAGTTGAGGTGGGTTATCTGGCGCACGTCGAGCGTGTTGATGTCGCCGCCCGGTCCGGCGGTTACATCGCCGCCGCCGTTGAAATAGCCGACGGACATCAGAGAACTGGCGGAAGCAACCGACGCGCAAAGCAAGGGCAATGCTGCCAGCAAGGGCAAACGTTTCATACAATTTCCTCTTTGACTAAACAATAGTAACCACGCCACGGAAAGGCGTGGCGAAAAAACAACCGGAAAAGAATAGCATTGCCGCTTCGCCTGAGATGCGAGGGAGTTCACTTTATGAGGGATTAGAATGAAATGCCGGGTAACCCGGCCAAAAGACAGGGTAGGCCGGGTAAGCGTTAGCGCCACCCGGCTAAAACGCTTACGCCTGCGTTTCCTGCCAGTCAGCCAGCGTATACAGCGTGGCGCCTTCCGCGGCCATATCCATAAACGCCTGGGCGCTGTCCTGCGGCTGAATGTTCACGCCGCGACAGCCGTCGGTTATCACGCTGACGGTGTAGCCAAGCTGCAACGCATCCAGCACGGTGAACTTCACGCAATAATCCGTTGCCAGCCCCATAACGATCAGCTCGGTGATTTCATGGTGCCGCAGCCACGCGTCCAGCGCCGTTTTCTGACGATGACCGTTGTCGAAAAAGGCGCTGTAGCTGTCGATGGCCGGGTTTTCCCCTTTATGGAACACCGCATCAATGGCTTTCTGATTAAGCAGCGGGTGCAGCTCCGCGCCCTCGGTCTGCTGTACGCAGTGATCGGGCCAGAAGGTTTGCGCCAGTCCGTCCAGTTCACCCTGGCTGTAAGGCTCAGCGTTGTGCTGGCTGGCAAAGCTACCGTGGTTGGCCGGATGCCAGTCCTGGCTTGCTACTACCGCTTCGCCGCGTGCTTTACACCAGTCGATCAGCGTATTCGCCACGTCAACGGTGCTGTCGCCTTCCGCGACGGCGAGCGCGCCGCCCGCACAAAAATCATTTTGCAAATCGACCAGTAACAGAGCGCGTTGCTTCATAAAGCCTCCTTATTCGTCCGGGGTCAGTTCGCCGCGCAGGTTTTGCATCATCGCGCGGCGAATGGACGCTATGTCCAGATCCTGACTCAGTAAATAGTGAAGTTTAGTCAGCGTGGCCTCGACGGTCATATCAAAACCGCTAATTACGCCCGCATGGGCCAGCGCGTTGCCGGTGGCGTAGCCGCCCATATTCACCTTGCCGGACATGCACTGGGTCAGGTTGACCACCACGATCCCGCGATCGCTTGCCTCCTGAAGCTCTTTCAGGAACTCACTGTTTTGCGGGGCATTACCCACGCCGTAGGAGCGCAGGATCAGCGCCTTCACCGGCTGGCGCAGGAAGTTGCGCACCACATCGGCCGAGATCCCCGGATAAATGGTGACCACGCCAATCGGCTGCGGCGTGATCGGGTGGACGATCAGCTCGCCTGCGGTATTGGGTGCCGGTGGGGTGCCAAGACGACGAATATGAATGCCCGCTTCAAGCAGCGGCGGCAGGTTGGGGGACGCAAACGCGTCGAAGCCATCCGCGTGCGCTTTCGTCGTGCGGTTACCGCGATAGAGACGGTTATTGAAGAACAGGGACACTTCGTTAATCGGGTAGTTGGCCGCAACGTACAGGGAGTTCAGCAGGTTGATCTGCCCGTCCGAGCGCAGTTCCGCCAGCGGAATTTGTGAGCCGGTGACGATAACCGGTTTACTCAAATTCTCGAGCATGAACGAGAGCGCCGAGGCGGTGAAGGCCATCGTATCGGTGCCGTGCAGGATCACAAACCCATCGTAGTCGTCGTAATGGGCTTTGATGTCTTCCGCAATATGCTGCCAGTCTTCCGGCGTCATGTCGGAGGAGTCCATCAGCGGCGCATACTCGTGAATGGTAAAGTCAGGCATTTCCGGGCGGTGGAACTCCGGCATCAGGGCAAGCTGACGCTGGAGATGGCCGGAGACCGGAATATAGCCGTTTTCGGAACGCTGCATACCAATGGTACCGCCGGTATAGGCGACGTAAATCGATTTCTTCTGCATGAGGTTGAATTCTGTTGCTTAAACGAAAAATCCCCTCTTCATGGAAGAGGGGACGAATTTAACGGACGTTAGCACAGGTCAGACAAAACGCGTAACGGCTTTGCGGGTCGTTAAAGGCCGCGAGTTTGTCGCTCTCCGCCTTCATCGCTTTTGCCGCAGTGGCGACAGGCGCAGGCAGATAAGCCTGCATCGCTTCAGGCAGCATCGCGCGCACGGAAACGGACATGCTGTTCATCACCATATCGAAGAACGATGGCTCGTCCTGATAATAGTCCACATGCCACTGCTTGAGTTTTGCCAGCTCTGCCGCTTTTTTCACGGCGTCATCGAAATCACCCAGGCTGTCTACCAGACCGTTGCTTTTCGCATCCTGACCGGTCCAGACGTGGCCTTGCGCAATCTGGTCAATCTGCTCTGGCGTCTTTTTACGAGAGTCTGCAACCAGGGTGATAAAGCGCTTATACCCGTTCTCAATGCTGAGCTGCATCATTTCCGAGACTTCCGGTGGCAGAGACTTGGTTACCGAAACATCGGCCAGCGGTGAAGTGGCGACGCCATCGGTATGCACGCCGAGATAATCCAGGCTGTTTTCAACGGTGTTAATGACCCCGAAGATACCAATTGAGCCAGTCAGCGTGCTGGGGTTAGCCACGATGTAGTTCGCAGGCGTGGAGATCCAGTAGCCGCCGGATGCTGCCATTCCGCCCATCGAGACCACCACCGGCTTACCTGCGGCACGCGCGGCGGCCAGCTCGGCGCGGATCACCTCAGAGGCGCTGACGCTGCCGCCTGGGCTGTTTACGCGCAGAACAATCGCTTTCACATTCGGATCGAGACGCGCATCGCGGATTTGTGATGCGGTCGTATCGCCGCCCACGTTCCCCGGCGTTTCCTGGCCGTCCATAATCGCGCCGTTAGCAAAGACCACCGCGATGCTGTCACCGCTGTCATCCGGTTTTTTCGCCGCGTAATCGTACATGCTGATGGCGCTGTAGTTTTTGTCCTCTTTACTCCAGCCAAACTGTTTGGTCAGCGCTTTTTCAACGTCAGCGCTTGAGCCGAGCGCGTCGACCAGCTTGTTGTCGAGAGCATATTTGGCGGTATCACCGTCGGCCTTACGCAATCCGTCCAGCACGCCCTGCGCGCCAGGGAAGACTTGCTCTTTGGTGATTTGACGGTTCGCGGCGATGGTGCCCAGATAGTTTTGCCACAGCTCGCCAATCCAGCGGCTGTCCGCTTCACGGGCCGCAGGCGACATATCGTCACGGATGAACGGTTCAACGGCAGATTTATAGGTGCCGACGCGGAAGACGTGGGTTGTGACTTTCAGCTTGTCGAGCAGCGATTTGTAGTACAGGCCGTTGGTCGCGAAGCCGTGCAGGTCAACCGTGCCCTGCGGCGAGAGCCAGATTTTATTGGCGAAGCTTGCCAGATAGTATTGCCCCTGGCTGTAGCTGTCGCCGACGGCAATCACCGGCTTACCGGCGTCACGGAATTCGCGCAGCGCTTTGCCGATGTACTGCATCGACGGCTGATCGGCCCCGGCAAAATCTTTCAGGTCGAGCACGATACCGGTGATGTTGCGGTCGTCTTTTGCCTGGCGGATGGTGTCCACAATATCGAACAGGGAGTTTTCCTGCAGGCGGTCGGAGGTTGCGCCAAACAGCTGGCGGCCAATCACGCCCAGGCGGTTGCTGGTGGACGGTTTATCCACGATCACCCCGGTGATATCAAGCAGCAGCGCACCGCGCGTTGAATGCTGTGCCTGGCTTGTGCTGCTGATGTGCATCCAGATGCCTACGCAAACCAGCACCAGGAAGATGAAGAAAATGTTCATCACCAGGTTGCGGACGAAGTTGAGCAGTCGCCACGTCCATTTAAAGAAACCGGCAAAGATTCGCCAAAGGGTTCGCATGTATTCTCCCTAACCAGAAAATGACTGTTTCCGTCGACACGAGACGGCAATGTGGGGTTATCGTAATGACCCAACCGCCTCTTGTCAGCAGGAATCGCCTGCCGCGCTGTAACAAAATCTGCTGCCGTGTTAATTTTGTGAGCAAATTTCAAGACAGGAGTTAACCAATGGACGCACTTGAACTGCTCGTTAACCGTCGTAGCGCTTCCCGCCTGGCCGAACCGGCCCCTGTGGGGGAGCAGCTGGAAAATATTTTGCGTGCCGGCCTGCGTGCGCCGGATCATGGCACCCTTCAGCCATGGCACTTCTTTATTATTGAAGGTGAAGGACGCGAGCGCTTCAGCGCCCTGCTGGAAAAAGGGGCCGTGGCGGCAGGTCAGGATGAGAAGGGCATCGAGAAAGCGCGCAGCGGGCCATTTCGCGCACCAATGATTATCGCCGTGGTGGCGAAATGCCAGCCTGACCATAAAGTGCCCGTCTGGGAGCAGGAGATGTCCGCGGGCTGCGCGGTCATGGCGATGCAAATGGCCGCGCTTGCCCAGGGCTTTAACGGCATCTGGCGTACCGGCCCGCTGACCGAAAGTGCCGCCGTCCGCGAGGGCTTATCCTGCGGTGAGCATGATAAAATTGTCGGTTTCCTCTATCTCGGCACGCCCCAGCTTAAAGCCTCCAGCACCATAAACGTGCCGGATACCTCGCCTTTCGTCAGCCGTTTTTAATTCCCCGCGCTAAACTGTCTGGATTCTGAGCATCCGCCGCAGAATTCAGACAGTCATACTTACCTCTTTATGGAATGAGCGCTACCATAGCGCGATTGCAATGACAGGAGATGTCCATGAGCGAGCAAACCATTCGTTTAACGCAATACAGCCACGGAGCCGGTTGCGGTTGTAAAATTTCCCCGAAGGTGCTGGAAACCATCCTGCACAGCGAGCAGGCGAAGTTTGTCGACCCGAACCTGCTTGTCGGCAACGAAACGCGTGACGATGCAGCGGTATATGACCTGGGGAACGGCACCAGCATTATCAGCACCACCGATTTCTTTATGCCGATTGTCGATAACCCGTTTGATTTCGGGCGCATTGCGGCCACCAACGCCATCAGCGATATCTTCGCGATGGGCGGCAAGCCGATCATGGCGATTGCGATCCTGGGCTGGCCGATCAACACCCTTGCGCCGGAAATTGCCCGCGACGTGATCGAAGGCGGACGTTTTGCCTGTCAGCAGGCGGGTATTGCGCTGGCGGGAGGGCACTCTATTGATGCACCGGAGCCGATTTTTGGTCTGGCCGTGACGGGCGTGGTGCCGACCGAGCGCGTGAAGCGCAACAGCACCGCGCAGGCGGGCTGCAAACTGTTCCTCACCAAGCCGCTGGGCATTGGCGTGCTGACCACCGCCGAGAAGAAATCGCTGCTCAAGCCGGAGCATATCGGGCTGGCAACGGAAGTGATGTGTCAGATGAACCTGGCCGGTGCGGCGTTTGCCAACATCGACGGGGTGAAAGCCATGACCGACGTCACCGGCTTTGGCCTGCTCGGTCACCTGAGCGAAGTGTGTCAGGGCGCAGGCGTGCAGGCGCAGGTCTGGTATCAGGACGTGCCGAAGCTGCCGGGTGTGGAAGAGTACATTGCGCAGGGCGCGGTACCGGGCGGTACGCAGCGTAACTTCGCCAGCTACGGTCATCTGATGGGTGAGATGCCTGAGGCGTGGCGCGACCTGCTGTGCGATCCGCAAACCTCCGGCGGCCTGCTGCTGGCGGTCACGCCGGAAGCAGAAGCGGATGTACAGGCGACCGCCGCTGAGTTTGGCATCACCCTGACGGCGATCGGCGAGCTGGTTACCGCCCGCGGTGGCCGTCCGATGATTGAGATCCGTTAATTCGATGCGGTTGTTTATTGCCGAAAAGCCAAGTCTGGCCCGAGCCATTGCCGATGTGCTGCCTAAACCGCATCGCAAAGGCGACGGCTTTATCGAATGCGGAAACGGGCAGGTGGTGACCTGGTGTATCGGTCACCTGCTCGAGCAGGCGCAGCCGGATGTCTATGACAGCCGCTATGCCCGCTGGAACCTCAATGACCTGCCCATCGTGCCGGAAAAATGGCGGTTGCAGCCCCGGCCCTCGGTGACCAAACAGCTCAACGTCATCAAGCGCTTCCTGCATGAGGCGTCTGAAGTCATCCACGCGGGTGACCCGGACAGAGAAGGGCAACTGCTGGTGGACGAGGTGCTGGATTATCTTGAGCTGGCCCCGGAAAAACGCCAGCAGGTGCAGCGCTGCCTGATCAACGACCTCAACCCGCAGGCGGTGGAGCGTGCAATTACGCGTCTGCGCGCCAACAGCGAATTTATCCCGCTGTGCGTCTCGGCGCTGGCGCGTGCGCGTGCGGACTGGCTCTATGGCATCAATATGACCCGCGCCTACACCATTCTCGGGCGCAACGCGGGTTATCAGGGCGTGCTCTCCGTCGGGCGCGTTCAGACGCCGGTGCTGGGGTTGGTGGTACGGCGTGATGAAGAGATCGAAAACTTCGTCGCCAAAGATTTCTTCGAAGTGAAAGCGCACATCGTTACCCCGAAGGACGAACGGTTTACCGCCGTCTGGCAGCCGAGTGATGCGTGCGAATCTTATCAGGACGAAGAGGGGCGACTGCTGCACCGTCCGCTGGCGGAGCACGTCGTTAACCGCATTACCGGTCAGCCCGCTATCGTCACCAGCTATAACGATAAACGGGAATCAGAACCCGCGCCGCTGCCGTTTTCGCTCTCTGCCCTGCAGATTGAGGCCGCCAAACGCTTTGGCCTGAGCGCGCAGAACGTGCTGGACATCTGCCAGAAACTCTACGAAACCCATAAACTTATCACCTATCCGCGTTCGGACAGCCGTTATCTGCCGGAAGAACATTTTGCCGGGCGTCACGCGGTGATGAACGCGATTGGCGTCCACGCGCCGGACCTGCTGCCGCAGCCTGCCGTGAACCCGGATACCCGTAACCGCTGCTGGGACGATAAAAAGGTGGATGCCCACCACGCCATCATCCCGACGGCGCGCACCAGCAACGTCAATCTCACGGAAAACGAGTCAAAGGTCTATAACCTGGTGGCCCGTCAGTACCTGATGCAGTTCTGCCCGGATGCGGTATTCCGCAAATGCGTGATTGAACTCGACATCGCCAAAGGCAAATTTGTCGCTAAAGCGCGTTTCCTGGCGGAAGCGGGCTGGCGCACGCTGCTGGGCAACAAAGAGCGTGACGAAGAAAACGACGGCACGCCACTGCCGGTGGTGGCAAAAGACGATGAACTGTTGTGTGAGAAAGGCGAAGTGGTGGAGCGTCAGACCCAGCCGCCGCGTCATTTCACCGATGCGACGCTGCTGTCGGCGATGACCGGTATCGCGCGTTTTGTGCAGGACAAAGATCTGAAGAAGATCCTGCGGGCCACCGACGGACTGGGGACGGAAGCGACCCGCGCGGGGATCATCGAGCTGCTGTTTAAACGCGGCTTCCTCGAGAAAAAAGGGCGCTACATTCATTCAACGGAACCGGGCAGGGCGTTGATCCACTCCCTGCCGGAGCTGGCTGCGAGGCCGGACATGACCGCGCACTGGGAATCGGTGCTGACGCAAATCAGTGAAAAGCAGTGCCGCTATCAGGACTTTATGCAGCCACTGGTCGGGACGCTGTATCAGCTGATCGACCAGGCGCGCAGCACGCCGGTGAAGCGCTTCCGGGGAATGGTTGCGCCAGGCGGCGGCGCGAAGAAGCCGTTTAAAAAGAAAAAGAGCGCGGCAGCCTCTTAAACCGTAGGCCGGGTAAGGCGCAGCCGCCTGCCAAAAAAAGCCCGGTGGCGCTAACGCTTACCGGGCCTCTACGGCGATTCGGCCTGAAATCTTAAATCACACCCTGCCCAATCATCGCATCCGCCACCTTCACGAAACCGGCGATATTGGCACCGCGCACGTAGTTGGTCTGGGATGCCTCACCGCCGTACTCCACGCAGGCGTGATGGATATCCAGCATGATGTGATGCAGGCGCGCGTCCACTTTCTCCGCTTTCCAGCCCATACGCGCGGCGTTTTGCGCCATCTCCAGGCCGGAGGTGGCAACCCCGCCCGCGTTCGCGGCTTTTCCTGGCGCAAACAGCACGCCCGCGTCCAGGAACAGGTCCGTTGCCTCAATGGTGGTTGGCATGTTTGCGCCTTCTGCCACCGCCTTCACGCCGTTGCCAATCAGGGTACGCGCAGCGTCCACGTCCAGTTCGTTCTGCGTGGCACACGGCAGCGCGATATCCACCGGCACTGACCACGGCTGTTTGCCTTCGAGATAGGTCAGGCCAAACTCGCGGGCATAATCGGCCACGCGCCCGTCGCGGCTGGCTTTGATTTCGCACAGGCGAGCCAGCTTCTCAGCCGTAAAGCCTGCTTCGTCCACCACGGTACCGCTGGAGTCAGAGGCCGTAATAACGCGTGCGCCAAACTGCATCGCTTTTTCAATCGCATACTGCGCCACGTTGCCGGAGCCGGAGACGGCCACGCGCATACCTTCAAACCCTAAACCGTGGCGTTTGAGCATCGCTTCGGTGAAGTAGACCAGGCCGTAGCCGGTCGCTTCCGGGCGGATCAGGCTGCCGCCAAACGACAGGCCTTTACCGGTAAAGACGCAGGCGCTGTTGTTGGAGAGCTTTTTCATCATGCCGGCCATAAAACCGACCTCGCGACCGCCCACGCCGATATCACCGGCTGGCACGTCGGTGTCCGGACCAAGATGACGATACAGCTCGGTCATCAGCGCCTGGCAGAAGCGCATGACTTCGCCTTCGCTTTTACCTTTTGGATCGAAATCGCTGCCGCCTTTACCCCCGCCCATCGGCAGGGTGGTCAGGGCGTTTTTGAAGGTCTGCTCAAAGCCGAGGAACTTCAGAATGGAAAGGTTGACGGAAGGGTGGAAGCGCATCCCGCCCTTAAACGGCCCGATGGCGGAGTTAAACTGCACGCGCCATGCGCGGTTAACCTGTACCTGATTGCGATCGTCTACCCACGTCACGCGAAACTGGATCACGCGCTCTGGCTCTACCAGACGTTCCAGCAGGGACAGTTGACGATAGCGCGGATTCGCTTCAAGGAAAGGCCACAGGGTGGTCATGACTTCACGAACGGCCTGCGCGAACTCGCTCTGATGCGGGTCGCGCTGTTGAACATGGGTAAGGAAACTGTCCAGAGAGCGTGTCTGATCCATAGATATAAGAACCTCTTATAATCGTTTGTATATTGGCTTATGCGATTTGTGTTGTTTTTTTGACTATACCACCCGCACGGCCCGCCGAGGCAAGCGGAAATTTGTCGCGAAAGGGAAATTCATTATCCGCCTCGGGTCATAATAAAAAACGATGATGAGATAAATTAAAGGTTCGGCCCGGGTTTACCGTTATAGTCATTATCAGGACCCAACAGGAAGAACCGTCTATGAACCGTTATATCGCCACTGCCTTACTCGCGCTTCTGTCCGCAACGGCGCAGGCCGACCGTATCCGCCCGGACGTGGAGGTGAACGTCCCGCCAGAGGTGTTCAGCTCCGGGGGGCAGCGTGCGCAGCCCTGTAACCAGTGCTGCATCTATCAGGATCAAAACTACTCGGAAGGCGCGGTCGTTAAAGCGGACGGCGTGCTGTTGCAGTGCCAGCGCGATGAACGCACTATCAGCACGAACCCGCTGGTCTGGCGGCGCGTAAAAGCATAAAGGCCTCAAGCAGGGGGATATCCGCTGGCGCCAGGGCGTAGCGCAAGGCCTCCTCGGGAGAGCACCACGCCAGCGCGCTGTGATAGTGTGCGGTGAGTTCTCCGCGCCAGGCGGGAACATGCCAGGCATGCAGATGGATAATCCGCTGCGACACTTCACGCTGGTGGCTGGCGACATATACCCCCGGTTCGGCGTCGATACCCAACTCTTCGCGCAGCTCGCGGATCAACGCCTGAGGCTGGGTTTCACCGGCCTCGACTTTGCCGCCCGCGAATTCCCACATCCCGGGCTGATCGGCATGTGGCGGTCGCTGGGCCAGTAAAATTTTGTCGTCTTTTTCGATAATTGCCGCAACGACATCGACTATTTTCTGCATGGTCATCAATGATTGGTAAAGAAAAACGACATATTATCGTGCCCTTTGAAAGAGTCCAGTCATCAGGAGAAGCAGGTGAAAGAGACAACCACCTGGGTTGCACCCGTCAAAACCCTTCCCGTCAGCCTAAAACCGATTGCCGCCATGCAGAAGAAACACTTCGGCGCGGTGCTTAACCCCACGCGCTGGTGGGCGCGCATGCCGCCTCTGTTTTGGCTGGTGGCGCTGTTTGTCGGTTTTCTTGAACGGCGCAAGGCGCGCCTCAGCCCGGTGCTCCGGTCGCTGCTGATGACCCGCGTCTCCCAACTTTGCCACTGCGCATTCTGTATTGATGCCAACAGCCTGCGCCTGGCCGAGCGTGCGGGAGCGCTGGATAAAGCACAGGCTGTCAGCGACTGGTACCATTCTGCGCTGTTCAGCGAGCAGGAGCGCGCCGCGCTGGCGTATGCCGAGGCGGTAACGGCTACGCCACCTCGGGTGGATGATGAGCTCAAACAGCGTCTGCATCGCCACTTTTCCGATGCGGTCATCACCGAGATGACGGCGCTGATCGCCTTCCAGAATCTGTCAGCCCGATTCAATGCCGCCCTGGACATTCCATCCCAGGGGCTGTGCGCCACCGTTAAAGAGACTCCCCATGCTTGATCGCCACCTGCACCCGCGCATCAAACCGATGTTGAACACGCTTGTCGCCGCACTAGACAAGCCTTTTATTACGCCAGATGGCGTAACCTTGGTCGGGTTTGCGGTGGGGGTCCTGGCGTTGCCGTTTCTGGCGCTGGGCTGGTACCCGGCGGCACTGTTTACCATTCTGGTAAACCGGCTTATGGATGGACTGGACGGTGCGCTGGCGCGCCGCAGAGGGCTGAGTGATGCTGGAGGATTTCTTGATATTGCGCTCGATTTTCTGTTCTACGCGCTGGTGCCGTTTGGCTTTGCCCTTGCCGCGCCTGCAGAAAATGCGCTGGCCGCCGCCTGGCTGCTGTTCGCCTTTATCGGTACCGGCAGCAGCTTTCTGGCGTTTGCCGCGCTGGCGGCGAAGCACAACATTGATAACCCGGGCTATGCGCACAAGTCGTTTTACTATATTGGCGGGTTAACGGAAGGGACGGAGACTATCGCGCTGTTCGTGCTGTGCTGCCTGTTCCCGGCACACTTCACGCTGTTTGCGTGGGTATTCGGCGCGTTGTGCTGGCTGACCACCACAACGCGCATCTGGAGCGGCTACGTGACGCTGAAGTCACTTACCCGCTAGCGAACGCTTTCAGGCCCGCGCTCACCGGTGACGATCGGGTTTTTCGGATCGGCACTCCATTCGTACCAGCCGCCGTCGTATACGGCGACGTTTTTCCAGCCCATTGCGCGCGCGTACATGAAGGTTTCTGACGCGCGCCAGCCGGTACCGCAGTAGAACGCCACGTGCTGATCCGGCAGGATGTTCCACGTTTTCCACATGGCGGCAATGTCATCGGCGCTGCGCATGGTGCCGTCCGGGTTATGGAAGTCTTCCATGTGCGTGGCATCGCTGCCCGCATGGCCCCAGCGTGCCCCGGCGATTTCACCTTTTGGCTTGATGTAGCTGTAGCCGCTGGTTTCGCCGATAAACTCCGGCCATGAACGAATACTCACCAGCGAAGCGTCCTGGCGATGCAGCATCCCCCTGGCCTGTTCCATATCCACCATCAGCTGAGGCTGGCCGGGGATCGGTGCGCCAAAGTCAGGCGCGGGTTTGACCTTCGCAGGCATACCACGCTCTACCGGCAGCCCCGCATCGGACCATGTTTTCCAGCCGCCATCGAGAATGCGCACATCCTTCACGCCGGCATACAGCATGATTTGCGCCACGCGCGCGGCGGCGTACACGTCGCGACCATACAGAATCACGGTGGTGTCATGACGGATACCGTTTTTGGCCAGCAGCGCTTTCAGCTTGTCGTCCGACACTTTGTTCCACAGCGGCTCGCTTTCCACATCGTTGGTGTCAATGTAGCCCGCGCCGGGAATGTGGCTCAGCAAATAGAGCTTCGGCGCGCCCCAGGCGGCTTCAACGATTTTCCAGTCGCCCGCCGGGGCGGCAGTGACGGGCTTACCCTGCTGCAAATTATGGATCCACTCTGGATAGACCAGTTGCTCAAAATGCGGCAAACGTTGCAGACGATCGGCGTGCGTCAGGGCATCGCTCAGCAATGACACGTGGGTAAAGCCCGCTTTTTCCAAGCGCGCTTGTACGGCCTGATTGTCACTGTCGCTGCCGTAGAGGGCAATCGCCGTGGCGGGTGTCAGATGGTGCTGTTTCGCCCAGGCGCTGAGCTGGTCATCGCTCATCGCCCCAAGCCAGGATGCCGAAAGGTTCAGGGCGGCAGGCTCATGCCCGGAGGATGCCCCCGGCGTCTGCGGCCAGCCGTTATAAAACGCACTCGGGCGGGTATCGATCGCCGCACCATGCTGTTGCTGTAGCTGGGCGAGGGTCAGTGAAGCGGCCATATCAGCCGCAACGGAGGAGAAAGAGGCGAGGCCGCAAAGCAGGGCCAGCGCGGTCAGTTGAGAAACACGTTTCATCGTAAAACCTGACGTCAGTAAAAGAGTGCGCCATTGTCCTCTCTCCGGTTACAAAAAACATTGCGTTAGCACATTATTGCCAGCGGGAAAGCGCAATCACCTCGCCGCCAGACGGGATGTCCTCTTCATCGTGGGTAACCAGCACCACCGGAATATTGCGGGTGCGAACGGCATCAAAGACCCATTCCCGAAAAGAGACCCTTAACGCCTTGTCGAGGCGGCTGAACGGCTCATCAAGCAGCAGGGCCTGCGGCTCGGCGAGCAGGGCGCGCAGCAGGCTTACTCTGGCGCGCTCCCCGCCAGAAAGCGTAGCCGGATCGCTGGCGTAGCGGTGCGCCATACCGGCAGACGCCAGCGCCTGCTGGACGGCCTCGCGCCGGGCGCGTCCGGCGATCCGGGCCGGGAGGGCCAGCATCAGATTTTGCCCGACGCTGAAGTGATCGAACAGCAGGGCATCCTGAAACAGAATGCCCAGCCCGCGCTGTTCCACGGGCAGGGTATCGCAGCGGCGGCCATTCAGCCACAGTTCGCCGCGCGCCTGAAAATCGGCTGACAGCGCGCCCACCATCCAGGAAAACAGCGTCGATTTCCCGCAGCCGGAGGGGCCCATCAGCGTGACGATCTGCCCTGGCGGGACGCAGAAACTGACCTGCCGAAAAAGCGGCTCAATGGTGAGGTTGTCTATTTTCAGCACTAGCGTAGTCCTTTGCGGTAGCGGCCTACGAGCCGGGATAACAGCGCGGCGGCAGCAAATATACTGCCGGTGACCAGCAGCAGGCCCAGCGCCAGGTTTGCCAGCACCGGGACACTGCCGCCGCTGCCGAGCGCGACGGCCTCGGTGGTCAGCGTGGCGTACCGCCCCGCACCCAGCCAGAGCGTCGGCATGTATTGCGCCATGCTCACCGAAAAGCCCGTGGCAAACGCCAGCAGGGCAGGCCGGATCAGCAGGGGGCATTTCAGCAGAACAAAAATTTTAGTCCGACGCCAGCCGAGCGTTTTGGCCGTCAGGATCAGCCTCGGGTCAAGCCTGCGCCACGCGGGTTGCAGAATCAGCAACATCCACGGCACCACCCACAGAAGGTGGCCCCACAGGACGGCGGTATACTGTCCGTCCATCCCCAGTCGTAGCGCAAGGTCATACTGGCCGGAAACCAGCGGCAGTGCGGGAAGCGCCAGCGGAAGCCACACCCACAGCGCGCGGCGTTGCGGCCCCCATTCGAGCCAGAGAAAAATGATGATCAGCGCCAGCAGGCTGGATAGCAGGCCAAGCGACAGGCTGGTGGTGTAGAGGGCAAGGTCGACCTCGCGATAGCGCGCCAGCATCACCAGCACTGCGGCGCAAAGCACGCCGCAGCCGGGCAGAAACCCGGCCCCTGCGCTGAGGGGGCGTCGGGCGTGTGATGCCCGCCGTATGCCGGACATATCCGGCAGCGTGCGCCGCCAGATATTCCAGATGCCATAGCCCATCCCGGCCAGTACGGCCAGCAGCACCAGCAGGATCACGCACAGCAACGTTCCTTTCACCTGCTGCTGGGCATCGCCCTGGCTCAGCCAGTGCCACGCCAGCACCGCCAGCGTCGGCGGGTTGCCCGGCCCCAGAACGATGGCGACATCGACCACGGAGAGCGACCAGGCGAGCACGGCCAGCATTACCGCGCCCAGCGCAGGGGCAATGGTCGGCAGGATCAGCAGACGCAGCGTCTGCAGGCGGCCATAGCCGAGGGTCTGTAACACCAGTTTTTGCTGCGCAAGCGGGTGCTCAGACAGTACGGCGTACAGCATCCACAGCACAAACGCGCTCTCCTTGACGGCAAGTGTCAGCCCAAGGCCGATCCCGTACCGGTCCATCTGCGGGGTACACAGCGTGCAAATTTGATAGAAGAGGCCGCCTTCAGCAAAGGTCAGCAGCACGCTGGTGGCGAAGGCCACGTGAGGAATGGCTAAAAGCCACGGCAGGCGGCTGCTCAACTGCCGCCAGCGCTCGCCGGGCCAGAGAAGTGTCACCAGGCTCAGGGCGATAAACAACGCGCCGAGCGTGGCAATCAACGCCGAGACCAGCGTTGCGGCCAGCGCCTGCGGCAACTGGGGATCGCTCATCAGCGACAGCCAGTCGTCGGGGCTGAACGCCGGCGCCAGCAGTAAGCCCGCCGCCGGGAGCATCGGCAGATAGATGACCGCCATCGCCAGCCAGACCAGGGCGCTTAACGCGTGCCGTAGCGGCGCAGCCATTCCTGCTCCAGTGCGTTAACCCAGGCGGCATGCGGCTCGGCAAGCATTGCGGGCAGGCCCGCAGGCGTGTGTTCGGCAAGCCTCTGGGCTGCTTTTGCGGGAAGGGTACGGGCATCGAGTACGCTCGGATCGCCCCAGATTGCCGGATCGGCCTTGCGGATCTGCGCCTCTGGAGAGAGCAGGAAATTGGCGACCATTTTCGCGCCTGCGCCCGAGCGGGCGTTGGCCGGTATGGCGACAAAATGAACGTTGCCGATCGTGCCGTCGCGAAAACCGAAGCTGTAGCTATCGTCAGGCAGTTCGCCGCTGGCAACCTTTTGCCGGGCGTGCGCCGGGTTGAAGGTCAGCGAGAGGTTCAGGCTGCCGCTGGCGAGCAGCGCGTCCATGCGCGCGGGCGACGGCGGGAAATCTTTCCCTTCGCGCCACAGCAGCGGATGCAGTTTGTCGAGATAGCGCCACAGCGGGGCGGTGACCTCGGAAAAGGTATCATCGGGGGCGTTGCGCAGTGCCTCAGGCCGTGGGGTGAGCGTCAGGAGCAACTGCTCCAGAAACGCAGTACCGGTAAAATCCGGCGGACGCGGATAGCTGACTTTACCCGGATGCTGCCGGGCGTAATCCAGCAGGGCCTGAGGATCTTCCGGCGGCATGGGCATGCTGGCTTTGCGGGCGATAAAGGTCAGCTGCGCGCCGCCCCACGGCGATTCTGCGCCCTCGGTCGGGATGGCAAAATCTTCGGTCACCGGTTTGCGGGTATCGACATAGCGCCAGTTTGGCAGCGCCTGCGCCCACCCGGTTTGCAGCAGGTTAGCCTCTTTCAGCGTGCGGAAGTTTTCGCCGTTAACCCACAGCAGATCAACCGAGCCGCGGGTGGTGCGTCCGGCGGCATGCTCGGTCTGAATGCGTTTCACCGCATCGGCGGCATCCGCCAGATGCACGATCTTAACGGTGATGGCGTAATGCGTTTTCATCTCGTCGCTCACCCAGTCAAGGTAGCGATTCACCGCGGGGTCGCCGCCCCAGGCATTAAACCAGACGGTCTGGCCCTGGGCCTCGTGCTGGAGGGTTTGCCAGTCGTCGGTGGCAAAGACGGGGGCCGCCATCAGCAGGCCGGTAAGAAACGCGCAAAAACGCACACGGCGCATAATGCCTCACTTTTTTGATGAAAGGGGATAACGAGAAAACAGCCAGCGGGTAACCAGCGGCAATAACCCCAGTAGTGTAAGGGCGAATACCAGGCCTGGCGACAGAATATCGCCAGGCCTGGTCAGTTTTCCCAGCTCGCGCCCGGCATTAAGAAAGATAGCCGTGGCGGGCAGCATCGCAAGCTGGCTTATCCACCAGTAGCGCCGCACGCTGAGATGCGTCAGCCCCATCAGCAGATTAACCAGGAAAAACGGGAACAGCGGCATCAGGCGCAGGGCGAAAAGATAGCGCGCGCCGTCGCGGTCCATACCCGCATTAATCGTGGACATCTGCCGGGCAAAGCGCTGCTGGACCCACTCACGTAACACGTAGCGGCTGGCAAGCATCGCCAGCGTAGCCCCGAGCGTCGAGGCAAACGAGACCAGCACCAGGCCTTCCCCCAGGCTGAACAGCGCCCCGCCGAGCAGCGTCAGGATCGCCGCGCCGGGGATCGAGAGCGCCGACACCAGCGTATAGATCGCAAAAAAGAGCGCAGCGCTTCGCAGCGGTGCCTGTGCTTTCGCCGCGAGCAGCGACTGGTGGTGGGTTTGTATGGCGTTCAGGGAGAGCATGCCCGGTGGAAGCCAGGCCCACGCCAGCGCAAATGCGCCCAGAAGGGCGCACAGAAAAAGCGTTTTACGAATGTTCACACAGGGTTACAGCTTAAATTTCGCCCATACCGGCGCGTGGTCAGACGGCTTTTCCATACCGCGGATGTCGTAGTCGATCCCGGTTTCGATGCAGCGCTCGGCCAGCGGCGCGCTTGCCAGCAGCAGGTCAATACGCAGGCCACGGTTGTCATCAAAGCCTTTTGAGCGGTAGTCAAACCATGAGAAACGATCCTGCGTGTCCGGGTTGGCGGCGCGGAAGGTATCCACCAGGCCCCAGCCCATGAGGCGATCCATCCACTCGCGTTCTTCCGGCAGGAATGAACATTTGCCGGTGCGCAGCCAGCGCTTACGGCTCTCTTCACCAATGCCGATATCCAGATCGGTCGGGCTGATGTTGACATCGCCCATGATCAGCACCGGGTTCTCTTTGTTCAGTTCAGTTGTCAGGTAGTCCTGCAGATCCTGATAGAACTTCGCTTTAGCCGGGAACTTGGTCGGATGGTCGCGGCTTTCGCCCTGCGGGAAGTAGCCGTTGATCACCGTGATATTGCCAAGCGGGGAGGGGATCTCCGCCATGATAATGCGACGCTGCGCTTCACCGTCATCGCCCGGGAAGCCGCGGCGCACGGAAACCGGCGTCTCTTTGGTCAGCAGCGCCACGCCGTAGTGGCCTTTCTGGCCGTGATAAAAGACGTTGTAGCCCAGTTTCGCCACCTCTTCGAGGGGGAACATGTCGTCGTGAACTTTTGTCTCCTGCAGGCCAATAACATCAGGCTGATGTTGCTCAACAATTGCTTCAAGCTGGTGTGGGCGGGCGCGCAGGCCGTTGATATTAAAAGAGACAAATTTCATAGTCGCTGCCAGTGCAAGGTGAATAGTGCAGGGATGGTAGCAGAATTTTGGCCCGCTGTTATCGGGTTTGACCAATAACTGCGACAGAGGCTCCCGACGGTGCAATTTTTGCACCATTCAGAGGCGCGTTGCCCTGATAAAGGGCGCAAACGGTCGGGAAATTTCGCGAGCGATCACAATTCCAGAATTATATTTGGCCTCTGCATACTCTTTCTGGTTTTCATACCGCCGGATGCCGCTTTGCGTAAAAATATTCACTTTTTATGCATCAACAGTGAATAACTCCATATCGCAACTCCTTGATATTGTGTCCTCATGAACCGTTTATGCATTTTTATCGCTGGCTGGCACGAACTCTGCAATCTACATTCACAGTGCAAACACTCAATTATTTAACATTTAAACAACCTTTTATTTACCGGATGAGGTCGCTATGTCTCTGTCAATTACGCGTGAAAATTTTAATGAATGGATGATGCCGGTTTACGCGCCGGCGGCTTTTATTCCGGTACGTGGGGAAGGTTCGCGCCTGTGGGATCAGCAGGGCAAAGAGTATATCGATTTTGCCGGTGGCATTGCGGTAAATGCGCTGGGCCATGCTCACCCGGCGCTGCGCCAGGCGCTGAATGACCAGGCGGCAAAATTCTGGCATACCGGCAATGGCTACACCAACGAGCCGGCGCTGCGGCTGGCGAAAAAGCTGATCGACGCGACCTTTGCTGAAAAAGTGTTTTTCTGCAACTCGGGGGCAGAAGCGAATGAGGCAGCGCTGAAGCTGGCGCGCAAATACGCCCACGATAAGTTTGGGGCGCACAAGAGCGGCATCGTGGCGTTTAAAAATGCTTTCCACGGACGCACGCTGTTCACCGTCAGCGCGGGCGGCCAGCCCTCTTACTCGCAGGATTTCGCGCCGCTGCCGCCGGACATCCGTCACGCCAGCTATAACGATTTGCAGTCGGCCAGCGAACTGATTAACGATTCCACCTGCGCGGTGATTGTCGAACCGATGCAGGGCGAAGGCGGTGTGCTCCCGGCGCAACAGGCGTTTTTACAGGGGCTGCGCGAACTGTGTGACCGCCATAACGCGGTGCTGATTTTCGACGAAGTGCAGACAGGCGTTGGCCGCACCGGCGAGCTGTATGCCTACATGCACTACGGCGTTACGCCGGACGTGCTCTCCACGGCCAAAGCGCTGGGCGGCGGGTTCCCGGTGGGGGCGATTCTGACGACCGATAAATTTGCCAGCGTGATGACCGTCGGCACCCACGGGACGACGTACGGCGGTAACCCGCTCGCCTCAGCCGTCGCCGGGCAGGTGCTGGACATCATTAATACGCCGGAGGTGCTGAACGGCGTCAAGCAGCGCCACGACTGGTTTGTAGAACGTCTTACCGCCATTAACGCTAAGACCGGCCTGTTTAAAGAGATCCGCGGCCTGGGGCTGTTGATTGGCTGCGAACTCGCGCCTGAGTTTGCCGGGAAAGCGAAGCTCATCTCGCAGGAAGCGGCAAAACTGGGCGTGATGGTACTGATTGCCGGTGCCAACGTGGTGCGATTCGCGCCCGCGCTGATCGTGACCGAAGAGGAGATCCGCACCGGGCTGGATCGCTTCGCACTGGCCTGCGAACAGGTGAAATCCGGGGTGTCATCATGATGGTTATCCGTCCCGTTGAGCGCGGCGATCTCGCCGGGCTCATGCAGCTTGCCGGTAAGACAGGGGGCGGGCTGACCTCGCTGCCTGCCGATGAAACTACGCTGTCGGCGCGCATCGAGCGCGCCCTGCAAACCTGGCAGGGGACGTTGCCAAAAAGCGAACAGGGTTACGTGTTCGTGCTGGAAGATACTGACACCGGCACCGTGGCCGGGATTTGCGCCATCGAAGTGGCCGTCGGGCTAAACGACCCGTGGTACAACTACCGCGTTGGCACCATGGTTCACGCCTCAAAAGAGCTGAATGTCTATAACGCGCTGCCGACGCTGTTTCTTTGTAACGACCACACCGGCAGCAGCGAGCTGTGCACGCTGTTCCTCGATCCGCAGTGGCGCAAAGAGGGCAACGGTTATCTGCTGTCCAAATCGCGCTTTATGTTTATGGCCGCGTTTCGCGACCGCTTCAATGAAAAAGTGGTCGCCGAGATGCGCGGCGTGATCGACGAGAAAGGCTACTCGCCGTTCTGGGAAAGCCTGGGCGAGCGCTTCTTCTCGATGGAGTTCAGCCGGGCGGATTACCTTTGCGGCACCGGGCAGAAAGCATTTATCGCCGAGCTGATGCCAAAGCATCCTATTTATACCCATTTCCTCAGCCCGCAGGCGCAGGCGGTGATTGGCGAAGTACATCCGCAAACCGCGCCTGCCCGCGCGGTGCTGGAGAAAGAAGGTTTCCGCTATCGTAACTACGTCGACATCTTTGATGGCGGGCCGACGCTGGAATGCGATATCGATCGCGTGCGCGCGATCCGTAAAAGCCGCCTGGTGACGGTGGCCGAAGGCCAGCCCGCACCCGGCGAATGGCCTGCCTGTATGGTCTCGAACGAGCAGGATGAAAATTTCCGCGCCATGCTGGTGCGCACCAACCCGAAATGCGAGCGCCTGATATTGACGGCGGCGCAACTGGATGCCCTGAAATGTAACCCCGGCGACAAGGTTCGCCTGGTGCGACTTTGCCCTGAGGAGAAAACAGCATGACTTTATGGATTAACGGCGACTGGATCACGGGCGAAGGCGAACCGCGCGTCAAAACTAACCCGGTGGGAAAAGAGGTGCTCTGGCAGGGTAACGATGCCAGCCCGGCGCAGGTGGAACAGGCGTGCCACGCGGCACGGCGTGCCTTTCCGGCCTGGGCGAAGCAGCCGTTTTCGGCACGCCAGTCCCTCGTTGAAAAATTTGCCGCGCTGCTGGATGCCAACAAAGCCGAGCTGACGCGGATCATTGCCGCCGAAACCAGTAAACCGCGCTGGGAAGCCGCCACCGAAGTGACGGCGATGATCAACAAAATCGGCATCTCGGTGAAGGCCTACCATACGCGCACCGGCGAGCAGCACACCGGGATGCCCGACGGTGCCGCCACGCTGCGCCATCGTCCGCACGGCGTGCTGGCGGTTTTTGGCCCGTATAATTTCCCCGGCCATCTGCCGAACGGTCATATCGTGCCCGCGCTGCTGGCGGGCAATACCGTTATCTTCAAACCGAGTGAGTTAACGCCCTTAACCGGCGAAGCGGTGGTAAAACTCTGGGAGCAGGCCGGACTGCCGCCGGGTGTGCTTAACCTGGTGCAGGGTGGACGTGAAACCGGTCAGGCGCTGAGCGCGCTGAACGATATTGACGGCCTGCTGTTTACCGGCAGCGCCGGAACGGGCTATCAACTGCATCGCCAGCTCGCCGGTCAGCCGGAGAAGATCCTGGCCCTGGAGATGGGCGGCAATAATCCGTTAATCGTCGACGATCCGGATGATATTGACGCCGCGGTACATCTGACGATCCAGTCCGCCTTTATTACCGCCGGGCAGCGCTGCACCTGCGCGCGCCGTCTGCTGGTGAAACGCGGGGCGCAGGGCGATGCGTTTCTAACGCGGCTGGTAGAGGTATCCGCGCGTCTGGTTCCCGGGCGTTGGGATGCCGAACCGCAGCCGTTTATGGGCGGGCTGATCTCCGGGCAGGCGGCACAAAATGTGCTTAACGCCTGGCAGGAGCAGAAGGCCCGCGGCGGCAAAACGCTGCTGGAGCCGCGCCTGATCGAGCCGG
Source organism: Enterobacter cancerogenus (assembly GCF_019047785.1). Lineage (NCBI taxonomy): Bacteria > Pseudomonadati > Pseudomonadota > Gammaproteobacteria > Enterobacterales > Enterobacteriaceae > Enterobacter > Enterobacter cancerogenus. The sequence goes on along the minus strand of NZ_CP077290.1, from coordinate 731,075 downwards.
GGACGTCGTTGCTGTCGCCGGGCATTATTGAGATGAGCGGCGTTAACAGCGTGCCGGACGAAGAGGTCTTTGGGCCACTGCTGTGCGTCTGGCGTTACGACGCGTTTGACGACGCCATTGAGATGGCGAACAACACCCGCTATGGACTGTCGAGCGGGCTGATCTCACCCCAGCGCGAGAAATTTGAACAGCTGCTGTTAGAGGCGCGTGCAGGCATCGTCAACTGGAATAAACCGCTCACCGGGGCCGCCAGCACCGCGCCGTTTGGCGGTGTCGGGGCATCGGGCAACCATCGCGCCAGCGCATGGTATGCGGCAGATTACTGCGCGTGGCCGATGGCAAGCCTCGAAACGCCGACGCTAACGCTGCCGGAGACCCTTAATCCAGGGCTGGACTTCACTCAGGGAGACCGCCATGAAAGCGCGTGAAGTTAACTTTGACGGGCTGGTGGGGCTGACGCACCACTATGCCGGGCTGTCGTTTGGGAATGAAGCCTCGACGAAGCACCGCTTTCAGGTGTCGAATCCTAAACTGGCGGCAAAGCAGGGCTTGCTGAAAATGAAAGCCCTGTCGGATGCCGGGTTTCCACAGGCGGTGATCCCGCCGCAGGAGCGACCGAACGTCACGGTTCTGCGCCAGCTCGGGTTCAGCGGCAGCGACGAGCAGGTGGTCGAGAAAGCGGGAACGCAAACGCCGCACCTGCTCTCTGCCGCCAGCTCGGCCTCCTCGATGTGGGTAGCAAATGCGGCTACCGTTGCGCCGTCGGCGGATACGCTGGATGGCAAAGTGCATTTTACGGTGGCGAACCTTAACAACAAATTTCACCGGGCCACCGAAGCCGACACCACCGAGCGCGTGCTGCGCGCCATCTTCAACCATGATGGCCATTTCAGCGTGCATCAGGCGCTGCCGCAGGTGGCGATGTTCGGTGACGAAGGGGCGGCCAACCATAACCGTCTGGGCGGTGATTACGGCGAGCCTGGCCTGCAGCTCTTTGTCTATGGCCGGGAAGAGGGTGGACATGCAGCGCCTTCGCGCTACCCTGCGCGACAGACGCTGGCAGCGAGCCAGGCGGTCGCGCGTCTGAACCAGGTGAACCCCTCACAGGTGCTGTTTGCCCAGCAGAATCCCCGCGTGATTGACCAGGGTGTATTCCACAACGACGTGATTGCCGTATCCAACCGTCAGGTGCTCTTTTGTCACGAAGAGGCGTTTGCCCATCAGGACAGACTGCTCTCCACGCTGCGCGAGAAAGTGCCAGGATTTATGGCGATTCAGGTTCCCGCGCAGGCGGTGAGCGTGAAGGATGCGGTCGAAACGTACCTCTTTAATAGCCAGCTCCTGAGCCGTGACGACGGCAGCATGATGCTGGTGCTGCCGCAGGAGTCGCATAACCACGACGGCGTGTGGCGCTACCTTAACCAGCTGGTGAAGGCCGACAACCCGATCGATGAACTGCGCGTGTTTGACCTTCGCGAAAGCATGGCCAACGGCGGCGGGCCGGCCTGTTTACGCCTGCGGGTGGTGTTAACCCCAACGGAAATGCAGGCCGTGAATCCGGCGGTCATGATGAATGACGCGCTGTTTGAAGCGCTCAACAACTGGGTGGATCGTTACTACCGTGACCGGCTGACGCATGCCGATCTGGTTGACCCGCAGCTGTTGCGCGAAGGTCGCGAGGCGCTGGACGATCTGACGACGATCCTGCGCCTCGGCTCTGTTTATCCGTTCCAGCGCTAAAGGAGAGGAAATGGAAACATTACTGGCGCTGACGCTGGCCGGGGAAACACCCGCGCAGAAGCAGGGAGAAGGCCCGTCGTTTAACTGGCAGTGGCACGGGGAAGGCGTACTCGAACTGACGCCGCATGCCGACAGCAAACGTTCGCTTTTGCTCTCGGCTGGCATTCATGGCAATGAAACCGCGCCGGTCGAGATTGTCGACCTGCTGCTGCACGCGCTCTTTCGCGGTGAGATCGCTCTGCAAAACCGTCTGCTGGTGGTGCTTGGCAACCCGCCCGCGCTGGCAGAAAACAAACGCTACCTGACAAGCGACATCAACCGCATGTTTGGCGGGCGCTGGTCGCAGTTCACTGAGTGCGGGGAAACGGCGCGCGCAGCCTGGCTGGAAGGCGTTGTGGCCGCGTTTTTTGCCACGCAGGAAGAAGAACGCTGGCATCTGGATCTGCATACGGCGATCCGCGCCTCCTGGCACATGCGTTTTGGCGTACTGCCGCAGCGCAGCCAGCCGTGGGATGACGCCTTCCTCACCTGGCTCGGCGATGCTGGTCTTGAGGCGTTAGTTTTCCATCAGACGCCGGGCGGCACCTTCACCCATTTCACCTGTGAACGTTTTGGCGCGCTGGCCTGCACGCTGGAGCTGGGAAAAGCGTTGCCGTTTGGTCACAACGATCTGACGCGTTTTGCCGCCACCCATCAGGCGCTGCGGGCGCTGCTCGGCGGCACGCCGCTGGCACATGCGCCCGGGCCGGTGGAGCGCTATCGGGTGGTGCAGCAGATCACCCGGCGCAGCGAGGCGTTCCGGCTGCACATGCCAGCGCATACCCTGAATTTCACGCCGTTTCGCCAGGGAGTATTGCTGGCCGAAGACGGCGAGGAGCGTTATGAGGTGCATCAACGCACGGAGTATGTGTTATTCCCCAATCCCACCGTTGCATTGGGCCTGAGAGCCGGACTGATGCTGGAAAAAATGACCTGACAGTATCCCCCTCTCTTTGCGGAGAGGGGCGCTGAACATTATTTTCTTAGCGATTCACGTGATTACCACTATTTTGCAGATTATTCCTGGTGAACTGCTTTTAAAATAATCACGACTTCGATATACTTCTTCATAATCTCTTTAAAATCATTGTGTTGAATATTTTTGTTTCATCTCTCCACGCTTTTTCCTTAATTCCTCCACAATTGGCGATAAAGTGTTTTTTACACTTTCATTGTTTTACCGTTGCTCTGACTAATTGACGATAAACCCCGTAAAGTTAATCTCGTCAACACGGCATAGCGCCGAAGAATAACTGAAAGAAAGGAAATAAATTATGCGTAAATTCACTGCACTGTTTGTTGCTTCTACCCTGGCTCTGGGCGCTACCAGCATGGCCTTCGCCGCAGATACCGCGACCACTACCGCTGCTGCGCCAACCGAAGGCAAAATGATGATGCATCATAAAGGCAAGCCGGGTATGCACCACGATATGATGTTTAAAGATCTGAACCTGACCGATGCGCAGAAGCAGCAGGTTCGCGACATCATGAAAAGCCAGCGCGACCAGATGAAGCGTCCGCCGCTGGAAGAACGCCGCGCAATGCATGACATTATTGCCAGCGACAGCTTCGATAAAGCGAAAGCTGAAGCGCAAATCGACAAGATGGCCGAACAGCATAAAGCCATGATGCTTTCCCGTATGGAAACCCAGAATAAGATCTACAACATTCTGACGCCGGAACAGAAAAAACAATTTAATGCCAATTTTGAGAAGCGTCTGACAGAACGTCACGCGCCGGACGCTAAAATGCCAACACCAGCCGAATAACAGGCTCACACACTTAAGACCGCCGGGATCCTGTCCACAAAGCACAATTGCTGTGGACAGGACCGGCGGTTTTTTCTTTCATCCTCCTCTTGCCTGCCGCCAGAAGCGCGGTATTCTCCTGTTGTCGCTCCAGAGAAAATGTAAAAGAGTCATGGCGTTATATTTTTTATCAACGTCCGCCTAAGGCATGTCTGCTCTGCTGCCGATACTGTTTCCGGGAGTACCTAACGATAACAATCAAGACTGCAGCGGGCGTAATGCCGCTGGGCTGGCGTATGAGCGCCTTTCAGGAGTGGTGATGGAGTTCTTTGATATCCGCAAGATGCCGGTCAGCCTCTGGCGTAATGGGGCCGGTGAGACCCGCGAAATTTGCTGCTTTCCTTCCGCGACGCGTGATTTTTCCTGGCGCGCCAGCATTGCGTCCATCGCCAGCAACGGCGAGTTCTCCTCTTTTCCGGGCGTTGACCGGGTCATTACGCTGCTGGAGGGGGGAGAGGTGACGCTGGATGCCGGGAAGGCGTTCTGCCATACCCTTAAGCACCATCAGCCTTACAGCTTTGCCGGCGATCTGCCGGTAAAGGCGCTGCTCACCGACGGGCAAATGTCGATGGACTTCAACATCATGACGCGTCGGGAGCAGTGTCGGGCAAAGGTTCGCGTTGCGGACAGAACCTTCACCACCTTTGGCTCACGCGGGGGCGTGATCTTCGTGCTGAGCGGCGCGTGGCAGTTGGGTGAAAAACTGCTGAGGGCCGATCAGGGGGCCAGCTGGGAAAACGGCTCGCACACCCTGCGGTTACTGGAAACGAAAGGGACGTTGCTGTTCAGCGAGATTACCTGGCTTCCAGGTCATTGAGCAAAATGACCTCGTACTGCCCGGTCAACAACGGCTTACAGAGAATTTTGTAGCCGTCCTGATCGAACCCGGCGGGCGTGCGGAGCAGCGAAACGGCATCGTTCAGGCTATCCACGGCGCCCAGCCATAGCCAGTTATGAATGATGTGGTAGTGGGTCATCCCGTCCCCGGTCTCTTTCAGCGCCACGGCACCTTCCCAGGGCCAACAGTTGACGCGAATCGAGGCCAGCCCGTCGAGAAAACGTGCATGGTGCGCTTCCACGCTCTCCTTTCCACAGCAGGCTCCTGCGCAGCGCTTGAGCGCTGAGCGGAAGCAGGCGCGCCCGCGCGTGGTGGCCTCCAGGCCCAGCAGGCCATAGCAAAGCTGGAGTTCGTCCGCCAGCGTTTGTACGGTTTGCAGCGCCGCGCGTTTGTTGGCAAACAGGCCATAGAGATTAGGTTCTTGTGAAAAATCGACTTCACGCGCGTAAACCACCTGTGGCTTACCGGCCTGGACCTGGATAGAGCAGAGCTGGCGGTTACGGCGCAACCGTTTGTTGAACAGCGGCTGCTGTTCTTTGATCAGCCGGGCTTCCAGCAGTAACGCCCCCAGCTCACCGGCCGTCTGGATCCAGGTGATGCGCCGGGACTGACGCAGCATCGCCGCCTCGTCCGGGGTGCGCAAATGGGATAACACGCGGCTGCGAATATTGACGCTTTTGCCGATGTAAAGCGGCATGGTGTCGCTTTCGCCATGGAAAAAATAGACGCCAGGCTGTTTTGGCAGGGCCTCAAGCCAGGGGCGAAGATGTTCCGGATATTCATAGATAGCCGCCGCTTCAAATTCAAGGCGCGGGGCTGATTGACGCCTGCTCACATACTGCTCCATATACTGTTCAGGCATACAGTGTAGCAGGTGTTTAGTGGTTAAAAAAGAGGCGGGTGAGCAGGGGGGCAAGGGGCGATGACCGGGCCTGGAAGGATCACAGGCCCGTGCAGGCGTAGCGACGCCGGGTTATTTCTTCCAGAAATCGTCAAACACTGTGATCGGCGGACGACGCTTGTGCTCGGTTTTGAGATACCAGCATTCAATAATTTTCGCGGTGCCTTCGTCCAGCGTTTTACCTTCCAGATAGTCGTCGATATTGTCGTAGGTGACGCCCAGCGCGGCTTCATCCGGCAGGGAAGGGCGATCGTCTTCCAGATCGGCGGTAGGCGCTTTCTTATAAAGGTGTTCAGGGCAGCCAAGCGCCGCCAGCAGTTGCTTACCCTGGCGCTTGTTCAGGCGGAAGAGCGGGTTGATGTCGGTGCCGCCATCGCCATATTTGGTGAAGAAGCCGGTGATGGCTTCTGCGGCGTGATCGGTGCCGACCACAATCCCCCTGGTCATTCCCGCAATGCTGTACTGTGCTTTCATGCGTTCACGCGCTTTTTCATTGCCGCGAACGAAATCACTCAGCTCAATGCCCGCTTCACGCAGCGCCTGCTCGCTCGCAAGGACCGAGCCTTTAATATTCACCGTGAGAACCCGATCGGGCTGGATGAAGGCGATGGCATCCTGACAATCCTGCTCATCAGCCTGCACGCCGTAGGGCAGACGAACGGCAATGAACTGCAGCGCGTTATCCCCGGTCTCTTCACGCAGCTCAGAGATAGCCATCTGGCTCAGCTTACCCGCAAGCGTGGAGTCCTGGCCGCCGCTGATGCCCAGCACCAGGGATTTCAGGAAGCTATTGGTTTTAAGATACGACTTTAAAAAATCGACGCTCCGGCGGATCTCTTCGTTTGCGTCAATCGCAGGCTTTGCGCCCAGCGCCTGAATAATCTCTTGTTGCAGAGCCATTACGCCCCCCTTTGCAGAATCGAACAGAATTGGTCATCTGTTAAAACTAACCCTTTGGACGTAAAACGACAAGGTTCACGGTTTTGAGTGCGCTGAATTACGCCAATTTCGCGAGTTAATATTGTTTTATTAGATTTTTCTGAAATTCGTCTGGCGTAACTCGCAAAGTTGAACAATAGTGTTTTTTATTCCATGCTTAGATAACACGCTGATAAACAAGAGGACGGAATATGAACAAGAACGTAGCAGGAATTTTAAGCGCAGCGGCGGTACTGACTATGCTGGCAGGGTGTACAGCTTACGATCGCACGAAAGATCAGTTCACACAGCCAGTCGTTAAAGATGTCAAAAAAGGGATGACGCGTTCCCAGGTTGCCGCGATTGCCGGTAAGCCATCTTCTGAAGTCACCATGATCCATGCGAAAGGTACCTGCCAGACCTACATCCTGGGTCAACGTGATGGTAAGGCAGAAACCTACTTCGTCGCGCTGGATGATGCAGGACGTGTGATGAACTCAGGTTACCAGACCTGTGCTGAATACGACACCGATCCGCAGGCACCTAAGGCGCAGTAACCGCGCTTGCCTGAGGATGATAAAGAACCGGCCAGCAGGCCGGTTTTTTTTCGCCCGCGTGAATCTTATTTCTTTGCGCGAATTATTTGCCCGAAATGTGAAGGTAGTCAACAAGCCAGGTCAATGAGAGACAATTTCAGCCTGTTCAGAATTATCCCCGCCTTGTACCATTGCGTATACTCACTTCAACGATAAACAACAGTAAGCCATCTGCCCGTCAGCCAGGATAGCAAGTCGAGTGAGAGTGCGACGGTGGGTAGTGATACAAGAGGGAAATTATTATGGAAAAGAAACATATCTATCTGTTCTGTTCAGCGGGCATGTCAACCTCACTCCTGGTCTCCAAGATGCGCGCGCAGGCCGAAAAGTATGAAGTTCCCGTCGTAATCGAAGCGTTTCCAGAGACGCTGGCGGGCGAGAAAGGCCAGACGGCAGACGTCGTGTTGCTGGGGCCACAAATCGCTTACATGCTGCCTGAAATTCAACGTCTGTTACCGAATAAGCCTGTCGAAGTTATCGATTCTGTGCTGTATGGCAAAATCGATGGTTTAGGTGTACTGAAAGCTGCTGTTGCAGCCATTAAAAAAGCTGCTAATTAATTTTTTTATTTTTCCCGTCAAAGAGTAATTTCACACACAATACGCCGTAACGTCAGTTGCGGCATTTAAGGGTATTTTCCTATGAGTAAAGTCATCGCTTCACTTGAAAAGGTACTCCTTCCTTTTGCTGTTAAAATAGGAAAGCAGCCTCACGTTAATGCCATCAAAAACGGCTTTATTAAATTAATGCCGCTGACGCTGGCCGGGGCAATGTTCGTTTTAATTAACAACGTTTTTCTGAGCTTCGGGGAAGGTTCCTTCTTTTATTCATTAGGAATCAGGTTAGACGCTTCCACCATTGAAACCCTCAATGGTCTTAAAGCCATCGGCGGCAACGTATACAACGGTACGTTGGGTATTATGTCGCTGATGGCCCCTTTCTTTATTGGCATGGCGCTGGCGGAAGAACGTAAAGTGGATCCGTTGGCTGCCGGTTTATTATCGATTGCCGCCTTTATGACGGTAACACCATACAGCGTGGGTGAAGCCTATGCCGTTGGCGCAAACTGGCTGGGTGGCGCAAATATTATTTCCGGTATCATTATCGGCCTGGTCGTGGCGGAAATGTTCACCTTTATTATCCGTCGTAACTGGGTTATTCGCTTACCGGATAGCGTACCGGCCTCTGTTTCTCGTTCATTTTCCGCGTTGATTCCAGGTTTCATTATCCTCTCTATTATGGGGATTATTGCCTGGGCGCTTTCTCACTGGGGTACAAACTTCCACCAGATCATCATGGACTCTATCTCCACGCCGCTGGCGTCGATGGGTGGCGTGGTCGGTTGGGCGTATGTGATTTTCACCTCCCTGCTGTGGTTCTTCGGCGTGCATGGTTCACTGGCACTGGCGGCGCTGGACAGCGGCATCATGACCCCGTGGGCACTGGAAAACGTTGCGCTTTACCAGCAGTACGGTTCCGTTGATGCGGCACTGGCAGCAGGTAAAACCTTCCATGTGTGGGCGAAGCCGATGCTGGATTCCTATATCTTCCTGGGGGGGACCGGGGCGACGCTGGGTCTGATCATCGCGGTCTTTATTGTGTCTCGCCGCGCTGACCATCGTCAGGTGGCGAAACTGGCCCTGCCTTCCGGCATCTTCCAGATTAACGAGCCGATCCTGTTTGGTCTGCCAATCATCATGAACCCGGTGATGTTCATTCCTTTCGTGCTGGTTCAGCCTCTGTTGGCGGCAATTACGCTAATTGCGTACTACCTGGGCATTATCCCGCCGGTGACCAACATTGCACCGTGGACGATGCCGACCGGTCTGGGCGCGTTCTTCAATACCAACGGTAGCGTGGCCGCCTTCCTGCTGGCGATATTCAACCTCGGAATTGCCACCCTGTTGTACATGCCGTTCGTGGCGATTGCGAACAAAGCCGCAACGGTCATCGACGAAGAAGAGAGCGAAGAGGATATCGCCCTCGCACTGAAATTCTAAAATTGCACGGCGCGGGGCTGCCCGCGCCAGCCACAAGGAGCGAAAAGATGTTAGATTTGGACAATATCGTAGCCGAAGAAGCCGCAGAGAACGATCTGGAAGAAGTGGTGATGGGTCTCATCATCAACTCAGGACAGGCCCGTAGCCTGGCCTACGCCGCGCTGAAGCAGGCCAAGCAGGGCGATTTTGCAGCAGCCAAAACGATGATGGATCAGTCGCGCACCGCGCTGAATGAAGCTCACCTCGTGCAGACTAAACTTATCGAAGGCGATCAGGGCGAAGGAAAGATGAAAGTGAGCCTGGTGCTGGTTCATGCTCAGGACCATCTGATGACGTCCATGCTGGCCCGCGAACTGGTGGCTGAGTTGATTGAGCTTCACGAGAAGATGCAGTAAGTCAGGTAGCAGGAGGTCAGCACGATGGAAATTAAAACCGCTTTTGAGCAACAGCTGTTTAATGGCAAAAATTTTCATGTGGTTATTTACAACAAGACGGAGAGCGCGAGCGGTCTGCACCAGCACGACTACTACGAGTTCACGATTGTTCTGACCGGCCGCTACTATCAGGAGATCAACGGCAAGCGTGTCCTGCTGGAACGCGGTGATTTCGTCTTCCTGCCGATGGGCTCCTATCACCAGAGCTTTTATGAATTCGGTGCAACGCGCATTCTCAACGTTGGGGTAAGCAGACGTTTCTTTGAGAAACACTACCTGCCGCTGGTGCCGTTCTGCTTCGTGGCCTCGCAGGTCTATCGCGTCAAAAACGAGTTCATGACCTGGATTGAAACGGTGATTGCATCGCTTAACTTCCGCGATAACGAATTTGATGAGTTTATTGAAACCGTCACTTTCTACGTGATGAACCGTCTTCGTCATCACCGTGAAGAACAGCAGGTGATTGATGATATTCCCCAGTGGCTGCGCGGCACCGTTGAAATGATGCATGATAAATGTCAATTCAGTGACAATGCGCTGGAGAATATGGTGGCGTTATCGGGTAAGTCGCAGGAATATTTAACCCGCGCGACCCAGCGCTATTATCGCAAAACGCCCGTGCAAATAATTAATGAAATCCGCATTAATTTTGCCAAAAAACAGCTGGAAATTACGAACTACTCTGTCACCGATATTGCCTATGAGTCGGGCTACAGCAGTCCCAGTCTGTTTATTAAGACCTTTAAGAAATTTACCTCATTCACACCGAACAGTTACCGAAAGAGTTTAACGGTAATGAATTAACTTTTGGCGGTTATATCCGCCACGAATACTGTCTTGATTGCTTGCCCAAAATAGCGGGAACAGCACGCTATACGTTGCAGGCGGTTAACCTGATATGCGAAGGGAGATATTTATGCAACAGAAATTAAAAGTCGTAACCATTGGTGGCGGCAGCAGCTATACCCCGGAATTACTGGAAGGTTTCCTGAAACGTTATCATGAACTGCCGGTGAGCGAATTATGGCTGGTGGACGTTGAGGAAGGTCAGGAGAAGCTGAATATTATTTTCGACCTTTGCCAGCGCATGGTTGAAAAAGCGGGCGTTCCGCTCACCGTGCATAAAACCCTCGACCGCCGTCTGGCGCTGAAAGATGCTGATTTTGTGACGACCCAGCTGCGCGTAGGCCAGCTGAAAGCCCGCGAGCTCGACGAACGTATCCCGCTCAGCCACGGCTACCTCGGTCAGGAGACTAACGGCGCAGGCGGCCTGTTCAAAGGGTTGCGTACCATCCCCGTGATTTTCGACATTATCAAAGATGTGGAAGAGATCTGCCCGAATGCCTGGGTAATCAACTTTACTAACCCGGCGGGCATGGTCACCGAGGCGGTGTACCGCCATACTGGCTTCAAGCGTTTTATCGGTGTATGTAATATTCCGATTGGCATGAAGATGTTTATTCGCGACGTGCTTGCGTTGAGCGACAGCGACGAGCTGTCCATCGACCTGTTCGGCCTGAACCACATGGTATTCATCAAAGATGTGATCGTTAACGGCACATCACGCTTTGCCGAGCTGCTCGACGGCGTGGCCTCCGGCCGTCTGACTGCCGCATCGGTGAAAAATATCTTTGACCTGCCGTTCAGCGAAGGACTTATTCGCTCGCTTAATCTGCTGCCGTGCTCCTATCTGCTTTACTACTTCAAGCAGAAAGAGATGCTGGCGATTGAGATGGGTGAATACTACAAGGGCGGCGCGCGTGCACAGGTTGTGCAGAAAGTTGAAAAGCAGCTGTTTGATTTGTATAAAGATCCGAACCTGAACGTTAAGCCAAAAGAGCTTGAGCAGCGCGGCGGGGCGTACTATTCGGACGCGGCGTGTGAAGTGATTAACGCCATCTATAACGACAAGCAGGCGGAACACTATGTGAACGTGCCGCATCACGGACACATCGATAACATTCCGGCAGACTGGGCCGTTGAGATGACCTGTATCCTGGGCCGCGACGGCGCAAAACCGCACCCACGCATCACCCATTTTGATGACAAAGTGATGGGCCTGATCCATACCATCAAAGGGTTTGAAGTGGCGGCGAGCCACGCTGCGTTAAGCGGCGAGCTGAACGATGTGCTCCTGGCGCTGAACCTTAGCCCACTGGTGCATTCCGACCGCGACGCGGAACAGCTGGCGAGTGAGATGATCCTGGCGCATGAGAAATGGCTGCCAAACTTTGCTGCTACGGTTGAGAAGCTGAAACACCGTTAAGAGGGGGCGCAATGGAAAACCTGCTGATTGTGAATGCCGATGATTTTGGCCTGTCGAAAGGGCAGAACTACGGCATCATTGAAGCCTGTCGTCGGGGCATCGTGACCTCGACCACCGCCATGATCAATGGTGAAGCGGCCGGGCACGCGGCGCAGCTCAGCCGGGACGTACCTGAGCTCGGTGTCGGTATGCACTTTGTGTTGACGCTGGGCATGCCGCTTTCCCCCATGCCGGGCCTGACGCGCGACGGCGCACTGGGCAAATGGATTTGGGAAATGGCCGAGCAGGGGACGTTGCCGCTCGACGAAATCACCCGCGAGCTGGACTGCCAGTTTAACCGCTTTGTTGACGTGTTTGGCCGTGAGCCGACGCATATCGACAGCCATCATCACGTGCATATGATCCCGGCGATTCTCCCGATTGTCGCGGAGTTTGCCCGGCGTAAAGGGGTGGCGATGCGCGTGGATCGCACTGAGCTGGCGCTTCACGGGCTGAGCAGTCCGTCTGTGTCCACGACCGACGGGTTCAGCAGCGCATTTTACGGTGATGAAATCGACGAAGCACTGTTCCTGAAGGTACTGGATGAGTCTGCCGCACGAGGCGAGCATTCGCTGGAGGTTATGGCGCACCCGGCTTTTGTTGATAATACGATACGCAAAAGTGCCTACTGCTGGCCGCGGCTGGCAGAGCTGGATATCCTGACCTCATCCTCGCTGAAGTATGCGATTGCCGAGCGCGGGTATCGTTTAGGGACGTTTAACGATCTGTAAGTAAAAAGCCCGGTGGCGAGGTAAAAGTAAAAAGGCAACGAACGTTGCCTTTTTTTATGTTTGCTCCCTCTCCCATGGGAGAGGGTTGGGATGAGGGCATCAGCCCGCACGGCCAGCCGGCTTTTTTTATGCCGGGATCTGCGCAGTTTTACTGCTTCGCGACCACACGCGGTGGGCGGCGAGCAGGTCGAACAGCTGGGTCATAAACGCATCATCAACGCTGTCACCCTCGACAATCCCTTCTTCGCCCTGATCCGCTACCTTCAGCAACGGTTTAAACTGGCGTGCGTCGCCAGCAAACGCAATCGGCTTCAGGTGCTTATAGGCTTCCAGCAGGTAGTAGTTGGCATCACCGTTGCCAAGCAGGCTGGCGATATCGCCACACGGCACAATCACCGCATCCACCGTCAGCGACGGCGCCCCGGCAAAGGTGGCCGCTATCGGCAGTACCGAACCGTCATCAGCCGTCACTTCGCCCATGCGCGAGTAGAGCAGTTTGGCGTGCACCCCTTTGGCTTTCAGCGCTGTCATGATCGCCAGCAGATCGCTGGCGCGGGTTTTGTCGTTAAGCAGGATACCCACGACGCGGCCCTTGATTGACCCGCCCGGTACCGCATAGAGGCTCAGGGACGGATCTTTTTTGATGCCGTTGACGTCTTTCGGCGGGGCGGCATGACGCTGTTCGTCGGTGAGCGTAATGCCGAGATTGTCGGCAACGCTCTGGGCAAGCTGGATATCGATATGCGCAAGCTGATCCACCACGCGCTCGCGGATGTAGGTGCGCACCACTTTACTCAGTTCGAAGCTAAAGCCGCCGATAATATGCTGTTGCTCAATTGGCGTCTGGCTGTTCCAGAACAGGCGAGGGTGGGCGTAATACTCCCCAAAGGAGGGGCTGCGTTCGCGGATTTTTGCCCCGTCCACGCGTTCCTGATAAGACTCAAACCCGCCGCGCTTCGGCCCCGGCGGCGTTTCACGCGGCCAGTTATCGTTGATCGAGTTAGGCTCGTAGTTGGCCGGGTTGGTGTCGATATCCTGGCGGTGCATCCCGTCGCGCTGGAAGTTGTGGTAAGGGCAGGTCGGGCGGTTGATCGGGATTTCGTGGAAGTTTGGCCCGCCAAGGCGGCTGATTTGCGTATCGGTATACGAGAATAAACGCCCCTGCAGCAGAGGATCGTTGGTGAAGTCCAGGCCGGGGACGATGTGCCCTGGGTGGAACGCGGCCTGTTCGTTCTCGGCGAAGAAGTTATCCGGGTTACGGTTGAGCACCATTTTGCCCACCAGCTGCACGGGAACCAGCTCCTCGGGGATCAGCTTGGTCGGGTCGAGCAGGTCGAAATCAAACTTGAACTCGTCCTCTTCCGGGATTAACTGTAGCCCCAGTTCGTATTCCGGGAAATCACCGGCTTCGATGGATTCCCACAGCTCGCGACGGTGGAAGTCCGGGTCACGACCGGTCAGCTTCTGGGCTTCATCCCACACCAGCGACGCTTTACCGGCGACCGGTTTCCAGTGGAATCGCACAAACGTGGCTTTACCTTCGGCGTTGATCAGGCGGAAGGTGTGGATCCCGAACCCTTCCATGGTGCGATAGCTGCGCGGGATCCCACGGTCGGACATCGCCCACATCACGTTGTGTAAGGTTTCGGGCTGCAGGGAAACATAGTCCCAGAAGGTGTCATGCGCACTTTGTCCCTGCGGTATGGCCCAGTGTGGCTCTGGTTTTACCGCATGGACAAAGTCAGGAAACTTATGCGCATCCTGAATAAAGAAGATCGGCGTATTGTTCCCTACCAGATCGAAAATCCCTTCGTCGGTGTAAAACTTGGTGGCAAAGCCGCGGATATCACGCACCGTGTCGGCAGAGCCTGCGCCGCCCTGGACGGTAGAGAAGCGCACAAACACCGGCGTTTTTTTGTCGGGATCGGAGAGGAAGTCCGCTTTAGTGATATCTTTCAGGCTCTTATAGGGCTGGAAATAGCCGTGCGCCGCAGAGCCACGCGCGTGAACGATGCGTTCCGGGATGCGCTCGTGGTCGAAATGGGTAATTTTTTCCCGCAGGATAAAATCTTCCAGCAGGGTTGGCCCGCGAGAGCCTGCGCGCAGGGAGTTTTGGTCATCGGCAATACGTACGCCCTGATTAGTTGTCAGCGCATGGCCTTCGCCGCCTTTGCGGTGAGGCTCGAGAGCATTCAGTTTTTCATTTGCGTTGCCCGGGGATTTGAAACTTCCCGGCGCAGTAGGTTGTTCGCCCGGTGCGGAAGGGCCCGGTGAAGGCTTATGCGATCCGTCCGCTGGAGCAAGTGAATCCATTCCCGGTTGAGATTCTTCAGTGCCATGAATGGGTGATTGATGTGTTTTATCATTGTTCGACATTGCACGCTTCTCCTGTATACGTTCCTAAAAACCCTATTAAGGATAGAACAATGTCATGAACAGGCTAACGAACCAGGCGTTTTAGGACATTTTTCTTAACGAAAGCTGTCATCATCGGCCCCCGAGGCGCGACGGGTGGGGGGAGAATCGGCTATGATAGAAATTTCCTGTATTCAGAATCTGTATTAGTGAACCCGTCGCTTATGAAACCTCTTCGCCAACAAAATCGCCAGGTTATTAGCTATGTACCCCGCGTCGAACCTGCGCCGCCTGACCATGCCCTGAAGGTTGAGGGCTTTCGCGATGTCTGGCAGCTGCGTGGGAAGTACGTGGCATTTGTGCTGATTGGTGAACACTTCCGCCGCTCCCCCGTGTTTACGGTCCCCGAGTCGGCGCAGCGCTGGGCGGTGCAAATCCGCCAGGAAGAAGAGGTTGAAGATTAACAGACATAAAAAAAACCGCCATCAGGCGGTTTTTTTTATTGTGCAGTGATTAACGGTGCGCCAGCTCGGCGTCATCTTCACTTTCAAGGATCGTTTTGTCCGTCTGCTTCAGCCACTGGCTGGTCAGCGTCCCGGCAGTCATGGAGCCGCTAACGTTCAGAGCGGTACGACCCATGTCGATCAGCGGTTCAACGGAAATCAGCAGTGCAACCAGCGTTACCGGCAGGCCCAGCGCAGGCAGTACGATCAACGCAGCGAAGGTTGCCCCACCGCCAACACCCGCCACACCGGCGGAGCTGATGGTGACAATACCCACCAGAGTCGCAATCCAGACCGGATCCAGCGGGTTGATCCCCACGGTTGGCGCAACCATCACCGCCAGCATCGCCGGGTAAAGCCCCGCGCAACCGTTCTGACCAATGGTGGCACCAAAGGAAGCAGAGAAGCTGGCGATGGATTCTGGTACGCCCAGGCGACGCGTTTGCGCTTCAACGTTCAGCGGAATAGAGGCTGCGCTGGAGCGACTGGTAAAGGCGAAGGTCAGCACCGGCCATACTTTACGGAAGTATTTCAGCGGGCTCACGCCGTTTACGCCCAGCAGGATACCGTGCACCACAAACATGATGGCGAGACCCAGGTAAGACGCAATCACGAAGCTACCGAGCTTGATGATGTCCTGCAGGTTGGAGCCTGCTACCACTTTGGTCATCAGGGCCAGCACGCCGTAAGGCGTCAGCTGCATGACCAGGCGAACCAGCTTCATGACCCAGCTTTGCAGGGTATCGATGGCGACCAGCACGCGTTCACCTTTCGGCGCATCGTCTTTCAACAGCTTCAGTGCCGCTACGCCCAGGAACGCCGCGAAGATCACCACGCTGATAATGGACGTCGGGCTTGCACCGGTCAGGTCAGCAAACGGGTTCTTCGGAACAAAGGAAAGCACCATTTGCGGAACGGTCAGATCGGCGAGTTTACCAACATAGTTGGTCTGGATTGCCGTCAGGCGCGCGGTTTCGGCTGAGCCTTGTACCAGACCTTCGGCGGTCAGACCAAACAGGTTAGTCACCAGTACACCGACCAGCGCGGCGATAAGCGTAGTAAACAGCAGGGTCCCGATGGTCAGAAAACTGATTTTACCCAGCTGGGTGGCGTTGTGCAGACGCGCAACCGCGCTCAGAATAGAGGCAAACACCAGCGGCATGACAATCATCTGCAGCAGCTGCACATAGCCGTTACCGACAATGTTGAACCACTGGATAGACTCTTTCATTACCGGGCTATCGGAACCGTAAATGGCGTGTAATGCCAGACCAAATACGACACCCATACCCAGACCGACGAGTACTTTCTTCGCCAGGCTCCACTGTTTGTGGCGCGTCTGTGCGAGAAGCAATAGCAATACAACGAACACAATAATGTTCGCGATGAGTGGAAAATTCATCCCCGTTCTCCTGATTTATTATCCGGTCGGTTTTTACCGAGCCTGTTGGCGCAAGGTTAGCAGAAGTGTGATGTGGCGCTTATATCCAAATGGAATGGTTTATGACAAATGTGATTATTTTGTCGGTTTAATGTTCAATCTGGTGATTAATAAAACGATTAAACTGGAATTGCAGGGAGTTAATCATTTGCGATGACCAGCGGACTGCACTGTTTTCGGGCAGCGTTTGCGGCATCCAGACCGCCCAGGCAAACAGCGCCATGCACAACACGCGCTCAAGCTGGTTGCCTTTCTGGGGGGCGAGGATCGGTAAGCGGAAGCGCCACCGGCAGGGCCAGAGAAGCGGCACGCCCGCCGGGGTGAGCATGTCGGCAAGAATATGGCTTAAATAGCCCAGCACCATGCCCTGAATGGCATCGGCAGGCACTATCCAGCTATCAGGGACCTTAAGATAGAAAAGCGTCAGCAGGCCAAAAACAGCCAACAGACTGTGGGTAAACCCGCGATGACCAAAGGCCCTGGCAATAGGTTTGGATATCCACTTCAATCGCTGGCCAAGGAAAGACTTCGGATGATCGATATCCGGCAGCAGGCAGGTCAATACTGCGGAAGGGACAATATGCCACCAGTCCCCCTGCGCCAGCACAGGGGTAAGTTCAGCGTTTTTAGAAAACACCGCGCAGGCAATTGAAAAAAGCAGGTGGCCTTCCGCCGTCATGATAAAACCCAACAAACTGTCAATTCATACAGTATAGGTTTTTTATACAGTGTACGGAAGAGGTGACGGTGTAACCCTTTGTCACAAACGGGCACTATTCATGCGCTTTCGTGCCCGGTCATACGCTTTCAGGCAGCGAGGCTGCCTGAAAAGGGTTACTCGCCGCGCAGGTGCTGCGGGGTAAGTTCGGTTAGCGATGACAGTTTGACATCGGCCAGCGCAAAGCGGGGATCGTGCTGACCTTCTTCGGCCGGGACAACAATCGAGCGCATACGCGCCGCTTTCGATGCCACCATGCCGTTGACCGAATCTTCCAGCGCCACGCAGGACAGCGGGTCAATGCCCAGCTTCGCGGCACAATCCATATAAACCTGCGGGTGGGGTTTGCTATAGGGCAGCTTTTCCGCCGAGGCCAGCGCGTCGAAGCTGTCGCGCAGCTCAAACATCGTCAGCACTTTTTCCAGCATATGCAGCGGTGAGGCAGACGCCAGCCCCACTTTTAAGCCTTGTGCCTTACAGAGCGCAACGGCTTCACGCACGCCGGGCAGAAGAGGCTTGTTTTCCTCAACCAGGGAAATCGCGCGACTGATAATCCGGTTGGTCACTTCGTTGCAGTCAGGGCCAACCCACGGCTGGTGGGCATACCACAGCTCAACGACCATATCGATGCGCAGCCCAAGCGTGTCGGGCAACTCGTTCCGGCGAGAGATATCTACGCCAAGGCTGGCCATAACGTCCAGTTCAGCGCGATCCCACAGCGGTTCGGAATCGATCAGCAGTCCATCCATGTCAAAAATAGCGGCAAGAATCTGGCGCGGTGCCGTCATTATTACGTCTCCTTCTCTCAGGTGTCCGACAAACGATAAATGCTAAGTCCAGTCTGCAATTTAGCATATTGCCTTCAAAGAACGGGCGAAAATCACGGTCAGCAGGTAGACTTAGGCACAAATAACGCGTCTTTTTTGAAGGGGAACTGATGACGTATCAACAAGCTGGACGCATCGCTGTCTTAAAACGTATTGCCGGGTGGGTCATTTTCATTCCGGCGGTGATTTCAACGCTGATTTCCATCTTTAAATTCATGTTCGATCACAGCGAAAAGCAGCCGGGCATCAATGCGGTTATGCTGGATTTCGCACATGTGATGATTGAGATGATGCGCTTCAACACGCCATTCCTGAACTTTTTCTGGTACAACTCACCGACGCCGGATTTCCACCAGAAGCTTAACGTTGGGTTTTGGGTAATCTATGCGCTGATTTTTATTGCGATGGCGCTACAGGCCTCGGGCGCACGCATGAGCCGTCAGACGCGTTTTTTGCGTGAAGGGGTGGAGGACCAGCTGATTCTGGAGCAGGCCAAAGGGGCCTCAGGGCTGACGCGCGAGCAGATTGAATCGCGGATAGTGGTTCCGCGTCACACCATTTTCTTGCAGATATTTCCGCTCTACGTCTTGCCGGTGATCATCATTGTGGCGGGCTATTTCTTCTTCTCGCTGCTCGGCTTCCTGTAAGAAAACGCAGGGTGGCACATTAGCCACCCTGTGAGATCAGGCCGCGAGCACGCGATCCAGCGCGCGCTGCGCGTTAACCAGATGCTCGCCGCCAAACAGGATCGCCCGGTTAAGCAGGGTATAGAGCTGGTAAACCGGCTGTCTGTCGAGGAAATCGCCAGGGAGCGGGGAGACGGACTGATACCCATCGTAGATTTGCGGCGGCTGCTCAGGATGGAGCGGCAGCATGGCGAGATCGCACTCCCGGTCACCCCAGTAGCAGGCGGGGTCAAAGATATAAGGGCCGTTGGGCCCCAGCGCGCAGTTCTCGGACCACAAATCACCGTGCAGTAATGATGGCTGTGGCTGATGCGAAGCGAGCCGTTGTTGCACATG
Organism: Enterobacter cancerogenus; assembly: GCF_019047785.1. Classification (NCBI taxonomy): domain Bacteria; kingdom Pseudomonadati; phylum Pseudomonadota; class Gammaproteobacteria; order Enterobacterales; family Enterobacteriaceae; genus Enterobacter; species Enterobacter cancerogenus. The sequence continues at coordinate 711,899 of NZ_CP077290.1, read as the reverse complement.
TTCGACGATGGCGTCGATGTTACCGAATTCCAGCCCTCTCTCTGCGGCAAGCTCAAGCTGCCAGCCAATGCGCTGCTCGGCAAAGAACGTCGACCAGCGGCGCTGCCAGGCGTTAGGCTGTGGCGTGGTGGAGAGATCGTTGTCAAAGTCGAGGCCAAACTGCGGCTGATCGCTCCACTGGTGCAGGCGGGCAATTTGCTGTCCCAGGATGAAGGCGCTGTGGGCATCCAACGGGCGCGCCGGCAGATACTCCATCACCAGAAAACTGTAATCTCTGTCGGTTCCCACGGCCCAGACCTGCGGAACCGTGACCGTTTTACTGCGCGATAACAGTTCCAGCTGATCGGCTTCGGCGGTAAAGATAGGAAGTAATTCCCGCTCATCGCATTTTACGAAAAGATCGCGTCCAGCGTAGCGCAAATGCCACGCGGCGTGGATCTCTCCGCCTGGCAGTTCGTTACGCAGTTCAATTTCACCTTCTCCCAGTTGCTCACTTAAAAGATGACTGATAGCCTGCCACATGATCTCTCTCCCATGTTGTCTGCCAGATCATAAGGTTAGCGCAAAACGGCTGTTAAAAAACAGGAACTAACGCACACATGAGCGGTTTACTGCACTACAAGGCACTTATTGTTCTTTTTTCACCCAGCTCTCCCAGGTGTCCACGTCTATCTCCGTGGCTTTATCGGTCACGCTTTCTGCCAGGCTGTTCGCCAGGGCGTTGACCTCTTCCTGGCTAAGCGCGCTGATCAGGCCAAACGTCATCGTCCCCAAGTCATGAATATTGCCGTCTTCGTCGGTCAGGGTGAGCAGGAAATTGGCGCGCGTGAACGCATTGTTCAGCTCATTGATTTCGGTTAGCGACGCTTCATGGATCCTTACCGTTACGACGTAGCGGGTGATATCACCACTGCTCATATTTCACCTCATTGTTATCACGAAAGTTTTTTTAGCATAGTCGATAGTGTGGGTTTGGCGACTCTGGCGCGCTTACCCCCTCGCGCGGAGGGGGCGGCGTTATCAGGCTTTCGACAGATAATTGACAATCTTCTGGGTATCCTCCAGCGAGCACAGGCGTGTTCCCTGATTGATGGTTGCAGCACTACCGGCGGCCACGCCGTAGCGCGTCATCTCCAGAAGAGAAGCACCTTCTGCCAGCTTTAACACCATCGCACCGACCATGCTGTCACCCGCACCCACGGTGCTCTGACTTTTCATGGGCGGCGGAACCACCTGAGCAAAGCCGGTTTTGTCGACGGCCAGCGCCCCCTGAGGACCCAGGGAGACGACCACGCGCAGCGCTTTACCGCTGCGAACCAGCTCCTCGGCGGCGGTCCGCACGTCATCAGGCTGGGTCAACGCGCGATTAACCAGCGCGCTTAGCTCTTTTTGGTTGGGTTTAACGAGTTCAAGCTGACCAGGTTCAAGGGCTGCCTGGAGCGCTTCTCCTGAGCTGTCGACAATGCAGCGAATGCCGCGCTGCTGGACGGATGCGATCAGCGCCGTCAGCTTTTGCGTACTGATGCCGGGCGGCAGGCTGCCGCTGATGACCAGCAGCGCGCCGGGTTCAATCGCCAGCACTTTCTCTTCGAGCTGGCGAAACTCGTCGTCGCTAAGTCTGGCACCTGGCATGACGAAGCGGTACTGCTCGCCACTGGACTCAACATGGACGTGCAGGTTTTGCCGCGTCCAGTCTTTGGCATTCACGGTCTGGGTGGCGACCTGTTCATCCGCCAGCAGCGACTCGAGGTGTTCGCCGGTGGCACCGCCTGACGGGAATATTGCGGTGGCTTTGCCGCCGAGGTGCGTAATCGCGCGGGCCACGTTGATGCCACCGCCACCCGGTTCAAAGACGGGGGCGCTACAGCGCAGTTTCCCCTCGGGGTAAATCTGGGGTGTCAGAGTCGCGGAGTCGAGGGAAGGGGAGAGTGTCAGGGTGTATATGGAAACCATGTTGACCTCCTTTTAGTATGGGCTTCCTTAAGTCTGGCACCGATTACCAGGAAGGCAATGTAAATAACAATATGATTTTAAATATGAATACTGACAAAAACTGAAAACCCGACATATAAATTAAATGTCGATTTGGGATCGTTCTTATTCAAAAAATGAAATAAGAAATCATTGCTATGTTATTTGCGGCTTTTTATAATTTGTTACCTTTCTCTGGACGCCTTGTCATTGATCCTCAAGAAAGTTTCCGAGACCGTGATGGTCTCTTTTTTTGTTGTATGGACTCCCTAATAAAATGAAGCTTTTGAAGACAGTTCCTGCTGCACTGATGCTGGCGGGTGGTGTGTTTGCGTCGTTGAACGCAGCCGCCGATGATTCCGTTTTTACTGTCATGGACGATCCAAGCTCCGCGCAAAAACCGTTTGAAGGTAACCTGAACGCGGGTTATCTGGCGCAATCGGGTAACACGAAAAGCTCCTCTCTGACGGCAGACAGCACCCTGACCTGGTACGGCAACACCACGGCGTGGTCGCTGTGGGGGAACGCCAGCAACACATCCGCGAATGATGAACGCTCCTCAGAGAAATATGCCGTAGGGGGACGTAGCCGCTATAACATGACCGACGCCGATTATCTGTTCGGTCAGGCCAGCTGGTTAACCGACCGCTACAATGGCTACCGCCAGCGTGACGTGTTCACGGCAGGTTATGGTCGCCAGTTCCTCAACGGACCGGTGCACAGTTTCCGCTTCGAATTCGGTCCAGGCGTTCGCTATGACGAGTTCACCGATGGCGAAACCAAAACTCAGCCGTTAGGTTATGCTTCCGGCACCTACGCCTGGCAGATGACCGACACCACTAAGTTCACTCAGGGCGTTTCTGTTTTCGGTGCCGACGATACCACGCTGAACTCCGAGACGGCGCTGAACGTGGCCATCAACGAACATTTTGGCCTGAAACTGGCGTACAACGTGACCTGGAACTCATCTCCACCAGACTCTGCACCGGACCATACCGACCGGAGAACCACCATTTCACTGGGCTATAAAATGTAATAAACACGGGCCGAATACGCGGCCCGTGTTTTATTTTTTATTTTTTGAAACTGTGCTGTTTTATATTAAACGCCGTTTTAAAATATGTGGTCCGTCAAACGCCTTAATTCCTCCATAATTGCTGCCAACACGTATATTCAATTTATTTGACACGTTTTGATAAATTAATTGACTAGGAAAAAGTGTGATCCAGATCTACACTTAGGCAACAGGCAAAATGTTGCCTCAGGCTGTTCAGTATTAATGAAAATAGAGAATTAAGATGATGAATAAAATTAAAAACGCCGCCGCAGCAATGGTGCTTTCCGCACTTTCGTTTGGCACCTTTGCTGCCGATAACCTGGCTTCACCTGCCGCAGATACTCATGTTGCCACAGGCATTTCCCGCGCCTCTGACGTTGAAGCAGGTTCCAATATCGCGCCAGGCACGCAGTCTACCGGGCAATCCATGAATGATGCGTTTGATGTGCATAAACTGGTTGCAGGTGAGTGGTCCTGATCGCGTTATTGTCGCGTAGGTATTGAATCAGATATCAATTACCTTACCCGTCAAAAACCGGATGTTGATGTACCGGTTTTTGCGGCGCAGGGAGTGACTGGGTATAAAAGGCCAGGTCACGTCTTCTATTTCTTATTGAGTTTGCTCGTGTCACCGGAATGTATTACCCGGTTAGTTCTTTCTTAAGTCGTTTTCCCCACGGGGTTAACCCCAAATCATGGCGGCCCAGCGCAGCAGCAGCATCGCGCCGCAGATAGCAATAAGTACTACCACCATTTTCCAGTGCTTAACGGCAAAACGTTTCGTTGGCATAACCTAATCCTTGTCAGTTGATTCCCTTAGTCTATCAAACTATGCGCCAGGGTGTGCAATGCGAAGGCCAGAAGGCTATGCCACATTACCGGACAAAATTAAAACCAGTGGAATCGGTCGGCAAGAATCAGCACCAAAACGGCGGCTGAGAGGACATTTAAAATCACGACGGTTCTGCTGGAAACATTCATCGGATGCTCCTTAGAGAGATTAAGACCAGTTCAAGGATAGCTTAGCAATACTGGATTGCGAGCTGTGGGCGGTAAAACTTAACAAACTCATACAAATGGATGAGTCGCAAAAAAGTTGCAGAGGGTGCATTCGCCCTTGCATTAGTGTTACCATTACGTCGCCTGCCGTAAATCCGCATTAATCTGAATTCGGCCGGTCCAGGATGGCGAGCCAATTTGACGATTGTTGGTTAGATGGTTCGTAATCTATTGTTTACTAACGATTATTTTCTTTGTATATGCTCTTATGTGTGGGGCATCACTGCAAATAAGGATATAAAATGCCTGTAATTACTCTTCCTGATGGCAGCCAACGCCACTACGACCACGCTGTTAGCCCAATGGATGTTGCCCTGGATATTGGTCCTGGCCTTGCGAAAGCGACCATTGCCGGCCGCGTTGATGGCGAACTGGTTGATGCGTCCGATCTGATCGAAAACGATGCGAAGCTGTCTATCATCACAGCGAAAGACGAAGAAGGTCTGGAGATCATTCGTCACTCCTGTGCGCACCTGTTAGGTCACGCAATCAAACAACTGTGGCCCAACACCAAGATGGCGATCGGCCCGGTTATCGACAACGGTTTCTATTATGACGTTGACCTTGACCACACCCTGACTCAGGAAGATATCGACGCGCTCGAAAAACGTATGCACGAGCTCGCCGAATCCAACTATGACGTCATCAAGAAGAAAGTCAGCTGGCACGAAGCGCGTGAAACGTTCGTGAAGCGTGGCGAGAGCTATAAAGTCTCTATTCTTGACGAGAACATTTCTCATGATGATAAGCCTGGCTTGTATCATCACGAAGAATATATCGACATGTGCCGTGGTCCGCACGTGCCGAACATGCGCTTCTGTCATCATTTCAAACTGATGAAAATCGCGGGCGCCTACTGGCGTGGCGATAGCAACAACAAGATGTTGCAGCGTATTTATGGTACCGCGTGGGCGGATAAAAAAGCCCTGAACGCCTACCTGCAGCGCCTGGAAGAGGCGGCTAAGCGTGACCACCGTAAAATCGGTAAGCAGCTTGACCTGTACCATATGCAGGAAGAAGCGCCGGGTATGGTCTTCTGGCATAACGACGGCTGGACTATCTTCCGCGAACTGGAAACTTTCGTGCGCTCTAAGCTGAAAGAGTACCAGTACCAGGAAGTGAAAGGCCCGTTCATGATGGACCGTGTACTGTGGGAAAAAACAGGCCACTGGGACAACTATAAAGATGCGATGTTCACTACCTCTTCTGAGAACCGTGAATACTGCATCAAGCCAATGAACTGCCCGGGTCACGTTCAGATCTTTAACCAGGGTCTGAAATCCTACCGCGATTTACCGCTGCGTATGGCGGAATTCGGTAGCTGCCACCGTAACGAACCATCAGGTGCGCTGCACGGTCTGATGCGTGTTCGTGGCTTTACTCAGGATGATGCGCATATCTTCTGTACGGAAGACCAGGTACGTGATGAAGTTAACGCCTGCATTCGTATGGTCTACGATATGTATAGCACCTTTGGCTTCGAGAAGATCGTTGTCAAGCTCTCAACGCGTCCGGAAAAACGTATCGGCAGCGATGAGACATGGGATCGCGCGGAAGCGGATCTCGCCGTGGCGCTGGAAGAGAACGGTATCCCGTTCGAATACCAGCTGGGCGAGGGCGCATTCTACGGTCCGAAAATTGAATTTACCCTGTATGACTGCCTCGATCGCGCATGGCAGTGCGGAACGGTACAGCTGGACTTCTCCCTGCCGCAGCGTTTAAGCGCCTCTTATGTTGGCGAAGACAACGAGCGTCAGGTACCGGTAATGATTCACCGTGCAATTCTCGGTTCTCTGGAGCGCTTCATCGGCATCCTGACCGAAGAGTTCGCCGGCTTCTTCCCAACCTGGCTTGCGCCAGTGCAGGTGGTGGTGATGAACATTACCGATTCTCAGGCTGATTACGTTAAAGAATTGACGCAGAAACTACAAAATGCGGGCATTCGCGTAAAAGCAGACTTGAGAAATGAGAAGATTGGCTTTAAAATCCGCGAGCACACTTTACGTCGTGTCCCGTATATGTTGGTCTGTGGTGATAAAGAGGTGGAAGCAGGCAAAGTGGCCGTTCGCACCCGCCGTGGTAAAGACCTGGGAAGCCTGGACGTAAGTGAAGTGATTGAGAAGCTGCAACAAGAGATTCGCAGCCGCAGTCTTCAACAACTGGAGGAATAAGGTATTAAAGGCGGAAAACGAGTTCAAACGGCACGTCCGAATCGTATCAATGGCGAGATTCGCGCCCAGGAAGTTCGCTTAACAGGTCTGGAAGGCGAGCAGCTGGGGATTGTGAGTCTGAGAGAAGCGATCGAAAAAGCTGAAGAAGCTGGAGTAGATTTAGTTGAAATCAGCCCTAACGCCGAACCGCCAGTTTGTCGTATTATGGACTACGGCAAGTTCCTTTATGAAAAGAGTAAGTCTTCTAAGGAACAGAAGAAGAAGCAAAAAGTTATCCAGGTTAAGGAAATCAAATTCCGTCCTGGTACCGACGATGGCGATTATCAGGTAAAACTCCGCAGCCTGATACGCTTTCTGGAAGATGGCGATAAGGCCAAGATCACACTGCGTTTCCGCGGTCGTGAAATGGCCCACCAACAGATTGGTATGGAAGTGCTGACGCGCGTCCGTGACGATCTGAGTGAACTGGCAGTAGTCGAATCCTTCCCTACGAAGATCGAAGGCCGCCAGATGATCATGGTGCTCGCTCCTAAGAAGAAACAGTAAGGCCTTCAAGCAGCAAAATCTGTGGAGCCTTCGGGTTTCATAGGTTTTGTTCGCCTATGTTTCGTTTATTTAACAATGCGAAGTGGAAGTTATTAAGATGCCAAAAATTAAGACCGTACGCGGTGCTGCTAAGCGCTTCAAAAAAACCGGTGGTGGTGGATTTAAGCGTAAGCACGCAAACCTGCGTCATATTCTGACCAAAAAATCTACTAAGCGTAAACGTCACCTGCGTCCAAAAGGCCTGGTTTCTAAAGGCGATCTGGGTCTGGTTATCGCGTGCCTGCCGTACGCATAAGCCGTTAACGTTTAATTTTTTACTAAGAATATAGATACAGGAGAGCACATATGGCTCGCGTAAAACGTGGTGTAATTGCACGTGCACGTCACAAGAAAATTTTGAAACAAGCTAAAGGCTACTACGGTGCGCGTTCACGCGTTTACCGCGTTGCCTTCCAGGCTGTTATCAAAGCAGGTCAGTACGCTTACCGTGACCGTCGTCAGCGTAAGCGTCAGTTCCGTCAACTGTGGATTGCGCGTATCAACGCAGCAGCACGTCAGAACGGTATTTCTTACAGCAAATTCATCAACGGCCTGAAAAAAGCCTCTGTTGAAATCGACCGTAAGATCCTGGCTGACATCGCAGTATTCGACAAAGTAGCGTTCACCGCTCTGGTCGAAAAAGCGAAAGCAGCACTGGCATAAGCCAGTTGAAAGAGGGGGCTTTGCTCCCTCTTTTCATTTAACACCATCAGAAGATTGACATTTATCCGTGCAGGCTTTTCAATAAGGTCTTAACGGTTTTTACCACACAAGGTAACGCAAGCATGAATGCTGCTATTTTCCGCTTCTTCTTTTACTTTAGCACCTGAATTCAGGAGGCTAGCGCGTGAAAGATGAAACGAAAAACAGCGCCAGATAAGCCTCCTGATGGAGGCTTTTTTTGTGTCTAAATTCGAGAGATTAAGTCCACCAAATCGGTGTCTGCACCGACATAATGAGGAAAACCATGTCACATCTCGCAGAGCTGGTTGCCAGTGCAACGGCCGCCATTAACCAGGCCTCAGATGTTGCCGCGTTAGACAACGTCCGCGTCGAATATCTGGGCAAGAAAGGGCATTTGACCCTTCAAATGACTACCCTGCGTGAATTGCCTGCTGAAGAGCGCCCGGCAGCGGGTGCGGTCATCAACGAAGCGAAAGAGCAGGTACAGCAGGCGCTGAACGCGCGTAAATCCGCGCTGGAAAGCGCAGTGCTGAACGCCCGTCTGGCAGCCGAAACCATCGACGTTTCACTGCCAGGCCGTCGGATTGAAAACGGCGGATTGCACCCGGTCACCCGTACCATCGATCGTATTGAAAGTTTCTTCGGTGAGCTCGGCTTTACCGTGGCGACTGGCCCGGAAATTGAAGATGACTATCACAACTTCGATGCCCTGAACATTCCCGGCCATCATCCGGCACGTGCTGACCACGACACTTTCTGGTTTGACGCGACGCGTCTGTTGCGTACACAGACCTCTGGCGTTCAGATCCGCACCATGAAGGATCAGGCACCCCCTATCCGTATCATCGCGCCGGGCCGCGTTTATCGTAATGACTACGACCAAACGCATACCCCGATGTTCCACCAGATGGAAGGCCTGATTGTTGATAAAAACATCAGCTTCACCAACCTGAAAGGTACGCTGCACGATTTCCTGAACAACTTCTTTGAGGAAGATCTCCAGGTGCGTTTCCGTCCGTCCTACTTCCCGTTCACCGAGCCGTCTGCTGAAGTTGACGTAATGGGTAAAAACGGCAAATGGCTGGAAGTGCTGGGCTGCGGTATGGTCCACCCGAACGTGCTGCGCAACGTAGGCATCGACCCGGAAGTTTACTCCGGCTTTGCTTTCGGTATGGGCATGGAGCGTCTGACCATGCTGCGTTACGGCGTAACCGACTTACGCGCTTTCTTCGAAAACGATCTGCGTTTCCTCAAACAGTTTAAATAAGGGCAGGACAGAACAATGAAATTCAGTGAACTGTGGTTACGCGAATGGGTGAACACCACGCTTGATAGCGAAGCGCTTTCTAACCAAATCACTATGGCAGGCCTGGAAGTGGACGGCGTAGAGCCGGTCTCCGGCGCGTTCACCGGCGTGGTGGTCGGTGAAGTGATGGAGTGCGGTCAGCACCCTAACGCCGACAAGCTGCGCGTGACAAAAGTGAACGTGGGCGGCGATCGCCTGCTGGACATCGTCTGCGGTGCGCCGAACTGCCGTCAGGGTCTGAAAGTGGCCGTGGCGACTGTGGGTGCCGTGCTGCCGGGTGATTTCAAAATTAAAGCCGCGAAGCTGCGCGGTGAACCGTCTGAAGGCATGCTCTGCTCGTTCTCCGAGCTGGGTATTTCCGACGATCATAACGGCATCATCGAGCTGCCGCTGGATGCACCAATTGGTACCGATATTCGTGAATACCTGAAACTCGATGACAACACCATCGAAATCAGCGTAACGCCGAACCGTGCTGACTGCCTGGGCATCATCGGCGTGGCGCGCGACGTTGCCGTGCTCAATCAGACCGAGCTGAACGCACCGGAGATCGTGCCGGTGGAAGCCACCATCAGTGATACGCTGCCCATTCAGGTGGAGGCCGCTGATGCGTGCCCGCGCTACCTGGGCCGTGTGGTAAAATGCATCAACGTTAAAGCCGCAACCCCGCTGTGGATGAAAGAAAAACTGCGCCGCTGCGGTATTCGTTCCATCGACGCGGTGGTTGACGTGACCAACTACGTTCTGCTGGAACTGGGCCAGCCAATGCACGCGTTCGATAAAGATCGTATCGAAGGCGGCATCGTGGTGCGTATGGCGAAAGAGGGCGAAACCCTGGTTCTGCTGGACGGTAGCGAAGCGAAGCTGAACGCGGATACGCTGGTTATTGCTGACCACAACAAAGCGTTGGCCATGGGCGGTATCTTCGGCGGCGAACACTCCGGTGTGAATGATGAAACGCAGAACGTGCTGCTGGAGTGTGCGTTCTTCAGCCCGCTGTCCATCACCGGCCGCGCGCGCCGTCACGGCCTGCATACCGATGCGTCTCACCGCTATGAGCGCGGCGTGGATCCTGCGCTGCAGTATAAAGCGATGGAGCGTGCTACACGCCTGCTGATCGACATCTGCGGCGGTGAAGCAGGCCCGGTTATCGACGTAACCAACGACGCAACGCTGCCGAAGCGTGCCACCATCACGCTGCGTCGCAGCAAGCTGGATCGTCTGATTGGCCACCACGTTGCCGATGCGCAGGTGAGCGATATTCTGCGCCGTCTGGGCTGCGACGTCACCGAAGGACAGGACGAGTGGCACGCCGTTGCGCCATCCTGGCGTTTCGACATGGAAATTGAAGAAGACCTGGTGGAAGAAGTGGCCCGCGTTTACGGCTACAACAACATCCCTGACGAGCCGGTGCAGGCTGGCCTGGTTATGGGAAGCCACCGTGAAGCCGACCTGTCCCTGAAGCGTGTGAAAACCATGCTGAACGACAAAGGCTATCAGGAAGTGATCACCTACAGCTTCGTCGATCCTAAGCTGCAGCAACTGATCCACCCGGGTCAGGAAGCACTGATCCTGCCAAGCCCAATCTCCAGCGAGATGTCGGCGATGCGCCTGTCGCTGTGGACCGGTCTGCTTGGCACCATCGTGTACAACCAGAATCGCCAGCAAAACCGCGTGCGCATTTTCGAAAGCGGCTTGCGCTTTGTGCCGGATACGCAGGCAAATTTAGGCATCCGTCAGGATCTCATGCTGGCAGGTGCCATCACCGGTAACCGTGTTGAAGAGCACTGGGACCTGGCAAAAGGCACGGTTGATTTCTACGATATGAAGGGCGATCTGGAAGCAATTCTCGATCTGACCGGTAAATTATCCGAAATTGAATTCCGCGCTGAAGCCATTCCCGCCCTGCATCCGGGCCAGAGTGCAGCGATTTATTTAGACGGCAAACGCGTTGGTTTCATTGGCGTTGTGCATCCTGAGCTGGAACGTAAATTCGACCTCAATGGCCGTACTATCGTGTTCGAGCTGGAGTGGAACCCGGTCGCAGACCGCGTGATTCCTCAGGCGCAGGACATTTCTCGCTTCCCGGCGAACCGCCGTGACATCGCTGTTGTGGTCGCGGAAAACGTTCCCGCAGCAGATATTTTGGCCGAATGTAAGAAAGTTGGCGTAAATCAGGTAGTTGGCGTAAACTTATTTGACGTGTACCGCGGCAAGGGCGTAGCAGAAGGTTTCAAGAGCCTCGCTATTAGCCTTATCCTTCAGGATACCAGCCGTACACTCGAAGAAGAGGAGATTGCCGCTACCGTCGCCAAATGTGTAGAGGCATTAAAAGAGCGATTCCAGGCATCATTGAGGGATTGAACCTATGGCGCTTACAAAAGCTGAAATGTCAGAATATCTGTTTGATAAGCTTGGGCTTAGCAAACGGGATGCTAAAGAGCTGGTAGAGCTGTTTTTCGAAGAGATCCGTCGTGCTCTGGAAAATGGTGAGCAGGTAAAACTCTCCGGCTTTGGCAATTTTGATTTGCGAGACAAAAACCAACGTCCGGGCCGAAACCCGAAGACGGGGGAAGATATTCCCATTACAGCCCGCCGCGTGGTGACCTTCAGACCCGGACAGAAGTTAAAAAGCCGTGTCGAAAACGCAACGCCCAAAGCAGAGTAATATGAACTAACTAAAAAGGCCGCTTCTGCGGCCTTTTTTCTTTGTGCAATTGATTAAATCCGCCGTAAAATCAATATCATTACACATTGATAACACATGCCTATGCTTGATTTCGCCCGCCAACAGCACCGCTCCGATATCCGCCGTCTGTTTCTGCTGGTGCTGCTGCTGACTGCCGCTACGGTCGTCAGCCTGTGCGCAGGAGACCGCTGGCTGGCCCCGCAAAGCTGGTTTAGCCCAGACGGGCAACTCTTCGTCTGGCAAATCCGCCTGCCGCGAACGCTGGCGGTGATCCTCGTCGGCGGCGCGCTGGCGTTGTGCGGCACTATGATGCAGGCGCTGTTTGAAAACCCGTTAGCTGAGCCGGGGCTTTTGGGCGTCTCTAATGGCGCGGGCGTGGGGCTGATTGCAGCCGTCATGCTCGGTGGGGGCGAACTCTCTGGCTGGGGAATTAGCCTGAGCGCCATTTTCGGTGCCTTGCTGATCACCGTCATTCTGCTGCGCTTCGCGCGGCGGCACCTTTCGACCAGCCGATTACTGCTTGCCGGGGTCGCGCTGGGGATCATCTGTAGCGCGCTGATGACCTGGGCGGTCTACTTTTCCACCTCCTTTGATTTACGCCAGCTGATGTACTGGATGATGGGCGGTTTCGGCGGCGTTGACTGGCGTCAGGGCTGGTTGATGCTCCTGCTTATCCCGGTCATGCTGTGGGCGTGCGTCCAGTCGCAGCCGCTGAATATGCTGGCGCTGGGCGAAACCTCAGCCCGCCAGCTTGGGATGTCGCTTGGACTCTGGCGCAACGTGCTGGTGGTGGCTATTGGCTGGATGGTGGGCGTGAGCGTCGCGCTGGCCGGGGCAATTGGTTTTATCGGGCTGGTTATCCCGCACATGCTGCGTCTGTGCGGCATAACGGACCATCGAACGCTGCTTCCTGCCTCGGCCCTTGCCGGGGCGACCACGCTGCTGGTGGCCGATATCATCGCCCGGCTTGCCCTGACGGCAGCCGAACTGCCGATTGGTGTCGTCACCGCAACGCTGGGCGCGCCGGTCTTTATCTGGCTACTATTAAAAGCCGGACGTTAAAACACTACCCGTAAGACAACCTGAGGGAATGCTATGCAGTCTGATATTCTGAACACCGAAGTGACCACCATTGATGGCGAGAAAACCACGCTGGAACGCTATAAAGGCAAGGTTTTGCTGCTGGTCAATGTGGCGTCGAAATGCGGCCTCACCCCGCAGTACGAGCAGCTGGAGAACATTCAGAAAGCCTGGGAGAAAGACGGCTTTGTCGTGCTGGGCTTCCCGTGTAACCAGTTCCTGGGCCAGGAGCCGGGTAGCGAAGAAGAGATCAAAACGTTTTGCAGCACCACCTACGGTGTGACCTTCCCGATGTTCAGCAAGATTGACGTAAATGGCGAAAATCGTCATCCGCTGTACGCCAGGCTGATTGCCGCTGCGCCGACGGCAGTCGCCCCTGAAGAGAGTGGTTTCTACGAACGCATGGCCAGCAAAGGGCGTGCGCCGCTGTATCCGGATGACATTCTGTGGAACTTTGAGAAGTTCCTGGTAGGGCGTGACGGGCAGGTTGTCCAGCGCTTTTCACCGGATATGACCCCTGAAGATCCGATCGTCATGGAGTCAATTAAGCTGGCGCTGGCAAAATAATGACCGTGCTGATGCAGCTCACAGACGTCGCCGAGAAGGGACGCCTGGCGCCCATTACCGCGTCCGTCAATGCAGGCGAAATCCTGCATCTTGTCGGGCCGAATGGCGCGGGCAAAAGCACGTTGCTGGCGCGGATGGCGGGGCTGACCTCGGGCAGCGGGACGCTCTCGCTGCTGGACCGTACGCTATCTGAATGGTCGCCGGCTGCGCTGGCGCACCGGCGGAGCTATCTGGTTCAGCAGCAGGTGCCGCCGTTTGCGATGCCCGTCTGGCACTATCTGATGCTGCATCTGCATGATAAACAGCACGCGGCGCTGATCGAGTCTGTCGCCGCGGCGCTTGGGTTAGAGGATAAACTCAGCCGCCACGCCAGCCAGCTCTCGGGCGGAGAGTGGCAGCGGGTACGCCTGGCCGCGGTGATCGTGCAGACCCATCCCGAAGGGAACCCGCACGGGCGTCTGCTGCTTCTGGATGAGCCGATGAGCGGCCTGGATGTGGCCCAGCAGTCTGCGCTGGACAGCTTGCTCAGCGCGCTCTCCCGTCAAGGTATCGCCATCGTGATGAGCAGCCATGATCTGAACCATACCCTGCGTCATGCGCATCGGGTGTGGTTATTATCGCAGGGCAAAACCATCGCCTGCGGCGCTCGTGACAGCGTGTTAACGCCGCCAAACCTGGCAAAAGCCTATAATATGTCGTTTCGACGCCTGGATATCGAAGGGCATAAGATGCTCATTTCGACCGCGCAGGCGTAAGCGTTTCTTGCGTCGCGGCGCGATTGCACGCTAAATTACGGAAACAATAATAAAAGCAGAGGAATCGTCTGAAAATGCGAGTGTGGTTTCTCCTTGTGGCGACGTTAATTCTTGCGGGATGCAGCAGCCACCGTGCGCCTCCGCCGAATCCGCGGCTTTCGGATTCCATCACGGTGATTGCAAGCCTGAACGACCAGCTAAGCAACTGGCGTGGTACGCCGTATCGTTACGGCGGCATGAGCCGGGGCGGGGTGGATTGCTCGGGGTTTGTGCTGATGACGTTTCGCGATAAGTTTGATTTGCGGCTGCCGCGCGAAACGCGCAAGCAGGCTGAAATAGGAACGGAAATTGATAAAGACGATCTGCTTCCGGGCGATCTGGTCTTTTTCAAAACCGGATCGGGGGAGAGTGGACTCCACGTTGGCATCTATGACACCGATAACCAGTTTATTCACGCCTCGACCAGCCGCGGCGTAATGCGCTCCTCGCTGGATAATGTTTACTGGCGTAAAAACTTTTGGCAGGCGCGGCGTATTTAGTCACGCCAGGCAACGATGTTAAGACGGCATGGTAACTAATAAGCCATGCCGTTTTTTCTGAAAAAAAGATGATTAAAGTTAAATTTACCCCACATGAATTATGTCTGTATGTGTCTGTTTTATCTAAAACTGGCTATTAACCAACAACCAGGATAAGATTATTTAAGATTCAGGGATAAATCTGAAAATTAATACGGATCGAATGAAATTAAACTTATTAAAATCAATACAGTGGAATTGTGTCGGCAATTGCTCCAGGATGTCCTCTTTCATCTTTAACGCGGGGCGAGCGCAATGATAATCACGCTAGATAATGCCTACCAGTCTGAACTTTTACTTTTGCCTGCCCGGAATAGTGCAGGGGAACTTAAAGGTTTAGAGGTGTTGGTTAACTTCGTTGACGTGGGCTCAGACGTGCGTATCCCTACTGAACTGGTTATCCCGCGCCTTTCGGTGGCCGATGAACTGGCGCTTTTTCATGAAAAACTGCAATTGCTCGATACCTGTAAACTGTTTTTTATTCAGCATCAGTTAATTGCATGGATCAATATTACACCTGCAATTGTTGAGTTTTTATTAACTGACGGAAACAGTGTTTCATTACTTGAGCGCTACCCGTTTCTGGAGTTTACCGTTAATGAGAACTATCCCGGTTTAAATAACGGAAAGGACAATCTCAATCTGGCGAGAATGGCGATTCGTTTCCCGCTGGTGCTGTCGAACTTCGGCGCGGGAGCAGCCACCCTCAAAGCGATTTACGATGGATTGTTTAAACGGGTCACCCTTGATAAAGGCTTTATTCAGCAGCGTGCGTTTGAACTCTCCTTCGAGCCATTTATGCGCGCGATCCTCTGGCAAATAACGCCGCACTGCCAGTCGGTAATGGTTGCCGGAATTGACGATCACGGTCTGTTACAACGCGTTCTTTCATTTAATTTCGGTGCCATGCAGGGCAGCCTGTGGCCAGCCGTAACGGCAGAGCACGTCACGACGCTCGTTCAGTGATAACCCTTTTCTTCGCCCGTGTTTAATTCCCGGTAAAACCTCTACACTAAAAGCAGGAGGACCTATGACCCTGTCTTTTACCGCACACTGGCACGATGAATTGCCCGGCTTCTATACCGCTCTCAATCCCACTCCGTTAGATAACGCCCGTCTGATCTGGCATAACGAGACGCTGGCGGATTCGCTTGCGATCCCCCCGGCATTATTCCAGCCGTCCGAAGGGGCAGGCGTGTGGGGCGGCGAAACGCTTTTGCCGGGTATGCGACCGCTTGCGCAAGTCTATAGTGGACATCAGTTTGGCGTCTGGGCAGGGCAACTCGGCGATGGCCGTGGGATCCTGCTCGGTGAACAACAGCTCCCCAACGGCGAAACCGTAGACTGGCACCTCAAAGGGGCTGGCCTGACGCCTTATTCGCGTATGGGCGATGGGCGCGCCGTACTGCGTTCAACTATTCGCGAAAGCCTGGCCTCAGAAGCGATGCATGCCCTGGGTATTCCGACATCGCGCGCGCTGTCGATTGTCACCAGCGATACGCCCGTTTCACGAGAAACGATTGAGCAGGGGGCGATGCTCATCCGCGTTGCCCAAAGCCATCTGCGTTTCGGCCATTTCGAACATTTCTACTATCGCCGCGAGCCGGAAAAGGTTCGCCAGCTTGCCGATTTCGCCCTTCGCCACCACTGGCCGCATCTGCAGGACGAGGCGGACAAATACCTTTTATGGTTCCGCGATATTGTCGCCCGCACCGCGTCGATGATTGCGCGCTGGCAGACCGTCGGTTTCGCGCATGGCGTAATGAACACCGACAATATGTCCCTGCTGGGGCTGACCTTTGATTATGGGCCTTTTGGTTTCCTCGATGATTATCAGCCGGGCTATATCTGTAACCATTCGGATTACCAGGGGCGCTACAGCTTTGATAATCAGCCTGCCGTCGGGTTGTGGAATCTCCAGCGTCTGGCGCAGTCGCTGTCGCCATTTATCGACGTGGAAGGCCTGAACGATGCGCTCGATAGTTACCAGGAAGTACTGCTGCGGGAGTATGGTTCCCTGATGCGCAGCAAGCTGGGGCTGCTGACGCAGGAGAAAGGGGATAACGCGCTTCTCAATACCCTGTTCTCCCTGATGGCCCGCGAGGGGAGCGACTACACCCGCACCTTCAGAATGCTGGGCCAGACCGAGCAGCAGAGCGCCGCCTCACCGCTACGCGATGAGTTCATTGACCGACAGGCCTTTGATGACTGGTTCACCGCTTACCGCACGCGCCTGCAGCGTGAGCAGATTGATGACGTCACCCGTCAGGAAAAGATGAACGCGGTAAACCCGGCGATGGTGCTGCGCAACTGGCTGGCTCAGCGGGCGATTGAGCAGGCAGAGCAGGGGCAGTATGATGAACTGCACCGCTTGCATGCTGCGCTACGCACGCCGTTTGCCGACAGGGAGGATGATTACGTCAGCCGCCCGCCGGACTGGGGCAAGCGGCTGGAAGTGAGCTGCTCAAGCTAAGGGGCAAGAAAAACCTGCGGCGCGGCGTGAGCCGGGTGCTGGCCGACGTGAACCTGCGCGCCATACCAGTGGGCCAGCGCATCGGCCTGCAGCACCTGCTCCGGCGTGCCGTTGGCCACAATGTGCCCGTTGTGCAAAAGCAAAATCCTGTCCGCCCAGAGTGCCGCCAGATTGAGATCGTGCAGCACCACGCAAACGTGGAGATGGCCCTTGTCGGTCAGCGACTTCAGCAGCCTGAGTAGATGCTGCTGGTGGTAGAGATCGAGCGCCGAGGTCGGTTCATCGAGAAAAAGCCAGCCGCGAGGCGCACCGTCTTGCCAGAGTTGCGCCAGCGCACGCGCAAGCTGGACGCGCTGCTGCTCGCCGCCGGAGAGAGCGTTGTACTGTCTTCCGGCCAGCGGCAGACAACCGGTCAGCGCCATCACCTGATGAATAATTGCCGGTTCCGGCTGGCGACTCCACGGCGCGCGTCCCATCCCGATAACGGCCTCAACGGGCCAGTCGAAGCCGAGCTGAGTATGCTGGCGCATCACCGCGCGATAGCGCGACAAGGTGTCCGGTGCCCATTCGCTCAACGCTTTTCCCGCCAGAAAACAGCTGCCACTGACGGGTTTCAGGTAACCCGTTAGCAGCCGCAGTAACGTGGATTTCCCCGCGCCATTCGGGCCAATCAGTGCCACCAGTTCGCCCTTTGACAGCGTGAGCGAAACGTCTTTAATAAGCGTGCGCCCCGCGAGCGTACAGCACACATTTTCAGCGCAATACCGTTCAGCCATGTCGGCCTCCCCGACGAAAGATGAGCCACAGGAACCAGGGGGCACCGATAAGGCTGGTCAGCAACCCGACCGGCATTTCTGCGGGCGCGACCAGCGTGCGTGCCACCGTATCCGCCACCAGCAGCAACAGCGCGCCTGCCAGCACCGAGCCGGGAAGGGTCGCCCGATGATCCGCGCCCAGCCACATGCGCATCAGGTGCGGGACGACCAGCCCGACAAAGCCAATAACGCCGCTGACGGCAACGGCCGCAGCCACCAGCAGCGCGCTGCACAGAAGTAAAATCCGCTGCACCACCACGACATCCACCCCCAGATAGTGCGCCTCTTCCTCACCCAACTGGAGGAGGTTGAGCGCGCTGGCGAGACGCCAGATAATCAGCACCGTCGGCACCATCAGCGAGGTCACGGCCAGCAGCGTTGACCACTGTGCCTGACCGAGGCTGCCCATACCCCAGAGTGACAGCTGGCGAAGCTGCGCGTCGTTGCTAAGCCATGAGAGGACGCCCACCACGGCACCGCATAAGGCATTTATCGCAATTCCCACCAGCAGCAGGCGCGACAGCGAACTGTCACGCTGCTGGCTGAGCACAAAGATCACCACTGTCGCCGCCAGCGCGCCAAGAAAGGCCGCCAGCATGGGGGCATACAGCATGACCAGCGCGGGCAGCGAAAGCGGGATGACCACCCACAGGGCAACGGCCAGCGCCGCGCCGTTGCTGATCCCGAGCAGGCCGGGGTCCGCCAGCGGGTTACGAAACAGCCCCTGCATCACGCAGCCCGCCAGCGCCAGAGAGCCGCCGATCGTCAGGGCCAGCAGCACGCGCGGCAGTCGAATGGTCAGCCAGATCTGACGCAGCGCCTCATCGCTGCTGTTCCACAGCAGGCTTACCGGCAGACGCAACGCGCCAAAGCCAGTTGCCATGAGGGTCATCACGGCGAGAAAGAGGGCCATTCCCCACAGCGACAGGGTTGTCCGGCGGGTCATCAGGGCAATTGCTCCGCTTTGGCGCGCAACTGCTGGATGGCCTGTGGCGTGCGCATGCTAAAGCCCAGCAGCGCCATATCATCAATGGCCAGCACCTGCCTGCCGCGTCCCGCCGGGGTCTGTGCCAGACCCGGCAACTTCCAGAGATTCTCTTCCCCGCCCAGCGCTTTTATGCCGTCCTGGGAGATGACCACCAGATCGGGCTGGCTGGCGATGGTGCCCTCCTGCGAGAGCGGCTGGTAGCGGGTGAAGCCCTGCATCGCATTCTGCAGCCCCGCCGCCCGGATAGCCGCATCCGCACCGGTCTGCTGTCCGGCTGCCATGGCGGTCATCCCGCCGTGGTTGAGGATAAACAGCACCCGTTTGCTGAGCGGTGAAGCGGGCAGCGCCGCCAGTTCCGCGCGCAGCGTGTTGCGCAAGGTTTCCCCCTGCGCCTCACGGTGAGTGGCTTCGGCAACGACGCGGATCTTTTCGTCGATGACGTCCAGCGTATTCCGGGCGGGCACGGTGATGACCCTGACGTGACTCTGCGCAACCTGTTCGAGCGCCAGAGAAGGCTGCGCCTGCGCGCTCGCCAGAACCAGCGTCGGGCGCACGGATAAAATGCCTTCGGCGTTAAGCTGGCGCAAATACCCCACGTCGGGCAGACGCGTCGCCGCCTGCGGCCAGCGGCTGGTGCTGTCGCGCGCCACCAGCGAAGACCCTGCGTCAAGGGCGTAGACAATCTCCGTGACGTCGCCGCCGAGCGTGACGATTTTCTCCGGCGTGGCGGCAAAGGTCACCCACGGCAGGATGCCAAGCAGGGCAAGCCATTTTTTCATGCGGCCAGTCCTTTCGGCGTCAGGGCGTCAATCTGGCTGCGCCACTGGCTCTGCTCCGGCTCACCTTCGGTGCGTTGGCCGTACAGCTGGGCGATTTGCGTGCCGTCGGCGGCGAACAGCTCCAGGCTGGTGACATGACCGTCTGCGGTGGGTTTACGCGTCACCCAGGTTTCCGCGACGGTCTCTTCCAGCAGATGCAGGGTAAAGGCCTTATTGAAGATATTCAGCCAGCCTTTCATCGGCACCAGCTTTTCTACCACGCCGGTGAAGATCTGCACGCAGCCGCGGTTGCCCACGAACACCATGATTTCATTGCCGTCCTGACGCGCGGTTTCCAGCAGCTTCGCCAGCGCACCGTTGTCCACCTTACAGGCGAGGTCGTCGCCCACCAGGCGGAACGCCTGCTGGCGGCTGAGGCTGTGGCGCTTAAGCAGGCTGAAGAACTGATGCACGTCGGTCATGGCGCGCCACTCTTTGTCTACCGTGTCTGCGTCGGCATGTTCAGCGTGCGCAGGTGTTTCGGCCGGTTTTAACGCCAGCGGCGGGTTATCGGCAATGATGAAGCGCGTCAGCACGTCGCCCCAGGCGCTGACATCGGTATTGTCGGTGGTGTACACCTTGAGCAGGGCGTCGCCCTGATGGTCAAAGAACTGAATGCTCTGGCGCTCGCCGCGTGCCGTGGCTTCGCTGACGTGAAACACGCTTGCCCACTGATTGAGGAACAGGCGGAGATCCAGCGCGCGCGGGTTCAGCACCAGCCCGGCGTGGCCCTTGAGATGCTGGTTTGTAAACGCGCCCACCTGCTCATGCACGGCGTATTCGTTGCGGCAGATACACTTGGTTTCACCCACGGCTTCCAGCGCGCCTAAAATTTCGCGGATTTCACCGCGTAGCCGCCAGGCGTCGTGGCCCACGCGGGCAAAGGTCAGCTCCGCTTCGCTGATGTTCATCAAGCCTGCGATGTCACGTGCGTACTTACCCGGGTTTTGTTCTTTTAGCTCAAGCCAGCGTGTATAGTGATTCATTATCTTTTCCTTGCAGATTCTTGCTCCGGTGAACCGGGGCGGGGATTACCACTGATAACTTACAAAAATCTTGCCGTTACGGCCGTCCTGCGGGATGCCCTGCGGTGACCAGTATTCTTTATCGAAGGCGTTGCCCAGCACCAGCGTGGTGGTCACGCCTTTGAGCTGTTCCTGGCCCTGATAGCTGACGTAGAAATCGTTGACCGCATAGCCCGGCTGCTTGCTATAGCTGCTGCTGATGTGGGTTGAGCGATCGACAAAGGTGCCGATCCAGCCCACGGAGAAGCCGCTTTGTGCCACCGGAATGTCGAGCTTGCTGGTGACGGTGTCCGGGTTAATGCTGGAGATATACTCGCCCGTATCGGTGTCTTTACCCCGCGTGCGGTTGTAGGCCACGTCAAGGTTGAAGAGGTTGGCCGAGTACTTCGCCATCACATCCCAGCCCCAGATTTTGGCGTTAGGTACGTTATAGGACATGGTGGTGGCCGCAGCAAAATCGACGGTGGTAGAGATGTAGTCTTTGGCTTTGGTATCGAAGTAGCTGGCTTTGAACTCCAGCGCATCGTTGGCGAGCATCAGATCGTCAAAGCGCAGGCCAAAACCGACCTCCTGGGTTTCGTTGGTTTCCGGTCGCAGGTTGGGGTTTGGCACCCAGTAGTTAGTGTAGAAGCTGCCGATGGAGAAATGTTTGGAGTCGTTGTACATCTCGCCCATCGTCGGCGCGCGGAAGGCCTGCGCCCAGGAGCCAAACAGCATCAGCCAGTCGGCAGGGCTGACGGTTAACCCGGCACGGGAGGACCACTTATCGGCATCCACATCGTCGTAGCCGTTGCTGCTGCCGCGATAGTTATCGTAACGGGTACCGCCGAGCAGGGTTACGGGCAGGTCGCGCAGGGTGATTTCGTCCTGCAGCCAGCCGGAGCTGAAGTCAATTTTCGCCTCCGGGAAGCCGGTGGTCGCGCCGCCCGGAGTCTGCTCCTGACGGTAATATTCACCGCCATAGGTCAGCAGGTGAGAGGCAAAGGCGTCGCTGAACAGGCGGGTACGGTTCTCGACTTTTCCGCCTTTGGTCGTCTGCTTGCGGAACTCACCGGTTCCGTCGATGTTCTGGGCGTTGATGCGCGCTTCGGACCAGTAGAGCTTCGCATCGGCGTTCAGCCAGTCGTTGCCCGGCGGCGCAATGTTATACCCGAGCTGGGCATCGCGCTGGATGGTGGAGCGGTTGGTCATCGGGTTACTGCTGTCGCTCGCGTCGGTGGTTTGCGGGTTTTTCGGCTCCTGCGCATCGTTATTGTAGTAGCGCAGGGAACCGCTCAGCGTCTGGGCCGGATCTATTTTCCAGCTGCCTTTCGCCAGCATGTTGTTGATCGACTCATCATTGGGGGCCGTTGCGCCGTCGCTCTGACGAATGTCGCCGCGGTCGCGGCTGGACCATGAGACCACGCCGTCCAGGGTATCGGTGCGGCCAAAGGCGCTCGCCCCCATGCCGAGGCTGTGATCGCCCGTCGCACCGGTACCAAAGACGCGATAGCCGCTATTTTTGCCCGGTTCCAGCAGGTCTTTAGCATCGACGGTGTCGTAGGAGATCACGCCGCCCAACGCGCCGCTGCCGTACAGCAGGGCCGACGGACCGCGAACCACTTCGATACGCTTAATCAGCGCCGGGTCCAGGAAGGTGCTGTTCAGGTGGCCGGTGTCAGTCCCCTGACGAATGCCGTCTACCAGTACCAGCACGCCGCGGCGGTCGTAGCCGCGCAGGTTAACGTCCTGGCCGTTGGTGCGCCCGCTGCCGTCCAGCGTCAGGCCGGGCACTTTGCGCAGCAGGTCGGCAGCCGAACTGGCGGTCTGGTTTTCCGGGGCGGAGGCGTCAATCACGCTGACCATCATCGGGGCTTCAAAGGCGCTTCGGGCGTTGCCCGTGGCGGTAACGGTAATGTCTTCTGCTGCGGCAGCAAACGCGGTGCCCGGAAGTGCACTGGCAATCGCCAGTGCCAGGAGGGAAGGGCATAAAGACGCGGAACGCGGGTGTGGCATAGCAACTCTCCATTAAGAATCGAAAGCGCTGGCTGCCTGGGGATCACCTGGGTGGCTGGCGTATTTTTGTTTACTTTATTTCGTGAGGATCAGTTTTCCGGCATTCGTCTGGCGCAGCAGGTAGAGCTGGCCGTCATGCTCGATAATCACCCGCCCTTCAACGCCGAGCAGCGTTTTGCTGTCAATGCGGCGATCGGCGGAGGCGGGGGACGGTGCTGTGTGTTTTTTTACTGGCGTTGCCGCGCTGTGATCCGTACGTGACATAGTGTTTATAAATAACAATCAATGTAACAATGATAATCATTATCAATAAACTGCAAATTCACGGCAAGCGTTTTTGTGAAAATATTGTGACGGGATCAAATTTGGGGTGAGAAGAGGGATGGTGCGGTCTGGTGCCCTCACCCCGGCCCTCTCCCACGGGGAGAGGGAGAAAACATTAAAAAAGGCAACTACGTTGCCTTTTTGCTTTTACCTTGCCACCCGGCATAGCCTCAGAAGCGGCTGTCCACTGCCGCTGCCAGTTTCTCCACCAGCAGCTCGCTGTCTTTCCAGCTCAGGCACGGATCGGTAATCGACTGGCCGTAAACCATCTGCTGACCGGCAACGATTTTCTGGGTGCCTTCTTTGATGAAGCTTTCAGCCATAATGCCCGCCACGGCGGTCGAGCCGCTGCGGATCTGCTGGCAGATCTCATCGCAGACGTCGAGCTGGCGACGGTGCTGTTTCTGGCAGTTGCCGTGGCTGAAATCCACCACCAGGTGCTCAGGCAGGTCAAATTCTGCCAGCGTCTCGCAGGCGGCAGCGATATCGTCCGCGTGGTAGTTCGGTTTTTTACCGCCGCGCATGATGATATGGCCGTATGGGTTGCCGCTGGTCTGGTAGATGGTCATGTGCCCGTTCTTATCCGGGGAGAGGAACATGTGGCTGGCACGCGATGCGCGAATGGCGTCAACTGCGATACGGGTGTTACCGTCGGTCCCATTTTTAAAGCCCACCGGGCAGGAGAGCGCGGAGGCCATCTCGCGGTGGATCTGACTTTCAGTGGTACGCGCGCCAATCGCGCCCCAACTGATGAGATCGGCGATAAACTGCCCGGTCACCATATCCAGAAACTCGGTGGCGGTCGGTACGCCCAGCTCGTTCACCTGCAGCAGCAGTTTACGCGCCAGCTCAATACCGTGATTAACGCGGTAGCTCCCGTTAAGGTCCGGGTCGGAAATCAGCCCCTTCCAGCCCACCACGGTGCGCGGCTTTTCAAAGTAGGTACGCATCACAATCTCGAGGCGATGCTGGTACTTCTCACGCAGCCCCTGCAGACGTTTTGCGTAGTCCATGGCGGCATCAAGGTCGTGGATAGAGCACGGGCCAATCACCACCAGAAGGCGCTTGTCTTCACCGCTGAGGATTTTTTCAATGCGTCGGCGCGAGGCGGTGACATGGTCAGCCACGCCTGCGGAAACGGGATGGCGCTGTGCCAGTTCAGCCGGTGTGACCAGGCTATCAATGCGCGCCGTGCGGAGTTCGTCGGTTTTATTCATGGAATATCTCAGAAATTTTTTGCTTCATCGGCAGACTACCGGGAAGTGATGGGCATCACCTTAAACCAATCCCCGCTGATTTCAAGTTCGGGGCGAGGCCGCCCCGACGATGCGGCTGATGATACCCGAATTCGTGATAATGTACTAGCATATTAGTACATGCGGCGATTCAGCCCCATGATATCGAGGATTTTGGTGGCAATCTCTTCCACCGAATAGTTAGTGCTGTTCAGCCACGGGATCTGGTTTTTGCGGTACAGGGCTTCAACCTCGGAGACTTCCATCCGGCACTGACGCATCGACGCGTAGCGGCTGTTTTCGCGGCGCTCCTCGCGAATGGCCGCCAGCCGTTCCGGGTTAATGGTCAGGCCAAAAAGCTTATGCTGGAGCGGCTTGAGCGCGGCGGGTAGCACCAGGTTATCCATATCGTCGGCAATAAAGGGGTAGTTCGCCGCCCGGATGCCAAACTGCATCGCCAGATAGAGGCTGGTCGGCGTTTTGCCGCAGCGCGACACGCCAAGCAGGATCACCTGCGCCTGATCGAGGTTGCGCATTGAAATCCCATCGTCGTGGGCGAGGGTGTAATCGATAGCCGCGATGCGCGCGTCGTATTTGATGAGGTTCCCGGGGTTCAGCCCGTGGGTGCGATGCGCGACAGGCGTCGGGTCCAGCTGCAGTTCGCTCTGAAGCGGGGCAACCAGCGCCTGCACAATATCCTGGCAGAAGCCTTCACTTTGCAGAATGATGGCGCGGATCTCGGGGATGACAATCGAATAGAAGACCAGCGGGCGAATGCCGGTTTGCTGGAAAATGGCGTCAATCTGGTCCTTCACCGCTTTGGCCCGACTCTCATTTTCCACGAACGGCAGCGTGATGCTGTTAATCGATACGGGGAATTGCGACATCACCGCATGGCCTAACACCTCGGCGGTGATCGCCGTACCATCAGAAATATAAAAAACGTGGCGATCAACAGCATTATCCATTTTATTCACCCTGAAGTGCGTACGTAATTGCCTGAAAGCATAAATTAAAAAAGTTAATTGCACAGCAAAGAACTTGTCCTAAATATAAATGAAATGGTGTTTTTAATTTTCCTGAAAAGTGGATTTCATTTTTCAAATAGCGGCTTTATTTCTATGGTTTTTCAGTGAATCTATAGGAATCATCGGGTTAGTAGCCGGGTGGAAACTGTCCTAAAAATTGAAAATTTAAATTGCTTACACGATTCACCGTTTTTTTAGCGCAAACAATTATGCCAGTATAAATACGTAGTCAGGCGTTTCTTACTCCGATCAAATATCACAAAAGGATTGTTTCGATGTCCAACAATGGCTCGTCACCGCTGGTGCTTTGGTATAACCAACTCGGCATGAATGATGTAGACAGAGTTGGAGGCAAAAATGCCTCCCTGGGTGAAATGATTACAAACCTGTCCGGCATGGGTGTCTCCGTGCCAAACGGGTTTGCCACAACGGCCGATGCGTTTAACCTGTTTTTAGACCAGAGCGGCGTGAACCAGCGCATTTACGACCTGCTGGATAAAACGGATATAGATGATGTTACCGAGCTTGCCAAAGCCGGGTCTCAAATCCGCCAGTGGATTATCGACACACCTTTCCAGCCGGAACTGGAAAAAGCCATTCATGATGCCTATAACCAGCTCTCCGCCGATGATGCGCAGGCCTCGTTTGCCGTGCGTTCTTCTGCTACTGCGGAAGATATGCCGGATGCCTCGTTCGCCGGACAGCAGGAGACCTTCCTGAACGTCCAGGGCTACGACGCAGTGCTGGTGGCGGTGAAGCACGTGTTTGCTTCCCTGTTCAACGACCGCGCGATCTCCTACCGCGTGCATCAGGGCTATGACCACCGCGGCGTGGCGCTTTCCGCTGGCGTGCAGCGTATGGTGCGCTCCGATGTGGGCTCTTCCGGCGTGATGTTCTCCATCGATACTGAATCTGGTTTTGACCAGGTGGTGTTTATCACCTCCGCGTGGGGGCTGGGTGAGATGGTGGTGCAGGGTGCCGTGAACCCTGATGAATTCTACGTTCACAAACCTACCCTGGCCGCCAACCGTCCGGCGGTGGTGCGCCGCACCATGGGGTCGAAAAAAATTCGCATGATCTATGCCCCGACCCAGGAGCATGGCAAGCAGGTAAAAATTGAGGATGTGCCGCAGGAGCAGCGCGACCGTTTCTCCCTGACCGATGCTGAAGTGGAAGAGCTGGCGAAACAGGCCGTACAGATTGAAAAACACTACGGTCGCCCGATGGATATTGAATGGGCGAAAGACGGCCATACCGGCAAGCTGTTTATCGTGCAGGCGCGCCCGGAAACCGTGCGTTCCCGCGGCCAGGTGATGGAGCGTTACACGCTGCACGCCCAGGGCAAAATCGTGGCCGAAGGCCGCGCCATCGGCCACCGTATCGGTGCCGGTCCGGTGAAGGTGATCCACGACATCAGCGAGATGAACCGTATTGAGCCGGGTGACGTACTGGTCACCGACATGACCGACCCGGACTGGGAACCGATCATGAAGAAGGCGGCAGCCATCGTCACTAACCGCGGCGGGCGCACCTGCCACGCGGCGATCATCGCCCGCGAGCTGGGGATCCCGGCGGTAGTGGGCTGTGGTGATGCCACCGAGCGCATGAAGGACGGCGAGAGCGTGACCGTCTCCTGTGCGGAAGGGGATACCGGCTATGTGTACGCCGATATTCTCGACTTCAGCGTGAAAAGTTCCAGCGTCGATACCATGCCGGACCTGCCGCTGAAGATCATGATGAACGTCGGTAACCCTGACCGCGCGTTTGACTTCGCCTGCCTGCCGAACGAAGGGGTTGGCCTGGCGCGTCTGGAATTTATCATCAACCGGATGATTGGCGTGCACCCGCGCGCGCTGCTGGAGTTTGACGAGCAGGACGCGAAACTGCAGAACGAAATCCGCGAGATGATGAAAGGCTATGACTCGCCGAAAGAGTTCTACGTGGGTCGTCTGACCGAGGGGATCGCGACGCTGGGCGCGGCGTTCTATCCGAAACGCGTCATCGTGCGTCTGTCTGACTTTAAGTCTAACGAATACGCCAACCTGGTGGGCGGCGAGCGCTACGAGCCAGAGGAAGAAAACCCGATGCTGGGCTTCCGTGGCGCCGGACGCTACGTGTCCGAGAGCTTCCGCGACTGCTTTGCGCTGGAGTGTGACGCGGTGAAACGCGTGCGCAACGACATGGGGCTGACCAACGTCGAGATCATGGTTCCGTTCGTGCGTACCGTGGATCAGGCGAAGGCGGTGGTGGACGAGTTGGCGCGCCAGGGGCTGAAGCGCGGCGAGAACGGGCTGAAGATTATCATGATGTGTGAGATCCCATCCAACGCCCTGCTGGCTGAGCAGTTCCTCGAGCATTTCGACGGCTTCTCTATCGGTTCAAACGACATGACGCAGCTGGCGCTGGGTCTTGACCGTGACTCGGGCGTGGTTTCCGAGCTGTTCGATGAACGTAACGAGGCGGTGAAAGCGCTGCTGTCGATGTCCATTCGCGCGGCGAAGAAGCAGGGGAAATATGTGGGCATTTGCGGGCAGGGTCCTTCTGACCACGAAGATTTTGCCGCCTGGCTGATGGAGGAGGGCATTGACAGTCTTTCCCTGAACCCGGACACCGTGGTACAGACCTGGCTGAGCCTGGCGGAACTGAATAAGTAATATTGCTTGTGTCATCAAGTCGGGGAGCTAACCACTCCCCGGCTTTTTTTATGCCTTGTGCGTACACAGGGCAAAAAAAAGCCCATCGTGGGAGATGGGCAAAGACTACACACAGCAATTCGTTGTTTCACTCAGGGGATTTCCATGCTTATAAATCAAGGTGTTGATTTATAACCGTGTCCTAATAGTAGGCATCTCAACTTTTAGCGTCGATCAGATTCCTCTCAATAGTTAAAGAGAAGTAAAGATTTCGCATGTTTAATTGCAGATGGGCGGGATATAGGGCGGGTCTGACCAGTGGGCAGAGAATAAATAGTTTAGCGTTGTTTAAGTATTCGAACAGCAGGCCGGGTAAGCGAAGGCGCCACCCGGCAACAGGTTTACTGCGTATTCTTATCTTCCAGCGCTTCCAGTTCGCTCAGGATCGCGTCCGGGTCGGTGCCCGGCGGTGGGATTTCATGCACCCAGGCGGAGAACAGACGCCAGGTCACGGCCAGCAGAACCGGGCCAATAAACAGGCCGATCATCCCGAAGGCAATCAGCCCGCCGATCACGCCGGACAAAATCAAAATCAGCGGTAAATCGGCACCCATGCGGATCAGTATCGGGCGGATGACGTTATCCATGGTCCCGACCACGCAGCTCCACACCAGCAGGACGGTGCCCCAGGTGGTATCGCCCGTCCAGTAAAGCCAGATGATGCTCGGTACCAGCACCAATAAAGGGCCCAGTTGCGCAAGACAGGTCATCAACATCACCACGGTAAAGACGGTGGCATACGGCACGCCGGAGACAGCAAGGCCGATGCCGCCGAGGATCGCCTGCACCAGCGCGGTAACCACTACACCAAGCGCGACGGCGCGAACGGCCTGAGCGGCCAGCAGCACGGCGGCGTCGCCGCGTTTACCGGCGAGGCGGGTCGCGAAGTGACGTACGCCGAGCGCAACCTGCTCACCGCGCCAGTACAGCAGGGCGCTAAACACCAGCATCAGCGCACAGTGCATCATAAAGCGACCGATATGCGCCGCCTGGCCGACAAACCAGGTGGTCGTGGTGCCGATGTACGGGCGGACTTTTGCCATCAGGGCGCTGCCGCCCATCTCCAGCAGACCGTGCCAGCCGCTGTAGAGCTTTGCGCCAATCACCGGAATGCTGTTGAGCCACGCGAGGTCCGGCAGCGTCATGTCGCCGCTGCTCACGGCGCGGATCACCGGGCCGCTGGAATCAACGAGGCTATTCACCAGCAGGGCAATCGGAATAATAAACAGCAGGAACAACAGCAGGGTCATCACCAGAACGGCTAAAGCGCGGCGACCAAACAGCATCTTCTGCAGACGCAACAGCAGCGGCCAGGTGGCGACAACGACGGTCCCGGCCCATGCAAACCCGAGAATAAACGGTTGAACAATCCACAGACACGCAATGATCATAAGTGCCAGAAACAGCACCGACAGCAATATTTGCGCAACATCCCTGGGCTGACGAAGATTGACCATAAACGAAACTTTCCTTTTTAGAACGCCAGAACGGCTGGCGGGAACATAAACCGCGTATCACTAATCATTAGTGATTTCAGCGATTTTTGACAGGCGGATTCTGCCTGTAATTCACCAGAGCACATAAGAAAAAAATGTGATAAAACTTTCCAGACACAACGCAAACGATTTCACACCTCTTATTAGGGTCGACAGTAATGATCCCACAGATTTCTCAGGCACCCGGCGTCGTTCAGCTGGTGCTTAATTTTTTGCAGGCACTGGAGCAACAGGGTTTTACAGGTGATACCGCCACGAATTATGCCGACAGGCTGACGATGGCGACGGATAACAGTATCTACCAGCTTCTTCCTGATGCGGTCGTCTTTCCGCGTTCTACCGCCGATGTCGCGCTGATTGCACGGCTGGCGTCGCAGGAGCGGTTTCTCTCTCTGGTCTTCACCCCGCGCGGCGGCGGGACGGGCACCAACGGGCAGGCGCTGAACCAGGGCATTATCATTGATATGTCGCGCTATATGAACCGCATCATCGAAATTAACCCGGAAGAGGGGTGGGTGCGTGTCGAGGCGGGCGTCATTAAGGATCAGCTCAACCAGTACCTTAAACCTTTCGGCTACTTCTTTGCCCCTGAGCTCTCCACCAGTAACCGCGCGACCCTTGGCGGGATGATCAATACCGATGCGTCGGGGCAGGGGTCGCTGGTGTACGGCAAAACGTCCGATCACGTTATGGGCGTGCGCGCCGTGTTGCTCGGTGGCGATATCCTGGATACGCAGCCGCTGCCGGTTGAACTGGCCGAGACGCTGGGCAAAGAGAACACCGTCACCGGGCGCATCTACCGTACCGTGCTGGAACGCTGCCGGGACAATCGCCCGCTTATTCTTGATAAATTCCCGAAACTGAACCGCTTCCTGACGGGCTACGACCTGCGCCACGTTTTCAACGACGACATGACGCAGTTCGACCTGACCCGCATCCTGACCGGTTCGGAAGGGACGCTGGCCTTTATCACCGAGGCGCGCCTTGATATTACCCGGCTGCCGAAGGTGCGGCGGCTGGTGAACGTCAAATACAACTCCTTTGATTCCGCGCTGCGCAATGCGCCATTTATGGTTGAGGCGCGGGCGCTGTCGGTGGAAACCGTCGATTCCAAAGTCTTAAATCTGGCCCGGGAAGATATCGTCTGGCACTCCGTCAGCGAGCTTATCACCGACGTGCCGGACAAAGAGATGCTTGGCCTGAACATTGTGGAGTTTGCCGGGGATGATGCCGCGCTGATTGACGGCCAGGTGGCGGCATTATGTCAGCGTCTGGATGAACTGATGGCGCGTGGCGAAGGCGGGATCATTGGCTGGCAGCTCTGTCAGGATCTCTCTGGCATCGAACGTATCTATGCGATGCGCAAAAAAGCCGTGGGGCTGCTGGGCAATGCCAAAGGGGCCGCCAAGCCGATCCCGTTTGCGGAAGATACCTGCGTTCCGCCGGAGCATCTGGCCGATTATATCGTTGAGTTCCGCGCGCTGCTGGACAGCCACGGCCTGAGCTACGGCATGTTTGGGCATGTCGATGCCGGGGTTCTGCACGTTCGCCCGGCGCTGGACATGTGCGACCCGCAGCAGGAGATCCTGATGAAAGAGATCTCTGATGACGTGGTGGCCTTAACGGCGAAATACGGTGGATTGCTGTGGGGCGAGCACGGGAAGGGCTTTCGCGCCCAGTACAGCCCGGCGTTCTTCGGCGAGCAACTGTTCGGCGAGCTACGCAAGATCAAAGCCGCCTTCGACCCGGATAACCGGCTTAACCCCGGCAAGATATGCCCGCCTGAGGGCGTGGATGCGCCGATGCTGCAGGTGGATGCGGTTAAGCGCGGCACCTATGACAGGCAGATCCCGATTGCGGTGCGCTCGTCCTGGCGCGGGGCGATGGAGTGTAACGGCAACGGGCTGTGCTTTAACTTTGACGTCAACAGCCCGATGTGCCCGTCGATGAAAATCACCAGCAACCGGATCCACTCTCCGAAAGGGCGTGCGACGCTGGTGCGTGAATGGCTGCGCCTGCTGGCCGATCGCGGAGTGGATCCGCTGAAGCTGGAGCAGGAGCTGCCGGAAAAACGGGCCAGCCTGCGCTCGCTTATCGAACGCACCCGCAACAGCTGGCATGCGGACCGGGGCGAGTACGATTTCTCGCACGAAGTTAAAGAGGCAATGTCCGGCTGTCTGGCCTGCAAAGCCTGTTCTACCCAGTGCCCGATTAAAATTGACGTGCCGGATTTCCGCTCGCGCTTCCTGCAGCTTTACCACACGCGGTATCTGCGCCCGATGCGCGATCACCTGGTGGCAACGGTCGAAAGCTACGCCCCGCTGATGGCGCGCGCGCCTAAAACCTTCAACTTCTTTATTAACCAGCCGCTGGTGCGCAAACTTTCCGAAAAACATATCGGGATGGTGGATCTGCCGCTGCTGTCCACGCCGTCGCTGCAGCGCCAGCTGGTGGGGCACCGCTCGGCGAACATGACGCTGGAACAGCTTGAGGCGCTCAGCCCGGAGCAAAAATCCGGCATGGTGCTGGTGGTTCAGGATCCGTTCACCAGCTATTACGACGCCGAGGTTGTGGCCGACTTCGTGCGGCTGGCTGAAAAAATTGGCTATCAGCCGGTGGTGCTGCCGTTCTCACCGAACGGTAAGGCGCAGCACATCAAAGGTTTCCTGACGCGCTTTGCGAAAACCGCACAGAAAACGTCTGATTTTTTAAATCGCGTTGCGCAGTTGGGTATCCCGATGGTCGGCGTCGATCCTGCCCTGGTGCTCTGCTATCGCGATGAATACAAGCAGATCCTCGGCGATAAACGCGGTGATTTTCACGTGATGCTGGTCCACGAGTGGCTGCCCGCCGCGCTGGATAAGACCGCGCAAACCGACGTCAGCGGCGAGTCGTGGTACCTGTTTGGTCACTGTACCGAAGTGACCGCACTGCCCGGCGCGCCGGCGCAGTGGGCCGCTATTTTCGCGCGTTTTGGCGCGAAGCTTGAGAGCGTCAGCGTGGGCTGCTGCGGGATGGCAGGCACGTACGGCCATGAAATCAAAAACCACGCGAATTCGCTCGGCATCTATGAGCTGTCGTGGCACCAGGCGATGCAGCGTCTGCCGCGCAACCGCTGTCTGGCAACGGGCTATTCGTGCCGCAGCCAGGTAAAACGTATTGAGGGTAACGGGGTTCGCCATCCGCTACAGGCCTTACTGGAGATTATTGGATGATCTGGAAACGTGAAGTGACGCTTGAGGCGCTCAACGCCATGGGCAACGGGAATATGGTGGGGCTGCTGGATATCCAGTTTATCCGCATTGGTGAGAATGAACTCGAGGCGACGATGCCCGTGGATCATCGCACGCATCAGCCGTTTGGCCTGCTGCACGGCGGCGCATCCGTAGTGCTGGCCGAAACGCTGGGCTCGGTGGCAGGGTACCTGTGTACTTCCGGCGAGCAGAAGGTTGTCGGGCTGGAGGTGAATGCCAATCACATCCGCGCCGTGCGCAGCGGTCGGGTGCGTGGCGTGTGCCGCGCGCTGCACGCCGGGAGCCGTCATCAGGTGTGGCAGATTGATATTCTGGACGAAGAAGATCGCCTGTGTTGCTCGTCGAGGCTGACGACGGCGGTGGTGTAAAGTTTCCAGATGCTTTGCTTTTGGTCAAAAACTGGTCAGCACGTTGTGATATACTGGTCACGTTTTGTACATAAGCGAGGACATCATGGATTCTGAAATAACCCCAACCCAGCTGGCAATTGAATATTTACGTCGCGATTCGAGCAACCTGTCTCCGGCGCAGTACCTGAAAAAGCTGAAACAACTTGAACTCGAATTTGCTGACCTGCTTGCACTCTCTTCAAATGAACTCAAAGAAGAGATCTATTTTGCCTGGCGGTTGGGCGTTCATGTCCACTAAGCACTGAAAAAAGGTCGCGCTTGCGGCCTTTTTTGTGCCTGTCATTCAGTATTTGGCCGGCAGTTTGTTGATGGTAATCAGCCTGCCTTCCTCCATTTCGATAAACCCGCCTGTTTTAAGATCCGCCAGAATACGCATCACGCCGCTTCGCGAAAGCTGGGTTTTGTCGCGGATGTAGCGTTCTGCCGTGACTGCGGAACGGTAGCTCTCATCTTCTTCCATCAGCCGGAGCAGCTGCTGGCGGATCATCTCATACGCCGTTGGAGCTCCCTGAGGCATGATGGCGTTATAGAGCCGGTTATACATAAACATCAGGTGGCTGGAGAGCAGCCCCCAGAGCGCATTCTCTTCGATGATGTGGTTAACCTGAGCCGTAGTCAGCACCCCGATCAGGCAGGGCGTGACGGTTTTAAGGTAGTCATCAAAAAAAATGTCCGTCAGGTTAGCGACGCCAAACAGGGCAGGGCTGCTGGCCGTTGAGAGCATCAGCGTGTCGCTTCGGCGGTAGATTGCGACCGTCCCTTCAAGGATCAAATAACACATCCCTTCACCGTTGACCTGCAGATCTAGTTGTTCGCCGCGGCCTGTTGTACGCGTGACGCACGAGGGACGTAAGAAGGCGATCAGCTCTTTAGCGTAGGGTGAACCTCTGGAAGGTTTTTCAGACGAGGACATAACGGATAACCTTATACATAGATTATCTCATTATAGTGCGAACCGCGGGGTCATTACCCGGTTTAAAGGGTTACCGATCAATATTTTCGCGGTAAATGATGAAGCTCAAGCAGTATCCCACGCTCCATGGTGATGTACTTTCCGGTACGCAGTTCGGCAAGAATACGCATGATGCCGCTGCGCGATAAATAGGTCCGGCTTTTAATATACGCCGCTGCGGTGGTATTCAACCGGATGGCTTCCGGCTCCTGCATCAGTTCGACAAGCTGGAAGCGGATGATGTCATAGGCCGACATCTGCGAGATTTGCGCGCAGTGCTCATAGACGCGGGAGGCGGTGTAGATCAGCAGCTTTGAGAAATGCTCCCACAGATCCTCGCGCGCAACGAGGTTATTAAAAACCTCCAGCGGAACGCGTGCAATTTCGGATGTCTCATTCGCCCTGACGTATAAATGCTCAGATGAGAACTGGCTGCTCACGCCGAGAATAAACGGAGCCGATTCAGAATTTAAAACAATCCCGTCACCGCGACGGTGCAGGGCCACGCCGCCTTGCAGCAGCAGGAAGCACTGGCGGATCTCTTTATCATAATACTGAACGACTTCGCCGCGGGCGAGCACCATGCGTTGTGCAGCAGGCAAAACATGTTTAATGAGTGTTTCAATGTGCCTGTAAGGTTTTAATTCAAGTACCGTTGATATTCCGCTGTCATGGGCGGCGGACAGACGCGTATTCATTTAAGACCTCAACTGGGAAGCGTGATTGTTTTTTGATCACCTGCGAATTATCTTAAAAAATGAGGAGGGAGTGAATATGTAGCACGGGTCTAAAAGTAGACCGAAGGACGTTGCGGGAATAAGCCACTGAAAAGGTTACTAACGCGGAAAGAGTCTAAAAATAGACTCGCAAAATTTTGAGTAATATCCGCGACATAGGCAGTGTTAATTTGCGGTTAAAACAGAGTCTACAGCTAGACCTCAAATCGATTGTATTCAACATTAAGTTTCTCTAAATTTTATACAGCGGTCAGAAAATGCACATTGCATATCGCCAGATAAAAAGAATTGCTGTCGATTCTTTTTACGGCTTCCTGCTGCGTGAATGTCGATAATAAATAAAGTTACACGGGATGATGATGATGATGAAAAAAATGATGGTAATGGCTGCCCTTGCAGCAAGTTCTGCCCTGACGGCAACAACGTTATTCGCTGCAGCAGGATCCGTAAATTTCGCGGGTAATATTCTGGATTCCGCCTGTGATGTGGATATCGCGTCGCAAAACCAGGTTGTCGTACTGGGCGATTATTATAAAACAGAGTTTACCGCCACCGGCTCCAGAACGCCCGCAACGAAATTTAATATCGTTCTGAAAAATTGCCCGGTTACGGTGACCAGCGCAAAAGTGCGTTTTGACGGTACGCCGGATATCAGCAATTCAAACCTGCTGGCTATTGATTCCTCAGTAGCGGGTGCAGCCACCGGGATTGCAATTAACCTGATGACGGCAGATAAAGCAGACCTGCCTCTGCACGGTACCAACGGTTATACCTATATGCTGAGCAGCACTGCGGATAATACGTTGGATTTCTATGCTCAGTATATCTCAACTGCAGCGACGGTGGTCGCGGGTCCGGCTAACTCTGTGGCTAACTTCTCTGTGGTTTACAACTGATATACGAGCACAGCGTTATTACGCTTACGTCTCGATGGGGGGCATATTGCCCCCTTGTTTCAAACAGGTAGAAAAATGAAAGTTATTGGCAAAATGATTCTGATATCGGCCGCTGCTCTGGGTATAACGGACGCGTACGCCGGTGTGATTATCGGCGGAACGCGCGTTATTTTTGACGGGGCTAAAAAAGAGGCCTCCATTAACGTTAATAACCCTGACAGCTCGCCTTATCTGATTCAGTCCTGGGTGGATATGCCACAAGGGGAGAATAATAAAGCGCCGTTTGTGATTACGCCTCCGCTTTATCGTCTGGAGGGTGGGCAGCAAAACGTTGAACGAATCGTGCTGACCGGCGCACTGCCCCAGAATAAAGAGAGTTTGTTCTGGCTCAATATAAAAGCCATTCCCTCATCGGCAGCCCAAACCAATGCCCTGCAAATTGCCGTGAAAACACGCATAAAGCTGATTTATCGTCCGGCCAATTTAAAAGGCTCCAGCCCGGAAGAACAGGCGAACCAGTTAAAATGGCAGCGCAGGGGCAATACTCTGGAAGTATCGAACCCGACGCAATATGTCATCAATTTTAATGAAATAAGCCTGGGTGGAAAAAAAGTGGAAGACGTGACGTTTGTTCTGCCAGGCTCGGTCACCCGCTTTGCTATTCCGCAGGGGGCTAATGGTAGTGCAATGATATTTAAAATCATCAATGACTACGGCAGCCCTGGAATAACCCATCAGGTTAACGCGTCATTATAAAGTAAAGGTCTCTCCTGAAAACATCAGGGAAAAGAAATGGCAACGAAAAAGAATAAAATGTGGCCCGCGCGTCAGGCGTTATATTTTGTCGTTGCGTTTTTCAACGTCGCGCAGTCAGTTTACGCCCGTGAAACATTCAACCCCGAGCTGGTGGAGCTGGATAACCCGGGTATGGGCAAAGCGGATTTGTCCGCGTTTGAAACGGGCGGTCAGGCGCCGGGCCAGTACCGCGTTGACATTATTCTCGACGGCCAGCTTGTAGAGACCAAAGACGTGCAGTTTATTGCCGGGAAAGCCGCGGACGCACCCTTGCAGCCCTGTCTGAGCCTCGAGCGGCTAAAAGCGTGGGGTGTAAAAACCGCGCTGTTCCCCGCGTTGTCGCAAGACAGCGCGGACTGCGTCAACCTGGAGGCGATCCCGCAGGCCAGCGCACGGTTTGAGTTTGCGGCGCAGCGGCTCATCATCAGTATTCCGCAGGCCGCGATCGCTATGCCCGCACGCGGCTATGTCTCGCCCGACCGCTGGGACGACGGGATCACCGCCGCCATGCTGAATTACAGCCTTAGCGGGGCAAAAGGCTGGGCCAGGCAACATACCGGAACGGACGCCAGCAGCCAGTACATTAACCTGCGTCCAGGGCTTAACGTCGGGCCGTGGCGACTGCGAAATTACAGCACCTTGTCGCGAGACGCGTCAGGGCAGAGCAGCACGGATACGGTTTATACCTATGTTCAGCGCGCCATTATCCCCCTGAAAGCGCAGCTTACGTTAGGCGACAGCGCGTCCCCCTCGGATGTGTTTGACAGTCTGCCGTTTCGCGGCGGCCAGTTGGCCTCGGATGACGATATGCTGCCGGATTCGCAGAAAGGGTACGCCCCGGTGGTCAGAGGGATTGCCCGCACCAATGCCCAGGTAGTTGTGCGCCAAAACGGCTATCAGATTTATCAGACCTACGTGGCGCCCGGGGCCTTTGCGATTACCGATATGTACCCTACCGGCGGCGCGGGCGATCTTGACGTCACCATAGTGGAAAGTGACGGGAGCGAGCAGCACTTTACGCTGCCGTTTGCTTCTCTGCCGGTTTTGCAGCGGGAAGGGCGACTGAAATACGCGCTCACCGCCGGACAGTACCGCTCGTATGACCGCAGCGAAGAAAACACGCCGTTTGGCGTAGTGACGGCCATATATGGTTTGCCGCAGGGATACACCCTTTACGGCGGCGTGCAGGCATCCGCTAAGTATCAGGCCCTGTCGCTGGGGGTCGGAAAAAATATGGGCGGCCTCGGTGCCGTGTCTGTGGACGTGACGCGGAGCGAATCATCGCCTCGGGGCGAGGGCCAGGCTCACGGTGAGTCCCTGCGGGCGCGATACGCTAAAAACATGGTCAGCACTGGCACCCATTTTTCAATTGCGGGCTACCGCTATGCCACCCGCGGCTATTACGGCATGCAGGAGACTCTGGATACGTATGGCGATAACCGCATCGTTCAGGAGCGGCGTCGCAACCGGGCGGAGTTGACGATGAGTCAGTCGCTCGGCGGGAACCGTGGGTCGCTGATGCTGAGCGCGGCGCGGGAAGATTACTGGAATTCCGGACGAACCATGGCGTCCTACAGCCTTGGGTATAACAACTACTGGCGGCATGTCAGCTTCGGGTTGACGTGGACGTACAGCAGAAACGGCACCCCCGACGCCAGTGGCAGCCAAAAACGGTATGAAAAAGATCAGCTTCTGGCCCTTAACATCAGCGTTCCGCTTGATGCACTCCTGCCGCAGACGTGGGCCAGCGAAGGGATGAACGTCAGTAAACACAATGGCACAACGCACAACGTCGGCCTGAACGGTGTGGCGCTGGACAACCAGGCCTTGAGCTGGAACCTGCAGCAGGGCTATGGCACCCGTGGCGCAGGCAACTCCGGCACCCTGAGCGGCGATTATAAAGGCGCTTACGGCGATGCGAGCCTGGGATACGGCTACGACAAACAGAGCGCCCGCCTCAACTATGGCCTGCAGGGCGGGATTCTTCTGCATGAGAATGGCCTGACGCTCTCGCAGCCGCTTGGCGAGACCAACTCACTGGTTAAAGCGCCGGGCGCGCATGATGTTGCTATCCGCAACCAGCCGGGCGTCAAAACTGACTTTCGCGGCTATACGGTGGTCAGCAATCTGTCGGTATACCGTCAAAACGACATTACCCTCGCGCCCGAAAGCCTGCCTGACGACGTCGAGCTGGAGCTGACCACCCAGACGGTGACGCCAACCCGTGGCGCGGTAGTGCGATCGGACTACAGGGCGAAAATTGGCCGCCGCGCCCTGATAACCTTGCTTTACCGGGGGCGTGCCGTGCCTTTTGGTGCCATCGTCACCCTGGCGCGCGTGGAGAGCGACAGCGTGATTGTGGGCGACAGAGGGCAGGCGTACCTCTCCGGTCTGGAGGATCGGGGAACGCTCGACGTGAAGTGGGGGCCTGGCCCGGACCAGCAGTGCCGCGCCGCGTTCACGCTTGCGGACCCGCCTTCTCCGGCGGGCATGACCGAACTGACAATTAACTGCCTTTAGGGTTTAACCGATGCGATTACCGATCTTCATTTTTATGCTTTGTCTCGCGTTAAGCGCACCTGTCGCGGACGCCGGCACCTGCACGACGATCACGCCCCTGGAGTCGACGCTCTCGGTAGGGACGTTGTCAGTGCAGCGCGATGTCGCGGTGGGGACGGTTATCTTTTCCCGCGCGGCCACCACGACGAAATCGTATTTAAGTGGCTGTAGCAACCCGTTGATCCTAGGGTTCAGCCTGCGATACCTGAATGCCGTGCCGAGCACCCTGGGCAATCATATTTACGATACTAATATCCCGGGAATTGGTATCCGCTTCTCTTCGGGCGCGCATTTCGACAACCCGATGAACACCTTTTCGTATAACGCGCAGACATCTTACGTGGAATGGTGGGGCGGGAAAATTGAACTGATTGTCACCGGGCCAGTGACCTCTGGCTCGCTGACGCCGGGCGTTGTCGGCGTCGTCGCCGTGCAGGACGCTGACGGCGTTTTTCGCGACGGCCTGACCACGCGTATTACCGACGGAACCGTTAATGTCGTGGCCTGCACGATCCTCACGCCGCAACTGACCTTTCCGATAGGCGATATCTCCGCCGCGACGTTTGGCTCAACGGTGGGCACTACCCCTTCGGGGGCGCAAAACACCCAAAACCTGGGTCTGAATTGCGATGCGGGCGCCAACGTGACGGCGACCTTAAGCGGCATTCAGAATCCCGATGTGGCGAATAACAGCGTGCTGGCCTTAACCGGACAGGGTAACACCGGCACGGCAAAAGGCGTCGGCGTACAACTGTTATATAACGGCACGCCGCTGACGTTGAATAACCGTCTGGTGATGAAGTTCGCTGCGGGTGGGCAGGAGACATTTCCGTTGACCGCGCGCTATTACCAGACGCTGCCGGTCGTGGAGGCGGGCTCCGCGAATGCATCCGCCACGCTTAATCTCACCTACCAGTAGCGGGAGCCTGTGAAGATGAATATCAAAATGTTGCTGTTGGCGAGCCTGCTGAGCACCAGTGCAGAGGCTGCGGATGGGGTGAACCTGAGCGTCACGGGAAATATTGTCGCGTCACCCTGCGTGTTTAACGCAGGCAATGACAGCCTCGATATCAACCTTGGCGATCATCAGGCCACAAACATGGCTACCCCGGGCGCGTCTACCGATCCGGTTTCGTTTAACCTGGCCTTTACCCTGTGCCCGGCGGGCACGCGGAGCGTAACGGTGCTCTTCACCGGCACGCCTGATCCCGACGCTGGGCCGGAGTATTACAAGAACAGCGGCACGGCGACGCATGTGGCTATTGCCATGTCCGAGGCGAGCAGCGGGACGTTAAAGGGGAGCGGGTCAACAATTACGCGGGCGATCGGCGCAGACAGAACGGTCACGCTGCCCATGCAGGCCGTGGTCACATCGGTCGACGGCAGGGCAACGCCCGGATCGCTGAGCGCGGTGGTGGTCCTCACCATGCAGTACAACTGAACGGTATGAGCGTAAAGAGAGAAAAATGATCAATATCCTGATAAAAGAATCTAATGCCTTATTCCGCTGCGGACTCACCGCGTTTTTTAGCGATTTCTTTTGGCGCGAACGCGGGCAGACTATCGGCTTCAATTTTACTTTTACACCTGAAAGCGTAAAAAACGCCGATATCATCGTGCTGTCGTTATGCCCGGGGGAGTGCTTTACCTGTTTGCCGGAACTGCATGCGCGACAGAAGGGGATAATCATTGGCTTTGTCGATGATGACCGGCGCGCCTGCGCAATGGGCTCCTGTTTTGAGGATATTATTTTTATCTCCCGACGCGCATCGCTTGCCAGAATGCGCCAGGAACTCTGCCGTCTGTGGCATAACCTCCAGCGCCCGGAATATCATCAGCAGGCCGTATCATGTTTTGATTGCCAGCAGAAATACCTTTCACCCCAGCAGATTCGCATTATGATTGGCTTGCATAAAGGTATGACGGTGCTGCAGATAGCCAATAAATTACGTATTAGCGGCAAAACCGTGTTTACGCACAAATATATGGCGATGCAGAAATTCAATTTGCGCAGTGATTATGAGTTAGTGCTGTGGATGAATCGGCTGGCAGAGAAAAATAACTGGCCTGCCGTATTTCGCGATGAGCTGAGTCATTAATCGTAAAAAGCAGAAGAGGAAAAGGGCGTGTCATTCTGGATAAAATGACACGCCGGCATAAATGAGGGGAAGATGTTAAAGATCGTCCATGGTGTAGCCCACCACAATTTCCAGCGTTTTGCGGATTACGTCTGCCTGGACCACATCGTGCGTGGTTTCCAGCGTCTGGATGAGCCACAGAATGATGGCTTTATTGGTCAGATGGCCTTCCGAGGCCAAAACACAACGGACTGCAGTAGAAAAAACAGCGGACTCTTCAGCAAAACGCTCGCCTGCGTGACGGAAATACTCCGATAATGCGCTATCTAAAAAGGCGGAATGGTATTCGGGTTGAAGCTGAATATTTTGTCTCATTTGTTCTCACCGTAGCTGTTAAGTTGTAGTCAATGTATTTTCTTTGGATCGGACGGTTTTCCATTACCAAATAAAGGCACTACATTGTCTCTGTTATATTTCAGAGATCCCTCTCTGTTGGATCGTCCTTGAGCGGCTCTGCGACGCATAAACGGGATTGTGGTTTCACCCATTTCGGCAATCACCTTCGCGAGTGTCTCCCGCCGCTGGGGATTCTTTTCATGTGCTTTCATACTTTGCAGACGCTGAAGCAGCGCTTCGGTTGTAACTGGCCCCCGCTCTTTCAGAAGAGAAAGAACGGCTTCACCGATAAGCTGGTCGATCAGTTTGTCTACATCACTGCTGTTCATTATCGTTCAAAGAGCAGTCCAAGCAGCATGTGATAGTGCTGTTCCTCTTCCGGGCCGGAGGCCCTTTCAAGGCGGCTTAAAAGTTTGGTGCAGAGCGATTTGCGATTCAAATTCCGCCCGTCGCTCAGGATCTCAACAACCACCTGGCCCAGCGTCTCTTGCTGAGTGGGAAGCGCGGCTTTTTCGAAGTACTGCGCAATCGCGGCTGCTGAGTCAGCGACGTAACCGTTCTGTTGCATGTTTCGCTCCTGTAAAATTCCGTAATCAGTAACGTTACAAATAAGGTATACACATTTTTTAAATCTGTACATGGAAAATGTACAGTTTTTTAAATATTTTGTAGCGTTTATAACAAATATTGTTATTTAACATGTGGTTATGTGAAATTAATTTTATGCGACTGTGTCAGGATATATTGTACAATGCGCGTTCTGAATGTTGTGTTGTACAGGATGCTTACGGGGTGTGCGATCGCATGTAACTTATTGAGATGTAGATTATTTGTTAGCGAATTAATGTGCTATAACAGAACCCTACCCACAATGATTTGTGGCCGACCCTATTAACCCCGGAACAAGCATGCTAACAACCATCATTTACCGCAGTCACATCTGCGAGGACGTTCCAGTGAAAGCACTGGAAGACATGGTAGGGGTTGCAAACAGGAAGAACCAACACGCGGACGTAACCGGAATTTTGCTGTTCAATGGAACGCATTTTTTCCAGTTACTCGAGGGACCCGAAGCGAGCGTTTTGGCAATCTATCAGAATATTTGTCGCGATCCGCGACATCACAATCTGGTGGAGCTGCTTTGCGACCATGGGCCTTCACGCCGGTTTGGTAACGTCGGGATGGAGCTTTTCGACCTGCGTAAATATGACAGGGACGAGGTTCTTCAGCAGGTGCTGGACAAAGGCACCACCAAGTACCAGATGACATACAACGACCGCGCGCTGCAGTTCTTCCGCACGTTCGTTGAGGCTACGGAAAAAGCCAACTACTTTGAACTTCCCTCTGCGGATGCCTGGGATTTTGTTCAGGAAGAAACCGCGTTATCCGCACAGCCTGCTGTGGTGCCGAAGGGCGCAGACTGTAGCTTCGCGTTTCAGCCTATCGTTGACCCGTTTATGCAGCAGGTGGTCTCGTGGGAAGCGCTTGTCCGTACGGTGGATGGCGGATCGCCAGCGGACTATTTTTCATCACTCACGGGCAATGCCATCTATGAAGCCGACCTGAAAAGTAAGCAGGTCGCGCTTTCCATGGCCTGCGCGCTGGGGCTTCAGACCCAGACGCTGTCCCTCAATCTGCTGCCGATGACGCTGGTTAATGCGCCGAATGCGGTGGACTTTTTGCTCACGGCAATCGAAGCGAACGGCTTTGTACCGGAGCAAATCGTGGTGGAATTCACTGAAAGCGAAGCCATTTCACGCTTTGAGGAATTTAATCACGCCGTGAGACAGCTTAAAAGCGCCGGTATCAGCGTGACGATCGATCACTTTGGTGCCGGATTTGCCGGGCTGCAGCTTCTGGCTCAGTTTCAGCCGGACAGAATCAAGATAAACCGCGATCTGGTGGCGAACGTTCACAAAAGCGGGCCGCGTCAGGCGATTATCCAGGCGATCATTAAGTGCTGCGCCTCACTCGAAATCCAGTTTTGTGCCGTCGGCGTGGAGCTGGCTGAAGAGTGGATGTGGCTGGAATCGGCTGGCATTTCTCAGTTCCAGGGGCATCTTTTTGCGAGCCCACGGTTGGGCGGCGTTCCAGCCATCGCCTGGCCTGAGAAAAAGTTCGAAATTTAATCAGGTTGTACACTATGACTCACGCATAGCTGTACGAACGGTCAAATTTATACAACAATACATTAACGAGTGGATGGTTTGTACACCATCCACTTGTTCCAGGATGAGGAGTTAGTTATACAAATGCGTTGTACAATCTGATAAGGTAAGACGAGTTAGGTATGGAAGTATTGAGCGTGAGGGAGTTTATGGCCTATTACAGTATCGGCGAAGTCGCCGAACGATGCGGTATTAACCCCGTTACGCTGCGTGCCTGGCAGCGCCGTTATGGATTGTTAAAGCCACAGCGCAGCGAAGGGGGTCATCGGCAGTTTGACGATGAAGATATCCTGCGTATCGAAGAGATCAAGCGCCTGATGAAAAGCGGCGTGTCGGTCGGTAAAGTTAAAGCATTACTTGAAAATAAAGAAGTAT
The DNA here is from genome assembly GCF_019047785.1 of Enterobacter cancerogenus. NCBI lineage: Bacteria > Pseudomonadati > Pseudomonadota > Gammaproteobacteria > Enterobacterales > Enterobacteriaceae > Enterobacter > Enterobacter cancerogenus. The sequence continues at coordinate 667,887 of NZ_CP077290.1, read as the reverse complement.
TGACCCAAAGCAGTTGGGTGGTGCTTCAGGAAGAGATGTTAACCGTTCTGCGCTACGCGAACCCAACAAAGCTGCGCGCCAAGATCGGCGAGTTTCGTCGCGACTACGCGATGGATGTGCTGATCGACATGATTATCACTCCCGTACGTCAAAAAATGAATCAGGACCAGAATACGGTGCGTCACATGGCGAGCCTGCTCGACGGCGTACTGATTGAATTTGCCATCACAAGCCTGGTTGAATCGCGCAAGAAAGTCGGCAAAGACGCGCTGCTGATTGGCTGGGAGTGTGATGACCGAACCCATCTCTGGCTCGAAGCTGCACGCCTGGCGTGGAAAGGATGGCATATTGACGTCCTGGCTGAACCCATTGATTCGCCGCGCCCCGAGCTTTTCCCGGGACAAAAAATCTTCGTCTGGACGGGAAAAACGCCTACGGCACGCCAGCAGGAACAGCTGGATCACTGGCGGGAACAGGGTTTTGCCGTGTCATTCCACGGGGCAGAATAGTTGGTATAACGCGGCCACGCGCTGATAATGTGATTGACGATGAGAACCCCGCCGATGCGGGGTTTATGCTTTCTGGTGAGACGATGTTTTCACGGATGAATTCCATTCATGATCCGTTGTAATGTGGTTCAGTTATTATCTCGTGCAGCGACGGATTGAATTTTCCATACACCATTCTCCTTAACCATACAGTCGATAACCGTGTGGGGATTTTTTTTGCCGTAAGTGATGCTGACGTTAACGCAAACCGGATCGGCATCATAAGAAGCTATCGACACATTTTGCGCCCAGTCGTCACCGATATATTGCGATTTGGTGAAAAAATCTGCGTCATAATATTCTTCATCGGCGTAGCGCGGATCCTGCGCATGACGCAATTTCTGCATAGTGCTTGCGGTGACGTAGGTATCAATTCGTCCGCTATCACTAATGGGAAAGTGGTCGTCATTAATCTGGTTCACGTACCAGCGATTAAATTCAAGCGCTCGCTGCATGGGAATTTGCATATCATCCGCTGCTGATGCGGTGGCGCTGAGTATGAGAAGAACGGCTACTTTTTTCATTTTAATAATGCCTGTAAAGCGTCACGGCAGGCTGTAACTTTCTGTACCGTGGTCCTGGATATAAGCTGTTTTGTCTGAAATCGGAATACCACGTTCCTGCGCCGTCGTATATGCATGCATGACCATATTCACCTGGGCCCGGCAGTGCATCAATGACTGCAACATCTCCAGCCACGGGGGTTCCGTACACTTTAACAAAGCCCGCGTTTTCGAGCGACCGCCAGAAGTCTTTAGCATTAGCGCCTTCGATTTTGACGCCGCCCGCGCGAATGGCGGCAGCGACGGCGCGCGCGCAATAATGGCCGGTATGAGCCTGAGCGTGGGTGCGGGCATAAGAAACGGCTTCTGATTTATTCCATGACATAAATTTTCCCTTTGTATGAACAATTAACAGGGAAACATTACGCCGAATATATTGAGCAAGATGTAAATAATGACGAAGCGATATTAACCAAAATAGATCGCATCCATGCTTAAACAAGGGTAAATAACCTCACTCAATACCTTTCGCGATTAAGCCTGTTCTTTGCAGGGATAAACGCTTTCCACACCCAGATTTTGAGAAATAGGGGTGATGTTTCACGAACCTTGCCGTTAACACTACGTCAGGCAATCAGCGCATAACCCAGCGGCAGATTCCTGCAGAAACCCCTTAACGGCAACTCTTTGATTTAGCGTAAATTGCTAAAAACCGCAGAAACCAGAAAATCTATCTTAATAATAGGCATTTCCGATGCATATTTTACTTTTGCCGATTTTAATTCTCTCTTAATGAAAAATGGGCGATTTATCAAGGCATTGAACAATTCAAACCCTCCCTCCTGCAACTTGCTACAGGGTCTATGCTTAAGGAAAGTCGCCAAAAAGGGCGATTAAGCCGAAAGCCCCTGCTCGCAAGGGGTTGAAGTGATAATCGTTATCACTAACATGGTGTTATGCCCTGGTGGCTTATTAGATGAGGTGGACCTATGGAACTGCATTCAGAAACCTTCAATCCTGCCGATTTTGCCTGGCGCGGGCTAACGCTTACGCCCGCCGCTGCAGCCCATATCCATGAGCTGGTGGCGAAGAAGCCCGAAATATTGGGCGTGCGCTTAGGCGTAAAACAGACGGGCTGCGCAGGCTTCGGCTATGTGCTGGATACCGTCACAGAACCTGCTAAAGATGACCTGGTGTTTGAAACTGACGGCGCGAAGCTCTACGTCGCGCTGCAGGCGATGCCCTTTATCGACGGCACCGAGGTTGACTATGTCCGTGAAGGTTTAAATCAGCTGTTTAAATTTCATAACCCGAAAGCCCAGAACGAATGTGGCTGCGGCGAAAGCTTTGGGGTATAGGCGGTACTATGTCTCGTAATACTGAAGCAACGAGTGATGTTAACACCTGGAGTGGCGGGCACCTCAACTATAAAGAGGGGTTCTTCACGCAGTTGCAGACCGATGAGCTGGCGAAAGGCATCAACGAAGAGGTTGTACGTGCCATTTCGGCCAAGCGTAATGAGCCGGAGTGGATGCTCGAATTCCGCCTGAGCGCGTTTCGCGCCTGGCTGGAAATGGAGGAGCCGCACTGGCTGAAAGCGCACTACGATAAGCTGAACTATCAGGATTACAGCTACTACTCCGCGCCGTCCTGCGGCAGCTGTGATGACACCTGCGCCTCTCAGCCTGGCGCGGTCCAGCAAACCGGCGCTGACAATAGCTTCCTCAGTAAAGAGGTTGAAGACGCATTCAACCAGCTCGGGGTACCGGTACGCGAAGGCAAAGAGGTGGCGGTGGACGCCATCTTTGACTCCGTCTCCGTCGCGACGACCTACCGTGAAAAACTGGGCGAACAGGGGATCATCTTCTGCTCGTTCGGCGAGGCGATTCACGATCACCCCGAGCTGGTGAAAAAGTACATCGGTACCGTGGTGCCGAGTAACGACAACTTCTTTGCGGCCCTGAACGCCGCGGTGGCTTCCGACGGCACCTTTATTTACGTGCCGAAAGGGGTGCGCTGCCCGATGGAGCTGTCGACCTATTTCCGTATCAACGCGGAGAAAACCGGTCAGTTCGAACGAACTATCCTGGTTGCCGATGAAGGCAGTTACGTCAGCTATATTGAAGGGTGCTCAGCGCCAGTGCGTGACAGCTACCAGCTTCATGCTGCGGTCGTGGAAGTGATCATCCACAAAGACGCGGAAGTGAAATACTCCACGGTGCAAAACTGGTTCCCGGGGGACGGCAATACCGGCGGCATTCTGAACTTCGTCACCAAGCGTGCGCTGTGCGAAGGTCAGAACAGCAAAATGTCCTGGACCCAGTCGGAAACCGGCTCGGCCATCACCTGGAAATACCCAAGCTGCATTTTGCGCGGGGACAACTCCATCGGCGAGTTCTACTCGGTGGCGCTCACCAGCGGTCATCAGCAGGCGGATACCGGCACCAAGATGATCCATATCGGCAAAAATACCAAATCGACGATCATCTCGAAAGGCATCTCTGCCGGGCACAGCCAGAACAGCTATCGCGGTCTGGTGAAAATCATGCCGACGGCGACCAACGCCCGTAATTTTACCCAGTGTGACTCTATGCTGATCGGTGCCGACTGCGGGGCACACACCTTCCCGTACGTCGAGTGCCGGAACAACAGCGCGCAGCTTGAGCACGAGGCGACAACCTCGCGCATCGGGGAAGATCAGCTCTTCTACTGCCTGCAGCGTGGGATCAGCGAAGAAGATGCCATTTCGATGATTGTGAACGGCTTCTGCAAGGATGTGTTCTCTGAACTGCCGCTGGAATTTGCCGTTGAAGCCCAGAAACTCCTCGCCATCAGTCTTGAACACAGCGTCGGTTAAGGAAAGCACATGTTAAGCATTAAAGATTTACAGGTCAGTGTGGAAGATAAAGAGATCCTCCGCGGTCTCAACTTTAACGTCAAACCGGGCGAAGTCCACGCCATCATGGGGCCAAACGGCTCCGGGAAAAGTACGCTTTCTGCGACGCTGGCAGGACGAGAAGATTACGAAGTCACCCACGGCGCGGTTGAGTTTAACGGCAAAGATCTTCTGGAGATGTCGCCGGAAGAGCGGGCGGGCGAGGGCATTTTTATGGCCTTCCAGTATCCGGTGGAAATACCCGGCGTCAGCAACCAGTTCTTCCTGCAAACCGCGCTCAACGCGGTACGCAAGTATCGCGGCCTCGACGCGCTGGACCGCTTTGACTTCCAGGATCTGATGGAAGAGAAGATCAAGCTGTTAAAAATGCCGGAAGACCTGCTGACCCGCTCGGTCAACGTCGGCTTCTCCGGCGGTGAGAAAAAGCGTAACGATATCCTGCAGATGGCGGTGCTCGAACCGGAACTTTGCATTCTGGATGAGACCGACTCCGGCCTGGATATCGATGCCCTGAAAATTGTGGCGGACGGGGTTAACTCTCTGCGCGATGGCAACCGCTCGTTCATCATCGTGACCCACTACCAGCGCATTCTTGACTACATCAAACCGGATTTTGTGCACGTGCTCTATCAGGGACGTATTGTGAAATCCGGCGATTTTACGCTGGTCAAACAACTGGAGGAGCAAGGTTATGGCTGGCTTACCGAACAGCAGTAATGTTCTCCAGCAGTGGCACCGCCTGTTTGAAGCGCAGGGCAACACCCGGTCTGAACAGGCTGAGCACCATTTGCAGCAGCTGCTGCGCCTCGGCCTGCCGACGCGTAAGCAGGAGAACTGGAAATACACCCCGCTCGATGGCCTGCTGAAGGGCGAATTTGTCACGCGCCTGGCTGACGTTCACCCGGCGCAGCGCGACGCGCTGGCGCTCACCCTGGATGCGGTGCGTCTGGTCTTTGTTGACGGGCAGTTCCGACCTGAACTGAGCGACAGCACCCAGGAGAGCGGATTTGAGGTGGCGATCAATAACGATCGGCAGAACCTGCATGCGCCCGTGCAGCCTGAGGTTTTCCTGCACCTGACCGAAAGCCTGGCGCAGAGCGTGACGCATATTTCCGTCAGGCGTAACCAGCGCCCTGACAAACCGCTACTGCTGATGCACATCACCCAGGGGCTGGACGGCGATGAGATCAACACGGCGCACTATCGTCACCACGTTGAGCTGGCGGAAGGGGCGGAGGCGACGGTCATCGAGCATTATGTCAGCCTGAACGATACCCGCCATTTCACCGGGGCGCGCCTGACCATGAACGTGGCCGCGAACGCCCAGCTTCACCACATCAAGCTGGCGTTTGAAAACCCGGTGAGCCATCACTTTGCTCATAACGACATTGCGCTGGGGCCAGACGGCGCGGCCGACAGCCACAGCTTCCTGCTCGGCGGCGCGGTGCTAAGACACAACACCAGCACGCAGCTTAACGGTGAAAACACCACCCTGCGCATCAACAGCCTGGCGATGCCGGTGAAATCAGAAGTGTGCGACACGCGTACCTGGCTTGAGCACAACAAAGGCTACTGTAACAGCCGCCAGCTGCATAAAACCATCGTCAGCGATAAAGGGCGTGCGGTGTTTAATGGCCTGATCAACGTGGCGCAGCACGCGATCAAGACCGACGGGCAGATGACCAACAACAACCTGCTGATGGGCCGTCTGGCGGAGGTGGATACCAAGCCGCAACTGGAGATCTACGCCGATGACGTCAAATGCAGCCACGGCGCAACGGTCGGGCGGATTGACGACGAACAGATGTTCTATCTGCGCTCGCGCGGCATTGACCAGCAGGCCGCGCAGAAGATGATTATCTATGCCTTTGCCGCGGAGCTGACGGAAGCCCTGCGCGACGGCATACTCAAACAGCAGGTCCTGACTCGTATTGGCCAGCGTCTGCCTGGAGGCGAGGCATGAGTTTTCCCGTAGAAAAAATCCGGGCTGATTTCCCGGTCCTGACCCGTGAAGTCAACGGTCTGCCGCTGGCCTATCTCGACAGCGCGGCCAGTGCCCAGAAGCCCAATCAGGTCATTGACGCTGAAGCCGGGTTCTACCGCCACGGCTATGCCGCCGTGCATCGTGGCATTCACACGCTTAGCGCCGAAGCCACTCAAAGCATGGAAAACGTGCGTACTCAGGCCGCTGCGTTCCTCAACGCCCGCTCGCCGGAAGAGCTGGTCTTTGTGCGCGGCACCACCGAAGGGATCAACCTGGTGGCTAACAGCTGGGGCAGCGCGCAGGTGCACGCGGGTGATAACATCATCATCACCCGGATGGAGCACCATGCCAATATCGTGCCGTGGCAGATGCTCTGCGAGCGCGTCGGTGCAGAGCTGCGCGTGGTCCCGCTGCATGACGATGGCACGCTTCAGCTGGCGCAGCTTGACGCACTGCTGGACGAGCGCACGCGGCTGGTGGCGGTGACGCAGGTCTCTAACGTGCTGGGCACCGAGAACCCGGTAGCGGAGATCGTTGCGAAGGCGCATCAGGTGGGCGCGAAGGTGTTGATAGATGGTGCCCAGGCGGTGATGCACCACGCGGTGGATGTGCAGGCGCTGGATTGCGATTTCTACGTCTTCTCCGCCCATAAGCTTTACGGGCCTACCGGTATTGGCGTGCTGTACGTCAAAGAAGATATTTTGCAGGCCATGCCGCCGTGGGAAGGGGGCGGGTCGATGATCGCCACCGTCAGCCTGACGCAGGGCACCACCTACGCCCGTGCGCCGTGGCGCTTTGAGGCGGGGACGCCCAACACCGGCGGGATTATCGGCCTGGGAGCGGCGTTATCTTACGTCTCGGCCATCGGCCTTGAGGCAATTCATGAATATGAACAGCTGCTGATGCATTATGCGTTACAGGAGCTTGCCAACGTGCCGGACCTGACGTTATACGGCCCAGCCAACCGCCAGGGCGTTATCGCCTTTAATCTGGGGAAACACCACGCCTATGATGTGGGGAGCTTCCTTGATAATTACGGCGTGGCGGTACGTACCGGACATCACTGCGCTATGCCGCTGATGGAGTGGTACCAGGTGCCGGCAATGTGCCGGGCATCGCTGGTAATGTATAACACGATGGAAGAGGTCGACAGACTGGTGGCTGGGCTGAAGCGCATTCATCAGCTGCTGGGTTAACAAAGAGGCGAAACATGGCAGAACTGCCGGACAAAGAAAAACTGCTGCGTAACTTCGGGCGTTGCGCAAACTGGGAAGAGAAGTATCTCTATATTATTGAGCTGGGACAGCGTTTGCCGCCGCTCGGTGAAGAGGCCCATAACCCTGATAATATTATTCAGGGCTGTCAGAGCCAGGTGTGGATTGTGATGCACCAGAATAGCGACGGCGTTATTGAGCTACAGGGTGACAGCGATGCCGCCATTGTAAAAGGGCTTATCGCCGTCGTGTTTATTCTCTATCACCAGATGTCTCCTCAGGATATCGTCGCCTTTGACGTGCGCCCGTGGTTTGAAAAAATGGCGCTCACGCAGCATCTCACCCCGTCACGCTCCCAGGGTCTGGAAGCGATGATCCGCGCCATCCGCGCTAAAGCCGCAATCATTAGCTAGACTTACAGGACAGCATTCATTCTGTTTCGCGAGGTGGTTCCCGCCTCGCTGGTTTTTCAGCTTTCTGGCGTTCTGTCAGTGAATAAGGAATCTCAGCATGAAGCGCGCGTCTTTCATTACTCTTATACTTTTAGGTTCGCTCGGTGCCCTTAATACGGCCCGTGCGGTGGATTACCCTTTGCCGCCCGTCGGCAGCAGGCTTATTGGCCAAAATCAAACGTACACCATTCAGGAGGGCGATAATAAACTGCAGGACATTGCGCGACGGTTTAACACCGCCGCACAGCTGATCCTTGAGACCAATAATACCATTGCACCGGTGAACCCCGCGCCGGGCACGGTAATCACTATACCGTCTCAAATGCTGCTACCGGACACCCCGCGCGAGGGGATTGTGGTGAACCTGGCAGAGCTGCGGCTCTATTACTTCCCGCCGGATGAAAACAGGGTAGAGGTCTATCCGCTTGGCATCGGCCAGCTGGGGCTGGAAACGCCGGTCAGTACCACGCGCGTGAGCCAGAAAATCCCCAATCCTACCTGGACGCCAACGGCGGGCATCAGAGCACGCTCACTGGCGCAGGGCATTAAACTGCCGCCTGTCGTACCCGCAGGGCCAAATAACCCACTGGGACGCTTTGCACTGCGTTTAGGCATCGGTAACGGTGAATATCTCATCCACGGTACCAGCGCGCCAAATAGCGTCGGTCTGCGCGTCAGTTCCGGCTGTATGCGCATGAATGCCCCGGATATTAAAGCGCTGTTCGAACAGGTGCGCGTCGGCACGCGGGTCCAGATTATCAACGAGCCGGTCAAATTCGCCGTGGAGCCAGACGGCAGGCGTTACATCGAGGTTCACCGTCCGCTGGCGCAGCAGGAAGGGGAGGACCCGCAAACCGTAGCGATAAGCCACTCAGCGGATTTTGCGACCTTTGTGGCGCAGGCGGGCAATGATAAAGCGCTTATTGATAAAGCGTTGTCACGCCGGGCCGGGATACCGGTTGCCGTGTCAACGGCGAGCGGCACGTCCGCGAGCACAAACGTGTTATCGGTGCAAAATAGCCGGGGGTCAGATGCGGTTGCAGAGCGCGAGGGAGAGAAGGTGACGCAGTAGTCTGGAAAAGGCAAAAAAAATGGCGCACAATGTGCGCCATTTTATTAACAGGTACTATTACTTACGGTATTTAGTAGCCTGGTTGTCCAGACGCTGGTTAGCGCGAGCTGCGTCGTCTTTAGCAGCCTGAACGTCAGAACGCATTGCGTTCACGTCGTTGCTCAGCTGGTCAACTTTAGCGTTCAGAGTCTGAACGTCAGAAGACAGCTGATCGATTTTAGCGTTGCTGGAGCAACCTGCCAGCAGAGTAGAACCCAGGATTACCGCGCCCAGTACCAGTTTAGTACGATTCATTATTAATACCCTCTAGATTGAGTTAATCTCCATGTAGCGTTACAAGTATTACACAAACTTTTTTAGGTTGAGAATATTTTTTTGTTGGGAATGCGCCTATTTTTGATCGTTCGCTCAAAGAAGCATCGTATTTGGCATTTTTGTCGAAAAAGCTATGTTAAAAAAGGCATTTTTCATCGGATTCATCTTAGATAATTGGCGATTAAATAGAAAAACCCGATTTGCTTTTTGATTAGACAGGGCTAAAGACAGGAATAAAAAAAGCGCCCCGTGGGGCGCTTTAATCAAAATTAATTCGTTCGGGAATTATTACAGCACGTGAACAGATGCGGTGTTAGTGGTGCCCGCTGGGACCAGCGCACCAGAAACCATTACCACAACGTCGCCTTTCTGTGCCAGACCGCTTTGCAGCGCCAGTTCTTTACCCTGGATGTAGAAATCGTCAGTTGATGCGATTTCTTCCACCAGATGCGCCACAACGCCTTTGCTCAGCACCAGCTGACGCGCAGTCGTTTCGTTAGTGGTAAGCGCCAGGATGGTGGCGTCCGGGAAGTATTTACGCACTGCACGAGCAGATTTACCGCCCTGGGTTGCCACAACGATCAGCGGCGCGTCCAGTTTTTCGGCGGTTTCTACCGCACCGCGGCACACTGCTTCGGTGATGCGCAGTTTACGGCTGTCGTTGTTGAAGTCCAGACGGCTGGTCATCACGCGGTCAGTACGCTCGCAGATGGTCGCCATGATGCTAACGGCTTCCAGCGGGTATTTCCCTTTTGCAGACTCACCGGACAGCATGACTGCGTCGGTACCGTCGAGGATGGCGTTCGCCACGTCGCCTGCTTCTGCGCGGGTAGGGCGTGGGTTTTTGATCATGGAGTCCAGCATCTGCGTCGCGGTGATAACCACTTTGCGCGCGCGAACGCATTTCTCGATCATCATCTTCTGCGCGAAGATAACTTCTTCAACCGGGATTTCAACGCCCAGGTCACCACGTGCAACCATGATGCCGTCAGACGCTTCGAGGATTTCGTCGAAGTTGTTCAGGCCTTCCTGGTTTTCAATTTTGGAGATGATCTGAATCTTCTCGCCGCCGTGCGCTTTCAGGTGCTCACGGATTTCCACCACGTCGGAACGCTTACGGATAAAGGACGCTGCCACGAAGTCAACGCCTTGCTCGCAGCCGAAGATCAGGTCTTGCTTGTCTTTTTCAGCCAGTGCTGGCAGCGCGATGGAAACGCCCGGCAGGTTAACGCCTTTGTTTTCGCCCAGGTCGCCGTTGTTCAGCACTTTACAGATAACTTTATTACCTTCGATAGCGGTCACTTCCATGCCGATCAGGCCGTCGTCCACCAGAACGGTGTTGCCAACGGACAGATCGCTGGTGAAGCCTTCATAGGTTACCGCAACGGTTTCGCTGTTGCCGACAACAGACTTGTCGGTGGTGAAGGTGAAGGTCTGACCCGCTTTCAGGGAAACGTCGTTACCGCCTTCCAGCTTGATAGTACGGATTTCAGGACCTTTGGTGTCCAGCAGGATTGCGGCTTTTTTGCCGGTCTTGCTCATCACGTTGCGCAAGTTCTGGATACGCTGACCGTGCTCAGCATAGTCACCGTGAGAGAAGTTCAGACGCATAACGTTCATGCCGGCGTCCAGCATTTTGCTCAGCATCTCTTCAGATTCGGTTTTTGGGCCGATGGTGCAAACAATTTTCGTCTTTTTCATGACAGTCTTAGTCTTTAAGTTGGGAAGGATATGGAAATCTCGCTCCGGGGGCGCACCGCCGCGGAGTCAAACCTGTGTTGCAAAAGAGTATATGACACGCACTAAGGATAGGAGACATCAAATGAGCGTGCAGAAGAAAGTGTGCCTGTGTGACAGCCCAACGGGAGAGAGGAAAAGTTGTACGTGGTTTTTTGTCTTCCAAGCGCTGAAACCATTCACCAGGGATTTGGCGCGCATTATACGCTGAAAGGGAGGTAAAAGGAAAATGGAAACAGCGTTTCAAAAACAATCTTTGCAGTTTCACATAAGATTGTTATCAATGCGTTAAGGTGAAATGACATCTTATGGCGGCAGGTGCAACACCTGCCGCGTATTGCTTAAAGAGTCAGCGCCTGGTCGAGGTCGGCGATCAAATCCTGCGCGTCCTCTATCCCCACCGACAGGCGGATAAGCTGCGGGACGATCCCGTTAGCCAGACGCTGCTCAAGAGGGATAGAGGCGTGCGTCATGCTGTAGGGCTGGCTGACCAGACTCTCCACGCCGCCCAAACTTTCGGCAAGCGTAAACAGTTTCAGTTTGCGGATGACCTCTGTCGCGCGTTGCGCATCGCCTTTAACCACCAGCGAAATCATGCCGCCGGGCAGCGCCATCTGGCGACGGGCAAGTTCATACTGCGGGTGTGACGCCAGCCCCGGGTAAAATACGCTCTCAACCTGCGGGTGCTGCTCCAGCCATTGGGCCACGGCCAGTGCGTTGATTGAGTGGCGCTCGACGCGCAGCGAAAGGGTACGGATGCCGCGCAGGGTCAGGAAACTGCTGAACGGATCCAGAACGCCGCCAACGGCGTTTTGCAGGAAGCCCAGCTGTTCGGCCAGCGCCGGGTTATCGCCCACCACCGCCAGCCCGGCCACCACGTCCGAATGGCCGTTGAGATATTTGGTGGCTGAGTGCACCACGATATCAAATCCGGACGCCAGCGGACGGTGGATCACCGGTGAGGCAAAGGTGTTATCCGCCACGCTGATAACGCCATGACGACGCGCAATGTCCGCTATCGCCGCCAGATCGGCCAGCTTTAACAGCGGATTGGTCGGTGTTTCTACCCAGACCATGCGCGTCTGGGGCCGGATCGCGGCTTCGATAGCCGCCAGGTCGCCGGGTTTTACCCAGCTCACCTGCAGCCCGGCGCTGCGCTTGCGCACGTTTTCTATCAGGCGCCAGGTGCCGCCGTAAACGTCATCAATGGCGATGATATGGCTGTCTTTATCCAGAAGCTCAAGCACGGTCGAAATCGCCGCGAGGCCGGACGCAAACGCGTAGCCCCGCGAACCGCCTTCAAGCCCGGCAATCGCGGTTTCCAGCGCGTGGCGGGTCGGGTTACCGCTGCGGGAATACTCATAGCCGGTGTGCTCGCCCGGCGACGGTTGTGCAAACGTGGACGTGGCGTAAATCGGCGGCATGACCGCGCCGTGCTCGTCGCGAAACTCGCCGCTGTGAACGCTGAGGGTGGCCAGATTTTTCATCGTTTATTCCTTTATTGTGACAGGCGGTTGCGCCAGGTGGTCAGAACGTCGCTGCGCGTGATCAGCCCTAAAAAACGGTCGTTGTCAGTAATGACAGCGACCAGACCGCGGTCGAAGATGTTGAACAGGGCGCTGTCAGGGGCGTGTTTATCGAGAAACTCAACCTGTCGCGTCATGGCCCGGGTGACGGGTAGCGCGAAACGATCGCCATCCCCTCCGATATGGCGCAGCAGATCCCACTCATCAATGATGCCAACGACCCGGCCATTCTCCATGACCGGAAGCTGGGAGATGTCATACAGGCGCATTCGCGCCAGCACGGTGGAGAGCGTGTCATCCGGTGCGACAGTCACCGTTGCACCCTCGTCGTGCCGCAGGGCAATGTAGTCGGACAGGTCGCCAGCCGCAGGGCGCGAGATCAACCCCTGCTGGCGCAGCCAGTCATCGTTAAACATTTTTGAGAGATATTTATTGCCGCTGTCGCAGGCAAAGGTCACCACGCGTTTGGGCGAGGACTGTGCCTGGCAATATTTCAGCGCGGCGGCGAGCAGCGTGCCGCTGGAGGAACCGGCCAGAATGCCCTCTGTTTTCAGCAGGTCGCGCGCGGTGGCAAAAGCCTCGCGATCGCTGATGCGCCAGGCGCGGTTCACCCCCTCAATGTGGGCCAGCGGGGGAATAAAGTCTTCGCCAATCCCCTCGACCAGCCAGGCGCCGGCATCCTGATAGCGCCCGGTCTCAACCTGATCGGCCAGAACCGACCCGGCGGGATCCGCCAGCACGAACTCGGTGTGAGGAGAGTGTTCGGCAAACCATGCCTGCAGGCCACCCAGCGTTCCGCCGGAGCCAACGCCAACGACAATGGCGTCGATGTTGCCATTAAGCTGCTCAAACAGCTCCGGTGCGGTCGTGGTGCGGTGCGCCAGCGGGTTGGCTGGATTATTAAACTGGTCGATATAAAACGCACCGGGCAATTCGTCCGCCAGACGTTGGGCGTAATCCTGATAGTAGGCCGGGTGGCCTTTATTCACGTCTGAACGGGTGAGCACCACCTGTGCGCCCAGCGCACGCAGGTGGAATATCTTTTCACGACTCATTTTGTCCGGCACAACCAGAATCAGCGCATAGCCTTTTTGCGCCGCAATCAGCGCCAGGCCCAGCCCCGTATTCCCGGCAGTGGCCTCAATAATCGTGCCGCCGGGCTGCAACAGGCCGCTGCGCTCGGCTTCCGCGATCATCGACAGCGCCACGCGATCTTTAATCGAGCCGCCGGGGTTCTGGTTTTCCAGCTTGAGAAACAACGAGCAGGGGCCGGTATCGAGTTTGTGCAGCTGGATGACGGGCGTCTGGCCAATCAGGTCGGTAACGGAATGGTAAATCGTCATGGTCATGTCCTTTCAGGATTTCATGACCGGATGATAGGACCCTGAAATTTTCTCAATAAAGAACCTTTCACTGCCAGTTATGACAGAAAGGAATATTCATACCGTTTCGGGGGGGAAAGACAGCAAGACGTAAAGTGCTCTGGAAGTGAGGATGGCCAAATCGACCTGTTTTGCGCTAAAAATAGCCGATTTTGCCGGCTGAGCGCGGCGGTATATGCATTCGCCAGAAATCAATTGCTGAAATTCATCTAACAGGCTCGCAGGCTGTAGCTGCGCCTCTTATTTCATCAGGTTATAAGACATTCCATTTTGGTCATTTCAAAGTTGATAACGGCTGTTTACTCTCTTTTGGACATCCATACTGCTAAACCGCTAAATGCGGAACGGATCAGAATAAGAATGATAGTACTCAGGAACATTTCGAAGATTTTTGACAACGGAAAGGTGGCGCTCACGGCGGTTGATAACGTCAATCTGACGGTGGAGCAGGGCCAAATTTACGGCATTATCGGCTACAGCGGCGCGGGGAAAAGTACCTTAATTCGCCTGCTCAATGGCCTTGAAAAGCCAAGCGTCGGTAGCGTGACCATCAACGGGCAGGATATTTCCGCCGCAAAAGGCGAAGCGCTGCGACAGGCACGCCTGAAAATCAGCATGGTTTTCCAGCACTTCAACCTGCTGTGGTCGCGTACGGTGAATGAGAATATCGCCTTTTCGATGCAAATTGCGGGTGTCCCTAAAGCCCGGATCAAGGCTCGCGTGGCCGAACTGGTAGAGCTGGTTGGGCTGAAGGGGCGCGAAAATGCCTATCCGTCTCAGCTGAGCGGCGGTCAAAAACAGCGTGTCGGCATCGCCCGTGCGCTGGCGAATAACCCTGACGTGCTCTTGTGCGATGAGGCCACCTCTGCGCTTGATCCGCAGACCACCGATCAGATCCTCGATCTGCTTTCGGACATTAACCGTCGCTTTAAGCTGACCATCGTGCTGATCACCCACGAAATGCACGTGGTGCGCAAAATTTGCGACCGCGTGGCGGTGATGGAAAACGGCAAAGTGGTGGAAGAGGGAGAGGTCCTGAGCGTCTTTACGCATCCGCAGCAGCCGATTACCCAACAGTTTGTCCGTCAGGTGAGCCAGTACGCCGAGGATGAAAGCTTTAATGCCGAACTGGCGAACGCGCTGGAGGGCACGGTGATCAGGCTGACCTTCACCGGGCACAGCACGCACCGTCCGGTTGTGGGCGAACTGACCCTGCGCTACGGCCTGCCGTTTAATATTCTGCACGGAAAAATGACCCAAACCGCCCACGGGGTATTTGGACAACTGTGGGTGCACGTGGTGGCATCCGATGAACAACTGAACAATATCCTCGCCGATTTGCAGCACAGCGATATTGAAGGCGAGGTCGTGAAGCATGGCTGAGAATCTCTTTCCGCATCTGAAGTGGGACCAGCTCTGGTCTGCAACCCAGGAGACCCTGTACATGACGGCGCTGTCCGGGGTGGCGACGTTTGTGCTGGGCATCGTGCTTGGCCTGGCGCTGTTTTTAACCGCGCGCGGCGGGCTGTTTCAGAACCGTACGGTCTACAGCGTGATCTCGATTGTGGTGAACGTGTTCCGCTCTATCCCGTTCATCATTCTGATCGTACTGCTGATCCCGTTCACGAAAACGATTGTCGGCACCATTCTCGGGGCCAACGCGGCGCTGCCTGCTCTGATTGTTGGCGCGGCACCTTTCTATGCGCGTCTGGTTGAGATTGCCCTGCGCGAAGTGGACAAAGGGGTAATCGAAGCCACGCGTTCCATGGGAGCCCGGCTGAGCACGTTAGTGTTTCGGGTTTTACTCCCGGAATCATCACCCGCACTGGTTTCAGGTATCACAGTGACGCTCATCGCGCTGGTGAGCTACAGCGCGATGGCGGGAGTGATTGGTGCCGGCGGGTTGGGAAACCTGGCCTATCTGGAAGGATTCCAGCGCAACCACGGTGACGTCACGCTGGTGGCAACGGTGACCATTTTGATCATCGTTTTCATTATCCAGTTCTGCGGCGATGTCATTACTTCACTGTTAGACAAAAGATAATCTCTAATAACACACAGGAACCATATCATGAAAAAAACGCTGACGCTGATCGCCGCCGCCACCCTGAGCGCCCTGAGCTTCGCCTCGTGGGCCGACACGCTGACCGTGGGCGCATCCAATACACCGCACGCGGAAATTCTGGAGCAGGCGAAGCCGATCCTGGCGAAGCAGGGTATCGATCTGGAGATCAAACCGTTCCAGGACTACATTCTGCCTAACACCGCGCTGGCGGGGCGCGACATCGATGCTAACTACTTCCAGCATATTCCCTATCTTAACAGCGTGCTGAAAGATCACGCGGGCGACAAGGATTACGATTTTGTCAGCGCGGGCGCGATCCACATTGAGCCAATCGGCATCTACTCGAAAAAATACAAATCGCTGAAGGATCTGCCGGAAGGCGGCAAAATTATCATGCGCGACGCGGTGTCTGAAGAGGGGCGCATCCTCTCCATCTTCGAGAAAGAGGGCGTGATCAAGCTGAAGCCGGGCATCGACAAAGTGACTGCGCGCATCAGCGATATCGTGGAGAACCCGAAAAAGCTGCAGTTTACGCCTAACGTAGAAGCTTCTCTGCTGCCGCAGATGTACAACAACGACGAAGGCGCGGCGGTGGTGATTAACGCCAACTACGCCATCGACGCTGGCCTTGATCCGGTTCACGACCCGATTGCAGTCGAGAGCGGTGAGAACAACCCGTACGCCAATATCATCACCGTGCATCGCGGTGACGAGAAGAAAAAAGATATCGTTGCGCTGGTGGACGTGCTGCACTCCAAAGAGATTCAGGACTGGATCCGCACCAAATATAAAGGCGCGGTGATCCCCGTTAATAACTGATGCGTTGATTAAACAGATGAAGCCCGGTGAACGTCTCGCCGGGCTTTTTTTGTATCCAGCCGATGAATCATTTAAGCTGGCCGTTTAGGGCAACGGAGTGATGACGATGGGCAATGTGACCAAAGACGAAGCGCTGTATCAGGAGATGTGCCGGGTGGTGGGGAAGGTCGTTCTTGAGATGCGCGATCTGGGCCAGGAGCCGAAGCATATTGTGATTGCCGGCGTGCTGCGTACCGCACTCGCGAACCAGCGCGTGAAACGCAGCGAACTGACCACCCAGGCGATGGAAACAGTGGTGAAAGCCCTGGCCGGCTGAGGTTTGTCCCGGCGTGGTTCCCGCACGCTCAACGGCACCGCGCGCAACCTGGCCCTGAACTGGGCTAAAACGCCCGTGTAAAGCACTTTGGCGCGGAAAAACGGGCGGTGAATCGCTCGGTGAATCAGGCGGCTTTTGTTACCAATAGGTCCTTTCATTTCATGGAGAAAATGATGAAACGGACCACGCTCACTACAGCCCTTTCTGCCCCCGCTTTACTGTTTGCCATGCACGCCGCTCATGCTGCCCCCCAGGCGCACGTGGAGTGCAGTTATTCCCACACGCTCGGCGACGATGCGATCATGATGTACGGCATGCCCAACCAGGCCATGCTGCACGACTTCTTTGGCAACAGGCATACCGACGCGGCCTCTACCCGTGAAACGCTGCGCCAGCACGAAGAGACAACCTGCGATAACAAAGCCGACAGCTCGGCCTACTGGGTGCCGTCGCTGCGCCTGCCGGACGGCACGGTGGTGAAACCGGCCTACCAAAAAACCTACTATCAGGCCTCACACGTCGATACCTGGCCGCTTTCACCTTTCCCGGCGGGGCTGTCGCTGCTGGCGGGAGACCACCACGGCGCGGCGCCCAACCCACACATCACGTTCCTTTGCGCGAACGGCAAAGGCTACAGCAACAAGGTGGGGGAAACGTGCGGCCTGCGTAAAGCGAAGGATGCGGTACAGTTTAATATTGGCATACAGTTTCCGAACTGCTGGGATGGCGTCAACCTGAAGCCGGTTCACGGTCTCGCGAATGCCACCTACGACATCAAAGGCGCCTGCCCGAGCGGGTTCCCGGTGAAGATCCCCACCGTCAATATGAACGTGGCCTGGGTACTCCCGACCATCACCTCCCTGGACACCACAAAAGTGCAATTGTCTATGGATCCGATCATGCACGGTAACGAGCGTGAGGAGCGCTGGGGCAGCCTGTACACGGCCCATGCCGACTTTATGAACGGCTGGACCGAAGAGGGGGCGCGTTTTATGACTGACCGGTGTATGAACCGGGGAATGGACTGCGGTACCACCGTGCCTTACGGCTATTCCATACCGAAAGCGAACGTCTGGCTTAGCAGTCAGGAGCCTGACGCGTCCCAGCCTGCGCCGCAGGTGCTACTGGTTCAGGATAACTGGCAGAACGGCGGGCGCACCCGCAACGCCGAAACCCTGTCGCTGGTGAAATTTAAAATCCCACCGCTGCCAGCAGGCCAGGACGCCTCGCAGTTCAAGTATCGCGTGCGGATCTTCGGCGGGAAGGTTGAGACCAACGGTGCCGATCAGATCTTCTTCTACCCGGCCAGCAACGACTGGGATCCGGCCACCGTGCGCTGGACCTCGCGCCCGGCGTGTAACTACCGGTCTGATGCCGTGCTCTATCTAAACCATTCGCGCGAGTATCGCATGGTCGATGTGGACAAAGCCGTACGCAAGGCGCTGGCCGAAGGCAAAACGGAAATTTCATGGTATATCGGGGGCGATCGGCAGGGGAATCACTATCAGTTCCAGCCGGCCTCGTCGGACGAGAGCATCATGTTAATGCTGAGCGGATTCAAGCATGTCCCTGAAAATTAAGGGATGAAACGATAATAAAAAAAGCACCGGGTCACCGGTGCTTTCTCATCAGATCTTGCAGGCGTCGCCGCAGTCATCGTCGGCGACAATCGCCTGGGCCTTTTTGTCCGCGTCATCAAGACGTTCCGCGTTACGCTCTTCTGCTTCATCCAGCCCGTTAAACACTAAGTTATCGAGATCAATTTCCATAGGACACCTGCCTGGTTCAGTTTTTGATACTGGCAGAGTATAGGGCAAAATGCGCCTGCAATGTACCGTGCAGCACATAAGAATAATCCCTGCCATACTCAGTGGTTTATCGCTGAGGAAACCTGATGATTACGCTCTGTAAAACCTGCGGCACCTCTTACGATCGCCAGCCTGACAGATGCCCGATTTGCGAAGATGAACGCCAGTACGTTCCGGCTACCGGGCAGGCATGGATGGATTTTGACAGCGTCACCGCAACGCACACCAACAAATGGCAGCAGCTGGAGCCGCAGTTGCTGGCCCTGAAAACCGTTCCGGCATTTGCCATCAGCCAGCGGGCATTCCTGTTGCGGACCGCCCACGGCAATATTCTCTGGGATTGCATCGCGAACCTTGATCCGGCTACCCGATCGCTGGTCACGGCGCTCGGCGGCATCAGCGCCATCGCGATCTCGCATCCTCATTACTACACGACGATGCAGGACTGGGCCGAGGCCTTTGATGCCCCGGTTTATCTCCATGCCAGCGACCGCGAATGGGTAATGCGCGACAGCCCGGCGCTCCACTTCTGGGAAGGCGACGCGCTGGAGATCGCGCCGTCGGTCACGCTTCTGCGCCTTGGCGGACACTTTGCCGGGGGCACGGTGCTGCACTGGCAGGACGGCGACGGGGTTTTACTGGCCGGAGACATTCTTCAGGTCACCCCAGGTCAAACCGCCGTCTCGTTTATGTGGAGCTACCCCAACATGCTTCCGCTGCCTGCTGCAACCGTAGCGCAGGTGACGGACCGGCTGATGGGCAAACGTTATCAGCGTCTTTATGGCGCGTTTGAAGGGCAGAACGTACTGGCGAAAGCGGATGAGATTGTGCAGCGGTCGGGCCAGAAATATATTGCTTGTCTGGACTAAAGCGCGGTGGTTAACTTTACGAGTGTGATCGCGATCATACCTAAACTAAAACAGATAAAAGAGAAATGGCTATGCAACATATCATTGAAGGTTTTCTCAGCTTTCAAAAAGAGATTTTCCCGCAACGTAAAGAGCTCTTCCGCAGTTTAGCGTCCAGTCAGAATCCCAAAGCGCTGTTCATCTCTTGCTCCGACAGCCGTCTGGTCCCGGAACTGGTTACGCAGCAAGAGCCGGGACAGCTTTTTGTCATTCGTAATGCTGGCAACATCGTGCCGCCGTTCGGGCCAGAGCCTGGCGGCGTGTCTGCCACGATTGAGTATGCAGTTGTGGCGCTGGGCGTAACCGACATCGTGATCTGCGGTCACTCCAACTGTGGTGCAATGAAGGCGATTGCCGATAACGCCAACCTGGAGCCAATGCCTGCCGTTTCGCACTGGCTGCGCTATTCCGATGCCGCTAAAGCGGTCGTCGAGAAGAAAAGCTGGGAGCGCCCGATCGATAAAGTGAACGCGATGGTGCAGGAAAACGTCTTTGCCCAGCTGAGCAACATCAAAACCCACCCGTCGGTGGCGGTCGGGCTGCGCAACAACGCCATTCGCCTGCACGGCTGGGTGTATGATATCGAGAGCGGCGATATTCGTGCCCTTGATAAAGACACCAAAACCTTCGTGTCATTGTCTGAAAACCCGAGCGTATTCTTCGAGTAATCAGCCATCAAAGGGCACGGAAGCCCTGTTAGTTCTCTACAAACTGCAATTTCTTGCGCGATCGCACTGCCGGTTGCGACACCGCTTTTGCCATCGCTTCACCCATCTCTGCGCTTTCTGCCAGCCCCTGAACAAAGGGATGGTCGTGCATGAGCCACGGTATCGCTCCAAACGCAATCCGCCCGCGTAGTGCCTCGGGCGCGCGCAGGGTATAGTCCTCTCCAACGTCCGGTATCTCATCCCCCGTTGCCAGCAGCTGTTTGCGCAGCGAAGGGAAGGGCAGATCCTTCGTTTTGAGGGGCTTTTGCCCGCGAGCATCAATGAACACGTCGAAGCGGTAGGTGGTCTCGCCGGTTCTGATGGCGGTTTGATCGCTCCCGATATCCAGGTCGTAATCCTCGCCAAGCGCCAGCACGCTGATGATCCCCGCTTCCCGAAGGGCCAGCAGCCTGCGAATCGACTGAGAGGGGATGGCTGCATAATTATCAATAAACACCCGCGCCAGCCCCCGCTTGAATCGTTCTGCGTCCCGGTCATCCAGATGATGCACCACTTCCTGAACCACCTCATGCAGCCGCAGGACGGTGTAGCGCCAGGCAACGGTGCGTTTATCGCGTTTGTTTCGCTCTACCTCGCGAAGGTTATCCTCCGCCCACGAGAAGGGATCGTGACGTTTGCGATCGGCGAACCAGGCATCAAAAACAGTATCGGGATCCAGCGTATTCAGGGCAATCGCCTCGCTCCACTGCGGGTCGGCCTGTTCAAGTTCCCTGACCATCAGGGCAAAAATCCGGTCGAGCAATCCCTCCGGGCCTTTTGCGATTTCGGCGTCGGCAGCCGCGTCGGTCAGGATCGACAGCGGTTCATAGGGGATAGGGCAGTAAAAATCCGCCTCGGGCAGAATGCCCGTGCGCGACATCAGCACAATTTTCAGATCCTGGCTTTTGTCGTCCAGCTCAAACCTGTCGTCAACAAAGCGTCCATGCTGGATCACCACCGCCATGGCCGCATCCAGCCCGCTGAGCGAGGTGCCCATAATCCCGACACGGCAGGGCGGAATTTTGGCGTCCATCAGGCCCGACCACGGGCTCGGGAAGAATGTTTTTGATGCTTCATCGTCTTCGGGCCAGACGTGGCCGGTGGCGATAACCGCGAGATCAAATTTATCGTCAAAGGGGGCGTCATTGACGCAGAGGGTCACGCCGTCTTCCCGGACATCAAGGTCGGTAACCGGGGCGGATTCATGCACCTGGACATCGAATCCGCGGCGCTGCGCTTCTTGCACAATGGCTAAAAAGCGGTCGCGAAAGTACTCGCCCAGCAGAATGCGCGGCAAAAACTGTCGTTCATGCAGCGTCGATTTATCCACGCCGTAGCGTGTGAGATGTGTCTGGCTTTGCGTCCTGAGCCAGTCCAGGTAGGTTATAAAGAGCGGCGGGATCTCGATACTGGCGATATTAGCCAACATCAGCCGCGAATTGTCCTCGTCGCTGTAGGGCATGCCCACACCAGCCTGGTCTGCTTTTTCAAACACGGTGACAGCGAGAGGGGTTTGACTCCTGAGAAGTGAATAAAAAGTGTAAATACCGGTAGGCCCCGCGCCTATAATCGCGATCTTCTTCATCGACATCCTTCCTGCGTTTTTTTGTTATAGGAAAAGCGTAGCAGGAGAAAGGGATAAAAATGAGAGAGACGTATTATTCCGAACAGCATGCGTGTCGATAGCCTTTGTAAAGCATTCCGGAAATGAGAGGGCGGGCAAGCAAAGGCGCACGCATTGCTCAAAAAACGATCTTTCCCGGGCGGATACTGAAATCAGAAAAGCATATGACCTTGAACAGCAAATTCAATGACTGGAGGGATATGCGATGAACCGACAAGAAATATACGCACTGAAGAATTTTGATTTTCTGGCACGCAGTTTTGCCCGTATGCACGCCCTGGGCCAGGAGATTGATGTTGCTGCCGTGACCGGCAATATGAGTGATGAACAACAAGCATGGTTCCGGGAGCGATACGAACTTTATCGAATGCAGGCCGAGCGGGCGAGGATAAAAGAACTGCGCTAACTTTGACGGCAACGGGCTTAACGGCCCGTTGTGCTTTTCAGGGTCTGATTGACTAAATATGGCCCTTCTCCGGCGCTGCAGATAACCCCGGCCACGTCTGTTTCACCCCGTTCGGCAACAGAGATTTCGTCTGCCAGACGCGGCGTTTTGTCATGACGTTCACTGCATAAACAGTCGACTGCTCGTAAAAAATGTTGAGTTCTGCGTCATCACCCGATTAGCGATTCTGATGGTATTCTCTGGCTCAGGCCAGGACTGTGTAGGCAGTTCTGGCCTGTTTTTTTTCATTATTATTTTAATAAGGAGCAAAGGCGAATGCCTGAAAAACGAAAGCATCTCACTCGCCATGAAGTGGGACAGATACTGCTTGCAGCGGACAGAGGTATCCATTTTGAGCGCGATTATTGCCTTATTCAGATGTGCTACTTACACGGCCTGCGGGTCAGCGAGCTGTGCGGAATGCGCCTGTCCGATCTCGATCTGGTTGGGCGTTCGGTCTATGTCCGGCGACTGAAAAACAGCCTCTCGACGCAGCATCCGCTGTTTGATGCCGAACTGCCTGCGCTTATGCGCTGGCTGGCGGTCCGTAACCGCTGGCGGGATGCAGATTCAGACTGGCTGTTCCTGTCGCAAAAGGGCGGCGCGCTGTCACGTCATCAGGTGAGATTGTTACTCAAACGTTATGGCGAACTGGCGGGTGTCAGTATTGCCGCCTATCCGCATATGCTAAGACACGGTTGCGGTTATGCGCTGGCAGATTTGGGGCGGGATACCCGATTGATACAGGATTATCTGGGGCACCGGAACATCCGGCATACGGTGATTTATACGGCGACGAATACACAAAGATTTATGAATGTCTGGGGGACGATGAGAGAAAACCCCACAATTAGTGCCAGAATGTAAAGTAGTATCAGAAAAATTTAGCGCAGTGTCAAAATTTTTCTGAGGCCCCTTTTGATAACGGACTATCTTGCTGATTTTAAACCAACATTACATGTAAAGCCTATGTTGCTTCCTCTGGTTACCGCTGGCAACGTGCTTGCGTTATTCACGTTGCCAGTTTTCACATGCTCACCGCCTTACGGTTTTATGCCGTGACAACAGTCAGAACGCCCGCCTGCTGATATTTTATTTCCCCTTTTCATCCTTCTCCATATTTTCTCCTGAACTCACCACTCTGGCACTAACGGGAAAGTCTTATGGTGATTTTTTCGCCGCCGGAGTGAAGCAGGGTCGAGACCTGCGTGATCGTTCACCAAGGAGAAATGTATGAAAAAAACGATGTTAAGCGCGTGTTTATTACTGGTGGCCGCAGGTGCGGTCGCTGCCGATGGCACCATCCACTTTACCGGCAGCATCACTGACCAGACCTGTACCGTGGACAGCGGTTCGCAAAATATGAACGTCGATTTGGGCAATGTGGCGCAAACCGTACTGAACGGTGCGGCCGGCATGAAAGCCTCCCCGACGCGCTTTACCCTTAGCCTGAGCGACTGCCCGGACACCGTTACCGGGGCGAACGTCAAGTTTGACGGGACGTCAGATGGCGTTAATCAAAACCTGCTGGCGCTGGACAGCGGTACCGGGATCGCGACCGGCGTCGGTATTGAAATCGCTGATAAAAACGGGACCGCCATTCCCCTGCACTCGGCATCAGCGGATTACACCCTCGCAGAGGGCACCAATTCCCTGGACTTCGTCGCCCGGTATGTTTCCACCGGCACCGCGGTGACCACCGGGACAGCCAACGGTACCTCGCAGTTCACCATTAATTACAAATAAGGCTGTGACGTCGCGGGGCGCATCCACTCCTACCCATGCGCCGCCGCATAACAGGGAACGTTTCGCAGGGATGCGTATTTTTTGTCCGGAGAATAAGAAGATGAACAGGTATGCAGACGTGATGCTGGCGCTGGTGCTCGCTTTCCTGAGCGTGCAGGCGCAGGCCGGGATTGTGATTGGCGGGACGCGCGTGATTTATGACGGGGATAAAAAAGAGACGGCCGCTTCGGTGCGTAACCCGGAGAAATCGGGCGTCTATCTGGTGCAAAGCTGGGTGGACAGCGGCGAGCAGGGCGGCAAAGCGCCGTTCATCGTCACCCCACCGCTGTTTCGCATCAATCCCGATGAAGAGAACATGCTGCGCATTGTGCGCACCGGGGGCAACCTGCCGCAGGACCGGGAGTCGGTGTTCTGGCTGAACGTGAAATCGATCCCCGCCACCGACGACAGCAGGCCGCGCACCAACGTGCTGCAGGTTGTGGTCAAGTCGCGCCTGAAGCTGTTTTTCCGACCGGCCGGGCTGGAAGGACAACCGGAGAGCGCGTATCACCAGCTGAGCGTCGCCCGCAGCGGCAATCATCTTACCGTCAGTAACCCCACGCCGTATTACGTCACGCTGTTCACCCTGAAGGTTGACGGGCAGGAGATCAAAGAGGCGGATATGGTGCCGCCCAAAGGCAGTGCCAGCTTCACGCTACCGTCCGCGCGCGCATCCCGCGTGACCTGGCAGGCCATCAGCGACTACGGCGGCATCAGCCAGACCGAAAGTCGTACGCTGTGAAGGAGGACGTGATGAACAACACGACGCCACGTCTGATGATTATCCTGCTGACGCTGCTTCAGGCACACTGTTTGCGCAGTGCCGAGGCCCGTGAGGTCTTCAACACCCACGCGCTGGAAATTGATAACCCCGGCCAGCCGGTCGCGGATTTGTCGGCCTTTGCCGAATCCGACGGTCAGCTTCCCGGCACCTACCGGGTGACGGTGTATGTGAACAGCGAAAAACAGGGAGAAGCGCAGGACATTGCCTTTGTCGCCGGGCCGGATAAAAAGCTCACCGCGCAGATAACGCCCGCCATGCTGAAAGCCTGGGGCGTGAAAACCGACGTCTTCCCCGCGCTGGCGGCGTTGCCGCTGGATAAGCCTCTGGACGACATTGGCCGCTTTATCCCGATGGCCGCCACCGACCTGCGCTTCAGCAAACTCCAGCTTAACGTCAGTATTCCGCAGGCGGCGATGAATGCCAGCGCGCGTGGCTGGGTGGACCCGTCCGAGTGGGACGAAGGCGTGCCCGCCGCGCTGCTGAACTACAACCTCAGCGGCAGCAACACCTGGCGCGACGGGGAAAACGGTTCGGACGATAACTACTACGCCAACCTGCAAAGCGGTATCAACCTCGGCGCGTGGCGGCTGCGCAACTATTCGACCTGGAACTACGACGAGGACAGCGGCAGCCACTGGGACTCGGTGAACACATACCTTCAGCGGGATATTCAGCGCCTGAAGGGACAGCTGACGCTCGGCGACAGCTACACGCCGTCGGATATCTTCGACAGCGTCCAGTTTCGTGGCGCGCAACTGGCCTCTGACGACAATATGCTGCCGGACAGCCTGCGCGGGTTCGCCCCGATTATCCGCGGCATCGCCCAGTCCAGTGCCCAGGTGACCATTAAGCAAAACGGCTACATCATCTACCAGAGCTACGTTGCCCCCGGCGCGTTCACCATCAGCGACCTCTACCCGACCTCCGGCAGCGGCAACCTGGAAGTGACCATCAAAGAGGCTGACGGCAGCGAGCGCACCTTCGTCCAGCCGTTCTCGGCGGTGCCGATCATGCAGCGTGAAGGCCGCCTGAAATATGCCCTCACCGCCGGGAAATACCGCAGCGGCAACGACGACAGCGATGAACCGGAGTTCGGCCAGGTCACGGCGATTTACGGCCTGCCGTATGCCATCACCCTTTATGGCGGCACACTCTATTCGCAGGACTATCAGTCCGGGGCGGCGGGACTGGGTTTTGGCCTCGGTGAACTCGGCTCGCTTTCCGCCGATATCACCGCCGCGCATACCACGCTGAATAACGACGACAGCCACAACGGCCAGTCGTACCGGGTGCAGTACTCGAAAGATTTTCAGACCACCGACACCAGCTTTACGCTGGCAGCCTACCGCTACTCCACCGCCGGGTTTTACACCTTCCAGGAGGCGAACGACCTGCGGGCAGACAGCGACGACGGCTGGCGGATGACGTACAACAAACGTCAGCGCCTTCAGCTTGACCTCAGCCAGAGTATCGGTAGCTACGGCTCGTTTTTTGTTTCCGGCTACCAGCAGGATTACTGGCAGGAGGACGGCTATGAACGCACTCTGAGCACTGGCTGGAACGGCAACATCGACGGCATCAGCTACAGCGTGACGTACAGCTACAGCGACTACCCGGAGAGCACTCAGCCCGCCGACCAGCAGCTGGCGTTCAACGTCCAGGTGCCACTCAGCCGCTTTATGCCGAATGCCTGGGTGAGCTACAGCGTCAACACCGCGAAACATGGCGACACCCGCCAGCAGGTGGGGCTGAACGGCACGGCGCTTGCCGATAACAACCTGAGCTACAGCCTCCAGCAGAGCTACACCAACCACGGCGTGGGCGGCTCCGGCAATATCAGCGCCGACTACAAAGGCGGACAGGGTGAAATCACCGGCGGCTACAACTACGACGACGACACGCAGCAGGTCAACTACGGCCTGAGAGGCGGCATTGTCGCCCATCCGCACGGCATCACGCTGTCCCAGCCGCTCGGCCAGTCGCTGGCGATTGTCAACGCGCCCGGCGCGGATGACACGAAGGTGCAGAACAATACCGGGGTCTATACCGACTGGCGCGGCTATGCGGTGGTGCCGTACGTCAACCCGTACAAGAAAAACCGTATCGCGCTGGATACCAGCACGCTCGGCGACGAGGTGGATATCGACACCGCCGTGCAGACGGTGACGCCAACGCAGGGCGCGGTGGTGATGGCCGACTTCAACACCCGCGTCGGGCGGCGCGTGCTGATGACGCTGTATTACCGCGGGCTGCCGGTGCCGTTTGGCGCACAGGCGAAGCTCAAAGAGGGCGGCAGCGGGATCGTGGGTGATGACGGCCAGGTGTACCTCACCGGCGTACCGCAGGAAGGCGAGATTGCGGTGAACTGGAACGGGGTACAGCAGTGCGCGGTGCATTACCGACTGCCGGAACAGGAAAACCAGCCACCGGTGATCACGGTGACCCAGGAATGCCAGGAGACAGTGAAATGACGGTATGGCGCATAATTATTCTGCTGGTGGGCATCGCTTTCTGCCAGACATCGTGGGCGTTTTGTACGGCTACAGGAAGTTTTTCAATCAGCCCCGGCACGGTGATTGTCCAGCGGGACGCGACGGTGGGGCAGCCCATCAGCGACTGGCTGATGTCCAACCAGGGCGTAGCCTATCAGGACTGTAATTATGATGGCACCCCGCAATACGCCATCGTTGCCGGTATCAAAAACACGGGCGCGAAAGCCAGCATCACCTGGAACGGTGAGGCGGTTTTCAAGACCAACGTGCCGGGCGTGGGGTATGTGTTTGAAGGTCGCAACTCCGTGGACAGTACACCGTTACCGGAGAGCTGGAGCGGTATTGCCAGCGGACAGTCGCAGGTGTTCACGCTCCAGATTAGCCACAGTACGGGTTACCATCCCTCGATCAACGATCAGGCGCGGGTCCGCCTGATTAAAACCGGTGACATTACCCCCGGTGCGCTGAGTGGTTCACCCGGGCGTTTTATTGCCGGTACCCGGGAGAACGGGCAGTGGTCAACGGAACTGCCGATCACCTTTTCCGGCGGGCAAATTGATACGATTGCCTGTGCAGTCACGACGCCCGATGTCAGCGTCGAGTTAGGCCAGCATAAAAAGGCTGAGTTCTCCGGACCGGGCTCAACCACCGGCTGGCAGACGTTCGTGATCAGACTGGACTGCGACAAAAGTGCCCGTATCAACGTCCAGATTGACGCCACTCAGGATCCGTCCAGTGCTGCGGGCGTGATAAAACTGGACAGCGCGCCGGGTGATATGGCCGCAACGGGGGTGGGCGTGCAGCTCTACTTTACACCGGATGACAGCGCGGTGCAGTTTGGTCAGAGCAGGTACTACTACACCTCGTCGTACGGAGGATCTGAGACGGTACAGCTTAAGGCGCGCTACTACCAGACCACGTCGGCGATAACGGCAGGCACGGCCAACGCCACGGCGACCTTTACGCTGACCTATAAATAGCGCAGGACCCGGTTTTGTGCACCATAATGAAAGAGGACGCGCCACGCGTCCTCTTTAGCATGCATACATCAGCAGATAACCGCCCAGGCCCACGTTATTGACGACAAACGTACCTTAATTTCTGCCCGTTTAAATGACTTCTTTCCTCATTCGGTCATTTTTATCCATTCAATCAACTTCCCGTCGCAGTGATTTCTCCTGAAATAATCGACGGCGGTCACAATATTGTACAGCACCGTTTACGCGATATTTTCGGGTTTTACACTGACATCGGAATTAAATGGTGATCGCTTTTAATTCTGAATGAAAATAAATGTAATGGAATGTTATTGGAGGAGTTATGAGTGAATGTGCTTTGTCTGCCAGTAAATCAGGGAACGAATTAAGTTATAAAACCATTCTAAGTTATATGTTAGGTGGGATTGCTGATAATTTTATTTTTGTTATGATCGTCACCTTTCTGATGATCTATTACACTGACAGCGTGGGAATTCCTGCGGCGACGGTGGCAACGATTTTCTTAGTTACCCGCATCTGGGATACCTTTTCCGATTTAGTCTGGGGATGGTTATTTGATAATACGCATACCCGGTTTGGTAAGTTTCGTCCGTGGCTATTGTTTGGCGGAATAGCCTGTGCGGTTTCGCTCATTGCGACATTTTCTGTGCCCAAAATGTCGATGACCGCAACCATTATCTGGGCCTATGTAACCTACTTTCTCTTGAGCATGTCCTACACCTCTTTTGATGTGCCGTACTGGGCTCTGGCGACAGTAATTACCCGCGATCCGGTAAGCCGTAATAAAGTTGTCCTGGCAACACGCGTAGGGGCGATGTGTGGCCAGTGGCTGGCCAGCCTGATTACACTGCCGCTACTGGCGCTGCTTGCCCATTCGTGGAGCGCGGTCGGCGTAGTTTATGGCGTTTTTTTTCTGATCTGCGCGTTAGTGAATTTTATTAATACAAAAGAAATCGTGGTGACGAAAAAGAAAGAATCTCATTCTTTTCGGCTCTATTTGGAGTTGCTGAAAAACAATCGACCGCTTATCATATTAATGTCTTTCTGGTTTATCTTTAATTTCGTTATTTCTGCCAGGGTAGGTTTTGGCCTGTATTATTTCAAATATATCTTCCATAGCGAATCTGCAATGGCGTCCTATCTGGGGATCTCTACCTTTTTGGCTCTGCTGGGGGCGCTCTCCTGTGCGTGGCTGATATCTCTGGCAGGAAAAGTGCGGGCCTGTATTGTATCGTCGCTACTCCTTGGGGTGGTTTGTTGCCTGCTGTTTTTCTCCTCGCATTTGAATTTATGGACGGCGGTTATCATGAACAGTCTGCCTGGTTATTTTCTTGGCGTGCTGGGTGTCATTTTGGGTGCGATGCTACCGGATACCGTCGCATGGTATGAATATAAAAACCACCAGCGAGTGGAGGGCATGGTTTTTTCGTTAAATCTGTTTCAGCTAAAACTCTCTGGTGCGATTGGCGGCGCCCTTACTGGCTATATTCTGGCCCTTATTCACTATGTGCCAAACGTCGGGCAAAGTGTGCAAACCATTCTGGGGATTAACATTAGTTTTACGATTGCACCGGGAATTTTACTGTTGGTCGCGCCTCTTATTTTGCGCGTATATCCTCTGACGGAACAGAGAAATAAAGACGTGGCGCATGAACTGGCGCTACGTGATAGTCAAAACGTTGGGCAGGAGGCGAACTGATGCGTTACCAAAATGAAAAAACGAAAGAAATACGTTTTCCTCTGGGTGGGATTGGCTGCGGAAATATCAGCCTTGCCGGCAATGGACGCCTGACCGACTGGGAAATATACAATCACCCGGACAAGGGACGCCACAACGGGTATACGCACTTTGCCATTAAAGCCGAGCGTGCCGGTGAACTGGTGGATGCAAGGGTGCTGCACGGCGATTACCAGGAGTCCCTTTCTGGCAGCTACAACGTGCGCGAGCGACTGCGCAAGCAGCACACCGGTTATGGCACAGGTCCGGCGGTAGAGGCCCTTGCGGGAATGCCTCATTTTTCGCGAACGGTATTTGAGGGTGAATTTCCCTGCGCCACCCTGCAATTTAGCGATCCGCATTTTCCGGCGGATGTTCAGTTACTGGCATTCAACCCATTTATCCCAGGCAATGAGGATGATTCGTCATTACCCGTCGCCTGGTTTGAGTGGGACGTTATCAATACGGCCGATGAGGCGTTGGATTTTACGCTTTGTTGTTCGTTGCATAATGATTTAGCCGATGCCGACACGGTAAACCGCTACTGCACCGGGCGACATTATCCCACTCTACAATTTGGTCAACAGCGTGTTGACCCCAGCCACCCATGCTTTGGCGAAATGGCGCTATCAACGGATGCCACGGACGTCAGCTGGCAGGAAAACTGGTATCGCGGAAGCTGGTTCGACAGCGTAAGCGTCTTCTGGCATGACTTTTGTCGCGCGCCGCGGCTGGAAAACCGGCGCTACGATCGGCCAGCTGCTTTTCAGGATACCTCTTCACTGGCCGCTCATTTTCATCTGGCAGCGGGGGAACGCCGACGGGTGCGCTTTTTGCTGAGCTGGTATATGCCCATTAGCTACAACTACTGGCGCCGTTGGTATGATAAAGCGACCCACGAGCTCCTGCGATATGAGGACTGGCAGGGGCAGCCGGGATGGCGCAATTATTATGCGGTGAAATTTGCCAGCGCCAGCCATGTCCTGGATTATGTTGAGCACAATGCCGGGCGCTTAAAAGCACAGACGCTGGCTTTTCAGCAGGCGTTGCATCACTCAACGCTGCCTGCGGTAGTCAAAGAAGCGGTATCGGCGAATCTGGCGGTGCTTCATGCTCCCACCTGCCTGCGTCTGGAAGATGGCAGCTTTTACGGCTGGGAAGGTACGCTGGACGATCTGGGCTGCTGCGAAGGCTCCTGTATTCACGTATGGAACTATGCGCTGGCGCTACCGTGGCTGTTCCCACGTTTGTCGCGCAGCATGCGGGATCTCAATCAGCAATATAACCTGCGCGAATCGGGCAGCCTGCGCTTTCGTCTCGCGCTGCCGTTGGGAAGTGCGCCTTTCGATTTTCGCGCGTGCGTTGACGGTCAATTTGGCGAAGTGATCAATATCTATCGTGACTGGCTACTGTGAGGTGACAAAAACTGGCTGTGGCAAAAATGGCCCGCCGTTTGCGCCATGATTAGGTTTGCGTGGGACGAGAACAATGAAGATCGGTGGGACCCTCTTCGCCAGGGGCTGATTACCGGCAGGCAGCATCATACTCTGGACATGGAGTTGTTCGGCCCCAATCCCTGGCTGAGCGGTTTATATCTGGCGGCGCTGGCGGCTGGGGTACAAATAGCAACAGTACTGGGGCAGGATAAAGACGCGGCGCTGTGGCAAAGCGTGCTGGATAATGGCCGAAGCCAGCTATCGACACTCTTCAATGGCGAATATTATCAGCAGCGGATTGATTTAACCGACCGGGAAATACTGGCCTCTTACTGGCAGCCTGCGGAGATCACGTGGAATAACGATCATGGTGATGTTTATGATTTTTACTGGGACAACGAGAGCCAACAGCTGAAATATCAGCTGGGTGACGGATGCCATATCGATCAGTTGATGGGGCAGTGGCTGGCCGAGCTTTGTTTGCTGGACGATATTTTTCCGCCGCAGGAGGTTGGGAGCGCGCTACGGGCGATTGAAAAATATAACTTCCGCCGGATGCGCGACCACGTTAACCCGTGCCGGATCTTCGCCCTTAATGATGAGCAGGGCGTAGCGATCTGCGCCTGGCCGACAGAGGCGCCGCGTATTCCTGTTCCCTATGCCCAGGAGACGATGACCGGCTTCGAATATCAGACGGCCGCGCATATGATAGCCCAGGGGCGCGTGCAGGCCGGTCTGGATATCGTCTGCTCGATCCGCACCCGTTATGACGGGTATAAGCGTAATCCCTGGAATGAATTCGAGTGTGGCAGTCACTATGCCCGCTCGCTTTCCAGCTTTGGGTTACTGCTGGCATGGAGTGGTTTGCGTTATTCTGCGCCGCAGCGATTGTTGGCGCTTAACCCGGTCGAGCCCGGCGAACAGCAGCTATTCTGGACGACTGGGAGTGCCTGGGGAACGGCGGATCTGTGCGCGCAGGACGTGACGCTGAGAGTCTTATATGGCGAACTTGCGCTTCAGCAGTTGAAGGTCCCCGTTGCCCGGCCCCCCGTATCCTGCGCGCTTAACTCGCTGGTGTTATCCCACCGGTATAGTGATGTGGACGGCATTACGCTGGATGCCATCGCGATGCTGGCGGAAGGGGATGTTCTGCATATTTTGTGCTGACGCCAGAATTGTGTGCCAATGCGGCGGTAACGCCGCATTCATTGCATTTACCCTGATGTTCTGGTTAATGGCCTGACCGTTACCCTCATTCAACCTGCAAGACTCTGAATAGACTTAAAAGGGCTGGCTGCCCCTGAACATGTCTGGGCTGATATGGGAAACGCAAGGAAAAATACGTTAATCCGACGCAACAGTTTACGTTGAAGATATTGCAGGATTTCAGGTTAAAAATTTGAGAACTACAGAGGGATAATAGAATGGTGCGTCTGAATGGACTCGAACCATCGACCCCCACCATGTCAAGGTGGTGCTCTAACCAACTGAGCTACAGACGCAGAATGGTGCGTTCAATTGGACTCGAACCAACGACCCCCACCATGTCAAGGTGGTGCTCTAACCAACTGAGCTATGAACGCAACGTGTTGTCGGTGACAACGGGGACGAATATTAGCGGCACAGCCCCAAGGTGGCAAGAGGGAAAATGCATTTTTCTCTCTGATTTCACGCGATTGCTTCATTACCGCGCAAAGTGAGGAGAAAGTAGCCGCCGGCGGGCGGCTACCGGAGATTTATCGTGCAGCGCGCTGCAAAATGACCGTCGAAGGCTGACGTTGCAGAAAGCGCATACGCAACATCATCATTATGGCTGCGGAGGTCAGACCGATGATAAAGCCCATCCAGAACCCGGCAGGCCCCATGCGATCCACCACCAGATCGGTTAACGCCAGCACGTAGCCGCACGGCAGACCCAGCACCCAATAGGCGATAAAGGTGATAAAGAAGATCGAGCGCGTGTCTTTATATCCGCGCAGCACGCCGCTGCCGATCACCTGAATGGAGTCGGATAGTTGATAAATCGCCGCGAGCAGCATCAGATGAGACGCAAGCATAACCACTTCTGGGTTGTCGTTATAGAGCAGGGCGATTTGCTCACGCAGCGCCACGGTAAAGAGCGCCGTACAGGCGGCCATACAGACGCCAACGCCCAGCCCGGTTCGTGCGGCGGTTTGCGCATCAAGCGTGGAACCTTGTCCCAGACGGAAGCCCACCCGAATGGTCACGGCGGCGGCCAGCGACATAGGCAGAACGAACATCAGGGAGCTGAAGTTCAGCGCAATCTGGTGCCCGGCAACGTCTACGATCCCGAGCGGTGAAACCAGCAGGGCAACGACCGCAAAGAGGGTGACTTCGAAGAACAACGCCAGGGCAATGGGCAGGCCGAGCTGGATGAGGCGGGTTACCACGTGCCAGTCCGGGGTGCTGAATGCCTGCTCGTTACGGATATCACGCATCGAGCGCGCCCTCTTAATGAAGGTGAGCATGCTAAAGAACATCACCCAATACACCGCCGCGGTTGCGACGCCACAGCCGACGCCGCCGAGCTCAGGCATCCCGAAGTGGCCATAAATAAAGATGTAGTTCACCGGAATATTCACCAGCAGGCCGATAAAGCCCATCACCATGCCGGGCTTGGTTTTCGCCAGCCCTTCACACTGGTTACGCGCGACCTGGAAAAAGAGATAGCCCGGAGCACCCCAAAGTAACGCGCGCAGATATCCGACGGCTTTATCGGCCAGAGCGGGGTCAATATTCTGCATCGCGCGAATGATATGCCCCGCGTTCCAGAGCACCACCATGATCAGCACCGAGACGAAACCGGCCAGCCAGAACCCCTGGCGAACCTGGTGCGCCACACGGTCGCGGCGGCCTGAACCGTTCAGCTGCGCGATCACCGGGGTCAGCGCCAGCAGCAGTCCGTGGCCGAAAAGGATCGCGGGAAGCCAAATTGAGGTCCCGATAGCCACGGCGGCCATATCGGTGGCGCTATAGCCACCGGCCATCACCGTATCGACAAATCCCATTGCTGTCTGGGCAACCTGCGCGACGATCACCGGGATAGCCAGTGCCAATAACTGACGCGCTTCAATCATGTACTTCTGCACGTGAACACCTTTGAATTGTTGTTATTTGAGAGACTAAAAAAGCCGCCATAACGGGCAGCAAAAAGAAAATGCAGGGGGATGCCAGCTATTGTAGCGGGGTTTACCTAATTATCTAGTGAAAAAAT
The DNA here is from genome assembly GCF_019047785.1 of Enterobacter cancerogenus. Taxonomy (NCBI): domain Bacteria; kingdom Pseudomonadati; phylum Pseudomonadota; class Gammaproteobacteria; order Enterobacterales; family Enterobacteriaceae; genus Enterobacter; species Enterobacter cancerogenus. The sequence continues at coordinate 633,119 of NZ_CP077290.1, read as the reverse complement.
AGCCAGAAAAAGCACACTGCTGGCAACCTGTTTTTCCAACTGTTATTGTGTTGGGATTAAACGGTGTCACCACCGTCCGGAAAAAACAGGAGTTACAGGCATGTTTACTGGTATTGTCCAGGGCACCGCTAAAGTGGTGTCTATTGATGAAAAACCCAATTTTCGTACTCACGTTGTTGAGCTGCCGGAATATATGCTCGACGGCATCGAAACCGGTGCGTCGATTGCGCATAACGGCTGCTGCCTGACCGTCACAGAAATTAATGGTAATCACATCAGCTTTGATTTAATGAAAGAAACATTGCGGATTACCAATCTCGGCGAGCTGGCGGTAGGGGATACCGTAAACGTTGAGCGTGCCGCGAAGTTCAGCGATGAGATTGGCGGGCATCTGATGTCAGGCCACATCATGACCACGGCCGAGGTCGCCAAAATCATTACCTCGGAAAATAACCGTCAAATCTGGTTTAAAGTGCAGGACCCGGCATTAATGAAATACATCCTGTACAAAGGGTTTATTGGCATTGATGGGATCAGTCTGACGGTGGGTGAGGTCACGCCGACGCGTTTTTGCGTGCATTTAATTCCGGAGACGCTGCAGCGTACGACGCTGGGCGCAAAAAAACTGGGGCATCGCGTGAATATCGAAATTGATCCGCAAACCCAGGCGGTCGTCGATACCGTTGAGCGCGTACTGGCGGCAAAGGAAGCGGCGATAATAAAAGCGATTGACGAAGAATAAAAATAACCCCGGGCTTCCGGGGTTATTTTTTTAGCGAGCCACCCGCAGGCCGTGTTCAATACCGCGGCTAAAGACCACCTGCCACAGCTGAATATCACGCGCCCGGAATGCCCCTGCGCAGGCATTCAGATAATAACTGAACATCCTTTTGAACCGTTCGGAATAGTTGTCGGCAATCTCCGGCCAGGCCGCCTGGAAGCGTTCGTGCCATGCCATTAACGTGGTGTCGTAATCTGCGCCAAAGTTGTGCCAGTCTTCCACGATAAAGTGAGATTCACTGGCATTGGCTATCTGGCGTACAGAGGGCAAACAGCCATTCGGAAAGATGTATTTATTGATCCACGGGTCAACGTTGTTGTCGGTCCGCTTTGAGCCAATGGTATGCAGCAGGAAGATACCGTCCGGCTTCAGGTTACGATCGGCTACCGTAAAGTAGGTCTTATAGTTTTTCGGCCCTACGTGCTCAAACATTCCGACCGAGACGATTCGATCGAATTGCTCATTAAGATCGCGATAATCCTGCAGACGAATATCGACATCCAGACCCTGGCAGCGTTCCTGCGCCATTTTTTGCTGTTCGGCAGAGATGGTGACGCCGACAACGCTGACGCCATAATGCTTCGCCATAAAGTACGCCAGACCACCCCAGCCGCAGCCGATATCCAGTACGCGCATGCCGGGTTCAAGCTGCAGTTTTTCACAGATTAAGCGCAATTTGTCCTGCTGCGCCTCTTCAAGCGTGGTCGCCTTTTTCCAGTAGCCGCAGGAATATTGCATGAAGGGGTCGAGCATACGGCTGAACAGGTCGTTGCCAAGATCGTAATGTTCTTTGCCAACGATCCATGCCCGTTTTTTACTCTGGAGGTTGAACAGGCGGGCGGAGGCGATGCGCAGCGTGTCTTTAACGTGACGAGGGAGCTGGTTCTCCAGCCCCGCGCGTAAAACGCGGGTGAAAAAGATATCCAGCCGCTCGCAATCCCACCATCCATCCATATAGCTTTCGCCCAGGCCTAACGATCCCTCCTGCAGGACGCGTTTAAAAAAGTCGGGATGTTTGACCTGAGGGTCGTAAGGGGAGGACCCGTTAATAGTGATGCCCGCACGACTCAACAGTTCACTGGCGATCCGGGACCAGTTGTCGTCCGGAACGCTGACTTCTTCTATACACGATGAACTCATAGCTTCTCCATCACCTTGCTGTGATCAGAACCTTCAAACAGCGTAGACGCTTTTTATGGTTTGTGAGAAATCTCACGGTAAATGCCCGCGAGGCTAGTATCCGACGTAGAACAGAGGAAGGGAGATAACCCTTGCCGAAATGCCTTCCATGGTAAAACGGGAGCACTCCGGCTCCCGTTAACACTTAATATTTATCGTATTTATCGAACCAAATTTAGTATAGGCCTCAAAATTTGGTGATTCAATAGAAAATTCTTAGCAACCTAATCACTGATATGCAACATAATTTCCCATGCGATTATGCCTGGGAGGCGTCTGCCTGCGCGCGGCTGGCCTGCTCACGGTAGGCAGAAGACTGTATGCGATATCCGATGACGGCCAGCACAGCGGTAAACAGCATCACGCTGGTGGTGGTGAGCAGCGGGGTAACGATCAGCGCGGAAACCACGAGGCTTGCGAGGAAACATAACCCCAGCTGCAGGGTATTTTGCAGCGCCGCCGCGCGGCCGGTGGCCTGTGGGAACGGACGCAACGCCTGCGCCACCACGATTGGATAGATTGCGCCGTTGGCGACGGCCATCACGCAGAAAGGAATCAAAATTTCTGCAAGCCCCACGCCCGGAATGAAACCGACAGCCCAGGTGCCTACCACGCTCAGGGTGTAGAGCGCCAGCAGCCAGGGCAGCATCTGTTGTCCGTCCCATTTCTGCAGGGCCGCACGACAGCCGTAGCCGCCCACCAGGAAGGCGATAGTTTGCGGAACGTAGCTCAGACCGATGGCCGCCGGGCTATAGCCCATATCGTGGAGGATAAAAGGTGAGCCGGTGAGCCAGGCGAAGAAGCTCGCAGAGCATGCGGCGTAAATCAGGACGTTACCGCGATACGCTTTGGTGCGCAGCAGGGAGATAAAGGTGATGGGCTTCGCATCGGCGTGCGTGGCTTTTTTATGGGCCGGCTTAAGCGCAAAGGCGGGCAGCATCAGCACCAGCGTAATGGCAAACAGCGTGGCGAAAATCGCCTGCCAGTCGAAATGGGCGAGGATCCAGCTGCCCAGTAGCGGAGCAAGGGCCGGCGACAGGCCGACCAGCGGCATGATGGTAGCGAAGATCCGGTTTGTGCGTGAGGCCGGGTAGTAGTCGGTCACCAGCGCCTGCCAGGTGACCGCTGCCGCGCATACGCCCACCGCCTGAATAAAGCGCAGCACCAGCAGCCAGGTGGCATCACGTACCCACAGCATCCCCAGACAGCCTACGGCAAAAATCGCAAGGCCGAGTAACAGCACCGGCTTGCGGCCAAAGCGGTCAGAGAGCGGCCCCCACATCAGCTGTGCGATGGCGAAGCCCGCAAGGAATAAGCTCAGGCTGGCGCTGATGGCGGCGGCAGGCGTCTGCAAATCTTCCTGCATCGCGGCGAAAGCAGGGAGGTACATATCGGTTGCCAGAAAGCCAAGCACGCTTAAGCCGCCGAGCCAGACTAAAAATCCGTTCCTGGGTTGCATTGTTTTTTTCTCCTGAGGAGGCAGGTGTTAATTGGCGCAGAGTGTAGGGAGTGCAAAGCGGCTTGTGAAACGCTAATATTTGGTAAGTGCATTCAAATTTTTTGCAGGCAGAAAATGTGGTCTGATTATTCTCTTGAAGTGGTAGACGCCGTGGCGCGTAACGGCAGTTTTACCGGCGCCGCGCAGGAACTGCATCGGGTTCCCTCTGCAGTCAGTTATACCGTGCGCCAGTTGGAGGAGTGGCTGGCGGTGCCGCTGTTTGAGCGTCGGCACCGCGACGTGGTGTTAACGCCTGCTGGGGCGTGGTTTCTCAAGGAGGGACGTTCTGTCATCAAAAAAATGCAGATCACCCGCGAGCAGTGCCAACAGATCGCCAATGGCTGGCGGGGCCATCTCTCCATTGCGGTAGACAACATTGTGAAGCCCGAACGCACACGGCAGATGATCGTGGATTTCTATCGCCATTTCTCGGACGTTGAGTTGCGGGTATCGCAGGAGGTGTTCAACGGCGTCTGGGATGCGCTGGCGGACGGCAGGGTTGAGATGGCTATCGGCGCGACGCAGGCTATTCCCGTTGGGGGACGTTACGCTTTTCGGGATATGGGCATGCTGAGCTGGACCTGCGTGGTCGCCCGCCATCATCCTCTGGCCGCGCTGGAAGGGCCGCTGAGTGACGACACGCTGCGCAACTGGCCGTCGCTGGTGCTGGAAGATACCTCGCGTTCGTTGCCCAAACGCATCACCTGGCTGCTGGACAACCAGCGGCGCGTGGTGGCACCTGACTGGGAGTCGTCTGCCACCTGCCTGACGGCGGGCCTGTGCGTGGCGATGGTGCCCGTCCACTTTGCACGTCCGAGGATCGACAGCGGAGAATGGGTTGCCCTGCAGCTGGAAAACCCGTTCCCGGATGCAGCCTGTTGCCTCACCTGGCAGCAGAACGACGTATCGCCTGCCATGGCCTGGCTGCTGGATTATCTGGGAGACAGCGAAACGCTGAACCGGGAGTGGCTACGGGCGCCAGCGTAGCTGGCCCCGTTAACCATTAGCGACGGTAGTCGCGGAAAGGGCCATCCGCAACGGAACGGCGCTCAACAAGACGCGGGTGGACTTCAATAGACTGCGATTCTTCACGCTTGTTAACGATCCTGTCCATCAGCATGTTGAAAGCGGTTTCGCCCAGCGAATCTTTCGGCTGGTGGATGGTGGTCAGCGCCGGGGTGAAGAAACGGGCGTTACGCACGTTGTCATACCCGATCACGGAAATGTCCTGCGGCACGCGCAGACCCAGTTCATCCGCCGCACAGAGCGCACCCATTGCCATAATATCGCCCCCGCAGAAGACGGCGGTCGGGCGAGGCTGCTGGGAGACGATCTGCTGCATGGCGCGATAGCCCGATTCTGGCTCGAAGTCGCCCTGCACAATCCAGTTTTCCGGCACGGTGATCAGTGCTTCTTCCATCGCTTTCATAAAGCCAGCCAGACGCCCTGCGCCGGTGTTGCGCTCAAGCGGGCCGGGAATAACTCCAATCTCGCGATGCCCGCGTTCTACCAGATAACGACCCGCCATATAGCCGCCTTCAAAAGCGTTATCAATCACGGAGTCGGTGAAATCGGCGCGCGCTTCGCCCCAGTCCATCACCACCATCGGGATGTGACGGTACTCTTCCAGCATGGAAAGCACCGATTCCGGGTATTCTGAACACATCACCAGCAGGCCGTCGACGCGCTTTTGCGCCATCATTGAAAGATAGGCACGCTGTTTTTCAATGTTGTTCCAGGCGTTGCCCAGAATCAGGGTATAGCCTTTCTGAAAGCAGTTTTTTTCGACCGCTTCGATAATTTCTGCGAAATAGGCCGCTTCGCTACTGGTCGCCAGCAAACCGATCGATTTGGTGTGATTCACTTTGAGGCTACGCGCTACCGCACTCGGGGAGTAGTGCAGCTCTTTGATCGCCGCCCAGACGGCATTGCGCGTCTCTTCAGCAACAAAGCGAGTTTTGTTAATAACATGTGATACGGTTGTAGTGGAAACGTTTGCGCGTTTTGCTACGTCTTTTATTGTTGCCATTAAATGTCACTCCAGACCATATCCTAAGCTCCTGATAATCATGAAGGTAAACGTTTGCCTTCTCTCACCCTTATTACGCAATCTTGAATTGCGACACGCCGGGAAAACGACACAGGACGTCAGGAGGGGGTCAATGGCCGGTACGCTAATAAATTTAGCGTGGAATTTTGTCCTATCTTGATGAAAAGGGGAAGAGCAAAAGTGGATATCAGGTTAAAACCAGGAAGATTTTTGACCTGAACTGTGTAAAAATGAGCAAGCTCACTTTTCGTGGGGTGATTAAAAGGAGAAAAATTGATGAGTTCCGATCTGAAGTTTTCGCTGGTTACCACCGTTATTGTGCTGGCATTGATTGTGGCCGGTGGTTTAACGGCTGCGCTGCACTGATTCACGCGGAGGGAGAGGCGTCTCCCTCCACATCCTCGCCTGATTGTTACCCCTCTGGCAAAAATCTTTTGCCAAAATGTAAACTTCTCATTTTTTGTGATTGATGTCATGCTTTTGGCTTCATTGTTCTGTGTCACGACGCGACACGGCATCCGGAGTTAACGCATGAAAATCAATTTCCCCTTGCTGGCCCTGGCGATTGGCGCTTTTGGGATTGGCACCACTGAATTCTCCCCGATGGGCTTGCTGCCCGTTATCGCGCGGGGCGTAGACGTCTCAATACCGGCGGCTGGTATGCTGATCAGCGCCTATGCGATCGGCGTGATGGTGGGGGCACCCCTGATGACGCTGCTGCTCTCGCACCGCGCGCGTCGCAATGCGCTGATTTTCCTGATGGCGATCTTCACGCTTGGCAATGTGCTCTCCGCAATTTCGCCTGACTACACCACCCTGATGCTGTCGCGTATTCTGACCAGCCTCAACCACGGTGCTTTCTTCGGGCTGGGATCAGTCGTTGCCGCCAGCGTGGTTCCCAAACACAAGCAGGCCAGCGCGGTCGCCACCATGTTTATGGGCCTGACGATCGCCAATATTGGCGGCGTACCGGCGGCGACCTGGCTCGGTGAAGTCATCGGCTGGCGCATGTCGTTCCTCGCCACCGCCGCACTTGGGGTTGTGGCGATGGCCGCACTGTTCTTCTCCCTGCCGAAGGGCAGCGCCGGAGAACGCCCTGATGTACGCAAAGAGCTGTCGGTGCTGGTGCGCCCTCAGGTTCTTTCCGCGCTATTGACCACCGTGCTGGGCGCCGGGGCGATGTTTACCCTCTATACCTATATTTCACCGGTGCTGCATGAGATCACTCACGCTACGCCGATCTTTATTACCGCGATGCTGGTGCTGATTGGCGTGGGCTTCTCGATTGGCAATTACCTTGGCGGGAAGCTGGCAGACCGTTCCGTTACCGGCACGCTGAAAGGCTTTTTAACCCTGCTGATTGTGATTATGGTGGCCATCCCGTGGCTGGCGCGCACTGAAGTGGGGGCGGCGATTGCGATGGTGGTCTGGGGGGCGGCGACCTTTGCCGTGGTACCGCCACTGCAAATGCGCGTGATGCGTGTTGCTCATGAGGCGCCGGGGCTCTCATCTTCCGTCAATATCGGGGCATTCAACCTGGGGAATGCGCTGGGCGCTGCGGCGGGCGGTGCGGTGATCTCGGGTGGTCTGGGTTACGGCTTTGTCCCCGTGATGGGGGCAATTGTGGCCGGGCTTGGCCTGCTGCTTGTACTGATGTCCGGGCGAAAACAGCCTGAAGCGGCCTGCGCTGCAAAATAGAAAAAACGCAGAAGGGCGAACCCTTCTGCGTGTCTCTTACCCGGCGAAGTTCTTCGCCACGAATTCCCAGTTAACCAGCGCCCAGAAGTGCTCCAGATAGTTAGGGCGCGCGTTACGGTAGTCGATGTAGTAGGCGTGTTCCCACACGTCCACCGTCATCAGCGGCGTGGCGCTGGTGGTCAGCGGTGTACCAGCGTTAGACGTCGACACGATAGCCAGCTTGCCGTTGGCCTCTTTCACCAGCCATGTCCAGCCGGAACCAAAGTTTTTCACCGCAGCGTCGGTAAATTTCGCTTTAAAGTCCGCGAAGCTGCCAAACGCCGCGTTGATCGCCTCGGCCAGTTCACCAACAGGTTCTCCGCCCGCATTTGGTGCCAGGCAGTGCCAGTAGAAGGTGTGGTTCCACACCTGAGCGGCATTGTTGAACACGCCACCCTCTGAGCTACGCACGATCTCTTCCAGCGTTTTGCCTTCAAACTCGGTGCCTTTGATCAGGTTGTTGAGGTTGGTGACGTAGGTCTGGTGGTGTTTGCCGTAATGGTACTCCAGGGTTTCCGCAGAAATGTGCGGTGCCAGGGCGTCTTTTGCATACGGTAGTGCAGGTAATTCGAACGACATTGCTTCTCTCCTTATTGTTTTATACGTTGCCAATAACCCTACAGACAACAAGGATAGAGTAGCAGATTAAAAGGGTATGCAAAAGAGGAGCTTACCCTGCTACGACGGTAGCAGGGCAGGGGTTAGCGGACGGTTTTCGGCGTCATGACCCGGCGCGCGCCAACGTAGTGGCGTACCCAGTAGTCTTCACTGAGAGAGGTTATCTGAATATCCTGGCCGCTACGCGGAGACTGAATGAATTTTCCATTGCCGACGTACACGCCAACGTGATCAGCCGTGCCGCGGCCCTGGGTGCGGAAGAACACCAGGTCGCCGTTCTGGAGTTCGCCACGGTTTACCGGAGCCGCATCGCGCAGGTGGTACATTTCATTCGCGGTGCGGGGAATACGAAACTTCACCAGATCCTTATACGCGTAATAGACCAGGCCGCTGCAGTCGAAACCGGTACGCGGAGAGGAACCTCCCCAGTGATAGGGTTTACCAATTTGCCCCATCAGTTTATTCATCGCCGTCTTTTGCGCTTTTTGCATGCGCACCTTATGCACTTCCGCGAGTTTGGTGGCTTTGATGCACGTCGATTTATGCCCCTTGCGCACCGTGCATTTTTCGCTCACGAGCCTGGCAGCTGTTTGGGTAGTTTTACGCGTGTGGGTGCGGGAGGTTTTGGTTTTCGATTTGGTCTTGCTGGAGGCGGTCTGTTTGGTCTGAGCGGTGGTTTTTTTCTTAACGGTCTTGCCGGGAGTTTTTTTCTTACGTTCTGTGTTTTTCGCCAGATGCGTTTTTTGTACAGCAGAATGCCGCGCCTGTTCAGAGGCGTTCGCCGCTGGCGTGAATGAGAGTGATGTAAACAGTAAAGCACAGAGCGTGATCGAGATTTTATTTATCCGCGCCACTGGGCAGTCCCCTGATAATTGCAGGCCATCAATAATGCCCGCGTGTGATTTACAAAGCCCGTCGATTCTAATCTATAAAAACCCGGGAAGTTAATAGCATTTTTCACTCTAAAAACGTGTTTCGTTAGCAAGTGCAAAAAAATTCATCGTTCTGTAGCACTATTGTTCACTCCCTAAGCAAAACCTTAGCGGGAGAAGGGGTAAGTACCATTTTCAATGCAACTTATAGCCACACACGTTAAAATATATAAACGTGACTAAAATGTTATTTTCCGATGTCTGTCTGAACCGCTACAATGTCAGACAATTGCCGTAACAGAAGTTAAAGGAAGCAAAACATGAGCACCACTATTGAAAAAATCCAGCGCCAGATCGCTGAAAACCCGATTCTCCTGTACATGAAAGGTTCTCCGAAGCTGCCTAGCTGCGGTTTCTCCGCGCAAGCGGTTCAGGCGCTGTCTGCCTGTGGTGAGCGTTTTGCTTACGTTGATATCCTGCAAAACCCTGACATCCGTGCTGAACTGCCAAAATACGCAAACTGGCCGACCTTCCCACAGCTGTGGATTGATGGCGAGCTGGTTGGCGGCTGCGACATCCTGATCGAAATGTATCAGCGTGGCGAACTGCAGCAGCTGATCAAAGAGACTGCGGCGAAGTACAAAACTGAAGAGCCGGGCGCAGAGTAAGCTTGCCGGCCCTGTAAAAAAGCGACCTTTCGGTCGCTTTTTTTATGCGTCGTTCTCGCCCATCGGCAGCGGCCAGCCGCCTAACCGCTTCCAGCGGTTCACGATTTCACAGAACAACTCGGCTGTGCGCTCGGTATCATAGAGCGCGGAGTGCGCCTGCGTGCCGTCAAATTCGATTCCTGCGGTGATGCAGGCTTTTGACAACACCGTCTGACCGAGCGCAAGACCGCTCAGCGCCGCTGTGTCAAAGGTTACGAAAGGGTGGAAAGGGTTGCGCTTAAGTGAGGCGCGCTCGGCGGCAGCCATCGTAAAACTGTGGTCGAAGGTGGCGTTGTGCGCCACCATAATGGCGCGGCTACAGTCGTTATCTTTCACGCCTTTACGCACCATTTTAAAAATGGCGTGAAGCGCGTCGTACTCGCTCACCGCGCCGCGCAGCGGGTTTTTCGGATCGATGCCGTTAAACGCCAGCGCCTCGGGCTGCAGATTCGCCCCTTCGAAGGGTTCAACGTGGAAATGCAGCGTGGTGTCCGGTGTAAGCCAGCCCTGTTCATCCATTTTCAGCGTTATGGCGGCAATCTCAAGCAGCGCATCGGTTTTAGCGTTAAATCCGGCTGTTTCTACATCAATGACAACGGGATAAAAACCACGAAAACGGTCGCACAGACCGGTAAATTGAGCGTTATCGGACATCAGGGTCTCTTACATGGGGAAAAAAGCAGTGCGCATTATGGCAAATTTTGGCAGGGGATGCAGTAAAACAACAGGGCGCAAATGCGCCCTGGGGGATCAGTTGCCCAGACCGCGACCGGCGTCTTTGGCTTCAATCAGTTCGATTTTGTAACCGTCCGGATCTTCAACGAAGGCAATCACGGTTGTGCCGCCTTTAACCGGGCCCGCTTCACGCGTGACGTTGCCGCCGTTGCTGCGGATGCGTTCACAGGCTTCGGCTGCGTTATCCACTTCCAGCGCGATATGGCCGTAGGCGTTGCCCAGGTCATAGCTCTCCACGCCCCAGTTATAGGTCAGTTCGATAACCGCTTCATCGGATTCCGGGCCATAGCCCACGAAGGCCAGCGAGTATTTGTATTCCGGGTTTTCACTGGTGCGCAGCAGTTTCATGCCCAGTACGTTAGTGTAGAAATCGATAGAACGTTGCAGGTCGCCAACGCGTAGCATGGTGTGAAGTAGGCGCATAATTTCCTCATTAACCAATGGAAAGGATTATCTTTTTAAACAGAAACGATGTTTTAGTATAGCGGCGATGTGTCGCCGCTATCAATGCACAATGACGGGATTAGAGCGTAGGGTAGTCGGTGTAGCCTTCCGCGCCGCCGCCGTAGAAGCTTTCCGGACGCTGAGGGTTAAGCTCTGCTTTATGTTTAAGACGTGCGACCAGATCCGGGTTAGCGATGAAATCGCGACCAAACGCAACGGCATCGATCAGACCTTTGTTGATCAAATCTTCTGCTTTCTCAGGCGTGTACGCGCCCGCACCGATGATCACCCCGTGGAAACGATCGCGCACTTTCTGACGGAACGCTTCGGTGTATGGCTGACCGCCCGCCCAGTCTGGCTCGGACATGTGCAGGTAGGCAATGCCGCGTTTGGCCAGTTCTTCAATCAGATACAGCGCGTCTGCTTCTTCATTCGGGCCGTTGTCCACGTTCTGGAACGTACCGATCGGGGAGACGCGGATACCGATACGGTCAGCGCTCCACTCTTTACACACTGCGTCCACCACTTCCAGTACCAGACGCGCGCGGTTCTCAACGCTGCCGCCGTATTGGTCGGTACGATGGTTGGAAGACGGGGAGAGGAACTGGTGCAGCAGGTAGCCGTGGGCCGAGTGCAGTTCAACCATGTCGAAACCGGCTTCACGCGCATTCGCGACCGCCTGACGGAAATCATTGACGATACCCGGGATCTCGTCCAGCTCCAGCGCACGCGGCATGGACGTATCAACGCGAATGGCGTTGCCGTTTTCATCGCGCAGGGAGGTGCGGGTATTGGCGCTTAAGGCCGAGGCGGAAACCGGTGCCTGGCCGCCAGGCTGGATGCTGCTGTGTGAGATACGCCCGGTGTGCCACAGCTGCACCGCGATGCGGCCATCGTCAGCGTGCACGCCAGCGGTGATTTTCTTCCACGCGGCAATCTGCTCCGGGCTGTGCAGGCCAGGTGCGCCCGCGTAGCCTTTCGCCTGAGCGGAAATCTGGGTTGCTTCGGAGATGATCAGGCCAGAGCTTGCGCGCTGACGATAGTATTCACCCATCAGCGGGGTGGGAATATCACCCGGCTCAATGCTGCGCAGACGGGTCAGCGGGGCCATGAATACGCGGTTTGGTGCAGTAACAGCACCCACTTTCAGTGGGGTAAATAATTTTTCATCGGACATAAAGACTCCTGAGTAGACCAGTCGACTAGTAACAAGGTAAATAAAAAACGCCTGCTAAACGCCAGGCGCTGTAATCGTGCATTTCACATGTGCCAGGGCGCTTTCAAGCGGTGCGGCACTGCGAGAAATTTTGGCCTGAAGATTGGCACCTAACCACAGAGCATAAAGAACCTGCGCCTGGGTTAACGGCTCTCCGGAGAAGGCCAGCGTTTTTTCGTCGCGACCTTTCTCCAGCGCCTGTGCAAGCAGGGCGATAACACCCGTGGCGCCTTTATCCATGGCTGCGCGCATATCTTCGGAAAGATCGCACACCTCGGCAGAAAGTTTTACCGTCAGGCAGCCGCTAATAATGCCCTGCTGACAGAACTGGGTCAGCGTTTCCTGATAGTAGTTCAGCACACGATCCCGATAGTTGCCTTCACCCTGGGCAAAATGGGTGGCGAGGCGTTGATGATAGCTGGCATAGTGCCGCTCAAGCATCGCCACGCCGAAGGCTTCTTTGGATCGAAAATAGTGATAAAACGATCCCTTCGGCACTTCGGCGGTTTTTAACAGTTCGCTCAGCCCCATTCCGGTAAACCCGCGATGCATGCAAAGACGCTCGCCGGTAGCCAGTAGATGTTCGCGCGTATCGTGTTCAGTGTGTCTGCTCATCGCTGCACTGTATTAGACCATTCGGTCTAATGCAAGCCGATTTCGTGTCTGCATGCGTTAACAATATCCAGCTGCTGCTGATAAACGGTTGATTTCACGTCCATCATCCCCAGCACCGTTGAGAACAAGTTGTCCTGTGACACCGCATTTTTTGCTGCATAATCACGTAAGCACTGCTCATCAACGCCAAAGTTTTTCGCATAGTCCGGGGAGAGCCAGAACACGAACGGAATGTGCGTCTGCTGTTCCGGCGCCAGCATGTAAGGCGTGCCGTGCAGATAAATTCCGCTTTCACCCAGCGATTCACCGTGATCAGACAGGTAGATCAGCGCCGTATTCATGCTGCTCTGGCGCGCTTTCAGCGCGTCGATGGTTTTACTGACCACGCTGTCGGTGTACAGAATCGTGTTGTCGTAGGTGTTAATCAGTGACTGATGATCGCAGTCCTGAATTTCATTGGTATCACAGGTCGGGGTGAATTTCCGGAAACTGCTGGGATAGCGGTTGTAATAGGCCGGACCGTGGCTGCCCATCAGGTGTATGACCAGAACGCTGTCCTGTTTCAGCCCGTCCAGCACGTTATCAAGACGGTAGAGGTTGACGTCGTCGATGCAGGACTGGTCTTTACAGAATGTATCCAGCTTCCACTGCGTCATGTCCGTGTGCGGCACCCGATCGCAGGCGCCTTTACAACCGCCGTCATTATCACGCCACAGCAGGTTGATGCCCGCATGGCGGAGCACGTCGAGCAGGCCTTCCTGGTGATGGGCCAGATCGGCATCATAATTTTTTCGGGTCATACCGGAGAACATGCAGGGAACCGACACCGCGGTCTCGGTACCGCAGGACGAGGCCTGAGGAAAGGAAATCACCTTTCGCTTTTCCAGTTCCGGGGTCGTTTCGCGACCATAGCCATTTAGCGAGTAGTTCGCCGCGCGTGAGGCTTCACCGACGACCACGACCAGAACCGTTTTCTTCTGTTGACCGGAAATCAGCGCCCCTTTATGGGCATCCTCCCCGATGCGCACCAGCGTTTGATTGCCTGCAAACCAGCGGGTTTTGCTGTATTTGATAACCGCGCTGACGTAGTTCGCCGGGGTGACCATTTTCACAATGCTTTTGTTATTACGAAATAACGAGGCGTAGTCTTTATAAAACACGGAGGCGATCAGCACGATCACCAGCAGCGCGCCCAGCATGGCTGCGACCCGCATGAGCAGGGCGTACCACCATTTTCCCGCTCGGATCGTCGTCAGAGCCAGCACCACCGACGGCACCACCCCTGCAATGACAATCCACAACACGATCTGCGGCGTCAGCAGCGCGGTGGCTTCCTGGGAATTGGTTTCGAATACGTTGACGATCATGTTCTGGTCGATAACCGCACCGTAGGTATACATAAAGTAGGTGGCGGCGGCGCATCCCATGGTCAGGATGATCATCAGCGGCTTGCGGATAAACGGGATATTCAGCAGGCTGAAGACAATGACCCAGCCGCAAAACAGCACCAGCGGAACAGACGCTGCGAACAGCATGTCGTGCAGATGAGCAGGGGCAATAATCTGCCAGCTGCGGTGAATGAACAACGCGTTTAGCGCGGTGAAGAAGAGAGCACAACCGAGCGTGAACTTCATGTCGTTACAGTGTAACTTTTTGGCAAACCACATCATTAACAAACCATTCTTTATAGTGATGTGTTGAGTATAAGGCGGGAAGATTAGTGAAACCTTAATGCCACATTTCTGTGGTAAAGCCCTTGCAGACGCCGTGTTTAGCGTCTTCACTGTAGGTGATAAACGGTTTGCGGAGGTGTGTGTGGCAGAGCAGCTGGAGTTTTTCCCCGTCCAGAGCCCTTGCCGGGGGATTTGCCAGTCGGATGAACGCGGATTTTGTCGCGGCTGTATGCGTACCCGCGATGAACGGTTCAACTGGCAACATTTAAGCGATCCGCAAAAGCAGGAGGTGCTTCGCCTGTGCCGGCAGCGACTCCTGCGCAAATTACGCGCAAACAAAGCGGTTGAAAGCGAAGAACCCCAGCAACCTTCACTGTTTTAGCAAGGTAATTGCGTATACTGATGACATAACTACTCTGAGGAAATTGTTATGGTTCAGCGTATTACTCTTGCCCCGCAGGGCCCGGAATTTTCCCGCTTTGTGATGGGTTACTGGCGTTTGATGGACTGGAATATGTCCGCTCCCCAGCTGGCGAGCTTTATTGAAGAACACCTCGATCTTGGCATCACCACCGTCGACCATGCTGATATTTATGGCGGCTATGCGTGTGAAGCGGCCTTTGGCGAGGCGCTGAAACGTGTGCCTGCGCTGCGTACCAGAATGGAGATCGTGACGAAATGCGGTATCGCCACCACGGCAAAACCTGAACATGCCCTCGGCCATTACATCACCGACAGCGCACACATCATTAAGAGCGCCGAGCAGTCGCTGGTGAATCTGGCCACAGACCATATCGACCTGCTGTTAATTCACCGCCCCGATCCGCTGATGGATGCCGATGAGGTGGCTGAAGCGTTCCTCAATCTTCATCAGAGCGGCAAAGTGCGCCACTTCGGCGTCTCGAACTTTACGCCAGCCCAGTTCGCGCTCCTGCAGTCGCGTCTGCCGTTCACGCTGGCGACTAATCAGGTTGAGATTTCACCGGTTCACCAGCCGCTGCTGCTGGATGGCACGCTCGACCAGCTGCAGCAGTTGCGCATTCGTCCTATGGCGTGGTCTTGCCTCGGCGGCGGACGGCTGTTCAATGACGAAGCCTTCCAGCCGCTGCGTGATGAGCTGGAAACCGTTGCCCGTGAACTCAACGCTGAGAGCATTGAGCAGGTCGTGTATGCGTGGATCCTGCGTCTGCCGTCAAAACCGCTGCCGATTATTGGTTCCGGCAAGATTGAACGCGTGCGCGCCGCGCTGGGCGCTGAAGAACTGCAGATGACCCGCCAGCAGTGGTTCCGCATTCGCAAGGCGGCGCTCGGTTACGACGTTCCGTGAAAGGGTAACGCGGTGACTTTCCGGTGATTTCTCTGCTCCTGGTTTAAACTTAAGGAGCAAAAAATAATCAACGGAGGTTACATGAAACGTTTTGCTCTGGCATTAGTGGCACTGGCTGTTTGCGCAGGCGCGCAGGCAGCCAGCGATGAAGTAGAAATGAATCTCGTCACCTCTCAGGGGGTTGGCCAGTCCATCGGGACGGTGACCATCACCGAAACGGACAAAGGACTGGAGTTTGCCCCCAATCTCAAAGCGCTTCCTCCCGGTGAACATGGCTTCCATGTTCATGCCAACGGCAGTTGTCAGCCCGCGATAAAAGAGGGTAAAGCGTCGGCGGCGGAAGCGGCGGGCGGCCACCTCGATCCTGAGCACACCGGAAAGCATGAAGGCCCGGAAGGAATGGGGCACTTAGGGGACCTGCCGGTGCTGGTCGTGAATAACGATGGCAAAGCCACGGACCCCGTAACCGCGCCACGGCTGAAAAAGCTGGACGAGGTAAAAGGTAAGTCGCTGATGATCCACGTTGGTGGCGATAACATGTCCGATCAGCCTAAACCGCTTGGCGGCGGGGGAGCACGCTACGCCTGCGGGGTGATCTGATCGCCAATCGTACCCGGCGGCGGCGCTTGTTCGAGCTGCGACAGCGAACAGTGCAGCCGCCAGATTATCGACGCTAAATCCCGCGCCGCAGGCAAATGATGGCGCGCCAGGGTATCGCAAATGCGCTGCAGTTCGGCGAGCGTGACGCTAAGCGACCGCTGCTGAACGCCACGCTCGCTCATGACATCCCGCAGCAGAGAGATACAGACATCCCGAACCTGCGACAGCGGATCGGAACGCGTCTCCCAGGCACGCAGCTGCCAGACCACATGCGAACAGTTGAGCAATACCACGCCCCAGCGAAGCAGCCAGCGGCGGGCAAGGGAGTCCTGACTGTTATTGAGCTGGCTGACGTGGTGATACACCAGCGACTCATACTCACTCTCGCGCAGATGCGGTCTGCGGCTGAGCTGATCGACGAACCCCCTGCGTAACTCCCGAATATGACGGCGGCTTTTACGGGCATCGGACCCGGGACGCAGCACGGCGAACGCTAACCACGCCAGCCCCACGCCTAAAATTTTGGCCAGATTGTCATTGAGGAAGTCGGCGTAATCATAGACCGGTGGATTTGTGACCGAGATAAATGACCCCATAAAGACGATCAGCTGTCCCCACAGGCCCGCCAGCTTCGGCATTTGCAGCTTCAGCAACTGCATGGTGATTAATAGCGGAAAGAGAAACAGCAGAAACTGCCAGAGATCGCTTATCTGCACCATCAACCCAAACTTGACGACAAAACTGAATAAGGACAGCAGCACCAGCGTGCGAAGCAGCAGCGTCAGCGAGTTGAACGGCGAGGCGACGACGGAATAGAGCACGCAGCTGATGGCGGCCAGGGTGAGGGCGGCGCTGCCGGATTCCCATTGGGTGGTGATGCTCCATGCGCCAACCAGCGTCAGCGCACAGAAGGTGCGAAACCCGCTCCACAAGGCTTCCATATAATCGGTATGGCGCGCCAGCGCCGGGCTGCCCGGTACGGCGAATTCTGTTATCGGGGTGGCATTCTCAATCGCCCGGATCCAGCGACTGCTGCGCAGATAGAGCCGGCAAAAATAGTTCAGGCGCTGCCAGAAGGCCCGGTGGCGATAATCATATTCATCCGTCGGGGCGAGCGGGGCGATAATCCGCGCCACGGTATAGATATTCGCATCCGGTCGGGCGAGGGCGGCGAGCAGCGTATCGATAACCTCTCGGGTATGTACAGGCGAGTCGGGCCAGTTCAGCAGCATCCTGCGCAGGCTGGAGATGGCGCTGGTCATCCGCAACTGCTGATGCAGAAGATAGTTCAGGAGCGTGTTCTGGCGGCGAAAGCGGTAATGGCTCCAGAACGCCTGAATGCGCAGCAGATTCATGGTCAGGATCTGGCCGATGACCTTTTCATGTGCCAGGCGAATATCATCGTTGGTGTCGGGCTGCCACAGCAGACTGGCGTGTTCCAGCAGGCGCGCGTGCATCGTCTTCAGGGCGGTGATAAGCGCGGTACCGTCTGAGGTACTGGGCAGGATCATCATCATCACCCCGCCACACAAGATCCCAACGATAACTTCACAGACGCGCGCCTGGGCAATGTCCCACAGCTCGGTGGTGTCCAGCACGTTGACGACCGGGAAGGCGATGATCGCCGCCGTATAGCCCGCCAGCTGGAAAGCGTAGGCGACGTTGTTGGTGAAGTGCGCGCAGGCCCAGGTGCAAAACCCAAGCCATCCGGCCATGCTCAGTAAAAAGAGCCACGGATCGTTCAGGGTATGTCCGGCGATAATCAGTGCGGCCGTAGCCCCGAGTAAACTCCCCGCGACGCGGCCCAGACTTTTGCTGATCACGCCGCCGACGGTCGGGAAGCTGACCACTGCCGCCGAGGTCATAGCCCAGTAGGGTTGATCCAGATTGAGATAATACGCAACGGTAAGCGCCAGACACATCGCAATGCCGTTGCGTAAGGCGTAGCGCCACTGCGGGCGCGTCGCTTTGATCCACGGCGTATTGCGCCAGGAGAACGCCCGCAGGTTCATCGGTTTGACCCGATTGAGACGGTGCAGGTGGTACCGGATACCAGCGTGATGCCTTGCGGAAGGGTATCGAACTCCACCCGGACCGGCACGCGCTGCGCAAGACGCACCCAGGGCACGTTAGGTTTGATGTCTGGCACCAGGCCTGAATCGGCCTCGACGCTCTGATCGTAGATGGCGCGGCCAATACTGGAAACGTGACCCTGTAACGTTTGCGAGCCGCTGTAGAGCGTTATGGTCGCTGGCGCGCCGTTCTGAATGTGACGCAACTTGGTTTCCTCGAAGTAGCCGACCACGTAAAACGAGTGACTGTCGACTAACGCAAAGACCGGCTGTCCGGTGGTGGCATAATCGCCCACGCGGGTGGAGAGGTTTGTTATCCAGCCGTCGACGGGCGCTTTTACCACGGTCTGGGTAAGCTGCCACTGCGCCTGTTTCAGCGTGGCCTGTGCCACCTCAACGCTGGCCTGCATTGCTTTTACGTTGAGGTTGGCGGTGTCCAGATCCTCCGCCGAAATATAGTTCTGCGACAGATGGCGACGACGGTTGGCTTCATTATTGGCTTTCGCCAGATCGGACTGGGCTTTAGCAAGTTGCGCCTGCGCATTGAGGACCGCAATGTGGAAAGGCGTCTCATCAATGCGGAACAACACTTCACCCTGTTTAACGAACTGATTATCCTTCACCATCAGCGCGGTGATCGTGCCCGATACCTGGGGGGTAATACTGACCTGTTCCGCACGGACCTTGCCGTCCCGCGTCCAGGGCGATTGCATGTAGTAGTTCCACATCCACCAACCCGCGATGAGTGCCAGCGCCAGAACCAAAAGAGTGGAAAAGTATTTAAGCGTTTTCAGGGACATATTCACCACACAACCAATACGGCAAGGCCAAGACACACGGAGAGGGCAAAGAGGGAGAGATCCATCAGCATCGGATGCCAGATTTCGCCGGAGTACATCCAGTCGCGCAGCACGCGGTGTGCCACAAGCCAGATCAAAAAGCCCAGCAGGACAGCTTTAAACAGCGGCGGAAAATAGACGGATGCTCCGACAACCAGGTCCTGGAGGGGTAATCCCGCGGAGCTTAACGAGAACGTCACGAGCAGAGATCCTTTGCAGTGAGGAGAATGCCACGATGGCCTGTTTTTACATGACGACGCATGAATATTCAGTGTAAATCATACTGACAACATCGGCTGTATGCAGTATTGCATTTGTTTTGGCAATACAAATGCTGCACACTATTCTAAAATCAGTATAATAACTTAGCAAGCTAATTATAAGGAGATGAAATTGGAATCGCCATTAGGTTCTGATCTGGCAAGGTTGGTACGCGTCTGGCGTGCTCTGATTGACCATCGCCTGAAACCTCTGGAATTGACACAGACGCATTGGGTTACGCTGCATAACATCCATCAGCTTCCGCCCGACCAGTCACAAATTCAACTGGCAAAGGCGATCGGCATTGAGCAGCCTTCGCTGGTACGTACGCTCGATCAGCTGGAGGAGAAGGGACTGATATCCCGGCAGACCTGTGCCAGCGACCGACGCGCTAAGCGGATTAAACTGACTGAAAAAGCCGCGCCAATCATCACCGAGATGGAGGCCGTCATCAGCAAGACGCGAGGGGAGATCCTCTCCGGGATTTCACCTGAGGAACTGGAGATGCTCATCGGGCTTGTTGCTCGCCTCGAGCAAAACATCCACGAACTCCAGTCGCGCGACTGATCCTGCAAAAAGGCCTTGCTGATGCAAGGCCTTTTTTTCACGAGTAAACCACCACCCGGTTGCGACCCGTCTCTTTCGCTTCATACATCGCCTTATCGGCGCACTCCACGCACGTTTCCGCCGTCGTTTCGGCTGACGTCGCTGTAAAGACACCCATGCTGATGGTAATGGGTTCAGGCAGTTGTTCCTCGCTGCTGTTTTTATCGAAGCTGCTGAGCTTCTCGCGGATCCGCTCCGCCACCTGGCGAGCCGTCTCCGGCGGGGTATTCGCCAGCATCAGAACGAACTCTTCGCCCCCGATACGCGCAGCAATGTCATCCGGTCGCACCGAGTCCATCAGCAGCCTGGCGACAAATTTTAATACCTTATCGCCCTGAAGGTGCCCGTAGCAGTCGTTGATACGCTTGAAGCGACGAGATCGCTTACGACAACGGAAACCGGCTGGGTACGGCTCGCGCTGCGCAGCGAATGGTTGAGGGCGTCGTAAAAGTAACTGCGGTTGTACAGACGCGTAAGAGGGTCACGTATGGAGTTTTGATAAGACTGCTGATACTTCAAATGCGATTCGCGGTAGAGATTAAATACATCATAAAGCAGAACAAATATAATCAACAGCGTGGCAATGGTCTCAAATAAACGCGCACGATACCAGGAAATATCTTCAGCCTGCCCGGCTAACAGCATCATCAAAAGCGTCCCGATATAACACAACGATAAAAAATTACCGCTGACCCAAAACATATTACGTATCCGGGTAATAATCATCAGCGTGACAAACGTCGCGACCCACAGCACGATTAAGATAATGTTAATCACCCGGTTCCATATAGCCATAAAATGTCGGGTTTCATTATCGATCAGGTCCAGAGAGAAAAACGACGAATGGCTGGAGTAAAACCAGGCGAGGGCAATGATCACTACGGTAAAAAGAAGCATGCCAAAAAAAAGAGAAGTATGCGTCATGCGCGAAAGGGGAACATTCCGGAGGACGTACAGCAGGGCAGATACAATAAACAACACCGCCATCAGGATATGGCGAAACATGTAATAGATCATCGCATCGTTATAGTTGATGGTACTGAACTGATAGAGGTTCAGCCACGCCGGAAAGCTGGAGAGCGTCCCGACCATCAGCAACGCAGAGCCGGTAAAGGCAAGCGCGATAGCGACAAGATACAACCGCCGTTTGTCACACCAGTATTTCATCACCATAAAGCAGGCGATAACCGAATGAAAGACCAGCAAAAAAATGGTCAGCGTGGGGAATAACAAAGGTGAAAAAGAGGGGACGTGTTTAACGAGTTGCAAAAACAGGAAATGTAATATCCCTATAACAAAAAAGCTCCCCAAAAAGAAAGGAATGTATCTATTTTTTACATATCGACCAATCGCAAGCATAATAATCTTAACAAAAAAATGAATAAAGGCGGCGAGTTTAGCGATGATATGCAAAAATTACTTTGCGCAGGAGCAATATATTATGGGAAGTAATTATGAATAAGATGAATATGTTTTAGCAATTAAAACGGATGACAGATATTCATGTGAGATAAAGGATACGGCCTGTAGACCGTATCCTTTATTAAATTAACGTGGAGAAACGGTCACCTGGCTGCCGTTGCTGGCAATCACGACGCGCTGGCCTGCAGAGAAGCGGGTGCTGCCTTGCTTCTGCACAACCATGATGGTGTTACCGTCATCTTTACGGATTTCCAGTTCAACACCCTGGGTTTTGTTCATGGCACCCTGAACGCCCTGGCCTGCTACGCCACCGGCAACAGCACCCGCCGCGGTGGCCAGTGAACGACCGGTCCCCCCACCAATGGTGTTACCCAGGAAACCACCCAGAACGGCACCGCCGATTGCACCGACGACATTGCTGTCATCACCACCCTGGATCTGTACAGGACGTGCATTGACAATCGTACCGTAGGTGACGTTCTGCACCTGTTTAGCTTCAGACGCGCTATAAACGTCGCCAGAGAGTGAACTGTCATTCACACAACCAGCCAGTGTTAAACCAATCAGCGAAACGCCCAGTACACGTAAAATCATTTGAATCTCCTGTTCACCAACAACGCCCGGTTCGGGCATCCGTAATGGCTAAATTATATGGCATAAGAGGCCAACGTTCATAACTTTGTATGCACAATAAGAAAAGTGTACTTGAAATTGGCTTAACGAGACATAAACAAAAATCTCTGTGGTACGTGTCTGACATTGTTAAAAAATATTATCGCCGCATAGAAAAGCCCCCCGGATTGTGGTTGAGTATTTATCCTAAGACCACGCAACCTAAGGAAAGCGCATGAAATCGGGTCGATACATAGGCGTGATGTCAGGCACCAGTCTTGATGGTGTTGATGTCGTTCTGGCCGCGATAGATGAAAACATGGTGGCCCAGCAGGCAAGCCTGACCTGGCCGATCCCCGTCTCGCTGAAAGAGGACATCCTGAACATCTGTCAGGGCCAGCAGCTGACGTTGTCACAGCTTGGGCAACTGGATGTCCGGCTGGGATCGCTGTTCGCGGATGCTGTTCTGGCGCTTATGCACAAGGAAAACCTGCAGCCGCAGGATATCGTGGCGATTGGCTGCCACGGTCAGACGGTGTGGCATGAACCGACCGGCGACGCGCCGCATACCCTGCAAATTGGCGATAACAACCAGATCGTAGCGAAAACCGGCGTCACGGTTGTGGGCGATTTTCGTCGACGGGATATTGCCCTTGGCGGGCAGGGCGCACCGCTGGTTCCAGCTTTCCATCAGGCGCTGCTGGCACACCCCAGCGAACGACGGATGGTGCTCAACATTGGCGGGATCGCCAACCTGTCGATGCTGATCCCGGGCCAGCCGGTACGCGGGTACGATACGGGGCCGGGCAATATGCTGATGGATGCCTGGATCTGGCGTCAGTGCGGCAAACCCTACGACAAGGACGCGCAGTGGGCGAGCGAAGGTAAAGTTGTCCTGCCGCTCCTGCAATCCATGTTAAGCGATCCCTATTTTTCGCTTCCTGCGCCTAAAAGCACCGGCCGTGAATATTTCAACTATGGCTGGCTGGAGCGCCAGCTGGCGCCGTTCCCGGCGCTGGCCGCGCAGGACGTCCAGACCACGCTGGTGGAGTTGACCGCTGTCTCGATATCTGAACAGGTCATGCTCAGCGGCGGATGCGAGCGGCTGCTGGTGTGCGGCGGTGGCAGCCGTAACCCGCTGGTGATGGCACGTCTCGCCGGGTTGTTGCCAGGGACCGAAGTCTCGACCACGGATGAGGCCGGGATCAGCGGGGATGATATGGAGGCTCTGGCCTTCGCCTGGCTTGCGTGGCGTACCGTTGCCGGCCTGCCGGGCAATTTACCGTCCGTCACCGGCGCGCGTGAAGCCAGTGTGCTGGGGGCGATTTACCCCGCAAATCCTCGTCATAATCAGAGTTAACTGAATTTCAGTGCTGCGGCCAGCCGTTAGAATATGACGAAAAGCCGGAGGGTGATAACGCCCTCCGGGATCAGAAAAGTCGACGGAACACGCCATGAAAAAACTTCTTCTTATTACTCTGCCTTTTTTACTTGCAGGATGCAGTGCCTATAACCAGTTCGTTGAACGCATGCAGACCGATACCCTGGAGTATCGCTGTGATGAAAAACCGCTCACCGTGAAGCTGAACAACCCGCGTCAGGAAGCCAGCTTTATTTATGACAATAAACTCCTGACCCTCAAGCAGGGCATGTCGGCCTCTGGCGCTCGCTATACCGACGGGATCTATGTCTTCTGGTCGAAAGGTGACAGCGCCACGGTCTATAAACGCGACCGTATCGTGCTGAACAATTGCCAGTTAGAAAATCCGAAGCGTTGAGATTTTCACAGGGGCGGCGCACAATAGCGCCACCCTAAGTCTATTTCAGCTAACGCCATGTCAGATAACGACGAACTGCAGCAAATTGCGCACCTGCGCCGTGAATACACCAAAGGCGGTCTTCGCCGCCAGGATCTTCCCGCTGAACCGCTGGCGCTTTTTGAGCGCTGGCTGAAACAGGCCTGCGAGGCTAAGCTCGCTGACCCCACGGCCATGGTTGTTGCCACGGTTGATGAAAACGGCCAGCCTTACCAGCGCATCGTGTTGCTCAAGCATTATGATGAAAAAGGGTTGGTGTTCTATACCAATCTTGGCAGCCGCAAGGCGCACCATCTCGAACGCAATCCCCGTATTAGCCTGCTGTTCCCCTGGCACATGCTGGAGCGTCAGGTCATGGTCACCGGTAAAGTCGAACGCCTCTCGACGCTGGAGGTGGTGAAGTATTTCCACAGCCGTCCGCGCGACAGCCAGATTGGCGCGTGGGTCTCTAAGCAGTCCAGCCGCATTTCGGCGCGCGGCGTGCTTGAAAGCAAATTCCTCGAGTTAAAACAGAAATTCCAGCAGGGCGAAGTGCCGTTACCGAGCTTCTGGGGCGGGTTCCGCATCCCCATCGAACAGATGGAATTCTGGCAGGGGGGCGAGCATCGCCTGCACGACCGCTTTTTATACCAGCGCGAGAGCAACGGCTGGAAAATTGACAGACTGGCACCCTAAACCCCGAAATTTGTTGTTTTAAGCGCTAGCGCAACGTGCGCCAGCGCTTTATTCTATGTTCCTTTCGCACCAGGCGAAAAGTCGTGTACCGGCAAAGGTGCAGTCGTTTATACATGGAGAATTTGATGGCAAGCAGTAACTTGATTAAACAATTGCAAGAGCGGGGCCTCGTGGCCCAGGTGACGGACGAAGAAGCGTTAGCAGAGCGACTGGCGCAAGGCCCGATCGCGCTCTATTGCGGCTTCGATCCCACCGCTGACAGCTTGCATTTGGGGCATCTTGTTCCCTTGTTATGCCTGAAACGCTTCCAGATGGCGGGCCACAAGCCGGTCGCACTGGTGGGCGGCGCGACCGGTCTGATTGGCGACCCAAGCTTTAAAGCCGCTGAGCGTAAACTGAACACTGAAGACACGGTGCAGGAGTGGGTGGATAAAATCCGCAAACAGGTTGCCCCTTTCCTCGACTTCAACTGTGGTGACAACGCCGCTATTGCCGCGAATAACTATGACTGGTTTGGTGGCATGAACGTGCTGACCTTCCTGCGCGACATCGGCAAACACTTCTCTGTTAACCAGATGATAAACAAAGAAGCGGTGAAGCAGCGTCTGAATCGTGACGATCAGGGCATCTCCTTTACCGAGTTTTCCTACAACCTGCTGCAGGGCTATGACTTTGCCTGCCTGAACAAACTGCACGGCGTGGCATTGCAAATTGGCGGTTCCGACCAGTGGGGGAACATCACCTCCGGTATCGATTTGACCCGTCGTCTGCATCAGAATCAGGTCTTTGGCCTGACCGTACCGCTGATCACTAAAGCCGACGGCACCAAATTTGGTAAAACCGAAGGCGGCGCGGTATGGCTCGATCCGAAGAAAACCAGCCCGTACAAGTTCTATCAGTTCTGGATCAACACCGCCGACGCCGACGTGTATCGTTTCCTGAAATTCTTCACCTTCATGGATATTGAGGCGATCAATGCGCTTGAAGAAGAAGACAAAAACAGCGGTAAAGCGCCACGCGCGCAGTACGTGCTGGCGGACGAAGTGACCAAACTGGTTCATGGCGAAGAAGGTCTGGCGGCCGCAAAACGCATTACGGCAAGCCTGTTCAACGGCACCCTGAGCGATTTAAGCGAAGCGGACTTCGAACAGCTGGCGCAGGATGGCGTGCCGATGGTTGAGATGGAAAAAGGTGCAGACCTGATGCAGGCGCTGGTGGATTCCGAGCTGCAGCCGTCCCGCGGCCAGGCACGTAAAACCATCGCCTCTAACGCCATCACCATCAACGGCGAAAAACAGGCCGACCCGGAATACACCTTCGTTGAAGGGGACCGTCTGTATGGCCGCTACACGTTGCTGCGTCGCGGTAAGAAAAACTACTGTCTGGTGTGCTGGAAGTAATTAAAAAATGTCGCCAGGGGCGTGGGAAACCACGCCCCTTTTGTTTGTTCAGGGTAGTGGTAAGCAAAAAATGAAGAATATCCTCGCCATTCAGTCCCACGTTGTTTTTGGACATGCGGGTAACAGCGCTGCGGAATTCCCCATGCGCCGCCTCGGTGCCAACGTCTGGCCCCTTAATACCGTTCAGTTTTCTAATCATACGCAATACGGCAAATGGACCGGCTGCGTGATGCCGCCCTCCCATTTGACGGAGATCGTGCAGGGCATTGCTGATATCGACCAGCTCAAGCGCTGTGACGCCGTGCTGAGCGGCTATCTTGGCTCCGCAGAGCAGGGTGAGCACATCCTTGGCATCGTACGCCAGGTTAAAGCTGCGAACCCGTCAGCAAAGTATTTCTGCGATCCGGTGATGGGGCATCCTGAGAAAGGCTGCATCGTCGCGCCCGGCGTGGCGGAGTTTCACGTGCGCCACGCGCTACCGGCGAGTGATATCATCGCCCCAAACCTGCTCGAACTGGAGATCCTCTGCGAGCACCCGGTCAATAGCGTCGACGAGGCGGTAAGTGCGTCCCGCGAACTGATTGCTCAGGGGCCGGAGATTGTCCTGGTGAAGCACCTCGCACGCGCAGGGATAAGCCAGGACCGTTTTGAAATGCTGCTGGTGACAAGGGATGACGCCTGGCACATCAGCCGACCGCTGGTCGATTTTGGCGTGCGTCAGCCGGTTGGGGTGGGGGACGTGACCAGCGGTTTACTGCTGGTGAAACTGCTGCAGGGCGCAACCCTGCGCGATGCGCTTGAGCATGTCACTGCAGCCGTGTATGAAATTATGATTACCACCAAAGACATGCATGAGTACGAATTACAGGTTGTGGCGGCGCAGGAGCGTATTGCGAAGCCTGACCACTACTTCAGCGCCACTCGCTTATAATCATCGCCCGGCGGCGCTGCGCATGAAGTTGTAGGCCGGGTGAGCGTGAGCGCCACCCGGCAACACAAACCGCCCGGTCAGTTCAACCCTTCTGCTTTCAGCGCCGCGGCAACCGCCGGACGCTCCGCCACGCGCGTCATATACGCCGCAACATGGTCTAAGCCATCCATATTCAACTTCACCGCGCGCGCCCAGCGCAGAACGGTGAACAGATACGCATCGGCAATGGTGAAACGGGCGCCGGAAATCCACTGATCGTCTTTCAGCGAGTCGTTAATGTACTGCAGCTTTTTCTCCAGCAGCGCGCGCACGGTAGGTTTGTACTCTTCCGGCGTATCCGGGCGGAACAGCGGAGTAAAGCCTTTGTGCAGCTCGGTAGCGATATAGTTCAGCCACTCCAGCGTCTTATAACGGGCGATGCTGCCGGTCGGAGCAAGGAGCTGGCGGTCGGGCACATTGTCCGCGAGGAACTGCATAATCGCCACGCCCTCGGTGAGCAACGTACCGTCATCCAGCAGCAGAGCCGGAACTTGTCCCTTCGGGTTAATGGCAAAATAGTCATCGCCATTTTCCAGGCGCTTCTTCATCAGGTCGACGCCATCAAGCGTGAAATCCTTGCCGCTTTCGCGCAGGGTGATATGGGAAGCAAGAGAGCAGGCGCCCGGTTTGTAGAACAGTTTCATCGGTAACTCCTTTTCGCTGAGGTTCCAGCTATGTTAGTGCGCGATTGGATAAAAAAAAAGCCGCTAATGCATTAGCGGCTTTTATTCAGTCGTTTCCCGATGACATTACACGGCAGCGGTCTTGCTCGCTTTAGCGTCGTTGTCGTCGTCCTGAGTCATACGATTCAGCTTAGGCGCTGTCATCAGCATCAGCACGGCGATAACGCCCGTGGCGATACCAATCTGCATGAACACGGTGCCATAGACGTTCAGGGACATCAGTGGGTCGGTCACGTTCTCCGGCACGGCCATCAGGTTAGCAATCTTACCGGCGATCAGTGCTGCGCCCGCGGTGGTCAGGAACCAGCTACCCATGATGAAGCCCATCAGACGCTGTGGAACCAGTTGTGCAACCATTGCCAGGCCCAGACCGGAGATCATCAGCTCACCGACAGACTGCAGCGCGTAGCTCAGGATCAGCCAGCTGACAGAGACGATACCCGCGTCGGTGGCAAACTTAGTACCCAGTGGCAGCACCAGGAAGGCACCGGAGCACAGCAGCATACCGATGGCAAACTTGTGCGGCATTGGCAGACGGTCGCCCATCTTGTTATAGATAGCCGCCAGAATCGGGGAGCCAATCATGATCCAGAACGGGTTCAGCGCCTGGAACTGCTCCGGCTCAAACGCGATGCCCAGAATAGCGTGCTCAACGTTACGGATGGCGAAGAAGTTCAGAGAGGTTGGCATCTGCATGTACAGAACGAAGAAGATAATCGCCTGCAGCATCAGAATGAAGGCCACAATCATCTTACGACGCGCAGCACCGTGCATGGCGAAGGCTTCTTTCGCGAAGATACAGACGATACCCAGCGCAACTAATCCCAGAACGCCGCGAGCGATGGTCTGGTTATGCAGCAGCCAGGTCGCGATCGCCACGAGGATCACAACACCTACGATGGTCGCCAGCAGTTTGCCCATGTGCAGAGGTTCGAAGTCAGG
Source organism: Enterobacter cancerogenus (assembly GCF_019047785.1). NCBI lineage: Bacteria > Pseudomonadati > Pseudomonadota > Gammaproteobacteria > Enterobacterales > Enterobacteriaceae > Enterobacter > Enterobacter cancerogenus. Next base: position 604,768 of record NZ_CP077290.1, on the reverse strand, counting down.
TTTGGAACCGTTGTTTTTAACCCAGCTGCGGCAGAACAGGAAGTTCACCACGGTAATCAGCATACCCACGAAGCTCAGTGCGAACGCGACGCTCCAGCCAAACTTAGCAGCCAGCCACGGTGTTGCCAGCATAGAGAAGAAGGAACCGATGTTGATGGACATGTAGTACATGGTGAATGCACCGTCCAGACGCGGATCATCTTTGTTGTAGCAGGTTGAGAGCAGGGAAGACGGGTTCGCCTTGAACAAACCGTTACCCACGGCGATGGTCGCCATACCCATATACACAACCGCGGCGTCATGACCAGACCATGCAACCAGCCCATAGCCAATCGCCAGAACGATAGCGCCCAGCATGATGACACGTTTGGTGCCAAGCACTTTATCACCCAGCCAGCCGCCTACCGCGACCAGACCGTACACCAGTGCGCTGAATGAAGAGAACAGCGTGATGGAATCGGCTTCTGACATACCCAGTTGTTTAACCAGGTAGACCGCCATGATCCCTTGCAGGCCGTAGAAACCAAAACGCTCCCATAACTCAATGGAGAAGATGAGATAGAACGCTTTAGGTTGTTTAAAAGCGTTCAGGCTCACGCTTTCTTCAGTTGGTTTATTGTTTGCAGTCGACACATATACCTCTTTTTTTACATCCCATATTAACGGGGGTGTTCATAGCGTGATGACCGTGGTCCATCCGCTTTATAGTTATATTGGGAGGGGAAACGGCGGGTAATGTTCACTATCCGCGGCCTTCTGGCAATACGTTTGTAATACTCTGTTACATATAACTGAAGCCCTATAATCAGCGGGTCAGGCAAATGTTATTCAGCGTTAAATTTCATTCGATGAGTTTTGTTGGTTTTTTTCACTACCTTTAGCCCCGGAAATCGGCTGTATGGCGATATGTTCTGCTATTTGCCCTTTCAGGCAGTGATATAGCCCATATTCTGAAAAATGACTGGTCTTATCTGCGGTGTTGGGGTGGTTAAATCTTGTCTGGCTAAGGGTTTGCCGGGCTTTTAACAACAAAAATCCAACATGACGTTATCAGAGTGATCCCGATCACAGATGTATAGAAATTTTTGGTGATGAAAAAACAATTAACCTGTTTGAGTGTTAAATCACCGAAGGATCGCCCGGTACGTTGCGGTCAACGGCGAACAAATTTCGGTCAAGAGGAAGGTTATTAGTACGCCTTCCTTTTATAAGGTCTTGAATGGCTGAAGAATGCGGTGAACGCGTCAGGCGTAGACTTTTTCTTTGTATTCGCAAAGATCTTCAATGATGCACGAGCCGCAGCGGGGCTTACGGGCAATGCAGGTATAGCGCCCATGCAAAATCAACCAGTGGTGGCAGTCCACCTTAAATTCTGCCGGTACCACTTTGAGCAATTTCTCTTCGACCTGCTCAACGTTCTTACCGGGCGCGAAGTTGGTGCGGTTTGAGACGCGGAAAATATGGGTATCCACGGCGATAGTAGGCCAGCCAAACGCGGTATTAAGCACCACGTTAGCCGTCTTGCGCCCGACGCCCGGCAGGGCCTCCAGCGCAGCGCGATCTTCAGGGACTTCCCCACCGTGCTGTTCCAGCAAAATCCGGCAGGTTTTAATTACGTTCTCGGCTTTGCTGTTAAACAGCCCGATTGTCTTGATATAGGATTTAACCCCCTCGACGCCGAGCCCAAGCATGGCTTCAGGCGTATTAGCGACGGGGTAGAGCAGGGCCGTGGCTTTGTTGACGCTCACGTCGGTGGCCTGCGCAGAGAGCAGTACGGCGATCAGCAGCTCAAAGGGTGAGGTAAAGTTAAGCTCCGTCGTCGGATGAGGGTTTTCATTCCGCAGACGGGTCAGGATCGCAATGCGTTTCTCTTTATTCATGAAGCCTTCTCGGGTATCCCTTCCTGCACGCTGCGCTCGGCCGCGCGGCGTTTACGTTTTTCATCAATCAGGTATTTTATCGCCAGCATCATGCCAAGGCCAATAAAAGCACCCGGTGGCAGCATCGCCAGCAGGAAGGGGGTATCCGTATGGAAGACCTCAATGCGTAGCGCTTTTGCCCAGCCGCCCAGCAGCGCATCCGCACCGTCGAACAGCGTCCCGTTGCCCAGAATTTCACGCAGGGAGCCCAGGACGAACATCGCTCCGGTCGCGCCCATGCCGATGGCAAAGCCATCCAGGGCAGACATCGCCGGGGTGTTTTTCACGGCAAAGGCTTCTGCGCGGCCCACAACGATACAGTTGGTAACGATAAGCGGAATGAAGATCCCCAGGGACTGATACAGTCCGAAGGCATAGGCGTTAATCAGCATCTGCACAATGCTCACCACCGAGGCGATGATCATCACGTAAATCGGAATGCGAATTTCCGTGGGCGTCCAGCGGCGCAGCGCAGAGATGGACAGGTTGGTCAGGGTCAGCACCAGCGTGGTCGCCAGCCCCAGGCCAAGGGCGTTGGTCGCAGTGGATGTCACCGCCAGCAGCGGGCACATCCCCAGCAGCTGAACCAATGCGGAGTTGTTCTTCCAGAGACCCTGGACGATAACCTCTTTAACCTGACTCATGATTACTCCTCACAGGCCGGAAGATTGTCAAGTTGCGCAGGCAGCGTTTCCGCGTACAGCCCGGCACGTTTTACGGCGTTGACCACGGCGCGGGGGGTAATGGTCGCGCCCGTGAACTGGTCAAACTCGCCGCCGTCTTTTTTCACCGCAAAGGCTGCGTCATTCTCGCCATGAATCACTTTACCGGCAAAATGCAATATCCAGTCGCTCAGACGAGTTTCGATTTTATCCCCCAGGCCCGGCGTTTCGTGATGTTCCGTCACGCGCGTTCCCAGCACGGTGCCCGTGAAGTCGGTACCGACCAGCAGCTGTATCGCGCCAGAATAACCGTCCGGCGCCGTGGCTTCCATCACCGCGCCCACCGGTTTATCACCTTTTCGGGCGATAAAGACGTGATGCGTCCCTTTGCCGAGCTGCGGAGCCTGCACCAGGAAGCAGCTTTGCTGCAGGTTATTATCATAGAAGTCAGAGGGGATCACCTGGTCAAAAAGCGCTTTCTGCTGCTTCGTCGACTGCTCATCAATGGTGGTTTTGGTCAGGGTATTGACCAGCGCGGTCAGGCCTGTCAGCACGGCGGCGAAAACAGCAAGCGTAACGCCGTGTTTTTGCATTGTTTTCAGCATGGCGAAACCCTTAGCGATGGCCGTACACGCGCGGACGCGTATAATAGTCGATGAGTGGAACGGTAATATTGGCTAACAGCACGGCGAAGGCGACACCATCCGGATAGCCGCCAAAACTGCGGATCAGCCAGACCAGCAGCCCGGCCAGCGCGCCGAAGATCAGGCGGCCACGGTTAGTGGTGGAGGCGGTGACCGGATCGGTCAGGATGAAAAACGCACCCAGCATGGTCGCGCCGGAGAGCAGATGCATCTGCGGGCTTGCCAGCGACTCAGGAGAGAACACCCAGCCCAGGGTCGCACAGACCGCCAGCGTCACGAGGAAGCTGACCGGAATATGCCAGCGAATGGCTTTTTGCTGCAGCAGGAACAGGCCACCCAGCAGGTACGCAAGGTTGACCCACTGCCAGCCCGCGCCAGCCAGCATACCGCTGAAAATGGCGGACTTCATAATCTGATCCACGCTGTGCCCGGCGTGCAGGGACGTTTTGAAGGTGTCGAGCGGCGTCGCCTGGCTAATGCCGTCCACGCCGATGCGCAACGCGTTCATGTCCGCGCCGAGCGCGGTGTGTCCGGTAAAGATAACGTGCAGGGCATCCATAAAGCCGGGCACCGTGGCCGCGATCTCCTGCGGCGGCAGCCAGCTCGTCATCTGCACCGGGAAGGAGATCAGCAGAACCACATAGCCGATCATCGCCGGGTTAAACGGGTTATGGCCTAGCCCGCCATAGAGCTGTTTAGCAATGATCACGGCGAAGACCGTGCCCAGCACCACCATCCACCACGGCGCAAACGGCGGAATACTGATCGCAAGCAGCAGGCCGGTTAAAAGCGCCGAGTTGTCGGCCAGAATGCGGCTCACCTCTTTTTTACGCAGCTTCAGCACCAGACCTTCAGCCGCCAGGGCGCTGGCACAGCCAAGCGCTAACTGGATAAGCGTTCCCCAGCCGAAAAACCACAGCTGGACGGCGATACCCGGCAGTGCCGCCAGGCACACCAGCATCATGATGCGCGAGGTCTGGCGCTGGTTATGGGTATAGGGGGAACTTGCGATTCTGAAAACCATTTAATCCTCGTTAACTGCTTGCTGTGCGGCTTTCTTCGCCTGAACACGGGCAATCGCGGCGGCGACTGCGGCTTTGCGTGGATCGTCATTTGCAGCGACGGTCTGTTCTTCCTGTTGTGCGGCCTGTTGTGCGGCTTTGCGGGCCTTAGCACGCGCGATAGCCGCTTCAACCGCCGCCTTACGCGGATCGACAGCCTCTGGCTCAATCACGACGCTGGACTGGGCTGCTTTACGGGCTTTTGCTCGTGCAATAGCGGCTTCAACCGCGGCTTTACGCGGGTCAACCTCAACCGCAGGTTCTGCCGGTTGCACGTTCTCAGCCTGACGCGCACGGGCTTTTGCTCGCGCGATGGCGGCCTCAACCGCGGCTTTACGCGGGTCGATTTCACCAGCGGGCTCTGCCTGCTTCGTTTTTTCAGCCTGACGCGCGCGGGCTTCGGCTTTACGCGCTTCACGGGCGGCAATCGCGTCGCTGTTATCCGGTTTCGCACCTGCCTGGATTTCTATCGTCTCGGCGGCGTTAGCTTTTTTCTCCCGCACGCGGGCCAGCGCGGCGGCGATTGCGTCTCGATCCGTCTCGGCGGGCTGCACGGCGGCTTGTTTATGGCGTTCCTGGCGCGCCGCTTTTTCACGCTCCAGACGTGCCTGACGAGCCTCGAAGCGCGCTTTGGCTTCAGCGGCGCGTTTGTCTTCCATGGAGATGGCGTAGATCTCGGCCTTCTCCTGACGGAAATATTGCACCAGCGGGATATTGCTCGGGCAGACCCAGGCGCAGGCACCGCACTCAATGCAGTCTGCCAGATTGTGGGCTTTGGCTTTATCGTGCAGTTGGCCTTTGCTGTACCAGTACAGCTGCTGCGGCAGCAGATCGGCCGGACAGGCATCTGCACAGGCGCTACAGCGAATGCAGCCTTTTTCTTCCTGCTCCTCGCCCATCTCGGTGGAGGAGGGCGCCAGTAGGCAGTTGGTAATTTTGACCACCGGGACGTCCAGCCACGGCAGAGTAAAGCCCATCAGCGGGCCGCCCATGATCACCATCTGATCGCTACCCGGACAGAAGCCGGCATGGTCAAGCAGATGGCGTACCGGTGTGCCCAGACGCGCCCAGACGTTGCCCGGACGGGAGACGGATTCACCGGTCAGGGTGACCACGCGTTCGGTCAATGGCTCACCGTCAATCACCGCGCGTTTAACCGCGTAGGCCGTGCCGACGTTCTGCATCAACACGCCGATGTCCGATGAACGTCCGCCGTGGGGAACCTGTTTGCCGGTCAGGATCTGGGTGAGCTGCTTTGCCCCGCCAGAAGGATACTTGGTCGGGATAACGCGAAGGCCGATGTCGTGGCTTCCCGCCAGCACCGCCCGCAGCATGGAAATGGCCTGCGGTTTGTTATCTTCAATGCCAATTAAGACGTCGCGTGGCTGCAGAATATGCGCAAGGATGCGAATGCCTTCCACAACCTGCGCGGCACAGTCCTGCATCAGACGATCGTCGGCGGTAATGTAGGGTTCACACTCTGCGGCGTTAATAATGAGTGTTTCGATTTTGTCGCCGCCGCCGCGCAGTTTGGTCCCCGTCGGGAAACCCGCGCCGCCCAGCCCGGCCACGCCGAACTGATGGATACGTTCAATCAGCGCCTCCCGGCTCTGGGCGCGGTAGTCGCTCCAGCCGTCACGGTCGATCCAGCGATCTTCCCCGTCAGCGTCGATGATTACGCTCAGCTCAGACAAGGCAGAAGGATGCGCAACGGTATGCGGAGCAATCGACACCACGGTACCGGAGGTCGGGGCGTGAACGGGCAACATGCGCCCGCGACCAAAGGTCAGCGGCTGGCCGCGCAGGACGCGATCGCCCTCTTTGACGCAGAGTTCACCCTCTGCGCCGATATGTTGTTTCAGCGGCATGACGTAGCGCGTCGCCAGCGGGATCTGACGCAGCGGCGTGCCGTTAGACTGGGTTTTCATCTCTGGCGGATGGATACCGCCATCAAAGTCCCAAATCTTCTCTTTTCTGAACGCGGAGAATAACTTAAGCATGGTGTTCCACAGGAATAATGCGAACCGGAATGGTTTGAAGATCCCACTTCCAGTTTTCGGTCGTCGTTTCGACCGGACGTAATTCTATGCACTGCGTCGGGCAGGGGGCCACGCAGAGGTTACAGCCGGTGCACAGATCCGCTACCACGGTGTGCATGGCGCGGGTGGCACCGACAATGGCGTCCACAGGACAGGCCTGAATACATTTGGTGCAGCCGATGCAGTTGGCTTCATCGATCACCGCCAGCGCGCGCACCGGCTCCTGCACGTCGACATCGCCGTCCACCGGTTGCGGATCGACGTTAAGCAGGGCAGCGATTTTCAGCATCACGGCTTCGCCACCCGGCGCGCAGCGGTTAATCTTTTCCCCCTGGACGCCAACTGCCTCTGCATACGGACGGCAGCCGGGATAGCCGCATTGCCCGCACTGACTCTGCGGCAGCAGCTCATCAATTTTTTCGACAACCGGGTCGTCCTCAACCGCAAAACGGCGGGAGGCATACCCCAGAATGACGCCAAACACCAGTCCCAGCACGCTGATTGAGGCGATGGCAATCCAGATAGCGTTCATTACAACTTCACCAGACCACTGAAGCCCATAAAGGCTAAAGACATTAAACCCGCCGTGACCAGCGCAATCGAGTTACCGCGAAAAGGCGCGGGAATATCTGCGGCTGCCAGGCGCTCGCGAATGGACGCGAACAACACCATCACCAGGGAGAAACCGACCGCGGCAGAGAATCCATACAGCGCCGATTGCATAAAGTTATGACCGAGGTTGATGTTCAGCAACGCCACGCCGAGCACCGCGCAGTTCGTGGTGATCAGCGGCAGGAAGATGCCCAGCAGGCGATATAGCGCGGGGCTGGTTTTACGCACCACCATTTCGGTAAATTGCACCACCACCGCGATGACCAGAATAAAGGCCAGGGTGCGCAGATAGGTCAGGCCCAGCGGAATGAGGATCCAGGTGTCAATCCACCAGGCACAAATCGACGCCAGGGTCATGACGAAGGTCGTCGCCAGCCCCATACCCATTGCGGTCTCCAGTTTTTTGGACACCCCCATAAACGGACACAGGCCCAGAAACTTCACCAGGACGAAGTTGTTAACCAGCACAGTGCCGACAAAGAGCAGTAAGTAATCGGTCATTATTTAGCCTGAAATAAAAAAGCCGCCTATTATCGAATAATCCACAACGGGCGACAACAGGTTAACTGTAAGGTTATTACGGGTTAACGAAGGTTTTTTTCACACGCGCTGAACGCTTGAAATAGGGAACCAGAAGCGCCGCCGCCAAAAGCGGAAAGAGCAACTGGCGAACCGCCAGCGCGTCGGAAACCGGTGAAAAAGCAAAGGCTTTGATCGCCAGCAGCACGGAAATGAGCAGCCAGATAATGTAGTGTTTGGGCACACTCTGACGACGCTTAAAGAAGGCAATGGTCAGCCACAGCGTGTAGTACCACATGGCAATTGCGAAAACGAACGACACGAACCACAGGGTAATATTAAGCACACTTTGCGACATCAGGGTCTGAATGGCATGAGGCGTAATCAGTGCAGTGGTATAAAGCAGCAGCGCCAGCGAGGCGCTTAATAAGGCAATCAGCAGCCATGCCAGGGGGGCGATTAACCAGCCTCCAATTTTTTCACCAGCCGATGCGGTCATGTTCTCTCCGATGAGTTTGCGCGAAATGTTCTACAGAGATTTGCAGGGCGGAGAGTATATAACATTTCGCGCGGATGGCTACCTTCTTATAGTACGTAACGCCATACCGACTTAGGCACTTCGCCGACGTTAAAGAGACGGCCGCCGGAGACCAGTTCAGCACGACGGTGATCGGCTGCGCGGTACATATTGATGATTTCCTGATTATCTGACAGCGTGTAGTTCAAATGGTCAAACAGTTTTTCCAGGCTCTCAAGCGAATTGATTTTACGAAATTTTAATAAATAGTCCTGAACTGTCATTTTAATAAGTTTCCATATAAAAGTGAGTAATACCTCTGAAGGTAATTCGTTCGGATAATAAACGGATTAATAAAGACGTAAACTGCCCACTCAGGTAATGCGACGAAATTAGGAGTTTTCTTTAAAGAAAGAATCAGGCATCAGATGATGCCTGGAAGAGAGGTTAACCTTGTTCACCACGGCTGGCAATATGCCACTGACACATTATGTCACTCACCGGCGGGCGGGCAGGCTACTTCGGTTGCACGGCAGCGACAGGCTCCGGAGGCTGGTAGTTATCAATGTGGCTGGCAACGCCGAGCAAAATGACCGAAACCCCCAGGACAATCCATCCTGCTAATTCAATGATTCGATTAATAATTGACGTCATAATTCGCGTTTGTAATTTATCCTTAAATACAGATGACGAATGTTACAGCGCGTCATGCGAGTCGGCAAGGGGTTTGGGTATCGTTCCCGTATCCACTCTCATTAGGTTACATTTATTTAACAAAGACTACCGGCACAGGATGCTATTTTTAGTGAAGGGATACGGAATTACGCTGCCGGACGCGCATAAAGCCAGTGTGAAATACGTTCATGACGTGAGAGGGTAGCACTATGAGTGAAAACATCCGTGTCGGCCTTATTGGGTATGGGTACGCGAGTAAAACATTTCACGCGCCGCTGATTGCCGGTACGCCCGGCATGTCCCTGGCGGCAATTTCAAGCAGCGATGCAGCCAAAGTGAATGCCGACTGGCCTGTGGTGCCGGTGGTTTCTGAGCCTAAGCATCTGTTTAATGACCCCAATATCGATTTAATTGTGATTCCCACGCCAAACGATACCCACTTCCCACTGGCAAAAGCCGCGCTCGACGCGGGTAAGCATGTGGTGGTGGATAAACCCTTCACCGTGACGTTGTCACAGGCGCGAGAGCTGGACGCGCTTGCGCGCAGTCTCGGGCGGCTGCTGTCGGTGTTTCATAACCGCCGCTGGGACAGTGATTTCCTCACCGTCAAAGCGCTGATCGCGGAAGGCACGCTTGGGGAAATCGCCTCGTTTGAATCCCACTTTGATCGTTTTCGCCCTCAGGTGCGTGACCGCTGGCGCGAGCAGGCGGGGCCGGGGAGCGGCATCTGGTACGATCTGGCTCCGCACCTGCTCGATCAGGCGGTGAATCTCTTTGGCCTGCCCGTGAGCATGACCGTCGATCTGGCGCAGCTCCGGCCCGGGGCGCAGACCACAGATTACTTTCATGCCATTCTTAGCTACCCGCAGCGCCGTGTCATTCTTCACGCCACTATGCTGGCGGCGGCGGAGTCTGCACGCTATATCGTTCATGGCACGCGGGGAAGCTACGTTAAATTTGGTCTGGATCCGCAGGAAGAACGCCTCAAAAACGGCGAGCGGTTACCGCAGGAGGACTGGGGCTACGATATGCGCGATGGGGTGCTGAGCCGCGTGGAAGGGGAAGCGCTGGTGGAAGAGACCCTGCTGACGCTGCCCGGTAACTATCCGGCATATTACGCGGCCGTACGCGATGCGTTAAACGGCAACGGCGAGAATCCGGTGCCGGCGAGCCAGGCGATACAAATTATGGAGCTTATCGAGCTGGGAATGGAATCTGCCAAACATCGCGCAACGCTCTGTCTGGCTTAATGTTTTGTTGGCCGGGCACGCGTCAGCGCTGCCCGGCAGAGGGCTTACGCGTGCGCCACTTTATCGCGCAGCGCCTGCTTCTCTTCCTGCGTCAGGAAGGCCATTTCCAGTCCGTTAATCTGGGCCTGACGGATCTGGTCGCGGCTGAGGCCAGCCTGTGGGGCGGCGACCGAGTATTCGTGAATGATATCGACACCCTGTACCGCCGGGTCATCGGTGTTCAGCGAGGCCAGTACGCCGTGCTCAAGGAAGGTTTTCAGCGGATGGTGCGCCAGCGTCGCCACGGTGCTGGTCTGGATGTTGGACGTCAGACAGGATTCAATCCCGATGCGCTGCTCAGCAAGGAAATCCATCAGAGCACGGTCTTCAACGGCTTTCACACCATGACCAATACGCTCTGCGCCCAACTCGCGAATAGCCTGCCAGATACTTTCCGGGCCCGCTGCTTCACCCGCGTGAACCGTAATGTGCCAGCCCGCATCGCGCGCACGGTTAAAGTGGGAGAGGAACAGGCTGCCGGGGAAGCCCAGCTCATCACCGGCCAGATCGATGGCGGTGATCTGGTCACGATGCGCCAGCAACGCGTCCAGTTCCTGCAGACAGGCGGCTTCCCCAAAGGTACGGCTCATGATGCCAATCAGACGAGCCTGGACATCAAAGGCTTTACAGCCTTCCTGGACGCCAGCAATAACGGCTTCAACCACACCGTCAACGGGCAGGCCGTGGGTCATGGCCATATAGCCCGGCGAAAAGCGCAGTTCGACATAGTGCAGGCCGTTGCGGGCGGCGTCTTCAATGTTTTCAAATGCCACACGGCGACAGGCGTCCAGCGAGGCCAGCATTTTCACCCCCCAGTCCAGTTTGCTCAGGAAGCTCACCAGGTCAGGTTCGTTTGAGGTGACCTGCACGTGCGGGATCAACGCGTCCAGCGTGTGAGCGGGAAGGGTTAAATTGTACTGGCGGCCAAGATCGAGGATGGTTTGGGCACGAATGTTACCGTCAAGGTGACGATGAATATCAGTTAATGGCAGGCGTGTATCAATCATGGTCGCACTCTTTTTCTGGTTAAAGTGCGACACATTATAAAAACAAAACGGGGTAAAAAGCTATTTGCGCAAGGGAAAATTCCGTTGCGCAAACGAATTACCGCAGAGATCGGATGCCGTTGATCAGCCGCTGAACGCCTTGCTCCAGCTTGCTGCGTGAACACCCTGCATTGAGGCGCACGAATCCTTTACCCTCTTCGCCATAGGTATATCCCGGCATGATGGCGACTTTTTGCTGCTCGATCAGCACCTTTTGCAGTGCATGTTCATCAATAGCCAGTGGACGCAAGTCGATCCAGGCGAGATAGGTTGCGTCGGGCGGCTGCCAGCCTAAATTCGGAAATGCGCGGTGCAATTCCTGCGCGACATAGTGCAGGTTTTGCTCAAGATAGCTGCGCAACGCGTCAAGCCAGGGTTCACCCTGCTGGTACGCTGCAATGTGCGCGGTCAGGGCCAGCACCGAAGGGGAAGAGAGTCCATCCCGGCCTTTTAGCGCGCTGAGATAAGCCTCCCGGCTGAAATCGTCACCTATCAGGCCGTAAGCGCCGGTCAGTGCCGGAATGTTGAAGCTTTTCGAGCCTGAGGTCAGCAATGCCCATTTTCCGCGAGCGACCTCGTTCCACGGCGTATGACGATTTTCGTCCCAGACCATATCCATGTGGATTTCATCGCTAATCACCGCCACGTCATAGCGCGCGCAGAGATCCGCCATGTGGGCCAGCTCGTCGCGCGTCCACACCTTACCGGTCGGGTTCTGCGGGCTGCACAGCAGCAGTATTTTGTTTTGCGGCTGGGACAGCGCCGCTTCCAGCGCAGCCATATCGCCCTGCCAGCCCTCTGGCGTTTTTTGCATGGCGACAGGCACAACGCGGCGCTGGTTACCTTCAATTGCTTTATAAAACGCATCGTAGGCGGGGGTATGTACAACCACGCCGTCTCCGGCGTGAGACCAGATACGAATCAGCTCCGACACCATGTAAATGACCGACGGGCCATACACAAGGGTATCGGTGTCGATCTGGCTGTTAAAACGCTGCCGGAACCAGTGAGCCACGGCGGCCAGAAATTCATCATTCTTCCAGCGGCTGTAGCCAAACACGCCATGGTTGATGCGCTGATGCAGTGCGTCGGTAATGCAGGGCGCCGTGGCGAAATCCATATCCGAGATGGTGAACGGCAGCAGGTCCGCGGCCCCGAAACGGTCGGCAACATAATCCCACTGAGTACACCAGGTGCCGTGGCGATCCACGACGGTAGAAAAATCAAACATAACGTCGATCCTTAAAGTAAAACCCCCTCACGCAGAGGGGGTTGGCATTACGCTTCGACTGTCCGCATAAGGGTAGCCAGTTCGTCTTTCACGGACTGGACCTGCGGGCCGATAACCACCTGCAAATTGTGCTGATTTAACTGTACCACGCCAATCGCCCGGTTGGCTTTCAATGCGTTAGTGTCGACTTTAGACATATCCGCCACCGACAAACGCAGACGGGTGATGCAGTTATCCAGCGAGGTGACGTTATCCGCACCGCCCAGCGCCGCCAGAATGGCAGGGGTGTTATAGCCGGATTTGCCCACGGTGCCCGCGACCGCCTGTTCAACGCTGGTGGCGTTATCCGTATCACGGCCCGGCGTTTTCAGGTTAAAGCGGGTGATGGCGAAGCGGAAGATACCGTAGTACACCACGAACCAGATGGCTGCCACCACCGGCACCAGATACCACTTGGTGGACAGACCGTGCAGAATACCGAACACCACGAAATCAATAACGTTGCCGTCGGTGTTACCAATGGTCACGCCCAGCACGGCCATCACGGTGAAGCCAAGACCCGTCAGCACGGCGTGAATGAGATACAGCACCGGCGCGACGAACAGGAACAGGAATTCGAGTGGCTCGGTGGTACCGCCAACAACGCAGGCGATCACGCCGGAGATCAGCAGGCCTTTAATTTTATGACGATTTTCCGGGCGTGCGCAGTGGTACATTGCCAGCGCAGCACCAGGCAGGCCGCCCAGGAAGGCAGGCATTTTACCCTGTGACAGGAAGCGCGTGGCGCTCTCAGAAAAACCGTGCGTCGTCGGGCAGCTCAGCTGCGCCTGGAAGATGGTCAGCGCGCCGCTAACGTCATGTCCGCACACGTCCATGGTGCCGCCCGCTTCGGTAAAGCGAATCAGAGCCACCAGGATGTGCTGCAGGCCAAACGGCAGCAGCAGGCGCTCACCGGTACCGAAGATCATCGGTCCAAAATCACCCGCGCCGTTAATGATGCGGCCAATGCCGGTGATACCCATCGCGAAGACCGGCCAAATCAGCGGAATAATCAGGCCAAACAGACCCATGACGACGAGGGTGATAATCGGAACAAAGCGCGTACCGCCGAAGAACGCCAGGGCATCAGGCAGACGGATATTGTGGAAGCGTTCATGCAGCATCCAGATGATCACGCCCGCAATGACCGCACCGAGGATCCCGGTATCGATGGACTGAATGCCGATCACGCTCTGAATGTTGTTCGCTTTCAATACCGCAGCGTCGGTGGTAGGCAGAATGCCTTTCGCGGTCAGCCAGAAGTTAACCGCAAGGTTCATCACTGCATAGGCGACAAAGCCTGCGAATGCCGCAACGCCTTTATTTTCACGCGCCAGGCCGAGAGGGATGGCAATACAGAACATCACCGGCAGGAAGCTGAACGCGAAGGAGCCGACCTTGCTCATCCAGATGAAGATCGCCTGCAGCACAGGATTGCCAAGGAAGGGGATCAGCGTGATCACATCGTGACTGCTGAGCGAGCTGCCGATCCCGAGCATAATCCCGCAGAAAGAGAGAAGTGCCACGGGCAGCATAAAGGTTTTACCCAGTTGCTGGAAAAATTCCCACAGCGATATTTTTTGTGCTGCTTTCGCCGTCATAAAACGACTCCTTAATGATAAAATAAATGACTTGCTTCAATGCTGCGAGAAGATAAAACGTTTTATCAAATTTTTGTGCGCGCTAAATCACATTCTCAGGCTTTAGCTGGTAGTATAAAGAGAATGTATTGATAAAACGTTTTACCGATCTCATTTCAGGGAGTTTCGCCAACCCATGGCTGTAGCGAAAAAAGTCACCATCAACGATGTCGCGCTCGCGGCGGGCGTTTCCGTGAGTACCGTTTCACTGGTGCTGAGCGGGAAAGGTCGCATCTCGTCTGCGACGGGTCAGCGCGTCAACGAGGCCGTTGAGCAGCTCGGGTTTGTGCGTAACCGCCAGGCCTCGGCGCTGCGCGGAGGGCAAAGTGGGGTGATTGGTTTGATCGTGCGTGACCTGACCTCGCCGTTTTACGCCGAGTTGACCGCCGGGCTAACCGAAGCGCTTGAGGCGCAGGGGCGGATGGTCTTGTTGCTTCACGGCGGGCGCGAGCCAGAACAGCTGCTCTCCAGGCTCGACATGCTGCTGACCCAGGGCGTTGATGGGGTTATCGTCGCGGGCGCATCGGGCGTGGGCAGTGAATTGTGCGAGCGCGCCGCCGAAAAAGGCGTTCCGCTGGTGATTGCCTCGCGCGCAAGTTATCTCGATGAGGCGGATACGCTGCGCCCGGACAACATGCAGGCGGCACAAATGCTGACCGAACATCTTATCCGCCGTGGACACCAGCGTATCGCGTGGCTGGGCGGTAAAAGTTCGTCCCTGACGCGTGCCGAGCGGGTCGGCGGCTACTGCGCTACGCTCATCAAATACGGATTGCCGTTCCACAGCGAGTGGGTCGTGGAGTGCGAATCCAGCCAAAAGCGCGCGGCGGAAGCGATGGGGACGCTGCTGCGCAGTAACCCAACCATTAGCGCCGTGATTTGCTATAACGATGTGATTGCGATGGGTGCCTGGTTCGGCCTGATCCGCGCCGGTCGCCAGAGCGGTGAGGGCGGCGTTGAAACGTTCTTTGGGCATCAGGTGGCGCTGGGGGCCTTTGCGGATGTCGGGGAGAACGCACTCGACGATCTGCCGATTGTCTGGGCCACGACTCCTGCGCGTGAGATGGGGTATACCCTAGCGGACAGGATCATGCAGCGCATCGAAAATACCGATGTCCAGGCCGGACACCAGATTGTGGCGGCGCGGCTGGTGACGGCGAAGTAGTTGCGCTTGCACGGCCCGGATCTACAGGCCGGTTGAGGCGCAGGTGTCATCCGGCAAGAAAAAACCCCTCATGCGAGGGGTTTTAACATTTACTGCTGCGGTACCGCCGGAGCGGGCGCTGGCGTAGCCGGTTCAGGCATACCCAGCGTCGGCATACCAAACATACCCACAAAGTCCTCCAGCGGCATTTTGTTGCCGTTGAGGGTGACCTGGCCGTTCGCGTACTGCAGGCTGGTGGAAATGGTATTGTCCTCCACCTTCGTGATACGGAACATCTGGCCCATTGCCGCCAGGCCTTTCACCTGCTGGTTAGCCAGTTTGCCCGCATCGTCCTCGCCGTAGCCTTCGAGCTTCGCAATTTGCGTCATAAACTCGGTAGCCATATCCATCGGGATTGTCAGCTTGCTGTCGAGTGACTTCACGCTGCGATCCACTTCCTGCGCCAGCGTCTGTACTTCACCCGTCGCGGTGGCCGGATCTTTCAGGAACAGCGACAGATTGAAGTTGGTCTCGCCTTTGCCATTTTTCCAGCTCAGTGGCGCAACGGTGATTACCGGTTCGCCTTTCAGCAGGATCGGCAGGTTATTAAACAGCACCGCCATCGCCTGCTGCTGGTAAGCCTGCGGATTCTGTTGCAGCGCAGCATCGCTCAGCAGGGCCTGACTCTCTTTGCTGTATTTCTGGCTAAATTCGTGCCACGCCTGACCGTCAATATTGCCGATTTTCAGCGACAGTTTTCCGGTACCCAGGTCCTGATTCTGCACTTTCAGGCTTTTCAGGCTGTAGTCCAGCTGCGTATTGATGCTTTTGCCGTCTTTAGACACATCGGATTTGCCGTCCAGATCCATGCCTTCCAGCACGGCCATCTCTTTGCCTTCAACCGCAATGGCGATTTTATCAAGGCTCAGTTTCTGGTCGCCAATACGCTCATCAAAATCGGTCATCCGGCTGTTGCCGCTGGCTTTCAGGTTATTGAAAGTAAGCTGGACCTTCTGGTTGTATTCATTGACGGAATTCACCAGGCCGCTTTCTGCATCCCCGGTCAGGGAGACATTCTTACCGTCACGATCGGCATCAAGCTGGAAATTACCGCCGCTAAAGGCAACTTTATCGGTGCCTTTTTCATAGTTCAGCGCTTTCAGGTCGATATCGGAGCGGGTGTCTCCGGCATAGCTGATGCGGGTATTGATCTCAAACGGAGAGGTGTTTTTCGCCATATCAAACAGCGGTTTCGTCACCTCATTATTAACCAGTACGGTTCGTGCTGATGCCATGGATGGGATCAAATTAAACGTCTTCAACTGCGCCAGCGGGAAGGGACCGTGGCTGACCACTTCGTCCAGCACGACGCTTTGACCCGGTTTCAGCCAGGCGTTCTGGTTACCGGCAACCGGCTTCACGACCACCTGCATATGGCTGGTAAAGACGCCACGCTTATAGTCCTGATAGCTCAGCTCCAGGCCTGCCTCAGGCGCGCTGCGCTTAATCTCGCTGTTTGCCTGGGCCATCATCTCTGCCAGACGGCTTTCCAGTTGTTTCCCGGTATACCAGGAAGCTCCCGTCCAGATCACGCCTAAAGCTACAATCACTCCTACCGCTACGACCGATTTTTTCATTGCGATTATCCCTAAAATGAAACCAGGCGGTGAAAACCGCCTGGTGATACAACGCCTGTTACTAGCTTAGCAAGAGTTGTTAAAAAATTCAGTAAGTCCCTAAAGCTTATTGAAAACGCGCGCCAGACGGCCCTTACCGCTAATGCTTACCGGAGACTCGTTTGCCGCCACGAAGGCCGACTCGCCGGGTTTCAGCGCCAGACGCTGCTCGCCTTTATGCAGCGTCGCTTCGCCTTCCACACAGAACAGGATCGCCGCGCTCTCTTGCGCAATGGCGGTTTCGTCTGCGCTAAGATCGTGCAGGGAGAACGCAAAATCGTCTACCGGGATTGGGAAGTCCAGCTCTGCGCCATTCTTCACCGGCTGGGTCAGCAGCTCGGCGGCGGGTTTCGCCACAAATTTAACGTTGGCAACCAGTTCCGGGATGTCGATGTATTTTGGCGTCAGGCCGGCGCGCAGCACGTTATCCGAGTTCGCCATGACCTCAAGCGCCACACCCTGCAGGTAGGCGTGTGGGGTTTCGGCAAACAGGAACATCGCTTCGCCCGGATTGAGCTTCACCACGTTCAGCAGCAGCGGAGAGAACAGGCCGCTGTCGTCCGGGTAGAACTCAGAAATAACGCGGATAGCATCCCACGGCTCGCCCTGCTGGTCGTTCAGCGCGGCTTTGAGGATCGCCAGCGCGTGCGATTTCTCCTCACCCTGCATGTTGAGCAGGCTGGCAAACAGCTGGCTCAGGCCTTCCGCATTCGGGTTTTCAAGGAAATGCGCAATGGCGTTATTGGCACCCGCGACAGGTTGCAGCAGAGAGATAATCTCTGAAAACTCGCGGAAGGCATTCATCGCCAGGAAAGGGGTAAGGGCGAAAACCAGCTCCGGCTTGTGATTAGGATCTTTGTAATTACGCTCGGCGGCGTCCAGCGGAATACCTGCCGCGTTCTCTTTCGCAAAACCGATTTCGGATGCTTTCTTGTTCGGGTGAACCTGAATGGAAAGCGGCTGGTCGGCGCACAGTACCTTAAACAGGAACGGCAGTTCGCCAAAACGGCTGGCAACTTTATCGCCAAGGAGGGCCGTTTTATCGGCGTCGATGGCGTCACGCAGGCTGCGTACCTGACCGCTGGCGTCCTCAATTTTTGAGCTGCTCTTCGGGTGCGCGCCCATCCACAGCTCTGCCATCGGCAGTTGGTCTGGATTCGCGATACCGTAGAGATCCGTTAACGCAGTTTTACTTCCCCAGGCGTAGTTTTGCACTGAGTTGATGAGTTTTTGCATTATCAAGCCCTGATTCAAATGTGGAATTAACTGCGGGTATTAAAGCAATAAACCGCCCCGAAGTAACCTGCGGATGTAAAAAGTCGTACTAGTCTCAGTTTTTGTTAAAAAATTGTGTAGGATAAGCTAACTCGCTTTTAAGCCGGGCAGCGGAACATCTGCCCTACATAATCAGACCCAAGCAGTAAGTGAGAGAACAATGTCGAACAAACCCTTCCAGTATCAGGATCCTTTCCCGCTCAGCAAGGATCAAACCGAGTATTACCTGCTCACCCGCGATTACGTTTCCGTCTCAGAGTTTGAAGGCCAGGCGATCCTCAAAGTGGATCCGCAGGCGCTGACCTTGCTGGCGCAGCAGGCGTTTCACGATGCCTCTTTTATGCTTCGCCCCGCGCATCAGCAGCAGGTTGCCGATATCCTGAGCGACCCGGAGGCCAGCGAAAACGATAAATACGTTGCGCTGCAGTTCCTGCGAAACTCCGATATTGCGGCCAAAGGCATTCTGCCTACCTGTCAGGATACCGGCACTGCCATTATCACCGGTAAGAAAGGCCAGCGCGTCTGGACCGGCGGCGGCGACGAAGCCGCGCTGGCGCGTGGTGTGTATAACACCTATACCGAAGACAACCTGCGCTACTCGCAAAACGCCGCGCTTGATATGTATAAAGAGGTCAACACCGGCACCAACCTGCCAGCACAGATTGACCTCTACAGCGTTGACGGTGACGAGTATAAATTCCTCTGCATCGCCAAAGGCGGCGGTTCAGCCAACAAAACCTACCTCTACCAGGAGACCAAAGCGCTGCTTACCCCAGGCAAGCTGAAAAACTATCTGGTCGAGAAAATGCGTACCCTCGGCACGGCGGCCTGCCCGCCGTACCACATCGCTTTTGTAATTGGCGGGACGTCAGCCGAGAGCACGCTCAAAACCGTTAAGCTGGCGTCGACGAAATACTACGACGGCCTGCCGACCGAAGGGAACGAGCATGGTCAGGCGTTCCGCGATGTGCAGCTCGAACAGGAACTGCTGACGGAAGCGCAGAATCTGGGGCTGGGCGCGCAGTTTGGCGGGAAATACTTTGCCCACGATATTCGCGTGATTCGTCTGCCGCGCCACGGCGCATCCTGCCCGGTGGGCATGGGCGTCTCCTGCTCGGCGGATCGTAACATCAAAGCGAAGATCAACCGCGACGGCATCTGGATCGAAAAACTGGAGAATAACCCGGGTAAATATATCCCTGAATCGCTGCGTAAGGCGGGCGAGGGGGAAGCGGTTCACGTGGACCTGAACCGTCCGATGAGCGAGATTCTGGCGCAACTGTCTCAGTATCCGGTCTCCACGCGCCTCTCCCTGAACGGAACGATCATCGTTGGACGTGACATCGCCCATGCGAAGCTCAAAGAGCGTCTGGATAACGGCGAAGGGCTGCCGCAGTACATTAAAGACCACCCAATCTACTACGCCGGTCCGGCGAAAACGCCAGAAGGCTATGCGTCCGGCTCGTTAGGCCCAACCACGGCGGGCCGTATGGACTCGTATGTCGATCAGCTGCAGGCCAACGGCGGGAGCATGATCATGCTCGCTAAAGGCAACCGCAGCCAGCAGGTGACCGATGCCTGCCACAAGCACGGTGGCTTCTACCTCGGGAGCATCGGCGGCCCGGCAGCCGTGCTGGCGCAGGGCAGCATTAAGAGCCTGGAGTGTGTGGAGTACCCGGAACTGGGTATGGAAGCGATCTGGAAAATTGAAGTGGAAGATTTCCCGGCGTTCATCCTGGTGGATGATAAGGGCAATGACTTCTTCAAACAGATCCAGTCTTCCCAGTGTTCGGCGTGTGTGAAGTAGTCTGACTACATTACCCGGCCTACATTCTCGTGGGTCGGGTAAGGCGAAGCCGCCACCCGACATCAAAAAGAGCGCACAAAGCGCCATAACGTTTCTCAGAAGTCATCAATACTTATCAATACTTATCTCTTAAGCATGTGAGCAATCCCATCTTGATAATCAAGGAGAAAGTAATGACAACGCATCGCCGCGAGAAAGATTCGATGGGCGCAATCGACGTCCCGGCTGACAAGCTATGGGGCGCGCAGACCCAGCGTTCGCTTGAGCATTTCCGCATTTCAACCGAGAAAATGCCCGTCTCGCTGATCCAGGCGCTGGCGCTGACCAAGCGTGCAGCAGCCAAAGTTAATCAGGATTTAGGCCTGCTGGAGGCCGGGAAAGCCCGTGCCATCATTGACGCCGCAGACGAAGTGCTGAAGGGGCAACATCCCGACGAATTCCCGCTTGCCATCTGGCAGACCGGTTCAGGCACCCAGAGCAACATGAACATGAACGAAGTGCTGGCGAACCGGGCAAGCGAGCTGCTGGGTGGCGTTCGCGGGATGGAGCGCAAGGTTCACCCGAACGACGACGTCAATAAAAGCCAGAGTTCTAACGATGTCTTCCCGACGGCGATGCACGTGGCCGCGGTGATCGCCCTTCGCGAGCAGCTGATCCCGCAGCTGAATGTGCTCAAAACCACTCTCCACGAAAAAGCGCAGGCGTTCCGCGATATCGTCAAAATTGGACGTACGCACCTGCAGGATGCCACGCCGTTGACCCTTGGCCAGGAGATCTCGGGCTGGGTGGCGATGCTTGAGCACAATCTCAAGCACATCGAACACAGCCTGCCGCATCTGTCGGAGCTGGCATTAGGCGGCACGGCGGTAGGCACAGGACTGAATACCCATCCGGAGTATGCGGTACGCGTGGCAGAGGAGCTGGCGGCCATCACCGGGCAGGCGTTCGTCACCGCGCCGAATAAGTTCGAAGCGCTGGCGACCTGCGATGCACTGGTTCATACCCATGGCGCACTAAAAGGGTTGGCGGCATCGCTGATGAAAATTGCCAACGACGTGCGCTGGCTGGCATCAGGCCCACGCTGCGGTATCGGTGAGATCGCTATTCCGGAAAACGAACCGGGCAGCTCGATCATGCCGGGCAAGGTGAACCCAACCCAGTGTGAAGCCATGACCATGCTCTGCTGTCAGGTGATGGGCAACGACGTGGCCGTCAACATGGGCGGCGCATCCGGCAACTTCGAGCTGAACGTCTATCGCCCGATGGTGATTCACAATCTGCTGCAGTCTGTACGTTTGCTGGCGGACGGCATGGAGAGCTTCAATGAGCACTGCGCGGTGGGTATCGAGCCGAATCGCGAGCGCATCGGCCAGCTGCTCAATGAGTCGTTAATGCTGGTTACGGCGCTCAACACCCATATCGGCTATGACAAAGCGGCTGAAATCGCCAAAAAAGCCCACAAAGAGGGGCTGACCCTGAAAGCCGCGGCGCTGGCGCTGGGTTACCTGACGGACGCCGAGTTCGACAGCTGGGTCCGCCCGGAAGAGATGGTCGGCAGTATGAAGTAATCACGTCGCCACATACAGGTGCAGCCGTGGAATGATCAGCTGCAGCGGCTGCGCCTGCGGTTTATAGCGATGCTGAATGTTGTCGGCATCGTAGTTCAACAGTTCGCCAATGTCCGGCACCACCGCCCCCTGCTCACTGTCGTAAAGCGCGATAAGCGGCGTTGGGCAGGCGTACTGCACCTGCTTTTGTTGTCCCGAATACCAGACGCGGGCGATAGGTTGTACCTTCACCGGGCGCTTTATTTTAAGACGCGTATCTGCCGGTAACGAGGCGATGCTGTGATACTCCTGCTCCAGGCGTTCTATCCACTGCTCGCGCGACCAGGGGGCGACCGTGCGCGGGGCTTTCAGGCTCTTCTCCAGCATGTCCAGCACCTCGTTACGGGTGAAGTTTTTAATGATGTGCTTGTTGGCCCAGCCAAAGCGGAGCGTGGCGGGGTGGCGCAGCGCCGTGAGCGTGCGGTACGCATTCAGGGTAATTAACCCCGGTAGCTGGCGGTGAACCCATTCGAAGCGGGCGGCGGGTGCCAGCCCGGACTCCACGGTCACGATTTTCTCAAAGGCGTTTTTCAGGGCATTGATGCGCTGAATGTGCGCCTCCAGCGCTTCACGCGTAGTGGTATCCGTTTGCAGACAGATCACGCCCGGCAGGCGCACGGCCGCCTTGCTGCTACGCTGCTCGGATTGTTGCTGGATAAACAGGCGGCGATAGTGCTGAAGCGCGAGCGTCAGCGCACTTTTGCCGACGTGCTGCGTCACCTCAATGGTTTGCAGCGGGTCGTGTTCCGCCCCTTTTGCCACATCGGGAAGCGAAAACACGCGCGCCGCCAGCAGGCGACACGCCTGTAAATGTTCCGTCAACGTCAGCAGTTCATGCTCAATACTCCGGAACGTGGCGTTGAGCCGTTCGATGAGATCGTAAGTCGCCATAATCACTCTCATTAGTTACAACATACTTATGGTATAGCACAGCACGCCCGGTCAGGCCAGCGTGCGGTTTAGGTCAGGCAGGGACGGGAAGGGGGATAGTGTGGTACACCGGCCAGCTAAAGCAGAAGCGCGCGCCGCCGAGGGGGCTGTCATCGCAACGCACCGTGCCGCCCATCGCCTGCGCAATTGAGTGAACAATCGCCAGCCCCAGACCGCAGCCGCCCGTGGCGCGATCGCGACTCGGATCGAGGCGTACAAAAGGTTCAAAGACGTTTTCGCGCTCATCGGGGGCAATGCCAGGCCCATCGTCCTCAACCGTCAGGCTCGCCTGGTTGCCCTGCAGATCTAAACTGATTTGCAGAGTGTGCTCGCTGTAGCGCAGCGCGTTGTTCATCAGGTTATCCAGCACGCGCTCCATCAAGCGCATGTCCAGCGCACCATAATCGCCTGGCGTGACGGCGGTTAACAGTGTGCGCTGGGGATTCACGCTCTGCACATCATCAATATGCGTTTGCAGCCAGACGGGCAGGTCCGGCGTAGTGAGGTGCAGTTCGTTTTGCGGACGGTCGAGCCGGGCATAGGTGAGCAGTTCCTCTATCAGCGCTTCAAGCTGACCGATGTCGCGGTTAAGCGCCAGGGACTCCGCCTCGGTGAGGTTTTCGCTCATCTCCAGCCGGTAACGCAGGCGGACCAGCGGCGTGCGTAACTCGTGAGCAATGCCGTCGATAAGCTGCTTTTTACTCGCAATCAGCGCGTTAATGTTATCGGCCATCTGGTTAAAGGCGATCCCGAGGCGATCGAAGCTGGAGCCGCTGTCGAAGTGAATGCGCTCGGTAAAATGCCCCTCGCCAAAACGCTGCGCGGCGGTTTCAAGCTTTAGCATGTCCTGCCAGTGCGGACGCATCCAGATAAAGACCGGGAAGGCCAGCGAGATGGCAATGAACGCCAGCAGCGCCATGTCCAGCAGCCGCATCTGGTGCAAAAAATAGAGATAGGGAACCGGGCCAACGGCCAGTACGTAATGGCTGCGCGGAATGCGCTGAATGAAGGTGTACTTTTCATCAAGCGCCACGATATCGCCATCCCGCAGGCGCTGGAGGGCTGGCGCGTCTAAATCAAAATTCTTCAGCGGCTCAATGCGTAAATCAAACGACAAATTGAGATCCAGTTCTTTCAGGGTTTTTGCCCAGTCGTGAGGGGGAATTTCACGCAGTTCGCTTCGCATCAGGTAAAGCGAACTTTTCATTAAATCGTCCAGCGACTGTCGGCCAGCGCGTTCAGCGGTGAACTTATACACCAGACCGACCAGCATGGTCATGACCAGGAAGCAGACAAACAGCAGCAGATAAAACTGCACAAAAAGCTTTTTCATTAATGGCACACCACCGAGAAGACCCAGATCCAGCAACCTGTGTGCTGCTATGAAAGCAGGCTTTACGCCTGCTGACAACATTTCTGGTCTCACTGTACCAGAAGACTACGCCTCTCTTGCACTGTGCGCCTGCAACCGGACAGGACGATTAATGTTTGTTGCGGTTCGTGCTCATAATTAATGGATTCGTCGCAAATCCGTGTGGACATTTTCGTGCGTTGCAATGCATCGCATAGGAGCATATTTCTTCGTGCTGATTTTTATTGAACGGGCAGGCCATCTTGTTTTTGATTTCATTCCACAGCATTTCGTTATAAGGAGACACGTTGTATAAGGAGATAGGGCTATAAATTCCATTGATAAACACACCCTTTTTTGTTGGGTATATTCTGTCCCCAGGGTACAAATACACATCGCTTTCGTACCAGATGATCAGCTTCAGAAACTTAAGTCCCAAAATGCTCGAATAAACAATTCCCGTATTCGGACAAATGATTGAGCTGATTACTCTCCATGACATCGCTGTACCTCTACCATTAAAAAATTTTGAGCTTATAAGGTTTAGCATGCGATTCAGATTTCGGCAATTATCTAAGTTGTTGAAAATGATCACTATTTTTTAATTTTTGGACGGTTATCCTTTGTTTTCATAGGGATAACATTAAAGCCAGGTTTATGTGCTTACAAAAATTTAACGATTTTACGAATTGAATGCCTGAATTTTGATCGATAAAGTTGAAAAGTAAATGCAAAATATATTCTATGTGAAAACATCAATTGATTAGATATTCTTTCGCTTGCGTTACAGAGCATGCGGATAATAGACAGGTATTGTTACTTCTGTTGCGGTTTTGTCGAGGTAATATAGGTTGGTTTTAGGACTAATCTTACCGTGAAGTGATGGTTTCGCGCGGAAATATTTTCGCTTGCCACACATGAAAACGGTTTTGCTTGAACATTCTGGCCTGTACGAGCCAGGCTGAATAAGAGGTGAAAACCGGCAATGCGCATTCAAAATGCGTAGATTCTGAATGCGCTGAAATAAACAGGATCAGGTTTCCCAGGCATGCGGGGCAAAAAGATAGCCTTTATTGCGCACGGTTTTAATGCGGTAAGGTTCAGTGGCGTTATCCAGCAATTTCTTACGCAGGCGTGAAATGGCCACGTCCACGCTGCGGTCCATTCCGTCGTAACTGACGCCGCGCAGGTTTTTGAGCAACGCATCGCGGTCCATGATCTGTCCGGCGTGCGTCGCGAGCTCCCAGAGCAGGTCAAAATCTGCGGTTGAGAGGGCGATTGGCTCTCCGGAAAGCAGTACCTGACGATTGACGGGGTCGATAGAGAGCGTACCGAATCGCATCGTCTTATGCGGCGTCAAGGATGATGCAGCCACTTCGCGTTCTTGGCTGGCTCGCTGGCGAAGATGAAGGCGCAGGCGCGCGAGCAGCACGGCTGGCGGCGTCGTTTTGAGGATATAGTCATTAGCCCCCATCTCCAGCGACAAAATGTGGTTCATGTCACTGTCGAGCGAGGTCAGCAAGACGATAGGGCCGTCCCATTGCGCACGCAGATCCCGGCACAGCGTCATGCCGTCCTTGCCGGGGAGCATGATGTCCAGCAGCACTAAATCGGGGTTTTCTCGCAAGATCACCTCTTCGGCGCGGTCGCCGCGAGGCTCAACAATGACGTCCATATCATGTTTACCCAGGTAAGCGGCAATCAGTTGCCCGACTTCGGGTTCATCCTCTACATAAACAATCTTATTCATACTGCGTCTGTTATCGCGAAAAAAGCCAACATACACCGCACAACCTTAACCTTCCATATACTCTTTCACTATTAACGCCAGTTTCGTTATCCTGCCTGACATTGTTACTTGAATGTTATAGGAAAAAGTATGGGGCTGGTGATGAAGGCTGCGCTGGGCGCGCTGGTGGTGTTACTGATTGGCGTGCTGGCAAAAACGAAGAATTACTATATTGCCGGGTTAATTCCCCTGTTTCCGACCTTTGCGCTGATCGCGCACTATATCGTCGCCACCGAGCGGGGCAATGACGCGCTGCGCAGTACAATTGTTTTCGGGATGTGGTCGATTATCCCTTATTTCCTCTACCTGCTGTCGCTGTGGTATTTCACCGGCTTTCTTCGTCTCCCTCTGGCGCTGAGCGGGGCAGTGGTATGCTGGGCGCTCAGCGCCTGGGTGCTGATCTTCTTCTGGAGCCGCTTCCACTAGCGTAGCGGGCGTCCACCGTCCACGGCGAATGTTCTGCCAGTGACGTAGCAGCTGGTGAGCAGATAATCGATAAGGTCGATGATCTCTTTTTCACCCGGCGCAATTTTCATCAGCGACTTGTTTAGCGCCTGCTGGCGGTACTCAGCGTCGTCACCCTCATTGAATAAAATCATCGACGGGGCGATGGCGTTAACTTTGACTTCGGGGGCCAGCTTGCGGGCAAACGAACGCGTCATGTTATCCAGCGCCGCTTTGCTTGCCGCATAGGCTATGTGCTTGTCACTACCACGCTCTACGACGTAATCGGTGAAGTGGATAATGTCACCCGCGGCATGCCCGTGGCCGCGCAGTAAATCCTGTAACGCGTGGTTAAGCAGATACGGGGCGTTGACGTGGATTTGCATCATGCAGGAGAGCGTGTCGCTGAGCGATGTACCGGGCTTTTCAGCAAGCCACGCGCTGGCGTTATGAATGATGGCGCGCAGACCCTGAGTGGTTGATTTCACCGTCTGAGCAAAGGCCAGTATTCCCTCATCCGTTGAGAAATCTGCCTGGATGCAAATTGCCCCGGATTTTCTCAGCTCCTCAATCGCGGGATATTCGTTGCGGTAGCTCACGATCACCGGCTGGCGGAGGTTCAGGAAATGATGGGCGAGGGCGAGGCCGATGCGACGGCCTGCGCCGGTAATCAGTATTGGGCGATGCGGTGTTTGTCCCATCGTGTTTTCCTTTACAGTTCAACAACGGGACAAACAGCGTTATCCCATTAACATCCACGTTGCCGGTACGGCAGCCATTAACAGCAGCCCGATCAGCACCATCTCGCGGCGTTTGAGCGCATTATCAAGCTGATGGGTACGACGCGCGTAGATAAACACCAGCAGACCCGGCGCATACAGCACCACCGACAGCAGCAGGTGCATAGGACCGGAAGCATACAACAGCCACAGGCCGTAGAGACAGGCTCCGACACCTACCGCATAGTGAGCCGGACGGCTGGCAATTTTCAACAAATACGCACCCACTAAGAAATAGGGTACCAGAATCATTTCAGAGGCGATGGTCAGCAGGGTGTTATAGTCTGAACCTGTGAGCCAGATCAGCACCAGACAGACCTGCACGCTGATGTTTGTCAGCCAAAGCGATGCCGATGGCGCATTGTTCTTATTCTGGCGGGCAAAAAGACGCGGGAACGCTTTGTGCGTTGCGGCCAGGAATGGCACTTCTGCCGCCATAATCGTCCAGCTCAAATATGCCCCGCAGACCGAGACAATCAGCCCGGCTGCGATGACCACATCACCCCATGGACCAAGCATTTTGACCATCAGGCCCGCCATCGACGGATTACGCATCCCGGCCAGTTCCGGGCGAGCAACCACGCCAAGCGACAGAAGCGTTACAAGAAGATAGACGCCCAACGCCGCCAGTACGGCCAGCAGGGTAGCACGGCCAACATCGCGCTTGTTACGCGCCCGCGCAGAGACCACCACCGCACCTTCAACACCGATAAACACCCACAGGGTAATCAGCATGGTGTTTTTCACCTGCTCCCAGACGGGTACGCCGAGCGCAACGCCGGAGAAATCGAGCGTGAAAACGTCAAGACGAAACGCGATAAACGCCAGGACAACAAACAGGCCTAGCGGCACCAGCTTCGCCAGCGTCGCGACCAGGTTGATGCTGGCCGCGGTCTGGACGCCGCGCAGTACCAGCCAGTGGACCACCCACAGCAGGACCGAGGCACCGACAATGGATTGCCAGGTGTTCCCGTCGCCGAACAGACGCAGTTCTGGAGTATCGGTAAAGAAACTGAGGGCAGAGAAGACGATCACCAGATAGGAGACGTTAGCGATGACCGCACAAAGCCAGTAACCCCATGCGGAACAGAAGCCAATCAGCTCCCCGAAGCCTTCGCGTGCATAGGTGAATATCCCACCGTCCAGGTCCGGTCGGATACGCGTCAGCAACAGCATGGCAAAGGCCAGCAATAATATCCCGACCCCGGTGATGCCCCAGCCAATCAACAGTGCCGCAGGGCCTGCGACTGCCGCCATATTCTGCGGCAAACTGAATACGCCCGCGCCCAGCATTGAGCTCAATACGAGTGCAGTTAAAGCACTCAGGCCAAGTTTCTTTTCCATTGGCTTCCTGTTATGAAAGGTCCAAATCCAGAATAATTATTTCGCTAAGGCGCATAAAAATGGTGGATCACACTAAGGCGCGGGATTTTACGGAGTGTCACGAATGCATGCAATGATGTGCGGCAGAAATTCGAAAAAAAGTAACAAAAAAGGCGGCCAGCGCCGCCTTTGCTAAACCCTTTACTTACTTGTACAGGTCGGCGCTGATGGTGACGTTGTTACCACGTTCCTGCCACTGGCGGGTGATGTGGTAATACTTGGCCCCTTTCTTCGCGGCACGCTTCGCCACCTGATAAGAGACTTCCGTCATGTTGCCGTAGTTGCCGGTGAATTTGACGCTGTCGAACGGCACCATCTGTGCAGCAGTGGCGTTGTTCAGCTCTTCAATTTTTGTTCCATCCGGCAGCGTGACAGCGTAACGTCCACCTTTAGTGGTCTGCGTTTCAAAGAAACGACCCACTTCAGCGCTTGGGGCTGCAGAGGTAGCAACGCCCGGTATTTCGACTTTCTTCGCCTCTTCTCCGCCTTTCGCCAGTGCTGCGCGACCAGCGTCAGAATCAGCAGGGATGGCATCCGGGCTTTGCAGTACGCGTTTTTTCGCATCTTGTTTATAGATGAATGCGGTGATGCGCTGGTTGCCGCCCTGGTTTGCATCGACCTGACGCACGATGTAGAACGCGTAAGCCCCTTTCGCTTTCGCCGCTTTGGTGATGACATCATTCACCTCAGGCTGGCTGCGATAGAAGCCCTGAACGGTAACGGTGTCGTAAGGCTCAAGCTCAATCGCCTGATCTTTTGGCAGTTCTACGATACCGTTAATGACGCGGTTTGTCGGCGCGTCCGCTTTCGGGGCATTTTCTTTGAACAGCGCAATGGTCACGCGCTGGTTGCCGCTGTTGCCCTGATCGGATTGATCAAGGACGTAAAACGAGGCTGCGCCTTTTTTATCGGCGGCTTTTGATGCGGCGGCAACGGCGTCGCCAATGGAGTTGTAACGACCCACAATGACCGTCTGGTCAAAAGGTTTTAACGCTGCCGCTTGCTCCGGCGTTAACTCTGTCGCGGCATTCGCAGACAGGGCGGTCGCAGAAAGAAGTGCGGACGCCAGGAGTGTGTTCTTAAGCTTCATAAAAATAATCCTTCGCCTTGCGCAAACCATGTACTGGTATTGTTGTTAATTTGAGACGGTCCCGATTATGGCATTTAAAACCCGTCGCTGTCTGCGCCATTTTTCACAGCCTGTGCTCACGGCGTGACCCAATTCGATAGCATTTAGTGATATGTTGAAAAAACAGACGTTTGACAAGCAAAACTGATGAAGCATATGACTTTTACAAGTTAATTTAATGTTAATAAGTTGTTCTCATATGGCGCTATATCATGTTTTTACCGCCTCGCTTGCGCGATTTATCGGTCTTCGCGATGAATTTAAGGTAAATATCCCTGTCAGTGACGCCGATCGCTTATTTTTGACAGATAAAATAAGAAATAGTGTTTTATGGCGGTAGATCACAGGCGCTATTTTCAGTAGGTTATAGAAAGTTTGTTACTGTTTTATTTTCCGGGGTGATTCATTTTTCGCCGCTATGTCGGTGGCGAAAATGATACAAGCCGCGGTCATTTATCGACAAACCATCATCAATAACCGATGGAAGGGAAAACTATGCGTATTGGGGTACCAAAAGAACGGTTAGCCAATGAGACCCGCGTAGCGGCAACGCCGAAGACGGTGGAGCAGCTGCTTAAACTGGGTTTTACCGTCGCGGTTGAACGCGGCGCGGGCAAGCTGGCAAGTTTCGATGACGAGGCCTTCATTCAGGCTGGCGCAGAAGTCGTAGACAGCGCGGAAGTCTGGCAATCACCAATCATTCTCAAGGTGAATGCGCCAGAAGAGAGTGAGATCGAGCTGCTTAACGCGGGCACGACGCTGGTGAGCTTCCTCTGGCCTGCGCAGAATCCGGAACTGATGGAGAAACTGGCGGCACGCGGCGTGACCGTGATGGCGATGGACTCTGTGCCGCGTATCTCACGCGCGCAGTCGCTGGATGCTTTAAGTTCGATGGCCAATATCGCCGGATACCGCGCGATCGTCGAAGCCGCTCACGAATTTGGTCGCTTCTTTACCGGTCAGATCACCGCCGCGGGCAAAGTGCCTCCGGCGAAGGTGATGGTGATTGGTGCGGGCGTGGCGGGCCTGGCGGCAATCGGGGCAGTCAACAGCCTCGGCGCTATCGTCCGTGCGTTTGATACCCGCCCGGAAGTGAAGGAACAGGTACAAAGTATGGGGGCCGAATTCCTTGAGCTGGACTTCAAGGAAGAGGCGGGCAGCGGTGACGGCTACGCGAAGGTGATGTCCGAAGCCTTTATCAAGGCGGAAATGGCGCTCTTTGCCGCGCAGGCGAAAGAGGTCGATATTATCGTCACCACCGCGCTGATCCCGGGTAAACCAGCACCGAAGCTGATCACCCGTGAAATGGTCGACAGCATGAACCCGGGCAGCGTGATCGTCGATCTGGCCGCGCAGAACGGCGGGAACTGTGAATACACCGTGCCGAATCAGGTCATCACCACGGCCAACGGCGTGAAGGTGATCGGCTATACCGATCTGCCGGGCCGTCTGCCAACGCAGTCTTCCCAGCTTTACGGCACCAACCTCGTCAACCTGCTGAAGCTGCTCTGCAAAGAGAAAGACGGCAACATCACCGTTGATTTCGACGATGTGGTGGTGCGCGGCGTCACGGTGGTACGCGACGGTGAAATCACCTGGCCTGCACCACCGATTCAGGTTTCCGCCCAGCCCCAGGCCGCCCCTAAAGCCGCGCCTGAGCCTGTAGAGCCCGCGAAACCGGCCTCGCCGTGGCGCAAATACGCGATCATGGCGCTGGTGATTATTCTGTTTGGCTGGCTGGCCGACGTTGCGCCGAAAGAGTTCCTCGGCCACTTCACCGTCTTCGCGCTCTCCTGCGTGGTGGGTTACTACGTGGTGTGGAACGTCTCCCATGCGCTGCATACGCCGCTGATGTCCGTTACCAACGCCATCTCGGGGATCATCGTGGTGGGGGCATTACTCCAGATTGGTCACGGCGGCTGGATCAGCTTCCTGAGCTTTATCGCGGTGCTGATCGCCAGTATCAATATTTTCGGTGGTTTCACCGTCACTCAGCGCATGCTGAAAATGTTTCGTAAAGGCTAAGGGGTAGCATATGTCTGGAGGATTAGTCACAGCCGCATACATTGTTGCTGCAATCCTGTTTATTTTCAGTCTGGCGGGGCTTTCCAAACACGAAACGTCTCAACAGGGAAATAACTTTGGTATCGCCGGGATGGCGATTGCGCTGATTGCCACCATCTTCGGGCCGGATACCGGCAACGTTGCGTGGATCCTGGTGGCGATGATCATCGGCGGGGCGATTGGTATTCGCCTGGCAAAACGCGTTGAAATGACCGAAATGCCAGAGCTGGTGGCGATCCTGCACAGCTTTGTCGGGCTGGCGGCGGTGCTGGTGGGCTTCAACAGCTACCTGTATCACGAACCGGGGATGGAGCCGATTCTGGTAAACATTCACCTGACCGAAGTGTTCCTTGGGATCTTCATCGGTGCGGTCACCTTTACCGGTTCAATTGTGGCCTTTGGCAAACTGCGCGGCAAAATTTCCTCAAAACCGCTGATGTTGCCTAACCGTCACAAGCTGAACCTGGCGGCGCTGGTCGTATCCTTTGTGTTGCTGCTGATCTTCGTGCAGACCGAAAGCGTGGGCGTGCAGGTTCTGGCGCTGCTGGTGATGACTATCATCGCGCTGGCGTTTGGCTGGCATCTGGTGGCCTCCATCGGTGGGGCAGATATGCCGGTCGTGGTATCGATGCTGAACTCCTATTCGGGCTGGGCAGCGGCAGCGGCGGGCTTTATGTTAAGCAACGACCTGCTGATCGTCACCGGTGCGCTGGTGGGTTCTTCCGGTGCGATCCTGTCCTACATCATGTGTAAAGCGATGAACCGCTCGTTTATCAGCGTCATCGCGGGTGGCTTTGGTACTGACGGTTCTTCTACCGGTTCTGATGAAGAAGTGGGCGAGCACCGCGAGATTTCCGCAGAAGACACCGCAGAGATGCTGAAAAACGCCCATTCGGTGATCATCACCCCGGGCTACGGCATGGCGGTTGCACAGGCACAGTACCCGGTGGCGGAAATCACCGAGAGGCTGCGCGCGCGTGGGATCAAGGTTCGCTTTGGTATTCACCCGGTCGCCGGGCGTCTGCCGGGCCACATGAACGTGCTGCTGGCGGAAGCCAAGGTGCCTTATGACATCGTGCTGGAGATGGATGAAATCAACGATGATTTCGCCGATACCGACACCGTGCTGGTAATTGGCGCTAACGACACCGTAAACCCGGCAGCGCAGGACGATCCGCGTAGTCCGATTGCCGGTATGCCGGTTCTGGAAGTGTGGAAGGCACAGAATGTCATTGTCTTTAAACGCTCAATGAACACCGGCTATGCTGGTGTACAGAACCCGCTGTTCTTCAAGGAGAACACCCATATGCTGTTTGGCGACGCCAAGGCCAGCGTGGATGCGATTCTGAAAGCGCTGTAATTCTGCTTCATCCTGACAAACCGCCCTCAGGGGCGGTTTTCTTATTTCTGCGGCCAGCTTTTCTCCTCTGTCTATACTTTACCCTTTGTGTAATATGAGGAGGTGTAATGCGATTTTTGTCCCGCTTCGACATCATCGAGCTGATGATGACGCCGTCTTTCTGGATAGGCGTTGCCACGGTGGTCTTTGTGACGCTGCTGGTGTACTGGCTGCTGACGCGCCTGATCGCCTTCGTTAAAAAAGGGATTACCACCTGGGGCGACAAGCACCCCACCACCAATCGGATGCGCTTTATCCTGACGGACATGCTTAACCGCACCAGCCGTATCCTGCTGTTTATCGTGGCGCTGTTGTTCAGCCTGCGTTTTATCGACTTACCCGACCATCTCTTTGGCACCGTGAGCCACGCCTGGTTCCTGGTCTTCGCGATCCAGGTGGCGCTTTGGATGGATCAGGGGGTGGTGTCGTGGCTTCATCACGTCATGCTGGCGCCGGGAAGCCATAAAAATCCGGTGACGCTGGTGATCACGGGGCTTATCCTCCGTGCCATTGTCTGGTCAGTGATGCTGCTGTCTATTCTTGCTAACGCGGGCGTCAACATCACTGCTCTGGTTGCCAGCCTTGGGGTAGGGGGTATTGCCATCGCCCTCGCGGTGCAGACAATCCTGAGCGATGTCTTTGCCTCACTGTCTATCGGTTTTGATAAACCCTTCGAAATTGGCGATTTTGTGGTGTTCAACGATGTTGCGGGGACGGTTGAGCACATTGGTCTGAAAACCACCCGTATCCGCAGCCTGAGCGGGGAGCAGATTGTCTGCGGAAACGCCATCCTGCTGCAACAGACGCTGCATAACTATAAGCGTATGCAAACTCGGCGAATCGTCTTTACCTTCGGTGTCGCCAGCGATACGGCGCCGGACAAACTGCGTTCTGTCGGTGAGATGGTCAAACAGATTATTACTGACGTCGGTGAGACGAAGTTTGACCGCGCCCATTTCCTGGGCTTCGATCGCGATCGCCTGACCTTTGAGGTGGTTCATATCGTTGATACAGCGGATTACAACAAATACATGGATATTCAGCAGGAGATTAATATCCGTATTCTGGAGGGGCTGAACCAGCAGGAGATCGAGCTGGCGCTGCCGAGCATGGTTCTCCACGCGCCCTGGATGGATGCCGTAGACGAGGCACCTGCGCAACGGTTGAGCGAAGCGTAATGAAAAAAGCCCGCCTTTACCGGCGGGCTTTTATTTAGGGGTCAATCGTCTTCTTCATCGTCCAGTTCAACCGGGGTCTGATACTCATCCGGTTTAATGACCAGCAGGTCACAGCGCAGATGGTCGATCACCTGTTCGGCGGTATTGCCCAGGAAGGCGGCAGAAATACCGGTGCGGCCAATGGTCCCCAGCACCACAATCCCGGCCTGCAGATGCTCGGCAAGGTCAGGAATAACCTCTTCAGGCAACCCTTTTTCAACGTGGGTCATTTTCTCATCGATGCTGAATTTCTGACGCAACGCTTTCATCGCCAGCAGATGCTGACCGCGGATCGCGTCGTTATAGACGCTGGGATCAAATTCAGGCAGCTCGATGGCAATATTGATCGGCGTGACGGGATACGCGCCTACCAGGTGTACCTCGGTATGGTTGACCTGTTCGGCGAGGTGAAGCGTCTCTTTTACCAGCTTCTCGTTAAGGGAATTATGATAATCCTCTTCGCTTGCCAGGTTGACCGCCACGACAGCTTTTCCGCCTTCCGGCCACGGCTGGTCCTTCACCATCCATACCGGGCAAGGGCATTTACGCAGCAGGTGCCAGTCGGTAGGGGTAAAGATCACAGATTCGAGTTTGTCGTGCTGGTGCGTCATTTTCAGCAGGAGATCGTGCCCACCGGCGATCACTTCCTGGATAATGGCTTCGAAGGGACGGTTGTGCCAGACCACTTTGATGTCGATGGGAACGCCCGCGTCCAGGTAATATTTTGCCTGTTCACGGATCCACGCGGTACGCTGGCCGATCACGCCCTGACGCATCGCGGTACGCTCGTCAGGGGACAGAAGGGTGGTCATCTCATACGAGAAGTCGTAGATCGGCAAAAACGCTTTAATTTTGCCGCCAATCCGTTGATGTAAATACACAGCACGCCGTAAAGCGGGTTGATCGTCCTGGTTAGGATCGATGGCCACCAGCATGTTTTGATACTTTGCCATACAGGTCTCCTTACAACTGTCACCACAGTCTGTAATTAAAAGAGTAACCTATATATGTTGAATGAAACAGGGGGGAGAGTTTTGCCAGATCAATAATTACGAAGATTTATCGATCTGGCAGGCGTCGTGCGAAGCGGTTACGCCACGTTGCGGGCGTGTCCGGCGAGGACCGCCAGCGCTTCACCGTTTTCGATGGTGATATATTTACCTTTTACCGCCAGCATGCCGCTTTTCTGGAAACGACCCAGCAGGCGGCTGATGGTTTCAACGGTCAGACCGAGGTAGTTACCGATATCGCCGCGCGTCATCGTCAGACGGAATTCGCGTGGGGAGAAGCCACGTTCTGCGAAACGACGGGAGAGGTTATAGATAAACGCAGCCAGGCGCTCTTCTGCATTCTTTTTAGAAAGCAGCAGGATCATATCCTGGTCGCCTTTGATCTCACCGCTCATCAGACGCATCATCTGCTGGCGCAGGTTAGGCATCTTCCCGGACAGGTCGTCCAGCGTTTCGAACGGGATTTCGCAAACCATAGAGGTTTCCAGCGCCTGAGCAAAGCTCGGGTGGTGGCCAGTACCGATGGCATCAAAGCCTACCAGGTCGCCCGCCAGATGGAAGCCGGTGATCTGCTCATCGCCTTGCTCGGTGATGGTGTAGCTTTTAATGGTGCCAGAGCGGATAGCATAGAGCGATTTCAGTTCGTCTCCCGCTTTAAACAGCGTCTGCCCTTTCTGAATCGGCTTTTTGCGCTCGATGATATTATCAAGCTGATCGAGTTCATGCTCATTCAGAGTAAACGGGATACAGAGCTGGCTGATGCTGCAATCCTGGCAATGGATAGCACAACCGCCAGACTGAATGCGTCGTATAATTCGCTTTTCCGGGATCATAGGTTTGCTCAAGCCTTAATTGATATTGGTCAATTTTAACATCTTTTTGGTAAGTACGTAAGCCTGGCAAACGACCAATAAGCACAAGAGACGCCAACGTGTTGCCATCTTCTTGAAATTCCACAGCTTGATTATGGATTTTTAGCCTAACCGGAAGAAAATTAAGCACTAAAAGCCTGGTTTCTACAGCAAAAGATACCCTTCGTGACGCAGTAACCACTCCTTACGCTGCACGCCACCGGCATAGCCCGTCATGGTGCCGTTGCGTCCGATGACGCGATGGCAGGGAACCACAATACTGACAGGATTCGAGCCGTTAGCGGCACCCACCGCGCGTGCTGCGCCCGCCCGACCGAGCTGCTCCGCGAGTTGGCCGTAGTGCATAACCTGCCCGCAGGGAATAGTCCGCAGCGCCTGCCAGACTTCGCGCTGGAAGGGCGTTCCGCCCGTGGCGGTAGGCAGGTCGTTGATGATGTCGAGTTCGCCTTCGAACCAGGCAGTAAGTTTATCGCTGAGGCCACCCGGGTTGGTGGCAGATACACGCTCATAACCCTGCGCGCGGTAATGGATGTTAAGCAACGCTTCCATACGGTCGCTGTGCTCTTCCCATTCAACGGCGCGCAGATGGTATTGCTCATCCGTAATCACCCACAGCGGCCCGAGGGGCGTCGCAATTTTATCTTCGAGTAATCTCAGCATCTTCAGTCCTTCGTCCGTATGCGGTCCAGGCGGCAGGACGACAAGATACCATGCCAGTTGCCTCACCAGCCATACCCCTAAAAAGATACGCCGTCATGATGAGGCCAGCGAATTGGAGGTACTCTGCCTGACGGGCAGTCATCAATTACCCCATGTCAGCACGATTGCTGATTAATATGAGGCAGAGCGAGTTAATGTATAAGCAGGCGTTTATCGGAAAGGATATCCGGCTTCAGAAGACGATTGCGTAATATGCATTTGCTTATAAGCGAGCAAGGGGGAGGTTATTTGTCATAATGCGGAAAATGTATTTAACGCGCTAAGAATAATGCGTATCGGTATTATTTGCGAATCATTTTCATTTGTCGCGATTCTTATGACACGAAA
Organism: Enterobacter cancerogenus; assembly: GCF_019047785.1. Taxonomy (NCBI): domain Bacteria; kingdom Pseudomonadati; phylum Pseudomonadota; class Gammaproteobacteria; order Enterobacterales; family Enterobacteriaceae; genus Enterobacter; species Enterobacter cancerogenus. The sequence goes on along the minus strand of NZ_CP077290.1, from coordinate 567,952 downwards.
CCCTAACTGCGCGGGTGCCAGGCAGAGCCCCGCATAGCGCTATAAAAAGCCAATAAAGAGTGTCGAAATAAAATAAGTAAAAAAACAGAGCCTGTCCGACATCAGACAGACCCTATAGTACACACAGCAGTGCGTCCATTCGCAAGTCCCGCATGTTTTATTCCTTCGGCAGGTCTGATCAGTTATAACAGTTTTCCGCTAAAAAGATAGAGAGAGTAGTGATTGATTTCACGATTTTTTAACTTAAATTTATCATTTTATTAGCGCTGAAATTTTAGTTAAGTTTACTTAAATTATTTAGTGAATGGTTATTTAATATATTCACTAAAATTATATTTGCCCGATGAAGGATCGGTGAAACTCGCCAAAAGCGGAAGATTGAGGCCCGCGACTGGCGCAGGTATAGTAGATGTTCAGATGCAGCCGGAGAATTTCCATGAATCCTGAAGATAAATCCCTTTTCTTAGACGCCATGGAAGATGTCCAGCCCCTGAAACGCTGTGCGGACATACACTGGCAGGCCAACCGCAACACGCGGGAGCGTCAGGATATTGATACCGAGCAGCTGGATAAATTTCTGACGCTTGGGTTCCTGGAACTGCTTCCGCTTGAGGAGCCGCTGGCGTTTAAGCGCGATGGGGTCCAGCAGGGCGTGATTGAGAAACTGCGTGCGGGGAAATACTCCCGTCAGGCCAGCCTGACCCTGCTGCGCCAGCCCGTCGAACGCTGCCGCCAGATGCTCTATTCCTTTATTCGCCAGGCCGGTCGCGATGGCTTGCGTAATCTGATTATCATCCACGGTAAGGGGCGCGAGCAAAACGCCCATCCCAACGTGGTGCGCAGCTATCTGGCGCGCTGGTTGACCGAATTCGACGACGTGCAGGCATTCTGTGAAGCGCAACCGCACCACGGCGGCAGCGGGGCGTGTTACGTCTCGCTGCGCAAATCCGATGAGGCGAAGCACGAAAACTGGGAACGTCACGCCAAGCGTAGCCGCTAGCGCAGGGCTCGGAGCGGGGCATGCTGGCGCAACACGCCCCGGTTCATTGGCATTATTGTGTCTGCGAGCGCATATGTCAGAAGGTTTCCCAGTTGGCGTCTGCGGCATTTGCCGTGGCCGTCGCCGGGCGCAACAGCTGAGGTGTTTTCACCCCGGTCGGACGTGGGGCAACCGTCTCCTGCACGTTCAGGCGAAAAGCTGCCACGGCCTGACGTAACTGCCCGGACTGATCTTCCAGCGCGGCGGCTGCGGTGGCGGACTCCTGCACCAGCGCGGCGTTTTGCTGTGTCACGCTATCCATCTGCGACACCGCCAGGCTTACCTGCTCAATACCGCGGCTTTGCTCGTCAGAGGCGGATGAAATCTCGCCCATGATATCGGTCACGCGGGTGACCGCCGCGACGATCTCTTTCATGGTCGCACCGGCCTCGCTCACCTGGTCTGAACCGGTGTTTACCCGGTTGACCGAGTTCTCGATAAGCCCTTTGATCTCTTTTGCCGCCTGCGCACTGCGGCTGGCTAAGGTGCGAACTTCGCCCGCGACCACGGCAAAACCCCGACCCTGTTCGCCCGCGCGTGCGGCCTCGACTGCCGCGTTCAGCGCCAGAATATTGGTCTGGAAGGCGATGCTGTCAATGACGCCGGTAATATCCGCAATTTGCCGCGAGCTGTCGGCAATGTCGGTCATGGTGCGTACGACGTTATCCACGACCTGCCCCCCACGTGCAGCGGTTTCAGAGGCGTTCTTCGCCAGCAGCGTCGCCTGTCGGGCGTTATCGGAGTTCTGTTTCACCGTGGCGGTCAGCTGCTCCATGCTGGCAGCCGTCTCTTCCAGCGAGGCAGCCTGCTGCTCGGTCCGGGCCGAGAGATCGTTGCTGCCGGCGGCTATTTCGCCCGCCCCGGTATAAATGGCGTCCGTGCTTCCGCGAACGGCGCTCACCGTGCCGATCAGCGACTGCTGCATCTCGTGCAGACCGGCTGCGAGCTGGCCCATTTCGTTACGCCCGGAGAGGTGAAGGGTCTGTGTCAAATCGCCGCTCGCGATGGTACGAATATGGTTCATAATGGTGTTGAGCGGTTTTAACAGCATGCGCTGCAACCCCTGCCAGATGACAATCAGCACGGCAATCACCGCCAGCAGGATCGCCCCCAGCGTCCACTGCATCTGGGTAAAGCTGCTCTGGTTCTCAACGGCGGCGGCCTTAAGCAGGGTATTGTTTTCTGCGCGCCAGCGAGTGTAGACCGCCTCCATATTATCCTGCGCCTGTTGCGCATCAAGATCGCCATAAGCCTGGTAATTGTCTGCACGCAGGTACGCAATCGACAAACGCATCACCTCATGCATCTGCTTCCAGGCGGCCTGCATCTCCTCAGTTAAGGCCGCGTTCTGGCCCTTAACCTGCGGCATTTTCTGCCAGTCGTTGTGATACGTTTCGGCCTTAACCAGTGAGTCGCTGGCGGTACCCAGCAGGGTGTTGATCGCGGCAAGAGACGCCGGGTCGCGCTGGTTTTTCAGATAGCGGATCGCCACGCGGGTGACGGTCACGCGTGTTTTCACCAGCGTATTCACGCTGTCGCTCAGGCTCTCCTGTTGGGCGTTAAGTACCCCGGAGTTCTGGAAATTATGACGGTCGTTGCTCACGGCGGAATAGAACAAGCCTCCCGTGACAACTTGCAGCAGACAGAATATGGTGAGAGCAAAGAGAATACCGGTGATCACGTGCAGGTTTTTCAGCATAGCGGTCGTCCATTAGGATGCAGGGGTTGCATAATTACTATCGTCGTAGCCCCTTTAAACTTTAATTAACTATTGCTTAACTAATGGTTTCCATACGGAACCTGTTGTAAATCCGAGTCATTTTTATGAGGAAGGTCAGCATGAGCAGCATAGATAAAAGCGGGACGTTTACGCTTGGCACGCGTACGGTTAAACGGCTGGGTTATGGTGCAATGCAGCTCGCCGGGCCGGGGGTGTTTGGCCCCCCGAAGGATAAACAAGCCGCGCTGGAGGTGCTTCGCGAAGCGGTAGCAGCCGGCGTCAATCACATTGATACCAGTGATTTTTACGGGCCGCACGTGACCAACCAGCTTATCCGCGAGGCGCTGCACCCGTACCGGGACGATCTGACTATCGTGACCAAGATTGGGGCTCGCCGTGGGGAGGATGCTTCCTGGCTGCCGGCGTTTTCCGCTGCGGAACTGACGCAGGCGGTACACGATAATTTGCGTAACCTTAAGCTGGACGTACTGGACGTGGTGAACCTGCGGATCATGTTCAGCGCGCACGGTCCGGCGGAAGGCTCAATTGCCGAACCGCTGAGCACGCTTGCAGAGCTTCAGCAGCAGGGGCTGGTAAGACACATCGGTTTGAGTAATGTCACCGCCGCGCAGGTTGCCGAAGCGCAGAGCCTCGCAACCATCGTCTGCGTGCAAAACATGTATAACATTGTTAACCGCGGCGATGATGCGCTGGTGGATTCCCTTGCGCAGCAGGGGATAGCCTACGTGCCGTTCTTCCCGCTCGGGGGCTTTACGCCGCTGCAATCGTCCGGGCTGCAATCGGTCGCCGATACGCTGGGGGCAACGCCGATGCAGGTTGCGCTGGCATGGTTACTGCAACGTTCCCCAAACATCCTGCTTATCCCGGGCACCTCGTCTGTGGCGCATCTGCGGCAAAATCTTGCCAGTGCGGACCTTGAGCTTCCACCTGAGGCGCTGGATGCCCTGAATTCCCTGTCGAGTTAAGCGTGCCGATATAAGCCCGGCGATCTTTCACCGGGCTTTTTTCTGACGGGCGCACAGGCTTATTCCGCCCCGGTCGCCACCTGACGGCTCTGCCTGTGCAGCGCCAGCGCCTCCGCCACAATTTCCTGCTTGCTCTTGCGCGTTTCATACGCGGTCGTCCTGACGTATTCCATCAGGGCAGCATCGATGCGTGCGCTCAACATTTTCAGGTCAGCCTCCTTTGCTAAACCGCGCGCCGTCCGTTTTTCGGGATAATCACGGGTTGGCATAGAAAACGTCCTCCAGAATGTGTCTTGTTAATTTGTGCTGTAAAATATGATATCAAGAGAAAGTAAAGTCAATGCATAGTGTGTGCATAGTGAATTTTATTTTCTGGGTTAAGTCATTTTGATGTGTGTACGAAGTGACTTTTGTCACCCTTTTGTTTATCGGGTTAGCTATGTGACGGGTACTACGGCATGATAAAACGTCGTTTAGCGCAGATCGTGAGGGTAGAAGAATGAATTATAAGGCAGTGCAGTTGCAGATTACGGAAGCACCCGAGGCATTCCCGGATGTGGCGCCCGTCCCGCTTACGGATGACACCCTGGCGTCGCGTAAGGCGAAAATCCTGGCGCGCATGCATGAGGCGGGGTTTGATGCCCTGATGATTTATGCCGATAAAGAGCATGGCAGCAATTTTGAGTACCTGACCGGTTTCATTCCGCGTTTCGAAGAGGGCCTGCTGATCCTGACGCAGCGCGGGGAGGCGATCGCAATCCTTGGCAATGAAAATCTCAAAATGGCCGCCCATTCACGCATCCCGATGAGCCTGAAACACAGTCCTTATTTCTCTCTGCCCAACCAGCCCATGGACAACGAAAAACCGCTCGACGCCCTGTTCCGCGAGGTCGGGTTGTCGGACATGGCCCGGATCGGGCTGGTCGGCTGGAAAATGTTCACCGCAGCCCTGACAGACAATAAACAGTTGTTTGATATCCCGTCGTTTATCGTTGATGCTGTGCGTGAGTCTGCCGGGGCGAATGCAAGCATTGAAAACGCCACCTCACTGTTTATCGGTGGGGATAACGGCGCGCGCACCATTAACAACGCGAATGAAATTGCGCACTATGAATATGGCGCAAATCTGGCGTCTACCTGCATGCTGAACGCCATGAATGCGGTAGAACCCGGCATTCGAGAGGCGGACCTCGGCAGCTATCTGGCCGCGCAGGGGCAATATAATACGGTTGTCACCATCGCCGCCGCCGGGACACGTTTTGAAAAGGCCAACCTTTATCCCACGTTTAAGCCCGTTGAGCGCGGCCAGCCGCTGTCCATGACGACCGGCTTCCGGGGTGGGTTGTCCAGCCGCACCGGATTTGTCATCGCAGATGAAAGTGAGCTGCCGGAAACGCAAAAAGACTATCTCGACCGCATCGCAAAACCCTATTTCGCCGCGGTCGTCACCTGGCTTGAACATATTCACGTTGGCATGGCGGGCGGGGCGCTTTATGCGCTTATCGAATCCGTTCTGCCTAAACACAAATATGGCTGGCATCTCAATCCGGGCCATCTCAGCGCGGAAGAAGAGTGGATGTCATCGCCTGTGTTTAGCGGCTCAACGCAAACCCTGAAAAGCGGCATGATTGTGCAAATCGATATCATCCCTTCCGTGAAGGGCTATACCGGCGTCAGTGCTGAAGAGAGCATTGCACTGGCTGACGCTCAGCTGCAGGCCGAGATCCGGCGCGCTTATCCCGAGCTGTGGGCAAGGATAGAGGCCCGCAAACGTTATCTCACTGACGTGCTTAAGGTTAAGCTCAGCGACGACGTCATACCGCTGTCCAACACCGTGGCCTATTTACGGCCTTTCCTGCTGGCGAAAGAGCGCGCTTTCACCTGCTAAGTATGGGGAACGCCAGGGGGACTCTAACCACACCATGGGATTGAGCAGATGACACTGCCCGATCTCAGGCAGTGTCGTTACCGGACGCACGCGGGGAGGTTATTTCTTTTTATTCATCAACGACTTTAAATCCGCGAAAGGGTTGTAGGTCGCTTCGCCGACATCTTTCTGCGCATCTTCACCCGCCACCACGGTGGTGCCGTACTGATCGGCTTCGGTGTACTTCGAGTGTTCATGGTCGTGACAAAACAGGCACAACAGCTCCCAGTTACTGCCATCTTCCGGGTTATTGGTATGATCGTGATCGATATGATGGACTGTTAACTCGCGAAGGTTGGAGTAAACAAATTCCCGCGAGCAGCGCCCGCACACCCACGGGTAAATTTTGAGCGCTTTCTCGCGGTAGCCGCTTTCCAGCCGCGCGTAGTTTTTGGGGATCAGAGCCATTTCAGTGATTACCTGCGATTGAGTTCAGGCCGCAAATATATCGCATAAGTCCGCAGAAAGGTAACGGGATCCCGGTTATCGCGCTCAGGCTGCGAGCCAGCGCTGACCGTCGGCCTTCATTTTCGCTTCCAGATCGCTGCCGCGCGTGGCAAATACTCGTCCGAGTGGAAAACCACTTTGCTCAAGCAGGTAGGCGAGGGTGGCATATTCACGCGGGTATTTCGCAACGACAGTGCGATCTATCTCCACCGGGCCCAGCGGGAAGGTGAACGTGCCCATGTCGTAGATACTCTGGCGGTGAAAGAGCTTCCACACGCCGTCGCGTTTTTCGGCCAGATCGTAGAAACGGTTGTGGCATTCGCAGCCAATATTGAGCTTCACATTTTCAGCCACGATCATCGCGTTGGTTTCAAGGATCGCTTTAGTCCCTTCAGCATTAAACGTCACGGCAGGCGTCGCGATAAAATGTTTGGTGCGCAGGTCAGATGCGCCCATGCGCATAGAGCCGTCGACAAAGTCGCTCGCCAGTCCTTCAAACCAGGTGATCTCAATCGTGCCGTCGGGATGGAAAAGCTCACGTAGCGCATGCCATTCGCCAAGGTCCCGGTGCATCCAGCCATTCATTAAATCACTGAGTTGTTGTCTGTCATTTTCCAGATTACGCATTGTGTTTCCTCCTGTTATGGGATGGATGCAGTTTGACGCCATAACAGGCTAAAATGAAATATATAGATATGACTGATTAATCATTTTTAATTATCGATGAGGTGGGTATGGAGCTTCGCCATCTGCGTTATTTTCTGGCGGTCGCGCAAGAGGGCCATTTCGGTCGGGCGGCAGAAAAAATGAATATCGTGCAACCGGCCCTGAGCATGCAGATCAAAGCCCTGGAAGCAGAACTGGGTGGCCCGCTTTTTGTGCGCACTAGTCGCCGGGTCGAACTGACTGATGCCGGAGAACTTTTTATGACCGAAGCCCGGCGCACGCTCGAACAGGCGGAGCACGCGAAATTGACCGTGGCGCGCGCCATGCGTGGCGAAACGGGGCGGGTGCGGGTAGGATTCGCAGGCAATGCTATTTTCAGCGGAAGGTTGATTGCAGACCTGCGCCTTTTTCATCAACGTTTTCCTGACGCTGAGCTCATGATTCAGGAAGTGGGCCCGCAGAACCAGGTCGAGGCGATTCGTGCCGGACAGTTGGATATCGGGTATACCCCGATAAGCAGCACGCTTTCAGCACCGGAAATTCACGTCCGGCGCATCGGAGCCTGGGAGTTCCTTGTCGCGATGACGGACGATCATCCACTCGCTCAGCACCCCCGTTTGACCATTGGAATGCTGGCCGGGAAGCCGCTTGTGCTTTACGACGCGCATGATGCGCATGAGCATCTGTTTATCATGCTGACTCAAAAGCTCGGAGAGCAGTGTCATGTGGCGTACCGCTCCGGCAGTACGCTGAGTATTCTGGCGATGGCGGCGACCGGGTTAGGGCTGGCGTTGATCCCGGCCCCGCTTCAGCAGGTGAACATCCCGGGGCTGGTTTATCGTCCTTTGAACGAGCCCGATTTTACCGCCAACCTGGTACTTATCAGCCGTAAGCAGGAGCCGAGTGCAGCAGTGAACGCCTATCTGGGGCTGGTGGCTGGCACGTGGTAAGCGTCACGATCGGTCCGTCAATTTATTTGACCTGGTCAGTGAAAGAAACGGTATTTATTCTCATCATGGAATGCGTAAAGTGGGGGAAACCCGTTTTAACCAGGATACGCGTTATGAAAAAGATCGGCTTTTTGTCATTTGGTCACTGGACGCCGTCGTCGCAGTCTGCCACCCGTTCCGCGGCGGACACGCTGCTGCAATCCATCGATCTGGCCGTTGCGGCCGAAGAGCTTGGCGCTGACGGCGCGTATTTCCGCGTGCACCACTTTGCCCGCCAGCTCAGCTCGCCGTTCCCATTGCTGGCCGCCATTGGCGCGAAAACCAAACGGATCGAGATTGGCACGGGCGTTATCGATATGCGTTATGAAAACCCGATGTATATGGCCGAGGAGGCGAGCGCGGCGGATCTGATTTCCGGCGGTCGCCTGCAGCTGGGCATCAGCCGCGGCTCACCGGAGCAGGTGATCGACGGCTGGCGCTATTTTGGCTACGTGCCGCAGGAAGGCGAAAACGAGTCGGATATGGCGCGCCGCCACACCGAGGTACTGCTTGAGGCGCTGCGTGGGGAAGGCTTTGCGAAACCTAACCCGCAGCCGATGTTCCCGAACCCGCCGGGACTGTTGCGTCTGGAACCCCACTCTGAAGGTTTACGCGACCGAATCTGGTGGGGGGCGGGCTCAAATGCCACGGCGGTGTGGGCCGCTCAGTTGGGTATGAACCTGCAAAGTTCGACGCTGAAAGATGATGAAACCGGCGAGCCGTTCCATATTCAACAGGCAAAACAGATCCGCGCCTACCGCGAGGCATGGGCGCAAGCCGGGCATACCCGGACGCCGCGCGTGTCGGTGAGCCGCAGCATCTTTGCCCTGATGAACGATCGTGACCGGAGCTACTTTGGTGCAAGCCGCAACGACAGCGACAGCGTGGGCTTCCTCGATGAAAAAACGCGTGCGATCTTTGGTCGTAGCTATGCAGCGGAGCCTGACAAGCTGATTGATCAGCTGAAACAGGACGAAGCCATCGCTGAAGCGGATACTCTGTTGCTGACCGTGCCAAACCAGCTGGGTGTGGATTACAATGCGCATGTTATTGAATCCATTCTTAAGCATGTTGCACCGGCACTGGGCTGGCGCGACAGCTAAACCGGCCTTCACAGCGAGACATAATGGAAAATCTTGCCCTCTGGTATCGCCGTTTCGGCGAGCCAGACAGCGTTCTGCAACCTGAGGTTTCGCGGCTCAACGCCCGCTCCCCGGAGCATTTGCGGGTGCAAATGCTCTTTTCGCCGGTCAATGCCTCCGATCTTATCCCGATAACCGGCGCGTACCGCCACCGGACGTCATTACCTGCGGTGGCGGGGTACGAAGGGGTCGGGATCGTCACTGAGGCACCCGAGGCGTTTGCCTGCCTTCTGGGTAAACGCGTGCTGCCGCTGAGGGGGCAGGGAACCTGGCAGCGCTACGTGGATTGCCCGGCCGGGTATGCGATCCCCGTGCCGGACGATATCGACTCAATGCTTGCCGCACGAGCGTATATCAACCCGCTGGCGGCACAGATGATGCTGGATAACCATCCGCCAGACGGGAAAACAATACTCCTGACGGCGGCGGGCTCTGACTGTGCGGTGTTGCTCGGGCAGTGGGCGCGCCAGGCCGGAGCGCAGGCGGTGTACGGGATCCATCGCTCGCCTGTCCATGCCGTGCGGCTCGCCGCCATGGGGATCATCCCCATTGCACAGCAGGATACGGCAACAATCAACGCGGTTGCTGCCCGCGCGGACGTGGTGTTTGACGCCACGGGCGGCAGCCTGGCGGAGGCGATCCTGGATGCCATGCCGGAGAAGGGCGTCTTTGTTTGCTATGGGCTGCTGAGCGGGCAAACCTTCCGTCAGCAGCGGGCGCTACCGCGCGTGGCGTGGTTCCATATTCGGAACTCACTGGGTGCACTGAGCACAGAGGCATGGCAGGCGGAGTTCGGGCGCATCTGGCCGAAGCTGCGGGCAAGCCTATATCGCGACGCCACCCTCTATCCCCTGACGGAGTGGAAGGCGGCGCTTGCCGCGTATCGTGAAGCCGGAAGGCCCGGTAAGCCCATGCTGGCGATGGGGGTCTGAACCGCCGGCACCCCTTATTTATGGCTCATATCGCTGAGTAATACCGCGATGCTTTGCCCGCCCGCGGTTTGCTCAAGGCCGATTTTCACAATGATGGTCAGGGGAACGGAGAGCAGCATCCCGACCGGGCCAAGCAGCCAGCCCCAGAATATCAGCGATAAGAAAACGACAAGGGTGGAAAGCCCGAGACCGCGTCCCATCATGCGTGGTTCCAGTATGTTTCCGAAAATGAGGTTAACGATCAGGTATCCCGCCAGCAGAACAAGCGCATCGTACAGGCCGCTGAAGACCAGAACCTGAAGAATGGGTGGGATCGCCGCCAGCACCGAACCAATGTTGGGAATATAGTTCAGGGCAAAGGCCAGCAGTCCCCAGACGAACGCAAAGCGGACGTCCAGAGCCATCAGCATGCCCCAGACTACCGCACCCGTCACCAGGCTGATGGCGGTTTTCAACACCAGATAGCGAGAGACGCTGTCCAGCGCGCGCTGAATAGCGCCCATACCCTCAACCGGGCGGACCATCATTTGCTGCAGTTTGGCGGGCAGCTGCGGCACTTCCAGTAACATAAAGACCACGGTCAAAAACAGCAGGAAAATGGAGGTCATGGCGTTGGAGAGCTGGGCCAGCAGGCTGGTGACGATGGTCATGGCCGCATTGGGATCGATATACCTCAGCAGCTCTTCAACAGAAATTTCTATGCCCGCACGCTGCAGCCATGGCTCGAGTTGCATCAGCGGGATCGCCAGCGACGAGCGGTATTTGGGCAGCGTGCGCGCCAGCTCGTTCAGCGATGTCCCGAGATAGGCCACCAGCAGCACCATGGCGACAATAATAATGCCGATCAGCAACGTAATGGCCAGCACCCGCGGTATGCGCAGCCGGACCATGCGGTGCACCAGCGGGTTGAGGATCACTGCGATGAACAGCGCCAGAATAAAGGGCACGATAATGTCAGCGGCAAAGCGCACGCCGGTCAAGATAATCACCAGCATGCCCAGCATAATGACAATCTTGAGTCCGTTCAGGGTAATGATGGGTTTGGCCATGGACGTTCCTGAATAATCTTTTTATTTATAATAGATGCGAAAGCCGTTTAAAAAAACTAACCAAAATCAAACAAGCTGGGTAAAGAATTGAAAAGGCTTTGAGTAAATTCCTGGCTTATGGTACAAATCAGGCGTGTTCAACTACCGAGGACAATTTTCATCCGCAAAGACGAGAAGCAACAACGCGGATAATTGTAATATTATGGACAATTTGTTCAGGACGTATTTTTCAAAAAACACCGTTGTCATTTCTTCCTCCTTCTGCCTTCTCTTTGGTGAGCAACACTGGCACACCGCGCTGTAGTCACATCTTCTGCCTGAGCTGGCGCTATGCGCTTAGCTGTCTGATTTAATTTCATATTATTAGGGTTTGCTGTGCTCAGCGGGCCTCGATGGATTATATTCTCAAGCAGGAGAAAAACCATGTTTTACTGGATTTTATTAGCATTAGCGATCGTCGCTGAAATTACCGGCACGCTGTCTATGAAATGGGCCAGCGTCAGTGATGGCAACACCGGCTTTATTTTAATGCTGGTGATGATTACCCTTTCCTATATTTTTCTCTCCTTCGCGGTTAAAAAAATCGCACTGGGTGTCGCCTATGCGCTGTGGGAAGGTATCGGTATTTTGCTGATCACGTTGTTCAGCGTGATGTTATTTGACGAAACGTTATCGACCATGAAGATTGCCGGTTTGACCACGCTGGTGGCCGGGATCGTGCTGATTAAATCGGGTACACGTAAGCCGACAAAACAGCCAAAGGAGCAGACCCATGCAGCAGTTTGAATGGATCCATGCGGCCTGGCTGGGACTCGCTATCGTGCTGGAAATTGCGGCTAACGTTTTTTTGAAGTTCTCGGACGGTTTTCGCCGTAAGTTTTACGGCCTGATGTCGATTGCTGCCGTTCTCGGGGCGTTTAGCGCCCTGTCACAGGCGGTGAAAGGCATCGATCTCTCCGTGGCGTATGCGCTCTGGGGCGGATTCGGTATCGCCGCCACTCTGGCCGCGGGCTGGATCCTGTTCGGTCAGCGTTTAAATAACAAAGGCTGGATAGGGCTGGTGCTGTTACTGGCGGGCATGATCATGATTAAATTCGCCTGATCCCGCTCCACCAATGTTTACAGGCAGCGACATTCGCTGCCTGTGTTACGTTTGAGGGAGACGAAAAAAGACGTTACTGCTGCGCCAGTGTGTCGAGCTTGTCACGAAAGCCGGTCACGGAGAGCGCGCGGTTATCGGCACGCCAGCGGTCTTTGGCGGCGGGCGCAGAGCTTTGTACCCCGATTAACTGCCAGCCGTTGTCGGTTTTTAACATCAGCGGCGAGCCGCTATCTCCCGGTAAGGTATCGCACTGATGCGAAAGCACGCTGTTTTGCGCCCAGCCTGTGACGACGCAGTCCGTGTGGGTATAAAGCGCATCCAGATGATCGACAGGGTAGCCTGACTGCGTGACTTTGCGGTCGGCCGCTTTCAGCGCGGCGGTGAGCGCCGCTTTGTCTCCCTCAAACAACGGCAGCGGGGTAATGCCCGACGGCGGATAACGCAGCACGATCAGACCAAAATCCCATGAAGCAGCCGCAGGCGGCACGATCCAGCCATCGCCATCGGGCTTGAGCCTTTTACCGAGCGACGGATCAACGCGGCCTTCAATCCCGTGGATTTCATAGCGCCATATCCCTTTTAGCGACACGAAGCGCAGGGCGACGGCTTTGTCCGGTTTCCCGTTGGGAGGGGTGAGCAGGCAGTGGCCTGCCGTCAGGGCAAGCTTAGGGGTAATGAGCGTGGCGGTACAGAGGTTACCGCTGGCGGTCTCCAGTTGACCGATGGCATCCCAGGGGGCCTGAGTGGGATCGGCAACGCGCGTGCGGTCGTCATGACCAAAAAACAGCGTCTTGACCTCTTTCGCGCTTATGACGCTTTCATCACCATCATCCGCATGGGTAAAGCCAGAAAAAAGCCCAAACGTTCCCAGTAACAGCACAACAGATTTACGCATATCACACTCTGGTGGGGTAATTATGATTATTAAAAGTGAACCCTGTAAAAATACTATAGACGGGACGGCGCTAAAGTGGGAGTAAAATCAGCGTGCTACAGTCAGGAAAGATAAAAATGGCTTGCGATGAGCGCGCATAAAATAAGGAAGATAAGAATGAGCTCAAACCGATAGCGTCGCAGCATACGCCCTCCGGATAAAAAACGGCGCTGACAATCTGTTCAGCGCCGGTTTACCAACGTGTTCCGAAGGACACGGTTCAGCGTGTACGCTTATGCTGCTGGCTGTGCAGCAGGTTTAGCCGTTTCGTGTTTTACCGCTTTTTTGTGATGCTTTTTAGCGGCCTGCGCTTTCTGTTCAGCCGCTGGCTTGGTCGCTTTTTTGTGATGCTTTTTCGCCGCCTGTGCTTTCTGCTCTACCGCAGGCTTGGTTGCTTTTTTGTGGTGCTTCTTCGCTGCCTGCGCTTTCTGCTCTGCAGCAGGTTTAGCCGCTTTGTGATGCTTTTTATGGTGAACGGTTTTAGCCGGAGCAGCGGTAGTGGTCGTTGGCGCAGCAGCAGGCGTCGCGGTAGTTTCTGCAGCGAACGCAGCAGAAGACAGACCCATAGCAGCGGCAACAACCAGAGCTAATACTTTTTTCATGTTCATACCCTCGAATTTGGTTTTTCAGTTAACCCCACTGCGGGGCCGTTGAAATAACTATATCCCTGTAAATTCTGGGTTTCCGTGAGTGATTGGTATCCGCGTGTAACCATATGTACAACGCCGGGTACGAACCCGGCGAAGGCGGTTACAGGTAGCGTGAGGTCAGATGCTCGCGGAAATAGCGAACGTTAAGATCTTCGCCGGTGGCCTGAGCGATCAGCTGTGAGGTGGTGAAGCGGCTACCGTGTTGCCAGATGTTCTGGCGCAGCCAGTCAAACAGAGCGCTGAAATCACCCTCAGCGATAGAGGCCTGCAGGCCAGGCAGCGCCGTACTGGCGGCGTGGAACAGCTGTGCGGCGTACATCGCCCCCAGCGTGTAGGACGGGAAGTAGCCGAAGCCGCCGTCGGTCCAGTGGATATCCTGCATGCAACCGTTGCGATAGTTGTCTTTGGTGGACAGTCCGAGCCAGGCCTGCATTTTTTCATCCCACAGGGCCGGAATATCATCCACTTCAATCTCGCCATTAATCAACGAACGTTCAATTTCATAACGCAACACCACATGCGCGGGATAACTCACTTCGTCGGCATCGACACGTATGTAGCCCGGTTTAACGCGCTGGTTCCAGGCGGTGAAGTTCTCTTCGCTAAAGGCCGCCTGGCTGCCGAAACGGGCATGCACCGCCGGGAGCAGGTGCTTCAGGAAGGCGTTACTGCGCCCCAACTGCATCTCGAAGAACAGGCTCTGGGATTCGTGGATGGCCGTGGAACGCGCCAGCGCAATGGGCTGACCGGCCCAGGCGCGGGGCAGGTTTTGTTCGTAACGGGCATGGCCGGTTTCATGGATCACGCCAAACAGGGCGCTGAGCAGTTCGTTCTCATCATAGCGGGTGGTGATGCGCACATCTTCCGGCACACCGCCGCAGAACGGATGCGCGCTGACGTCCAGACGACCACTGTTAAAGTCGAAGCCAAGCATCTTCATGGCTTCCAGCCCCAGCTCACGCTGCGTCGCCGTCGGGAAAGGCCCCTGCGGCGGAACGAACGACTGCTGAGCCTGCTTTTCAACAACGTTTGCCAGCAGGTCCGGCAGCCAGGATTTCATATCGCCAAACAGTACGTCGAGGCGAGCGCTGGTCATATCGGGTTCAAAAATATCCAGCAGGGCATCGTAAGGCGAACAGCCTTTAGACTCGGCGCGCAGACGCGCCTCTTCGCGGCTGAGCTTGACTACCTCTTTCAGATTGGCAGAAAAACCCTGCCAGTCATTGGCGGGACGTTGGGTACGCCAGGCATGTTCACACTTGCTTCCCGCCAGCGATTTGGCCTCTACCAGCGATTCCGGCAACAGCGAGGCCTGCTGGTAATGGCGCGTCATTTCGCGCAGATTAGCCTGTTCAACGTCATTCAGATCCTCCTGCGCCGCCGCTGCCAGCCAGTCGCCCACTTTTTTATCGGTCAGGATCTGATGTTGCAGAACGCTCATCTCCGCCAGGGCTTCACCGCGCGCGGCGCTTCCGCCCGGAGGCATCATGGTAAACATATCCCAGCTGGCGATGGAGGAGAGGTGGGAGAAACGGGAGAGACGCTGGAATACTTTTACAAGTTGTTGGTATTGCGGATTTTTTTCCATTCTTGTTCTTCCTTCTGGATGGGAATGTTTTCAGGAGCGTTCGTGGATAGTAACAAAATTTCAACACAAACCCTGCACATTTCCTGCACCAGAAAGAAGGGACTCCAGGACTATTTCAGTCGTTTATGCAAACTCCCGCCCACCAGCAGTGCCGCACACAGCATCAGGGCGATAAACCCGCCGACGCCGTTCCAGCCGTAGTTATGCCAGAAGACGCCGCCGAGCGTCCCGGCAATGCTTGAGCCGAGATAATAGCTAAAGAGATACAGTGACGACGCCTGGCCTTTGGCACGGCGGGCGCGCGGGCCAATCCAGCTGCTGGCGACGGAGTGGGCGGCAAAAAAACCGGCAGAGAAAAGCAGCATACCGGTAAAAATCAGCCACAGGGAAGAGAACAGCGTCATCAGCAGACCGAGCAGCATCACCGCGGTTGAAACCAGCATCACGGGGCCACGGCCAAACCGTGCAGTCATCGCTCCGGCTTTCGGTGAACTCCAGGTGCCGGTCAGATAGGCGACAGACAGCAGACCCACCACCGCCTGGCTCAGGTGCCACGGGGAGAGCATCAGACGGTAGCCGATGTAATTAAACAGCGTGACAAACGACCCCATCAGCAGGAAACCGGTCAGGAATAAACGCGGCAGCCCTTTATCCCGCCAGTGCAGACGGAAATTGATAAACAGCGTTTTCGGGCGCAGGGACGTCGGGCGGAAGTGGCGTGACGCGGGCAAAATTTTCCAGAACATCAGCGCGGCGGCAAGGGCGAAGAGACCAATCACCGCCAGCGCAATGCGCCAGTTAAAGAAGTCGGTAAAGACACCGCTCAGCAGACGCCCGCTCATCCCGCCGATGGAGTTTCCGCTGATGTACAGCCCCATCGAGAACGCGACGAAGCTCGGGTGGATCTCTTCGCTGAGGTAGGTCATGCCAACTGCCGCCACGCCGCTCAGCGATAAGCCAATCAGGGCGCGCATCACCAGAATGCCGTGCCAGCTGGTCATCATGGTGGACAAGAGCGTGCATACGGACGCCAGCATAAGCGCCGTGACCATCACCTGTTTACGGCCTATCGCATCTGAAAGTGGTCCGGTGAACAGCAGGCCCACCGCCAGCATGCCGGTTGAAATGGAGAGCGAAATACTGCTGGTGGCAGGCGAGACGCCAAACTCATGGGATAAAACGGGCAGGATGGGCTGAACGCAGTAGAGCAGGGCAAAGGTGGCCAGACCGGCCGAAAAGAGCGCCAGCGTGACGCGCATAAACTGAGGGGTACCACGTTTGATGAACTGCACCGGCTGTGCTGCTGGGGGTAAATCATCGATATCGCTTGCCGGATCGATATCGAGGGTAGATGTACGACTCACACGGTTTCCTTGCTTAACATCCCCGGGATGACGGGTGACGAATATGATCACAGGATCAGAGTAGGAAAATGTAAATATTCTGTCTAATATATTAATAATCTCAAATGATACTTTATAAATATGAATATCGAGCTGCGTCACCTACGTTACTTCGTCGCGGTCGCTGAGGAGCTGCATTTTGGCCGCGCCGCCGCGCGTCTGAATATCTCCCAGCCCCCGTTGAGCCAGCAAATTCAGATCCTCGAGCAGCAGATTGGTGCACGCCTGCTCGCCAGGACTAACCGCAGCGTAAGCCTGACCGCGGCGGGCAGGCAGTTTCTTGCCGATAGCCGACACATTCTGGGCCTGGTGAACGACGCCGCCGCCAGGGCGGAACGCCTGTACCTGGGCGAAACGGGGGAGTTACGCATCGGTTTTACCTCCTCGGCACCCTTTATCGGTGCAGTATCGGCCACGCTTTCCTCGTTTCGCCGTCACTCTCCGTACGTGCATATTCAGACCCGCGAAATTAATACCCGTGAGCAAATTTCGCCCCTCAACGAGGGGTCGCTTGACCTCGGGCTGATGCGCAATACTCTGCTCCCCGACACGCTGGCGTGGGAGGTTATCCTGCGCGAGCCGCTGATGGCGATGATCCCGCGCGATCATCCGCTGGCCGCAAAGCCCGTCGTCACCCTGACAGAGCTGGCAGCTGAGCCGTTTGTCTTTTTTGATCCGCAGGTGGGCACAGGCCTGTATGATGATATCCTTGGATTACTGCGTCGCTACGATCTCAGGCCAACGATCGCCCAGGAGGTGGGAGAGGCGATGACGATTATCGGCCTGGTGGCGGCAGGGCTGGGGGTTTCGATCTTGCCGGCCTCCTTTAAGCGGGTGCAGCTGCGCGAGATGCGCTGGGTTGCGCTTGCCGAAGAGGATGCGGTCTCTGAGATGTGGCTGGTGTGGTCAAAACATCATGAACTGAGCCAGGCGGCACAGCGTTTTAAAAAGCAGCTTATCAGCGCCTCACAGGGGCGATAAATACAGGGAAAAGAGGGCAGAAATGTGCTGTAAATCACATGGCTAAGTAAAAATTTGACGGCGGCCATTGAAGTGCTTCACCATAGCCCACAGTTTATTTCGAAGCTCGAAAATAAGGGAGTACGAGGTGGTTGCTGATAGTCAGCCAGGGCATATTGATCAGATTAAGCAGACCAACGCTGGCGCGGTGTATCGCCTGATTGATCAGCTCGGACCGGTTTCGCGCATCGATCTTTCGCGCCTGGCTCAACTGGCGCCTGCCAGTATCACGAAAATTGTTCGCGAAATGCTGGAAGCCCATCTTGTTCAGGAGACAGAAATCCAGGAGCCGGGCAGCCGTGGACGTCCGGCGGTAGGGCTGATTGTCGAAACCGAGGCCTGGCATTACCTCTCGATGCGCATAAGCCGCGGTGAAATCTTCCTTGCCCTGCGTGATTTAAGCAGCAAGCTGGTGGTGGAAGACCGTCTGGATCTGCCGCTTGATGCCGAACAGCCGCTCCTTGACGCCATTCTCACTCATATCGACCAATTTTTTATACGCCATCAGCAGCGCCTTGAGCGCCTGACGGCGATCGCCATCACCCTGCCCGGCATCATTGATACGGAAAATGGCATTGTGCATCGCATGCCGTTTTACGACGGCGTGAAAGAGATGCCCCTTGGCGATGTGCTGGAGAGCCATACCGGGGTGCCCGTCTATATTCAGCACGACATCAGCGCCTGGACGATGGCGGAAGCCTTGTTTGGTGCCTCGCGCGGCGCGCGGGACGTGATTCAGGTGGTTATCGATCATAACGTCGGGGCCGGCGTGATTACCGACGGACGCTTGCTGCATGCCGGAAGCAGTAGCCTGGTTGAAATTGGTCATACTCAGGTCGATCCGTACGGTAAGCGCTGCTATTGCGGCAACCACGGCTGCCTGGAAACCATTGCCAGTGTAGAAAGCGTGCTGGAGCTGGCGCAGGTGCGTCTGAGCCAGTCGATGAGTTCCTCGCTTCACGGCCAGCCCTTAACCGTCGACTCCCTGTGCGCCGCCGCGCAGCAGGGCGATCTGCTGGCGAAGGACATCATTACCGGCGTGGGGAATAACGTGGGCCGGATCCTCGCCATCATGGTCAATCTCTTTAATCCACAAAAAATTCTGATTGGTTCGCCGCTGAGCCAGGCACCCGATATTCTCTTTCCGACGATATCCGCCTGCATCAACCAGCAATCTCTGCCCGCGTACAGCAAGAATATCGTGGTTGAAAGCACCCAGTTTTCTAACCAGGGCACTATGGCCGGCGCGGCGCTGGTCAAAGACGCAATGTATAACGGTTCTTTACTGATCCGTTTGCTTCAGGGTTAACTCTTTTCCAGAGATGTACGAAAAATTGCGCTATCTCAAGCCGGGTAGCGCAGGCATCCCGTAGACTTCCTCCACTGAATTATTTACCTGGTTTATATTTTCAAAGCATACCCAAGGGGTGGAGTGAGTCATGCTTAAGCGTTTCTTTGTAACTGGTACTGATACTTCTGTCGGGAAGACTGTTGTATCCCGCGCGCTATTGCAGGCCCTGGCGGCGAGCAATAAACGCGTTGCAGGCTACAAGCCGGTCGCAAAAGGCAGTAAAGAGACGCCAGAGGGGCTGCGCAATAAAGATGCTCTGGTCCTGCAAAGCGTCTCATCCCTGGAACTGCCTTATCATGCGGTCAATCCGATTGCGTTAAGCGAAGATGAAAGCAGCGTGGCGCACAGTGGCCTGATCAATTACACGTTGTTATCCGATGGGCTGGCGAACCTCAGCGCGCAAGTGGATCACGTGGTGGTTGAAGGCACCGGCGGCTGGCGCAGCCTGATGAACGATTTGCGTCCGCTCTCGGAGTGGGTGGTGCAGGAACAGCTGCCGGTGGTGATGGTGGTGGGGATCCAGGAAGGGTGCATCAACCATGCGCTGCTCACGGCCCAGGCTATCGCAAACGACGGCCTGCCGCTGATTGGCTGGGTGGCGAACCGCATTAACCCGGGGCTGGCGCATTACGCTGAAATCATTGACGTGCTCAGCAAAAAATTACCCGGGCCGCTGGTGGGCGAACTGCCTTACCTGCCGCGCGCCGAGCAGCGCGAGTTAGCGCAATACGTCGACCTCTCTGCTCTCGGCGGTATGTTGTCCGTAGATAGAGTCGTGGCGTAACGTCCGCGAAAGCACCGACGCGACCACGCACGCAACCAGCAGGCCGGGCAGTAAGACATACTGCCCGGTCATTTCGCATACCATTAATGCCGACATGATTGGCGCATGCGTGGTCGCCGCGAGCAAGGTCGCCATTCCCGCCAGCCCCAGTAAAATCGCCGTTTCAGAGCCCGGTAACCACAGCGCAAAAATCTGCGCAAACAGCATGCCCGTCCCCATGCCGATAAACAGCGTGGGCGTAAATACCCCGCCCGGCGCGCCTGAGCCGCTACTGGCCAGCACCGCCAGCAGCTTGCAGAGAAACACCCCCGCAATCACCGACAGCAGCGGCGGCGCGAGAAGAAAGGCCTGCACCACGCTGTAACCATTGCCCCACACTTTAGGCGTGATAATCGACAGTAACCCGACGATCAGCCCGCCAAGCGCCAGCTGCAACGGTGGCGTCAGCTTCAGCCGCAAAAACAGGGCGTGGCTGTAGGTCATGAGCCACATCAGCAGCGGACCGCAGACGCCCGCGATCAGCCCCATCCCGACAATCAGAAAGTAATCCGCTGCGCTGAGCGCCTGGCTAAGATGCACCTCATAGAGCGTGTTGGCTCCGGGGCTTAACAGACGAGTGGTGAGCAATGCCACCACGGCGGCGATGACCACCGGCCCGAGGGAGGCCAGCATCAGCGTCCCGAAGAGGATTTCTGCAATAAACAGACTGCCCGCCAGCGGCGCGTGGTAGGCACTTGCCATCCCGGCGGCGGCTCCGCAGGCGATCCACAGCTTCCACTCTGATTTTGGCGTGAAGCGCTGGGCAAAGAAGGAGGCGGCGAGGGCGGCGAGCAGGATCATCGCACCTTCCCGGCCAATGGCGCTGCCGCTGGCAACCACCAGCAGCGAGGCGAGCGATTTCACCAGGCTGGCCCCATAGTCAAACTGCCCATCGCCGGTCTCCAGCGCTTCCATATAATCCGTGGGCGCGTGCGGGCGCTGTGCCGTAAAGCGTTGCCATCCCCACAGCATTAGTCCGGCGGCCAGCCCGCCGAGTGCAGGCGTTAATGCCCGTCGCCAGGGCGATAATGCGGAGGCGGCGTTCACCAGGCTGCCGCTGTTGTTACTGAGAAACAGCCACTCCAGCAGATACATAGAATGCCGAAACAGGGCCACGGCCAGCGCGGCCAGTACGCCAGTGAGGGTGGCGATCAGCAGGCGGCGAAACATCGCGCGGATGTCGGGGTAGGCATGTAGACGTTGCATGGGTCACGCGTAAACGGAAAAGATACAATATTGTGGCGGGAAATCGCGGGGTTAGCAAAAGGTATGCGTGCGAAAAAGCCGGGCAACGCCCGGCCAGAAAGGTTAACTGTCGCTATGGATATTCAAGGCCCGACGCGTGCGCCCTGAACTGAGGTATTCCGCGATGTAATCTTGCGAAATCTCGCCGTTGTAGCGCCCCTCTTCGTCGACGATAGGCATCCAGCTGGTGTTACTTTCATACAGACGGGACAGCACCACGCGCAGGTTATCTTCCGCTTTACCGGTCATGCGGAACGGATGGATGATATCGCCGCAGGCACCGCTGGCGTTACGGGCTTCACGGCGCTTAACGAACCCCAGCGGCTTGCCCAGCTCGTCGACAACGGTAATGGCACGGATATCGTTGTCATCCATGGTGGCAAACGCCTCCGAAAGCGAGGTAGACGGACGCACGGTGAGTGTCGGTTGCTGGTCGGTAACATCCCCGGCTGACACCAGCAGCAGGCGCTTCAGGGTACGGTCCTGCCCGACAAACGAGCCGACAAATTCATTCGCCGGTTTCGCCAGCAGTTCGTCAGGGCTGGCGCACTGAACAATGCGTCCCTGGCGGAACACGGCAATACGGTCGCCAAGCTTCAGCGCCTCGTCAATGTCGTGGCTGACCAGCATGACCGTCTTTTTCAGCTTACGCTGCATCTCGAGGAACTGGTTCTGGATCACTTCGCGGTTAATCGGGTCGACCGCACCGAAAGGTTCATCCATCAGCAGTACCGGAGGATCGGCTGCCAGGGCGCGGATCACGCCGATACGCTGCTGCTGGCCGCCCGACATTTCACGCGGATAGCGGTTAAGGAACTTGTGCGGATCCATGGCAACCATGTCCATCAGCTCCGCAGCGCGCGATTTGCAGCGTGCTTTGTCCCAGCCCAGCATGCGCGGCACAACGGTGATGTTCTCTTCGATGGTCATGTTCGGGAACAGGCCAATCTGCTGAATAACATAGCCAATATTGCGACGCAGGGTTACGGTATCCATCTCGCTGGTGTCCTTGCCGTTTACCAGGATTTTACCGCTGCTCGGGGTGATAAGGCGGTTAATCATCTTGAGCGTGGTGGTTTTACCGCAGCCAGACGGGCCGAGCAGGACGCACATTTCCCCTTCCGGGACGTTCAGATTAACGTTATCCACGGCTTTAACGGTCTGGCCGTGCTTCTGTGAAAAT
Source organism: Enterobacter cancerogenus (assembly GCF_019047785.1). Taxonomy (NCBI): domain Bacteria; kingdom Pseudomonadati; phylum Pseudomonadota; class Gammaproteobacteria; order Enterobacterales; family Enterobacteriaceae; genus Enterobacter; species Enterobacter cancerogenus. Next base: position 545,756 of record NZ_CP077290.1, on the reverse strand, counting down.
TGTTTGGTGAGGTTTTCCAGTTTTATCATTATCGAATCCCCTTCGGAGTCAGGACGATCTGCAGTCGATGGAGTAACCAGTCGAGCACAATCGCTAATAGACAAATCATCAATGCGCCAGCAATCAGCATACGAATATCGCTCCCGCCAATGCCGTTAAGCAGCAGCAGACCCAGACCGCCCGCGCCAATCACCGCGGCGATGGCCATCACGCCGATGTTCATTACGACGGCGGTACGGATCCCGCCAAAAATCACCGGTAACGCCATCGGGATTTCCACCCAGCGCAGGCGCTGCCAGAAGGTCATGCCAATTCCGCGACCCGCCTCACGCAGGCCCGGCGGCAGGCTGTCGAGCGCTGTATGGGTATTTCGCACAATCGGCAGCAGAGAGTAGAGGAATACCGCCGTGACGGCGGGCAACGCGCCGATACCCTGGCCGACAAGCGAGAAGAGGGGGATCATCAGGCCGAAGAGGGCAATGGACGGGATGGTGAGCACAATGGTGGCAATGCCCAGCACCGGCGTTGCCAGCCATTTGTGGCGAACAATCAAAATCCCCAGCGGAACGCCGATAATAATGGCAAGGCCGACGGCCAGCGCGACCAGCCACAGGTGCTGCAGCGTCAGCATCAGCAGGTAATCCCAGTTGTCTAAAATGTAGTGAACCGTATCCATAGCGTCTCCTTACAGCAGATTCTTGCTACGCAGGAAATCACGGGCGACCTGCTGCGGTGACTGATGATCGATATCGACCTTTTTATTCAACTCGGTGATAACGTCGTTATTGAGCTGGGCCGAGAGGGTGTCCAGCGCCTCTTCCAGACCAGGGTTAGCGTCCAGCGTGTCTTTGCGCACGACCGGTGTAACCGCGTAGCTTGGGAAGAAGCCTTTATCATCTTCCAGCACTTTGAGATCGAAGCCTTTTACGCGCCCATCGGTGGTGTAAATCAGCCCGGCATCGACAAAGCCATCGCGCACCGCGTTATAGACCAGACCGGGGTCCATCTGGCGGATTTGCGGGCGATCCAGCGGCATATTGTACGCCGCCTGCAGCGGCTTCATGCCGTCGCTGCGCCCGGCAAATTCAAGGTCGAGACCCAGCAGCCAGTTATTATCAGGATCGGTTTTGCGGATGTGCTCAATCTTCGCCACCATCTGTGACATGGTCGTGATATGTTCCGCCTCGGCGCGTTTGCGCTGCATCGCGAAAGCATAGGTGTTGTTCATATCAGCAGGCTTGAGCCACACCAGACCGTGCTTCGCATCCAGGCGTTTTACCGTCTCGTAAGACTCCTGCGGCGACATACGTTTATTGATGTGGTTAAAGATGATCAACGACGTACCGGTATATTCCCAGGTCATATCAATCTGTTTATTGATCATCGCATTGCGGGAGATAACCGTGGCGATATTGGTTTGCGGCTGAACCTGAAAACCCTTCTTTTGCAGATACTGCACGGTCATGGCTGACAAAATGTGCTGCTCGGTAAAGCTTTTGGTCGCCAGGATTAGCGGGGCGGCGAACGTCTGGCTGGTAAAGAGCGCGGCGGCGCAAAACGCCGTCAGGCCGGAAAACAGTCTCATAAAAGCTCCTTGTTATAATTATCGAGCGAGATGTGGGCTCATCAGGCGGCCCAGCGCCGCCAGCAACGTATCCAGAATCAGGGCGAACAGGGCGGTGGCCGCGGCACCCAGAATCAGCGTCGGGAAGTCGTTGAGGTAGATCCCCGGAAAAATCAGCTCGCCGTAGCTGCTGGCACCAATCAGGAAGGCCAGCGGTGCCGTACCGACGTTAATAGCGGTGGCGATGCGGATGCCGGAGAGCATCACGGGCCAGGCGTTAGGGATTTCAACCTGGCGCAGACGCTGCCATTTGGTCATCCCGATCCCGTTGGCGGCTTCCAGCAATGACGCCGGAACGGAGCACAGCCCGGCATAGGTATTGCGGACAATGGGCAGCAGCGACGCGAGGAACAGCGCGATGATCGCGGGGGTATCGCCGATACCAATCACGACCATTGCCAGCGCGAGAACCGCCAGCGGTGGCAGCGTGTTACCGACGTTAAATATTTGCATCACGTATTCCGCCACGCCTCGCGCAGCCGGGCGGCTGAGCAAGATCCCACTGGGAATACCGACCAGCAGGGCAAAGAACATGGACGAGAACACTAAAATGAGATGTTGTTGCCCGAGATAGACCAGGTCAACCTGCCGCGCTTTGATCGTCTCCAGTCCAATACCCCAGGTGAGGAGGGCGAGAACCACGATAATCGCGCCGACAAAAAGCAGCGAACGTTTGAGTAATGGGTGCATTGCGGTGTGTCTCCCTGTGCGCATGCGTTATAGCAACCTGGGTTGCCTGTTGTTATGCCATGTTTCGGCAGGGGTATAAGAGCTATAGCAAGCGTTTGGGACAGGTTCCAGCGAAGGGGTAAAATCAGTAACCCTATGAAACTAGTGAGATCATGGGTTAAGCCTTACGGGGTAAGGGTTCGTATGGGGCGGGCAGAATTGTCTGAAAGCGATCTTATAAAGGTGACACTGTAACTTTATTGCCTCGCCCTACGTATATTGGCACGCACCCGGCGTACGCGAAGGGAGGTGCTAATGATGGAAAAGGCAGCAATGAGCACCAACATCAGCCCCAGCGCCAGCATTGCGGTAAATCCAAACCAGCGGAACAGGATCAGCCCTGCAATACCGCCCGTGATAAAGGAGAAAAGGGTTGTTAAATGGGTTTTCAGCTGGCTTTTCTGCGCTGCCGTATCTTTGGAATAATCCCGACGCATCATGGCGACCACCACGGAGGCCAGCGATATCCCCGCATCGGTCAGCGTCCCGGTAATGTGCGTAGATCGGACGCGTCCACCGGAAAGCTGAGTGGAAGTGGAATTATGAATCCCCATTAACCCGCAGAGGAAAATAATAATTTCCCGGTTGGTGGAGAAGGCGTGAAAATAGATTTCATATAAGGCTACCCCGGTCAGTAATATCCCTTCCACCAGCAGAACCTGGCTAAATACCAGCCTGACATTATGGATAACACCCCACAGGACAATCATGCGCGCCACTATCGCGCCCGTGACAAACGCCAGAATCAGCGTGCCGAAGAAAAGGATATCGTCCAGATCCGTCGAGGAGACTTCGCTGGAGAGCTGTGACGTGTTGCCGGTCATATGTGACGGAAAAAAGCCAAACGCCCCCAGCGCAATAGCGTTCAGCACCCCTGCAGAGGTCGCCAGCCACAGTGCAAGCCGCCGATCCTCCAGGTGCGTGCGCGCTTTTTTAAATTTAATCAGCAAGGAATACCTCCGGTTTGCGACCTGCCTCAACAGTCAGACTAGCAAAGCGGCGTCACGGGCTGACCAGGATAGTGCTTAATTCGTACCCTGAGAATGTCACCTCAACTAATGCCGGGACGTGAGGCGGTTGACGTTTTAAAAATCCGTCAGTCAAAAGTACAGAAACGGATGGGGACAAAAAGCAGGATGAACAGAAAGGGAAATATCCCCACAGGCGATCCCGTGGGGATGGGACTTATGCTACAGCAATATGCATCTGTGAAAGCATATCGCTATTAACCCCTACCAGCGTGACGCTGCTGTCACCATACGTCAGCAGGGCGCTATCGCCTTCAAACGAAAGGTGGTTAAGATAGCTGTCATTATCGGCAATACTTTCGTTAGCCATGAAGACCAGGCTGTCGGTGGTTGAGAGGTTGTAGACAGTGTCGTGGCCGAAATCACCATAGAAAAGAAGCGTATTATCGCTGCCGTTCAGGTGAATCGCGTCGTCGGCATAGCCTGAAACCACGTTGTTATTGTTACCGACAACGCTGATATCGCTGTCATTGGCCCCTGAATAGAACCAGCTATCATTGCTGGCGGTAGAAACGGTGAAACTGTTCTGCGTGTCAGCATAATAGCTGTTGGCATAGGCGAGGGAGCCGCTGTTGCCTTCTAACCCATAATCCGTTACTTCCCATGTCGCGTTCTGATTGAAGTGGATACCAAACAGGCTGAATAAGGTGTAGTCAGCATTAACGTACTGGATATCTTCTGCTCGGGTAATATCCCCGGTAGAATATTTAAAGTACAGCGTTCCCTCAGCGTCGTGGCTGAAGGTGAAATCGGCGACATTACATTCCGTGACGTAGGAATTGCTGCCCGCGCCGCCATAAATAACGTTATAGCCACTGTGATCTTTAAAGCTATCATCGCCACCGCCACCGCAGAGATAGTCGTTACCTTTACCCCCTTGTAATAAATCGTTTGTTTCCGTGCCAACAATAAAGGTTGACCCAACATGCGTGGTGGATTTATTCAAATCGGACACCCAGGTTGTCGAGCGGTATTCCTCAGAAAGATTGGATACGATGATATTTGAATTCTGATGCGTTAAATCATAGATTTCAGAATTCATAATGCGTAACGCGCCGTCGGTATACCCCTGACCGGAATGTCCGGCCCATGCCGCCATATTTGCGATGGAGAAGATCTGTAAATCATCGGTCAGGCCTGCATAATAATCATTGAATGAAACAATATTATTGGTACAGGTCTCAAGCGGGGTGTCATGATTAAACAAGCTGTCCAGGGATAAACTGTGGCCTGTTAAAACGCGAAATACCGGGTCGTTCTCGTAGCCGATATTCAGGACTTTATCATCGGCCAGGTTTTGGGTAGGAGAAGCGAAAGCGACGTAGCTCGACTCCTCATAAAAACCGCCCCATTGACCCTGTGCGGAAAGGGTTGCCATGCTGTTAACCGCCAGTCCGCCAAGGCTATGCCCGGTAATAATTACGTCGTCACCCGTCAGTCCATTCGCTGTCGCAAATGCGGCCACTGAACTCATGAGGTTTTTATAGGCGTTGAGCACATAGTTATCCGCATAGCCGTCGATCACCGCCGATAAGCCATCGCTTACGGTATCCATCACTGTGTTAATCGTATGCAGAATCGACGGTGCGCTGGCATAGGTGCCCGTTCCCCAGAAGCTGATACCGATATTGATGAGCTTACCGTTGGCATCATATTTCCCCATCACGTTGCACTCGGCGCTGGATTCCAGAAGGCTTTCGCCATAAAACGCGCCATAAGGGTTAGCACAACCTGAATAGTTGAGCGTTTTACCGTCTAACACTTTCCAGCCATTCTCTTCGCTATAGGTATAATCAGGATACGTCGCCGCACCAAAATTAATACTCTCTATGGTCAGCGCATCCTTAATAAGCTGCGTGTCTTTCTCACCCTGATAATCAAATACAGGCATGGTCAGTCCCTCTGTTTTATTTTACAATTATTGAGCGAAATAGGTGTCCAGTAACATGACGTTGTCATTGTTTATTTCGCCCGACTGCGCGAGCAAACTGACCCATGCTTTTATGACAGCATGTTTTTCAGCAGTAAGCTCAACGTTGGTTTTATAGAACGCCTGTTCGGCGTTAAGTAAATCGATATTCATGCGCTGGCCCGCCTGAATACTTTTTTTAGTGGCGTCAATCTGTCGTCTTGCGGCCTCCACCGCCGAGGTATAGGCCGCAATCCGTTCTGGCGCATGCAGGCATTTATTCAAGGATTTTTTAATTTCGCTGTAGGTTTTCAGGCGCTGGGCGTCGTGAAGGTATTTGGCCTGCTCATAGCGGGCAGCAGCCTGCCGGACAGACGCTGACACGCCTCCACCGGAAAACAGATCCATGCTGACGCGCAGGCCAACGCTGTCGGTACGGTATTTTTGATTAATGGTGTTGTCGTTGCTTGAGTCATTCTCCGAATGCAGCGCGTAAAGCTGAACCCGGGGCAGGGCACCCGCTCGGCTACGCTCGATCTCATAGCGTTTTTCCTCGACACTCTGCCCGGCAGAGAGGATTTCGGGATTATGCAGGGCGGCCTTTTGCTCCCAGTACTGATAGCGGGTGGATGCCAGCGGCAGCTCCAGCGGCTTTTCGCTGAGGGTGGGCAGCGCGGCGGTGTCAGGCAGGCTGATACCCACGATCGCCGAAAGCGCAACGGTGGCTGTATCCAGCGCATCGCGCGCTTCTACCTCATCAGCAACCGCCAGACTGAGCGCCGACCGGGTCTCGGTGACGTCGGTAATCGAACCTTCACCGGACTCAAACTGGCGCTGTGTCTGCTTTTGCTGCTCTTCGAGTCCCTGACGATGCAACACCGCAAGCTGCAACCGCTGGGACGCCTCGGCAACGTCCAGCCAGGCCGTGATGTAACGGTTTTGCAGATCAACCAGACTGCTTCGGTAGCGTTCGTCAGACTGCATTTTTTTGATGATGCCGATGCGATAGCTGGCATAAGCGTCGTAATCAAATAACGGCTGAACCAGGGTCAGCGATCCGGAATAGCTGTCGTACTGTTGGTGTTGAACCACCTCTGTGCGCTCGCCCAAAAAATTTGACTGCTGATACTGCTGTCGTTGCCAGTTACGCGGCGCGCGCTGGTAGCTGACGCTCAGTTTTGGCAGCAAACCTGCCCGGCTTATGGGGATGTACTCTTCCCCGGCAAGCTGATCCTTAACCGCAGCCAGATACTGGGGGTCGTTGTCCAGCGCCATAAACCAGCCCTGCGAAAGGGTTAACGCGCCTGTTGAAAACGGCGTAAGCAGCGCGATAAGCGCTAAAGCGCGTTTTAATTTGCCAGTGAACACCATTATTCCTCTATAAAAGACTGCGACGCACGATCCAGGATCGGTTTCATCAGATAGCTCAACAGCGAGCGTTCCCCGGCTTTGATAAATACCTCGACGGGCATGCCGGGTTTAACGTCTTCTTTTTCCAGTGTTTTCATGCCATCGGGTGAAACCGTAATCTGAATTTTGTAATAAGGTTTTTGTGTGGCGGGGTCGGTCTGACGGTCCGCTGATACCAGCGACACCTGGGCCGGAATTTTAGGCGTCTTTTGCTGATTAAAGGCGGTGAACATCAGGGAGACGGGCATACCCTGGTGGACTTTATCGATGAGCGAGACATCGAGCTGTGAGTCGACAATCAGAGAAGAGGATTGCGGCACCAGCTCCAGCAGCTGCTCCCCGGCGCTCACAACGGCGCTTTCGCTGGCAAGCGCGAGGTTCATGACAACCCCATCCTGCGGGGCAACGACCCGGGTCTGCGAGAGATCGACATCCGACAGCGTCAGCTGTTTTTTACTCTCGCTGGTTTGCAGGCGCAGCTGGTCAAGCTGGGTTTCAATCTCTTTCCGGTTATCGGCCAGGCGTTGCTGCATGCTGCGTTGAAGCTGTGCGATCTGATTGCCTGACTCCACGATTCGGCTGCGGGTTTCGCCCAAATCGCCTGCCAGCGATGCAGATTGCACCTGAATGTCGAGATAGCGGTTACGCGGGAAATAGCCCTCGGCCATCAGCGGCTTCAGGTCTTTCAGTTGACGATTAAGCAGCGCGAGCCCGCTTGCTTTGGTCTCGGCAGTTCGGACAAGCGCATCGCGCTGGCGCTCCAGCCCGGCGATGGCCTGCGCGTCGTTTTGCTGCGCGCTTTCCAGCGCCTCCTTCCTTGCTTCCATGAGCTGGCGTTGCTGAACAATAATCGGATGGATAACCTCTTTCAGCGCCTCTTGTTGCGCTTCAGGCGGTAGTTGCATCTCGCTGACACCGGCCAGTTCTGCCTGGAGGCGGCTTTGCGCGATAAGGGCCGTCAGGTATTGCAGGCGGGCGGCGCTCAGTTGCGCAAGCGTCGATCGCTGGCTCAGCAGCACCAGAAGATCGCCCTTGTGTACCGTCTGGCCCTCTTTGACGGCGATGTGCTTCACCACGCCGCCAGTAGGGGCCTGAATGGCCTTACGGTATCCGTCAACCATCACCGTTCCGGAGGCAACCACGCCTTTGTCCAGCGGTGCCAGGGCAGCCCAGAGCAGGAAAGTGCCCAGACCGGCCAGTAATACTGTCCAGCCAAGGCGGACAAACGGGTTAACGTTAACGGCTGGCGTCAACAGCGCTTCGCGGTTATGCATGGGCTTTTCCTTGTCCTGCGGGCGCGGTTTTCGGCTGATTCGCCGGTCGGGCTGCGTGCTGTAAGAGCTGTGATGTCGGGCCGTAAAGCTTTTGCTTTCCGCCTTCCAGAACCAGAAGGTGGCTGGTGAGGGGGAGGATCCCAGGCCGATGCGAGATGATCACCACCGTTTTTTTCTGCTGACTGAGCTGGCGGATGACCTGCTGCAAGGCCAGCTCACCCTGTTCATCAAGGCTGGCGTTAGGCTCATCCAGTATCACCAGCGCGGGATTGCCATAGAGCGCCCGCGCCAGGCCAATGCGCTGCTTTTGCCCGCCCGAAAGGGTCGTACCCTGTTCGCCAATCAGGGTGTTGTAGCCGTCGGGCATGCGCAAAATCATCTCATGTACACCTGCCAGCTTTGCGGTGGCGATGAGCAGAGGTGAATCGATCTCGCCAAAACGCGCAATATTCTCGGCGATGGTGCCGGTGAACAGCGACACGTCCTGCGGCAGATAGCCTATCCCCGGCCCGGCGTGTTGCTTCTGCCAGTGGTAAATATCAGCGCCATCCAGCCTGACATCGCCTTCACCGGCAGGCCAGACGCCGCATAACACTCTGGCAAGACAGGATTTTCCCGATGCACTGGCCCCCACAATACCCAGCACTTCTCCGGGTTGTACCTGCAGATTGATAGCGTGCAGAAGGGGGTGCTGCGCATTTCCGGGTGCGCTGACGGTCAGGTTCTCCACCGTAAGAACGCCCTGGGCCGCAGGCAGGCACACACTCTCCTGCACCGGAGGATAGTCGCGGATCAGACAAGACACGCGTTCCCAGGCCTGTCGGGCAGACCGATATCCCCGCGCCACGCCGATGAGTTGTTCAACCGGAGCCAGCGCTCTACCCAGTAAAATGGAGCCTGCAATCATCATTCCCGGTGAAATGTCACCCAGAATCGCCAGCCAGCAGCCCAGCCCCAGCATCAGGGACTGCAGCGCCATGCGCACCGTTTTGGTGATGGCAGACATCAGCGCAGCCCGTTCGCTCGCTGCGCCCTGGCAATACAGGAACTGTTGATGCGCCCGCCACCAGCGGGCCTTAACGTTATCCGTCATCCCCAGCGCCAGCAGGATCTCGGCATTTTGTAGGGTGCTGTTTGCCTGATGGTTAGAAAATAGCGCATGGCTACCCGCTTCGTTTAACAGCGTACGGGTCATTTTTTCGTTAATAAACGCCAGGCCCAACAGAAGAAAAGCCCCTGCAAGCGAAAACAGGCCAAGCCAGGTGTTAAACAGAAAAATGACGCCGACATAGACGGGAAACCAGACTGAATCGAAAATCGCAAATAGCGCCGGGCCGGTAATAAACTGGCGTAAGGTCGTCAGATCGCTGATGGCCTGGCCGGCGTTCGGGCTGCGCTTCACCCGATTTTTTTCGCATGCAGCGGTGTAGAGTGCTGGCGAAAGGGCGTTATCAAACTGATTACCTAACCTGATAATGACGATGCCCCTGACATAATCCATGAGTGCCATAATGGCAAACATAAATACCACCAGCAGCGTCAGCATAAACAGGGTTGCCGTATTCCCGGAGGGCAATGCCCGATCGTATACCTGCAACATATAGATGGAAGGCGTAAGCATCAGAATATTTATTACTGATGAGAAAAAAGCAACGGTGAGGAATATCCGCGTGCGCTGATGTGTAAAAGTCTTAAATATCCCCAAGGGTTCATTCATTTTTTAGACTCTGGCGTTGTTCCGGCACGACCCGGGGATGAATATGCGCGTCATTAAAAAGAAAAACAAAAAATTAACAATTAATATCAGGCCATACCTACATTGCGCGGGATAAATGACCACATTGAGTGAGTTACAAGCTTATAAAAATGTAACCCTATAAATAGTAAAGGAAAAGCTATGTGTGCTGATAGGTTTCCCGCCTGCCGCAAGGCGTTCATTTGCCTCGCGGAAACCCAATGCAGGCTTACGGGGATTATGTATAAACCATCGTCATCAGGATCGCAACAAACAATAATAAATATAGGCGCTTCATGTAAAATTCTGATTACTTAACTCTGTCTAATAATGACAATGAATATCCCGGTCGGCCAGTTACGCCTTTTGTTATGCGCGTCTGTAAAAACTTTTTAAGACTTAGCTTATACGTGGTGTTATCCATTTTCAGGGCAGGGCGAAACGCTGAGGATATTATTCAGAAAATTAAATCGAGAGGAGTAATAAATAATGCATACGCGTAATGATACGGCTGGCTTCGAAAATGTCCGCTTCCGGCACGAAGCGGAATAGCTCAATTTCAGGAGGTGTGTCCGTCTCTTTCTTCTATCCACTGCACCAGCTCTGCCACCTGAGCTTCGGAGAATACCGCGATGCCGTGTTCGGAAAGCAGTGATGCCGCGACTCCCATACCGGGTTTGCGGGTATTGTTAAACGAACCGTCATAGATAGTCTGGCTCCCGCACGTCGGACTGCCGTCAGTTAACAATGCGGCGCAACATCCTGATTCCTGGGCTGCCCGCAGGGCCAGCCACGCAGCGAGCTGATAGTGTTCGGTAACATCCTGCCCGGTATTCTCAACTATTCTGCCGTGGCCGTGCATGACATCGTGACCGTCCGCTGACAGAATTTCAGCTGGTGGACGAGGAACAGGCAGCCCGGCGGCCAGTTCAGGACAGTGGATCACTAAGCGTTGTTCCTGTTGCCACTGAGATAACTGAGCGATCACCCTTGCTTTATCGCTTCCGTTATAACGAACCCGGAAACCCATCAGGCAGGCACTTACGAGGATTTTGCTTTTCATCTTTTTTTTGGTTTTGAGAGGAGTCATACAGCAACAGAATGTAAAGCTGAAAAAAGGAGCTTTTTCAGCTTTGTGTGGGCAGAGCTTATTTCCCTTCATCCTCTTTTCCGTAATAGAGTTGTCCGAGTTTGATCAATGGCCTGCCCTGCGATTTACGATGCATGTTGGTATCACGCAGTGAATAGACGCAACCACAATACTCCTGCTGGTAAAACTGTTCGCGCTTGCTGATCTCAATCATGCGCGATGATCCGCCTTGCTTACGCCAGTTGTAATCCCAGTACACCATTCCCGGGTAACGGGCAGCAGCACGTTGTCCGCAGTCATTGATCTGTTGCATATTCTTCCAGCGGGAAATCCCAAGCGAGCTACTTATTACGCTGAAACCATGTTCCGCCGCATAGAGAGCCGTGCGCTCAAAACGCATATCAAAACACATGGTGCATCGAACGCCGCGCTCCGGCTCCCACTCCATGCCTTTCGCGCGTTCAAACCAGTTGTCAGTGTCATAATCTGCATCGACAAAAGGGACGCCATGTTTCTCGGCGAAGCGAATATTCTCCTCCTTTCGGATGAGATACTCTTTCTGCGGATGTATATTCGGATTGTAGAAGTAAATGGTGTAATCAATGCCCGACGCCTGAATGGCCTCCATGACCTCCCCGGAACAGGGGGCGCAGCACGAGTGCAACAACAATTTATCTGCACCGTCAGGGAGTTGTAGTTTTGGTCGTTCAAATTTATCAAGAGCCATAAGTCATTTTTTCAGCAAAGGATACTTGCGAAAATTGTAGCATTTAAAAGGGTGTTGGAAGAAACGCGATAAGTATCAGGAACGTCTGATACGGCGTTTAACCTTCATAGGCGCTATTAGGAAGCTTATTCGCAGGAATTACTGTACGGAGGAAGATATAAGCATTGCAGAGGGTTATTATGATGCTAACCGCGCATATTGAAGCCGGATTTTTGGAAATCTCTATAGACTTCCGGGTTGCTGAAGGCCGGGAATTTGGCTTTATGAGCTGCTGATTCAATCGCTTCGCAATAGGCTTTGTTGCCGTCGCTGGTTGATATTTTTAAAGGTTTACCATCTTGAGCAAATTCAATATGCAACCTGCATTTTTTCCCTTTCCAGTTTTGCGACCCATCAAGTTTGGCATTTACTGCTGCCCTGATTGCCCGCGCTTGCGCGCCCCATTCATCCTGGTCATCCCAGCGTCCTGAACTGCAAATACCCGTAGCTGTGGTTTTATGGCATCCGGAAGGATGTAACGGCGCGCATCCCGCGGTCAGGCTCGCAATAATGAGCAGCATAACAGATTTTTTTACTGTTTCAGAAACTCCCACTTCTTGTCCCTCAAGCCTTATAAACCCCAGCACTAGTGGCATATTTTCCGGTCATTACTGGTATCTTTTCAACTACCAATTATCTCTATAAATTGGATGTTTCGAGTGAGCGTTCTGTATAGACGGGACAAAAAACTGCGGTTTATTACTAAATATCATCGGCTTACACGCATATGGATAGCCCAAGCGCTACAATATCAGGGAAACCAGGCTTACTCCACATCAAGCAAGCCTGGTGTTTATTAGCGGTAAAGCGGCTTATCCGCCACCGGAATAAGCAACCTTGACTGCCAGTCTGCCAGGGTCAGCTGCGCGAGTCTACCCAGCGCGACATAGAAGGGATGTCCTGCATTTTCGACAAACTCGGACAAAAAGCGCGTGCTCCACGGCAGCAGGTGCCAGGCGAGAAGCTGATCGCGTTCCGCCTCGCGGCCATTTTCAACAAGCCATGCGGCCAGCAGCAGCAACGTGCCGAAGTGGTCTTCCGGTTCGTTTTGCTGCATCTCAAAATGGATGTTGTTATCGCGCATCCACTGGCGCAGCGCGAGAGTGGAATCCCCAAACAGCACAGATTCACGATCCAGCCAGACGGAGCCCCACGGTGGCGCGGGCAGTGCGTACGGCCCGACGAACAGGCGTTGCCAGGCTTCAGGGAGTGACTCATCCGCAGGCGTATTAAACGCGTCGGCGATGGGCAGCAGGGTCTCCTGATCCAGCGGCCAGGCCTGGTACCAGTCACCTGCAGCGATGGCCTCCACCAGCGGCGCAATCTGCTCGCTGTTCGGGGCAAAATAAAACAGTGCGCCTAATACTCGGGCGCTAAACGCGAACGCGTCGTTCTCAGAAACTTCATTCATTACAACATTCCTTTCTCGTGCGGGTTGCCCCGCACGCTTATTAACCCGCAATCGCCATACCGACGGTCATGTGCAGACCATAGAATAACCCACGACCCAGCAACTCGCCGAGAACAACCAGGATGACGCCTGCAAAAAGACCGAAGGTTCGTGGCGTCTGACGACGAACCAGCGGGCAGAGCCAGCAGCCTAACCCGGCTGCGACCAGCACAATACGTGTGGTTTGCAGCGAACCATAGTCCGGCAGCAGGGCGCTTGCCTGCTGAACGGAGCTGTGGATCGTCGCTACATCAGCGGTCTGCATGACGATAACCGCGACGCTCGCCACTAGCGCGAGCACGCTCACCGAGGCGAAAACAGTGCCTCTAAACGGTGCTCCGGCAGCGCGCAGTAACAGCGCCGCCAGCAGAGGGCCACCCAGCGTAGCGGTCAGGAAAAAGGCCAGCGTGGTGTAGCTCGTGTACCAGGTGGGGACAGTTTCAATCTGATAGACGCGGGTCATCGCCCAGACGAACACCACGCCCAGGATCTGACTCACGATCATCCATACCTTGCCAAGCGCAGGCGGCATTTTACCTGTCACCGATATCAGCCACCAGAAACTGCCCACCGCAAAGAATACTGAACCGGCGGCAATCTCGTTGCTCAGACCCGAGGCACCGATGCGGTTCAAGGAGTTAAAGGCGCGAAGGGGGGAGCCAAGATGGAGCACTGAGGCCATAAAGCCGATCCCCATCACCACCCAGAGAAAGAACATGCTGCGGACAATCCGCGCCTTCACCGCCTCGTCTTTTTCCATAAACCAGGTCAAACCGCAGACGATCAACGCCCCGACCACGCACTGCCCGAACACGGTGAAGATCACCAGCGGCCATTCATGCCATCCACTTCCCATCTCACACCTCCTTCGGGTTTGCCAAGTAGCCCGTGGTATCCCCGGTCGGGCGGCTGTTGGCGTTAGGTTTAATCACAATGCTCGGCTTCGTGAAGTGCGCGGACGGCAGCGGCGCAACCGCCGCCAGCTGGCCGTGCTTTTTACGCAGCTCCTCAATCGGGCCAAAGTCCAGCGCGCGCAGCGGGCAGGACTCAACGCAGATCGGCTTTTTGCCGTCCGCCACGCGGGTGTGGCAGCCGTCGCACTTGGTCATGTGGCCTTTGGCGGCGTTATACTGCGGTGCGCCGTACGGGCAGGCCATGTGGCAGTAGCGGCAGCCGATGCAGACATCTTCGTCCACCACCACAAAACCGTCCTCACGCTTGTGCATCGCGCCGCTCGGGCAGACCTTGGTGCACGCCGGATCTTCGCAGTGGTTACAGGCAATCGACAGATAGTAGGCAAACACATTCTGGTGCCAGACGCCGTTATCCTCCTGCCAGTCGCCGCCCGCGTATTCGTAGATACGGCGGAAGCTGACGTCCGGGGTGAGGTTTTTGTAGTCTTTACAGGCCAGCTCGCAGGTTTTGCACCCGGTGCAGCGGCTGGAGTCAATATAAAATCCATACTGAGTTGTCATCGCTTACTCCTTACGCCTTCTCGATCTGCACCAGATTGGTGTGCTGCGGGTTGCCTTTTGCCAGCGGCGACGGGCGGTGCGTGGTCAAGGTGTTGATGCACGAACCATGGTCAACGCGATCGCCGTTCATGTTGGCATCATGCCAGGCTCCCTGGCCCATAGCGCTCACGCCCGGCATGATCCTTGGCGTAACCTTGGCCGGAATGCGCAACTCGCCGCGCGCGTTGAACACGCGAACCATGTCGCCGTTCTTAATGCCGCGCTGGCGGGCATCGACAGGGTTCAGCCACACCTCCTGACGGCAGGCGGCCTGCAGGACATCCACGTTGCCGTAGCTGGAGTGGGTGCGCGCCTTGAAGTGGAAGCCGAACAGCTGAAGCGGGTAGGTGCTGCGCTCAGGGGCGTCCCATCCCTCAAACGTCGAGGCATACACCGGAAGCGGGCTGATGGTTTCATCCTTGCTCAGCTCCCATGTACTGGCGATAGTTGCCAGCGCGCTGGAGTAAATTTCGATCTTTCCTGACGGCGTTTTGAGCGGGTTTGCCTGCGGATCTTCGCGGAATTTTTTATAGGCCACAAAGTGTCCCGCCGGATCTTTGCGTTTGTAGATCCCCATTTTTTTCAGCGCGTCGTAGGACGGCAGCAGCGGATCTTTTTCGAGCATTTTCGCATACAGATACTGCAGCCACTGCTCCTGGGTGCGGCCTTCGGTAAAGCGTTGATGAATATCCGGCCCGAGGCGTTTCGCCACTTCACTCATGATCCAGTAGATAGGCTTGCGCTCAAACTTCGGTGCGGTGACGGGCTGAAGGAAAATCAGATACCCCATGTTGCCCGCATAGTCGTTAGGAATAATATCTTCCTGCTCTACGGTCATCAGGTCGGGGAGGAGAATATCCGCGTACTTCGCGGACGAGGTCATAAAGTTGTCGATGACCACGATCGTTTCGCATTTACTTTCATCCTGCAAAATGTCGTGGGTTTTGTTGATGTCCGAGTGCTGGTTGATGATGGTATTGCCGGCATAGTTCCAGATGAATTTGATCGGGACATCCAGCTTATCTTTGCCGCGCACGCCGTCGCGCAGGGCGGTCATCTCCGGGCCTCGGGCAATCGCATCCGTCCAGCTAAAGCAGGAGATCTGCGTCTTTACCGGGTTATCCGGCAACGGCATACGTTCGATGGTGATGGTGTAAGTTGATTCACGGGCACCGCTGTTGCCGCCGTTAATGCCGACGTTACCGGTCAAAATCGGCAGCATCGCGATCGCGCGTGACGTCAGCTCGCCGTTAGCCTGACGCTGCGGCCCCCAGCCCTGGCAAATATAGGCCGGTTTCGCCGCGCCAATTTCCCGGGCAAGCTTAATGATACGGTCCGCAGGAATGCCGGTAATGCGCGATGCCCACTCAGGGGTTTTCGCCGTTTTATCGTCGCCCTGACCGAGAATATAGGCTTTGTAATGGCCGTTGGCAGGCGCGCCTTCCGGCAGGGTTTTTTCATCGTAGCCGACGCAATAGTTATCGAGGAAGGGCTGGTCGACGAGGTTTTCATTGATTAATACCCACGCTAGACCGGCCACCAGCGCGGCGTCGGTACCTGGACGAATGGGGATCCACTCATCTTCGCGTCCGGCGGCAGTGTCGGTGTAACGCGGGTCAATCACGATCATGCGGGCGTTTGAACGCTCGCGGGCCTGCTCAAGATAGTACGTGATCCCGCCGCCGCTCATGCGCGTTTCGGCCGGATTGTTGCCGAACATGACCACCAGTTTGGTGTTCTCAATGTCCGAGGTGCTGTTGCCGTCGTTACTGCCGTAGGTGTACGGCATCGCGCAGGCGATTTGCGCCGTGCTGTACGTGCCATAGTGGCTGAGAAAACCGCCGTAGCAGTTCATCAAGCGCGCCACCAGCGAGGCGTAAGGGGAGGAGCGGGTAATATTGCCGCCGACAATCCCGGAGGAGTAGTTAATGTAGACCGCTTCGTTGCCGTACTTTTCCACGACGTGTTTGAGGCTGTCGGTGATGGTATTCAGCGCTTCGTCCCAACTGATGCGCTCAAACTTGCCTTCACCTCGCTTACCGACGCGCTTCATCGGGTAATTCAGACGATCGGGGTGATTGATTCGACGACGGATCGAACGCCCGCGCAGACAGGCGCGAACCTGGTGATTGCCATACACGTCGTCGCCGGTGTTATCCGTTTCGACCCAGTACACTTCGTCGTCGCGAACGTGCAGGCGCAGAGCGCAGCGGCTTCCGCAGTTAACCGAGCAGGCCCCCCAGACGACCTTATCGTCAGCAGGCGTGACGGCGTTTTGTACCGCGGCGGCGGCACGCTTCAGACCAAATGGCAGCGATAGCCCACCGGCGGCAAGCGCCAGCGATCCTATTGCCGTAGATTTCACCAGAGTTCGGCGGCTAATTCCGCCGTGATGTTCAACATCAGACATGACTCACCCCATCATTGTAATTAACTATTATTTTCACCCGTGATTACAACCGGGCTAATGATGGGGTGAATGTTACTTATTTGGGGGTATTAAATATTAATCCTCGTCAAGGGAAAGGGTATTGATAAGCAGAAAATTACTGAGGCTCGCTCGGTGCATTTTCCTGCGTACCCGCGCCACTTACGGGATAGTTACCGCTGCTTGTGCGGGTGTACAAAATTTTAAAGGTATCGTTGGCACAATGCCCAACAACCTGTGCATCGGGCTGGTCGGCCTGATCGTTCGGAACAATGTTGAGCGTAAAGCCTGATTCAGGCACGCCGTTGTTAATGATTTTCTGCTGAATATCGCTTTTCACGCGCTCGCAAGAATCCGGTGCAGCCAGTACGGCCGGTGAAGCACTTAACAGCAGCAGGGCGGTAGTCCAGGTTAACCGTTTCATCTGTAGCTCCTTTTCTCTGTGTGTAGATTAATTTTAGCAGGGATCGTGTAAACAACTGTATTTGCTAATATGATTGGGAATAATCTCTCTGTATCGGTAAATGATGTGAAGAAATATGTAGCGATAACCCTTCTGGCGACAGCGCTGGCAGGGTGTGACGACCACTCCGCACCGCTCAGTTTTACGCCGGAGATGGCGAGTTTTTCAAATGAATTTGATTTTGATCCCCTGCGCGGCCCGGTGAAAGACTTTACCCAGACCTTGTTCAACGACAAGGGGGAGGTGACGAAAAGGGTCACCGGAACGATGTCGGAAGAAGGCTGCTTCGATACCCTGGAGCTGCACGATCTGGAGGCCAATACCGGCGTGGCGTTGGTGCTCGATGCAAACTATTACGTCGATGCCGAGACCCAGCAGCAGAAAGTCAAGCTGCAGGGGAAATGCCAGCTGGCGGAGCTGCCTTCCGCAGGCGTGACCTGGGACACCGACGATAACGGATTTGTTGTCGCGGCCCACGGCAAAGAGATGGAAGTGAAGTATCGTTACGATGCGGATGGCTACCCGCTGGGCAAAACGACCGTATCGGGCGATCAACATCTGTCGGTGCAGTCGACGCCGTCGAAGGATCTGCGCAAAAGAATGGATTATACGGCGGTAAGCCTGCTCAATGACAAGCCGCTGGGTAAAGTGACGCAGAGCTGCGACTACGACAGCCGCAATAATCCGGTGAGTTGCGAGCTGGTGATTGCCAATGACAGCGGAAAAAACGCCGTTGAGCGCAAATACACCATCAAAAACACGATTGAGTATTACTGAGTGAACAACCGCGCAGGTTACTGCGCGGTCGGTTTCAGAAGGGTCGAGCCTGAGGCTTTATGTTCCGCCAGATGCTGATGCTGGAAGATACACATGCGGATGGTGTTGCGGTATTCACCGTTAATAAAGAACTCATGAATCAGCTCGCCTTCCACCATAAAGCCAAGCTTGCGGTAGATGTGGATCGCCTTTTCGTTCTCTTTATCAACAATGAGATACAGCTTGTAGAGGTTAAGGACGTTAAATCCGTAATCCATGGCCAGCTTTGCCGCCCGGGAGGCGAGACCTTTTCCCTGATGTTCAGGGGAAATGATGATCTGAAATTCCGCCCGGCGGTGAACGTGGTTAATCTCAACCAGCTCGACCAGCCCGGCTTTCTCGCCTTCGCACTCAACGACAAAACGGCGCTCGCTCTGATCGTGGATGTGCTTGTCGTACAGATCCGACAGCTCGACAAACGCCTCGTAAGGCTCTTCAAACCAGTAGCGCATCACGCTCGCGTTGTTATCGAGCTGATGGACAAAGCGCAGATCTTCACGCTCCAGCGGGCGGAGCGTGATGTCATATCTTGCCGCCATTAGGGTGCAACCACACGGCCTGTGCGGCGATCCAGACAGCGCAGGGTGTTTGGCTCCCAGTAGGCATTGGTGTTGGCGCTTTGCTGGCATTTATCACGCGCATCAAACGCAACATCTTCTTTATCCCATTCTTTCTCGGCGCGTTTATTCACCTTCTGACGAAGACTGCGGGTGTCATTCCATTGTTCCTTGTCCATGGCGGCGTTCTGACGGCTTTGTGCGCTATCACCAGACTCAATGATGAGTTTGCTGGTTTCAGCGGAGGCCGTATTGATCATTGCGCACGTTGACAGCGCCAGCAGGGCGGTCAGACAAAGGCGTTTGCTTAAAGTAGTCATAGCGTGTTCCTTGAATAGCGGTGCAGACAGGCAGTATAACCCGTTCGAATTCTACACCAAACCAAAATGGCGACATACCCGCACAGCAGGTATGGAAAACGTCATTTAATTATCGCGTATGATGGTTAAATCAAACATCACAGAACGATATAAATGCTCAAAACGACACTGCTTTTTTTTGCCACCGCGCTGTGTGAAATCATCGGCTGCTTCTTGCCCTGGCTTTGGCTGAAGAAGGGGGGATCGATAGCGCTGTTGATCCCGGCGGGCATTGCGCTGGCGCTGTTTGTCTGGCTGCTCACCCTGCATCCCGCCGCCAGCGGGCGCGTGTATGCCGCTTACGGTGGGGTCTACGTGTGTACCGCGCTGTTGTGGCTGCGCGTGGTGGATGGCGTTAAATTAAGCCTGTATGACTGGTCAGGCGCGCTGATTGCCCTGTGCGGCATGCTGATCATCGTCGCCGGTTGGGGGCGCAGCTAGTGCCCTGTTTTTGTGATCGCTCGCTGATTTTATGATCATTATACTTGTATGGTAGTAGTGTAGTTGCGTAAATTTCCTGCATCACAACGAACGATGTAAGGAACCGGATTATGAAGATTGTCGGGGCTGAAGTTTTTGTTACCTGCCCGGGGCGTAATTTCGTCACCCTAAAAATTACCACCGATGAGGGGATCGTTGGCCTGGGCGATGCCACGCTGAATGGACGCGAGCTGTCCGTTGCCTCTTACCTGAAAGATCACCTTTGCCCGCAGCTGATTGGCCGCGATGCGCACCGCATCGAAGATATCTGGCAGTTCTTCTATAAAGGCGCTTACTGGCGTCGGGGGCCGGTGACCATGTCTGCCATCTCGGCCGTGGATATGGCGCTGTGGGATATCAAAGCCAAAGCGGCCAACATGCCGTTGTACCAGCTTCTTGGCGGCGCATCGCGCGAGGGGGTAATGGTTTACTGCCACACCACGGGCCACACCATCGACGACGTGCTGGAAGATTACGCCCGCCACAAAGAGATGGGCTTCAAGGCGATCCGCGTGCAGTGCGGCGTGCCGGGAATGAAAACCACCTACGGTATGTCTAAAGGAAAGGGGCTGGCGTACGAACCCGCCACCAAAGGCGACTGGCCGGAAGAGCAGCTGTGGTCCACGGAGAAATACCTCGACTTCACGCCGAAGCTGTTTGACGCCGTGCGCAACCGGTTTGGCTTCAATGAGCATCTGTTGCACGACATGCATCACCGCCTCACACCGATTGAAGCGGCGCGTTTTGGCAAAAGCATTGAAGCGTATCGCATGTTCTGGATGGAAGACCCGACGCCTGCCGAGAACCAGGAGTGCTTCCGCCTGATCCGCCAGCACACGGTCACGCCGATTGCGGTGGGCGAAGTGTTTAACAGCATCTGGGACTGCAAGCAGCTTATCGAAGAGCAGCTGATCGACTACATCCGGACCACCATTACCCATGCGGGCGGGATCACCGGGATGCGTCGCATTGCGGACTTTGCTTCGCTCTACCAGGTGCGTACCGGCTCGCACGGCCCGTCGGATCTCTCGCCGATTTGTCACGCCGCAGCGCTGCATTTCGACCTGTGGGTGCCAAACTTCGGCGTCCAGGAATATATGGGCTACTCCGAGCAGATGCTGGAAGTCTTCCCGCACAGCTGGCGCTTCGATAACGGCTACATGCATCCGGGCGACAAGCCGGGGCTGGGCATTGAGTTCGACGAGAAGCTGGCAGCGAAATATCCGTACGATCCGGCGTACCTGCCGGTTGCGCGTCTTGAAGACGGCACGCTGTGGAACTGGTAAACGAGGAGCGAACGATGAAAAGCATAGTGATCCAACAGCCCGACGCGCTGGTGATTGAAGAGCGCCCAATCCCGGTACCTGCCGCAGGCGAAGTGCGCGTCAAAATCTCCCTGGCGGGCATTTGCGGCTCAGACAGCCACATCTACCGCGGGCATAACCCGTTCGCCAAATATCCGCGCGTGATTGGTCACGAGTTTTTTGGCGTGATCGATGCCATCGGCGAGCACGTAGAAGCGTCCCGTCTTGGCCAGCGCGTGTCGGTTGACCCGGTTATCAGCTGCGGCCACTGCTACCCGTGCTCGGTGGGCAAACCTAACGTCTGCACCTCGCTGGTGGTGCTGGGTGTTCACCGTGACGGCGGCTTCAGCGAATATGCCGTGGTGCCCGCCAAAAACGCATGGCCAATCCCGGATGCCATCCCTGATAAACATGCGGTGATGGTCGAACCGTTTACCATTGCGGCCAACGTCACCGGGCAGGCAAACCCTGGCGAGCAGGACGTGGCGCTGATCTACGGCGCAGGTCCGATGGGGCTGGTCACCGTTCAGGCGCTGAAGGGCGTGTATAAGGTGAAACAGGTCATCGTGGTCGATCGTATTGACGAGCGGCTGGCGATGGCGCAACGCAGCGGCGCGGACTGGGTCATCAATAATGGCGAACAGTCTCTGCAGGCTGTGCTGGAAGAGAAGGGGATTAAACCTACGTTAATTATTGATGCCGCCTGCCATCCGTCGATTTTAAAGGAGGCCATTACGCTGGCCTCTCCGGCGGCGCGTATTGTCCTGATGGGCTTTTCCAGCGACCCGAGCCAGATTGTTCAGCAGGGCATCACCGGCAAAGAGCTGTCGATATTTTCCTCGCGCCTGAATGCCAATAAATTCCCGGTCGTGATCGACTGGCTGGAAAGAGGGCTTATCGACCCTGAAAAACTGGTTACCCATACCTTTGACTATCACCACGTTACAGACGCAATCGAACTGTTTGAAAAAGACCAGCGGCAGTGCTGCAAAGTCTTGCTCACGTTCGGCCAATAATAATTCACGCGGTTAAGAGCCTGCGCAGACAGGCTCTGAGTGGTACGCATCTTACCTTTTAGAGATAGCCATTATGACTCAAGCACAACCTCAACGATCCACGTCCGACCTGGTAAAAGCCGCCGTCTCCGGCTGGCTGGGCACCGCGCTGGAGTTTATGGATTTCCAGCTCTACTCGCTGGGCGCCGCACTGGTGTTCCATGAAATTTTCTTCCCGGAACAGTCCGCCGCGATGGCGCTGATCCTCGCAATGGGCACCTACGGCGCGGGCTATATCGCGCGTATCGTCGGCGCCTTTATCTTCGGCAGAATGGGCGACAGCATCGGACGTAAAAAGGTGCTGTTTATCACCATCACCATGATGGGGATCTGTACCACCTTAATTGGCGTGTTACCAACCTACGCGCAGATTGGCATTTTCGCGCCGGTGCTGCTGGTCACGCTGCGTATCATTCAGGGCCTGGGCGCCGGGGCGGAAATCTCCGGGGCAGGGACTATGCTTGCGGAGTACGCGCCGAAAGGAAAGCGCGGCATTATCTCCTCGCTGGTGGCCATGGGCACAAACTGCGGCACGCTGAGCGCGACGGCGATTTGGGCGGTGATGTTCTTTGCGCTTGACCGCGAAGAGCTGGTTGCCTGGGGCTGGCGCGTGCCGTTCCTTGCCAGCGTCGTGGTGATGATCTTTGCCATCTGGCTGCGAATGAACCTCAAGGAAAGCCCGGTATTCGAGAAAGTGAACGATGCAGAAGCTGCCGCACCGCAGGCCGTACAGGACACCTCTCTGGGCGCGATGTTCAGAAGTAAATCGTTCTGGCTGGCCACCGGGTTGCGTTTCGGTCAGGCGGGCAACTCAGGCCTGATCCAGACGTTCCTTGCGGGCTATCTGGTGCAGACGCTGCTGTTTGATAAAGCCATTCCAACCGATGCGCTGATGATCAGTTCAATCCTCGGGTTTATCTCCATTCCGCTGCTGGGCTGGCTATCGGACAAGGTGGGACGCCGGTTGCCTTACATCATTCTCAACATCTCGGCGATCGTTCTGGCGTACCCGATGCTGTCGATCATCGTTGACAAGAGTTATGCCCCGGGCGTGCTGATGCTCTCCATCATCGTGATTCACAACGTGGCGGTGCTGGGGCTGTTTGCCCTGGAGAACATCACCATGGCGGAAATGTTTGGCTCGCGAAACCGCTTTACTCGCATGGCGATTTCGAAGGAAGCCGGCGGCCTGGTCGCGGTGGGCTTTGGTCCGGTGCTGGCAGGGATCTTCTGCAACATGACCGGCTCATGGTGGCCTATTGTGGCGATGCTGGTGGTTTACTCGCTGATTGGGCTGGTCTCTGCACTCCTGATGCCTGAAGTGCGCGACCGTGATTTGAGCGACGCTGAAGATGCTGCCGAAGTGCCTCAGAAAGAGCGTGCGGCATACGGGGCACTCTCCACCCGGCGTTAATGGTTTATATGTTATGGGATATGTCACACAACTTATTATTCATGTCACACCACATGGCAAAAAGTTAATATAAATCAATATCTGAAATCGACGTATCAGTATGGTTGATGGCAGTCCGTTTTTTCTCGCTACTGCCATTCTAGTTGGTGTAGTCAGCAGGCGCTGTCGCTCTTGCCGGAGCGGCAGCGGTTCTTAGCTTTCTAATTGAACGAGTCACAATCATGGAAAATCGGTTATTACAGGCGAAGGCCACGCTGCCTCAGTACGATCGTGAACGCCTCAACGCGCGTATTGTTCACTTGGGCTTTGGCGCATTTCATCGCGCACATCAGGCGGTCTACGCCGACATTCTTGCCGCAGAACACGACAGCGACTGGGGATACTGTGAAGTGAACCTGATCGGCGGTGAACAGCAGATCGCCGATCTGAACGCGCAGGACCATCTCTACACCGTGGCGGAAATGTCTGCCGACGCCTGGACCTCCCGCGTCGTGGGGGTGGTGAAAAAGGCGCTGCATGCCCAGGTTGATGGGCTGGAAGCTGTCCTGTCGACGATGTGCGAACCGCAGGTGGCGATTGTTTCGCTCACCATTACCGAGAAAGGGTACTGCCATTCGCCTGCCACCGGGCAACTGATGCTCGATCATCCGTTTATCGTAGCGGACCTGCAAAATCCTCATCAGCCAAAATCTGCACCGGGCGTTGTGGTTGAAGCGCTGGCGCGGCGTAAGGCAGCCGGCCTGCCGGCCTTTAGCGTCATGTCCTGCGATAACATGCCGGAAAATGGTCATGTGATGCGCAACGTTACCTGCGCCTACGCGCGTGCCGTGGACGCTGAACTGGCAGACTGGATCGATGCCAATGTGACCTTCCCGTCAACCATGGTCGACCGTATCGTCCCGGCGGTCACGGCCGAGACGCTGGATAAAATTGAACAATTGACCGGCGTTCGCGATCCGGCTGGGGTGGCCTGCGAGCCGTTCCGTCAGTGGGTGGTGGAAGATAACTTTGTCGCCGGGCGTCCACAGTGGGAAAAGGCCGGCGCTGAGCTGGTATCAGACGTTATTCCTTTTGAAGAGATGAAGCTGCGTATGCTTAACGGCAGCCACTCGTTCCTGGCCTATCTAGGCTATCTGGCGGGTTACCAGCACATTAACGACTGCATGGCAGATGCGAACTACCGCAAAGCCGCTCACGCGCTGATGCTGAAAGAGCAGGCCCCAACGCTGAAAGTGCAGGGTGTGGATTTAAGCCATTACGCCGATCTGCTGATCGCGCGTTACAGCAACCCGGCGCTGCGTCACCGCACGTGGCAAATTGCGATGGACGGCAGTCAGAAACTCCCGCAGCGTATGCTTGATTCCGTGCGCTGGCACCTGGTCCATCAGCAGCCTTTCCCGCTGCTTGCATTGGGCGTGGCGGGCTGGATGCGCTATGTCGGCGGCGTGGACGAGCAGGGTAATGCCATCGAGGTAAGCGATCCGCAGCTGGCGGCGATCCAGTCAGCGGTAAACAGCAGCGCAGAAGGCGAGAGCCGCGTGAAAGCGCTGTTGGGTATCGAGGCGATCTTTGGCAAAGAACTGCCGCAGGAAGCTGTTTTTGTCGATGCGGTAATGAACGCGTACCAGATGCTGCTACAGAAGGGGGCGAAGGCCACGGTGGCGCAATACGCGGCGCAGGGTTAATGCTTTACATGCCGCCGTTCGCGGCGGCATGGCTTTGTGCCTGTTAGTGCATTCCCAGGCGAATCAGTTCAATCGGTTCAAATTTACCGTCACAACCTTCGACTTCCACCGTTTTGCTGCGACGCACCTGTGCGGCATCCAGCCCGGTGCTGTGGATCGCTTTAATAATCCCCGTGCGGCCCGTGCCGTTAATCATTACGCGGCTGCCGGTGGTGATTGCGTTGCGGTTACGGTCATATGTCATCATGGTAATTTCTCCTCTCTAACCTATCCGTTACGGCGCTATTCTGACCGCGCCATTCACGGGCACTATAAATACGCCTCTCTTTAACGATTGTTTTTGTTTTTGATCAAACTCACACTTTTTTCTTTATTACGGCCCGCGTTGACGCTTCTGAACCGCTATTTACAAAACGGACAAATGTTTTCATGAACTGATAGTTTACCCGCGTTAACGTTGAGGGTTTGTTTATAGTGCGAATGGCACTCTGGTTACAGGAAATACCCCTTTCATCTGAATTAAGGAGTCAGGCTTATGTACAAAAAGATTTTGATGCCTGTTGATGTGTTTGAAATGGATTTGAGTGACAAAGCGGTGCGTCATGCGGCTAATCTCGCCAAAGCGGAAGGCGCCTCAATCACCCTGGTTAATATTCTGCCCGTCAGCGGCCGCTCGTTACTGCGCGGGTTCAATGCGGATATTAAAAAGTTTGAAGAGTACATGACCACCGAGTCTGATAAAAAGATGACGGCGTTAAAGCGCTTGTTTGATATCGACCCGGACAAAATTGAGTGCAAAGTGCGCTTTGGCAGCGTGCGCGATGAAATTATTAAAATGAGTAAAGAAGGGGATTATGACGTGATCGTTATCGGTTCGAAAAACCCGAGCATCACAACCCATTTACTCGGCTCCAACGCAGAGTCTATTCTGCGCTACGCCAGCATCCCGGTATTAGTTGTCCGCTAACGACCTCGCCGCAACCGCAAGGGGGCGGCGAATATTACTCTTCGCTGAACCAGTCGCTATTTTCCTGACGAATAAGCTGCACGGATTCACTTATTTCCTGCAGGTGCAGAGTCATCGCATTTTCCACGCCGTCCAAATCCCGTTTTTCCAGCGCATTAAAAATATCATGGTGCTGTCGGAGCAGCATTTCCGGCGGCGAAACATGGTCAAGGCTCATGTAACGCACGCGGTCAATGGTGGCTTTGATGTTTTCGATGGTATCCCACGCCAGCTGACAGTCGGCGATTTGCGCCAGCTTCTGATGAAACTCGTCATCCAGCTGGAAAAAGTCATTGAGCTGTTTACGATCAATCGCAATGCGCTGCTGATGCAGGTTTTGCTCCAGCAGGTAGCACTGGTTTTCGTTGATCAGCGTTGCCGCCCGTCGCACAACCGCGCACTCAATCGCCTGACGGACGAAACAACCGTTACGGACCTGCGAAAGCGAAATTTTGTTCACATAGCTGCCGCGCTGGGGGCGGATCTGAATCAGGCCGTTTTCAGCCAGCTTGATAAACGCCTCACGCACCGGCTGACGGGAAACGTCAAAACGCACCGACACCTCTTTTTCAGACAGCGGAGTGCCAGGCGGGATCAGGCAATGGACGATATCACGTCGTAAAATGCGATAAATTTGCTGGTTAACAGGCTGGGTAGGGTTGAGTTGCGATTCAGCGGCCATGTGTTGTGATTTCTCAGAGAGTTAGCCTGACTAGACTACCATTCTTTTGCCCGCCATCACAGACCCGGCCCGCAGGCCGGGCAGGGCAAATTAGCCGCGATGGACGCTCAGTCCGGCAAAGCTCTGGCTGACCGGCATCATTTCAACGGTATTGATATTGACGTGTTTAGGCAGCGTCGCCACCCACCAGACCGTCTCGGTGACGTCTTCCGGGGTCAGCGCATTCGCGTTTTCGTAGGTTTTACCCGCTTTCGCGTCATCGCCTTTGAAGCGGACGTTAGAGAATTCCGTCCCGCCCACCAGGCCTGGTTCAACGTCCGTCACGCGGATAGCCGTGCCGTGCAGGTCGGTGCGCAGGTTCAGGCTGAACTGGCGCACGAAAGCTTTGGTTGCGCCGTAGACGTTGCCGCCTGCGTAAGGCCAGCTACCGGCGGTAGAGCCGATGTTGATAATGTGGCCGCTGTTGCGTTCCACCATGCCGGGCAGCACGGCGCGGGTCATGTACACCAGACCCTTGTTGTTGGTGTCGATCATGTTTTCCCAGTCTTCCACGCTGGCTTTATGGGCGGGCTCCATGCCCAGCGCCAGACCGGCATTGTTGACCAGAACATCAATGACACGCCACTCGGCCGGCAGGTTCGCGATCATCTCTTCAATGGCCGCGCGGTTACGTACGTCCAGCTGCGCGGTCAGGATGCTGTCGCCCAGCTCATCCTTCAGCTCCTGCAGGCGCTCCTGACGGCGGCCTGTTGCAATCACTTTATGGCCGTTGGCGACGAAGCGACGCGTGATGCATTCACCAAAACCCGCGGTCGCCCCGGTAACTAAAATTATCATCTCACTGTTCCTCAACGCTTTTTGTGTTGTACTACCATAGCACGCTCGCGGGCGGCCCGTTAAGGCTACATTTGTATGATGGC
This sequence comes from Enterobacter cancerogenus, assembly GCF_019047785.1. NCBI lineage: Bacteria > Pseudomonadati > Pseudomonadota > Gammaproteobacteria > Enterobacterales > Enterobacteriaceae > Enterobacter > Enterobacter cancerogenus. Next base: position 518,058 of record NZ_CP077290.1, on the reverse strand, counting down.
ATTGCAGGTGCTGACGGCCTGGCCTACTCTGGGGAAATACACCGTTCTGAGGAGTGAAAAATGTCGGTCAACAATCCTTTTTTTGACATCAGCCTGCTGCCGTATCAGGCACCGCGATTCGATCTTATTGAAGACAGCCACTATCGCCCGGCATTCGACGAAGCCCTGCGCCAGAAGCGTGCTGACATCGACGCTATCATCGCCCAAACGTCCCCTCCGGATTTTGACAACACCGTGCTGGCGCTGGAGAAAAGCGGCGCGATGCTATCACGCGTCAGCAGCGTCTTTTTTGCCATGACCTCCGCGCACACCAACGATGATCTGCAGGCGCTGGATGAGCAGTTCTCAACCGAGCTGGCGGAGCTGGCAAACGATATCTGGCTTAACGACACGCTTTTCTCCCGCGTCGAGCGCGTCTGGCAGGATCGCGCCGTGCTGGATGCGGAATCCCGTCGTCTGGTGGAAGAGATCTGGCAGCACTTTGTCCTTGCGGGCGCACGCCTTAACGCTGCCGAAAAAGCGGAGCTCAAAACGCTGAATACGGAATCCGCCTCGCTGACCAGCCGCTTTAACCAGCGTTTACTCGCCGCAGACAACGCGGGCGGGCTGGTGGTGGACGATGTTCAACAACTCGATGGCCTGAGCGCGGACCAGATTGGCACCGCCGCGCAGGCCGCAACGGAAAAAGGTCTTCGCGATCGCTGGCTGATCCCGCTGCTTAATACCACGCAACAGCCCGCCCTCGCCGCGCTGCGCAATCGCCAGACGCGTGAACGTTTGTTCAAGGCCGGATGGGATCGCACCCAAAAAGGCGATGAAAACGACACCCGCGAGCTGATCCGCCGTCTTGCGTCGCTGCGCGCGCGGCAGGCTCAGCTGCTCGGATTTGAGGATTACGCAAGCTGGAGCACCGCTGACCAGATGGCGAAAACGCCTGCCGCCGCGCTGGCCTTTATGCGGGGGATCGTGCCTGCGGCGCGTGGGCGGGCGGCGCGTGAACAGGCTGATATCCAGAAGGTGATTGACGACGAGCAGGACGGTTTTACCGTGGAAGCATGGGACTGGGCCTATTACGCCGAGCGCGTGCGCTCGGCAAAATACGCGCTCGATGAGTCGCAAATCAAACCTTACTTTGCGCTCAATAACGTCCTGCACGACGGCTTGTTCTGGGCTGCCAGCGAGCTGTTTGGCATTCGTTTTGTTGAGCGTTTTGACATCCCGGTGTATCACCCGGACGTGCGCGTATGGGAAATTTTTGACCACACCGGCGAGGGGATGGCGCTGTTCTACGGTGACTTCTTCGCCCGCGACTCAAAAAGCGGCGGGGCGTGGATGGGCAATTTTGTCGAACAATCCTTTGAGTCTTCCGCCCGCCCGGTGATCTACAACGTGTGCAACTACCAAAAACCCGCTACCGGCCAGACGGCACTTCTCTCCTGGGATGATGTCATCACGCTGTTCCACGAGTTTGGTCATACGCTACACGGCCTGTTTGCCAGCCAGCGCTACGCTACGCTTTCTGGCACCAATACTCCGCGAGACTTTGTTGAGTTTCCGTCGCAAATCAATGAACACTGGGCCAGCCACCCGCGCGTGTTTGCGCACTATGCCCGTCATTATCAAACCCAGGAACCCATGCCGGATGCCCTGCGGGATAAAATGCTGAACGCCACCCAGTTCAACAAGGGCTACGACATGACGGAGCTGCTCAGCGCTGCCTTGCTGGACATGAACTGGCACAGCATTCGCGACACCGTTGATAACGTAGAATCGTTTGAGGCCGAGGCGCTGAAAAAGGAAGGGCTGGATCTTCCCGCCATCCCGCCACGCTATCGCAGCAGTTATTTCGCCCATATCTTCGGCGGCGGCTATGCGGCGGGGTATTACGCCTACCTGTGGACCCAGATGCTGGCAGACGATGGCTATCAGTGGTTTGTCGAGCAGGGTGGTTTGACCCGCGAAAACGGACAGAAATTCCGCGAGGCGATTTTGTCGCGCGGGAACAGCACTGATTTAGCTGAACTTTATCGCCAGTGGCGCGGGCACGATCCGAGGATTGAACCGATGCTGGAGAATCGCGGGTTGAGTTCGTAAGGACTATTTCAGGCTGGAAGCAGAACCGGGCGCGGTGCCCGGTTTTTGCCCGATTTTTTCTTCCCCAAAACGCCTCCAAAATTCCTCCCCAACATGAATTCTTAAATTCTGCGAAATTTGCAGGGGGATACGGTCCAATTATTCATGTAGCTACACCTTCACTTTCACCCATTCGAGACCGCGATCGTTATGATATTGCGCTGTCATCCTGTCCGATGAGTGACCGGGTAGCAGCTGGGTATTGATGCCTTGCCCCTCATACAGACGCTCCGATAGAGAACGCTGCTCGTGAAAAGTCGGCATTGTTTTCCCATCCTCCACGGAAATCCAGACGCTGCGGAGCGTTTGCGCCATACTCGTTGATTTTGGGCTTTAGATACTTTGCACATCAACATAACCCGCTTTCAGGCCGCAGATAAAACTGCGTCAGGAGCTTAATTTATCCTGCTTTTTTGTCCGCAACTCGTTAATAATACCTAAAAAAGCAAGCCCGACGGGAACAAGGGATCCCCACAGGACGGCGTTCCAGCCGTAGAGATTGAGCAGAGCACCTGAAGAAAATGACCCAACAATCATCACTCCAAACACCACAAAATCGTTCTGGGACTGGACCTGGGTCTTCTCTTCGGGACGGTGATATTCAATGATTTTTGCCGATGCGCCGGTGAAGCCAAAATTCCAGCCCAGACCCAGCAAAATCAGCGACAGCCAGTAGTGAAAAATATCGGTTCCACTGAGTCCGGCCAGCACAGAACATGCCGTGATAAGCAGACCCGCAGCGGCGATACGCATGGCCCCAAAGCGGTTAATTAATTTGCCGGTGAAAAAGCCCGGACCGTACATGGCAATAACATGCCACTGGATACCGAGATTGGACGCCTGCTGAGAAATGCCGTGCATGTGCATTGAGAGTGGGGCTGCCGTCATCAGGAAGTTCATCACCATATAAGTGACCGCACCGCTGAATACGGTTCTGGCAAACCCTGGCTGACGGACAATTTCGCGTAAAGGCCGCCCACCCGTTTTTACCGCGCCGGCAGGTTCTGTGGTTTTCACGCCTTTGAGTATGAATGCCGAAATGACGGCCACGAGCGCCTGGGCGAGGAACGTGACGGCGAATGTATGAGGCGGCCAGAGGTGCATCGTTCCGGAAACCAGCATAGGACCAACCACGCCAGCTATCACTCCGCCTCCCATAACCAGCGACAAAGCCCTGGCCCGGCGTTCGGGCGTGACGCCGTCCGTTGCGGCAAAACGAAAGCTGAGCGCAACGGCCGCATATGCTCCCCCCATAAATGCGGCAATGCAGAAAAGTATAAAAGAGCCAATGACGACGGCAAGTGCAGCGGTCAGTCCGGTAATGACGCCAGCCCCGGTGCCGACCATAAAAGCAGTTTTACGACCATTTTTCCGCGCCAGTGAACCTAACGGTAAGATGCAGGCCGCCATCCCAAGTACAAACATGGTGATGGGCAGCGTGGCCAGCGAGTTTGCAGGCGCAATCGAGTTACCCACAATTGCGCCTGTGGCATAAAAAACCACAGAGTTAGCACCGGCGAGAGCCTGTGCGGCCGACAGGCGGATGATATTGTTTTTCTGATCTGCAACGGGCAGGAAATGTTCTGCGGACATATGATTAATTATCCTGATTCATGGTGAGCACTATCCGGTATCGCGCCAGACCCTGCTTCAGTCTGCTGAGCGCCTCATTTGCCCTTTCAAATGGCAGCAGCTCTGTAACAGGCAAAGCCTGAAAGAGGTGGCTGAACTGCAGTGCGCGCTCGGTTTGCGCCGGTGTGCTGACGAAAGATCCTGTCAGGGTACGTTCAGCGCCGATCATCATACCGGGCATCACCTTTAACGGCGTTTGTCCGGTACCCAGCAGGATCGCTTTTCCCTGGGGTGCCAGAGAGGACAGGAGGGCTGAAACCGTTTCTGAGGCCGGTGCCGTTGCCACAATAAAATCCACACCGCCGTCATTTTTCAGGCGTTCTGATGCGTTTTCCTCAAGTGTATCGATGTAATGATGCGCACCCAGCTCAAAGACCGCTCGCTCTTTTTCATTACCCCGCGCAATTACGGTCACCTCAAAACCCATTTTACGGGCGTACTGAACGGCCATGTGGCCAAGGCCACCTACTCCGAGAACCGCGACTCTGTCGCCCGCCCTTGCGCCTGAATTACGCAGCGCGTTGAAGGTTGCGGTACCGGCGCAAAGGATCGGCGCGGCATGTACGGAAGAAAGCGCGGAGGGGATGGCTATCAGCGCGGTGTGCCGCATGACGACGTACTCTGCGTAGCCGCCATCACAGCTGAGTCCAGGCGTAAGCTGGTTTTCACAAAGATGAAAAAGCCCGCTGCGGCAAGGTTTGCAGTGCTGACAGTACCCCCCCAGACGTCCGACGCCTACCCGCTGACCGGTTTGCCAGATATCGGGTACCCTGTTTCCCTTCCGGGCAATAAACCCGACAATTTCATGTCCCGGTATACGGCCGGGCTGGCCCGCCTGCGGTGCTTTTTCCGCGTCCCGGAGATCGGCACCGCATACGCCGCATGCTTCAATTTTGATGAGCACGTCGTCCGGGCCGGGAGCGGGTACCGGCCGCTCGGTCATTTCCAGCACACCGGGGGCAACGATCTGCATAGCGCGATATTTTTTATTCATAAATTGCACCGGAAAATTTGGGGTTGTCAGATGGCAAGGGCGACAAGAAAACGGGACACCATGTTATAGGCGGCGACAGTAGCAACCGCTTCCACGGTCTCTTTTTCACTTAACAGGCTTTTCAGCGCACCGATTACATTCTCCTCAACCACGACGTTCCGGGTGGACTGGTCCGTAAGCTGTATAAGCAACGTTTCGGTGTCATTAAAGACGTGTGGCGCGGAGGATAACCGCAGCGCTTCTGCTTTTTTAGCCGTTCCGCCTGCATCCAGATAGGCAGGGTAGTGCACATTCCATTCAAATTCTGCTTTATTCAGCCAGGCAACACGCAGCATGATCAGTTCCCGGTATTCAAGGCTGAGTGAAAATTCCTGACGTACCCGTACCATCAGTTCGTTCCAGCCCGTGGCCAGGGGGGCACTCTTCAGTAATACCCGGTCAATATCTATCAGTTTTCCGCCGGGCCGACGGGCCTTTATCGCGTTGAGAAGATCGGCGTCGACTGGCTCTTCATCCTGCCAGGGAGTTACTCTTGATGTGTTCATATTATTTTTTCCTGTAGAACAGAACAATCCAGCCGCGTCAGCTCAGTATTAAGTCACCTTCGATCAGCATATTCTGGGCCAGTAACCACCGGTTCAGAGAGGAGGCAATCACCCGCTGATGAACCCCTTCAAACTGATGCACCGTGCCGCCACCGCGTACATGGATGACATACACAAGCCTGCCGGAAGCATCCTCTGCAGGTCTGTCACCGGAGGCCGGTATACCCTTCGGAAGGTGCCCGTCAGTATGTATTTCAAGATGCGTAAGGGCGAGACCTTCAGCCCTGGCTTCGAGAATAAAGGCGACCATCATGCAGGCATTGAACGCAGCGAGCATCAGCTCCTGGGGGTCAGGAGCCAGCCCTTCGCCACCCAGCGAAACCGGTTCATCGGAATCGATAACATGACTTTGCAGGGCAGGCGGAGCGTTGTCTGCGGAAAAGGACTGGCAGAGCGTCCGGCTGGCCATGCCCCCCTGCCACGAGGTGACAAGGTCATAATGCGCGGTCTGGATTTGCATAATTACTCCAGTGCCGCACGCGGGTAAGCGCGTGCGGCATGGTCATCAGGCGTTACGGCCAGCCATTACGCCGCCATCGATATCCCAGATAGCGCCGGTGACCCAGCCAGTCTTGTCAGAAAGCAGGAAAGCAACGGTTTCCGCGATATCGACCGGGGTACCCACGCGACCAATCGGGTGGAAGCTGTCAAAGCTGCTCATCACGTCCTTCACGTCGTCTTTCGGAATGAAGCCTTCGTAAATCGGCGTGTGAACAACGGCCGGAGACACCGCATTCACTCGGATCCCTTTTTCACCCAGCTCAATGGCCAGGTTTTTGGTCAGCGCGTGCAGACCCGCTTTTGCCATTGAGTACGCTGAAGACGGAGTGGCACCGATGGCCTGCTGTGCCCACATGGAACCGATATTAACGATGGAGCCTTTAATGCCAGCTTCAACCATATTGCGCACCACGTCACGGGTAATAAAGAACGTCGCGCGGTTCATGTTCATGTACATGTCATAGTCTGACACTTCATGTTCGGTGAACGGTTTCGGGAAAAATACGCCAGCCGCATTGACCAGCAGGCTGATATCTTTGTGTTCGGCATTAATGGTATTCACCACGTGCTGCATACCTTCTTCTTTCATCAGGTCGGCAACGATGATGGAAACCTGACCATCAGCAGCCAGTGCCTGGCGGGCCTGCTCGGCTTTGTCCTGGCGATTGCCAACCAGCACAACGCTGCCACCGTTTTTCAGAATCAGCTTCGCCGTTTCGAAGCCCATACCGCTCGTACCACCGACCACTAACAGTTTTTTACCGGCAAAAGATGCGTTCATCGCTAACCTCTTTAAATTCATATGGTTGTCATTGATGAAAAGCCGTGCTTCTCATCGTGTGAAACCAGAATGCCACCCGGGCCCCTGATTGACGACTGAGAAGAAATTGCGACTCAGGAAAGAAAATCTATCTCGCTGGCGTATACTGAGGAAAATAATGCATCAGGATGAACACAATGCGATCGCTAAACCGACTTAAATGGCTGCACGCGTTTGAAGCCACCGCCAGGCATGGCAGCTTTACCGGCGCGGCTCAGGAACTGGGCGTTACGCCCGCCGCAGTAGGCCAGCTGGTGCGCTCGCTGGAAGACTGGGTCGGGCACCCGCTTCTTCACCGCACCCGTTCAGGAAAAGAGCGTCTGACGCTGGTTGACGAAGCGCAGGAGGCACTCCAGGACATCACGCAGGGGCTCGACAAACTTGAAACCGGATTAAACAAGCTTCGTGGTCGCCGCTCGCGCTCGGTGGTGGTGGTGACGGCGTCGCAGGTACTGATGATGAACTGGCTGATGGATCGCCTGAACCGGTTTTCGGAAACGCACGAAAATATCGATCTGCGGCTTAATGTTACGGAAAAGTTGATGGACGTGTCGCACGGCGAGGCGGATATCGGTATTCGCTGCGGACAGGGCGACTGGCCTGGCGTGAATAAAACCTGGCTGATGGATGAGGAAGCGGTGCTGGTCTGCAGTCCCCACCTGGTGCCGTCCGGGAAAATGGCCTGCAGTGAATGGCTCGCCACGCAAAAACTCATTCACGATGACACGCCGCATCCCGGGGCAGATTTTCCGTCATGGAATGATGTCCTGATGGCGGTCGGTGCACCCGACGCGCTGGAAAGCGGGCTGCATATTAACTCTACCTCGGCGGTGATCCTGTCGGCCCTGAGCGGCAGGGGGGTGGCTATTGTCCGCTACGCTCTGGTGAAAAAACTTATCGAAACCGGACAGCTGGCCCAGCTGCATCCGGACCACCGTTGGCCACTCAAGTGGTCCTATTATCTGGTTACCCCGCAGCAAAAAGTCATGCGTGATGAAGTAAACGTTTTCCATGACTGGCTTCTTCAGGATGTCGTTTCAGACCGCTCATAAACTGCCTCCTGAGGCATCACGCTGTCCCGGTAATCAGTCCAGCCGCGTGATGCTTCATTCCCTGCCAAACCACGACATAGAATTTCTTCTCTGCTCTGCAAGATTATCTGATTTGTTGAAGCTGTCTGGCTTTCTGATAATCGCCCTCAACGAAAGGTAATACAGACCGGGTTTGTAACCGGGCGTGTTGCCTCAACCCTGAGCGAAGGAGAGAACGATGGCTTATCTGCAAATCACCCTGGATATCAGTAATGAAAACCGTGCGGCAGCGGCGGGGGTATACCAGAAATACAAAACCCCGTTTCTGACCACCATCGAGGGTGCCACCTCTAAAGAGCTGCTTGTCCGTGACGAGGATGTCCAGGTGCTGCACGGCTTTAAGACTGTGGCGCAGGCGCAGGCATACCTTAGCAGTCCGCTGTTCACGCAGGATGTCGTTGCAGGATTGAAACCCTATTTAAACAGCGCGCCTGACGTACGTATTTTCGACGTCATGTAATGATATTTCTGAGACAAAAAATAACCGGAGTTTTCAATGTTCTTGAACTGGAATGAATATCGCAGTGGCCTGCTCGCCACCATCGGCAAATTTGCCAAACTGCAGCCAGAGTTTATGAAAGGCTTTCAGCAGATGGATAAAGGGGCGTCAGAAAACAAGCACCTCGATCCTAAAACCCATGAACTGATTGCACTGGCCGTGGCCGTCACCACCCGCTGTGACGGTTGCCTGGCCGTACACGTGGACGCTGCGGTTAAGCACGGTGCCACGCGTGAAGAGATCGCCGAAGCGCTGGCCGTTGCCATTAACCTGAACACCGGCGCAGCGCTGACGTATACCGCGCGAGCTCTGGATGTGTACGATAATCTGCCGAACAAATAGGCCTGCAGACGGCCCCCTACAGGGCCGTCTAATCACTGACTATGATGTTACTGAATTCTGATTTTTCGCAGCGTGCGATCGTTACTCCGGACGATTATCAGTGGATACCTTCTCCCCAGCCCGGCGTTGAGCGCGTGATGCTTGACCGGATTGGTCGCGAGCAGGCCCGCGCAACCAGCCTTGTCAGGTATGCGCCCCGATCCACATTTCCTGCACACAGCCATCCCGGCGGAGAGGAGATTCTGGTGCTCGACGGTATCTTTACCGAAAACGGGGTCGACTATCCTGCCGGCTGGTATCTGCGCAGCCCGGACGGTTCTTCTCACCAACCCTCAAGTCGCGACGGCACAACCATTTTCGTCAAGCTGCGCCAGATGTCTGCCGGTGAGCGCCAGCCGGTCAGGATAAATACGCAGGAGCCAGCTAACTGGCACGGTCAGCCGCAAAGACAAATCTGCCCGTTATTCTCCGGCACTTCAGAAACCGTGCTGCTTCAGAAGCTTGACCCGGGTGAGCGGATCTTCTGTGCACCGCTTGTTGGCGGAGCAGAGATCCTTCTTCTGCAAGGGGAACTCCATGCGCCGGAAGGTTGCTATGGGGCAGGAAGCTGGCTGCGGTTTCCGTCGGGTGATATGCCTGCTCTTATAGCCACCGCCTCTGGCGCACTTTTTTATCTGAAAACGGGACATCTCAGCCCGACAACCCTGACCGGAGCGACATTATGAAGCAGAGCGCTGTTATCATTGGTGCGGGCATAAGCGGCCTTTATGCCGCCACGCTGCTTGAAAAAGCGGGTGTTGATTATGTGATCCTTGAGGCTCGTGACAGACCGGGCGGGCGCGTGCTGTCAGGCCTGGAACTGGCGGGTGCCTCCGCTGGCATTCATGTCGATATGGGGGCAGCGTGGTTCTGGCCTGCTATTCAACCGGACTTCGCACAACTGATCGAGCGACTTAATCTTCCGGTAATCGCGCACGGCCGCCCGGGAGACATGCTCTACGAGCGCCAGCTGGATTCGCCCCCCGAACGCTACCCGTCATGGGAGAGCTCCCCGGCGTCTTTCAGGCTGAAGGGAGGAATGCAGACGCTGACGGCGGCACTTAAAAGTCAGATCCCGGCTGAGAAGATTAAAACCGGCCATCAGGCGATGGCGGTTTCCCGGGCCGGCAAGGAAGTGCAAGTCCATACCCGTTCCGAAGGCAGTAAAAAGGCCGTGTTTTCCGGTGAGCATGTCTTCCTCGCTTTGCCTCCCGCCCTGGCAGCGAAAATAGATTTCAGACCAGCGATGCCGGAACAGGTGCTGTCGAACTGGCGGAAAACTCCGACGTGGATGGCTCCCCATGCGAAATATGTCGCTGTATATAAAACAGACTTATTTCATGCACGACAGCTTTCCGGCAATGCAGGAAGCCGAGTGGGGCCAATGGTTGAGATCCACGACGTATCCGAGCCAGATTCGGGCAAAACGGCGATTTTTGGTTTTATTGGCGTACCGGCAAAATCAAGATGGACAGTCAGCGAAGCTGTTCTCAAAAGCCTTTGCCGGGGGCAGCTCGTACGCTTATTTGGACAGGATGCGGCAGAACCTGAAGCTGAGTATATAAAAGACTGGGCAGCCGATCCGTTTACTGCAACGGAATTTGATCTCCTGCAGGAGGTCGGGCACGCAACGCCTGAGCAACTTCCCACCAGGGGGGTGTGGTCCGGTGAGATAACAGGTATCGCCAGTGAATGGTCGCCACAATTCTCGGGCTATCTGGCAGGCGCTATTGACTCTGCATTAACGGGTGTTCAACGCTGGCTACAACTGAAATAACCCCCGTGAAAATGGTTTGTAGCCTTTCGAACCGGAGAGGGGTTGTAGAAAAACATGCGTATCCGGTTTGATAATACGTCTGCTATGGCTTCTGAAAGGTCCGTTTCTGGCACAAAGCTGACACTCTACCCGGGGTCAAGTTAGTTAAGAAACTGACTTTAGGTGATTTTGTAATACTCTGGTATTAACGTGTCGCTTGTGTGTCATGCTTGAAAAAGGTCAGAGGACATTCAAATCAGAGTCGGCATTCGCAAACGCCATTCGGGACTGATCAAGGCTCCCAGCGTTTTCCTGTTGAACCTGCTGTTCTGCATTTTCTTATGCCTGCAGCTGTGCCTGTCTCTCAGTTTGCTGCTCTGCCTCATACTGGGCGTGTTGTTGCGCCCTGAGTTGAACCTGTTGTTGCGCTTCAATTTGGCCTGCTGGGCATCCTTCGCCTGCTGGATCTTCTGCTGTTTAACGATCGCCTTGTCTCGATCTTGAGGAGTTTGCCCCCATAAAGCAGGAAATCGTATGCAGTCGCTCTTTTGGCGAACGAGTCACAGAATACGAGCAGATGAGGCAAGCGATATGCTTTTACGCGGCCCGTGGTGGTGAAAAACTACGTGGTGAGTACCAGTATTGTCGATTCATTTCTGCATTCGTGAAAACCTCTCCTTTTGCGCTTAATGAGCCGTATTACGGTAATAGTAGTGCGTCAATGAAACTTCTCACTCCCACTCAGGATTCCCGCGACATCATCAACGCCGCGGTGAAGTGTCTGGACAAAATTTGGAGGGATGGTCACCGATACCAGAAAGCCGGCATCATGCTGGGTGACTTCTTTAGTAAGGGTGTGGCTCAGCTAAACCTGCTTGATGAAATAGTATGCTTCGCCCATATCTTCGGCGGCGGCTATGCGGCGGGGTATTACGCCTATCTCTGGACCCAGATGCTGGCAGACGATGGCTATCAGTGGTTTGTCGAGCAGGGTGGTTTGACTCGCGAAAACGGGCAAAAATTACGCGAGGCCATTTTGTCGCGCGGGAACAGCACTGATTTAGCTGAACTTTATCGCCAGTGGCGCGGGCACGATCCGAGGATTGAACCGATGCTGGAGAATCGCGGATTAAGCGATTAGGTTCAATACTCAGACTCCCCGCGCAGTGAGATGGCGCGGTTTCAGCACCAGCCGCTTCTGATAGCATCAGTCCCTTACAGCGTAGCGGGCCATACGAGCCCGCTACGCCTGCAACAATCTCTGTGCCACGCTCTGCCTTACAGTAAGGGCCACAGCAGTGCGGACAGAGTTGCCAGCCCACCCAGCACCACCAGAAACACCGTCACGCCGCGCAGCTGTGACAGCGCAGTGCGGGTGTAAATCAGGTAGGCGGGGATCAGGAACAGGATCACCGCAATCAGCGGCCCGCATAACGTTTCAATCAGGTTAAGCACGTCCGGGTTCGCATAAACGATACCAAAGGTCAGCAGGAACAGTACCAGCGAGGCCACGCGCTTACTGGTGGTGGCCTTCTTACCTGATACGCTGGCCGCCAGCTGGCCGAACGTCTCTGCCACCGACAGACCTACACCCAGGAAGGATTTGGTCATCCCGATGATAGCGATGAACGGGGCCACGTAATAAATCAGGCTGAAGTCACCGCTTCCTTTCATCACGGACAGCACGTTCAGGTTCTGCGCCTTCGCCTGCGCAAAGCTGTCATGCGGGATGCTCAGCATACAACTCAGCACAAAGAAGATGATGCTGGAGAAGATTGCCACATAGGCCACGCGGAGCACGAACAGAGCCTTGCCCTCGCCCTCGTTTTTCTTCTCACGATAGTATGAGGTGAGCGGGGAGACCATCGGCGCACAGCAGAATGAGAAGGTGATCAGCGGCAGCGTCAGCCAGATGCCCTTCATGGTTACCGACAGCGGGGTGCTCTTCACCTCAGCGACCGCGCCGGTGAGATTGGACAGATGCCAGCCCGGAATGAGTGACACGGCGATCAGCATCACAGACACAGCGAACGGCAACGCCAGCGCACTCATGGTGGCCACCACCTTATCGCGCCCCTTGCTCAGTACCACATACAGCGCGGCCACCACGATAAACGTCAGCGGGCCACGGCTGATACCGCTCATGTGAAGGTGCTCGGTGAGGAAATTATCCAGCGCGTTGACCAGCGCGACCCCATACACCAGGGTAACCGGGAAGAAGGTGATACAATAGAACAGGGTCATCAGCTTTTCGCCGCGCCCGCTGAAGAAGGAACCGAAAATCGGCAGCGTGCCGTTTTCAGTTTGTTCCTCACGCATATACACCCGGCACAAGAGCAGATGGGGCAGCAGGGATAAGGGCAGGCCCAGCAGCAGCATCACCAGGAAGATGACCGGGCCGCGTGTCCCGATCTCCACGGGGAGGAACAGGGTTCCCGCGCCGACCGCCGTGCCATAGAGACCCAGCGTCCACAGGTTGTCCTGCCAGCGCCAGCTGCCGCGCGTTGTAATGTTGCCAATGGTGGTTGGTGCTGTATTCATAATGCTTACCGCTTAGTTAGTGGGAGATGACGACTTGCAGCCCAGCGGTGCGGGGACTGACGAAGAACATGCCAGGAATGAAATAAAAATGAGATGCCAGTAGCGGCAAAAGGACGCACGAAATAATGAACTCGAGTGAAGATATTAAATAATATTCGCCGGTCATCTTGCCAGTAATCGGCGGACAGATAATGTTACCCGCGCCGGGGAACAGCGCCAGAGTCATGAATTCCGGCACTTTTACATCATCGGTGGGGAAGAGTTGCTTTCGCATACCGTGAACCTTGTGAGTAAACCTGTATGCATTTATCATTATTTATTGATGTTGCGTTAACAGGCGGTTAATAAGGAAAGGCATTTGCTAAATTAATGAACAAATAACGCCCGACTTTCCCTGCCTGCACGCCTGTTAATTAAAAATGAATACCTTACTTATTAATTACCACAAGCAATCCGGATGCTGAAGAAATTGCTTATTCGATGATTTTATAGCGCGCGTCAACATTCATGCCTAACCCGTATTAAAACAGCAGATTTAAAACATTACCGTAACTCTTGTGTATCACACGCCAGGAAATCATTGTAAGTGGATGTTTTTACACCTCAGCGAACCGCTTCGATTAATTCTGGTCCCTGATTCTTCACATTTCCCACTGCACGCGTAACGGCATGCCAGATGAAGGTGTCGGCGGGCACTGCGCCGTCCGCGGCAATGTCTTCTGCTTCCTTCCCGCCTATATCCTGCCTCATCCATTCGCGTGCCGCGTCGGGTGATAACACCAGCGGGCGGCGGTCGTGGATATCGACCAGCCCCATATCGGCGGCAGAGGTGACAATGAGAAATCCTTCAGCGTCATCACCACGTTCAAACGGCGTACTGCCGATCGCCGCCATAAAAACAGGCTTTCCGTCGGCCCGGTGAATGAAATACGGCTGTTTTTTGCCATCTTCCTTCTTCCACTCGAACCATCCATCCGCAAAGCAGATGGCTCTGCCATGCTGCCAGAGTGGTTTAAACATCCTGCTGGTGGCTGCGGTTTCAACCCGCGCATTAATCAGGGGGGGTTTATCCCACCATCCGGGCGCATAACCCCAAAAAACGGGATCGAGATGCAGTTTTTCATCGCGTTCGCTCAACAGCAGGACTTTTGTCCCTGGCGCCACGTTGTAACGGCCAATGGGTTCCGGGTCATAGGCAATGTCGCGATCGCCTTCCCCGGCAAGGTAAGTAAGATACTCTTCACGGCTCTGCGCTTGTGCAAAACGTCCACACATAGACACCTCTCTCGAAACGACATACTGAAAGTATAGGGCAGGGGAAAGAGGAGTTGATCGGCTTGTCATGAATGCTATTTGTACTCACTCTCTACTTTTTTGGGTATTGCAGAAAAGACAGACATAATTTCGACAGGAGGAAGCGCCCTTCAGAGGATAATTTGACTATCTGACGAGACGAGCTAACCTTAATAACTGTGTGCAAACGGGATAACGTTAAATATTCTGTCAAGGTGAAGAGTAAAAATAAGAGTATTTACCGTGAGTGATGATGGAGAATATATCTTACTTTCCTCGTGCGTTATTTATGTTGCGACGGAAGGTGGAGGTGAGAATAGTCTTAAATTAGAGTTGGAGCGCGTTAATTCGACGACAGACTTTTATATGATGATTCTGGAAGCGCCCGTTACGCGCCGTTATTACGCTATTTCAAACTGCGGATAATACCGCCGCAGTCATCATGTTTTACTCAATGTTTATTTCACAACGATCCTGTTGCGGGTATGACACGTCCATTTTTTCTGTGCTCGGTTGAGCCAGGCATTTTAGCTAAAAATACTATAAGTGAGGCAGAGCATGTTTAAACACGTCAAACAACTTCAGTATACCGTACGCGTTGCAGAGCCCAACCCGGGCCTTGCCAATCTCCTGCTTGAACAGTTCGGCGGCCCTCAGGGCGAGCTGGCGGCGGCATGTCGTTATTTTACACAGGGGCTGGGCGATGACGATCCAGGTCGCAAGGATATGCTGCTGGATATTGCGACCGAGGAGTTAAGCCACCTGGAAATTATCGGCACCATGGTTGGCATGCTTTATAAAGGTGCCAAAGGCGAGCTGGCGGAAGGCACTGAAAATGAAGCGGAACTTTATCGTTCCATGACGGCGAATGGTAACGACAGCCATATCACCGCACTGCTGTACGGCGGCGGCCCGGCTCTTACGAACTCTGCCGGTGTACCGTGGACGGCAGCCTACATCGATACCATCGGCGAACCGACCGCGGATTTACGTTCAAATATTGCCGCAGAAGCCCGTGCAAAAATTATCTATGAGCGACTCATCAACGTGACCGACGATCCTGGCGTTAAGGATGCGCTGGCCTTCCTGATGACCCGTGAGGCGGCGCACCAACTCTCTTTCGAAAAGGCGCTTCAGTCTATCCGTAATAACTTCCCGCCGGGCAAACTGCCGCCGGTAGAACAGTACACCAACAAGTACTACAACATGTCTTCGGGTGGCGAAGTTCGCGGCAGCTGGAACAGCGATAAATACTTCGACTACGTGGAAGATCCACAACCAGCCGTTGATGGCGGAACGGGCGATGCGGAAGTGAAATTGACCGCTAAGCAGAAAACCATGATGAAGGCGATGGTCAAACGCACGCAGTCCGACCCGCAGGCTGACCCGCTTACCGGCGCTGAGCTGGGGGCAGGGAAGAAAGAGGTTTAAGCATTGCCCAGGGTTCCGTTCGCCTTATGAGGTGAACGGAACCTTCCACTGAACTCCACAGTACTTACCGATTTGAAAAACTACCCGCCAATCACCTACGCGATCTCATTCGGACAGGCTTCGCCTTTCTCCAGCTGCTGCAAATTCCCCAGCGTCGTTTCCGAAATGCTGATCAGCGCCTCGGCGGTAAGAAAGGCCTGATGCCCGGTGAACAGCACGTTATGGCAGGCCGACAGACGGCGGAACACGTCATCCTGAATCACGTCATTGGATTTGTCTTCAAAGAACAGGTCACGTTCGTTCTCATAGACGTCCATACCCAAGGCACCAATCTTCTGGGTTTTCAGCGCTTCAATCGCCGCCTGTGAATCAATCAAACCGCCGCGGCTGGTGTTGATGATCATCACCCCGTCCTTCATCTGGTCAAAAGCCGTCTGGTTTAGCAGGTGATAGTTTTCTGGTGTCAGCGGGCAGTGCAGGGAGATCACATCAGACTGGGAGAACAGCGTCTGAATATCAACATACTCCACGCCCATCTCCAGCGCGGCAGCGCTTGGGTACGGGTCAAAGGCCAGCAGGCGCATACCAAAGCCTTTCAGAATGCGCAGGGCGGCTACGCCAATCTTACCGGTGCCGATGATCCCGGCGGTTTTGCCGTACATGGTAAAACCGGTCAGCCCTTCGAGAGAAAAGTTCGCATCACGGGTACGTTGATAAGCACGGTGAATACGACGGTTCAGCGACATCATCATGCCGATGGCATGTTCCGCCACCGCTTCCGGTGAATAGGCCGGTACGCGAACGACCTTCAGACCCAACTCTTTCGCCGCATCCAGATCCACGTTATTGAACCCGGCGCAGCGCAGGGCGATATATTTCACCCCCTGTTTTTTCAGCTCTTCCAGCACCGGGCGGCTGCCATCATCGTTGACGAAGATACAGACGCCTTCACAGCCGTGGGCGGTTTTGGCAGTTTTCTCAGTCAGCAGAAAGTCGAAAAATTCAAGATCGAATCCGTAAGCCTCGTTAACATGTTGCAGATACTTTTTGTCGTACTGCTTTGTGCTATATACCGCGAGTTTCATAAGACTTTCTCCAGTGATTTTACATTCACGTTAGCATGATTAAAATAATCTTACAATTTATAAAATTTTATTGAATTCAATAAGTTCTATGAATAATGATAGAGCATCTATCCTTAAAAATGACAGTCTCTTCAACTGACTGGCTAATCATGCGACAATGATCGGCAATGTCGGCTTAATTCTTTCGCTAAATCAGGATATTAACTGCCCATGAGGGGTAAATACAAAGCCGCGATCGCGCTCCTACTGCTGTTGATCGTTTTGCCGCTGACGCTGCTGATGACGCTCGCCCAATGGGTACCGACCCTTGCCGGGATCTGGCTGCCGGTAGGGACGCGCATCGCCTTTGAAAAAAGTCCTCGTCTGACCCGCAACGCCCTCGTTATTCCGGATCTCCGCTATCTGGTAGAAGACTGCGAAATTGCCCGTATTCAAAACGTCACGCTGTCGCACCCCAGCCGCTGGGCGCTGGACGTCGGCGCGCTTGAGCTGAACTCCGCGTGTCTGAGTAAACTGCCCGAGTCCGCCCCGTCCACCGTCGCGCCAAAAACCCTGGCCCAGTGGCAGGCGATCCTGCCGAACACCTGGCTGACGATCCACCGCCTGACGCTCTCCCCCTGGCAGCAGTGGCAGGGGGAGCTTCGCGCGTCCTTAACCCCGGCCAGCCAGACTCTCACCTATAAAGGCGAGCAGGTGAGTATTCAGGGGCAGCTTCGCGGCCAGAATCTGACCATCAAGCAATTCGACATTCACCTGCCGGACCAGCCGCAGCCCGTGACGCTGGTGGGGGAATTTACCCTGCCGCTGGTGCCGGACGGCGCGCCGGTTAAAGGGCACGCGCAGGCCACCTTCAACGTGCCACACTTATCGTCTCTGGTCGATGCCGAACTGGAGTGGGCGGACAATCAGGGGCAGCTGGTGGTCATGGCGAGGAATAACCCCGACCCGCTGCTCGACCTGCCCTGGCAGGTCACCGCCCGGGAGCTGACCATCAGCGACGGTCGTTGGAACTGGCAACAGCCAGGTCTGCCGCTGAGCGGACGCGTTGGGCTGAAGATTGATAACTGGCAGCAGGGGCTGGAAAAAGCGACCTTCACCGGACGCCTGAACGTGCTGACGCAGGGCGATGCCGGGAAGGGCAACGCCGTACTGACTCTTGGCCCCGGCACGCTGAGCATGGATAACAGCCACATGCCGCTGCATCTGAGCGGCGAGGCGAAACAAAACGATCTGATCCTCTACGCCAAACTTCCGGCGACGCTGACCGGAAGCCTGGCAGATCCCATCCTGGAATTCGCCCCCGGCGCGCTGCTTCGCTCGCGCGGACGCCTGATTGATTCGCTGGATATCGACGAAATACGCTGGCCGCTCGCGGGCGTTAAGCTGACGCAAAAGGGCGTGGATGGCCGTCTGCAGGCGATATTACGCGCTCATGAAAACGAGATGGGCGATTTTACCCTGCACCTGGACGGCCAGGCGCAAGACTTTTTACCCGACAGCGGGCTGTGGCAGTGGCGCTACTGGGGCAACGGTAACTTCACGCCGATGAACGCACGATGGGACGTCGCAGGGAAAGGAGAATGGCGCGATCGGGTGATTGCGCTGACCGATCTCTCCACCGGTTTCGATAAGCTCCAGTACGGCACGATGCTGGTCAGCAAGCCGCGTCTGGTGCTGGAAAAACCGGTGCGCTGGCAGCGCAATCCTGCCCATCCGGCCTTCAGTGGGGCGCTGTCGCTGAAAGCGGGACAAACCACCTTTTCAGGCGGAAGCCTGCTGCCGCCCTCGGTACTGAATTTTAGCGTCGACGGGACTGACCCGACCCTGTTCCAGTTCAAAGGGGATCTTCACGCCGATGCCATTGGGCCGGTGCAGGTCAATGGCCGCTGGGACGGTGAGCGTCTGCGCGGTCAGGCCTGGTGGCCGAAGCAGTCCCTCACGGTATTTCAGCCGCTGCTTCCGCCAGACTGGAAGATGACGCTGCGCGACGGCGAACTTTACGCGCAGGTGGCCTTCTCGGCGGCGGCGGACCAGGGATTCGAGGCGGGCGGCCACGGGGTGGTAAAAGCCGGTAGCCTGTGGATGCCCGACAACCAGATCAACGGCGTCGATTTTGTTCTGCCGTTCCGCTTTAGCGAAGGTACCTGGTCGCTGGGCACGAGGGGGCCGGTGACGTTGCGCATTGGCGAAGTGCAAAATCTGGTGTCCGCACATAATATCACCGCCGATTTACAGGGTGACTACCCCTGGACCGACGACAACCCGCTGCTGCTCACCAACGTGAAGATAGAAACGCTCGGCGGCAAAATCACCCTTCAGCAGCTGCGTATGCCGCAACATGATGCGGCCCTGCTGCGCGTGGACAATATCTCCTCCAGCGAGCTGATTAGCGCGGTGAATCCCAAACAGTTTACGATGTCTGGCCCGGTCAGCGGAGCGCTGCCATTCTGGCTCGACAACGAACGCTGGATTATCAAAGACGGCTGGCTGACCAATCCGGGGCCTATGACGCTGCGTATTGACAAAGATACGGCCGACGCCATTGTGAAAGACAATATGGCCGCAGGGGCCGCCATCAACTGGCTGCGCTACATGGAAATCACCCGGTCGTGGACAAAGATCAATGTCGATAATCTGGGGGTCTTAACCCTGCAGGCGGCGATCAAGGGCACCAGCCGGGTGGATGGCAAAAGCGGTTCGGTCAATCTGAACTACACCCACGAAGAGAACGTTTTTACCCTCTGGCGCAGCCTGCGCTTCGGGGATAATCTGCAAACATGGTTTGAGCAACATGCGGCCATACCGGGTATCCGCAGTTCGACCGGCAAGGAAAGTGAGGAACAACAATGAAAAAGATGGCAGGTGTACTCACCGTGGCCGTTGCCGTGCTGCTCTCGGGCTGTACGCCGCGTATTGAAGTGGCGGCACCGAAAGAGCCGATCACCATCAATATGAACGTCAAAATCGAGCATGAGATCCACATCAAGGTCGATAAAGACGTAGAAACCCTGCTGAAAACGCGCAGCGATCTGTTCTGAGGATGCCATGAAACGATTACTACTGATTTTACTGGCGCTGGGAATGAACGTGCAGGCCGCGACGCTGACCTTAAACGAAGCACGCACCCAGGGCCGGGTGGGGGAAACCCTGAGCGGCTACCTGGCGCCGGTTAAGCAGGATCCAGACACGCTGGCGCTGGTGAAAAGCATTAATGCCGCACGCACCGAGAGCTACCAAAAGCTGGCCGACAGCAACAACCTGCCGGTGGATGAAGTGGCGAAAATGGCCGGGCAAAAGCTGGTGGCCCGTGCGCAGCCGGGCGAGTACGTGAAGGGGATTAACGGTAAGTGGCTGAAAAAAGAGTGAACTGAAAAAATCTAGCGGCAGCGTTTACGGTACTCGCCGGGCGAGACGCCGAAACGCTGCTTAAAGGCGGTGGAAAAATGGCTGTGATCGGCAAAACCCCAGCTGTAGCCAATGCCCGCCAGCTTCTCGTCGTCGCCGGCTGAACGCAGCATCTGCGCGCAGAGATCGAGTCGACGGTTTTTAATGTACTGCGCCACCACCAGCCCTTTCTCGGCGAACATACGATACAAACTGCGCACCGACATCCCACTCTCTGTGGCGATCCACTCCGGGCGCAGCGCGTCTGACTGAATATGGTCGTCTATCAGGGAAAGCACGTTCTGGAACTGACGTTCCTTGCGCGGCTGCACCGCGTCGCGTTGCTGAAATGCCGGGCGCAGCAGGCAAACCATCGCTTCCAGCGCCGCTTCGCTTTCGACCTCACTCAGCCCGGTATTGCCCATACTCTCCTGAAGCAGACGATGGCTCAACTGCACGGTCGGCAGGCTGCGGGAAAGCGTGAGCGCGCAGCTCACTTCCTGAAAGCGGCACTGCTGTTCAATGATCTGACGCGGCACGAGCAGAGAAATCTGGCGGGATTTGTCCTGCCAGTAAATCGAGCAGGGGCGCGAGGCGTCCAGTAGGGTGATATCGCCCGTTTTAAGACTTGAGCGCCGCCCGTCCTGTTCAATCTCCGCGCTGCCGTCGAGCTGAAACACGGTATAGAACCACGCATCGTTGCCGTGGGCAATTTCCCGACGGGTGCGGAACAGATTAACCCCGGCTGCGGTGACGGTGCTTAACTTCAGGCTGCGGGCATAGCTGGTTTCCAGTTCACCGATAAACTCTCCCTCTAAAGGACGCGCATCAAACCGGCCGCACGCCTGGTTAATTTGCGCCAGCCATTGCTGATACTTTTCCTGTTCGCTCGCACACGCCATGGTTTCTCTCGCCGCACCGTCAATGTTTTCGCATTGTTGCATTTGTGTTGCATTTTGTCTGGCCTTCGAGGCTGACTATAGGAAAGAACGCTCATGCGGAACAGCGATATAAGCGGTAATTATCACGTTTTGCGGAGCCTGTCACAGGTGGCAAAGCGAATGTCACACAGACAAAAGCGGGATGGCAAAACCCCTCTTAGACTGCATTAACATCCTGAGAAGAATAACCAAGGAGTACCCGATGTCTGAATCACAGGTAGCCGTTCTGCCGTGCGTGCAACAGTTTCTCGACCGTCACCATGGCCTGTGGATCGAAGGGCGCGAAGTGGCGTCTGACGGCGAAAAACGCCTGAACGTCTATAACCCGGCGACGGGCGAGGTGATTGCCTCAACGGCGGATGCCAGCGTGGACGATGTGGATCGCGCGGTGATGTCTGGCTGGCGCGCTTTTGTTTCGCGCAGCTGGGCGGGAAAACTGCCCGCCGAACGCGAGCGCATTCTGCTGCACTTTGCCGATCTGGTCGAGCAGCACGGCGAGGAGCTGGCGCAGCTTGAAACGCTGGAGCAGGGGAAATCCATCAACATCTCCCGCGCCTTTGAGGTCGGCTGCACCCTGAACTGGATGCGTTACACCGCCGGGCTGACGACCAAAATTGCGGGCAAAACGCTCGATCTCTCTATTCCGCTGCCGCAGGGGGCGCGTTATCAGGCGTGGACCCGTAAAGAGCCGGTCGGGGTGGTGGCGGGGATCGTACCCTGGAACTTCCCGCTGATGATCGGCATGTGGAAAGTGATGCCCGCCCTGGCGGCTGGCTGCTCGATCGTTATCAAACCCTCAGAGACGACGCCGCTGACCCTGCTGCGCGTGGCGGAACTGGCGAGTGAGGCGGGTATTCCGGATGGCGTGTTCAACGTCATCACCGGCAGCGGAGCCACCTGCGGTGCAGCCCTGACGTCGCATCCGCGCATCGCCAAGGTGAGTTTTACCGGCTCTACGGCGACGGGGAAACAGATTGCGCGTACGGCTGCAGAGACGCTGACGGGCGTCACGCTGGAGCTGGGCGGTAAAAACCCGGCTATCGTCCTGAAAGACGCCGATCCGGCATGGGTCATTGAAGGGCTGATGACCGGCAGCTTCCTTAATCAGGGGCAGGTCTGTGCGGCAAGCTCGCGCATCTATATCGAAGCGCCGCTGTTTGACACGCTGGTGAGCGGGTTTGAACAAGCGGTTAAATCCCTCAGCGTCGGGCCGGGCATGTCGCCGCAGGCGTTTATTAATCCGCTGGTCTCCCGCGCCCACTGCGATAAGGTCCAGACCTTCCTTGATGAAGCCGCCTCCCGAAAGGCCGAGCTTATTAGCGGCAGCCGCGGCCCGGACGGTAAGGGATACTATGTTTCACCGACGCTGGTGGTTAACCCGGACGCGTCGCTGCGACTCACCCGTGAAGAGGTCTTCGGCCCGGTGGTCAACCTGGTGCGGGTCGCGGATGGCGAAGAGGCGTTACGGCTGGCTAACGACACCGAATATGGCCTGACGGCCAGCGTCTGGACGCAAAACATCAGCAAGGCGCTGGAATACACCGACAGGCTGCAGGCCGGCACCGTCTGGGTAAACAGTCATACCCTGATCGATGCCAACCTGCCGTTCGGCGGCATGAAACAGTCTGGCACCGGGCGTGACTTTGGCCCGGACTGGCTGGACGGCTGGTGCGAAACGAAGTCGGTGTGCGTCCGGTATTAAAAAACAAGCCGGGTGGCGGGTTTTGTAGGCCGGGTAAGCGCAGCGCCAACCGGCTTCATTTAAAGCGACATTTAGAGCGACCACCGATCCCGCCCGGTCTCCTTCGCCCGATACAGCGCGGCGTCAGCGCGGGCGAGAAGCTCCGTTCCGGCCAGCCCTTCGGCCATCTCTGCGATCCCCATGCTCACGGTAACGTATTCGCTGGCGTTTGAGGCGCTATGCGGGATTGCGGCGGCACGCAATTTCTCCTGAATACGCAGGGCAACCTGCTCAGCCCCCCGTAACGGGCAATCGAAGAGGATCACCACGAACTCTTCGCCGCCGTAGCGGGACACCACGTCATTCGGCGTGCGCACCGACTGCTTCAACACCTGGGCTACGGACGTTAAACAGGCATCCCCCGCCTGATGGCCGTAGGTGTCGTTGTAACGCTTGAAAAAATCGACATCAAGCATGATCAGCGAGAAGGCCTTTTTGCGTTCGGTCGCATCCTCCAGCAGGGTCTCCATCGCCCGGCGATTCGCGGTCTGGGTTAACGCATCAAGATGTGCGAGCGCGTCCAGACGCAGGATCAGGCGCTGATTCTGCTGGTTCCGCCGCCAGGCCTCTTCAAACCAGCGGTGCAGAATAACCCGCCCGCAGACGAGGATGAGCGTAAACACCCCCCAGATAACGGCAAAGCGCAGGTTAATCCCGTGGTTGAGCGCAATACTGGCCACCGACAGCGCAATCCACAGCGGCAGGAGAAATGCCAGCAGCCCTGACGGGTAAAAATAGAGCGCCGTCATTCCCGCGAGCATCAGGATCACATAGACAGGCCAGGCATGAGGGAGTTGAGCAACCGCGATGAGCCAGTAGCTGCACAACGACCACAGCAGGCTGCAGATAAACAGCACGATGCCGATACCGGCAATATGCCGCCAGGCCATCACCACCAGCGTGGCCGAAAGTAAAATGATGCCCAGCATCGCGGTGTCGACCATCGTCGTCAGCGATCTGGACGCGCCCAGCAGCGTATCCATGTTGCCCACGATAGTGTTACGCAGCAGAAGCATGACCGCCAGGCTCAGGTTCACAAAGGCCAGCCACGGGAGATTCATTGCCAGACCGTGGCGCACCATCGATTTGTGGGTGGGCCATGTCGCGAGTTCAGGCGTCGTATTGCGTCTTTTTTCCATGAAGGTGGGATCCCGTCCGGGGGGGCGTGCATGCCAGAGGTTTATCTTTAACTATAAGCAGCCTCGACTATTCATCAAATCAATGAGCATAAAAAACCGGGCGTTGCGCCCGGCGTGATGGTTATTGCTGTTGCTCTTTTTTCTTACCCAGCGTCGGCGTTTCGTCGAAAAAGTTCCACGGTTTGAGCAGGGTATGTACCCATTCTGTCGGCATGATCGGCCACTCCTCCGCGCGGGCAACGTGGGTGGTGCCGGTGGTCATCCAGACCACGTCATCCTGGTCGTTCACCGACTCGTTATCCTTGCTGTACTGCCCCAGGCCGGTATCGTGGGTTGAACGGTTCGGGAATTTGCCTTCCGGGTACATCTCGTTGGGATGGTAACGCGTTACCCACAGCTGCTTATCCATAAAGCTCAGACGGTGGTAAATCCACTCGTCCTGGGCAAACTTCGCGCCGGTGGCAACCGGGTGCGTGCCGCCCGCGTACGGGATAATCTGGTATGAAACCGGGTTGCCCATGCGATTCTCTTTCGTTGTGTTACTCAGCAGACGAATGGTGCCCGGGTCGAATTTTTGCGCGGCCTGCAGTTCACTGTCGATATCGTACTGATTGACCTGCATGGTGCTGGTGCGGGGACCGCCTGCGGTATTCGGCTTCACTTCCGGATCCATCGCCACCAGCTTGTTATTGGTTCCGTCCACGTCCAAATCCAGACGGAAGTTATAGATGTGCTGATGCGTGGTCCCCACGATGTTGTGGTCGATCAGCGTTCCGTATCGGGTGTCATCTTTGGCGGTGGCGTCATGCATGGTTTTCGCCTGCACGCCTTTAACCGCCTCGATCCCCGTCGCGCCTGCATCAATGCCGATGGTGCCGTTTTCGTGGAATACCCAGTCGAAGATGTAGTCGTAATTCCCCACGGTGCTTACCCAGCGCACCACCAGCTCGCGGCGCTCGGCGCTGACGTTCGGCTGGCCCATCTCCTGATGCTTATACTCCGGCCCGGCATAGCGTTCAAAAATGGCGATAGCACGCGGGATATCCATCGGTGCGCCGGTGTAGTCGGGGATTGTCTCGTTCAGCAGTACGGCGTTAGTGGGCACGTCTTTGCCGCGCACCAGCGGTGAGGTCAGGGTGCCCATACCGTAGTCCCCGGAATCAAGATAGGCTTTGAAGTACCAGCCCACATCCGGGTCGCCGTACGGAACAATCATCCCGCCCAGCGATCCCTGGTACATCACCTGACGTTTTTTACCGTTATCGTTGTACGTAACGGTTGAGAGCATCGGTCCGACGCGCGAATCCAGGCTCAGGTGGAAATCCCAGTTCTGCCAGTGGACCATATCGCCGGTAATGGTGTAGTTCTTGCCCTCTGGCTCGATGATCTCCAGCGGTTTTTTGGCTGTTTCAATGCGGTCGCGGCCATCATAAGGGCGGGGCGTGAGCGGTACGGGGACCACCGGGCCTTCCTCAATTTTCTGGATTTTCTTCTGTTCGAGATCGACCACCGCGACCAGATTTTCAATAGGGTGCGCCCAGTAGTTGCCATCGCCCACGTCAAGGTAGCTCACCACTTTCAGCAGACGGTCCTCTTGTTTCAGGCCATCTTTCCCGTCGAAATAGCCCACGGTCAGCGGGGTGGTGATCACCTTCTTCGTGTCGGTGATACCGCGTTTTTTCAGCACCGAAGCAAACTCTGCGCTGTCGTTAATAATCTGCTGCACGGTAGCAAAGTCGTCCAGCAGGACCATGCCGTGGGCGTCTTTGATGGTTTCCCAGCGCAGGATCTTCTTATCCTTCAGGTCCACCAGGCTTTCGATGATCTGTTTCCCGTCCAGCAGGGTGAGGTTCGCCTGGCGGGGAGCGTCGACCGCCGTGCCGTTGAGCACAAAGTCCCAGACTTTGGCTTTCTCCGGTTCGGCCAGCGCAATCTGGGTGAAACGGGTATTGGGTTTGAAGTCGGCAGAGGCTTTCACAATCTCAACAGCCTGTTTGATCTCCTCCGCTGTCAGCGCATTGAGGGGATGAGGGCGCTTTTCTACCTGGAACGTCTGGTCAAGGCCTGACTGAAACACATCGTTGATAAAGGTCTCCGGGATAAACGCCTGGTTATTCTTCATCACGACAGGTACCTGCAGCGTCAGCGGCTTGCCGTTAACAATGGCGGTTTTCGCGCCCGGCTTAACCTTCACAAACGCACCATCTTTCGAGAGGGTGAACATTTGGGCGTAATCATCCCACTGCACATCCGCGCCAAAGTCTTTCAGCGTTTTTTCCATCGGCACCATGTGCGCCTCGCTGCCGTGAGCGAAAACAGGGGATTGCCACGCGCAACACAGCGCAATGGCCATCGCCAGCGCCGTTCTACGGGCAGAAAAAGTAGCATTGCTTCCCATCGTAGACCTCATCTTGTTGTGTTTATTGTGTTGTGTCAGCCTTATCCTGACAGCAGCCTGAGAAAAGCGTTTGCCTGCATCTGCCAGGTTATTTGTCAGGTTTGCCAGGTTAAAAAAAGAGCGGGGTGACGTCACACCCCGGCAGGCCGTCGTTGGCCGGGTAAACGTCGCGTTACCCGGCAGGAAAGACGGTGAAGGAAAGGGATCAGACGTCGCCGTGCTGGCGGGCGACCAGCGTCAGAATGGAGTAAAGGGCCACGGCCTGCTGGTGCTGGTTGTAGATTTCCACTGACCACTCCACCACGCCGGTCGGTTTTTCATCGGGGGTGCGCTGTTTCTTCAGCGTTTTGCGCTTACAGGTCAGACGCACCTGAATGGTGTCGCCCGGCTTCACCGGCTCGATAAAGCGCAGGTTCTCCATGCCGTAGTTGGCGATGACCGGGCCGACGCCCGCATCAACAAACAGCCCGGCGG
The DNA here is from genome assembly GCF_019047785.1 of Enterobacter cancerogenus. Classification (NCBI taxonomy): domain Bacteria; kingdom Pseudomonadati; phylum Pseudomonadota; class Gammaproteobacteria; order Enterobacterales; family Enterobacteriaceae; genus Enterobacter; species Enterobacter cancerogenus. The sequence goes on along the minus strand of NZ_CP077290.1, from coordinate 491,219 downwards.
CGGCGGAGATCAGGAAGTAGCCATGCACCACGCGCTCACCAAAGATGGACTCGGCAGCGCCGATTTTGTCCATGTGCGCGTAGAAGTGATCCCCGCTCAGACAGGCAAAATTCACGATGTCGGTTTCCGTCAACGTACGGCGCGGCGTCAGCAGGCTGTCGCCAGGCTGAAGCTCCTCGAAGTATTTGCGGAACGGATGCACGCGGTCTTCCTGCACCTCTGCGCCGCGCACCCACTGTTTACCGATGGCCGCCAGCATCGAAGGGCTGCCCTGGATCGCGGTGCGCTGGAGGTAATGCTTCACGGCGCGCAGGCCGCCAAGCTCTTCGCCGCCGCCCGCACGACCCGGACCGCCGTGCACCAGCTGCGGCAGCGGTGAACCGTGCCCGGTTGACTCTTTTGACGACGCCTCGTTGAGGATCTGAATGCGTCCGTGGGCGCGCGCCGCGCCGGCAATGAACTGCCGCGCGGTGGCGGGTTCTGCCGTGACCAGCGTGCCCGCCAGGCTTCCGCCGCCCGCTCGGGCAAGCGCCATTGCGTGGTCGGCATGGCGATAAGGCATCAGCGTGGCGACAGGGCCAAAGGCTTCGATGGCATGGACCGCCGAGGTTTCATCCGGCTGCGGGCAGAAGAGTAGGGTCGGCGGGAAGAATGCCCCGGCGGCGTTCAGGTCGGCTTTTCCGCCAAGGCGGATCTGGCAGCCCGCGGCCACCAGGCGATCCACGTTGGCCTGCACGTCGGCACGCTGATCGCTGTTGACCAGCGCGCCCATTTTGACCCCTTCCTGCGCCGGGTCGCCCATCACCACCTTTTCCAGCCGCGCAATCAGCGCCTGGCTGACGGCCTCCGTCTGGCGCTGAGGAACCAGTATTCGGCGGATGGCGGTACATTTTTGCCCGGCTTTGGCGGTCATCTCACGCACCACTTCGCGAATAAACAGCGCAAACTCCGGCTGCTCCGGCGTGACGTCTTCACCCAGCACGCAGCAGTTCAGCGAGTCTGCTTCCATGGTGAACGGAATCGAGTTCGCCACAATATTAGGATGAAGGCGCAGGCTTTGCCCTGTTGAGGCCGAGCCGGTGAACGTCACCACGTCCTGGCTGTCCAGGTGGCTCAGCAGATCGCCTGCGCCGCCGCAAATCACGCTGATTGCACCGTCCGGCACCAGGCCGCTGTCGACGATCGCTTTCACCATCGCCTGCGTCACCTGCGCGGTGGCGGTGGCGGGCTTAATGATGGCGGGCATGCCGGCAAGCCAGGTGGGGGCCAGTTTTTCCAGCATACCCCAGCACGGGAAGTTAAAGGCGTTGATATGCACCGCCACGCCGGCTTTTGACGTTAAGACGTGGCGGGCGGCAAATCCGCCCTCTTTAGAGAGCGGGATCAGCTCGTCTTCCGGCCACAGCGTATCGTCCGGCAGCTCGCGGCTGCCGAGGCCTGCATAGGTAAACAGAGTGCCGATCCCGCCCTCAATATCCACCCAGCCATCGGCACGGGTCGCGCCGGTCTGGGCGGACAACGTATAAAACTGCTTTTTCTGGCTCAGGAGGTGCTTCGCCACCGCCTTCAGCATGGCGGCGCGTTCAATAAAGGTCATCGCGCGAAGTGCTTCGCCCCCGCGCTCGATGGCGTAGCGGCGCGCGGCCGCCATATCCAGCCCTTCGCTGGTGACTTCCCATAAGGCTTCACCGCTGATGGCGTGATGAATCGTGCGCTCACGGCCCCGGCCAGACTGCCAGATGCCGGACAAGAAGCTGGCTAACTGCTGCATCGCTTATCTCCAAGTGTTTCGTAATTTCACTATAGATAGTTTGATCATGAATCATAAAAATCAAGCTGAGTTTTAAAGAATTGTTAACATTGTGATCTGGCAGGAGGAGAAGAGGCGCTTTAAACGCCCGCTGGCAGGCCTTGTGTGAAAAGCCTTGCGAGCCACGTCACAAAATAAACAAACACATCTTGGGGTTATATTTAACCTTTGTGTAACTTTTATGAAACGAAGTGATTCATCATTTTGCCTGTTTAAATAAATTTACGAATCATAAGGTGATGACGTGACGCAAGAACAACGCTTTGAGCAGCGCATAGAGCAGGAGACAGCCATCGAGCCACAGGACTGGATGCCTGACGCCTACCGCAAAACGCTGATCCGCCAGATTGGTCAGCACGCGCACTCCGAAATCGTCGGCATGCTGCCGGAGGGGAACTGGATCACCCGCGCGCCGACGTTGCGCCGCAAAGCCATTCTGCTGGCGAAGGTGCAGGACGAAGCCGGGCACGGGCTGTACCTCTACAGCGCGGCGGAAACGCTGGGCTGTGCGCGGGAGGACATCTACCAGAAGATGCTCGACGGCAAGATGAAATACTCCTCGATCTTCAACTACCCCACCCTGAGCTGGGCCGACATCGGCGTAATTGGCTGGCTGGTGGACGGCGCGGCCATCGTCAACCAGGTGGCGCTTTGCCGTACCTCGTACGGGCCGTATGCCCGGGCGATGGTGAAAATCTGTAAAGAAGAGAGCTTCCACCAGCGTCAGGGCTTTGAAGCCTGCATGGCGCTGGCACAGGGCAGCGAATCGCAGCGCCAGATGTTGCAGGACGCCATTAACCGCTTCTGGTGGCCCGCGCTGATGATGTTCGGGCCAAACGATGATAACTCCCCAAACAGCGCCCGCAGCCTGGCCTGGAAAATCAAACGTTTCGGCAACGATGAACTGCGCCAGCGTTTTGTGGATAACACCGTCCCGCAGGTGGAGATGCTGGGCATGACGGTGCCGGACGCCGATCTGCATTTCGATGAACAGAGCGGCCACTACCGCTTTGGCGAGATCGACTGGCAGGAATTTGACGAGGTGATTAACGGGCGCGGGATCTGTAACCACGAGCGTCTGGCCGCAAAACGTAAAGCCTGGGACGACGGCGCCTGGGTGCGCGAAGCCGCCCTGGCGCACGCAGAAAAACAACACGCGCGCAGCGCAGCGTAAGAGGAAACATCATGAGCAATGTCTACTGGCCGCTGTACGAAGTGTTCGTACGCAGCAAACAAGGATTATCCCATCGTCACGTGGGCAGCCTGCATGCCGCCGATGATCGTATGGCGCTGGAAAACGCCCGCGACGCCTATACCCGCCGCAGCGAAGGCTGTTCCATCTGGGTGGTGAAGGCCAGCGAAATTATTGCCTCTCAGCCCGAAGAGAGCGGTGAATTTTTCGATCCGGCCGAGAGCAAGGTCTATCGCCATCCGACGTTTTACACCATCCCTGATGGCATCGAGCATATGTGAGGTTGGGGATGAATAACGTATCTGCATACGCCCTGCGTTTGGGCGACAACGGTCTGGTGTTGTCCCAGCGTCTTGGCGCCTGGTGCGGTCACGCGCCGGAGCTGGAAATTGACCTCGCGCTGGCGAATATCGCCCTCGACCTGCTGGGCCAGGCGCGCAACTTTCTGACCTACGCCGCCGAGCGGGAAGGCCAGGGCGATGAAGATTCGCTGGCGTTTGGTCGCGATGAACGCCAGTTTTGCAATCTCCTGCTGGTGGAGCAGCCGAACGGCAGCTTCGCTGACACCCTTGTCCGCCAGTACCTGATGGACGCATGGAACGTGGCGCTGTACGAACGCCTGATCCACAGCAGCGACGCCCGGCTGGCCGCCATTGCCGCCAAAGCGATTAAAGAGGTGCGCTATCACCTGCGCTTTAGCCGCGGCTGGCTGGTGCGTCTGGGCGACGGCACGGCGCTCTCCTCGCAAAAAATGCAGCAGGCGGTGAACAGCCTGTGGCGCTTTACGGCGGAGCTGTTCGACGCCGACGACGTTGAGCTGGCGCTGATCGCCTCCGGCGTGGCGGTTGATCCGCGCACCCTGCGCGAGCCGTGGGAACGTGAAGTGTTCGCGGGTTTACAGGAAGCCACCCTGAGCGTCCCCGATGAAGCGGCGTACCGCACGGGGGGCAAACGTGGCCTGCATACCGAACATCTGGGGCCGATGCTGGCGGAGATGCAGTATCTCCAGCGCGTCTACCCCGGTCAGCAGTGGTAAAGGAGAGCGCTATGCAACGCCTCGTCGACATCGCACCGGCACAAATCCCGCAAATCTGGGCGCTGTTAAGCCAGATCCCGGACCCGGAAGTTCCGGTGCTCACCATCACCGATTTAGGCATGGTGCGCAGCGTAAAGGCGCAGGGCGAGGGCTGGGTCATTGGTTTTACACCGACCTATTCGGGCTGCCCGGCAACGGAACACCTGCTGGGGGCGATCCGTGAAGCGATGACCGCGAGCGGCTTTACCCCGGTGCATATCGTGCTCCAGCTTGAACCTGCGTGGACGACCGACTGGATGACGGCGGATGCCCGTGAACGCCTGCGGGAATATGGCATCAGCCCACCCGTCGGCCACAGCTGCCACGCCCATGCGCCTGCTGAGGTGAGCTGCCCGCGCTGTGCGAGCACCAACACCTCGCTTATCAGTGAATTTGGATCCACGGCCTGCAAAGCGCTCTACCGCTGCAATACCTGCCGTGAGCCTTTCGATTATTTCAAATGTATTTGAGGCTGCCATGACAACGTTTCACTCCTTAACAGTGGCAAAAGTAGAACCCGAAACCCGCGACGCGGTCACCATCACCTTTGCGGTGCCGGACGCGTTACAGGACGCATATCGCTTTCGTCCCGGCCAGCATCTGACGCTGAAGGCAACCCTTGGCGGCGATGAACTGCGCCGCTGCTACTCGATTTGCCGACATGCCGCGCCGGGTGAAATCAGCGTGGCGGTGAAAGCCATAGAGGGCGGGCGCTTCTCCCGCTATGCCCGCGACGAAATCAAGCAGGGTATGGCGCTGGAGGTAATGGTGCCCCAGGGGCAATTTGGCTACCAGCCGCAGGCCGAACGTCAGGGGCACTATCTGGCGATTGCCGCCGGGTCGGGCATTACCCCAATGCTGGCGATTATCTCCGCCACCCTTGTCATCGAACCCAACAGCCATTTCACTTTGATTTACGGCAACCGCAGCAGCCAGACCATGATGTTCCGCAGCGCCCTGGCGGACCTGAAGGACAAATATCCGCAGCGGCTGCAGCTGGTGTCCATCTTTAGCCAGGAGACGCTCGACAGCGATCTGCTGCACGGGCGCATCGACGGCGAAAAGCTGCAGGCGCTGGCAAAAACCCTGATCAACTTCCGCCAGTATGACGAAGCCTTTATCTGCGGCCCGTCATCAATGATGGATGATGCCGAAGCGGCCCTGAAAGCACTGGGGATGCCGGAGCAATCCATCCACCTTGAACGCTTTAATACGCCGGGCTCCGCGATCAAACGTACCCTGAGCGTGCAGACGGAAGGCCAGAAAGTCACCGTTCGTCAGGACGGACGCGACCGCGAGATAACCCTGACGGCGGACGATGAGAGCATTCTTGATGCCGCGCTGCGCCAGGGGGCAGATTTGCCCTACGCCTGCAAGGGCGGCGTCTGTGCCACCTGTAAATGCAAGGTGCTGCGCGGAAAAGTGGACATGGCAACCAACTACAGCCTGGAGCCGGACGAACTGGCGGCAGGCTACGTACTGAGCTGTCAGGCGCTGCCGTTAACCGCCGACGTGGTGGTCGATTTTGATGCGAAGGGGATGGCATGAGCGAACTGATTGTCACCCGTCATGGCCGCGTGCTCCAGCTGACGCTGAACCGCCCGGCGGCACGCAATGCGCTGAATAACGCCCTGTTAAGGCAAATCGCCGACGCGCTGGAAAGCGCTGCGGTTGATGGCGATATCTCCGCCTGCGTGATCGCCGGCAACGAACGCTGCTTCGCCGCCGGGGCAGATCTCAACGAAATGGCGGAAAACGATCTCTCCGCCACCCTGAACGACATCCGTCCGCAGCTGTGGGCGCGGATTAACGCCTTCAATAAACCGCTGATTGCCGCCGTAAACGGCTTTGCGCTGGGGGCAGGATGTGAACTCGCGCTGCTCTGCGACGTGGTGATCGCCGGGGATAACGCCCGTTTCGGGCTGCCGGAGATCACCCTCGGCATCATGCCGGGCGCGGGCGGTACCCAGCGCCTTATTCGCTGTGTCGGCAAATCCCTCGCCAGCAAAATGGTGCTGACCGGCGAAAGCCTCTCTGCAGAGCAGGCGCAGCGCGCCGGGCTGGTCAGCGATGTGTTCCCGGCCTCGCTGACGCTGGAGTATGCCCTGAAACAGGCGGCGCTGATGGCGCGCCACGCGCCGCTGGCCCTGCAGGCAGCGAAGCAGGCGCTGCGTCAGTCTTACGAAGTGCCGCTGCAGGCCGGACTGGCGCAGGAGCGGCAGCTGTTCACGCTGCTCTCAGCCACCGAGGACCGCCGCGAGGGCATCGACGCCTTCCTACACAAACGCACACCCGACTTCAAAGGACGTTAATTGTGGAATGTATTCTGAGTCAGATTGAGCAAGGCGTGATGACCATTACGCTGAACCGTCCGGAGCGGTTGAACAGCTTTAACGACGTGATGCACCGGCAGCTTTCCGACTGCCTGAAGCAGGCCGAGCGTGACGAGACTATCCGCTGCCTGCTGATCACCGGGGCAGGACGCGGTTTCTGCGCGGGACAGGACCTGAATGACCGTAACGTGGACCCTAACGGCCCGGCGCCGGATCTCGGGATGTCGGTGGAAACCTTCTATAACCCGCTGGTTCGCCGTCTGGCGAAACTGCCGAAGCCGGTAATTTGCGCGGTCAACGGCGTGGCGGCCGGGGCGGGCGCTACGCTGGCACTCGGTTGCGACATGGTGATCGCCGCGCGCTCGGCCAATTTTGTGATGGCGTTTAGCAAGCTCGGTTTAGTGCCCGACTGCGGCGGCACCTGGCTGCTGCCGCGTATCGCCGGACGCGCCCGGGCGATGGGGCTGGCGCTGCTCGGTGACAAACTCAGCGCCGAACAGGCGCTGGCGTGGGGAATGATCTGGCAGGTGGTCGACGATGAACAACTCTCCGCCACGGCGCAGCAGCTTGCGCTGCACTTTGCCTCGCAGCCGACCTTTGGCCTGGGGCTGATCAAGCAGGCAATTAACGCCGCCGAAACCAACACCCTCGATGCCCAGCTCGATCTGGAGCGGGATTACCAGCGCCTGGCCGGGCGCAGCGATGATTACCGCGAAGGCGTCAGCGCGTTCCTGGCGAAGCGCACGCCAAACTTTACGGGGAAATAAGATGGTGACGACGCTTCACACCGTCGCTGTTATCGGCAGCGGCACCATGGGCGCGGGGATTGCTGAAGTGGCGGCGAGCCATGGTCATCAGGTCCTGATTTACGATATCAACGCCGAGGCCATATCACGCGCTATCGACGGTATTCACCAGCGCCTGATGTCGCGGGTAGCGCGCGGGAAGTTGTCCGCAGATGCCTGCGATCACATTCTGGCACGGCTGACCCCCGTCACCGACATTAACGCGCTTGCCGCGGCGGATCTGGTGATTGAGGCCGCGTCCGAACGGCTGGAGGTGAAAAAGGCGCTGTTTGCGACGCTGGCGGACATTTGCCCCCCGCAGACGTTACTGACCAGCAACACGTCGTCCATTTCCGTCACCGCCATTGCGGCGGAGATCGCGCATCCCGAGCGTGTGGCAGGGCTGCACTTCTTCAACCCCGCGCCGGTGATGAAGCTGGTGGAGGTGGTGAGCGGCCTGGCGACCTCGACGGAAGTGGCTGACGCCCTGTGCGAGCTGGCGCTGAACTGGGGAAAACAGCCGGTGCGCTGCCAGTCGACGCCGGGCTTTATCGTCAACCGCGTGGCGCGACCCTTCTATTCCGAAGCCTGGCGCGCGCTGGAAGAGCAGGTCGCTGCGCCAGAGGTGATTGACGCTGCGCTGCGCGAAGGCGGCGGCTTCCCGATGGGGCCGCTGGAGCTGACTGACATGATCGGTCAGGACGTTAACTTCGCGGTTACCTGCTCGGTGTTCAACGCCTTCTGGCAGGAGCGCCGTTTTCTGCCGTCGCTGGTGCAGCAGGAGCTGGTGCTGGCCGGGCGTCTCGGCAAAAAAAGCGGGAAGGGCGTATATGACTGGCAGGGCGAAAAACCACACGTACCGTGGCTTGCGCCGGTGAGCGACAGCTACAGCCCGATGAGCGTGCAGCGAAAAAGTGACGGTGTCACGCAAATTGATGAGGTCCTGCTGATTGAAACCCGGGGCGAAACCGCGCAGTCGCTGGCGGTACGCCATAACGGCCCGGTCGTCGTGGTGGACCGTATCGAACGGGATGTGGCGGTTATCGCCGTCGCCGCCAGCAATCCGCACTCTGCCACGCAAAAAGCGATCTTTTATCTGCAACAGCGGGGCCATCGGGTCGTGCAAATTGCCGATTATCCCGGGCTGCTGGTCTGGCGTACGGTGGCGATGATTGCCAACGAGGCGCTGGATGCCCTGCAAAAGGGCGTCGCCAGCGAGAAAGATATCGATACCGCCATGCGGCTTGGCGTCAATTACCCGAGCGGCCCAATCGCCTGGGGGGAACGCCTTGGCTGGCAGCGTCTGCTGGCGCTGCTGGAAAACCTGCAACGACATTACGGCGAGGAACGCTATCGCCCCTGTTCCCTGCTGCGCCAGCGTGCGCTTCTGGAGAGTAGCTATGAGTCATAACGCCTGGCACAACGCCCGCACTATGTATGAACAGGACGCCTGCGCACAGGCGCTGGGGATCGACATTATCGAGATGGACGAGGGTTACGCGAAAGTCACCATGACCATCACCCCGCAGATGCTGAACGGGCATAAAACCTGTCACGGCGGACAGCTGTTCTCCCTGGCCGACACCGCGTTTGCCTACGCCTGCAACAGCCAGGGGCTGGCAGCGGTGGCCTCCGGCTGCGCAATCGACTTTCTGCGTCCGGGGTTTGCCGGAGACAGGCTGACCGCCACCGCGCGGGTAAAGCATCAGGGCAAACTGACCGGCGTATACGACATTGAAATTCAGAATCAACAACAGAAAACCGTCGCTCTCTTTCGCGGGAAATCTCACCGCATTGGCGGCAGTGTCACAGGAGAAGCTTGATGCGCGAAGCATTTATTTGTGATGGTGTTCGTACGCCAATTGGCCGCTACGGCGGGGCGTTATCCGGCGTTCGCGCTGACGATCTGGGTGCCGTGCCGCTGCGTGCGCTGCTGGCTCGCTACCCGCAGCTGGACGCGGAGCGTATTGATGACGTGATTTTCGGCTGCGCCAACCAGGCGGGGGAAGATAACCGCAACGTGGCGCGCATGGCGGCGCTGCTGGCGGGCCTGCCGCAGACGGTATCCGGCACCACCATCAACCGCCTGTGCGGCTCAGGGCTGGACGCGATTGGCTTTGCGGCGCGGGCCATTAAAGCCGGTGATGGCGATCTGCTGCTGGCCGGCGGCGTGGAGTCCATGTCGCGCGCGCCGTTTGTGATGGGCAAGGCGACCTCCGCCTTTCAGCGCCAGGCAGAAATGTTCGATACCACGATTGGCTGGCGGTTTGTGAACCCGCTCATGCATCAGCAATTTGGTACTGACAGCATGCCGGAAACGGCAGAGAATGTAGCTGAATTGTTAAATATTAGCCGTGCCGATCAGGATGCCTTTGCACTGCGCAGCCAGCAGCGTACCGCGCGGGCCCAGGAAAACGGCGTTCTGGCGCAGGAGATTGTGCCGGTCACGGTTGCCGGTAAAAAGGGCGCGGTGACAGACGTTTCGGTCGACGAGCATCCGCGGGCAGACACCACCGCAGAACAGCTTGCGGCCCTGAAAACCCCGTTTCGCAAAAACGGCGTGGTCACGGCGGGGAATGCCTCCGGCGTGAACGACGGGGCGGCGGCGCTGATTATCGCCAGCGAACCTATGGCGCTTGCCCAGGGGCTGGTGCCGCGTACGCGAATCGTGGCGATGGCGAGCGCAGGCGTTGAGCCGCGTCTGATGGGGCTGGGTCCAGTACCCGCCACGCGTAAAGTGCTGGAGCGCGCCGGTCTCAGTATTACCGACATGGACGTGATCGAGCTTAACGAAGCCTTTGCGTCGCAGGCGCTGGGCGTATTGCGCCAGCTCGGTTTGCCGGACGATGCCGCGCACGTCAACCCGAACGGCGGGGCGATTGCCTTAGGCCATCCGCTGGGCATGAGCGGCGCGCGACTGGCGCTGGCAGCCAGCAATGAATTACACCGACGCGGCGGGCGCTATGCCCTGTGCACGATGTGTATCGGTGTGGGTCAGGGCATTGCCATGATCCTTGAGCGTGTTTGAGCAATCACACTGTGAGTACCCTACAATGACAAATACAACAATGCTTGATCCGATCGAAACCGCCTCCCTCGACGAGCTGCAGGCCCTGCAAACCGAGCGCCTGAAGTGGACGCTGCATCACGCCTACAGCAACGTCCCGATGTACAAACGCAAGTTTGACGCGGCGGGCGTTCACCCTGACGATTTCAACGAACTGGCGGATATCTGCAAATTCCCGTGCACCACCAAGCAGGATCTGCGCGATAACTATCCGTTCGACACCTTTGCCGTGCCGATGGAGCAGGTGGTGCGTATTCACGCCTCGTCCGGCACCACCGGCAAGCCAACCGTAGTGGGCTATACCCAGAACGACATCGATAACTGGGCCAATATCGTGGCCCGCTCCCTGCGTGCCGCCGGAGGCAGTGCGAAAGACAAGATTCACGTGGCGTACGGCTATGGCCTGTTTACCGGCGGGCTGGGCGCGCATTACGGTGCCGAGCGCCTGGGGGCGACGGTGATCCCGATGTCCGGCGGCCAGACCGAAAAACAGGCGCAGCTGATCCGCGATTTTCAGCCGGATATGATCATGGTGACGCCTTCCTATTGCCTGAATCTGATCGAAGAGCTGGAGCGCCAGATGGGCGGCGACGCCAGCCGCTGCTCCCTGCGTGTCGGCGTGTTTGGTGCAGAGCCCTGGACCCAGGCGATGCGCCGCGAGATCGAAAAACGTCTGGGTATCACCGCGCTCGATATCTACGGTTTGTCCGAAGTCATGGGGCCGGGCGTGGCGATGGAATGTCTGGAAACGGCCGATGGCCCGACCATCTGGGAAGATCATTTCTATCCGGAAATCGTCAACCCGAACGACGGGACGCCGCTCGCCGACGGCCAGCAGGGCGAACTGCTGTTCACCACGCTGACCAAAGAGGCGCTGCCGGTGATCCGCTACCGCACCCGCGATCTGACGCGTCTGCTGCCCGGCACCGCGCGCACCATGCGCCGCATGGATCGCATCAGCGGGCGCAGCGACGACATGCTGATCATCCGCGGCGTGAACGTCTTCCCGTCTCAGTTGGAAGAGGAGATCGTTAAGTTCGAACATCTCTCTCCGCATTACCAGCTGGAGGTGAACCGCCGCGGGCATCTTGATTCACTTTCTGTGAAGGTGGAGCTAAAAGAGAGCAGCTTAACCCTGACCCACGAACAGCGCTGCCAGGTGTGCCACCAGCTGCGCCACCGCATCAAATCGATGGTGGGGATCTCGACCGACGTGACGATTGTTAACTGCGGCAGCATCCCACGCTCGGAAGGCAAGGCGTGCCGGGTGTTTGATTTGCGTAAGGTGGCGGCGAACGGTTGAGGTTTATTTCCCCTCACCCCAGTCCTCTCCCAAAGGGAGAGGTAGTCTTACGTTCCCTCTCCCTTTGGGAGAGGGTTAGGGTGAGGGTACACCCCCTCATTCGTATGCTATGATTCATCCATAAAAAAAACCTCACCAGAATGAATCACATGAATAAACTTGATGCCTTTATCCAGCACGCCGTCAGCTCAGTACCCATCAGCGGGACATCGCTTATCTCTTCGTTATACGGCGATGCGCTGTCCCATCGCGGCGGCGAAATCTGGCTCGGAAGCCTGGCAGCCCTGCTGGAGGGGATGGGGTTTGGCGAACGTTTTGTGCGCACCGCGCTGTTCCGCCTCAATAAAGAGGGCTGGCTGGACGTTTCGCGCATTGGCCGTCGCAGCTTTTACCGCCTGAGCGACAAAGGGCTGCGTCTGACGCGCCGCGCGGAGAATAAAATCTACCGCGCCGAACTGCCCGCCTGGGATGGCAAATGGCTGCTGCTGCTGTCGGAAGGGCTGGATAAAACCACGCTCGCCGACGTCAAAAAGCAGCTCATCTGGCAGGGGTTTGGCACCCTGGCCCCCAGCCTGATGGCGTCGCCGTCACAGCATCTGGCGGACGTGCAGTCGCTTCTGCACGACGCGGGCGTGGCGGAAAACGTCATCTTCTTTGAAGCCCACTCCCCGCTGGCGCTCTCCCGTGCCGCGCTGCGTGCGCGGGTTGAGGAGTGCTGGCAGCTTACCGAACAAAACATGATGTACGAGACGTTCATCGACTCGTTTCGTCCGCTGCTGCCGCTGTTGAAAGAGGCCGCGCCGGAAGATCTCACTCCCGAGCGCTGCTTCCAGATCCAGCTGCTACTTATCCATTTCTACCGTCGCGTCGTGCTTAAAGATCCGCTGCTGCCCGAGGAGTTACTTCCGGCGCACTGGGCGGGGCAAAACGCGCGACAGCTCTGTATCAACATCTACCAGCGCGTCGCGCCGGGAGCGCAGGCGTTCGTCACCGAGAAGGGCGAAACGTCCGTGGGTGAACTGCCCGTGCCCGGCACGCTCTATTACCAGCGCTTTGGTGGTCTGCATAGCGTTTAAGGAGAAAGTATGCCTGTTTATCAAATTGACGGCCTGACGCCGGTCGTGCCCGAAGAGAGCTACGTTCACCCGACGGCGGTGCTGATTGGTGACGTGATCCTCGGCAAAGGCGTATACGTTGGCCCCAACGCCAGCCTGCGCGGGGATTTTGGTCGTATCGTCATTAGAGATGGTGCGAACATTCAGGATAACTGCGTGATGCACGGGTTCCCGGAACAGGACACGGTTGTTGAGGAAGACGGGCATATCGGCCACAGCGCGATCCTGCACGGCTGCGTGATCCGCCGAAACGCGCTGGTGGGGATGAATGCCGTGGTGATGGACGGCGCGATCATCGGTGAAAACAGCATCGTTGGCGCGGCGGCGTTTGTGAAAGCCAAAGCCGAAATGCCTGCCAATTATCTGATTATTGGCAGCCCGGCCAAAGCGATACGCCAGCTCAGCGAGCAGGAAATGGCATGGAAAAAGCAGGGCACCCGTGAATATCAGGTTCTGGTGGAGCGCTGCAAACACACGATGCATCAGGTAGAGCCGCTGCGTGAAGTGGAAGAGGGGCGCAAGCGGCTGGTGTTTGACGAAAACCTGCGGCCCAAGTCGGCTTCATAGGGTTAATTGTGTTACCTGAGTGGGACTTCGGTTAAGGGTCACACCTTCAGGTAACACCTGATTTCCTATAACCCAAGATCGCTCAAAGAGGGATGGTCGTCAGGGCGTCTGCCCAGCGGCCAGTGGTACAGCCGCTCCGATTCTTTGATGGGCATGTCATTAACGCAGGCGAAACGGCGCGTCATCAGACCATCCTTATCAAACTCCCAGTTCTCATTGCCATAAGAACGGAACCAGTTGCCTGAATCATCATGCCATTCATAGGCATAGCGCACGGCAATCCGGTTATCCGTAAATGCCCACAGCTCTTTGATCAGCCGATAATCCAGCTCCTTCTTCCATTTGCGGTCCAGAAAAGCCTGCGCTTCTTCCCGGTTGGTGGCGAATTCTGCGCGGTTTCGCCATTTCGTATCCAGCGAGTAGGCAAGGGCGACTTTTGCCGGGTCGCGGCTGTTCCAGCCATCCTCTGCCAGCCTCACTTTTTCAATGGCCGTTTCACGGGTAAATGGCGGTAACGGTGGGCGCGTATTCATAGTCATACCTCAGGTTGATATTAGGTAGACAGGTCTGTCTACTTGCGTTAATCTATGCCTGAAAAATAATGCTGTCAATACATCATTTGAGGACGGAATTGGATGAAAACATCCATCAAAAATAAAGACGAGAAAATGAGCGTCAGGGATAAAATAGTGCTTACCGCGCATGACCTGTTTTATTCCACAGGGTTTAAAGCAACGGGCGTGGATACCATCATTAAGCAGGCACACGTCACCAAAGTGACGTTTTATCGCCATTTTCCGAGTAAAAGTTTACTTATTCTGGCCTATCTGAATTACCGCCATGAATTATGGATAAACGACTTCGTCACCGCGTTACGTCTGCATCTGGCGAAGGGTAAAACACCGGCGCAGGCCTTATCCGCAACGCTTCAGGACTGGTTTATGTCGCCCGACTTCCACGGCTGTGCGTTTATCAACGCCAGCGCAGAGGCGAAATCAGAAGAGATTGAACGCGAGATAAAAGAAATATGCCGCAGCCATAAACAAGAAACAAAAGCCAATATTGCCGCGTTAACCCATATTACCGATCCGCAAATACTTAATGAAATTATGATACTCATCGACGGGGCCATTATTCATGCGCAAATGGGTATGGAGGTGGAGGAGGTTATCGAACAACTGAAAAGTGGACTTGAAAAAATAATCGATCACGCTGCGTTGAGCGGGGCGTAATCGACGCATAAACGTGTGCCGATTACGCCACCGGTAAAGCGTAATACTTAATGAATATGACCGAGCGTTTGCAGGAAATCCTCAACCTGCTGCGGCGTTGCGGTATCGGCCTGATAAAGAATATCAAGCTTCACGTTCTTAAGGCCGCAGAAGCCGAAAACGCCGTCAACGATCTGGGCCTGCATCGCGTTGGTGTAACCGTGTTTATCGAACCCGGCAAGGTCGCTACCGGCGGTAGCAATAAGGCGAACCGGCACGTCGCGTAAATTGCCCTGGATCCGGCCATCAGCTGCCACTTTGTACGCCCAGTTCAGGGTAAGTACCCGATCAAACCAGCCTTTCAGGATACCGGGAACGGACCACCAGTAGATGGGGAAGACGAAGACCAGCATGTCTGCCCGATCAACCCGCTGCTGTTCACGCAGGATCTCGGCGGGAAGCGCGCTGGCGTCGCCGTGATACAGGTCAAGATCGGCACCGGACATCACCGGAGAAAAGCCTTCCGCATGAAGATCGGCTATCTCTACCTGCACACCTTGCTCACGCAGGGTCGCGGCAATACGCGCCGAGAGGGAATGGTTTAGGGCGTTTTTGACCGGGTGAGCCGTAACGATCAGCGCAGTATTTATTGCGGTTGTAGCAGACATAGCCACCTCACAAGGGGGAGTGAATGAGGTTTTATCTTACTATTGGTAACTTAGTTGTCAATCTGCCCATCCGCTCATTTTGTGCTATCGACGTAGGTATCCAGTACGCCAGACATCGCGCCGTTGAGCATCTCTTCGGCGACGTTACGCGCCAGAATCCCGTTACCGGCTGCGGTGCTGAGCGCGTCCGCCGCACCGATAATCGCCGTCAGCGCTGCTTCGCCCCGTACTCCTTTTAAGGTGATGAATGGCGCAAGCGCGGTGCGCAGGCAGTCTGCACAGTCGGCAACGCAGGCTTCGCGAAAATCTTGCAGCGCGCGGGACCCGGACAGGGCAGCCGCTATCGGGCCAGTTTCAGGCCCGGCGCTGATGGCGCAGTCGATATAGGCCGCACTGAAAAAACGAAGGGTGTCAGCGAGCGTTTTATTGTCCCTGTCCAGCGTCTCGCGGAATTTTTTGAGCTGTCGATCGCTGAAATCCTGGTAAAGCGCCATCAACAATCCCTCACGATCGCCAAAGTGATCGTAGGGAATCGGTTTGGTGACGTTCGCCCGCTCGGCCAGATAGCCCAGCGTGAGCGCTTCGGTGCCTTGCTGACGAACAATGCCGCGTGCAACCTCCAGTAACTGAACGCGTCGATCTTCTTTTCTTAAGCGCTTAACGACCATATTCCCCCCTGAATTTATCTACTAAACGTAGTTTACACGCTTTGTCCTTGCGACAGTATTAAAACGTTGCGCTATCCCTCTGCGCCGCTACGGGGGGCGGCTAGCGGTCGGCATTCTCCTCCTGAGCCATTTCCAGCGCGCTGGCACTGGCGGGGTCAAATAACGAAATGCTCTCAATCTGGTTGAGCATAATCACCTTGCGGAAGTCCATGGCGCTGCGCGGATCGGAATCAAGCGTAATGCCGTGCTCGTCGTACCATCTGCTGTAGTTATTTTCGATGCGCAGGTTCATCGTTTTTTCGTCGCGGTAGCCGCTCAGCATCGGGATGAGTACGATATTGGCCGTCTTTTCATACTCCAGCGTGGCGGTGTGGATCATGCCGATATAAATCCGCCGCGACCTCAGCGCCACCTGCGCCAGTTCCCCTTGCTCCATGCACTGATACAGCACCTGTTCGATGCCGCTGGACTGCGCCAGGCGCTTGTAGAGTTTTTTCCTGCCGTCACCGTCCAGCCTGGCGCTGCCCGCCCAGTTAGAACGGTACAGACAGAACAGTATGGCGAATGCCAGCATCACCACCACCGGAGCCTGGATCCCCAGGAAACTCCAGTTCATAAAATCAATTTGCCAGTCGGAATATTTATCCGAAGTGAAGTGGAACTTGTTGTCTGCGGCCGAGAGGGCCAGCAGTATCAGCCAGAGCAGGCCGGTGGCAATCACCCCCTGAAGAACGAAAATACAGCCATACAGCGCAACGAGAAAATAGACATCCCAGCCGAACGAACGCTTAATTTTGAAACGCGTTGAGAGATCGCGACTGGTGTACCAGTACCCACAGACCATCAACACCATGAATATTGCCGTTCCCATTTCAGGCCCTCTTCAGCGCGTTGACATGGCGCAGAAAGTCCTGCCGTACCTCGTTACTTTTGTAGTTCACCGAGGCGTTTCCGTCCTGATCGATGATGATGCGGTCGCCATCCTCTACGGCTTCGATAATCTCCTGGTGACTAATTACCTGCAGAAGGGATTCCGGGCTGGCAAAGAGTGCCATCAGTAACCTTTTCATCGCATGACATCCTTATGAATTAAAAGGATAAGTCTGGAAGAGAAAAGGGATATTTTCCTTAAGGTTATCCCTAAAAAAATATGGGCGTGACGATGCCGTCTAATTTTGGCTGAAAACCTGCACTTGATGGATGCTTTTATCTTCTTGAAAAGAATAGGGTAAAATAAATAGTTGCGCACAAACTTGGACAAATAACGTTAATTGTGTAAGTTTAAATTATGTGATTACGCTACGTTATTAATACCCAGGATGTGTCCCATGAGCACGTTGCCAACCGTTATCAGTCGCTTCGTTAACTATTACGTCGCGCTGGATACTCAGCCACCGTCGGCGCTGGCGGAGATTTATCATTCCGATGCCACGCTCGTCGATCCCTTTGGCGAACATCACGGGCTGTTGGCGCTTCAGCGCTACTTCACCCATCTGCTGGCCAACGTTCAGGAGTGCCGATTTACCGTCGATGCGCCGTTACAGCAGGGCGACCGCTTTGTGGTGACCTGGGTTATGCACTGGTCGCACCCGCGCATTGCGGGTGGGGCGTTGCGTCATCTGCCGGGGTGTTCGGTGGTGAACATGCACAACGATCGCATTATTCGCCAGCGCGATTACTACGATGCGGGAGAGATGATTTATGAGCATCTGCCCGTACTCGGCTGGGCCGTCCGCGGCGTTAAGCGGAGAGTGAAATCATGAAAACGGTCCTGATTACCGGCGCAAGTTCGGGCATTGGGGCTGGGCTGGCGACATCCTACGCCGATGACGGCTACCGGGTGATTGCCTGCGGGCGCGATCCAGCGCGTCTGGCGTCGTTGCAACAGCACAGCCCCAATATCACGATTCGCCTGTTCGACATGACCGACAGGGAAGCCTGTCTCCAGGCGCTGCAGGGCTGCGCTGCCGATACGGTGATCCTCTGCGCCGGTACCTGCGAATATCTTGATAATGGCGTGGTGGATGCCGCGCTGGTCGAGCGGGTGATGACCACCAATTTCATGGGGCCGGTGAACTGCCTGGCTGCGCTGCAAACGCAGCTGGTCTCCGGAAACCGCGTGGTGCTGGTCAGTTCCATGGCGCACTGGCTGCACTTCCCGCGCGCCGAAGCCTATGGCGCTTCCAAAGCCGCATTGACCTGGTTTGCCAGTACGCTGCGTCTCGACTGGGAAACCAAAGGCATTGCCGTCACGGTTGTTTCGCCTGGTTTTGTCGATACGCCGCTGACCCGTAAAAACGATTTCTCAATGCCGGGGCGCGTAAACGTGGACGCGGCGGTAAAAGCCATCCGCCACGGGCTGGAAAAAGAGAAGGATCATATCGCGTTTCCCGCCGGCTTTAGCCTGGTGCTGCGCCTGCTCTCCGGCCTGCCGGACGTTCTTCAACGCGCGCTGTTGCGCAGGATGGTGCGACCATGAACATCGCGATTATCGGCGGCGGCATTGCCGGCTTAACCTGCGCCTGGCGACTCGCCGGGCACCATCAGGTAACGTTGTTTGAAGCGCAGCCCACCCCTGGTGGGCATACCGCGACGGTGGATATCGACACGCCCCAGGGCACGTATGCCATCGATACCGGCTTTATCGTCTACAACGACCGCACCTATCCGCGCTTTATGGGGCTGCTCAGTGAACTGGGCATCAGCGGGCAAAAAACGCAGATGAGTTTTTCGGTGCACAACCCGCAGAGTGGGCTCGAGTACAACGGTCACACCTTGACCTCGCTGTTTGCCCAGCGCCGTAATCTGGTTAACCCTGCGTTCTGGACGCTGCTGAAAGAGATCGTACGCTTTAACCGGCTGGCAAAACAGACGCTTAAGGCGGAGATTGACGAGCGCGCCACGCTGCAAACCTTCCTGCAACAGCACGGCTTCACGCCGTTCTTTGCGCGTCACTACATCCTGCCTATGGGGGCGGCTATCTGGTCTTCGTCGTTGCAGGAGATGAAGCGCTTCCCGCTGCCGCTCTTTTTGCGCTTTTTTGAACACCACGGCCTGCTGGACGTCACGCATCGTCCGCAGTGGTACGTGGTGCCGGGCGGCTCCCGAGAGTACATTCGCGACATGATGGATAAACTGGGAGACCGCCTAACGCTACACCTCAGCGCGCCCGTGCAGCAGGTTATCCGCCACCCGCAGGGGGTCGAGATTGCGGTAGAGGGCGAAAGTCACACCTTCGATCAGGTGATCTTTGCCTGTCACTCCGCCCAGGCGCTGGCGATGCTCGCCGATCCAACCCAGGCAGAACGCGAAGTGCTGGGGGATATCGGCTGGCAGCGTAATGAGGTCGTGCTTCACAGCGATCCACGCTGGCTACCGGTGCGTAAGCGTGCGTGGGCCAGCTGGAACTATCGCCTGAGCGAACAGGTTCAGGCCAGCGCCTGCGTGACGTACAACATGAACATTTTGCAGGGCCTGCCCGCAGGCAGCCCGCTGTTTTGCGTCACCCTCAACCCGGAAACGCCCGTAGAAGACCGCTTTGTCCTGCGCCGTTTTGTCTATGAGCATCCGCTGTTTAACCCGAAAAGCTGGCGCGCCCAGGCGCGACGCGGAGAAATAAACGGGCAGCAGAGAAGCTGGTTCTGCGGGGCGTACTGGTACAACGGTTTTCACGAAGATGGCGTGCGCAGCGCGCTGGACGTGGTCAACGCGATTGCGGGCGAGGAAAACTGAGATGAACAGCTGCCTTTACCACGGCGCATTGCGGCATCGCCGCCT
Organism: Enterobacter cancerogenus; assembly: GCF_019047785.1. Lineage (NCBI taxonomy): Bacteria > Pseudomonadati > Pseudomonadota > Gammaproteobacteria > Enterobacterales > Enterobacteriaceae > Enterobacter > Enterobacter cancerogenus. Next base: position 471,648 of record NZ_CP077290.1, on the reverse strand, counting down.
GCAGCCGACAGCGCATCGCTTTACCTACCGCGTCTTTATGGCCTGGCTCGATCTGGATGAGCTGGACGCGCTGCCCAGCGTAGGCGTGCGGCGAAACCGCTTTGCGCCAGCGGCGTTTTATGATGCGGATTACCCGCTGGGCACGCCGCTTAAAGAGCAGGTCCTGCTGCGGCTGGAAAGCCTGACCGGCGAACGTCCGACAGGAAGGGTCATGCTCCTGACGCAGCTGCGTTATTTCGGCTTCCATTTTAATCCGGTCAATTTCTACTACTGCTATGACGCGCAGGACACCCTGCGTTGGGTGCTCGCCGAGGTACGCAATACGCCCTGGAATGAACGTCATTACTACGCGGTGGAGGGGCAGGACGCGCAGCCCACGGTGAAAGCGTTTCATGTTTCGCCGTTCAACCCGATGGACATGGTCTACCACTGGCGCTTCAACAGCCCGGACAAGACGCTGCACATGCATATTGAAAACCATCAGGCGTCCAGGGTGTTTGATGCCACGTTGACGCTGCGCCGGGAGCCGCTAACGCGCGGGGCGCTGCGATCGCTGCTGGTGCGTATTCCGTTGATGACCCTTAAAACCGTTTTAGCGATTTACTGGCAGGCGCTCAGGCTGTGGCTGAAACGCGTGCCGCTGCATAACCATCCCCTCAGCAGGAGTGAACGCTCATGAGCGATCCCGTCTTTGTGCTTGAACCCGATATCCCGCGCAATGTTCGCGTCGCGCGCTGGTTACTCTTTCGCCTGTTGAAGGGCTTACGCGGCGGCTCGCTGACGCTGCGTGATGGCGCGCAGACGTTCCAGTTTGGTGATACTTCTGCCGCGCTCCACGCCCAGGTGCAGGTTCTCTCTCCAGGCGTGTACTGGCGCATCTTAACCGGAGGCAGCCTCGCCGCGGCGGAAGCCTGGATGGATGGCGAATGGGAGACGTCACAGCTCACGCCGCTGCTGGAGTTGATCGCGCTTAACAGCCAGATCCTCGGCCAACTGGAAAAAGGATTTCGCCTGTTCGGTAAGCCCGTGGAACGGCTCCGCCACTGGATGCGGCGCAACTCGCGTGCTCAGGCGCGTGACAATATTGCCGCCCATTACGATCTCGGCAATTCCTTTTACGCCCATTTTCTTGATGAGCAGCTGCTGTACTCCAGCGCGCTGTTTACTGCTGATACGCAGGATCTCACTGCGGCCCAGCAGGCCAAGATGGCGAGGCTCTGCGACCAGCTGGCGCTCAGTGAGAACGATCACCTGCTGGAGATTGGCACCGGCTGGGGGGCGATGGCGGAATACGCCGCCCGACATTACGGCTGCCGGGTGACCACCACCACTCTGTCGCAGGAGCAGTACCACTGGGCCACGGAACGGATCGCCCGGGCGGGGTTGCAGGATCGCGTCGAGGTGTTGCTTTGCGATTACCGCGATCTGACCGGGGTCTACGATAAGCTGGTGTCGATTGAGATGATTGAGGCCGTCGGACAGCAGTATCTGCCAACCTTTTTCCGGACCTGTCAGTCGCGCCTGCGCCCGGGTGGGCGCATGGCTATTCAGGCCATCACCATCCAGGACCAGCGCTATCACGCCTACAGCAAAAGCGTTGATTTTATTCAGCGTTACATCTTCCCCGGCGGCTTTTTACCCAGCATTACCGCCATCAACGCGCTGATGACGCGCCATACCGATTTTGTGGTACGTAACCTCTTCGATATGGGCCCCGATTACGCCCGGACGCTGGCGCACTGGCGGCAGCGTTTCGTTCACGCCTGGCAGGAGATTGAAAAGTTGGGGTTTGATGAACGTTTCCGCCGGATGTGGCTGTACTATTTTGGCTACTGTGAAGCCGGGTTTAACGCCCGTACCATCAGCGTGGTGCAACTGACTGCGGAACGTGTATGAAACGGTACGGGCAGGTGTTCCTGCTGGCTATCGGGTTTGATCTCTACTGGACGCTGGTGGTGCTGTTTCGCGAGCAGGGGCTTGTCATCTGGTTTGCGCTGGCGGTGCTGGCCTGGCTGATGCTGCCGCCATCATACTGGGGGTATGCCCTGGTGCTGGCCGTCACGGGCGGGCTGCTTGATACCCTCTGGGCGCTGACGGGGCTCATCGCCTTCACCGGTGCATCGCTGATGCCGCTATGGATGATAGCCCTGTGGCTGATGTTTGCCTGCGTCTGGACGCAACTCACCCGCACCACCACCTTGCCGGGCTGGCTGCTGACCGCGCTGGCGACCCTGGGCGGGCCGGTGGCCTATCTCATCGGTGAGCGTCTGGGGGCTATCACGTTTCAGGAGCCGACCTTTATCGTCATCAGCTGGATGATCCCCGGCTGGCTGGTGCTGATGCTGTTTTTCCACCTGCTGATGGGGAGACAACAATGAGAAATTTGTTATCTGAAGGCGTTGTATCCGGTCAGGCGGCGGGCAATGCTCTCAGTACGGCAATCATCTATTTAATAAAACCAGCACATGTGAATTTAACATTGCTGAATGATGATTTCGGATAATGTTTTTACAAAGTGATAGGCCAGTTTTGCCGGAACAATTGATGGGGCGCACAGATGATCCAGAAGCCAAAAAAAAGCCGGAAAGAGCACGGCGGCAGTGATTATTTTCATTTCGTTATTCCTGCTACAGTAAAGTGTTACTTTACTCAAATGCTGTAAAAGTATCGTGGAGAGAGGGGCCATTTTTGTAGGGTTTGAACCACGAATGACTTTTCAGGCCCCAGCGATATTACGCATGAGGCCTGCGGAATTTAGCGGATGTCATTAATCCATTGTTGAAGTTTAGACTCAGGTTTAGATTTGCAGATTTTAATCAGCAAGGGCACGGATGTGGTATCGACTTCATGCCAGTCAACGTAATCACCCCCTTTAAACTGTGTGTCTTTGTTAATGATCCAGAAAGCCACTGGCGTCATCGCTTTTGGGTTCATATCAACAAATTCTTTGCAGGTCATATCCTGCGGGATATTCTCGTTGAGTTTCTCTGCATGAGCCATGCCGATCAATGTCGTGAACGTGGCAATAACAAGAAATGATTTACAAATATTTTTCATCGCGTTTGTCCTGATGTTAGATAGTCAATAAGATAGAAGTCATGTTAAGCGTAATGAATTGCTGATCTTTTTAGCAGGTGCCAAAATTTGTTATAAAGAATGAAATAGGTAAATGAACTGGATATCATTTCCAGACCAATAAACACCGATGTCAGCACAAAAGTTGTGTCTTCGTTGGCGCCCAGCCAAATGAAAGCAATAACCAAATCCAAAAAACCGATCAGCATACACCAGTAACGGCCGACCATGATGGCGTTTTTAAAGGCCGCAGAGAGACGACATATACCGGCCAGCAAAAATACAAAGCATATTGTTGCCGAGAGTATATTCATTCCGACGAGTGGGCTCAGAAATACCGCGACGCCCATAACTGAATAGATCAGACCGAAGATAATCAAACAAAAGATAGCCAGTTTTCCACTTTTTCTGAAGGTATAGATGCTGGTCAGGGAAAAAATACCGCAGGCGACGAGTAATACACCGGTTAAGTAACTGAGTGCAACCCCGGCATAAAAGGGGAAAAACAAACATAATATACCGCAAACCAGCAGCAGCAAGGCAAGGCTAAAGGCGGTTTTTTTATATTTCTCAAGAATCTTTTCATTGAGACCGTTCAGGGTATTACGATCAATAAGCAACATTACTACACCTTTGTTTTGAGATGGAATTTAATAGGGCGACTGTTAAGGGGTATTTTATTGATGCCGTAGTGAGTTGCCCATCAGAAAGTGTGCAACACACCCTCGTCTGGTTCTTACACGTGTCATCCACATCGCTCAAAACGGCCTCGTCGCTCTGATATCAACCCGTGTTTGCAAAGGCTAATATGACTTCGGTTTCACTTAATATTTAAATCAAAGGAAAATTCAATTATGAAACGTTTTGCATTGGTCACCTTGGTTGCAGCCATGATTGCAGCGGCCCCCGCGCTAGCGTCAGCAGCGACAGCATCGACAACTTCTGATTCCGCTACGAATGTAACTGCACAGCAGGTCCGCGCCGCCGATCAAATTGCCGCTCAGGGAAAGAATGCACTTCACGATATTCAATTAGCCCGCGTGGCCTTATTTCAGGGACACCCGGATAAAGCTGAAACACTGACAAATCGTGCCGCAGCGCTGTTGGCCGATGACAGTACGGACTGGTCAAAATACTTCCGTACCAATAAAAAAGCAGGCCTAAAAGATGACAACTATGTGGCCGTTGATGCCGCGATGGGTATTTCTGAGGATTTCGTCGCGTCACCAGAAAAACAAGAGGCTATCAAGCGAGCCAATAAAAAACTAGAAATTGGTGACAAAAAAGGCGCGGTCGAAGAACTACGTCTGGCCGGTATTAGCGTAATGGAGAACGTCTGCCTGATGCCGCTGAAGCAAACCCGCAGTGCTGTTGTAAAGGCTAAAAAGCTGCTGACCGAACATAAGTATTATGAAGCCAACCTGGCGCTGAAAGGGGCAGAGGACGGCATTGTGATGGACAGCACTGCGCTTGTCGCCGACTAGCCAATCTTTTTTGATGTCGGAGAAGTGCTAAATACCGACGTTATTTCCCTCGCAGAGGCACTCACCCTGTGGACGGTGTCTCTGCGCATAGCATCTTTTGAGTAAAGGTATCATCATGTCTACTCCTCTTCAGGGTATTAAAATTCTGGATTTTACCGGTGTGCAGTCTGGTCCATCCTGTACGCAAATGCTGGCGTGGTTTGGTGCAGACGTCATTAAAATTGAACGACCAGGCGTGGGCGATGTGACACGCCGCCAGCTGCGAGATATCCCAGATATTGACGCGCTCTATTTTACGATGTTGAACAGTAATAAGCGTTCGCTCGAATTAAATACCAAAACTGCTGAAGGAAAAGCAGTGATGGAAAAATTGATCCGCGAAGCCGATGTGTTGGTCGAAAATTTTCACCCTGGTGCTATCGATCACATGGGATTCACCTGGGAACATATTCAGGAAATTAACCCACGACTTATTTTCGGCTCGATTAAAGGATTTAACGCATGCTCTCCTTACGTCAATGTGAAGGCATACGAAAATGTCGCCCAGGCAGCAGGCGGAGCAGCGTCTACAACTGGCTTCTGGGATGGTCCGCCGCTGGTGAGCGCTGCGGCCTTAGGAGACAGTAATACGGGTATGCACCTGTTGATTGGGCTGCTTGCCGCGCTTTTGCACAGGGAAAAAACGGGCCGCGGCCAGCGCGTCACCATGTCGATGCAGGATGCGGTTCTTAATCTTTGTCGCGTAAAACTGCGCGATCAGCAGCGTCTGGAAAAAGTGGGCTATCTGGAAGAGTATCCGCAATATCCTGATGGAACGTTCGGCGATGCTGTTCCTCGCGGAGGGAATGCTGGCGGTGGCGGTCAGCCTGGATGGATCCTGAAATGCAAAGGATGGGAAACCGATCCTAACGCGTATATTTATTTTACCATTCAGGAGCAGAACTGGGCCAATACGTGTAACGCTATCGGCAAACCGGAATGGATTGACGATAACGCTTACAACACCGCGAAGGTGCGTCAGCCAAAAATTTTCGAGATTTTTGATGTTATCGAAAAATATACATTGACTCTGGATAAGCATCAAGCCGTGGCTTATCTCTCCTCATTTGATATTCCATGCGCCCCGGTACTCAGCATGAAAGAAATCGCGCATGATCCCTCATTAAGAGAGAGCGGCAGCGTCGTCGAAGTTGAGCAACCTTTGCGTGGAAAATATCTGACGGTGGGATGCCCAATGAAATTCTCTGGGTTTACGCCTGAAATTAAATCAGCCCCTCTGTTGGGCGAGCACACGGTTGAGATCCTGAAGGAGCTCAATTATAGCGATGACGAGATTACGGCGCTCAAAAATAGCAACGCCATTTAATTCTAGAGGAGCGTTGGCTCCTCTTTTTAAAGACTTCAGAGGCAATTCATAATGTCGGAAGAACAAGAACTGACTGACGGTATGCATATTATCGTCGAGGCACTTAAGCAAAACAATATTGACTGTATTTATGGGGTCGCGGGTATTCCCATTACGGATATGGCGCGACATGCACAGGAGGAAGGCATTCGCTATATCGGTTTTCGTCACGAGCAATCAGCAGGTCATGCTGCGGCCATCCGCGGGTATCTCACCCAAACGCCAGGAATTTGTCTGACCGTTTCCGCGCCGGGCTTTATGAACGGGCTGGCAGCCCTTGCCAATGCCACGGTAAACGGTTTTCCGATGATTATGATCAGTGGCTCCAGCGACCGTGCCATCGTCGACCTTCAGCAAGGCGATTACGAAGAGTTGGACCAGATGAATGCGGCTAAACCCTATGCTAAAGCCTCTTATCGTGTCAACAAGCCAGAAGATCTTGGTATTGCGCTGGCACGCGCTATGCGTGCAGCGACGTCCGGGCGGCCGGGTGGGGTGTATCTCGATCTGACGGCAGGCGTTTTGTCCGCCACGCTGAGCGTCACCGAGGCCCAAAAAAGTATTGTTAAGCTTGAACAACTGGCCTTCAGGCAGCAGCCGGATGACGTTTCGATCCTTCGTGCGATATCGCTGCTGGAAAAGGCTGAATGTCCGCTGGTCATCCTTGGAAAAGGGGCGGCGTATTCCCAAGCTGATGAAACGATCCGCAACTTTATAGAGGGTATTCAGATTCCCTTTCTTCCTATGTCCATGGCCAAGGGGCTGCTGGAAGACACGCATCCGCTCTCGGCGGCGGCGGCGCGTTCGTTTGCACTGGAGAATGCCGATGTCGTGATGCTTGTGGGGGCCCGTCTCAACTGGCTGCTCGGTCACGGTAAAAAAGGGTGGTCAGAGGATGTGCAGTTTATTCAACTGGATATTGAACCTCAGGAAATCGACAGCAACCGAAAAATTGCTGCACCGGTTGTGGGCGATATCAGCTCAGGAATGGAGAAAATGGTGTCTGTATTGACCCAAAATCCGTTCAGCGTACCCCTGGCGTGGCGCGATATCCTGAACGTCCATAAACAGGTCAATACCGATAAAATGCAGGCGAAAGTGAACACTGTCACCGCTCCGCTGAACTATTTCAACGCACTTGGAACGATCCGCGATGTGCTCGCCGACTACCCCGATATTTACCTCGTCAATGAAGGGGCCAATACGCTGGATAATGCGAGAAACATTATCGAAATGTATAAACCTCGCCGCCGCCTGGATTGTGGGACCTGGGGTGTTATGGGAATAGGGATGGGCTATGCCATCGGAGCCAGCACCACAACCGGCAACCCGGTGGTGACGATTCAAGGCGACAGTGCGTTCGGATTTAGCGGCATGGACATCGAAACCGTCTGTCGGTACGGCCTGCCTGTGACCGTCATCATCTTCAATAACAACGGGATCTATCGCGGTGATGGGAAAGATCTCAGCGGCAAGGGCGACCCCTCACCGACAGATCTGCTACGCCACGCGCGCTATGACAAACTCATGGATGCCTTTGGTGGGCTGGGCTTTAACGCGACAAACGAAGAAGAGATCCGTCACGCGCTCACGGCCAGCATTGAATCCAGAAAGCCTTCAATCATTAATGTGGTGATTGATCCAGAGGTGGGCACAGAGAGCGGTCATATTACAAGGCTGAATCCTAAACATCTGGCCAGTCATTAAGACACTCCCCGCATTAACTTCCCCTCTGGTGTAGCGCAGAGGGGAGATCGTAAGGATATCGTTATGTTTACTTTTTTTACCGGCGATTTGTTGCCCATCATCGTCGTTATGCTGCTGGGGTATGTCAGCGGTAAGCGCCAGGCTTTTGATGAGGAGCAGGCAAGGGCGCTTAACAAGCTGGTGCTAAATTATGCGCTCCCTGCGGCACTCTTTGTGTCGATTGCCCGAGCGAATCGCGACATGATCTTTGCCGACTCCCGGCTGACGCTGATTTCGCTGGTTGTCATCGTGGGCTGTTTTCTGTTTTCCTGGTTCAGCTGTTACAAATTCTTCAAACGAACCCGGGCGGAAGCAGCAGTCTGTGCGCTGATAGCGGGTTCACCCACTGTAGGTTTTCTTGGGTTTGCCGTGCTTGACCCCATCTACGGTGCCTCGGTTTCAACCGGGCTGGTGGTCGCCATCATCTCGATTATTGTGAACGCGATTACGATTCCTCTCGGGTTGTATTTACTCAATCCTGCTGAGGGTAAAGAGGGCATGAAAGGAGGCAAATTTGATGCGCTTATATCTGCAGCTAAAGAACCCGTAGTTTGGGTGCCGCTGCTGGCCACGATTTTGGTACTGCTTGGTATAAAAATTCCGGCTTCCTGGGATCCGTGCTTCAATCTCATCGCCAAAACTAACTCGGGTGTAGCGGTATTCGCAGCCGGGCTTACGCTGGCGGCCCATAAGTTCGAACTCAGTCTGGAGATTGTTTATAACACCTTCCTTAAGCTGATACTTATGCCGTTGATTTTGCTGATCGTGGGCGTGCTATTCCATCTCAATGCGGAGCAGCTCCAGATGACCGTTTTGGTTGGCGCACTGCCTCCAGCCTTCTCCGGCATTATCATCGCCAGTCGGTTTAATACCTATACACGTTCCGGTACCGCCTCCCTGGCTGTCAGCGTCGTGGGTTTTATGATCACTGCACCGATGTGGATATACATCAGCCGCCTCTTTTCTTAAGTCGCACTTTCGCATTTTGGTTGCGAGAAGCCTTGATGGTTTTTCGCAACCCACACTGAGCTTAACGTCATGAATGAAACGAACGTACCAGGGCCTTTTAGCGGCCTTCTGGTGATTGATATGACACATGTACTGAATGGCCCGTTCGGTACGCAAATTTTATGCGACCTGGGCGCACGCGTGATTAAAATCGAGCCGCCCGGCCACGGAGATGATACCCGGATGTACGGCCCGTTTCTAAACGGTCAGTCTTTATATTACAGCTTCGTTAATCGGGGCAAAGAGAGCGTGGTGCTCGATCTTAAGACCGACACGGACCGGGCAGTCTTCATCAATATGCTGAAAAAAGCCGATGTGCTGGCAGAAAATTTTCGCCCAGGGACGCTGGAAAAACTGGGATACTCGTGGAAAACCTTACAGACGATTAATCCCCGGCTTATCTACGCATCGTCGTCAGGGTTTGGTCACACCGGGCCACTGAAAGATGCCCCTGCGTATGATACCGTGATTCAGGGCATGAGTGGCCTGATGATGGAGACCGGTTTTCCAGACGGGCCTCCCGTTAGAGTGGGCACCTCTATTTCCGATCTGTGTGCGGGGCTGTATTTGTTTAGTGGTATTGCCAGCGCTCTATACGGACGGGAAAAAACGGGGCGCGGCGTACAGGTGGATATCGCGATGTTTGATTCGACGCTCACGTTTCTTGAACATGGAATGATGAGCTACATCGCCACACACCACACGCCACCGCGTCTTGGCAACCGCCATCCCTATATGGCGCCCTTTGACGTATTCAGCACAGCGGATAAACCCATCAGCATTTGTTGTGGGAACGACAAGTTGTTCGACGCATTGTGTCGCGCCCTTGGGCGAGCGGAGTTGAGCGTCGACCCGCGTTTCGCCACGAACCTGCAGCGCGTGGAAAATCAGGCGGCGCTTAAGGCAGAAATTGAGGCGATAGTGTCCAGACAACCCTCCGCCGTCTGGCTGGCGCGCCTGGACGACGCAGGTGTGCCCGTAGCCCCCATTCTGAGCGTGGCAGAAGCGGTAGAACTCCCGCAGACGCAGGTCAGAAATATGATGATTGAAGCCGGTGGCGTACGGATGCCCGGTAACCCAATTAAGCTCAGCGGCTATCAGGATCCGCATTACCGCACGGGAGCGGCCACGCTTAACCAGCATGGCGAGGCAGTCCGTAGGGAATTTACCTAAGAAATCCTTTCCCGAAAGAAGGATGACAGCGCTTCCGGGAAAGGGCAGATCAGGCGTCAGCGTTGGTAAGATAGTGTGCAATCTCCTGTTCAATTTCGCCCGAGCAGGCTTCCAGTTTTTCCATTTGCTTTGTAATTATCTTAGCGTCAGGTGGAGTGACCAGGGACTCGAGCTGGTGGCATATTTTGCGCAAATCTATCAGATTAAGTATGCCGGCGGAGCCATGAATACGATGGATACGTTTTTTGAACGCCGGCCAGTCCTCCTCCTGCCACGCCAGTTGCGCCAGGGATAAATCTTCATGGAGAGCGTCGATGAAGGTCATCAGGATTTCGCGTATGAGCTCCGGATCATTTTCGGTATCGGCCTGAAGCCTTTCGATATCGAGATGTTGATACGCGGTATAAGGTGCCGTGACGACATTCAGTTGGCTCAGGTGGATTTTTAGCCTATCCAGGGTTAGGGGTTTAAACAGACACAGATCCATGCCATGGCTCAGCGCGCGCTCACGTTCGTGCGTTTGCGCATTGGCAGTGAGTCCCCATATCGTTAGCGGGTGATTTTTCTGACGTAGCGCCTGCGTCAACTCGAACCCGTCGAGTTTTGGCATGTTGATATCAGTGATTAACAAATCAACATGCTGCTCACTGGCTTTGATAAGCGCATCCTGGCCATCGCAAGCCTCTGTCACGGCATAGCCAAGCGTATTCAGCTGTCTTTTAAGAAGGAGACGATTGGTCGGGTGATCGTCCGCAATAAGGATCTTTAAACGGGCTGAGAGCTGACAGGAATTCTGATGGTTATCGGCTACCATGCTCTTGCGTGACATGATGGCAACGGGGATAGAAATGCTGAAAGTCGACCCAACGCCAGGACAACTTTTTACGCTAATCTCACCCTGCATTTTGGCGACAAGCTGTTTGCAAATAAGCAATCCAAGCCCTGAGCCCGTTTGCTGACGCCCACATCGTGTCTGGCTGTAAGGCTTGAAGAGCACTTTTTGTTCCTCTTCGCTTAACCCGCAGCCGGAGTCTTTGACGTGGATAACCAGTCTTGCCGTGTCGTTATCTTCCTGAGTCAGCGAAGCATGAAGCGTTACGCCACCTGCCTCTGTAAATTTCAACGCATTGCTTAACAGGTTGTTAAGGACCTGCTTGATTGCCTGAGGATCAATCATGACCAGGCTATTTTGAGCGATAGAACTTTCGATCGTTAAGGCAATGTTTTTTCTGGCGGCGAGCGTGTGGTAGGCACGGTAAATCATCATGAGGTGGTCTGCCAGGCCAACCCATTCGGGCTGCAACTGATACTTGCCGGACTCTATTTTGTCGACGTCCAGGATTTCACCAATCAGGCCAAGCAGAGATTGTCCTGTTGAATACGCGAGTTTCATGGCTTCCGCCTGTTGTTCAGCGGACTGTGTTTGACTGGCGAGCAGTTCCAGAAAACCCATAATGGAGCTTACTGGTGTTCTAATCTCGTGACTCATCGTGGCCAGGAATTGACTCTTGGCTACCGTCGCGTCAATGGCTTTGTTTTTTTCAACCTCGAGTGCATGAATGAGAGAATGCGTTTCAGTGATGTCTTCCCAGCCACAAATGAACACCCTGTCTGCGCTGGCAGGCATGTCGCAAAAGGTCACCCAGTGTTTGATATAACGCGTCGCCAGGCCATTACTGATTTCAAACTCGCACGTAATGATGGGACGATAGCCGTTCTCGTCGAGTTGCAAGCCCGAAAATTCAGCCATGATGGTTAAGAATGGCGAATGCGGATGCGTTAAGGGCAACGATGCTGTCGCGTAGTATTCCGGGGTGAAATACTGAGCAAATGCGCTGTTATGACTGGCAATAAGACCTGAGGGTTCAACCACATAGCTTGGATTGGGTAAAGAATCTGACAAGGCTTTGCGAAAGGAGATTTGATTTTCCAGATCGCCCTGTATCGCTTTACGACGATTCACTTCGCGTAGCAGATAAAAGCCCCAAAGCAGGCTACTGACTATCAGTGACACCGCAAGAGCTGTGACAATGTAAAACTGCTGGCTATAAAGATCCCATGTATCGATTGTGACATTGGGCATCTTTGTCCATTTTTCGGTTAAGCGCAGCAATTCGCTCGGCGGTAAATTATTCAGGGCTTTATCAATAATACTTTTTAACTCAGGTTCACCGCGAGGCAGGGCAAAGGTAATTGCCGCACGAGGAATATCCTGAATGCGAAAGAAAATCTGCGAATCCGGATAGTAATGGTCGAGCATATATTGCGCCGTGGGCTGTAAGGTAACTAGCGCATCAAGCTTACCTTCCTGAACCTGATGAAATGCTGCACTCGCATTGTCGACAGCCACCCATTCCACATCAGGGTGCTGCGCTTTCAGCGTTTCTCCCAACCCGTAATAAAGGGGTAATCCGACCTTCATACCCGGCAGAATTTTGTGGATTTTCATCCGATCTTTTTTTATGACATAGACATAGGGTGACATCATGAGTGCATTGGTGAAAGCGACCTGATGTTCACGCTGCTCTGTATAGATTGCGCCAGGAAAAATATCCCAGTTTCCTTCAGGATGCAGGGCTTCGCCCGCGGGTGTCACGGGGGAAGAGACAGGCACAAATTTCATTCCCGTTTGCAGCTCGATGATATTAAGCAGGTCGCCCATCATGCCGCGAGGGGTTCCTTCTTTATCGGTGATGAGAAAAGGAGGGTGGAAGGACGTTACCAGCACATTGACCGTTGGGTGCTTTTTTATCCATTTCCTTTCCTGCTTCGTTAGCGCCAGAGGCTGGTTAATAAAATCCAGATTGCCGACATTAAGCCAATTTTGCGCAACATCCCGTCTGACCTCATTCGTCAGACTTTTGACAAACCTGTTCAGGATCTCGGGTAGTACGGGCATCTCTTTACGGGTGAAAAAGAAGCTGCTTTTACAGGGGCAATCATAATATTTGATAGTATTGAGAGAGTGTGTGAAGTAGCGAGAGATTAACGTACTGGTCACGATATTGCTGCCGATAAAATACAGATTATCGCCGGACGAAACGGAGGCAAGCGCCTCGTAGTAATCATCATAATCGATAATGGTGGCATTGGGGAATGAACGATAAATGTCCGAGTTCGTTGGATAGCCTTTCACCCGAGCAATGCTCACGGGCTGGTTAGTACCGATGGGGCTCATGGTGTTTTCAATCGTGGTTACCAGCACCGGATAGGTGGTGATAAGGGGTCGGGAGACGTTAAAGGAGACATCTTTCGGACGTGTGTTAAGCAGGTCCGTCAGCATGACGTCGACATCACCATTCTTTAGCGCGTTAGCGGCATCACTCGCTTGAGGATAGATCCGCAGCACGATATTAACCTTGAGGTTTTGCTGCAGTAATCCCAGATAATCGACGTTGATCCCTTTCGCTTTTTGATCAGGAACGGTTTGCAGCAGCGTCGAATGCATGGTGCGGTCGATGGCAATAAAAAATTGCTTCTTGCTGTTGAGCCAGCGAAGCTCGTCATCAGTTAAACGCAAATCGTCCAGTTCGACGCTGCCATTGGTGTACTGAATATTGACATCCGTGTAAGTTGGTAGGGCAAAGGCATGTACATGGAAAAAGAGAAAAAAGGGGATGACAAAAACGTTGATCAGATGCATTCGGTTACCAGATCTTAGTGTTCTGCGCAAACGTGAAAAGGTTCATAAGTGATTTGCACTCAAGTTTTTCCATCAGTCGACTTTTATAGGTACTTACGGTTTTATTGCTGATAAACATTTTCTCGGCGATGGTATTGTTATCACACCCGTCGAGTATGTAGCGCAGTACGGCGATCTCCTGCCGGGACAGCGAATCTAATTTCTGCTGGTCAGAAGTAAGACGTCCGGTAAAACGTTCGAGGGCGAAGGGAAAGTAACAATAACCATTTTTCGCCGCTTCAATGGCCGCAATAATATTATTGACACCCTCCTTTTTACTAACAAATCCGTTTGCTCCTGCTTCCGCACTATAGCGACCATAAAAATAATCATTTTTGGCCGAAACGATAATGACTATGCCGGTGTAATGGCGTTTTCTCAGCTTCTCTAAAACTTGAATGCCATTGTAACCTGGAATATCTACGTCAATGATCATGATGTCAGGTTTTAGCGTTTCCATGTAATGAACTGCCTTACTGCCATCGCCGAGTTCGGCCAAAATTTCCATGGCGTGCTTACGCAGTAAATTACGTATAGCCGTAATAGCAAGAGGGTGATCGTCAATGATAATCGCTTTCATTTAAATATCTTATCCAATTAAAATTGTTTTCGCTGCGAACTCAACGTGTCACAGAGATTGAAGATTCAAACGATAATAGTTCCATGTCAAAACTGACCTGGAGGAAAGAGAGGTATAAAACAAGAGTCATGGTAAAGCCAACAAAGTAAACGAAACATGAATGAATGCAATTGGAGTTATTAGTTGTTGAAAATCATGTTCTTACGGTTATCTTTTTGAGCGTGGGATGACAGTTGTAGGAATTTTGAGGCAAATATATCAGGGAAATCTGCTTTTATATTTATGAAGTCTTTCTATCCTGTTCTCATTCGCAATGGACATATTGTGCATTTCTCACAAACAGAGGTGTTTACTGTTTGTTAAATCTTATGTGAGTTATCAATACATGATCTTAACAAGAGACTGAAAAGTGGAACAGGACAAAACATTAGAAAAAAAGAAGACCAGGAAAATATATTTTGCTGTATTTTTAGTCGTGTTACTGTTGGCAGCGATTAGCCTATTTTCTTACTGGGATATTATTCTCAGGCATCAGGTTAGTACGGATGATGCTTATGTGACGGGTAACATGAATTCCATCTCATCACAAATAAGCGGCAGCGTGACGAGCGTAAATTATACCAATACGGAATATGTGCATCAGGGGGATATCCTTGTCAGTTTGGATAAAACAGATACGCTGATTGCCTTCAATCAGGCAAAAAACAATCTTGCTAATACGGTACGCGAAATGCGTAAACTTTATCTACTCGCATCTCAATATCAGGCCAATGTTGCCGCTGCGCAAATTCAATCAAAACAGGCTTCAGAGGATTATCTCAGGAGGCAACGTCTTGCGGGAAGTGGACTTATCGCCCATGAAGATTTGGAACATTCAAAAGATAATGCGATCAGCAGCAAAGCGGCACTGGAAGCGGCTATTCAGGCCTATAACGCTAACAGGGCTTTAATTATGGATACCACCCTGGAGAAACAGCCTCAGGTGCTCCAGGCCGCGGAACAGATGAAACAGGCCTGGCTTGCGCTGCAGCGAACGGATATACGCAGCCCTGTTACGGGCTATGTGGCGCAGCGTAATGTCCAGGTTGGCGAGACGATCGCTTCTGCCCAGCCGCTGCTGGCCGTGGTGCCAGCCCAGCAAATGTGGGTAAATGCCAATTTCAAAGAGACACAATTAACGAACGTCAAAATCGGCCAAAGGGTTACGCTTACCAGCGATCTCTATGGAGATAAGGTCATCTTTCACGGTCATGTTAAGGGCATCAATATGGGAACGGGCAATGCGTTTTCGCTGCTTCCATCGCAAAATGCATCCGGTAATTGGATCAAAGTTGTTCAGCGCGTGCCTGTTGAAATAGAACTGGATAAAGGTGAAATAGGACGATACCCCCTGCGAATTGGCTTGTCGATGAATGCAACAATCGATACTGACGGAACCACCAGCGCCCCGATGCCGGTGAATTCATACGTTACCTCAGTTGTTCCTGCGTACGCCAGCGATGCCCTCGTAATTGATACCGGGCCAGTAGACGATGAAATTCACACAATCATCAAAATCAATGGTCAACGCTAATGAAAACCCTCAAATCTTTGCCGGAGCCATTGCGCGGTGCGACGCTGATCTGCATGACGTTCGCGCTTTCGCTGGCGACCTTTATGCAGATGCTGGACTCCACGATTTCCAATGTCGCAATCCCGACCATTTCAGGATTTCTGGGCGCCTCCACGGATGAAGGGACGTGGGTAATCACCTCCTTTGGGGTCGCAAATGCGATCGCGATTCCTTTAACGGGTCGCCTCGCCCAGCGCTTCGGTGAATTACGCCTTTTTTTATCCTCAGTAACCTGTTTTTCACTCGCGTCGCTGGCATGCGGCTGCTCGACGAGCCTTGATATGCTGATTTTCTTTCGCGTAGTGCAGGGGGCGATGGCGGGCCCGCTTGTCCCGCTGTCACAGAGCCTGCTGCTGCGAAATTATCCGCCAGAAAAAAGGACCTTTGCACTGGCCATGTGGTCAATGACGGTGATTATTGCGCCTATTTGCGGCCCCATTTTGGGGGGATATATTTGCGATAATTACAGCTGGGGCTGGATATTTTTAATTAATGTGCCCATGGGCGTCATCGCTGTTTCACTCACCGCCACACTGTTAAAAGGACGTGAAACTGAAACGCAATCCGTGAAAATGAATTACTTTGGGTTAACCCTGCTGGTTCTGGGGGTGGGGGCCTTACAAATCATGCTTGATAAAGGCAAAGATTTGGACTGGTTTAATTCTACCACGATTATAGCACTCGCAATAATATCGGTTATCTCACTTATATCATTGATTATCTGGGAATCAACGGACGATAACCCCATTCTTGACCTGAGTTTATTTAAATCGAGGAATTTTAGCATTGGAATCGTCTGCACTTCCTGTGCTTTTCTATTTTATTCAGGTGCGATTGTACTAATGCCGCAGCTATTGCAGGAAACAATGGGGTATAATGCAATCTGGGCGGGGCTGGCCTATGCTCCAATCGGAATCATGCCTTTAATTCTATCACCTGTCATCGGCTTTTATGGCAACAAGATTGATATGCGCATTCTTGTGACCTTCAGTTTCATAATTTATGCTATCTGCTATTACTGGCGGTCAGTGACGTTTACGGCTGAGATAAATTTTCTCAATATCATTAGCCCTCAGATTCTGCAAGGCTGCGCGGTGGCGTGCTTTTTCCTTCCACTGACCACGATAACCCTTTCAGGCCTGTCGGATAATAAATTTGCTAATGCCTCAAGTATGAGTAACTTTTTCCGCACGTTGTCGGGGTCAATTGGCACCTCACTGACCATGACCCTCTGGAGTCGCTGGGAATCCGACCAGCATACGTTACTGACCGGTCCAATTAATTTTTTTAACCCCGTTTTACATGCCTTCCTTGAACAAACAGGACATATTGGGTTGTCATTTTCTCAGTCGCTAGGTGAAATTAATCAATTGATAACACAGCAAGGAATGGTGATTTCTGCAAATGAAATATTTCGCCTTTCTGCTATTGCATTTATCCTGCTCACTGTACTGGTTTGGTTCGCCCGTCCTCCTTTTAGCGAGGGAAGAAAGGGGAGCGTTACAGATCGCTAAAGGAATCCATAAAGTAATCCGCCTGGGTTGTGGATGTTAATTTCTCCCGTAATTCCCCTCAGGATGACAACGGTAAGACGGAGATGACAAAGCGTGATCTGTAATCTCATTCTTTGCTGATGTGTTAGTCATTAAAATCGTTCAAGTGTTGTATTGATTCCATTCGGGGCGTAATTCGAATCGAATCAAGACGCGTTACGTTGAACGTAATCTATTTCGCTTTATTTCACCAAGGATATTCGAGTGACGATGAAAAGTGTTAAGAAAACAATCATTAGCTTTACCCTTTTTTCAACCCTGTTGCTCTCAGGATGTTCCATGATACCTGATAGTTTGAAGGGCGGGGAGGTTGCAGTGAGTCCCGCAACCTATGAACAACTTTCATTGATGCCTGATATGTATAAGGGGCAGGAGGTTCGACTGGGCGGGAAGGTTCTGAATGTCATTAACCTTCCAAACCGTACAATTATTGAATTAGGGGTGCTGCCTCTCAATAGCTATGCGCAACCTAAAATTCAACAATCTTTCCAGGGCCGTGTGTTGATCTATTCAGATAAATTCCTTGATCCTGATAATTTCCGCAATCGATATATTACCGTTCTTGGAAAAATGGACGGAACCGAGAATCGACTTATTGGCAAGCGACCTTACCGTTTTCTGAATGTTGGCCTGATCAGTTATCAGACGTGGCAGCTCGAAAATACTTTCATGCCAAATGATGGTTGGGTTTATGCATGGTCCCCTGAATGGGGTATTGCCCCTCCGCCAGGGTACTTCTATAGTGCGCCAGAAACGGTAAATGAAAACTCGTATCTGGAACCTTGATCCAGGAGGCATTATCTTATCACGTTGGAAGCGTCAGGATTTACATCGTGACGCTTTTTAACATTGAAATACTTGCTCTAAGGCTTGGGTTTAGCGACGGTGTTGCGACGAATTAAACGTAGGCAATCCACATATGCAGAAGATACTGGTGGAGCTGGTTAGACAACCCCGATTCTTGCCAGTTATGCAGCAAAAACCGTAATGTCTGCGAATACTTTTCAGCAAATGTTCTGTTTTTCATTGCTCGTGCATACCATCGTAAAAGGTGAAAATTTTCACTATTCGAGGTCATTTCACCTCTCTGCTGCTTATGCAAATAGAGTGATATAAGTGCACACCAGATTAAATGGGAGACGCTTTCCTTTGAAACCCCTGTTTCAAACCCAGCGTATTCTTTACTATTTGTTAAATTGTTTGTCATTTTCTTCATCACTTTTTGAGGCTTATCATCCCGTTAGTCTGGCATGAACACTATCATTCATAAATCAGAAAGAATGTATGGGCCAGAAAGCGAATTCTTTCGCATGTCATCCTGATGATGATTTCGAGGAAGATCGGTGGACACATTTCTTGTTTGATTATCACAATTTATAACAAAAGAGATGTTACATGTGTTCCTTATCCATTTAATTGGCGTTTATGAAGATGGACTTACACTTCCGGAAAGAATAAATGGTGAGGTTAAAGTAAATGGATAAGTTAATGATTACCGGCGTAACCGGGTTCATTGGTGGTGCAGTTCTGGAAAAGATTATCAACCAAAATGAAGAGTTGAATTTATTATTACTTGTCAGGGCGGTCGATCATGATGCTGCACTTGAACGGGTCAAAAATAACATGCGCAAGTTCAATGTCGATGAACGATGTCTGCAGCGTTTGAATAAATCCCACATTTTACTGGGAGATTTAGCGGCTCCCGCAACGTTTCTTAACGCTACTGAACTTCAGGATGTCACTCATGTTATTAACTGCGCAGCAGTGGCCTCTTTTGGCAATAATCCGCTGATCGAAAAGGTGAATATAACGGGGACTTTTGAATTCGCTAAACGGATGAATGAAAACAAAAATCTGAAACGTTTTCTACATGTGGGCACGGCCATGTCATGCACCCCAGAACCCGATTCATTGGTCTCAGAAAATGCGAGTTTCCCACAGGATGCAGAACACCTGGTTGAATACACGCGTTCAAAATCTACCATTGAGCGCTTAATGCGCGAAAATTTTCCCCAATTGCCACTGGTTATCGCCAGACCTTCTATTGTTGTCGGTCATACGCTGTATGGGTGTCAGCCTTCAAGCAGTATTTTTTGGGTCTTCCGGATGGGGTTGATGCTACAGAAATTTATGTGTTCGCTGGACGACAAAATTGATGTTATACCCGTAGACTATTGTGCTAATGCGTTACTGATGCTTCTTGAAAGCGAGCTGGAAAACGGCGAGATTGTCCACATTTCTGCCGGGGAAGAGAATAGCGTAAAGTTTTCTGATATCGACAGGGCAATGGCACAGGCTCTTAAAGCGCAGCCTGTCGGCGATCGCTACAGGCAGGTGGATTATGAAGCGCTTGTGAAAATGCGTCATCAACTTAAAAAAATCTTTGGTCCTTGTAACGAACGGCTGATGTTGAAAGCGATGCGCTTGTATGGCGCATTTGCGATGATGAATGTGCGTTTTAACAATGAAAAATTGCTAAGACTGGGCATGGTAAAACCACCCAAATTTACCGATTACCTCTCTCGCTGTGTTCAGACCACCCGAGAGTTGCCCATTCCTCAACAAATGATTGTCGATTTTAAATAACCTTTTAGTCAATACCTCCCTCACAGATTGTAGGGGAGGGATGACTCAGGCAGAGATGCTCCATCCCACATAACTTTCCACGCAATAAATATAAGTGCTAGAGATATCCTTTTCCGACTTATGTAGGAATGATAATACAAATAGAGTATACGTGTCCTATGTTTTATTTAATAGAGCCTGTTACGATCATTAATAACTGTATTATTTAAGAAGTGAAAGGTACAGGACAAATTCTCTTTCCTATTGAAGTGGAACAGTTATGGACAATAATAAACCTAAAGCCTCATCGGCAGGTCATCAGTTGGGTGTTCTGGCGATGACGCTATTGGTCGTCAGCGCCATGTTTGGCGGCGGTATATTCAATATCCCTCAAAATATGTCCCAGTCTGCCGCGCTTGGTGCGATTATTATCGCCTGGATAGTGACAGCTCTGGGTATTTTCTTTCTGGCGAAAACGTTTCAAATACTCTCCAATGTAAAACCTGAGATGAAATCAGGAATTTATATGTACTCCAGAGCGGGCTTTGGAAAACTTGTTGGTTTTCTCATAGCCTGGGGATATTGGATGTCTACCGCATTTGGTAATGTAGGCTATGCGGTTCTCTTAATGGATGCACTTAACTATTTCTTCCCGCCCTGGTTTAAAGGCGGAAACACATGGCAGGCTGTTGCATTGGCCTCGCTCTGTATCTGGGGGATGAGTTTCCTGGTGATTCGTGGCGTAAAGGCCGCTACGCTATTGAATAATATCGGCACAATCGCAAAATTTGTTCCTGTCATCATTTTTATTGCTATCGCGCTGTTTTACGCCGTTCAATATCATCGTTTTTCTGTAGATTTCTGGGGGAACATGAAGTCGAATATACTCAGCGATAAGCCACTGGGAAGTATTTTCGACCAAATAAAGAGCACGATGCTGGTTACGCTGTGGATGTATATCGGTATCGAAGGTGCTGTGGTGCTCTCTGATAAGGCTGATAGTAAGACCGTCGGTAAAGCAACGATATTAGGTTTTATCATTACAACGGTACTCTACGTTGCCGTTTCGGTACTGCCCTATGGCTATTTCTCCCAGGGAGAACTGGCCGCTATGGCTCCGCCTTCAACCGCCGCAATATTGTCTAAAATGGTCGGGCACTGGGGGGCAGTTATGATTAATTTCGGTGTGATCGTTGCTTTACTTTCATCCTGGCTGGTGTGGACAATGCTTGTCGCGGAACTTCCCTGGGCGTGCGCTAAAGACGGGGCTTTTCCGAAGGTTTTTGCCAGAACCAATGATGCTGGCGTAGCGAATGTATCATTGTGGACGTCCACTGTGGTTATGCAGTTAGCAATGCTGCTGGTTTATTTCTCAAATAATGCATGGAACGTCATGCTGTCAATCACCGGCGTGATTTTACTTCCCGCTTATATTTGTTCTTCGGCATATTTATGGCGTTTGATCTACACAAAGAAATATCCTGCAGAAGCAGCGTACGGGGCGACGACGGCACTTCTGACGAGTATTTTCGCAACTGTCTATGGTTTTTGGCTTATTTATGCTGCGGGGCTATCGTACATCCTGGTGGGTTGCGTTATTTACACCATCGGTTTGCTGGTTTTCTATAAAGCCAGGAAAGAAGAGTCACCCGATGAACCCGCATTTACACGTCATGAACTTTATATCAGCCTGATCATGGTCGCTATCGCCATTATCTCTCTGGTTATGCTATTCGATGGCATGCTTCCGGAAATTTATTCGTTTTAATTTATCTATATATCAAGTTGAGGATCGTATGAAAGCACATATTTTACCAGCGAAGAACACATATATTACGGGCAAATGGATGCCGTCTGATGAAAATACATTGGCATTCTGGCTCAATAAAATCATGAAAGAAGAAGCGGTGACTGAACGACCTTTACTGCCGGTTATTCAGGAATTTAAAGATTTTATCGAAAGCGATCCCGTTATTTTCATGCATTTCAATGAAATGTTCGAAGAGGTTCCTCATCGTCTGACCCATTCACCGATGAACGTACCGCAGGTTAGGGATTATGAACATATGCTTCGATTAATGAACATTATCATGACACACGCTCCGGAATTCGATGAGAGCGGGTTAGTTGGATTCCCTTTTAACGCCATTTTTAACTGGTCTATGGCTACTGAAAATGGCTGGAGCGCATTCCTGAATGATAAAATTAACGCGCACCTGAAAAAAATCCTCAATGAATGGGCCGTGTTCCTGCAGTCAGCTGAAAGTGTGCGGGTCCTGAATGATGATCCTGAAACTGGCTGGTTTGGCGAGCGTGCCCGCAAAGCCATGCCCACTTTCATTGATGATTTTCAATGCGACCCAACCAGACCACACTATGGTTTTACATCATGGGATGACTTTTTCACGCGTCGTTTCAGGGAAGGGGTTCGTCCCGTAGCTTCCCCAGAAGATGACAACGTCATCATCAATGCCTGTGAATCCGCGCCTTACCGTCTGGCCACAGATGTCCAACCGGTGGACAAATTCTGGCTTAAAGCACAACCTTATGCGTTGAATTACATGCTGGATCACGACGAACTGGCCGAGCATTTTGTCGGTGGAACAATCTATCAGGCGTTCCTGAGTGCCCTTAGCTATCACCGCTGGCATGCGCCAGTATCCGGACGCATTGTCAAAACGAAAATTATAGATGGCACGTATTATTCCGAAGCGTTATCTCAGGGACGGGACGATGCGGGTCCGAATGCGTCACAGGGTTATATTACCGAGGTGGCTACCCGTGGATTAATTTTTATCGAGGCAGATAATAAAGATATCGGTCTACTCTGTTTTATGGCTGTTGGCATGGCGGAAGTGTCCACCTGTGATATCCGGGTTTACGAAGGGCAGTACGTGCATAAAGGCGATGAGCTGGGTATGTTCCATTTCGGTGGCTCGACGCATTGTCTATTCTTTGCCAAAGATGTCGTGCTCGATTTTGATCTCCAGGGACAAGTGCCTGGCCTGGAAAGTCATAACATTCCGGTTAATGCCAAAATAGCGACGGTGAAACCTAAAGATTGTTGTTGAGGATCAGAAGGCCAGACGTGATCTGGCCTATCGCTATTAAGTCGTTCAGGCTATTTTTTCAGAATTTCCTGGCGGATGATTTCCGCCCCAGCGCTCAATGCCTGCAATTTACCTTGTGCGACCTTGTGGGGCAACGGAGCCATGCCGCAGTTGGTCGACGGGTAGAGCTTATCGGCATCGACAAACTGCAGCGCTTTGCGCAGCGTATCGGCTACTTCCTCCGGCGTTTCGACGTGATTTGTCGCCACGTCAATTGCCCCGACCATCACCTTTTTACCGCGGATCAGCTCCAGCAGATCCATCGGCACGCGCGAGTTATGGCACTCGAGGGAGATGATGTCGATGTTAGACGTTTGCAGCTTCGGGAAGGCTTCTTCATATTGCCGCCACTCTGAACCCAGCGTTTTCTTCCAGTCGGTGTTGGCCTTGATGCCATAACCGTAGCAAATGTGTACCGCGGTTTCGCACTTAAGCCCTTCAATGGCGCGTTCCAGCGCGGCGATACCCCAGTCGTTGACCTCATCAAAGAAGACGTTAAAGGCTGGCTCGTCAAACTGGATGATATCGACGCCCGCGGCCTCCAGCTCCCTCGCTTCCTGATTGAGGATTTTGGCGAATTCCCACGCCAGCTTTTCACGGCTTTTGTAATGTGCGTCATAGAGCGTGTCGATCATCGTCATTGGGCCTGGCAGCGCCCATTTAATCGGTTTGTCCGTCAGCTGGCGCAGGTACTTCGCGTCGTCTACGAACACCGGTTTCTGACGCGCGACGGCATCAACCACGGTGGGTACGCTGGCGTCGTAACGGTTACGAATGCGTACCGTCTGACGGTTTTCAAAATCAACGCCGCTGAGATGCTCAATAAACGTGGTGACAAAGTGCTGACGGGTCTGTTCGCCGTCGCTGACAATATCAATGCCCGCTCGGATCTGATCGTCGAGGGATAAACGCAGCGCATCGCGTTTACCGGCAATTAATTCTTCATCCTGCAATTTCCAGGGGGACCACAGCGTCTCGGGTTGGGCAAGCCATGACGGTTTAGGTAAGCTGCCTGCCGTGGACGTCGGGAGCAATGTTTTCATAATAAAAGACCTTTGGTGACGATGTATTAAAGCGCGTAGCAATCAGACCACTGCTCGAGTATGTGTTTGTAGGGCTTAATAAAATGCTCTTGCGTGAACTTACCCTGTTCAACCGCTAAATGACTGCGTTCTTCCCGGTCGTAAACAATTTTGGTCAAGGAGTGATCCTGCTGGTTCAGATCGGGCTGATAGCAATGCCCCGCCGCCGAGTTGGCGTTGTATATTTCCGGGCGATAAATTTTCTGGAAGGTTTCCATCGTGCTGATGGTGCCGATCAGTTCCAGGTCGGTGTAATCACGGAGCAAATCGCCGGAGAAATAGAAGGCAAACGGCGCGACGCTGTTTTCAGGCATGAAATAACGCACCTGTAACCCCATTTTCCCGAAGTATTGCTCGGTCAGCGAGGTGCCGTTCGGGCGATACTCTATCCCCAGTACCGGATGCTGATTTCCGGTGCGTTGATAGGTGTCTTTGCTGGAAACGCTTAAGCAAATCACCGGCCCTTTTTTGAAATTCTGTTTATAGACGCCTGAATTGACGAAGCTTTTAAACAGATTCCCGTGCAGCACGCCAAAGTCCTCGGGAAGGCTGAACGCCGCCCGGTTTGCATTGTGCTCGGGCAGTACGACGCTGAAATCATAGTCCCGCACGTAAGAAGAGAAGTTGTTTCCGACGATCCCGTCGAGGCGTTCGTTGGTTTTTTTATCAACGATATAGGTTTTCAGGATTTCAATGGCCGGGAAGGTGGCATGGCTACCTTCTTCAGCAATATTCAGGTCGGCTGAAATGATCTCAAGTTCCACGGCGTAGCGATCCGCGTTGGGGTTATCCCAGTGGGCTAACGCGTTGAAGCGGTTGTTAATCATCACGAGAGTATTACGCAAATTTTCCTGACGTTTCTCCCCGCGTGCCAGATTGGCAAAGTTGGTCGTCGTGCGCGTGTTTTCTGAAGGGTTATAATTTTCATCAAAGCAACTGCGCTTAAGCGTAAAGGTAAAAGCCTGGCTCATCGTGGTTTGTATCCTGACTGTTCATGTTGCTGATTCGTTAACAATGCATAATTTATGCCTGAGCGACGGGGCGAGGGGAAGTGACTTAATTTCACTGCAACATGAGGGTTCTTCATTCACGCCAAACCGTGTCGCTGGCACAGCCCGGCGGATTCCAGATATAATCACTAAAATTTACAACCGGTTTAGAAACGAAAATGACAAAACTCACCCTACAAGAGCAGATGCTGAAAGCGGGTCTGGTATCAAGCAAGAAGATGGCCAAGGTTCAGCGTACGGCGAAGAAGTCACGCGTACAGGCTCGTGAGGCCAGAGAAGCAGTGGAAGAGAACAAAAAGGCGCAGCTTGAGCGTGACAAGCAGCTTAGCGAACAGCATAAGCAGGCTGTGCTGGCAAAAGAGTTTAAGGCGCAGGTGAAACAGCTTATTGAGATGAACCGCATCACCGTATCAAAGGGCAACATCACCTTTAACTTCACCGACGGCAATCTAATTAAAAAGATTGAGGTGGATAAACAAACTCAGGCTCAGCTTATTAACGGTCGACTGGCGATTGCGCGTCTGGTCATCAATGCCAATGGCGACTGCGAATATGCAATCATCCCGGCGGTGGTGGCGGATAAAATCGCCCAGCGCGATGCCGACAGCATTGTATTAAACAGCGCGCTGAGTCAGGAAGAGCAGGATGAAGACGATCCGTATGCTGACTTTAAAATTCCTGATGATTTGATGTGGTAAATACCTGTCAAAACGGTGCAGCGTGACGGGCGTTGATCGCCTCTCCGCTCACCGGATGCACAAAGTCCAGCCCGCTGGCGTGCAACATCAAACGCGGCGTCCCTTCAGCCCCCGGCATTTCAAGCCCACCGTATAAATCGCAGCCCAGAATAGGGTGCCCCAGCTGCTGGCAGTGAATGCGTAGCTGGTGGGTCCGCCCGGTTTCCGGAATCAGTTCGACGCGCGTTAACGGCAATTCCTTACCCTTATCAATACGCTCCACTACCCGAAAGCGGGAGCGGGCCGGTTTGCCGCTGATGGCGCAAATTGACATTAACGGGAACAGGGCCGGGTCTTTAGCAATTGGGGCATCGATTATCCCTTCGTCGTCCTTAACGTGTCCGCAGAGCAGGGCGGTGTACGCTTTGCTTACGGCGCGCTGGCTGAACTGATGGCACAGCGCCGCGTTGATCGCTTTGTTTCGCGCAATCACCATAATGCCGGATGTGCCGAAATCCAGGCGATGCACCAGGGTGCAGCCGGGGAACGTCTGGACCAGGCGGTAATGCACCGAATCGAGATTCTGCGGGTTCTTCCCCGACAGGCTCAGCAGCCCGCTGGGCTTGTTGATCAGAATAAGATCGTCGTCCTGCCAGAGGATCTCAATGTCTTGCGTACACGGTGGGGCAATAAAGGTATCGATAATTACAGACATCAGGCTGCCCGGCTTAAGAGTGGGAGCGGATGATAACGAAATGCGGGGAAAAAGAAAAACCCTCCCACCGGGCGGTGAGAGGGGGAATACTTAGGCTGTTACCAGGCTGTCGATAGCGGCTTTCGCATCGGACTGCGCTTTGGTCGCCACTTCCGGACCGTACGCGATACCTTCAGCGAACACGAAGTTCACGTCGGTGATGCCGATGAAGCCCAGGAACAGGGTCAGATACGGTGAAACCAGGTCAGTTGGGGTATCTTTGTGGATACCGCCACGGCTGGAGAGCACGATGGCACGCTTGCCTTTCACCAGGCCTTCTGGACCGTTTTCGGTGTAACGGAAGGTTACGCCCGCACGCGCCACCAGGTCGAAGTAGTTCTTCAGTTGAGTTGGAATGTTGAAGTTGTACATTGGGGCGTTGATGACGATAACGTCGTGCGCCTGCAGTTCAGCAATCAGTTCATCGGACAGCGCCAGGGCTTCCTGCTGACGAGGGGTCAGTGGGGCATCGCTTGGGCGCAGTGCGCCAACCAGCTCACCGTCGAGGACAGGAACAGGGTTAGCGGCCAGGTCGCGAACGGTGATTTCGTCGGCGGAGTGCTGCTCACGCCATTGTTCAACGAAGT
Source organism: Enterobacter cancerogenus (assembly GCF_019047785.1). Classification (NCBI taxonomy): domain Bacteria; kingdom Pseudomonadati; phylum Pseudomonadota; class Gammaproteobacteria; order Enterobacterales; family Enterobacteriaceae; genus Enterobacter; species Enterobacter cancerogenus. The sequence goes on along the minus strand of NZ_CP077290.1, from coordinate 444,545 downwards.
AGTCGGAAAGCTGACCAGACTGTGAGTACCCTGCCAGAATACTGGATTTCAACACTAATACTTTGCTCATGGGTGATTCCTGTTTTGTATTTGATTGAAGGGGGTTGCCCCGTTGCTTGTTGACACTTTATTCACAATCCTGCCACAGGGATAGCGCAATATATCGAAGTCTATGTTCGAAATTTTTGAATAAGGCGCGAAAAGCGCTGATGTGGTACTCTATATCAATCATTAAAAAGAGATTTTATCCGGCAGTGCACTGCCCGTTAACGCTATGACAGAACAACAAAAATTAACCTTCCCGATGCTCCTGCAACAGCTTGATTCCCTGATGCTGCGCGATAAGCAGCGTTTTGCCCGCCGTCTGCACGGGGTCAAGAAGGTTAAAAATCCTGATGCACAACAGGCCATTTACCAGGAGATGGCAAAAGAGATTGACCAGGCTGCAGGGAAAGTTGTGCTGCGCGAAGCCGCACGCCCGGCGATTACCTACCCGGAAAACCTGCCCGTCAGCCAGAAAAAGCAGGACATCCTTGAGGCCGTGCGCGATCACCAGGTGGTGATTGTGGCGGGAGAAACCGGCTCCGGTAAAACCACCCAGTTGCCGAAAATTTGTATGGAGCTGGGTCGCGGGGTTAAAGGGCTGATCGGCCACACCCAGCCGCGCCGTCTGGCGGCACGGACCGTGGCGAACCGTATTGCCGAAGAGTTGCAGACCGAGCCGGGTGGCTGCATCGGCTACAAGGTGCGATTCAGCGATCACGTCAGCGACAACACCATGGTGAAGCTGATGACCGACGGTATCCTGCTGGCCGAGATCCAGCAGGACCGGCTGCTGATGCAGTATGACACCATCATCATTGACGAAGCGCACGAGCGCAGCCTTAACATCGACTTCCTGCTCGGCTATCTGAAAGAGCTGCTGCCGCGTCGCCCGGACCTGAAAATTATCATCACCTCCGCGACCATCGATCCGGAGCGCTTCTCGAAGCACTTCAGCAATGCGCCAATTATTGAAGTGTCGGGTCGGACGTACCCGGTAGAAGTGCGCTATCGCCCGATTGTAGAAGAGGCAGACGATACCGAACGCGACCAGCTGCAGGCGATTTTCGACGCCGTTGACGAACTGGGTAATGAAAGCGCGGGCGATATCCTGATCTTTATGAGCGGCGAGCGCGAAATCCGCGATACCGCCGATGCGCTGAGCAAGCGCGATCTGCGCCATACCGAGATCCTGCCGCTGTATGCCCGTCTGTCGAACAGCGAGCAAAACCGAGTGTTCCAGGCGCATAGCGGGCGTCGCATTGTGCTGGCAACCAACGTGGCGGAAACCTCGCTCACCGTACCGGGCATCAAGTACGTTATCGATCCGGGCACGGCGCGTATCAGCCGCTACAGCTATCGCACCAAGGTCCAGCGTCTGCCGATTGAGCCAATTTCACAGGCCTCCGCCAACCAGCGTAAAGGGCGCTGCGGCCGCGTCTCCGAGGGGATCTGTATTCGTCTCTACTCCGAAGACGATTTCCTGTCGCGTCCGGAATTTACCGATCCGGAAATTCTGCGTACCAACCTGGCCTCCGTTATCCTCCAGATGACGGCACTGGGGCTGGGCGATATCGCTGCGTTTCCGTTTGTTGAGGCGCCGGATAAACGCAACATTCAGGACGGTGTGCGTCTGCTTGAAGAGCTAGGGGCGATCACCACCGATGAACAGGCCACCGCATACAAACTGACCCCGCTGGGGCGTCAGCTGAGCCAGCTGCCGGTCGACCCGCGTCTGGCGCGTATGGTGCTGGAGGCGCAGAAGCACGGCTGCGTGCGCGAGGCGATGATCATTACGTCGGCGCTCTCTATTCAGGATCCGCGCGAGCGTCCGATGGACAAACAGCAGGCGTCCGACGAAAAACATCGCCGCTTCCACGATAAAGAGTCCGATTTCCTCGCCTTCGTGAACCTGTGGAACTACCTGGGTGAGCAGCAAAAAGCGCTCTCATCGAACCAGTTCCGCCGCCAGTGCCGCGTGGATTTCCTGAACTATCTGCGGGTACGCGAGTGGCAGGATATCTACACCCAACTGCGTCAGGTGGTGAAAGAGTTAGGCATCCCGGTTAACAGTGAACCGGCGGAGTACCGCGAAATTCATATCGCGCTACTGACCGGCCTGTTGTCCCACATCGGGATGAAGGATGCAGATAAACAGGAATTTACCGGCGCACGCAATGCGCGCTTCTCCATCTTCCCGGGTTCCGGTTTATTCAAGAAACCGCCGAAATGGACCATGGTGGCGGAACTGGTTGAAACCAGCCGTCTGTGGGGACGTATTGCCGCGCGCATCGATCCGGAATGGGTTGAACCCCTGGCTCAGCACCTGCTGAAACGCTCATACAGTGAACCCCACTGGGAGCGGGCGCAGGGCGCGGTAATGGCAACGGAAAAAGTGACGGTTTACGGGCTGCCGATTGTGGCGGCGCGTAAGGTGAACTACAGCCAAATCGACCCGGCCCTGAGCCGTGAGCTGTTTATCCGTCATGCGCTGGTGGAAGGCGACTGGCAGACGCGCCATGCGTTCTTCCGCGAAAACCTGAAACTGCGCGCCGAAGTGGAAGAACTGGAGCATAAATCGCGTCGCCGCGACATTCTGGTGGACGACGAGGCGCTGTTCGAGTTTTACGATCAGCGTATCAGCCACGACGTGATTTCTGCCCGCCACTTCGACAGTTGGTGGAAAAAGGCGAGTAAAGAGACGCCGGACCTGCTCAACTTTGAAAAGAGCATGCTCATCAAAGAGTGGGCGGAATCGGTCAGCAAGCTCGATTACCCGAACTTCTGGCATCAGGGTAACCTGAAGCTGCGCTTAACTTACCAGTTTGAGCCGGGCACGGATGCGGATGGCGTCACCGTTCACATCCCGCTGCCGCTGCTAAACCAGGTAGAAGAGAGCGGTTTTGAGTGGCAAATCCCCGGGCTGCGCCGCGAGCTGGTGATTGCGCTGATCAAATCGCTGCCGAAACCGGTGCGACGTAATTTTGTGCCTGCGCCAAACTACGCCGAGGCGTTTTTAGGCCGCGTCACGCCGCTGGAACTGCCGCTGCTGGATTCCCTGGAGCGCGAATTCCGGCGCATGACCGGCACCACCATCGACCGGGAAGACTGGAACTGGGATCAGGTGCCCGATCACCTGAAAGTCAGCTTCCGTGTCGTGGATGAGAAAAACCGAAAACTGCAGGAAGGTCGCTCTCTGACGGCGCTGAAAGAGGCGCTAAAAGGCAAAGTTCAGGAGACGCTCTCGGCGGTTGCCGACGACGGTATCGAGCAGAGCGGGCTGCATATCTGGAGCTTTGGTCAGCTTCCGGAAAGCTACGAGCAGAAGCGCGGCAACTACAAGGTGAAGGCCTGGCCTGCGCTGGTGGATGAACGTGACAGCGTTGCCATCAAGCTGTTTGATAATCCGCAGGAACAGCAGCAGATGATGTGGCGCGGTCTGCGCCGCCTGCTGCTGCTGAACATCCCGTCGCCAATCAAGTACCTGCACGAGAAGTTGCCTAACAAGGCCAAGCTGGGGCTGTACTTTAACCCGTACGGCAAGGTGCTGGATTTGATTGACGACTGCATCTCCTGCGGTGTGGACAAGCTGATCAACGAGGCGGGCGGCCCGGTCTGGACGGAAGAGGCGTTTGCCCGACTGCACGAAAAAGTCCGCGCCGAGCTGAACGATACCGTGGTAGAGATTGCTAAACAGGTCGAGCAGATCCTGACGGCGGTGTTTAACATCAACAAGCGTCTGAAGGGCCGGGTGGACATGACCATGGCGCTGGGGCTGTCAGACGTGAAGGCACAGATGGCGGGGCTGGTGTACCGTGGTTTTGTGACCGGCAACGGCTTCAGGCGCCTTGGCGACACGCTGCGTTATCTCAATGCGATTGAAAAGCGCCTGGAGAAAATGGCCGTCGACCCGCACCGCGATCGTGCCCAGATGCTGAAAGTGGAAAGCGTCCAGCAGGCGTGGCAGCAGTGGCTGAATAAACTGCCCCCGGCACGCCGGAATGATGAGGACGTGCAGGAGATCCGCTGGATGATCGAGGAGCTGCGCGTCAGCTTCTTCGCGCAGCAGCTGGGGACACCGTATCCGATTTCGGACAAGCGTATTTTGCAGGCCATGGAGCAGATTTCGGCATAAACATTAGCGGTTTGGGGGCGTCGGGCACCCGAGCCGTATGTTTCCCCTCACCCTGACCCTCTCCCCAAAGGGGCGAGGGAATGGTTCGATGCGCGCATAAGCGGCAGTAGGCCGGGTAAGGCGCAGCCGCCACCCGGCACGCTGTCACTGACTGCGCCATCCTCCGCCGAGCGCCTTATACAGATCAATCTGCGCCAGCAGCAGGTTATTTTTCACCTGCACCACGTTAGTTTGCACCGAATAGAGCGTGCGCTGTGCGTCGAGGACGTCCATATAAGAGGAGTAGCCGTTGCGATAGCGATTTTGCGCGATGCGCAGCGTCTCTTGGGAAACCGCCTGCTGGGCCAGCAGTTCCGTCAGTTGTTCCTGATAGCGCGTAATGGCGTCAAGGCTATCGTTAACCTCCACGAACGCGTTACGCACGGTCTTTTCATAGGTGTACAGCGCCTGATTGCGCTGGGATTGTGAAATGTCCACCTGCGCATTCAGCGCCTGGCGGTTCAGCAGCGGCGCAAGAATACTCCCGCCTGCGCTCCAGAGCTGGAGCGGATTGTCCAGCAGCCCCGACAGCGTGCGATCCTGTACCGATCCGGTTGCCGTCAGGTTGATCGACGGCAGCAGGCTGGCGCGGGAGGCCGCGAGCGTGGCATCTGAAGCAACCAGCGCCCGCTCTGCCTGGACGATATCCGGGCGACGGTTGAGGAGCGTGGAAGGGAGCTGTGATGGCAACTTCAGTGGCGTAAGGACATCGAAACTCTCGCTGCGCGCCACCTCGCCGGGCTGCGTGCCGAGCAGCACGCTCAACGCGTTCTCCTGCTGTGCAATCTGGTGCTTAATCAACGGCACCTGCGCGCGCGTGGCGCGCAGTTCGGAATCGGATTGCATCAGCTCCAGCCGCGAACTGTAGCCGGTTTCAAACTGACGTCGGGCGAGGTTGAATGCCTCTTCGCGGGATTTAAGCGTCGACTGCGTCACCTGAAGCTGTGCATCCAGAGAGAGCAGGGTGACATAGCCGGAGGCCACCGATGAGGCGACGGTCAGGTCTGCGGCGGCGGCGGCGGCTTTTTGCGCCTCCAGCGATGCCTCTGCGGCGTTGGCGGTGCTGCGGTTCACCCCCCAGATATCCACATCGTAGCTGGCGGTCAGGCTGCCTTTATACAGGGAGCCGTATACCGGAAGCCCGGTAGCAGCAGACTGGGAGCGGGCGCGGGTGCCCGTCACGCCCGCATCCAGGGAGGGAAACAGGCTACCGTCGGCGGCATACACCCGCGCCTGATATTCGTTAATCCGCTCGCGGGCAATCAGCACATCGCTGTTGTTTTCCAGCGCCAGATCGACGTAGCGGTTCAGGTAGCTGTCGTGAAAATTTCGCCACCACAGCTGTTCTGTCGCACTGCCCGGGCCGGTCGCCGCGCGCCATTGCGCAGGAATGTGCAGCGTCGATTGCGCGGGCTTAACGTCGACGGACTGGCAGCCGCCAAGCAGGGCGGCTATGAGTAAACCGACCAGCGGGCGAAGGATCATGGCTTCGCCTCCCGGGTATCAATCGTGACCTGCACCGACATGCCGGGGCGCAGCAGCGCAGACGCTTCCGGATCACCCAGTACCTCAATGCGCACCGGAATACGCTGGGCGATTTTGACGAAGTTGCCCGTGGCGTTGTCCGGCGTGATGGCGCTGAACTCCACCCCCGTCGCCGGCGAGATACTCTCAACGCGGCCCTGATAGGCCTTATCGTTCAGCGCATCCACGGTGAACGTGACCGGCTGTCCGACGCGCAGATTGGCCAACTGCGTCTCTTTTATATTCGCGATAACCCAGTGCTGCGGCGGGACCAGCGTGGTGAGGTGGGTGCCTGCGGTGACATAAGCCCCCAGACGGACGGCGATCTGGCCGAGCTGGCCGTCGCGCGGGGCCACGATACGGGTGTTTTGCAGGTCAATCTGCGCCAGCTCCAGCGCGGCTTTAGCGTTATCGACATCGGCTTCCAGCGAGCCGCGATTCACGATCACCGTCTGCAGATCCTGACGCGACATCTCAAGCGTGGCTTTCGCCTGTTCGATGTCAGCGCTGCCCTGAGCAGCACTCGCCAGCGCCGCGTCGCGCTCGCGAACAGAGAGCGACCCGTCTGCCGTCAGATCTTTTACGCGTTTTAAATCCGCCTGATTTTTCAGGTTCTGCGCGCGGGCATTTTTCAGGGCCGCATCGTTTTTGGCGATCACCGCTTCCGCGCTTTTGCGCTGTTGCAGGTTGTTGTTCAGCGCGGCTATCTTCATTGCCAGCTGCGCTTCGGCCTGATGGACGCGCTGGCGATAGATACGGTCATCGATTTGCAGCAGCAGGTCACCCTTTTTGACCTTATCGAAATCCTTAACTCTCACGTCCGTGATATAGCCATTGACCTGCGGGCTGATAAAGGTGGTCTGCCCCCGGACGTAGGCGTTGTCGGTAAACTGGGCGTGGCGCGTAAACGGCGGAAGCTGCCACGCATAAAGGATCACCAGCACCCCGACAATACCGATTGCCGCAGCGGTGAAAACAGACACTATGCGCACATTTTTGCGGGTATTGGCCTGCTCTTTAGCGGCATCCTGCTGACTCATAACAACTCCCAAAACGTCATTGACTCGTATCCATTATTTGTTGCCGGTGGCATTTTTTAACGCCATTTGGGCAGTGATGCGCAGACGCAGCAAGCGCCATAAAATCCACACTAGCGTGGCGGCCGCGATGCTTGCCGTCAGCAGGTAGGTATCATTGTAAGCCAGAATATTCGCCTCAAGCGCGGTCACCGTCTGGAGCTGGGTAATGGCCTGCGTGCTCAGCAGCGCGCTGTCACCGATCAGGCTTTTATACAGTTGGGTATAGGCCTGAATGCGCTCGTTGACCAGCGGATTGAGGGTGGTGAGCTGATCGGCCAGCAGGCTGGAGTGATACTTTTCGCGCCAGGTCTGGAAGGTGCCGAGTATGGCTGAACCCAGCAGGCCGCCGACGTTCTGGCTCATACCAAACAGCACCGAGAAGCTCACCAGGTTGCGCGGGTCGGCGATAACCCCGCCGATGCCCGCCAGCATGGCCGGGGCAAGGAAGAAGGCGCTGCCAAAACCCAGCAGGAACTGGCTGAACATCAGTTGATCCGGTCGGGTCAGGTTGTTCGACTGGCTGTCCAGCAGCGAGGCGATAATCATTAACACCAGCGACGTGACGATCGGCCAGGCCAGCTTCGTGGGTTTAATCGTCAGGCAGCTGGTGACGATGCCGCAGACGATACCGGCAAAAATGGCCCACGCCAGATGGGTCATCTGTTCGTTCTGTAACCCGACGTACTGCAGCCAGCCGATGACGCCGGTATTCTGTTCCGCCAGCACGATACGGATCAGCAGCATGATCAGCCCAAGGCGTAAAATACTGCCGCTCGAAAGCCAGCGGGTGTTGAGCAGAGGGTTGCTGCGGTTATGCTCAAACACGATTGCCGAGACCACCAGCACCAGCGATAACGCCAGCGACCAGCCAATCCACGGCGCTTCAAACCACCAGTCGAGGCGGCCCAACGAGAGTACCGCGCACAGCAACGCCATGCCCGGAGCCAGCAGAAAAAAGGTGAGGAAATCTTTCTTTTCAAACACCTTGCGCCGATCTCCCGGCGGGAGTTTCAACGCCATCACGCAGGCCAGCGAGATCAGCGCCAGGCCAAGCTCGAAAAAGTACAGCCCGCGCCACTCATCAAGCTGCAACAGTTCGGTGGAAAACAACCGTGCAAGGGGAATGGCCAGTGACGATCCGGTGATGCCGATGGTGAGTGCTTTCAGGCGATGCTTCGCGGGCCAGGCCTGGATCTGGTAATAGATGCCGAGCGAACTCAGCGCCGCTGCCACCATCCCGTGCGCGGCGCGGACCATCAGCGCGGAGCTAAGATCGTTAACGAAGAGGTGGAAAAAGGTCACCAGTACATAGAGCACCAGAAACCCTTCGGTGAAGGCCCGCAAACCGTACTGCTGGCGGAATTTCACCAGCAGCAGGTTAATGGAGACGTTGGTCATGACGTACACGGCAGGCAGCCAGGCAATTTCGGTTGACCAGGCGCCAAACGTGCCCTGTAAATTTTGCAGGTTGGCGGTAACGACCGCGTTGCCGAGTGCGCCCGTCAGGCAGACCAGCAACCCCACCACGCCATAAGCTATCCGTTTCGGTGTGCTGTGTTCCGGCGTTGAAGGGGAACCCAGCAGGGCGGGTTTTTCGTGTGGCTGCCACTCGCGAGGAGCATAAGGGTCGCGCTGGGGCAGGCGCATAGCGTCGTTTACCTTTGAAATTGTTGAATAGTTAGTGGGCTAATGATTCTACGTCTGCCGTAAATCATAATTCAAGTGAATATGATTATCAGACATTTTAGGTTGGGTTGAAAGGTGACAAAATGAAAGAGTACGGACACGCCGGGATTCGGAGTGATCTCCTTTTCAGGACTGACGAGTACGGTACGCTGAACCTAACTGCTGTGAGGAGGTAACAATGACACTGGCACTTTTTCCTTGTTTACCCGAGGCAACCCTGAATGCCGCTAACGTCGCAGGACGCTGGCTGGCGCAGGATGACCTGCAACCCAATGCGCCCGTCGATTTGGTTATTCTCGCGGGCAACGCGGTGATCCCGGCTATCGATGCGGCGTGCAGGGTGGCCTCGGAACAGGGTGTCCCGCTGCTGATAAGCGGTGGTATCGGACACTCCACCACCTTTTTATATGCTGCCATTGCGCGCCACCCGCGCTATAACCGCATTCCTACCACCGGGCGCGCGGAGGCGGCTATCCTGGCTGACATCGCCCGGGAGGTCTGGTCCATACCGCCCGAGCGCATCCTGGTGGAAGACCAGTCTACCAATTGCGGAGAGAATGCCCGCTTCAGCTGGGAGCGGATCAAACAGACGGGGCTGACGCCTGAACGTGTGCTGGTGGTACAGGACCCCACCATGCAGCGCCGCACCATGGCGACCTTTGCCCATGTATGTCGGGACGAACTGGCGGCCCCGCTATTCATCAGCCACCCCGGCCTGACGCCCGTTCTGCAAAACAGCGATAACGGCCTGACGTTCAGCGGCGGACACGAGAGGCTTTGGCCGGTCGAACGCTATGTTTCGCTGCTGCTGGGCGAGCTTCCGCGCTTGTGGGACGACATCAACGGCTATGGACCGGCGGGGCGTGGCTTTATCGTCCACGTGGATTTTCCTGCCGAGGTTCAAGCCGCATGGCGTATCCTGCGTGAGGATGCGATCCTTACCGAGGCGCTTGAAAGCCGTTCCCTTATCTAACCTTCTGCCCGTTTGCGGCGTCTTTTTCGCAAACGGGCATTTTGTGTTGCGACTTTGTAATTTGAATGTTCTGCTGACCCGATTCTTCTATGAGATACCTCACAAAAACAGCCTGATAGAGTAGGCAAGTGCCCCTGTGATTGTAATTTTTAACAATAAATTTACTTGTTAAAAACAGTGTAATTACAGGAGCAGGTTATGACAGTACCCGTACAACATCCTATGTATATCGATGGACAGTTTGTGGCCTGGCAGGGTGACGCCTGGATTGACGTCATCAACCCGGCAACCGAAGAGGTCATTTCCCGTATTCCCGATGGCAGCGCCGACGATGCCCGAAAAGCCATTGACGCCGCCGAACGTGCGCAGGCGGGCTGGGAGGCGCTGCCTGCGATTGAGCGTGCAAACTGGCTGCGCAAAATTTCCGCCGGGATCCGCGAGCGCGTCAGCGAAATCAGCGCCCTGATTGTCGCCGAAGGGGGAAAGATCCAGCAGCTGGCGGAAGTGGAAGTCAACTTCACGGCGGACTACATCGACTATATGGCCGAATGGGCGCGCCGCTACGAAGGAGAAATCATTCAGAGCGACCGTCCGGGCGAGAACATCCTCGTCTTCAAACGCGCCCTGGGGGTGACCACCGGGATCTTGCCGTGGAACTTCCCGTTCTTCCTGATCGCACGCAAGCTCGCGCCCGCACTGCTCACCGGCAACACCATCGTCATTAAACCGAGCGAGTTTACCCCCAACAACGCCATTGCCTTTGCCAAAATTGTCGATGATATCGGCCTGCCAAAAGGGGTTTTTAACCTGGTGCTGGGCCGTGGCGAAACCGTCGGCCAGGAGCTGGCAGGCAATCCGAAAGTGGCGATGGTCAGCATGACCGGAAGCGTCGGCGCGGGCGAGAAAATCATGGCCGCGGCGGCAAAAAACATTACCAAAGTCGGACTGGAACTCGGCGGTAAAGCGCCGGCCATCGTGATGGACGATGCGGATCTGGAGCTGGCGGTGAAAGCCATCGTTGACTCCCGCGTCATCAACACCGGGCAGGTGTGCAACTGCGCTGAGCGCGTGTACGTGCAAAAAGGCATTTACGACCGCTTTGTGAACCGTCTGGGTGAAGCGATGAAGGCAGTCCAGTTTGGCAATCCGGCAGAGCGCACGGACATTGCGATGGGGCCGCTGATCAACGCGGCCGCGCGTGAGCGTGTCGAGCAGAAGGTGGCGCGCGCGGTGCAGGAGGGGGCGAAGGTGGTGCTTGGCGGTAAAACCGTCGAGGGCAAAGGGTACTTTTATCCGCCAACCCTGCTGCTGGACGTGCATCAGGACATGGCGATTATGCATGAAGAGACCTTTGGCCCGGTGCTCCCCGTAGTGGCTTTCGACACGCTGGAGGAGGCGCTGGCCATGGCGAACGACAGCGACTACGGATTAACCTCGTCGATCTATACCCGTGATTTGAACGTCGCGATGAAAGCCATCAAGGGGCTGAAGTTTGGCGAGACCTATATTAACCGCGAAAACTTTGAAGCGATGCAGGGGTTCCATGCGGGGTGGCGTAAGTCCGGTATTGGCGGGGCGGATGGAAAACATGGCCTGAACGAATACCTCCAGACCCAGGTGGTCTATTTGCAGTCGTAACCGTGATTCCCCCTCCGGTTGCGGAGGGGGCAGAGTTTTACAGTGAAGCGAATTTGTCCAGGGTACGCACCAGCTGCGTAACAAACCCGTATTCGTTGTCATACCAGGCGACGGCTTTCACCAGCTGAACGTCGCCCGCCTCGCTGACTTCCGTCTGGGTGGCGTCAAACACCGAGCCAAAGTGCGAGCCAATCACATCCGAGGAGACAATCTCTTCATCGGTATAACCGAATGATTTGTTGCCCTGCGTCGCTTTTTTCAGCGCGGCATGAATATCCTCCACCGTCACCTTTTTCTCGAGGATCGCCACCAGCTCGGTTACGGAACCGGTTTTAACCGGGACACGCTGCGCGTGGCCTTTCAGTTTTCCGCTCAGCGCCGGGATCACCAGCCCGATGGCTTTCGCCGCACCGGTGGTGTGCGGAATGATATTCTCCGCCGCCGCCCGGGAGGCCCGCAGATCTTTCCCACGTGGGCCATCCACCAGCGCCTGCGTCCCGGTATAGGCGTGAATGGTGGTCATGGTGCCCACCTTAATGCCAAAGGCGTCGTGAAGCGCTTTCGCCAGCGGGGCCAGACAGTTGGTGGTGCACGAGGCCACGGAAACAATCGTGTCGTTCGCGTCGAGGGTGTCGTCGTTAACGTTAAACACGATGGTTTTCATCTCGCCCGCCGGGGCGGAGATCAGCACTTTTTTCGCCCCTGCATCCAGGTGCGCGCGGGATTTCTCTTCCGAGGTGTAAAAACCGGTGCATTCGACCACGATATCAACGCCTGCGGCTTTCCACGGAATATGCTTCGCCTCTTTTTCGGCGTAAACCGAAATGGTTTTGCCATCGACGATCAGCGAATCTTCGGTGAAATCGACGCTCCACGGGAATCCGCCGTAGTTGGAGTCATGCTTGAGCAGGTAGGCCAGCACTTTCGGTGAGGTCAGGTCGTTGATGGCGACCACGGTGTTGCTGTCCTGGGTTTCAAGAAGGCGACGAAGTACAAGGCGTCCAATGCGTCCAAATCCATTAATGCCAATTTTACTCATGGTTATCTCCTGGAAAACGTGTCGGTACGACAGTTTGAACTTATCCAGGCTTAGACCATGACGGGCAGGGCGGCAATTGAAGATGTTTCATTGCCTGCGAAGTAATTGAAAAACCATACAGAAAAGTTAATGAATTTTTAAGGAAAGCTGGTTATGTTGACGCAATATCAGTTCTTTATCGGGAAAAGACATGCGCACTAAATATACGGGCCTGCAAATAGGTATTCACTGGCTGGTGTTTTTGTTGGTTATCGTGGCCTATTGCGCCATGGAGTTTCGGGGCTATTTCCCGCGCAGCGATCGCCCGCTGATCAACATGATCCACGTCTCCTGTGGCATCTCCATTCTGGTGCTGATGGTGGCGCGCCTGCTTATCCGCCTTAAATTCCCGGCACCGCCCATTCAGCCGAAGCCGAAAGCGATGGTAACCGGCCTGTCGCATCTTGGGCACCTGATTATTTATCTGCTGTTTATCGCGCTGCCGTTGATTGGCATTGTCATGATGTATAACCGCGGCAATGACTGGTTTGCATTTGGCCTGGTGATGCCGCATGCGGCAGAGGGCAATTTTGACGTCGTGGACATGCTGAAAACGTGGCACGTCACGCTCGCAAACCTGGGTTATTTCGTTATTGGCCTGCACGCCTTTGCGGCGCTGCTGCACCACTACTACTGGAAGGACAACACGCTCCTGCGCATGATGCCGAAAAAGCGTCAGTAACATCGAAAAAGGGCCTGCGCAATGCAGGCCCTTCTTTTTAGTTCAGACGGGCAACTTCATCTGCCGTCAGCTCCAGCGTCTCGGTTGACCCTGTCTCAGATGATTTCACTGCCGCTTCCAGCACGGCCATCACCGCCAGCGCCTCAACGGGGTGTACCGGATTATCCATTTTGCCGAACAACGCATCACGCACGTTAATGTAATACTGGCGCTGATCGCCTTTCGGGGTTTTTACCGGGTGCGGCTCACCGCTGGCATCAAACAGCACCATATCATCATCGTCTTCGCCCCACGTCGCGCTGCCCGGCACAATACCTGCCAGCAGCTGGGCTTCCTGCTGATCGATTCTGGCTTTCAGCACGCTGGCCTTGTCACCGTGAACGGCAAAGCGCGTCGCGCCGCCAGCGACCAGCATGCTGCAATGCAAAATAACCTTATGCGACGGGTAGTTGAGCACCACATGCGCCCAGTCGTTAATCTCCGCCCCGTCACGCAGGGTGGCGATGTTGCCTTGCACGGACTGCGGAAGGCCGAAAAGCTGCAGCGTCTGGTCGATCAGATGTGGCCCCAGATCGAACCACAGGCCGCTGCCAGGGACATTTTGCTCTCTCCAGCGTGCGCGAACCTCCGGGCGGAAGCGGTCGATGTGCGCCTCGAAGTGCTTCACGTTGCCCAGGCTGCCTTGCTCAATGACCTGCTTGATGCCGAGGAAGTCGCTGTCCCAGCGGCGATTGTGGAAAACGGAGAGCAGGCGCTGTTTTTCTTCCGCCAGCGCAATCAGATCGCGGGCTTCCTGCATGTCGAGGGTAAAGGGTTTATCGACCACAACATGTTTGCCTGCATTCAGGGCCAGCGTTGCCAGCGGGGCATGCGTCGCATTCGGAGAGGCGATTACTACCAGGTCGACATCGGGGTGCTGAATGGCCTCTTCAGGCGTCGCCACCACGATAACGTCTGCAATATCGCGTTTAACCTTTTCGGCATCCCGGGAGGAGACGACTGCCAGCTTCAGCCCGTCGATGGACTGGATCAGCGGCGCATGGAAGGTTTTGCCGACAAAGCCATACCCGATCAGCGCAATGTTGATTGTCTTACCGTTAACCTTATTCATGTGTTCTCCACGTTATTGTGCCTCTGCAAGGGTCACTTGCATGGCGCCACCGTCCCCAAGCTCGGGCCAGGGACGATCTAAAAACAGTTGATGAATGCCGGATAGCCCGGAAACCAGATAGGGTTCGCAGCGGTTGAGCTTCATATGGTCTGCCACGATCCAGTGCTCATGGCTCGCAGCCAGCATGGCGCGTTTGACCTCGGCATCAGCCTCCGTGCTGGCGCTTAAGCCAAGCTGCGCATGAATGGCGCAGGCACCGAGGATGGCAATGTCTGCCCGATAGCGCGACAGCAGAGCGAGTGTGGCGCTACCGGCAAACAGGCGCTGCTGGTGATCCCATTTTCCGCCAAGCAGGATAAGCTCGATATCCTCCCGCTCGCTAAAGCACTGGGCGATATCAAGAGAAGGGGTGATAACCGTTAGCGGCCCCTTAAGGACGTTCGCCACCGCCAGCATCGTGCTGCCGGCATCAAGGAACAGCGTCGACCCCGTTGGCACGCTTTGCGCGACCCGTTTACCCAACTGCTGCTTGATCTTCGGCAGCAAGGTATTCCGCCCCTGACGATTCATGGCTGACAAATTAAGCGCAATAGCACCGCCGTGATTCTTCTGCGCCAGCCCCTGTTTTGCGAGGTCCGTCAGATCGCGGCGAACCGTATCGGCAGAAACCTGCAGCTTTTCAGCAAGGTCGACGATGCTGGCCTGGCCCTGTTCGCTCAGGATATCAAGCAGATACTTTTGTCTGGCCGTTTTATGCATGTTTTTCCAAATCCTGCAAAATATCGCAATAAGTTGCATATTACAGCATTTCCCCGGAAAAGGAATGCGACTTGCTGCCGTAATCCGTCAGGGCTCATCATCCAGGGCGGTTGTGTTGCGAAAAATTGTTCACGTAGGTAATCATTAACAACCCATTGATTAAGTGTGGTTAATAAATTTTTAAAATGTTTGATTGGTGTTAAAACAATGTGTTGCATTTAATTTGGTTAAAGGAACTAATGAATAGCCAATCATCAACGAAAAATTTTACTTTTTTATTTTAACGTGGGTTTTTATTCCGCATATTATGTTTAATGTGGAATTTAATAATTTACAGAAGGGGGCGGTTACTTAAATTGACACTTCTTTGAAAATCTTTGTGTCTGACCCGAAATGAAATTAACCCAAAAATGTACAAACCGATAATTAAGAATTTTACTTAAGAAACAACGAGTTTATATGTTTCATCTGAAAGGCTCTTTTTACGGATTTGTCCAGAAACGTGAGGATTTTTCTTATTTGTAACACCACATTAACATTGTGGCTGTAGTGGGATATAAGACATTTTGTTATGCTGCCGGCACGTTAAAGAAATAAGTAAATTCCTAATTTAAATTAGTCCTTGGTCAGGCCTTATCTCCAGCGTGGATGGGTATGGGTTTCCTTTGCCGAAAATTCTTGAGGAGGATGATGAATAATCGCCAAATTATTTTTACCTCTTATTGGGTATCTAATTGCGCGACATTCAGCGACAGGAGAGAACATGTCTATATTGCCAACAAACCTATTATTTAAAATATCCGCCGGACTGGCGTTAATTTCGCTGGCGATTAATCCGGCAGTGGCGAATAACGGCCAGGCGGCATTTGCTCCCGTCGCGGCAACTACCTTAAAAGAAAGTATCCTTTTTGCTATCGACCGCGACCCGTCCGTTAGCCAGCAGGCCGCACAGTTGGGCATTGGTCAGGCGCAAATAGATGAAGCGCGCAGCGGCTGGATGCCGCAAATATCCCTGAACGGCAGCACCGGCCATAGCCAAACCACCGACTCCAGCGGGTCGCTGCGCAATTCTGCCGCCTGGGGATTAAGCCTGACGCAGCTGATCTACGATTTCGGTAAGACCAACAATAGCATCAGCCAGGCCTCATCCCAGCGGGACAGCTATCGCTTTCAGTTGATGAGAACGTTATCTGATGTGGCCGAAAAAACGGCGCTGAGCTATGTCGAAGTGAAACGCTATGCTGACCTCCTTCAGGCCGCCAGAGAAAACGTCCAGGCGCTTAAAAACGTTGAGAAACTGGCAACCCTTCGTGCGGATGCGGGGGTGAGTTCGACCTCGGATGAACTTCAGACCCGCACGCGGATTGCCGGGATGCAGGCCACCGTTGAGCAATATACCGCTGCGTTAAACAGCGCCCGCGCCAGGCTTGCGGTACTGACGGGGATGCAGGCCGAACGGTACTCACCGGTTCCCGCCAGACTGGCCATTGAGCAGGACGCCGTTAACCGCATTGATTACGCCTCGATCCCGGCGGTCATGGCCGCGCAGAATATGGAAAAGGCCGCGCAGTACGGGATCGAAACCGCAAAGTCTCAGCACTGGCCAACGCTGAGCCTGAAAGCAGGCCGTACGCGCTATGAGTCAGATAACCGCTCATACTGGGACGATCAGATCCAGCTGAATGTTGATGCCCCGCTTTATCAGGGCGGCGCGGTATCGGCCCGGGTACGCCAGGCGGAAGGTGCGCGCGCAATGGCCGCTTCGCAGGTAGATCAGGCGCGTTTTGACGTGCTGCAAAAAGCCTCTGTGGCGCAGGCGGACTGGACCGGCGCGCTCGGCAGAAGAGAGGCGGGCAAACGGCAGCTTGAGAGCGCGCTCCGCGCCCGGGATGTCTACAAAAATGAATACACCCTGAGCAAGCGCAGCATTAACGATTTGCTCAGCGTAGAACAGGATGTCTGGCAGGCCATTTCCGCGAAAATAATGGCGGAATATGATGGCTGGAGCGCCGCAATTAATTACGCCTCTGCGGTGGATAATCTCATGCCGCTGGTCGGAATAGAGACAAATACCGCGGCGAAATTACCGGATTTGAGTTAACGGAAGACGCGATTTTCAGCGTGGAATAAGTCAAAAAAGAATGGGGCGTAATCCCCAGGGCGAGTTACAGCTATCGGGTGGACATTTTCACAGGACACCGTACACCTGCAAGGAGAAGAATATGAGTAGCGTAAAAGTTGTTGATGTCATCATTCGTAAAACGGCGGAGAAGGCAAAATTAACCGGCGAGGGAAATATGTCGGTCTCGATCTCATCGCCCGCCGTGATTGAAATTCAGGGCTCTGCACAGGACGTGGCGCGCTATGTTCGCCAGGGTAAAGACCTGCTCATTTATATGAAAGATGGCAGCGTGATCCGCTGCAATAACTATTTCGCTGAAGATCCTGAAACGCACCACCATTCTGAACTGGTGTTTAACGATAATCAGGAATTAACCCATATTTCTTTTGCCGACACCGGAGAAGTGACCGGCGTCGCAACAGCCGAGCTGACCGCGCAGGCGGCACCGATTAGCAGCATTGAACCTTTCATGGAGCAGGGCGGCGTGCTCGGCGATGCGCCGTGGGGCTGGATTGCGGGCGCGGCGCTCGGCGGGGGGGCATTAGGTGCCCTGCTGGCGCATGGCGGGGACGGTGAAACCAAAACCCGCGTCATCGACAACACCAAAGAGGTAGAGAGCGCAACGCCGACCTTTATGGTGACGGACAAAGCGGGTGACAAGCAGGGTGTGCTGAGTGCAAAAGAGGTCACGGATGATAACACCCCAACCTTCAGCGGCACCGGCCAGCCTGGCGCAACCATTCAGATTAAAGACAGTAGCGGAAGCACCATTGCCAGCGCGATGGTGGCGAAAGACGGTACCTGGACGGTAAAACTGCCTGCGCAGACCGACGGGGAACATACCTGGTCCGTCGTGCAGATCGATGGCAGTAAAACGACCTCTGCGGGCAGCATCACCGTGACCGTCTCCACCGCAGACGCGAGCCTGACCCTGGCGACCACGGCGGGTGATAACGTGATCAACGCCAGTGAACAGGCGGCGGGCTTTACCCTGTCCGGTGCCAGCAAAAATCTGGCGCAGGGCACCAGCCTGACCGTGACCCTGAACGGCAAAACTTATTCCACCGAGGTTGGAGCCAATGGCGCATGGAGCGTAAAAGTGCCTGCGGCAGACGCAAAGGCGCTGGGCGACGGCACCTGGACGGTGAGCGTCAGCGGCAAAGACGCGGCGGGAAATACCGTGACCGGCAGCCAGACGATTGGCGTGGATACCGCCGCGCCGACGCTTTCCGTCGATACCCTCGCGCATGACAACATCATCAATGCGGCTGAGCACAATCAGGCGCTGACGCTGACCGGAAAAACCAGTGCGGAAGCGGGCCAGATTGTGACGGTCACGCTAAACGGCAAAAACCATACCGCTACGGTAGGAAGCGACGGCACATGGTCCGTTACCCTGCCTGCCAGTGACGTCAAGGCGCTTGGCAATGGCGACCACACCCTGACGGTCAACGTCAGCGATAAAGCCGGGAACGGCACCACCACCACGGCTGATTTCAGCGTGGATACCGCAGCTCCCGTGGTGACAATCAATACCGTGGCGGGCGACGACGTTCTGAATACCAGCGAGCAGGCACAGGCACAGATCGTCTCCGGCCATGCAAACGGCGCGGCAGCGGGCGACGTCGTCACGGTAACCGTAGGCGGCCAGACCTTTACCGGCGTGGTTCAGGCCGACGGCAGCTGGAGCGTGGGCGTACCGGCATCGGTTATCGGTGCGCTTGGTGAAGGGAAACACAGCGTGTCGGTTTCCGTTACCGATGCCGCAGGCAATACCGGCAGCGCGACGCACGGCATTACGCTGAGCGGCAACCCGCCAGAATTCACCCTTGATGCCATCAGCCAGGATAACGTGCTGAATGCCCGGGAGGCGATGCAGCCGCTGAGCATGAGTGGCACCAGCAATCTGCCGAACGGCAGCGTCATCACCGTAACGCTTAACGGCGTTGACTATCAGACCAGCGTGACTAATGGCATCTGGTCGGTGCAGGTCCCGGTGACGGACGTGCTGAACCTGGCGAATACCCTGTACACCGTGAGCGTCAGCGGTACCGACAGCGTGGGCAACAGCGGCTCTGCAAGCGCGAACCTGCTGGTCGATACCGTACTGCCGCAGGTGATCATCAACACCTTTGCAGGCGATAACCGGGTGAATAACGCCGAGGCGGCGGTTGATCAAATCCTGAGCGGGCGCGTCACCGGCGCGGCGGCGGGGGATACGGTTTCTGTTAGCGTCGGCGGCAAGAGTTACACCGCGACGGTGGGCAACGATCTGACCTGGAGCGTGACCGTTCCGTCAGCCGATCTTACCAACTTTGGTGACGGCAACCTGACGTTCACCGCCTCCGTGACCAACGGCCACGGCAACACCGGGACCGGCGAGCGTGATATCAGCATCAACGCGGAGCTGCCGGGCCTTCGCGTCAACACCATCTCTGGCGATGATGTGATTAATGCCATTGAGCAGCAGCACGATCTGACCGTCACCGGCGCCAGCACCCATCTGGCCGAAGGGACGAAGATCGTGGTGACCATCAACAACGTTGACTACGCCGCCGTGGTGACCGCCAGCGGGAGCTGGCAAATTGGCGTGCCAGCGTCCGATCTTCAGGGCTGGAAGGCCGGAAATATCGCCGTGCACGCCAGCGCGGAAGATGCCTGGGGCAACACCGTTTCTGCCGATCGTCCCATTGAACTGGACCTTAACGCCGTGGCGGTCACCATCGATTCAGTGACCAGCGATGACATGCTCAATGCGGCCGAAAAAGGGGCCGACCTGACGCTCTCCGGCCAGACGCAGGGCGTGGAAGCCGGGCAGACCGTGGTGGTGAAATTCGCCGACCAGACCTTCACTGCCCAGGTGCAGCAGGACGGCAGCTGGAGCCTGACCGTGCCCGCCAGCGCCATGGAGACGCTGATCGACGGGCGCGCGCAGGTGAGCGTCAGCGTGACTAATGTCAACGGCAACAGTGCCGACGCGTCGCGCGTGGTGACGGTAGATACGTTACCGCCATCCATTACGCTGGATAACCTGACCGACGACAACATCATCAACGCCGCTGAAGCACAGCAGGATCTGCTGCTGAGCGGGACCAGCGATGCGCAAGCGGGCCAGACGGTGACCGTGACGCTGAACGGTAAAACCTGGCAGACCACCGTCAAAAGCGACGGCACCTGGCAGCTCAGCGTCCCGGCCGCCGACGTCGGTGCGCTGGCAGACGGCACCGTGACGGTGACGGCAAGCGTAAGCGATGTGGCGGGCAACAGCAGCAGCGTAGATCGCGTTGGGCTGGTGGATGCTACCGTGCCGCAGGTCACCATCAATGATTTCGTGACCAGCACCAACACCGTTAACCACGTGGCGCATTCTCAGGCGCAGATCCTGAGCGGCTCCGTGACGGGCGCGGCAGCGGGCGATGTGGTGACCATTAAAATTGATAACCAGAACTACACCACCGTGGTGGATGCCGCGGGTCACTGGAGCCTCGGCCTGCCAGCCTCCGTCGTACAGGGGTTAGCGGACGGTACCGTGACCATTGACGTCTCCGTGACGGACCGCTCGGGTAACACCGGCAGCAGCTCGCTGGAGGTGATCGTAAATACCGTCACGCCAGCGATCGGCATTAACACCCTGGCGGCGGACGATGTGATTAACGCCACCGAGAAAGGGGCCGATCTGCAGCTCTCCGGGACCAGTAACCAGCCGGAAGGCACAACGATTATTGTTACCCTTAACGGAGTCAACTACACCGCAGTGGCTGATGCCAGCGGGAACTGGAGCGTCACCGTGCCCGCCTCTGCGGTGAGCGCGCTGGGCGAAGCCACCTACACCGTGACGGCGAGCGTCACCGACAGCGTGGGCAACAGCGCGTCTGCCAGCCATGACGTGCTGGTGGACAGCTCGCTGCCGGTGGTCACCCTCAACACCCTGGCCGGGGATAACATCGTTAACGCGGCGGAAGTGGCGGCGGGTCAAACCCTGACGGGCAGCGTGGCAAACGCTGCGCCGGGCGATACCGTCACCCTGACGCTGGGCGGAAAAACCTACACCGCCGTCGTGCAGGACGACCTCACCTGGAGCCTGCCGTTAAGCGCAGCACAGCTAACCGCGCTGGGTAACGGCGAGTTGACCGTGTCGGCAAGCGTAACAAACGCCCACGACAATACCGGCTCTGCTTCACTCGATTTCACCATCGACGCCCAGTTGCCGGGCCTGCGTATTGATCCCGTGGCGGGCGATGACGTGATTAACATCATCGAGCATGGTCAGAACCTTATCGTCTCGGGGAGCAGTACCGATCTGCAGGCGGGCGGTACGGTTTCCGTCACCATCAATGGCAAAATCTATTCGGCAACGGTACAGGCGGATGGCACCTGGCAGGCAGCGGTGCCTGCAGCAGACGTTTCGCAGTGGGCGGACGGACAGCTGTCCATCAGCGCCAGCGCACAGGATACCTCCGGCAACCCGGTCACTATCGGAACGGTTGTGGATGTCGATCTCGCGCCAGTGGCGATCAGCATCAACAGCGTGACGGCGGATAACGTGCTGAACGCGGCGGAGAAGGGACAGGAGCTGGTACTAAGCGGGACCACCACGCACGTTGAGGCGGGGCAGACCGTGACGGTGACGTTTGGCGGGAAAACTTACACTACCCGCGTGGATGCCGACGGCAACTGGACCTACACCGTGCCGGCGGCAGATCTCACCAGCCTGAAGGACGGCGATGCCCGCGTACAGGTCAGCGTGACAAACGTAAACGGCAACGCCGCCACCTCCTCGCAGGAATATAGCGTGGATGCCACCGCGCCGACGGTGACGATTAACACCGTCAGCAGCGACAACATTCTGAATGCGGCAGAGGCCGCGCAGGATCTCACCCTGAGCGGCACCTCTACGGCCGAAGCGGGCCAGACCGTCTCCGTTACCTTCAACGGCAAGACGTACAGCGCGCAGGTCAAGACGGACGGCAGCTGGACGCTCAACGTGCCAGCGGCGGATATGGCGGGTATTACCGACGGCAATGCTGCGGTGACGGCAACCGTTTCCGATAAAGCGGGCAACCCGGCAAGCACGCAAACCACAGTATTGGTCGACACCACCGTGCCGCACATCAGCTTCAACGTGGTGGCGGAAGACGATATCGTCAATATCGCTGAACACGGCCAGGCGCTGATTGTCTCCGGCAACGTTACCGGCGCGCAGGCGGGGGATGCGATCACCGTGACCCTCAACGGTAAAGATTACACAGCGATGCTGGATGCCTCCGGTAACTGGAGCATCGGCATTCCGGCCGCCGACGTGGGCGCGCTGGGCAATGGCGACCATGCGATCACGGCGACCCTGACCGACAAAGCGGGCAACAGCGCCAGCGCGACGCATGAGATTGACGTCTCCCTGACCGCCCCGGTTATCGCCATCAACATCCTCGCGGGCGATGACGTGGTTAACGCCACTGAAAAAGGTCAGGATCTGCAGTTGTCCGGCACCAGCAACCAGCCGGACGGCACCACCATTACGGTTACCCTGAACGGGATCAACTACACGGCCATCACTGATGCCAGCGGCAACTGGAGCGTCACCGTTCCGGCCTCTGCCGTTTCTGCGCTGGGTGAAGCCCAGTACACCGTGACCGCAAGTGTGACCGACAGCGCGGGCAACGGCGCAAGCGCCAGCCACGACCTGCTGGTCGACAGCGCGCTGCCGCAAGTCACGCTCAACGCTATCGCTACCGACGACATCATCAACGCTGCAGAAGTGGCGGCGGGCCAGGCCGTAAGCGGCAAGGTCAGCGGTGCGGTAAGCGGTGACACTGTCACTATTACCCTTGGCGGCAAAACCTATACGGCCACGGTTCAGGACGACCTTAGCTGGTCAGTGACGGTGCCCTCCGACGTCTTAACCGCGCTGGGCAACGGCGATTTGACCGTGACCGCCAGCGTGACTAACGCCCATGGCAACACCGGCACGGCTGAACGCGATATCACCATTGACGCCAGCCTGCCGGGTCTGCGTATCAATATCGTCGCGGGCGACGACGTGATCAACAGCATCGAGCACGGCCAGAACCTGATCGTCAGCGGCTCCAGCGACGGGCTTACCGCCGGGTCAGCGTTGACCGTGACCGTTAACGGCAAAACCTACGGCGCAACGGTGCTGGCAGACGGCACCTGGGCGGCGGCCATTCCTGCGGCAGACGTGAGCGCGCTGGCGGCAGGGAAAGTCACCGTGAGCGTCGCCGGTCAGAGCACGGCGGGTAACCCGGTGTCCATCAGCCACGATGTGACGGTGGATCTGGCGACCGTGGCGATCAGCATCGATGCCATTTCCTCTGATGACGTGATTAACGCGGCGGAAAAAGGTGCGGATCTGGTGCTCTCCGGTACCACCACCCAGGTGGAAGCGAACCAGACCGTGACGATCATCTTCGGCGGCAAGAGCTACACGGCCACGGTCGGTGCCGACGGCAAATGGTCCACAACCGTACCGTCCGCCGACCTGGCGGGGCTGAAAGACGGCGACGCCAGCGTGCAGGCGAGCGTAACGAACGTGAACGGCAACAGCGCCTCGGCGGGCCGTGAGTACAGCGTGGACGCTACCGCACCAACGGTTTCCATCGAAAACGTCAGCGATAACAACATCATCAACGCGCAAGAAGCGCAGTCCGATTTGACCCTTCACGGCACCAGCAATGCCGAAGCGGGCCAGAAGGTGACCGTCACCCTTGGCGGCAAGTCCTGGACCACCACCGTCGGCGCAGACGGCACCTGGACGCTGGACGTCCCGGCGGCGGATGTCGGCGCGCTGGCCGACGGCAACTACACCATCGGGGCTTCGGTGGCGGACAAGGCGGGCAACCCGGCCTCCACCGCGCGCGACGTGCTGGTGGATACCACCGTGCCGCAGCTCACCATCAACGCCGTCTCCGGTGATGACGTGATCAACAGCGTCGAGCACGGTCAGGCACTGACCGTGAGCGGCAGCGCGACCGGCGCGGCGGCGGGCGACGTGGTGACCGTGACCATCAACAATAAATCCTACACCGCGACCCTGGATGCGGCGGGTCAGTGGACCATTGGCGTTCCGGCTGCCGACGTTGGCGCCCTGGTCGCCGGGGATTACACCATTACCGCCTCCGTCACTGACAAGGCGGGGAACAGCGACAGCGAAACCCACGACATTAACGTTAACCTGACCGCGCCGGTGCTAACCATCGACACCGTCTCCGATGACGATGTGATCAACAGCGCCGAGAAGACGCAGGATCTGGTCATCGGCGGAACGGCGACCGGTCTGGCGACGGGGGCGATCGTCACGGTGATGCTGAACGGCAAAGCCTACAGCGCGACGGTAGACGCGAACGGCAAATGGTCAACCACCGTTCCTGCTGAACAGGTCGGTGCGTTGGGTGAAGCCCTGTATACCGTTACCGCGTCGGCGACGGACGCTGTGGGCAACAGTGGCAGCGCGTCGCATACCGTGACCGTTGAATCCGTGCTGCCTGGCGTGACCATCAATGCCATCGCAACGGATGATGTGATCAACGCGGGCGAAGTCAGCGCGGGTCAGTCCATCAGCGGGAAAGTCATCAACGCCGAAGCGGGCAACACCGTGACGGTGACCGTGGGCGGCAAAACCTATACCACCACCGTGCAGAGCGATTTGTCCTGGAAGGTTGACGTTAGCGCGGACGATCTCAAGGCGCTGGGCAACGGCGATCTGACCGTAACCGCCAGCGTGACCAATGGCGTAGGCAACACCGGTTCCGGGGAGCGCGATATTTCCATCGACGCGAATTTGCCGGGTCTGCGCGTGAACATCGTGGCGGGCGACGACGTGATCAACAGCATCGAGCACGGCCAGAACCTGATCGTCACCGGTTCAAGCGACGGCCTGAGCGTAGGTAGCGCACTGACCGTCACCGTTAACGGCAAAGACTACGCCGCGACCGTGCTGGCAGACGGCACCTGGAGCGCGGCAATCCCGGCGGCGGACGTGGGCGCGCTGGCCGCGGGCAAACTTACGATCACTGTTGCAGGGCAAAGCAGCGCCGGCAACCCGGTGACCATCAATCACGATGTGACCGTGGATCTTGCGACCGTGGCGATCAGCATCGACGCCATTGCCTCTGACGACGTGATTAACGCCGCAGAGAAAGGCGCGGATCTGGTGCTCTCCGGCAGCACGGCGAACGTGGAAGAAAATCAGATTGTAACCATTACCTTCGGCGGCAAGAGCTACACCGCGCAGGTTGGCGCGGACGGCAAGTGGACCACAACGGTGCCGTCTGCCGATCTGGCAGTCCTGAAGGACGGCGACGCCAGCGTGCAGGTGAGCGTCAGTACGGTAAACGGCAACAGCGCGTCGGCAGGCCGCGAGTACAGCGTGGATGCCACCGCGCCGTCCGTGACCATCAACACCCTGGCGGCAGACGATATCCTGAATGCGGCAGAAGCGAAGTCTGACCTGACCGTCTCCGGCACCAGCACCGCCGAAGCGGGGCAGACGGTGACCGTGAGCCTCAACGGCAAGGATTACACCGCGAAGGTCGGGGCCGACGGCACATGGACCCTGGACGTTCCGGCCGCAGATGTCGGTGCGCTCAGCAACGGCAGCGTCACTGTCACCGCGTCCGTGAGCGACAAGGCGGGTAACCCGGCAAGCGTGGATCATAACCTGACGGTGGACGTCACCGTTCCGGCGGTGACCATCAGCGCCATTGCGGGCGACGACGTGATTAACGCGACGGAACACGGCCAGGCTCAGATCGTCAGCGGCACCGCGACCGGCGCGGCGGCGGGCGACAAGGTTACCGTGACGATTGGCGGCAAGACCTACACCACCGTGCTGGATGCAGCGGGCAACTGGAGCGTGGGCGTACCTGCCAGCGTGATTTCCGGCCTGAGCGACGGCACCGTGACCGTCACTGCGTCAGTCACCGATGCGGCGGGCAACACCGGGACCGGCACCCATAACGTGACCGTGGACACCGGCCTGCCGTCGGTGAGTTTCGACACCCTGAGCGGCGATAACGTCCTGAACGCGGTGGAGAAGGGACAGGATCTGACCGTGAGCGGCACCAGCGTCAACCTGGCAGCAGGGACCACGGTCACCGTCACCCTGAATGGCAAACAGTATACCGCCACCACGACGGCCAGCGGGGCCTGGAGCCTGACGGTTCCGGCGGCGGATCTGGCTGCGCTGGGCGAAGCAAACTACACCCTGAGCGCAAACGCCACCAACGGCGTGGGCAACAGCGTCAGCAACACGGCCGAACTGCTGGTCGACACCGCGCTGCCGACCGTTACCGTAAATATCGTGGCGGGCGACAACATCATCAACGCCGCCGAAGTGGCGGCAGGTCAGACGATTACCGGCAGGGTGGCGAATGCCGAAGCGGGCAATACCGTTACCGTGACGATTGGCGACAAGAGCTACACCGCCACCGTACAGAGCGATCTGAGCTGGTCGGTGAAAGTGCCTTCGGACGTGCTGACCGCGCTGGGCAACGGCAGCCTGAGCGTGAAGGCGACCGTCACCAACGGCCACGGCAACACCGGTTCCGGGGAGCGTGAGATTTCCATCGACGCGAATTTGCCGGGTCTGCGCGTGAACATCGTGGCGGGCGACGACGTGATCAACAGCATCGAGCACGGCCAGAACCTGATCGTCACCGGCTCCAGCGACGGGCTGGCGGTGGGTACGGCACTGACCGTCACTGTTAATGGCAAAACCTACGCCGCGACCGTGCTGGCAGACGGCACCTGGAGCGCGGCAATCCCTGCCGTGGACGTGAGCGCGTGGCCGGAAGGCACCGTGAAGATTGGCGTCTCCGGCGACAGCGCGGCGGGTAATACTATCGCCATCAGCCACGACGTCACCGTTGATCTCGCCACCGTGGCGATCAGCATCAACGCCATTGCCTCTGATGACGTGATTAACGCCGCAGAGAAAGGCGCGGATCTGGTGCTCTCCGGCGAGACCACCAACGTTGAAGCCGGGCAAACCGTCACCGTGAGCTTCGGCGGTAAAATCTACACCGCCAAAGTGGATACCGACGGCAAGTGGACCACAACGGTGCCGTCTGCCGATCTGGCAGGCCTGAAGGACGGCGACGCCAGCGTGCAGGTGAGCGTCAGCACCGTAAACGGCAACAGCGCGTCGGCAGGCCGCGAGTACAGCGTGGATGCCACCGCGCCGTCCGTGACCATTAACACCCTGGCGGCAGACGATATCCTGAATGCGGCAGAAGCGAAGTCTGACCTGACCGTCTCCGGCACCAGCACCGCCGAAGCGGGGCAGACGGTGACCGTGAGCCTCAACGGCAAGGATTACACCGCGAAGGTCGGGGCCGACGGCACATGGACCCTGGACGTTCCGGCCGCAGATGTCGGCGCGCTCAGCAACGGCAGCGTCACTGTCACCGCGTCCGTGAGCGACAAGGCGGGTAACCCGGCAAGCGTGGATCACAACCTGACGGTGGACGTCACCGTTCCGGTGGTGACCATCAGCGCCATTGCGGGCGACGACGTGATTAACGCGACGGAACACGGCCAGGCGCAGATCGTCAGCGGCACCGCGACCGGCGCGGCGGCGGGCGACAAGGTTACCGTGACGATTGGCGGCAAGACCTACACCACCGTGCTGGATGCGGCGGGCAACTGGAGCGTGGGCGTACCTGCCAGCGTGATTTCCGGCCTGAGCGACGGCACCGTGACCGTCACTGCGTCAGTCACCGATGCGGCGGGCAACACCGGGACCGGCACCCATAACGTGACCGTGGACACCGGCCTGCCGTCGGTGAGTTTCGACACCCTGAGCGGCGATAACGTCCTGAACGCGGTGGAGAAGGGACAGGATCTGACCGTGAGCGGCACCAGCGCCAACCTGGCAGCAGGGACCACGGTCACCGTCACCCTGAACGGCAAACAGTATACCGCCACCACGGCGGCCAGCGGGGCCTGGAGCCTGACGGTTCCGGCGGCGGATCTGGCTGCGCTGGGCGAAGCAAACTACACCCTGAGCGCAAACGCCACCAACGGCGTGGGCAACAGCGTCAGCAACACGGCCGAACTGCTGGTCGACACCGCGCTGCCGACCGTCACCGTAAATACCGTGGCGGGCGATAACATCATCAACGCCGCCGAAGTGGCGGCAGGTCAGACGATTACCGGCAGGGTGGCGAATGCCGAAGCGGGCAATACCGTCACCGTCACCCTTGGCGGCAAGAGCTACACCGCCACCGTGCAGAGCGATCTGAGCTGGTCGGTGAAGGTGCCTGCTGATGTGCTGACCGCGCTGGGCAACGGTGATTTAACCGTTACCGCAAGCGTGACTAACGGCCACGGCAACACCGGTTCCGGCGAGCGTGAGATTTCCATCGACGCGAATTTGCCGGGCCTGCGCGTGAACATCGTGGCGGGCGACGACGTGATCAACAGCATCGAGCACGGTCAGAACCTGATCGTCACCGGCTCCAGCGACGGGCTGGCGGTGGGCACGACGCTGACCGTCACCGTAAATGGCAAAGACTACGCAGCCTCCGTGCTGGCCGACGGCTCATGGAGCGCGGCGATCCCGGCTACCGACGTGAGTGCGCTGCCTGCGGGCAAGGTTACCGTGAGCGTTGCAGGCCAGAGCACGGCGGGCAACCCGGTATCCATCAGCCATGATGTGACCGTTGATCTCGCCACCGTGGCGATCAGCATCGATGCTATTGCCTCTGACGACGTGATTAACGCCGCAGAGAAAGGCGCGGATCTGGTGCTCTCCGGCAGTACCGTGAACGTTGAAGAGAACCAGACCGTAACCATTACCTTCGGCGGCAAAACCTACACCGCGAAAGTGGATGCCGACGGCAACTGGACCGCGACCGTGCCGTCCTCCGATCTCGCAGGCCTGAAAGATGGTGATGCAAGCGTGCAGGTGAGCGTCAGCAATGTGAACGGCAACGGCGCGTCCGCAGGCCGCGAGTACAGCGTGGATGCTACCGCGCCAACCGTCACTATCGATACGGTCGCGGGCGATAACGTGATCAACAGCAGCGAAGCGGCTGCTGGTGTGGCGATCTCCGGCACCACAACAGCAGAGGTCGGGCAGACGGTGACCGTCTCGCTCGGCGGCAAGAGCTACACCGCGCAGGTTCAGAAGGGCGGCGTGTGGAGCGTCAGTGTGCCAGCGGGCGATCTCTCTGCCATGGCCGACAACGGTTACACCGTGCAGGTGAGCGTAAGCGATGCTGCGGGTAACCCGGGCAGTGCGAACAAAGCCGTTACGCTGGATACTACGCCGCCGGTGATTCGCTTCAACGCCGTGGCGGGCGATGACATCATCAACAGCACGGAACATAGCCAGGCGCAGATCATCAGCGGGACGGCGACCGGGGCAAACGTCGGCGACAAGCTGGTCATCACGTTAGGTTCCAGTCAGTACACCACCACCGTTGACGCCAGCGGCAAATGGAGCGTGGGCGTTCCAGCCAGCGTCATCTCAGCCCTGGCGGACGGTAAAGTAACCATCAGTGCAACCCTTACCGACAGCGCAGGAAACAGCAGCACCCTGACGCATGACGTGGTTGTGAATACCGCAGCCGTGGCGCTGACGATCAACACCCTCGCGGTCGACGATGTGATCAACGCCGCAGAAGCGGGCACGTCGCTGGTCATTAGCGGCTCCAGCGCGCAGTTCGCCAGCGGCACGCAGGTGACGGTTACCCTGAACGGCAAGCGCTATACGGCGACCATTCAAAGCGACGGGAGCTGGACGACGACGGTTCCGGCGGCCGACGTGGGCGCGCTGGCCGATGGGTCACACTATCAGGTGTCCGTCTCTGCGCAGGACGACGCGGGGAACGGCGCCTCGGCGACCCACAACATCAGCGTAGACACCACCGCACCGGTGATCAGCATTAGCGCGATCGCTGGGGATGACGTTCTGAACGCGGCAGAAGCGCAGCAACCGCTGACGGTAACAGGCGCATCCAGCGCGGAAGCAGGCCAGACCGTCACCGTTACGCTCGGGGGCAAAACCTATACCACTACCGTGGCGAACGACGGCAGCTGGACGCTGAATGTCCCGGCGGCGGATCTGGCCGCCCTCAGCCAGGGCGCGCTGACGGTCACCGCGTCGGTGAGTGATAAAGCCGGTAACAGCGGTCAGGTCACCCACGGCCTGACGGTAGATACCGTGGCACCGAGCGTCACCATCAGTGCCGTTGCAGGCGATGATATCGTCAATAACAGCGAACAGCAGGCGGGCCAGACTATTAGCGGCACCACCACGGCGGAACAGGGCCAGACGGTGACCGTCAACTTTAACGGTCACAGCTATCAGGCAACGGTGGATGCCGACGGGAAGTGGTCGGTATTTGTGCCGGGACGGGATTTCCTCGGCCTGAGCGACGGGAAATACACCGTTACCGCATCGGTAAGCGATAAGGCGGGTAACCCGGGCAGCGCAACGCACGACGTGACGCTGAACGGCGATGTGCCTACCATCAGCATCAACGCCTTTGCGCAGGACGATATCGTCAATGCCGCCGAGCACGGCACGCCGCTGGTGATCAGCGGTACGACCGACGCGCCTGCGGGACAGACGGTCACCCTGACGCTTAACGGCAAAACCTATACTGCCACCGTGCAGTCGGATGGAAGCTGGCGCTATACCCTGGGCAGCGCGGACGTCACCGCCCTGGCAGATGGCGGCTCTTACGTCATCCATGCGCAGGTCAGCAACGCCATCGGCAACAGCGCCAGCGACGATCGCACGGTCACCGTGGATCTGACTGCGCCGTCGATGGGGATTGCCATTGATTCGCTGCAAAACGATACCGGCCTGAGCGCGAGTGATTTCATCACCAACGACAAAAACGTGGTGGTTAACGGCTCGCTGACCGCGCAACTCGGCAACAACGAGAAGGCGCAGATCAGCCTCGACGGCGGCGTCACCTGGATAGACCTGACCGTCACCGGCACGACCTGGCGCTACGCCGATGGCCGCACCCTGACCGACGGCACTTATCAGTATCAGGTACGGGTTATCGATAACGCGGGCAACGTCGGCGCAACCGACAGCCAGGATGTGGTGGTCGATCTCACCGCGCCGGCGGCAACCACCATCACCGTGGATGCCGTGACGCAGGATACCGGGCTGTCCGACAGCGACTTTATCACCAGTGATAATCAAATCACGCTGAACGGGACGCTCGGTGCGGCGCTGGGCCGCGGCGAGCACGCGCAGATCAGCATTGACGGCGGAACGACATGGATTGATGTGAACGTCAGCGGGCTGACCTGGACCTACGTCGATGGTCGCACCCTGGCCGACGGCGACTACAACTACCAGCTGCGGGTGATCGACGATGCGGGCAATATCAGTGCCACCACCAGTCAGGTGGTGACCATTGATACCGTGGCACCGGACGCCAGCAAAACCGTCTCTATCGACAGCATCAGTGATGATACGGGCCTGAGCAACAGCGACTTCGTGACCAATGACACCTCGCTGACGCTGCACGGCTCGCTGGGCGCGACGCTGGCCGACGGTGAAGGCGTGCAGATCAGCCTCGACGGCGGCAGCACCTGGCAGAACGTGACCGTGGTCGGTAAGACCTGGTATTACGTCGATGGCCGCACGCTGGGTAACCAGACCTATGACTACTGGGTACGCGTGATTGATGCGGCCGGCAACGTAGGCGAATCTGCGCACCAGCAGGTGACGGTGGATACCATTGCGCCAGACGCGGCGATCACCGTGACCGTGGATAACATCACCGTCGATACCGGTTTTGATGATAACGACTTCCTGACCAGCCAAACGTCGTACACCCTGAATGGCACGCTCGGCGCGGCGCTGGGCAACAATGAGTACGTACAGGTTAGCCTCGACGGCGGCACGACCTGGGTTTACGCGAAGGTTAACGGCACAAGCTGGAGCTATACCGATACGCGCACCCTCGCCGATGGCGATCACGACTATCAGGTTCGCGTGGTGGATCAGGCGGGCAACGTCGGAGCAACCACCTCGCAGGTGGTGACCGTGGACACCAAAGCGCCGCAGTACGGCATCACCATTGATGCCATCAGTGACGATACCGGGCAGTCCGGCAGCGATTTCATCACCAACGATACCTCGCTGACGGTGAGCGGCACGCTCGGCAGCGAGCTGCGCAGCGATGAACGGGTGCAGATCAGCCTGGACGGCGGGGCAACCTGGATCGACGTTACGGTGAACCATACCCAGTGGAGCTATACCGATACCCGCACGCTGACCGACAATGATTACACCTATCAGGTGCGCATCATTGACCAGGCAGGCAACGTCGGCTCAACCGCACAGCAGGTGGTGACGGTAGACACCACGCCGCCGGTGACGAAGGGCACGATCGTCAGCTATACCGATACCGACGGCGAGCGTACCGGGGTCTTTGGTGAAAACGTCTCGACGGATGATACCACGCCGCTCATCAGCGGCACCCTGAACCAGGGGCTGGCGGCCGGTGAAATTGCGCAGCTGTATCGCGACGGGGTCCTGTTGGGCCAGGTCACCATGAACGGCGCGACCAGCTGGTACTTCCAGGACAGCGGTCTGCGCGACGGTAACCATAACTACGTTCTGCGTATTACCGACGTGGCGGGGAACTACACCGACTCGAATGATTTTGTGCTGAAGGTCGATACCAGCATTCCGACCACCACGGCGACCATTGCCGCCCAGACGACGCCGGACACGACGCCGATTCTGAACGGTACCGTGTCGGCGGTGCTGACCAACGGGGAATATCTGGTCGTTACCGTCAACGGTAAAACCTACACCTCCGAAGCGGGCGGCGCGGTGGTGGTCGACCCGGACAATAACACCTGGTATCTGCAAATCCCGGACAGCGATGCACTGAGCGTGAAGAGCTATGACGTGACGGCGCAGGTGAAGAGCAGCGCGGGCAACGGCAACTCGACCGGCACCACCACGGGAAGCCTCGTGATTGGTAATGATGAGGCGATTACGCTGGGCTTCACGACGACCAGCTCAGGCTCATCGAACGCTGCGAGCTACATGCTGGATTCGGACGGGCTGTGGACGGTTACGGCGAACCAGCAAATCGCGTCGGCGAATGCCGACAGCCGCAACTCGTGGACGGTGGGAAGCAACTTTACGATGACCGGAACCTACACCTCCGGTACGTACGCGGATATCAACCGTGACGGTCTGAACGACATCCTGGCCGAAAGCACCAACTACAGCTACATGCAGCAGCTGATTAACAATGGCGACGGCACCTACACCTCGACTTCGCTCAGCGGCTTTGGGGCGCTGGTCTGGTACGGCGCGGTGGTGGCGATTGATATTCAGGGTGACGGTTACACGGACTTCGTGGTCGGCGATGCGGGCGGCCCGGACTCCAGCACCTTTATGCTGAACAACAATGGGACGCTGGTCGGTAGCTCGAAGTCCGGGACCTACGTCAACTTTGTGTCCGGCTCGACGGTGGGTAACTACAACAGCCTGATTGAAGCCTCCGGCGTTGACTTAAACAACGACGGTAAGGTGGATATTGCCCAGCACACTACTAACGGTAACAACTACTACGCGCTGTCGACGATGTTCAACCAGGGGGACGGGTCCTTTACCTGGGGGCAGAACTTCATCAACACCATGTACAGCGCTTACGGGTCTGGCGCGGCGACCAACGCCGTCAGCATGACCTGGGGCGACTTCAACGGTGATGGCTACATGGATCTGTACATGAGCATGTACCGCACCTCCAGCGGCACCGATCAGGGCGGCGTGCTGATGCTGAACGACGGCACCGGCAACCTGCTGGCGGGCACCGCGGTGGGCACCGCGACCACGGACAAATTCGTCGGTAACGTCAGCGTGGCGGTGGACTGGAACATGGACGGCAAGATGGACATCATCAAGCTGGCCAACAGCGGGCAGTCATGGCTTTACACCAACGATGGCATGCCGGGCTCGGCAAGCTTCACGGCGTCGAAGTTCAGCACTGCCACCTCCACGCAGGTGTCCGGCGCGGCGCGGCTCGACTACGACTGGGACGGCGCGCAGGATCTGCTGATCTTCCGCCAGAACGGCAGCGTGATCCTGGAGCGCAACACCAACACCGTTGCGCCGGGTACGGCCATGCATCTGAAGATTGTCGACAGCGAAGGGATCAACGCCTTCTTTGGCAACACCGTTCAGCTGTACAACTCTGCGGGCCAGCTGGTCGCCAGCCAGATCCTGAACGCGCAGTCGGGGATGGGGATTAACGACTCCTCGTCGCTGATCAGCTTCTACGGCCTGGACGCCAATGAGACCTACCACGCGGTGCTGGTGCGGGCGACCAACGGCGTCTCCAGTAACGTCACCTGGGACGGGCTGGAAGCGGGCAACGGTAAGGAAGGCTACGTGCTGACCGCAGAAGCCGCCACCGGAGGCCACAGCGGGACGATTGTCGGGACGGGCTATAACGACACCTTCGTTGCCGAAGCGGGTACCTATACCTACAACGGCTCCGGCGGCTGGTCGACGACGTCCGATCACGATACCTGGAGCAGCACCGGCGGTATGGACGTGGTGGATTACATCAATGCCAGCACGGGAGTAAACGTGAATCTGGGGCTGACGACGGCGCAAAACACCGGCTTCAACACCGCGACGCTGGTGAATATTGAAGGGGTTGCAGGCTCGAACCACGACGACGTGTTCACCGGTAACAGCGGTGATAACCAGTTCGAAGGACGCGGCGGCAACGACACCTTCAACATCGGTAGCGGCGGTCACGACACCTTGCTCTACAAGCTGATCAACGCGTCGGACGCCACGGGCGGAAACGGCAGCGACGTGGTGAACGGCTTCACCGTAGGGACCTGGGAGGGGACAGCGGACACGGATCGTATCGATCTGCGCGATCTGCTTTCCGGTAGCGGCTATACCGGCACCGGCTCGGCGAGCTATGTGAACGGCGTGGCGACGCTGGACAGCAGCGCGGGCAATATCACCGACTACATCCGTGTGGTGCAAAACGGCAGCAATACCGAGATCCAGGTTGACCTGGACGGTACCGGCGGCAATTTCTCGCCCACAACGCTTGTGACGTTGAACGGGGTGCAAACCGACCTGGCGACATTGCTGGCGAACCATCAGCTGTTAATTGCCTAAACGATGCGGCGGGGAGCGATCCCCGCCGCGCGTTGCGTGCAGTTAAACCGATTATTTGCCGGCTCGTTTAACAAGTGTTCGAATTTTAATCATTCCGTAAAGGTATCATTTCGATGCGAAATCACCGCACTGGACAGGACGTAGCATTATGAAGACTCATCCGCAGTACGAACCCTGGTTGCAGGGCATGCTTATCATCGCGAAACACTATCGGCTTGATTTCTCGGCGGAGCATGTTCGGGTCACGATTAACCATGAGAGCCACTCTCCACGCCAGCTGGTGCTGGAGGAGATGGCGCGTCAGCTCGGGCTGGGGATGCGTAAAGTGGCGGCAGAGACGGCGTCACTCGATCCATGGCGTCTGCCGATGCTGGCCGAGTTCACCGGCGGACAGATTGCGGTCATTAACCGCATGGACAGCGAAGGGAACGCGAGCCTGCAGTTTAGCGGCGACGGTGGTCTGGAGACCACGCTGACGCGTGACGCGCTGGGAACGCGTTTAAAAGCGCTCCTGGTGTTGCGCCCGCTTGAGTCCACCCCGGATGCCCGCGTCGATGACTACATCAAACCCTACGAGAAAAACTGGTTCTGGCAACTGGCGCTGAAAGACTGGCGGCGCTACAGCGATATCATGCTGGTCGCGCTGGTGGCTAACGTGCTGGCGCTGTCCGGGATGATTTTCTCGATGCAGGTGTATGACCGCGTGGTGCCGTCGCAGTCGGAAGCGACGCTGTGGGTGCTGTTTGGCGGCGTGATGGTGGCCATTCTGTTCGAGTTCATCATGCGCATGCTGCGGGTGCACATTTCCGATGTCATCGGTAAGCGCGCCGACCTGCGCATCTCCGAGCGCGTGTTTGCCCATGCGTTGCGGATTAAAAACGGCGCGCGCTCAAAATCCACCGGCTCGTTTATCGCGCAGATCCGCGAACTGGAGTCGGTGCGTGAGCTGATTACCTCAACCACCATTGCGGCGATCTCCGATCTGCCGTTCTTCCTGCTGTTTGTTTTCATCCTGTGGATGATTGGCGGCCCGCTGGTGCTGGTGGTGCTGCTCGCCGTGCCGCTGCTGCTGATCCCTGGCCTGCTGGTACAGCGTCCGCTAGGGAAACTCTCCAGCGAGGGGATGCGTGAATCCGCTATCCGCAACGCAACGCTGGTTGAAGCGGTGCAGGGCATCGAAGACATCAAGCTGATGCGGGCGGAACAGCGTTTCCAGAATCAGTGGAATAACACCAACGACGTCGCGGCAAGCGTCGGCATGAAGCAGCGCTGGCTGACGGGGCTGCTGCTGACCTGGACCCAGGAAGTGCAGTCCATCGTCTATGCCGTAGTTCTGCTGGTGGGCTGTTATCTGGTGATTGCGGGCGACATGACCACCGGTGCGCTGGTGGGGACCTCTATTCTGGCCTCGCGCACCATTGCGCCGTTATCACAGATCTCGGGCGTGCTGTCACGCTGGCAGTCGGCAAAAGTGGCGCGCAAGGGGCTGGATGAACTGATGCAGCGTCCGATTGACGACCCGCAGCAGGGCAAAAAGGTGCACAAGGCGCATCTGCGCGGCGACTATGCGCTCAACGATGTCGGGTTCTGGTACGACGACGAAGAGAAACTCACGGTGCTGAGTATCAGCAAATTGACGATCCGCGCCGGGGAGCGCATCGCGGTGCTGGGGCGTAACGGTTCGGGCAAGAGCACGCTGCTGCAGGTGCTGGCGGGGATGCAGGAGCCTCAGCAGGGCAGCATCCTGCTGGATGACATTGCGCTAAACCACCTTGATCCGGCCGACGTGCGCCGGGATATGCAGCTGCTGAGCCAGCAGGCGCGGCTGTTCTTTGGCTCTATACGCGACAACATTGTGATGGGCAACCCGCTGGCGACCGATGATGAGATCCATCAGGCGCTGGTGAACAGCGGCGCGCTGGAGTTTGTCCGCAAGCAGAAGATGGGGCTTAACTACATCATCAACGAGGGGGGCGCTGGCTTATCGGGTGGTCAGCGTCAGGCGCTGCTGCTGGCGCGCGCGCTCATCACTTCGCCAAATATTTTGCTGCTGGATGAACCTACCGCCTGGCTGGATGAGATGAGTGAGAAGCACGTTATCCAGCATCTTCATCAGTGGCTGGGCAAGCGTCGTACGCTGGTGGTGGCAACCCACCGACTGCCGATTCTGGAGCTGGTGGACCGTATTATCGTGCTGGAAAACGGCAAGATTGTGATGGACGGTCCTCGCGATGCCATCCTGCGCCAGCACGGAATGGCGGCGCAAAAAACGCCGCAGCGTACCGTCACCCTGAAACCCGCACCGGTGGCTCAGGAGGGCGTAGCATGAATGATTTAACGCGTTATAACAGCCGCCTGAAAGAGCCGCGCCTGCCGCGTTCAACGCTGGTGGCATGGTCGCTGTTTGCGCTGCTGGCGGCGTTCATCATCTGGGCGAGTCTGTTCCAGCTGGATGAAGTGACCACCGGTAGCGGCAAAGTGATCCCGTCCTCCCACGAGCAGGTGATTCAGTCGCTGGAGGGGGGGATTATCCATAGCCTGCTGGTGCGCGAGGGTGATATCGTCGAGCGCGGTCAGCAGCTGGCGCAACTGGACCGCACCAAAACCGAATCCAGCGTGCTGGAGAGTGAATCCCGGCTGAATGCCGCGCTGGCCACCGCCGCACGCCTCAATGCTGAGGTAAACAACACGGCGCTGGTGTTCCCGGATGAGCTGGACGATGACGTTGAACTGGTAAAACAGGAAACGGCGCTGTATCAGTCGCGGCGGGAGAGCCTGGAGAAAGGGTTAGCCGGCCTGCGTCAGGGGGCTGAGCTTGTGCAGCGCGAACTGGCCTTAACCCGCCCGCTGGTGACCCAGGGCGCAGCCAGTAAGGTAGAAGTGTTGCGTCTTGAGCGTCAGAAGAATGAGCTTGAGAGCAAAATCACCGAAATGAAAAACCAGTATTACGTCCGCGCCCGCGAGGAACTTTCAAAGGCTAACGCGGAAATAGAAGCGCAACGTTCGGTGATGAAAGGGCGCGAGGATTCTCTGACGCGCCTGACCTTTAACGCGCCGGTCCGAGGGATTGTTAAAGATATCGACGTGACCACGGTGGGCGGCGTCATTCCACCCAACGGTAAACTGATGAGCCTGGTGCCGCTTGACGACCAGATGGTGATTGAGGCGAAAATCTCTCCGCGCGACGTGGCGTTTATCCATCCAGGACAGAAGGCGCTGGTAAAAATTACTGCCTATGACTACTCCATTTATGGCGGGCTGGAAGGTGAGGTGACGATGATTTCGCCGGACACGCTGCAGGATGAGGTGAAAAGGGATGTGTATTACTACCGCGTTTATATCCGCACCGACAGTAATCATCTGACCAATAAACAGGGCAAGGAATTTCCGGTTTTCCCCGGCATGATCGCCACCGTGGATATCAAAACGGGAAGCAAAACGATTATGGATTATCTGCTGAAGCCGCTGAACAAAGCGAAAGAGGCGTTGCGGGAAAGATAAAAAGCTGGCGTTCGGGAGACCGGACGCCAGTTAGTTTATACGGTTGTTGTTATGATGTGTGCAGTTCGTCGTTCTTTTGGAACAATATTTATGTAGTGCGTAACATAGGCAAAATATAACGCGGCATAATTTTCGACCAGTTCAATAAACGCCGGGTATATCGCCATTCGCCCGTCACCCCGATCTTTCAAATACCCCATCTCCTGGGCTGCCTTGATAATGCGGGTCACATGAATACGCGAAACAAAAAACTCTTTTGCAAGCGTTGCAGGTGAATATTCAATGGTTGCGCCGTGTGCGGTTTTGTTTTTGACGGCCTGCAGGTAGAGATAGAGCATAATCATGCGCCCGCCGTCTTTATCAATAAAAAGTCCAACTTCAGGCAAGATCTTCCTGAAGGTTAAGCCCCGAAAAAGATATTCCGCCGCCCGGCGGAAGAAATTATTCCGCGAAACGTCATGATCCAGTAAGTTGACATCAATGTTAAACGCAGGGTACAGAATACTGACGGGCACAAATGCGCCGGACATATAACGTTTGAGTTCCTCCAGTCCTTTTTGCGTGGGGGCAATATTGGTTTTACGTCGGTCTTCGGTGCAGCGCCAGGTTTTGATTCGCCCGGTCGTTCGAAGCAGAGTGATTATCGCAATAACGCTGTTAGGACTGGCAATTTTATAACGGGAACATAACTCTTTTATCTCGGAAACCGACTCGGCCTGATTGCCAAAGATGAAACAGCACATCGAGAGGATAATATTGAATCGGGATTCCTGAAGCATGGTTTTGTAAAACAGGGGCTGCTTTTTATAGATGACATCATTGATGGTGTAGT
Organism: Enterobacter cancerogenus; assembly: GCF_019047785.1. Lineage (NCBI taxonomy): Bacteria > Pseudomonadati > Pseudomonadota > Gammaproteobacteria > Enterobacterales > Enterobacteriaceae > Enterobacter > Enterobacter cancerogenus. The sequence continues at coordinate 405,190 of NZ_CP077290.1, read as the reverse complement.
GCTCGCGTATTGCCTCGCCAAATCGGGGGTTATTCTTGATGACATCCCTTCGATGTAGCAAGGCCCTGGATGAGATATGATTATCCATAGCATTTTCTCTTTATTTGAACGAACCGATAAATGAAGGATCCAGTCTTCGTTTCGGAATTTTATTATACCCTGACATAAGAATATTTACCGTCGTTATTTGAAAAGAAAGATATATTTATTGCGCTTATGGATGCGGAAGATGATTAACCCAAAGATGTTCAGGCTCAATTGCAGGATAACAGTATATTAACCATCGCGCGTACTGTAAGATAAATATATGCATCTGGTTAAATGATTGTTGTTAGCTTTTACCTTTAGTTCCGTATTTCTCTCAGAATCGTCTTCTGTCGGAAAGGATCGCCTTTTTGTCTTCAGGAGCAGGCCATGGCCCATCAAAATACGTTCGAAGTTTCTGCCAGCCTTGAGCAAAAATTTGTTATCTCAGCCTGCAGTTTTACCTATCAAGGATACAGCCTTTTTCTAAAGGAGCAGGGGATCACGGCTTCGCAAATCCGATTTAACGGAGAGACGATTGCCCAGGGTGATATTAAGAATATCGTTATAAATCAGTATGCCGAGATATCGGTCTTTCTTGACAATGATGTGGTTAACTTACTGGATACGCTCAAGAAATTGGCTACGTTACTCAATGTGCTGCCGGTTATCCGCACGGTGACGCTCTATGGTCAGATACCCGATAGCTGGCTGTATCGTACGCTTGAAAATATGGTGGATAATAAAAATACGCTCTCTATGGTACGCGTGGCCACGCTGGTTGATGTCATCAACTGCGTTAAAACGAGTGATGGCCTGCGCCAGGCGCGTTCTCAGTTATTAAGTAAAAAATCGTTTTACTGTGAATATAAAGGCACGATGAAAGGATTAACCCGGCGCGAGCTTGACGTGTTACTGAATTTCTACCGCGGGATTTCCATAAAAGTACAGTGTGAAAGTTTGGGGCTGTCGAACAAAACGCTTTACACTCACCGAAAGGAAGGGGTGAAAAAATTACATCTGATAAAACCCTGGTTAAGCGATCGTAACCTGTTCAGAATGGAAGAGAGTAACCACAAGGATATGCAGGAAGAAGGACTTTCATCGCGCGAAGTCGAGATCTTTAACGCGTTACTGAGGCGGGAAATATTCCCGGTGTATCAAATTATCACCGATCGCTTTAAAAAAGGGGTGGGCTTTGAAATTTTGTTACGCTGGAACAATAACGGTAAAGTCTTAAAGCCAACCGAGTTTATGACAGACATTTCCAGCGTGGAAATATGGCTGAAAATCACCGCGCTGGTGATCCACGCAGCTGTCTCAGGTATCAATAAATACAATGGTAAATTCTATTTTTCGGTGAATATTCCCCCGCAACTGGCTTCGGGTAACGCCTTGCCGGGCATGGCAAAAAAAGCGACGGGAATGCTCTTACAGCCGCAGTGGGCGTCGAAACTTGTGTTTGAGTTTGCTGAAACCATTGATGTCACAAAAGATAAAGCAATCCCGGAAACCATGCAGCGTTTACGCAATACCGGCTGCAGATTATTCCTCGACGATTGTTTCTCAGACCACCATGTGATGTTCCCGGTTCGCCAGGTGCATTTTGACGGATTGAAACTGGATCGCGATATTGTCGAACAGTTTGTCGCCAATGATAATGACTATAATCTGATCAAAACCATTCAGTTCTACAGTGATATAACAGGAAGCGAGTGCGTTGCAGAAGGCGTGGACAGCGAGGAGAAATTTGAAAAACTCGCCGCTTTAGGCATTAAAAGCTTTCAGGGATATTATTTGTCGCGTGCGGTAAAAGAGGATGAATTAGATCGTATGGTGAGATTATTTAGCTAATGCAAAAGTGGCTGGCGGGCAGCAGGGCGTGATTTAACCCTTGCTGCCCACCCGCGCAAATTCAGAGTTTTTCCATCAAGTATTAAATATCGTCTCGCGTGAAGCCTACCACAATTTCCAGGGTATTGCGGATCACATCGCAGGCTTCAGGTTCTTTCGTTATTTCCAGGGCGTGAACCAGCTGTAAGATAATCTCTTTATTTGAAAGGTTATCACCGCAAAGCATAATGCACCGTATTGCCGATCCTAACACTTCAGCCTCATCAGAAAGATGCGAACCCGCGTTAAGAAAATGCTCGGCCAGTCCCTTATCATGCAGTGCTTCGAAATTATAGGCTTGCTGTATAATCGCTTTGCTCATGGTAGTCACCGTGTTGGTCGTAAATTAGTGTTTTTTGTCGGGCGCAAGAAGCGTGTCTTTTTTAAAAAGTGAACGAATTCGACCAACGTCATAATCCCCGATCACTCTTCCACGATCTTTCGAAACGCCGGTTATGCGCTGACGCACTTCATCTTCAGCGGCAATCAATGCATTTTTGCGTTCATCATTTGACTCAACATTCGCCATCGCAAGGAGCCGATTAGCAAGAGATGCAAAGGTGATAGGCCCGTTTTCCTTGAGGATGGTTAACACGGCCTCGCCAATTAAATCATCTTTAAGTCGTTCAAATTTAGTTCTATGCATAACGTCTATCTCACTCTGCTACGGCCTTGACGCCGTAACATTGGGTTAGTTATCGCGTACTGATAAGTATATTCTCTGTCTCTGCGTAACCAACTTTGTCACTTCACAATCAATTTTCAGGTTAGCGCTCAAAGAAGAGGGCGATGAGACCGTTGTAATGTGCCTTTTCGTGCTCACAGGATGACTCTTCAATGCGTCGCAGAAGCTTTGTACAAATTGTCATTCTGCTCAGTTGTACGTTTTCTTTGATAATTTCACTGACGATCAACCCGAGCGTCTCCTGCTTGGTTGGTATGTTGTTTTTGTTAAAATACAAAGTGATAGCGTGTTCTGTTGTCGAAGGCACTGAGTTGCGACGCATCATTTTCCACCGTTATCAAACATTTTCGTAACATCGATGTGATTGAATCTATACCATCCTGGTAAATCTGTACAGAGAAAGTGTACAACTTTTTCATTTTTGTGAAGAATATATTCTCCTGCTTAAGCACACATTTTCAGATTCTCTGCAATACTTTTTCCATACCGAAAAGGAGGGTATTCCATGCAAGACGGTTACTACTGGATAAAGTTCAGGGGCATCGTGCAGAAAGCCCGCTACTCTGACATTCCCGCGACGGATGTAGAGAAGGGCGAGCAGACGAGGGGCGTCTGGCACTTAATGGGAGAGGATATCGAAGTATGTTCTTCGGCGGAGGCCGTTGTTTTGTCAGAACTTCTGGGAGAGTCTGGAGCAGATATTTATTGAACGCTAACGCAGCAAGAAAAAAGGCCCCGTGGGGCCTGATATTATTTACGGCCGAGCAGAAGGCCAAGCACCACACCTACTGCACCCGCAGCAATGAGGCCTGACAGCGGATTATTTCTGACCGCTTCCGTCACATCCGAAACGGCATCGCTGGCCTGAGCAGCGTATTTTTTCGCAGCACCTTTCATCTGGTGCTTAGGTGAGTCAACGACATCGCCAAACTGCTGCTGTGCAGAGCCTGCCAGTTCATCAAGTTTGTTTTTCGCTTTGTCGCCCGCGTAGTCGGCATTCTTATCAGCATTAAAATCAGACATTGTTTCCCTCCTTTTGTAGATAGTTTAAGGATAGACCCAGTTTCAGAATTTATGTGCTTTAACCTTAAAAGTGATGCGTTTGGAGGCCTTTTTAGGATATGTCTCCCTGTTGGGTAGCCTGGGTGCGGCTGACAACTGTTAAGTTATTTTTGTTTATATAATCCACAGAGATAAATTAATAACGCATTGATGATAAAGGATAAAATGAATAAAATAGTGGTGTAATTGTCGTTCCAGTCCAGCTCTGTGACAAAACCGAAATTTCTGGTGTACAGGTGATAAAGAAGCACGTCAGGAAGGAAGTAGCAAAGAAGTGTATATATCACGAACAACATCATTGTTTCGGCAATCCACCTCAGAGCATGTTTTTTTGCGCTCATCAGTATACCTGTATCGTGCCCAGAGCTTTTAATTGTGGTGTGACCATCATTGCTCCTGAAGAAAGTACTAAATCCACCTAATCCCACTCTCTTAACCTGATTTTTTTGTGATCAAAAAAGCGCAATAAGTGACAAGGCTTGCAAGGAAAATAGCGGTGGCGAAAAAAACGTACAAAACAAAATCCATTATTAATTCATCACCATATATTCCAAAGTGCTCCGCCATAGCGTACTGGGTCTCTGGCGTAACAAGTTTATAAAGTGTGAGTAATGACAGAAACACCACGATAAACCATATCAAAACCAACGTGATGGCTTTCATTTAATAAACCTGGACAACGCCGTGCGCGATCAAATAGTTCCCTAATTGTTGCCCTCCCGTTCTGAGCAGTGCAGATGCCAATATCTTAAAGTCGCTCTGACTATAAAGCGTGATGCAACCCTTACTCAGCCCGGACGGCCCAATGGGATGCAATCTGAATTCACCCCGCCTTACTCCCTCAACAAATGTCTCATCATTTATCACTCCATCATCACGAAGTAGCGCGAACCACTCACTTCGATTCGAGCCAGTAAAAAAAGTGTTTACGCTATCTTTTGTTTGAGTGTACCAGCCGCCCAGTCCACGCAACACTATGTAATAGCGACCAGTAGGCAGCGGCCCAATGCTTGGCATTTTTGCGCAATCTGGATCATTCGTTGCGATCCCGTTCCCGGAAAATGCTGGAAAAAATCCCACGCCTGGCACGGCTAATGTTGCGTACTTTCCGCCACTAAGTTGGAAATAGCATTGCAACAAGTTCATCAGCGGTCATTCCATGAATCTTCAAAAATTATATTTCCGTCGCAGTACTTCCATGTGATCTTCTCGTAACGCAACGAAATGTTTTCGAGATGATTGTGCTTTTCCATTGCCGGGTTTTTAACGTCATGCATCAGCGGGCATATCGAGACGACTTTGACGTTCTCAAGCAGCATATTGAAGTACTCCACCTCCTGGCCTGCATCGTTGATCTTGTACCACTTAAATTCCGCAGATTTTAGCGTCTGCCCGGTGGCTACCGCTTTGTACAAGTATGGGCTGGCGCTGTCGAACTCCTTTTCGAATACCAGTGCGCTATGCACGCGGGTACCCGTGATTTTTCCCGTCATGCTATCGGTTGGCAGGTGCATACCATGACCAAACCCTACAACCTCAATAGAACCTTCTCGGTACCTTACATCTACCGAGCCTTTAATATCCGCGCCACCGTCGTCCTTTAACCACAGGTATGCTGGAATTGCCATTGCTAAACTCCTTTTAAGTAGACATTTCGGATATCTAATAAATACCTCTTTCCCCAATGCAGTTAGACAAAAAATGTCATATAAGATATTGATAAATAAGTATGTTATTAGGGATGTGGCGAATGGTTTTTTTGAAGGACCTCATGACAATTGCCCCAAAAGCCTCAACACAAGGATGTTTACATGAAGCCGATAAACACGTTACTATACCCCCCTATAGTATATAGGAGGGCGTATGCCGCATTCACCTGCTGACAAAAAACGTATCCTTACTCGCGTACGCCGCATCCGGGGCCAGGTCGATGCCCTCGAGCGTGCGCTTGAGTCCGGCGAACCCTGTCTGGCCATTCTGCAGCAAATTGCCGCCGTGCGCGGTGCGGCGAATGGCCTGATGGGCGAAATGGTCGAAATTCACCTCAAAGATGAGCTGGTCACGGGAGAGACAACCCCGGATCAGCGGGCAGTTCGGATGGCGGAAGTCGGCCATTTGCTGCGCTCTTATCTAAAATAAACCCACAGACCTCACTACAAGGGAAGAGACACTATGAAATCTCGCGCAGCTGTTGCATTCGGTCCAGGCCAGCCGTTGAAAATCGTTGAAATTGACGTCGCGCCGCCGAAAAAAGGCGAAGTGCTGATCAAAATTACCCACACCGGCGTGTGTCATACCGACGCCTTTACCCTGTCGGGTGAGGATCCGGAGGGCGTGTTCCCGGCGGTGCTCGGCCACGAAGGCGGCGGCGTGGTGGTTGAAGTAGGCGAGGGCGTCACCAGCCTGAAGCCCGGCGACCACGTTATTCCGCTGTACACCGCCGAATGCGGTGAGTGCAAGTTCTGTAAATCCGGTAAAACCAACCTGTGCCAGGCGGTACGCGCTACCCAGGGCAAGGGACTGATGCCTGACGGCACCACCCGTTTCTCCTTGAACGGTGAACCGATTTATCACTACATGGGCACCAGTACCTTCAGCGAATACACCGTGTGTGCGGAGATCTCGCTGGCGAAGGTTAACCCGCAGGCACCGCTGGATAAAGTGTGTCTGCTGGGCTGCGGCGTGACGACCGGTATCGGCGCGGTACACAACACTGCGAAAGTGAAAGAGGGCGATACCGTTGCGGTATTCGGTCTGGGCGGAATTGGCCTTGCGGTTATCCAGGGCGCGGTTCAGGCAAAAGCCGGGCGTATCATCGCGGTGGACACCAACCCGGAGAAATTCAAACTCGCGGGTGAGATGGGCGCGACCGATTTCGTGAACCCAAATGATGACGCAAGGCCGGTTCAGGAGGTGATTGTTGAGCTGACCGACGGCGGCGTTGACTTCAGCTTCGAGTGTATCGGCAACGTCAATGTGATGCGTGCTGCGCTTGAATGCTGCCACAAAGGCTGGGGCGAAAGCATCATCATCGGCGTCGCGGGTGCGGGGCAGGAGATCAAAACCCGTCCGTTCCAGCTGGTCACGGGCCGCGTATGGCGCGGATCGGCGTTCGGTGGTGTGAAAGGCCGTACTCAACTGCCGGGCATGGTAGAAGATGCGATGGCTGGCAAAATCCAGCTCGATCCGTTCATTACCCACCGTTTACCGCTGGATCAGATCAACGAAGCGTTCGATCTGATGCATCAGGGCAAGTCCATTCGTACCGTCATACATTTCGGCGACAACTAATTATTCTGCCAGCGGTTTTTGCCGCTGGCCTTTCCTGCATATTCTTCTCTAAAGTGTGACCTGGCTGGCGCTTTTAGCCATAAGCAAATTCCCCGCCGTGCCGATGACTATTTTACAGGCGTGTTTATACGCATCTTACCTATAAGAGAGTCGACGGTCATGGACAACACAACATCGATGCAGGCGCAGCAGCGGCTGGGCTTCTTGCATCATATCCGGCTGGTTCCGCTGTTTTCCTCCATTCTCGGTGGCATTATTCTTCTGTTCGCCCTGAGCGCAGGGCTGGCAGGGTATTTCCTGCTAAAAGCCGATACCGATCAGCAGGATGTTACATCCGAAATTCAGGTACGTATGGGGCTGTCGAACAGTTCGAACCATCTGCGTACCGCCCGTATCAATATGATCCACGCCGGTGCGGCGAGCCGTATCGCGGAAATGGACGCGATGAAAGAGAACATCGCCGAGGCGGAAAAACGCATCAAGCAGTCGCAGGAGGGGTTTACCGCCTATATGAACCGTCCGGTCCGTTCCCCTGCGGATGAAGCCCTGGACAGCGATCTGAAAACCCGCTTCGATGCCTATATCGCTGGTCTTCAGCCGATGCTCAAATATGCCAAAAACGGCATGTTTGAAGCCATCATCAATCACGAAAATGAGAGCGCCCGTCCGCTGGATGATGCCTATAACGACGTGCTGTTAAAGGCGATCAAGATCCGTACCGATCGCGCTAACGCCCTCTCCACGCAGGCGTATACCCGCACCCAGCTGGGGCTGATGTTTATGGTTGGGGCTTTTGCGTTAGCCCTGGTGCTCACGGTGATGACCTTCGTGGTGCTGCGCCGTACCGTGATCAACCCGCTCCAGCGCGCGGCTACGCGCATCGAGAATATCGCGAAGGGCGATTTGACGATGCCGGACGAGTCGACGGGCCGCAGCGAGATTGGCCGTCTGACGCGGGACCTGCAGACGATGCAGCACTCGCTGGTGACCACGGTAGGGACCGTGCGTCAGGGAGCGGAGGAGATCTACCGCGGCACGAGTGAGATTTCCGCCGGTAATACCGATCTGTCATCGCGTACCGAACAGCAGGCCGCCGCCATTGAGCAGACCGCGGCCAGCATGGAGCAGCTGACGGCAACCGTGAAGCAAAACGCCGATAACGCTCACCATGCCAGCAAGCTGGCGGAGGATGCGTCCGGTAAAGCCAGCCGGGGTGGCCAGATGGTCTCCGGGGTGGTGAAAACGATGGGCAACATCTCCACCAGTTCGAAGAAAATTTCTGAAATCACTGCCGTCATCAACAGCATTGCTTTCCAGACCAATATCCTTGCGCTCAACGCCGCAGTAGAGGCGGCGCGTGCCGGAGAACAAGGGCGTGGATTTGCGGTGGTGGCAAGCGAAGTGCGTACCCTGGCGAGCCGCAGTGCCAACGCCGCGAAAGAGATTGAAAGCCTGATCAACGAGTCCGTTTCACTGATTGACCAGGGCTCTGGCGAGGTGGTAGCAGCGGGTAACACCATGAATGAGATTGTTGATGCGGTGAAACGCGTCACCGATATCATGCTTGAAATTGCTGCCGCGTCGGATGAACAGAGTCGCGGTATCGTTCAGGTAAGCCAGGCTATCTCTGAAATGGATAAAGTAACCCAGCAGAACGCCTCGCTGGTGGAAGAAGCCTCAGCGGCGGCGGCATCTCTGGAAGAACAGGGCGCGCGTCTGACCGAGGCGGTAGGGGCATTTCGTCTGAGCGGCGCGAAGCAGGGCCGCGCGGTGACGGCTGCACCGGTGGCGCAGAACGTACCGTTGCGCCAGGCGGCAACGATTTCCGGGGATAACTGGGAGACGTTCTGAGTCGCGGAGTGTATCGGGTGGCGCTTCGCTTACCCGACCTATAACATCTGACCTACAAAAAAAGGGACCTTTCGGTCCCTTTTTCATTGTTTACTTCTTGTCCGGTAACGCATACGCGATAACGTAATCACCGCGATCCGGTGACTGGCGCGCGCCGCCTGCGTTGATGATGATGTACTGTTTACCGGTTTTCGGCGAAACGTAGGTCATCGGGCCGGACTGGCTGCCCACCGGCAGACGGTCTTTCCAGATCTCTTTCCCGGTTGCGGTATCAAACGCGCGCAGGTAGAAGTCCTGGGTACCGGCAAAGAACAGCAGGCCGGACTGCGTGGAGAGTGATGCCCCAAGCGTAGGCATACCGATCGGGATTGGCATATGCATGCGGATCCCCAGCGGACCGGTGTCTTCGACCGTGCCGACCGGAACCTGCCACACCAGCTTGCCGGATTTCAGGTCAACGGCTGACATGGTGCCAAACGGCGGCTTCTGACACGGAATGCCCAGCGGCGACAGGAAACGTTCGCGCATTGCGCCGAACGGCGTGCCGTCCATCGGGACAATCCCCATTTCGATACCGCTGGCGTCTTTCGCCACGTTAGCGCGAGGAACCATGTAGTTCGCCAGCCCCAGACGCATGTCGTTAACGAACATCAGGCCATTGTTCGGGTCAACCGACACGCTGCCCCAGTTCATCCCGCCAAGAGAGCCAGGGAATTGCAGAGAGCGGTCCAGACCCGGCGGGGTAAAGACGCCCTGATGACGCATCTCTTTAAACTGAATACGGCACAGCAGCAGGTCAACCGGCGTTGCGCCCCACATGTCGGATTCGGTCAGCGTCTGGTTGCCGATCATCGGCATGCCAACGGAATAGGGCTGAGTAGGCGAATAGCGCTCACCCTCAACGTTACCCGCAGGCACAGGGCGTTCTTCAACTTTCGCCACCGGCTTGCCGGTTTCGCGGTTGAGCATAAAGATCATGCCCTGCTTGCTGGTCTGTACCAGCACTGGCGTGGTACCGCCTTTACCGTCCGGCAGATCGTACAGCAGCGGCTGGGAAGGCAGGTCGAAATCCCACAGGTCGTGGTGCGTGGTCTGGAAATGCCAGCGAACCTGGCCGGTGGAGGCGTCCACGGCGACAATCGACGAGCTGTACTTGTCATCCAGCGCGGTACGTTCACCCGCCCAGAAATCTGGCGTTGCGTTACCCGTTGGCAGATAAATCAGGTTCAGTCCGGCGTCGTAGGACATGGCAGACCAGACGTTCGGGGTACCGCGCGTGTAGGTCTTGCCTTCTGGGGGCTCGCCGGTCAATGCAGGGTTGCCCGGATCCCAGGCCCACGCCAGTTTACCGGTATGAACGTCGTAGGCACGTACCACGCCCGGCGGTTCACCGGTGGAGAAGTTATCCGCCACGCGTCCGCCGACCACGACCACGTTGCCCGCGACCAGCGGCGTCGAGGTTTGCTGGTAATAGCCGGGTTTAATTTCACCCATGCCGACGCTCAGGTCGACAGTGCCATGGTCGCCAAAGTCGTCACAGACCTTGCCGTTGTCCGCGTTGATAGCAATCAGACGGGCATCAGTGGTAGGCAGGAACAGGCGACGCGGGCAGGCCGCAGGCTGAGTTTCTGCTTGTGACGTTGTCACGCTCGAGCGATCTTCAAAGTAGCCCAGCCCGCGGCAGCGCTGCCAGTTCGGGGCCGTTGCTTTTGAGTCGTAACGCCATTTCTCTTTGCCGGAGTCAACATCCAGCGCCAGCACTTTGCTGTACGGCGTACACACGTACAGCGTGTCGCCTACCTGCAGCGGGGTGTTCTGATCTTCTGCACCCGAGCCGTTGCTTTGAGGGATGTCGCCGGTATGGGCCACCCAGGCCACTTTGAGCTCGTTGATGTTTTGCTTATTAATCTGGTCGAGTGCGGCAAAACGGTCACCGTGGGTGGTGTTTCCCCAGTGTTCCCAGTTCTTCTGCTGTTCGCCGGGTGCCACCGGTTTTACTGGCACCGGTTCGTTGGCCGCGACCAGCGTTTGCGGTTTGAACATCCAGCCGAGGCTCACCAGCATACCAACAGCCAGCACCGCCGCAACGCCAAAGGCAGGCGCTTTGTTCACCGGCGTGCCGTGCTGCGCCGCGCGCAGATAAGGCCATACGATGGCACACAGAAACGCCAGCACCGCAAAGGTGAACAGGCGTGAGAACAGCGGCCAGAAATCCCAGCCTGCATCGCTCACTGCCCAGAACAGCGAGGTGATAAACGCCAGGGCGTAGAGCACGATCCCGATGGTGCGATTGGTGAAAATCAGGATGGCAGCAATCACCATCACGATGCCCATGATCAGGAAGTACCAGCTTCCGCCCACGGTGGCGAGCTTTAAGCCCAGCCCGCCGACAGCCAGACCGATGAGCACCATCAGTCCGGCAAGAAGCCACTGCAGAATACGAGGTACTCCGCGTGGCGCGTTGCCAAATGCCATTTCTGTCTCCTTAAATACACCCGTCCTGTCAGGCTTGCGTGGTGTCTGTACCAAATGGGTAATTAATATTGAGGTTAAGCAGGGTTTCACGCTTAAGGCAGGGCTTTAAGCGGCTAAATTCACCTTTTATAAATGATGTGTGAACCATTTGGTGAATTCGTGGCTATGATAAATCTGTTAAATTGTTTTACGCAATTGTTAATGAATAATTTCGCATTTATTGATTAGCAAAAAGAAGCAACCCGTCATCACGACGGGTTAAGCAGGCGGGAGAAAAAGGGGTAATTACACCGGCATGGACTTACGAATTGCGCTCAGCAGGGTTTGCGCGCCCGCCGAGAGCGGGGTATCCACGCGGGTCAAAATGCCGATAGGTTCGCCCGCCCCGGGAGAGGTGACCGGCAGTGCAATCAGCGTGCCGCGGCGTAAATCGTCTTTGACCGCCCCTGACGGGACAAACCAGACATAGTCGTAATCGACGGTAAGTTGGCGCGAAAGGGAGGCCGACAGCGTTTCGATGCAGCCCGAGGGCAGCGAGCAGCCCTGCATCTGCAGCATGGTTTCGGCGTTCTGTCGCGGGACCGTGCCCTGCGGCGACACCACCACTGGCCACTCCATAACCCGGCTCAGGGTGACGGTGTCCTGCAAGAGTGGATGATTTGGCCGCACCACCAGCTTGAGGGATTCGAGAAACAGCAGCTCATAGTTCAGGCCGCTCATCAGTTCGGGGTCGGACATTCTGCCGATACCCAGATCCAGTTCGCCGGATTTCAGCCCCGCGAGCAGCATGGTGTTGTTCATGGTGGCGACCTGAAGCGTGGTGTGCCGTTGCTGCCGGTGAAACTGCCCGATAACCGGCGGCAAGATCCCCAGCGCCGCAGTAGGCAGCGCGCCTATGCGTACCACTTCGCAGACGGGTTCATCTTTACGGTTTAAAGCCTGACCTGCGGTGTTAAGGGCGTCAAGCACCTTAACGGCGTGCGTAAGAAATTGCTCCCCCACGATGGTCAATTGCGCCCCGAGGCGGCCGCGATCGAACAGGCGCGTTCCGGTGAGCTGCTCGAGTTCGTTCAGCGTTTTTGAAAGTGCAGGTTGACTGAGATTAAGGGTTTCAGCCGCACGCCCCAGCGTTCCCTGTTGAGCGACGGCCACAAATGTATGTAAATGGCGCAAGCGTATGCGCTGACTGAACAGACCATTTTTTTCCATAGGCGATGTTTAAAACAGAGCGATGCCGCTGACAAGCGATGTTGTTTAATTTTGATAACTTCATTGCAAAATATTATTAACATTCGATCTGTTTGAGTTACAAGCGCTTTTTGGTCCGGGCGGGCTGGCGCGCCGCCCTGACCCTGGATTTATCAGTGGTAACCTTCGGTATCAGACACTTTGCCGCGGAAAACGTAGTAGCTCCAGGCGGTGTACACAAGGATCACCGGGATGATTAACAGCGTGCCGACCAGCATAAACAGCTGACTGGAAGGCGGGGCTGCGGCTTCCCACAGGGTAATGCGCGGGGGAATGATATGCGGCCACAGGCTGATGCCCAGCCCGCTGAACCCGAGGAAGATAAGCCCAAGGGTCAGCAGGAACGGGCGGGCGTGGCTGTGCGGGTTGTGAGTCATTCGCCAAATCCACAGGCTCAGCACGCCAACCAGCAGCGGAACCGGGAGGAACCAGAAAAAGTTTGGCAGCGTGAACCAGCGCTCGGCCACGTACTGCCAGCCAAGCGGTGTCCAGATACTTACCACGGCAATCACCGCAATCAGCGCCAGCAATACCCGGCGGGTAAGATAGCGCATGCGGATCTGCAGTTCACCTTCGCTTTTCATTATAAGCCAGGTGGTGGCGAGCAGGGTGTAAGCGACCATAAGGCCCAGGCCGCAGAACAGGTTGAACGGGGTGAACCAGTCGAGCGCAGAGCCAGCGAAACGTCGGCCTTCAACGTCGAAGCCGTTGATCATCGCCCCCACGACAATCCCCTGGCTGAAGGTGGCAAGCAGCGAGCCGCCAGCAAAGGCATAGTCCCAGAATTTGCGGTGCGACGGCGTGGCCTTAAAGCGAAACTCGAACGCCACCCCGCGAAAGATCAGGCCAATCAGCATAGCGGTCAGGGGAATGGTCAGGGCATCGATGATGACCGCATAGGCCAGCGGAAAGGCGCCAAACAGCCCCGCGCCGCCCAGCACCAGCCAGGTTTCATTGCCATCCCACACCGGGGCTACGCTGTTGACCATCACATCGCGTTCTTTCGCGTCGCCGACAAAATTAAACAGCAGGCCAATGCCCAGATCGAAACCGTCCATGATGATGTACATCAGCGTGGCAAAAACGATGATCGCGATCCAGATGACAGAGATATCAACGCCCATCAGGGTCTCTCCTGTTCAGAAACCGACTCGGCGGCAGACAGCGGACGGGCAGGGGTGCCCGAGGTATTCGATGTCAGCGTGCTGACAGGTTGTGGGCCTTTCTTGATCAGCCTGACGAGATAGACATAGCCCACGCCAAAGACCGAACAGTAGACCAGGATAAAGGCCAACAGGCTGATGCTCATTTGCAGCGTGCTATGCAGCGATACCGCGTCAATGGTGCGCAGATAGCCATAGACCACCCACGGCTGACGGCCCACCTCGGTGGTGACCCAGCCCGCCAGCAGCGCGACCAGCCCGGCAGGCCCCATACAGAAGGCGAACCAGTGAAACAGACGGGAGTGGTACAGCCGGTTGCGATAGCGTAGCCAGACGCTGATCGCCCCAAGCGCAATCATCAGCAGCCCCATGCCAACCATAATGCGGAATGACCAGAAGACGATAAGCGAGTTTGGACGCTCGTCTTTGGGGAACTCTTTCAGGGCGGGAACCTGTTTATCGAGGCTGTGCGTCAGGATCAAACTGCCCAGGGCAGGAATTTCCAGCCCGTATTTGGTGCGCTCCTCATCCATATCCGGCACGCCGAACAGCAGCAGCGGGGTTGCTTCACCCGGGCGGTTCTCCCAGTGGCCTTCGATAGCGGCAATTTTCGCGGGCTGATGTTCCAGCGTGTTCAGACCATGCATATCCCCGACCACGGCCTGAATGGGCGCAACCAGCAGCGCCATCCACATCGCCATAGAGAACATTTTGCGTATGGCGGGCGTGTCGTTTCCGCGCAGCAGATGCCAGGCCCCGGAAGCGCCGACAAACAATGCGCTGCACAAGAACGCGGCAATCGACATGTGGATAAGACGATACGGGAAGGAGGGGTTAAAAATGATAGCCAACCAGTCCTGCGGGATCACCTGGCCATTTTCGATGGTGAACCCCTGAGGGGTGTGCATCCAGCTGTTAGACGCAAGGATCCAGAAGGTGGACATCAGTGTGCCCAGCGCCACCATGCAGGTTGCAAAGAAATGCAGGCCGGGGCCGACTTTGTTCCACCCAAACAGCATTACGCCAAGGAAACCGGCCTCCAGGAAGAAGGCGGTAAGCACTTCGTAGGTCAGTAACGGACCGGTGATACTCCCGGCGAACTGCGAGAAGCCGCTCCAGTTGGTGCCGAACTGGTACGCCATGACCAGCCCGGAGACGACGCCCATGCCGAAGTTAACCGCGAATATTTTGAGCCAGAAATGGTACAGCGATCGCCACACGTCGTTTTTGGTACGCAGCCACATGCCTTCAAGTACCACGAGATAGCTGGCAAGCCCAATGGTGATCGCCGGAAAGAGAATATGAAAGGAGACGGTAAAAGCGAACTGAATCCTGGCCAGATGAAAGGCGTCGAGTTCGAACATGGTTCCTACCTCTGGAACGAATGGCCTCTGGAACGGATGGTGCACTGGCGCTGCCAGACAGCGTTCAACTGTCTGGCATGCTTCTGACTATTTTTTCGCTTCGACCCCGGAGGTCTCTGAGCGTTGTAAGAACTGTTCCGTCGTCTGCGGAATATGGGTGATCAGCCACTCAGCCATCGCTTTTTCTTCGGCAAGGATAGATTCAATGGCCGGCACGGAGGCGGTATCGCCTGCGCGTTTGGCTGCCGCCAGCAGGGAGGTATAGCAGGCAATCTCAAATTGCTCGAAAACATAGCCGCTGATGGACCCTTTCACGATTTCATCGGACGGGAACATACCGCCAATGGACTGGCCGAGCGCGGCCATCTTGCTCATGGAGTCTTTGAGGACGGAACGAGAAATATCATTGCGGTCGAGGATCTCTTCCAGCAAACTGATTTGACGTTTTGTCTCGCTAATATGTTGTTCAATTCGGGAGCGGATGTCAGGGTAATTATCGATGCGGCTGGCCATGGATTCCAGCATTGATTCCGCTTGCTTTTCCATCGCATGGGCATCGCGTAGCCAGTCATGATAGTGTTCTACGTGATTCATAATCGTGTCCTCAATTATTAGATGGTCAATTTATTGTTACTCTCTGCAATTCGAACTGCACCTGCAGTACACTACTCATTCATTATAAAAACAGAAGGAATAACGAGAATTAACCACAGCAGTGCTGCCGCTAAAAAGCATCCTTTAACGATCGCCAGACAGATGCTTATTTAAAATATCTGTGTTAAATCGTTATTTCTTCGCTTTTTTATTGATATTACCTACGGCAAGATCGGTGAGTTTAAGATCGGTTTCTTTTTCTTCTTCAAGCGTTTCCGCCAGTAACTTAACGGCTTTAGTATAGCCTAACTGTTCCGCTAAGGTCGCCAGGGTACCGTAACTGGCAATTTCGTAATGCTCTACTTTTTGCGCAGCGGCAATTAATGCGGCATCACGGACTTCATTTTTTTCAGTACTCTCAATGACTTCATTTGCCTCTTCAATCAAGCCTTCCATTGCAACACACTTCATACGCTTAATTTTGAGGCCGTCTTCCTGCTCAATGATTTGATCGATACGCTCGATCTGACCCTGTGTTTCCTCAAGGTGAGCAGTGAAGGCTGCGCTAAGCTGTTCGCTGGAGGCGGCGCGGGCAAGTTTGCTCAGCGCACGAGTCAGTTGCTTTTCCGCGCTGTAGGTGTCGGAGAGAAGGTGAATAAAGACGTCTTCGATGCTTTTCATATTCATATTTACGTTCCGATTAAATATGTGAAGGGTACTGCGAGCCGTCTGGCCCGCAGCAAGCTCTTTAGGTATTTAAAGAGACGTAATTAAGATCAGGATTTGTCAGAACCACGGCCTCCGCCATGACTATTCTGACCCCCTTTCTTACCTGCTTCAGAGGCGCGTTGCGGGTCGTTTTTGAAATTCCCACCGCTCTGCTGTCCACCTTTACGTCCTGCGTCAGATGCTTTATCACGATCTTCAGCGAAATTACCGGAACCACCACGATGCTCTGCCATATTAAACCTCATATTTCATATATTGGTCATGTCAGTAAGATACGAATATATTCCGTATCACTCGTCGTTCGATTAATAACTGTAGTCGCTGGTGGAGGTTCGTCAAATTTAATTAATGGCCCTGTTTGATTTATCGCAAAATAATGAGGCAATTAACGCTTCGCTTGCTAAAAATATATTCTTCCAGGAGGGCAGGTAAGTTGTTGTGTTTTCTGAGGGTATTCAGATTCTGTGCGCGCTAAATGATATTTTAGCCAAAAGTTATTGGCCCAAAAAATGCGGGTAGATGCCGTTTGCAGATTATTCCTGGTGATATTTCATCATAGCGAGACATAGCGGTAGAAAATAATTACAGGAGACTATTTTAGGCCTCATTTGTTACAAGGTGCGTCAACGCACGTGTTGACCACACGCGTCTTAAGATCACAATTTGTAAATTCTTCCCCCCGGAAGGAACGGCCTTTTCTACACTCCAGGTAATATTCACTGGAGGCAAGACATCATGGCGAACACCATCACGGCTGATGAGATTCGGGAGCACTTTTCGCAGGCTATGTCGGCGATGTACCAGCAGGAAGTTCCGCAGTACGGCACATTGCTTGAGCTGGTGGCAGATGTGAACCTTGGAGTTCTGGAAAATAATCCTTTATTACATGAACAGCTTGCGAATGCAGATGAACTGGCGCGCCTTAACGTTGAGCGTCACGGTGCGATTCGCGTGGGGACCGCGCGGGAACTCTCTACCCTGCGCCGGATCTTCGCCATTATGGGCATGTTTCCGGTCAGCTATTACGATCTCTCACAGGCGGGGGTACCCGTTCACTCCACGGCGTTTCGTCCGGTTGACGATGCGGCACTGTGTCGCAATCCGTTTCGTATTTTTACCTCGCTGCTGCGTCTGGAACTGATTGAAAACGCCGCGCTGCGCGAACGCGCGGCTGAGATCCTCTCGCGGCGGAACATCTTTACGCCGCGCTGTCTGGCACTTCTTGACCTGTATGAATCAGAAGGGGGCTTTACCGACGCACAGGCGAGCGAGTTTGTTCAGGAAGCGCTGGAGACGTTCCGCTGGCACCATCACGCGACGGTAGACCGGGAAACTTATCTGGCGCTGAGCAATGCGCATCGCCTGATTGCCGACGTCGTCTGCTTCCCCGGATGCCATATCAACCATCTCACGCCGCGCACGCTGGATATCGACCGCGTACAAGAGCTGATGCCGAAATACGGTATTGAACCCAAAGTTCTGGTGGAGGGGCCGCCGCGCCGCGAGGTGCCGATCCTGCTGCGCCAGACCAGCTTTAAAGCGCTTGAAGAGCCGGTGCTCTTTGCCGGGGAAGATAAAGGAACGCATACCGCCCGCTTTGGTGAAATAGAACAGCGCGGCGTGGCGCTCACCTCGAAAGGACGCGCGCTGTACGACAGCCTGCTGAGCCAGGCGGGGACGGGCAAAGACAACCTGACGCACCAGCTGCATTTGCGCGAGACGTTTAGCGCCTTCCCGGACAGCGAAATGTTTCTGCGCCGTCAGGGTCTGGCCTATTTCCGCTACCGCCTGACGCCTTCAGGCGAGGCACACCGCCATGCGTTTCGCCCCGGCGACGATCCGCAGCCGCTTATCGAGCGTGGCTGGGTGGTGGCGCAGCCGATCACCTATGAAGATTTTCTGCCCGTGAGCGCTGCCGGTATTTTCCAGTCCAACCTCGGCAATGAAACGCAGGCGCGCAGCCACGGTCATGCCAGCCGGGAGGCATTCGAGCAGGCGCTGGGCTGCCCGGTGCTGGACGAATTTACGCTGTACGAGGAGGCGGAAGCGCGCAGTAAACAGCGTTGCGGTTTGCTCTAAAATCGTTACTCTGCAAGGGTGTGATGGAAAAGAAGGTGAGTATGCATAATCCCTCCGCCCCTGTGGTTGAAACGCGCCAGGGCGCGCTGCTTGGTTTTACAGATGAGGATGTTTACGTCTGGTGCGGTATCCCTTATGCCGCACCGCCTGTCGGTGAATGGCGCTGGCGCTCACCGCGCGCGCCTGAGCGCTGGGAGGGCGTTCGTCAGGCCACGGCGTTTTCCCCGTCGAGCTGGCAAAGCAGCGAATATTGTCAGCAGCTCGGCGGCGGCGATCCCGGCATGTTTTCGGAAGATTGCCTCTACCTTAACGTGTGGTCACCGGCTGCACGTACCTCGCCGCGCCCGGTGATGGTATGGCTTCACGGCGGGGGCTTTACTCTCGGTGCGGGTGGGTTGCCTCCCTATCAGGGGAAAGCGCTGGCCCGGCGCGACGTGGTAGTCGTGACCCTCAACTATCGGCTTGGTCATCTTGGCTTTTTCGCGCATCCCGCACTGGAGGGGGAGGAGGAGCGCGTGGTGCATAACTTTGCGCTGCTCGACCAAATTGCCGCGCTGAACTGGGTACGGGATAACATTGCTGCCTTTGGCGGCGACCCGAATGCCATCACCCTGTTTGGTGAATCTGCCGGTGCACGCAGCGTGCTGTCGCTGCTGGCGTCTCCGCTGGCGAAAGGGCTTTTCCATAAGGCGATTGTGCAAAGTGGCTACACCTTGCCGGACACGCCGCGCGAACAGGCTTTGAAGAAAGGGCAAGCGCTGGCCCACCACTTTGGCCTTGAGAACGCCACGGCCGATGAGCTGCGTGCCATTCCGCCGGAGGCCTTCTGGCCGTTAACGGCTCCGCTGAATATCGCCCCTGCGCCCATCGTTGGTGATTGCGTGTTGCCGGAAGCGATGCTGGATTTCTTCTTTGCAGCCCGTCAGCATCCAATGCCGATCATGATTGGATCGAACAGCGACGAGGCCAGCGTCATGGCGGTCTTTGGTATCGATCTCGCCGGGCAGATCCAGAAGCTGCGGCGCGAAAGACGTTTTGGGCTGGGGCTGATCAAGCTGCTCTATCCCGGCGTGAAGGGGGATGAAGAGCTGGGCAGGCAGGTGTGCCGCGACATGGCGTTTACCACCATGGGGTACGTGGTGATGCAGGCGCAGCAGCGCGCCGGAGCGCTCTGCTGGCGCTACTGGTTTGATTATGTGGCAGAAGCGGAACATGCCACCTACGTCAACGGTGCCTGGCACGGCAATGAAGTTCCTTACGTGTTTGATACGCTTGGGCAGGTTGAGCCGTCTCGTCACTATGTGAATGAGCGCGACCTCCATTTTGCAGCCCAGGTGGCGGATTACTGGGTCAGCTTCGCCCGTGATGCAGGCACCCGCGACAGTCTGCCGGGGCCAGTCCGCTGGCCCGCATGCCGAAAAGGTCGGGATGTGCTGCTACGAATTGGCGTGAATAAACATGCAGGTTTCAGGCTGGAAAACCGCTTTATGCGCGCGCGCATGAGCCTCTTCAAACGGGTGATGAAACACCACGTCAGCCTCGACTGAGCAGGCAGGCGCGAAACGCCGCCAGTCCGTCCTCCTGACCGGGCGAGTCGCGCCATACCAGGCGGTAACTCGCCCCGGTTTTAATACTGGTGTCATAAGGCCGCGTCAGCCGCCCGGCACGGATATCCTCCTCCACCAGCGTTTCGTCAGCAATCGCCATCCCCAGCCCCTGAATCGCCGCGGTAATGGCGAGATCCATGGTATCGAAGTGTTGATTTTTGAGCATGGCTGCGCCCGGCTGTGCCTGATGTGCCAGCCATAATGACCAGTCCGTTCTGTCGCGGGTCGGGTGCAGAAAGGTTAAGGACTCAGGTGCGACGCCGGCGCGCTGGGGGCTTACTACCGGGGTTAAGGCCTCTTCAAACAGCAGATCGCCCGCGCTCATGTGGGTGCCAAAGACGATTGCCGCATCGTAGGACTCGGTTTTGAAATTGACGTTATGATCGGTCGTGGTGGTGAGCGCGATCTGCAGATCCGGCTGTTCACGTTCAACCTGAAGCAGACGCGGCACCAGCCAGCGCATGGCGCAGGTGGGCGCTTTCAGGCGGATCACGGTCTGGTGCGTTCGCGCGCGATCGGCCACCGTCAGCAGATGCTCAAAGGCAGATTGCAATTCCGGAAGCAGGGCGCTTCCCTGGGATGAGAGCCGCAGCCCGCGGGCGTGGCGTTCAAACAGCGGAAAGCCGAACCATGTCTCCAGCGCCGCAATTTTACGGCTTACCGCGCCCTGCGTCAGACAAAGTTCTTTGGCGGCGTGGGTAAGATTAAGATGCCGCGCGGTGACCAGAAATGCATCAGCGGCGTTGAGCGGGAACGAGCGGCGCGACATAAAAACTCCTCAGCTATGCATTTTTATCATGGCTATTATGACAACAATTCGGTTGTTCCAACAGCTCAGTTGTTGTTTGAATAGTTATGCACTCACCATGAGAAGGACAGAGGATGACTATACGAACCCCGGTGCAAACTCGCTCAAAATTGCCTGACGTGGGGACCACCATTTTTACCGTTATCGGCCAGCTGTCCGCTCAGCATAACGCCATCAACCTGTCTCAGGGCGCGCCGAATTTTTCCTGCGATCCGGGCCTGGTCGCTGGCGTGACCCGCGCCATGGAAGCCGGGCATAACCAGTACGCCTCGATGACCGGCCTGCAGTTGTTGAAGGAGCGGATCGCAGAGAAAATCGGTACGCTGTACGGCACGCAATACGATCCCGGCACGGAGGTGCTGGTGACCGCCAGCGCTAGCGAAGGCCTTTACTCGGCGATTGGCGGCCTGGTGCATCCGGGCGATGAGGTGATTTACTTCGAACCCTCGTTCGACAGCTACGCCCCGATTGTGCGTTTGCAGGGTGCCACGCCCGTCGCCATCAAGCTGACCGTGCCAGATTTTGCCGTCGACTGGGACGAGGTTCGCGCGGCCATCACCCCGAAAACCCGGATGATCATCGTCAACACGCCGCATAACCCGAGCGGGCAGGTCTTCTCGGCAGACGACCTGCAGCAGCTTTCAGCCCTCACGCGCAATACCGACATCATTATTTTGTCGGATGAAGTGTACGAACATGTGGTGTTCGACGGCCAGCCGCACCACGGTATGGCGACGCACCCGCAACTCGCCGAGCGCAGCGTGATTGTCTCCTCGTTTGGGAAAACCTATCACGTCACCGGCTGGCGAGTGGGGTACTGCGTTGCGCCCGCGGAGCTGATGGAGGAGATCTGCAAGGTCCATCAATTTTTGATGTTTTCTGCCGATACCCCTATGCAGCACGCCTTTGCCGAGCACATGACCGATCCGCAAACCTGGCTGTCGCTGGCGGCGTTTTATCAGCGCAAGCGCGACCTGCTGCAAAGTTTGTTGGCAGAGTCACCGTTCAGGCTGCTGCCGAGTGCGGGATCGTTCTTCCTGCTGGCAGACTACCGTTCGTTCAGTGATGAGCGCGACAGCGAACTGGTGAAACGGCTGATCACCGAGTGCGGCGTTGCCACCATTCCGCTGTCGGCGTTTTATGCCGACGGCACGGACAATAAGTTGATCCGCCTCTCATTTGCTAAAGACGAGGCGACGTTACGGGCAGGTGCCCAGGCCCTGTGTCGGGTTAAACCACGCTAAGGAGTTTGAGATGAAATTACGCGCGTTAGTTGTCGGCATGGGACTGCTGTGTTCGTTCTCGTCGTTTGCGGCCACCGAGCTGCGTTACGGGCTGGAAGCAGAATATCCGCCGTTTGAAAGTCGCAATGCTTCGGGTGAACTCGAAGGGTTCGACGTGGAATTGGGTAATGCCATCTGCAAAGCGGCGGCGCTGAAATGCAGCTGGGTAGAAACCTCATTTGATGCGCTCATTCCGGGGCTGGTGGCGAAGAAATTTGACGCGATTAACTCAGCGATGAACATCACCGCGCAGCGCGAGAAAAGCATCGATTTCACCCAGCCGATTTACCGTATTCCGTCGCAACTGGTCGGCAAAGCCGGCAGTGCGATAGACGCGACGCCAGAAGGACTGAAGGGTAAAACCATCGGCGTTCTGCAAGGCTCTATTCAGGAAACCTACGCAAAAGAGCACTGGGAAAAGCTGGGTGTCACCGTGGTGTCTTATAAAGATCAGAATATGGCGTGGGGAGATTTGCTGAATGGCCGCATCGACGCCTCGCTGGTGATGTCCGCGGCCGGGCAGGCAGGCTTCCTGAGCAAGCCGCAGGGCAAAGGGTTTGGCTTTATTGGCAAGCCGGTGTCGGACGACACTATCCTCGGCAGTGGGATCGGTTTTGGGCTGCGTAAGGGGGATGAGGCCACCAAAAAGCAGCTTGATGCCGCTATCGATAAAGTACGTGCCGATGGCACGATCGCTAAACTCGCTGATAAGTACTTCCCGGGTATCGATGTCAGCGTGAAATAACCGCCTCGCTTTGTCCCGGCTGTCGATGTCCAGCCGGGTACTTTTTTATCCCCTGGACGTTGTCAATGTATCCTGCTCTTGTGGTGAGTCTAAATTCAGTCTATATTCAATCCAACAAACCGCCCCCATCATCAGGTTGCTCATGAAAGTTGAAACTATTAGCTACGTAAAAAAGAACGCGGCTACGCTCGACCTTTCCGAGCCTATTCTCGTTACGCAAAATGGCGTTCCCGCTTATGTTATTGAGTCTTATGACCAGCAGCAGGAGCGTGAAAATGCTATTGCACTTTTGAAATTGATGACGCTTTCAGAGAAGGATAAATCCGAAGGGAAAAAGTATTCGAAAGCGCAACTGCTTGATAGTCTCGACTGGTAAGGATGCAGCCTCCAAAAAGGGTTGGACATGGAACAAAGCTCGGTAGTTTTTGAGTACACGTTTACCGCAAAATTTTGCATTGAACATATCGTCAGTTTTCTTCGCAACGCGGATGTTGAGCCACGACCCATCATAGAAGAACTTTTAACGCAATTTGAAAGTCGCGTTGGCCAATTTCCCCTTGGTAGCCAGATTTGCCCTGAACTGGTGAAAATCGGATGTGCTAAGTACCGCGAGTTCAATAGCGCAGGCGGGTATCGTGTACTTTATTCGGTAGAAGAACATTGCATAACTGCGCATGCCATTCTTTCCCAGCGGCAGGATATTAAACAACTTCTGTTTACGCGCCTGATTCAACCCTGAGTGCATGCATAAAAGGTCCGGCATGCCCGGGCCTCTTTACATAAGCATACCTGTCTTTACACCACTTTCAGGCCGTTCTGGTCGACAGAAAATATTTCATACTTTGTTCAGATAATCACCGGCCAACAATTGGATTTCTAACCGTTTTTGTTTAGGCTGTGCGTTCTTTCTTGCCGTCGTTTCGCCCTGTGCGAAATACATTCACACGACCATAAGGACGTTTTCTCAGGCATGAATCGCAGACGTTTTTTAAAAGGCTCACTGGCTATGGCCGCCCTGAGCGGCACCTCTGGCCTGTCTTCCCTGTTTTCTCAGGCAGCATATGCTGCAGACTCTGACATAGCTGACGGCCAGAGCCGTCGTTTCGACTTCTCTGTTCTGCAATCTATGGCGCACGACCTGGCGAAAACCCCGTGGGGCGGTGCGCCGCGTCCGCTGCCGGAAACGCTGGCGACCATGACCCCGCAGGCCTACAACGCTATTCGCTATGATGAGAAGCAGTCGCTGTGGAACAACATCGAAGGCCGCCAGCTGGACGTGCAGTTCTTCCATATGGGCATGGGCTTCCGCCGTCGCGTACGGATGTTCTCCCTGGATCAAACCACCTCCCAGGCGCGTGAGATCCATTTCCGTCCGGAGCTGTTTAGCTACGGCGACACGGGGGTCGACACCAGACAGCTGGAAGGGCAAAGCGACCTGGGCTTTGCGGGCTTCCGCGCCTTTAAAGCACCGGAGCTGGCGCGTCGCGATATCGTCTCATTCCTCGGCGCAAGCTACTTCCGCGCGGTGGATGACACCTATCAGTACGGTCTGTCGGCGCGCGGGCTGGCTATCGATACCTTTACCGATACGCCGGAAGAGTTCCCGGACTTCACCGCATTCTGGTTTGAAACCGTTAAACCTGGTGATACCACCTTTACCGTCTACACGCTTCTGGACAGCCCAAGCATCACCGGTGCCTACAAGTTCGTGATCCACTGTGAAAAGAGCCAGGTGATAATGGACGTAGAAAACCACCTCTACGCGCGTAAGGACATCAAACAGCTCGGTATCGCACCGATGACCAGTATGTTTAGCTGTGGCAATAACGAACGCCGCATGTGCGACACCATTCATCCGCAAATTCACGACTCTGACCGTCTGGCCATGTGGCGCGGCAACGGCGAGTGGATCTGCCGCCCGCTGAACAATCCGCAGAAACTGCAGTTCAACGCTTACATGGACAAAAACCCGAAGGGCTTTGGTCTGCTACAGCTTGACCGTGATTTTTCCCACTATCAGGACATCATGGGCTGGTACAACAAACGCCCGAGCCTGTGGGTTGAGCCGCGTAATAACTGGGGCAAGGGGGCGGTCGGGCTGATGGAGATCCCTACCACGGGCGAAACGCTGGATAACGTGGTCTGCTTCTGGCAGCCGGAGAAAGCGATTAAGGCGGGGGACGAGCTTGATTTCAAATATCGCCTCTACTGGAGCGCACAGCCGCCGGTACGTTCTCCGCTGGCAAACGTCTACGCCACCCGCACCGGCATGGGCGGCTTCCCGGAAGGTTGGGCACCGGGCGAACACTACCCGAAAGTGTGGGCGCGTCGCTTCGCCATTGATTTTGTCGGGGGCGATCTGAAAGCCGCTGCACCGAAAGGTATTGAGCCGGTAATCACACTCTCCAGCGGTGAAGCCAGACAGGTTGAGATCCTCTACGTTGAGCCGTTCGACGGGTATCGCATTCTGTTTGACTGGTACCCCACCTCGGACTCCACGGAGCCGGTGGATATGCGGATGTTCCTGCGCTGTCAGGGCGACGCCATCAGCGAAACCTGGCTGTATCAGTATTTCCCGCCCGCGCCGGATAAACGCAACTACGTTGACGACAGGGTAATGCGTTAGTCCTTATGGCATGGTGCCGGGTGGGCTAACGCTTACCCGGCACTGGCAGTGCCTTCAGCGTCCGCCACCTGGCCATTGAGAGGGAACATGTCTTCAGAAATCATACCCGTCACCCCGAATATTGAACTTCGCGCCGTCGACGAGCGCTATACCTCCGTCCTGCATCATTTAGTTGTCAAAAACAAAGCCTGGCTACAAACCGCCTTCGACTGGGCGCAACACGTCGGCAGTGAAGACGACACCCGGCGTAACGTGCAGAGCAATCAAATGCTGCATCAGCGTGGTTACGCCAAAATGTTCCTGATTTTTCTCGAAGATCAGTTAACCGGCGTGCTGTCATTTAACGCAATCGAACCGGCAAACAAAACGGGATACATCGGCTACTGGCTGGATGAAGAGCATCACGGGCAGGGGATTGTGTCTCAGGCGCTGCAGGCCTTTATACGTTATTACGCCGGGCGCGGGGAAATTCGTCGCTTCGTCATCAAATGTCGGGTTGCTAACCACAACAGTAACCGCGTCGCACAGCGTAACGGTTTCACGCTCGAAGGCTGTCTGCGCCAGGCCGAGTTCCTTAATGGTCGTTTTGACGACGTTAACCTGTACGCGAAAATCGTCGCGCTATAGCGCACCCAGCAGGGGCGTGCGGGTGATCCGCTGCCTGCCGTTGATAACCTTCTCGCCGCGCAGGTGAATGCTCTCGCCTGCAAAGGCCTCTATAACGGCATCGTCTGTGATCTCAATACGATGCTCGATCAGCACATCGCCAGTGATACGCGCCCGGCCCTGGATCACCACGCGGTCGTCTATCAGAATCGGCCCGCCGCGTAACCACGCCTGACCGCCGATCAGCACATGATGTTTGATCACGCAGTTCCCCTCGACCACGGCGTTCTCTGCAACCTGCGAGCTGTAGCGCAGGGTCGGTATGGCGTCCTCTTCTTTTCCCGCTATCAGTCGGGCGTGACCGTAGACCTTTGCGCAGTCGCAAACCCAGACGTTATTAAGTTCGTTACCCTCAAGAATGGCGTGGTCGAACACCTCCGCACGGTGTTCAACAAAGGCATTGCTCACCATTGCTTCACCGTATATTTGCGCCTGATGGACGATGCGCGATTCGCTCACCGTCGCGTTGCCGTAAATCTTCAGGATCTGCTCATGGTCAGGGGTTAACCCTTTGGCGGCGATAACCTGGCTGTGGTGAAGCACGCGGGCGTTACCGTAAATATGACATTCGCCACGCACAATTGCCTGCTGGATGGTGACGTTGTCACTTATTATCGCGCCATGGCTGACCTGCGCCGCATCCAGCCAGCTGTTGCCGCCTACCTGCGCGCGATGGCTTATCACGCAGGGCTGGGTGATCCGAGCGTTGTCGCAAACGCGTGCGCCGGCAAACACTACGCTGTTTTCATCGTATATCCAGCAGTGCCCTTCGTGCGCGAGGGCACTCTCATCTTCAACCCAGCCGCCTTTATTGCCGCTGGCGACATCGTTGAAATCCATCGTGGCGATAAGCTGCCGTAAGATAATCGGGGAGCGGGGCTCGTCGTTTTGGCTGTGCCAGATCCGCGTCTCGTCGCTAAGCCGGTATTTTTTCATTCTGTTTTCTCTGAAAAGCGTCTTTACTAAACGTAGCAAATTTTCCGCGTTTCGAAGTGCTGGCGTCCCGTGCGGAAACCCCTTAAAATGGCATTTCAAATACATTTTAAAATATCAAATAAATGCATAAAAATAACACTTCCCAACAAGCTCTTAACTTGCCCGCAGGCTATTTCGGCATGGTGCTGGGAACCATTGGGATGGGCTTTGCGTGGCGCTATGCCAGTACACTCTGGCCGGTGTCGCACTGGCCCGGCGATATACTGGTCGCGCTGGCGGTGGCAATCTGGTTTTTACTGACGCTGGCGTTTATCAGCCGCGCAATCCGGTTTCCGCACAGCGTGCTGGCAGAGATGCGCCATCCGGTGATGAGCAGCTTCGTCAGCCTTTTTCCGGCCACAACCATGCTGGTGGCGATCGGTTTTGTCCCCTGGTATCGTCCGCTGTCGCTGGTGTTATTCGTCGCTGGCGTGGTGATACAGCTCGGCTATGCGGCCTGGCAAAGTGCAGGGCTGTGGCGTGGGAAACATCCGGAAGAGGCGACCACGCCCGGTTTGTATCTGCCTACCGTGGCCAATAACTTTATTAGCGCGATGGCCTGCGGGGCGCTCGGGTTTAACGATGCGGGCCTGGTGTTTCTCGGGGCGGGGGTATTTTCGTGGCTTAGCCTCGAGCCGGTGATTTTACAACGCCTGCGCAGTGCTGGCGAACTGCCGTCAGCCCTTCGTACCTCGCTCGGTATACAGCTTGCGCCCGCGCTGGTCGCCTGCAGCGCCTGGCTGAGCGTAAACGGGGGCGATGCCGATACCTTTGCCAAAATGCTGTTCGGCTATGGTTTATTGCAGCTGCTGTTTATGCTGCGCCTGATGCCGTGGTATCTGTCTCAACCCTTTAACGCGTCGTTCTGGAGTTTCTCGTTCGGCGTCTCCGCGCTGGCAACCACCGGCCTGCACTTAGGGCATAGCAGCCCGTCGGGCTTCTTTCACGCCATCGCCATTCCGCTGTTTATTTTTACCAACATCATCATTGCGATGCTGCTGGTTCGTACGTTTATCTTGCTGATGCAGGGCAAACTTCTGGTGCGCGCTGACAAAGCACAGCTTATGCAATCTGAGGAAAAGAAATGACTGTTGACGAGAACTACTTCACCGAAAAATATGGCCTCACCCGTACGCACTCTGAGGTGCTGTACAGCGCCGGGATCGTCAAGCCGGGTAAAACCCTTGATCTGGGCTGCGGTAACGGGCGCAACAGCCTGTATCTGGCGGCCAACGGCTATGATGTGACCGCCTGGGATAAAAATCCCATGAGCATTGATAACATCGAGCGCATCAAAGCGGCAGAAGGGATTAGCCATTTGCAGACGGCGATCAAAGACCTGAACACCCTCAGCTTTGACGGCGAGTACGATTTTATCCTCTCCACCGTGGTGATGATGTTCCTGGAAGCGAAGACCATTCCCGGCCTGATTGCCAATATGCAGCAGTGCACCAAACCGGGCGGGTATAACCTGATTGTCGCCGCGATGGACACGGAGGATTACCCTTGCACCGTGGGCTTCCCGTTCGCGTTCAAAACGGGCGAACTGAGCAACTACTATGAAGGCTGGGAGTTGCTCAAGTACAACGAAGAGGTCGGTGAGTTACACCGCACCGACGAGAACGGCAACCGCATTAAACTGCGCTTCGCCACGCTTCTGGCGCGCAAGCCAGCTTAACGCGCGGCCAGCAGACAGAGCTGAAGGGCGGTGTGGTAAGAGGCCTCGAACGAACTGAGCGGGAGAAACTCAAACTTCGAATGGAAGTTATGGGCACCGGTAAAGAAGTTCGGGGTCAGCAGCCCTTTGGCTGACAGCGCTGCGCCGTCCGTACCGCCGCGCATGGGCGTCGGTTTTGGCGTAATGCCAAGCGACGTCATGGCCTCAAACATCAGGTCGATGGCGCGCCTGTCTTCCCCAATTGCGTTGCTGATGTTGCTGTACGTATCCTCTATGTGGAATGCGACCCTGGCCGTTGGGTGCTGCGCGGCTATCTTCTCTGCCACGATTGCGATCTGCTGCTTACGTGCGGCAAAGCCTGCGGTATCGAAATCACGAATGTTTGCCTTGAGCATCGCCTCACTTTGCCCGGCCTGAATGCCGTTGAACCAGATATAACCTTCACGTCCCTCGGTACATTCCGGGGTTTGCTGGCGATCGAAATGGCTGATGAAATCAGCGGCCATCAGCAGCGGGTTTACCAGCACGCCTTTGGCTGACATCGGGTGCGCGGTGACGCCGGTGAAACGGATCTCCGCCGCTGCGGCGTTGAAGTTCTCATACACAATCTCGCCCAGCTCACAGCAGTCGATGGTCCAGGCAAAGTCCACGTCGAAACGTGCCAGGTCCAGCGCTTTGGCACCACACAAACCAATCTCTTCGTCGGGCACAAACGCCACGACAATGTCGCCATGGCGATGTTCTGCCGTCAGGTTTTCAAGCAAGGTCATGACCACGGTAACGGCGGATTTATTATCTGCGCCTAATACGCTGGTTCCGTCGCTAAAAATAATCTCTTCATCAGGGTAAGCCAGAATTTCAGGGTGCTCTTTTACGCGAAGCCAGATGTCTTTCTCTTTATTCAAACAGAGGTCTTCACCGCGAAAGGTTAATATTTGTGGATGAATATCCGGTGATAATCCGACATCAACGGTATCGATATGGGTAATAAATCCAATTCGTGGTGCGCCCTCAACATTTCCCTTTTTTATCGCGGTGACGGTGGCGAATTCATCGATCGCTATGTCGCTTAAACCCAGATCTTTCAACTCGTTAGCCAGCTCACGCGCCATGTCATGCTGGCCCGGCGTGGAGGGCAGGGTTTCCGCTTTCGGATCGCTCTGGCTGGTAATGGCGAGATAGCGAAAAAAGCGTTGGGTTAATTGTCTGGAGAGGGGGGAAGCCATAGTGATTCCTTCTTTTTTGTTTTATCAGGTGTTTGCAATCTCACTTTAATGTTATTTATGAAATGGCAAAAGAATTAATTAGCCGTCGAATTAAAAAGACAGGATCAGCCAATGAATTGCAAACTTACAACGTTAACTCTGGCACTTGCTGCGCTGACGGTCAGTTCCACCGTCGCGGCAAAAACGCTGGTGTATTGCTCCGAAGGATCGCCAGAAAACTTCAACCCTCAACTGTATACCTCCGGCACCAGCGTGGATGCCAGCGCTGTACCGGTCTATAACCGGCTGGTGGATTTTAAACCGGGCACCACGGAGCTGGTACCGAGCCTCGCAGAACGCTGGGAGGTGAGCGAGGACGGCAAGGTATATACCTTCCACCTGCGTAAAGGCGTTAAATTCCAGAGCAACAAAGCGTTTACGCCGACGCGCGACTTCAACGCCGACGACGTGATCTTTTCGTTCATGCGCCAGAAGGACGTTAATCATCCTTACCATAACGTCTCTAATGGCAGCTATTCCAACTTCGAGAGCCTGGAGTTCGGCAGCCTGATCGTCGCTATCGATAAGGTCGATGACCATACGGTGCGCTTCACGCTGGCCCATCCGGAAGCGCCGTTCGTGGCTGACCTGGCCTGGTATTTCGCCTCGATCCTGTCAGCGGAATATGCTGACGCGATGCTTAAAGCGGGCACGCCAGAGAAGGTGGACATGGATCCGATTGGCACCGGGCCGTTTAAGCTGGCGCAATACCAGAAGGATTCCCGCATCCTGTTCACGGCGTTCCCGGAATACTGGCAGGGCAAATCAAAGCTCGATCGTCTGGTGTTCACCATCACGCCGGATGCCTCGGTACGGTTTGCCAAAATCGAGAAGAACGAGTGTCAGGTGATGCCTTTCCCGAACCCGGCAGATCTGCCGCGCATGAAGGCGAACAAGGACATTAACCTGATGAGCAAGGCCGGGCTCAACACCGGTTTTCTCGCTTTCAACACCCAGAAACCGCCGCTGGATAACGTAAAAGTTCGCCAGGCGCTGGCAATGGCGATTAACAAACCGGCGATCATTGATGCGGTGTTCCACGGCACAGGTACGGAGGCGAAAAATCTGCTGCCGCCGGGCGTCTGGAGCGCGGACGATAAGCTCAAGGATTACGCCTGGGATCCTGAGAAGGCAAAAGCGCTCTTAAAAGAGGCCGGATTCGCCAACGGGGTAAGCATCGATCTGTGGGCGATGCCGGTGCAGCGTCCGTACAACCCCAACGCCAAACGCATGGCAGAGATGATTCAGGCAGACTGGGCGAAGATCGGCGTGCAGACCAAAATCGTGACGTATGAGTGGGGGGAATACCTCAAGCGCGTGAAGGGCGGTGAACATCAGGCGGCGTTGATGGGCTGGACCACCGCGACGGGAGATCCGGACAACTTCTTCGGGCCGCTCTTTACCTGTACCTCGGCGAATGGCGGGTCGAACTCGGCCAGGTGGTGCTATAAGCCGTTCGACAAGGTTATCGCCGAAGCAAAATCGATAACCGATCGCGATAAACGTGTCGCGCTGTATAAAGAGGCACAGCAGATGATGCACGACCAGATGCCCGCCGTGATGATTGCGCATTCCACCATTTTCGAGCCGGTGCGAAAAGAGGTGACAGGCTACGAAATTGACCCGTTTGGCAAACATCTGTTCTGGCAGGTGGATATGAATAAGTAATATCTGAATTGCCCGGCGCGCCGGGCAATCTTTTCGCATTTTGTGCTGCCATCGTCATTTTTTGCCACAACAGACGCCCCCTTTTTTGCTATAACTTCAACTGCATACTTGCAGATAACCTGGAATCCCATCATGCGTACTCATTCCCTGTTTAAGGTCGCGTTGCTCTCCGGCCTTTTGGCAATGGCGGGCTGTGCCTCTAAAGTCGCAGCACCTGACCAGTTTTCTGGTTTTTTAAAAGACTACTCTGGCTTGCAACAAACAACGTCTGCGACGGGGAAACCCACGCTGCGTTGGGTAGATCCGTCGTATAACCCCGATAATTACGACAGCATTATCTGGACGCCGATTACCTATTATCCGGAACCCAAACCCACTACGCAGATTGGTAAACGCACGCTTGATGAGTTGCGCAATTACACCAACGACAAGCTGAAAGCGGCCGTTGCCCAGCGTAAACAGATTGTCACCACCCCGGGTAAACACAGCCTGATCTTCCGTGGCGCAATCACCGGCGTCAGCTCGCAGAAAGAGGGGCTGCAGTTCTACGAAGTGGTTCCTGTTGCGCTGGTCGTGGCCGGCACGCAGATGGCGACCGGGCATCGCACCATGGACACGCATCTGTTCTTTGAAGGTGAGCTGATTGATGCCGCCACCAACAAACCGGTGGTGAAGGTGGTTCGTAAAGGAGAAGGGAAAGAGCTGGCGAATGAAAATACGCCGCTGACCTTCCAGACGCTGAAGCAGGTGGTTGATGACATGGCGACGGACGCCACCATGTTTGATGTGAATAAGACTGCGAAATAATGGATAAGGCCTGCAATGTGCAGGCCTTATTTTTCACGCCATCCGCAGACGTCTGAACCAGGTCTCCGGTTTCGTAAACATCACCATATTCCCGCCCAGGATCAGCACTAACCCCACGATCCCATTCATGTGCCAGACATACCCCTCGTAAAATGTTGAGATAGTCAACGCCACCAGTGGAAACAGCAGCGTACTGTAAGCCGCTTTCCCGGGGCCGATGCGTCCCACCAGCGTAAAGTACGCGCCAAACGCAATTACCGATCCGAACAGGGCAAGATACAGCAGAGCGCCCAGGTAGGTCACCGTCCACTCCGGCACAAAGCTATCGCCGCGGAACAACGCAATGACGCCCATGATTACCGTTCCGTAAAGCATCGCCCAGGCGTTGGTCGTCATGGTTTCCAGCCCGTTGCGCTGATGACGCATACTGATCATATTGCCCAGCGAGAACCCATAGGTACCAAGCGCTGAAAGGCCAATCCCGGTCAGCAGCGAGGCGCTCCAGCCGCTCGCCAGCAGATCGTCCCAGAAGAGGGTGACAATTCCCGTCAGGCCCAGCGCGGCTGCCGTCCAGAATCGTGCCGGCGGGCGCTGCCCGAAGAAGATGAAGCTGTTAATGGCGTTATACAGCACTGCCATCGAGAAGATAACTGACTCCAGCCCGGTGTTGATATGCGCCGCCGCGGTGTAAAAACACCAGAAGTTGAAACAGAAGACGCAACATCCCTGAAGTACGCAGAAGAGGTGATCCCGTACCGCCAGCCTGCGCAAGCGACGCAGGGTAACCAGTACGATCATCATCGTGGCGCTGGCGACGGCGAAGCGCCAGAAAATCGACACGGGCGCCGCAACCGGCCCCTGTTGCAGAAAAATGGCGATCCAGGTGGTTCCCCAGATGATAACCACCAGCCCGTACAGTAGTGCGTTCATTGTTCCTCTCTTACGTCACGGCGAAAAGGAGAGTGTGGCGCGTTCTTCCCGGGCTGGCTTTCAACGGTTTGCGCAGGACTTGCAAATTCTTGCGCTTTTTTATCCGCCGGGATCTGGCAAGTGGCTGCAACACTTCTTAGACTGACACTCTGATTAATCACCTGTTAACGGCCATGTCTCACGCTTACGACACCTTTGAAACGCTACGCCAGCAGAACGCGGTGCTTCGGGAAACCGTGGCGCTCAACTCCGGCATTCAGCTGGCGGCGTGGTACAACAAGCACGATACGATCACCGTTAAAAGTAACCACCATACGCTGAGCCTGTACGTGGCGGACGGTTACGAGAGTTACCAAAAAACGCCGGGCGGCTGGAAGAACGGCGGCGGCCCCGATCGTTTTTGCCTGATGCCCAAAGAGAGCGAATCGACCTGGGATATCCGCGATGACCTGTCGTTTGTGCATCTCTACTGTACCGACGAACATTTACGGGACGTCGGGGAGAAGATCTGGGACAAACGGCCACTGTCGCTCACACTGGACGAAAAAATCTTCGGCAGCGACCCAAAAATTACCGCCCTGTACCGGCAGTTTTTGCTCGGCTGCGACTGGCAGCAAAAAGCCAATCAGCTCACCCTGAGCACGGCATCAACGCTGCTGCTGACCCATCTTTTGCAGAATTACGCCAACGTGCAGTGGAAACTGCCGGTGGTGACCGGCGGGCTATCGCCGTTTGTACTGCGCAACGTGGTGGCGTTTATCGAGGAAAACCTCGCGCAGCCGCTGACTCTGGCGGATCTGGCAAGCCAGGCGGCGCTGAGCGAATATCATTTCGCCAGGATGTTCCGCCAGTCTATGGGGCAAGCCCCGCACCAGTACGTCATGCACCGGCGGATGGAAAAGGCCAAAGCGCTGATCCAGCACACCGCCATGCCGCTCACTGATATCGCGATGGCCTGCGGATTTAACTCCGCCAGCCATTTCAGCAACCGCTTTCGCAGCGTGCTGGGCGTCACCCCGTCACAGTTACGCGCGACGAAGGTGTGAAAACACGCCGTAGCACAGTCCGCCCAGGATAAGCCCCCAGAACGCCGAACCAATCCCCATCATCGTTACGCCGCTGGCGGTCACCAGAAAGGTGATAATGGCTGCGTCCCGCTCCGTTTCGTTGTGCAACGCCTGGTAAAGGCTGCCGCTGATAGTGCTGAGCAGCGCCAGCCCGGCCAGCGTCTGGATCCAGCTCAACGGCAGGGCAGCCATCAACCCGGTGATGGAGCCGCCAAACAGACCGGCCAGCAGGTAAAACACCCCTGCGGCGGCGGCCGCTATCCAGCGTTTACCGGCGTCCGGGTGTGCATCCGGGCTTTGGCAGATGGCCGCGGTAATGGCGGCGATACAGATCGAAAACACGCCGAAGGGCGAAAGCAGCAGGGCCAGCCCGCCGGTAAAGATCATCAGCGGCGATACCTCCAGCGGATACCCGGACGCCTTCATGGTGGCAAAACCGGGGGCATTTTGTGAGGCCATGGTGACGAGGAAGAAGGGTAGCCCGATGCTTATTAGGCTGCTGAAAGAGAAGGTCGGCACCACAAACTCAGGCATGACGAAAGAGAGAACAATCTTATTTGTGACAATGTCACCTCCGGCCCATGCTGCTGCGATGCCAGTGAGTAAAGTTGCGACGATGGCATAGCGCGGCGCAAGGGCTTTCGCCAGCAGCCAGGCGAGCAGCATACTGCCGCAGAGCAGAAGATGACCGTCAAGATGGCTGAAAGCCTGCAGGCCAAAATGGAGTAACACCCCGGCCAGCATCGCCGCGGCGAGTGAATGGGGGATCAGCTGCATCAGGCGCGCAAACAGCCCGGTCGCGCCGCACAACAGGATCAGCGCATTGGCAAAGATAAAAATGCCGATGGTTTCCGAAAGCGGGACGCCGTTCAGGCTGGTGGCCAGCAGCGCCGCGCCGGGCGTTGACCAGGCCGTCAGCACCGGCGCTTTGTACCACCACGACAACGCGAGGGTGCTGATCCCCATGCCAATCCCGAGGGCGGTCATCCAGCCGGCAATCTGCTGCGCGCTGGCACCCGCTGCAGCGGCAGCCTGCCAGATGATGGCCGCCGAGCTGGCGTACCCAACCAGTACGGCAACGAACCCGGCCAGCATGGCTGGGAAGAGAGGAGAGGGACTGCGCATAAAAAACTCCGTTGTGCGTTATAACGTCCGATATACGGTATCACTGTGCGTTATAGCGCACAAGTGGTATGCTATCCGCTAATGGAGGGACTATGGACATGACACAACACCTTGCATCCACGTTGAAGGCGCTACGCCAGGCGCGCGGATGGAGTTTATCGATGCTGGCAGAAAAGACCGGCGTCTCAAAAGCGATGCTGGGGCAGATTGAACGCAACGAATCCAGCCCGACGGTCTCGACGCTGTGGAAGATTGCCACCGGCCTGAACGTGCCGTTTTCGGCATTCATTACGCCAGAGGCTGAATCCCCGGCGGTTTACGACCCTCAGCAGCAGGCGATGGTGGTTAAACCGCTGTTTCCCTGGGATGAGGCATTAAAGTTTGACCATTTCTCCATTACCCTGGCGCCGGGTGCCCTGAGCGAATCCACGCCCCACGAGGCCGGGGTGATTGAACATGTGGTGGTGATAAGCGGCGAACTGGAGATGAATATCGACGGTGTCTGGCGCACGATCGCCGCCGATTCCGGGGTCCGTTTTGCGGGCGACAAACCGCACGCCTACCGCAACAGCGGCACCCGCACCGTGCATTTTCATTCGCTGATCCATTATCCCCGCTGAGGGTACGTAAAATGGTTCCGTTGGCGCAGAGTTCTGACTACAATAGCCGCCATTTTGACCATAACGGATAACGACGAAGTATGCGCCTGCACTCCCATCATCTTGAACTGTTAAGCCCGGCCCGCGACGCCGCCATCGCCCGTGAAGCGATCCTTCACGGTGCCGATGCCGTCTACATTGGCGGCCCGGGCTTTGGTGCCCGCCATAACGCCAGCAACAGCCTGAGCGATATTGCCGGTCTGGTGCCGTTCGCCCACCGCTACGGCGCAAAGGTGTTTGTGACCCTGAACACCATTCTTCATGATGATGAGCTGGAACCTGCGCAGCGTCTGATCACCGACCTGTACGAAACGGGCGTAGATGCCCTGATCGTTCAGGACATGGGCGTACTGGAGCTGGACATCCCACCGATTGAGCTTCATGCCAGCACCCAGTGCGATATCCGTACCGTGGAAAAAGCGAAGTTCCTCTCTGACGTCGGTTTTTCGCAAATCGTTCTGGCGCGAGAGCTGAACCTGAACCAGATCCGCGATATTCACCAGGCAACGGATGCGACGATTGAGTTCTTCATTCACGGCGCGCTGTGCGTTGCCTACTCCGGTCAGTGCAACATTTCTCACGCCCAGACCGGGCGTAGCGCCAACCGCGGAGACTGCTCGCAGGCCTGCCGTCTGCCGTATACCCTGAAAGACGATCAGGGCCGCGTCGTCGCGTTCGAAAAACACCTGCTGTCGATGAAAGACAACGATCAGACGGCCAACCTTGGCGCGCTGATCGACGCCGGCGTGCGCTCCTTCAAGATTGAAGGGCGCTACAAAGACATGAGCTACGTGAAGAACATCACCGCGCATTACCGCCAGATGCTGGATGCGATCATCGACGATCGCGGGGATCTGGCGCGCGCGTCGGCGGGGCGGACAGAGCATTTCTTTATCCCGTCCACGGATAAAACCTTCCACCGCGGCAGCACAGACTACTTCGTGAACGCGCGTAAAGGGGATATTGGCGCGTTCGATTCACCGAAGTTTGTCGGCCTGCAGGTTGGCGAAGTGCTGAAAGTCGCGAAAGACTATCTGGATGTGGAAGTGACCGAGCCGCTGGCAAACGGCGATGGCCTGAACGTAATGATCAAACGTGACGTGGTGGGATTCCGCGCCAACACGGTGGAGAAGACCGGGGAAAACCGCTATCGCGTCTGGCCCAACGAAATGCCTGCCGATCTCTACAAAGCGCGTCCCCATGCTGCGCTCAACCGTAACCTCGATCACAACTGGCAGCAGGCGCTGCTGAAAACCTCCAGCGAGCGCCGTATTGCGGTCGATATTGAGCTGGGGGGCTGGGAAGAGCAGCTGATCCTGACTATGACCTGTGAGGATGGTGTTAGCGTTACGCATACCCTCGACGGCATGTTTGACGTCGCGACCAATCCGGAAAAAGCGCTGAACAACCTGAAGGATGGCGTGGCGAAACTGGGGCAGACGCTGTACTACGCCCGCAACATCGACGTGAAACTGGCGGACGCGCTGTTTGTCCCGAACAGCCTGTTAAACCAGTTCCGTCGTGAAACGGCAGACATGCTGGACGCAGCGCGCCTGGCCCAGTACCCGCGCGGCAGCCGTAAAGCAGAAACCGTGCCTGCGCCCGTTTACCCTGACACCCATTTATCCTTCCTGGCGAACGTCTACAACCACAAAGCACGGGCGTTTTACCACCGCCACGGTGTGCAGTTGATCGACGCGGCTTACGAGGCGCATGAAGAGAAGGGCGATGTCCCGGTGATGATCACCAAACATTGTCTGCGCTTCGCCTTTAACCTCTGCCCGAAACAGGCAAAAGGCAACATCAAAAGCTGGAAAGCCACGCCGATGCAGCTGGTCAACGGGGACGAGGTGTTAACCCTGAAATTTGACTGCCGCCCGTGTGAAATGCACGTCATTGGCAAAATGAAAAATCACATCTTCAAAATGCCGCAGCCGGGCAGCATTGTGGCCTCCGTCAGCCCTGACGAGCTGATGAAAACCCTGCCAAAACGTAAAAGCTAACTAGCGAAAATAGGTCTCCGGTTTGCGCGACTTCTGCCAGGAATGGTGTTCGCGCAGACCTTCCGCTGACTCCTCCGCAACCGCTCTAAGCTCATCACTGTCCGCCTCATGGCGAAGCTGGTGATCGACCGTCCTGACCCACAAATATTCATGCCCTTTATGTCCGGCCATCACCTGGCCTGAGAACAGTGCGCACACAAGCATTACAATAGATAACCCTTGCTTCAACATAACTTCACCACTGAATAACATTTGCGGCTATCATGCCGATAATTCCCTCAGGTTATTATTCGATATTTCAAATAAGCGCAAAGCAAACGTCAATTTATGTCTGGTCAGAGCATTTAATGGGCAAAATGTCACTGCCATTTATGGTGTGCAATCATCACTTAGATTTATCAGTTTTTGATATATAATAAGAATCTTCTGACTAAGGAATGGGTACGATTTAATGGGTAAGGTATTAGGTGTTGCGCTACTTGTCATTGCGCTGGGCGTTACGGCCTGTGTGAGCTATTCCTGGGATGACAAACCCGAATATATTCAGTCTGCAGAAACACGCGTAAGTTCCTATTTGACCAGCGACGTGGGCCGGGTCGCCTGCAATAGTACAAAAAAGAACGATCAATACTGGGAATTAGGTTGCACCACCCAGGCTAGCGGTAAAACGTTCCAGTTTGCCGTGTATCCAGCCGACCGTGCACCGTACGGGGTTTCACGTCCGTTTTATCTCGAAGCTATCAATGATGAGGCAAAACAGAGTGCAACGGTGGGGCTGATGCGTTATCTGCAAATTAATACGCAGCCAGGCTAAATGTTGTTTAATCTCTGTTGAATCAGTGGATGGTAGAGTTTGGGTGTTCCGCAGCCCGGCCTGATGTGTCGGGACGTAGAGACCAAAATACAAATCTATCCATGCAAGCATTTACCGCCAGATTATGGCGGTTTTTTTTGCCGTTTTACCGGGCTTTTAGCGCACAGGCTTTACGGTACTGGGCCGGTGTTTGCGAAAACTGCAGGCGGAAGTGGTGACGAAGCGTACTTGCCTGCCCGAATCCCGTCTGCTCTGCAATGTTCTCGACGCTTAAGCGGCTGTGTTCCAGAAACGCCTTCGCCTGCATCAGGCGCGCATTCAGCAGCCAGCGCGTGGGCGTCGTGCCGGTGGCATCCTGGAAGCGCCGCAGGAATGTTCGCTGGCTCATGCCAACCCGCTGCGCCAGCGCGTCAACCGTGTGCGGTGAGCTCAGGTGCTGGTGGAGATAATCAAACAGCTGACCAAGGCGTTTGCTCTCACGCAGCTGGGCGACCGGGTGGTTGGGCTGCTGCGTCTGCGAACCGTCCCGGTGCGGGGGAATAACCAGCCGGCGCGCCACCCGGTTGGCCGCCTCGACGCCGTAATCCCGGCGCACCACATGCAGACATAAATCAATACCTGCCGCGCTGCCCGCGGAGGTCAACATATCCCCCTCATCCTGATACAGCACATCTTCAACCACGTTAATCGCCGGAAAGCGCGTTTTCAGCGTGTCGATGTAGCGCCAGTGGGTGGTGGCTTTTCGCCCGTCGAGCAGGCCGGTTGCCGCCAGAACAAAGACGCCGGAGCAGATGGTAAGCACCTGGCAGCCGCGGGCGTTCGCCACGCGCAGTGCCTGACACAGCGCCGGTGGAACCGGCTCATCCACACCACGCCACCCGGGAATGATGACCAGGTCGGCGTCATCAAGCAGGCTCAGATTGCCATCCGTCACGATCCGTATCCCACCTGTGGCCCGCAGTTCACCCTCGTCAACGCCCGCAACGGCAAACCGATACCAGGACTCGCCCATTTCCGGGCGCGGGAGGCCAAAAATCTCCACCGCCACGCCGAACTCAAAGGTGCATAACCCGTCGTAGGCCAGGACGACGACGCGGGGGCCGGTTTGCTGACGTAAGGTTGTCATCTTTTGGCTGTTTTCTGGCATAAACGGGGGCATTCACTGGCTGAATTATTCAATAAAGTAGTGGTAACACAAACGCCAACAATGAGGAAGGATCATGAGCTATGTTACTGAATTTCCGGCTGCCGGGGCGCAGGACGCTGCGGCACACTTTCTGCGCCGGCTGAGCGTCGAGACGGACTGCGCGGACGTCCATCATGCGCTTAACAACCCTGAGCAGGACTTTGTGCTGCTGCACGTCGTCGGCAGTGCTGAGCAGTTTGCCCGTCGTCACATACCCGGTGCGCTGCACTTGCCCTGGCGGCAGATGACCGAAGATCGCATGGCGCACTGGCCGGCCGGAACGCTGTTCGTGGTTTACTGCGCTGGCCCGCACTGTAACGGGGCGGACAGAGCGGCGCTGCAGCTGGCGCGCCTGGGTCGGCCGGTCAAAATCATGATCGGTGGCATCACCGGCTGGGAGGACGAACAGTTCGAATTTGCGGCGCAACATTCCCCTGTCGGGCGGTGATGATGAATTTATTTCATCACCCGTGAAATTTTCTCAGTTGTCGCCGGGCGGCAGGTATGGCATCTTTTTTGGACATTTAGACATCCAGAAGTCTAAAATTCAAATACTGAATTATCACTGTCGGCAACTATCGCCGACAGCCAAAGGAGATTGCCATGCAGCGAC
This sequence comes from Enterobacter cancerogenus, assembly GCF_019047785.1. Classification (NCBI taxonomy): domain Bacteria; kingdom Pseudomonadati; phylum Pseudomonadota; class Gammaproteobacteria; order Enterobacterales; family Enterobacteriaceae; genus Enterobacter; species Enterobacter cancerogenus. The sequence goes on along the minus strand of NZ_CP077290.1, from coordinate 364,207 downwards.
AACACGCCCCATACCGCGCCGACGTAGTCGGCAGTTTCTTACGTCCGGACGCCATCAAACAGGCTCGCGTGCAGTTCGCCCGGGGTGAAATTGATGCCGGGCAGCTGCGGGCAGTGGAAGATGAGGCCATCCGCCATGTTGTCGAACAACAGTGCGCCTGCGGCCTGCATGTTGTCACCGACGGCGAATTTCGTCGGGCCTGGTGGCACTTCGATTTCTTCGACGGTTTGCAGGGCGTCGAGCGCTACGATTCGCAGCAGGGCATTCAGTTTAACGGCGTACAGACCAAAGCTCACGGGGTTCGCGTGACGGGCAAGCTCGGCTTTGGCGACCATCCTATGCTGGAAGATTTCCGTTATCTTAAAAGCATCAGCGGCAACGCGCAGCCGAAGATGACTATCCCAAGCCCGAGCGTGCTGCACTTCAGGGGCGGTCGCAAAGATATCGATGCGACGGTTTATCCGGATCTCGACATCTATTTTGACGACCTGGCGACCACCTGGCGTAATGCGATCCACGCGTTTTATGAGGCGGGATGCCGCTATCTGCAGCTGGATGATACCGTCTGGGCGTATCTCTGTTCAGACGACCAGCGCCGGCAGATCCGCGAGCGCGGGGATGATCCCGACGAACTGGCGCGTATCTATGCGCGCGTGCTGAACAAGGCGCTGGAAGGCAAGCCGGACGATCTGACCATTGGTCTGCATGTCTGTCGCGGTAACTTCCGCTCGACGTGGATCTCCGAAGGGGGCTATGAACCGGTGGCGGAAACCCTGTTCGGCACCGTCAACGTCGATGCCTTCTTCCTGGAATACGATAACGACCGCAGCGGTGATTTCGCGCCATTACGATTTGTGCGTCCCGGCAAACAGCAGGTGGTGCTGGGGCTTATTACCACTAAAAACGGCGAGCTGGAAAACCCGGAGGGCGTTAAAGCGCGTCTGGAAGAGGCGTCGCAGTACGTCGCCAAAGCGCAAATTTGCCTCAGCCCGCAGTGCGGTTTTGCCTCCACGGAAGAGGGCAACAGCCTGAGTGAAGATCAGCAGTGGGACAAAGTACGGCTGGTCACGCAAATCGCCAGCGAAGTCTGGTTGTGATCTGAAATGTTATAATATAACATACCTCACTCTTATAACACGGAGTGAGGGTTTTGTTGTGGCTGCACATATTGGAAAATTTGCAATGACTCTGGGGGCCCTGCTGGTCAGCGGCCAGCTGTTTGCGCATTCGCACGGTCACCAGATGACGGAAGCGGAGCAGAAAGCGGCAAACGGCGTTTTTGAAGACAAAGACGTTAAGGACAGAAAACTGTCCGACTGGGACGGCGTCTGGCAGTCGGTCTATCCTTTCTTACTCGACGGCTCGCTGGATCCGGTTTTCAAAAAGAAAGCGGAAAAAGACAAAAGCAAATCCTTTGATGAAGTGAAAGCCTACTACCGCACCGGCTATGCGACCGACGTCGACACCATTGGCATCGAAGATAACGTGATGGAATTCCATAAGGGCAAAGAGGTCAGCCGTTGCCATTATGACTACAGTGGCTACAAAATTTTGACCTACACCTCAGGCAAAAAAGGGGTGCGTTATCTGTTCGAGTGTAAGGACGCCAGCAGCAAGGCACCGAAATTCGTGCAGTTCAGCGACCACACCATCGCGCCGAAAGCCTCTGCGCACTTCCATATCTTTATGGGCAATACCTCACACGACGCGCTGCTGAAAGAGATGGATAACTGGCCGACCTACTATCCTAACGAGATGTACAAAGAGCAGGTTGTAGAAGAGATGTTGCACCACTAAGCTGTTGCGTTTGCTGTTGATTTTGCCGGGTGGCGGCTTCGCCTTACCCGGCCTACAACGACGTGAATGTAGGCCGGGTACGCGGAGCGCCACCCGGCAGTTAAACTTCTCATGCCACGTTGGGCGTTTCACACCACGCCTTCACGCGCATCCCACGCAATATCATCAGCCACGCCACGACAATGGCCGCCATCATAATCGCAAACAGCGACCAGTGCGGTAAATGGGTGAGAATGATCCCGGTGATCATCGGGTTTGCCGCAGCGCCCAGCCAGCCGAGCGCCTGCGCGGAAAAATAGCTCGCTTTCATCCCCGGCGGGGCGATGTTGTCGATCAACATGTATTCACCAGGTGCATAAATAATCTCCCCCAGGGTAAAGATCGCCGCGGCGATGCCCCAGTAAACCAGATTTTCGCCGGAGAACATAAACCCACCCAGCCCCAGAATGAAGAACAGCGTCGCAACGGTCATCAATGGCCGAATGTTGCGGGCAGTGATTTTGCGCCCGAGCGCATACTGCAGCGTTACCACCACGGCGGCGTTAACCGGCAGCACCACGGCGACCACCTTTTGGGCGAAATCGCTGTCGTCATTCGCCGCCAGAACATATTGTGAAATGCAGCTGGCAAAGGAGCCACCCACGTACGAGGCGAGCAGGCCGGAGAGCGTGAACCAGAAAAGGGCGCGGTCTTTGAGCAGCACGGAAGGCTGCCAGGGCGTGGTCTCCTGCGCCGTATCCAGGGCGACGCTTTTCTGCACCCAGAAATGGATAAAGCCCAGTGGCAGCGCGGCGCAGAACGCCGCCAGCCAGAACGGCAGTTGCAGGCTGTACATGACCAGTAGCGTGCCGATCGGTGGCCCGATGGTCCAGCCGATATTCAGAAAGCTGTAGTTCAGTGAGAAAACGCGCGCTTTTTCGCTGGAGGTCAGCACATCGGCGAACCAGGCCTTTAGCACCGTGGAGAAAACCGAGTAGGCGCAGTTAATGAGGGCGAAGAACAGTACCACCAGCGTGACGTTATCCACCAGCGGGATCGCCACAAAACCTGCGATAAACGCCGCGATGGAGATAAGCATGTAGCGTTTCTTGTCAAACTTATCGGCCAGAATGCCAAACCCGAGGCTGAACACCACGCCAATGGTCAGCGCCACCGTCAATGCATAGCCAATATTCTCCACGCTCATGCTGTAGACGCGCGTGAGATAGATGGTCATAAACGGCAAGGTTGCCCCACGACCGATGGTTAATAACAGTGACGATGCCAGTAACGCTGCGGTGGAGCGCCTGAGTGAGGATTTCATATGCCTGCCCGACATTGCTTAATCTTATTGTTGTGTGCATTCAGGAGTATCACGACATGCGGGGGATTGTATAGCGTCTGATTTATCCGTAAGTGCCGCGTCTGACTGCCAGAATTAATGATCTTTTCCTCCCGCTGTTTTTTCGCTACCTTGAAGTGTTTACAAAAATTTAATAATCAGGGGCAGGGTATGACGCGTAAAGACGGACTGCTGGCGTTGCTGGTGGTTGTGGTGTGGGGCCTCAATTTTGTGGTCATCAAAATGGGCCTGCATAACATGCCCCCGCTAATGTTGGCAGGGTTGCGTTTTCTGCTGGTGGCGTTTCCGGCGCTCTTTTTTGTCGCCCGCCCGAAAATCCCCTTCAGACTGCTGCTCGGCTATGGCCTGACGATTAGCTTTGGTCAGTTTGCCTTTCTGTTTTGCGCCATCAAATTCGGTATGCCCGCCGGGCTGGCCTCGCTGGTGCTGCAGGCGCAGGCGTTCTTTACCATCATTCTCGGGGCGTTTGTCTTTGGCGAACGTTTACAGGGGAAACAGCTGGCGGGGATTACCCTCGCGGTGTTTGGCGTGCTGGTGCTGATTGAAGCCAGCCTCAACGGCCAGCACGTTGCGCTGCTGGGCTTTATGCTGACGCTGGCGGCGGGGCTAAGCTGGGCGTGCGGAAACATCTTCAACAAGCTGATCATGCAGCATGATGCGCCTCCGCCGGTGATGTCGCTGGTGGTCTGGAGCGCCTTAATTCCCATCATACCTTTCATGGCCGCGTCGTTTGTTCTGGACGGGCCGCAGCTGATGCTTAACAGCCTGGTTGAGATTGATCTCACCACTATTTTGTCGCTTATCTATCTGGCGTTTATCGCGACCATTGTCGGGTATGGCATCTGGGGATCGCTGCTGGGCCGCTACGAAACGTGGCGCGTGGCGCCATTATCCTTGCTCGTGCCGGTGGTCGGGCTTGCCAGCGCGGCCATCCTGCTGGATGAAGAACTGAGCGCATTGCAGCTGTTTGGCGCGGTGCTGATTATGGCGGGTCTGTATATCAACGTCTTTGGATTGCGCGTCATGCGAATGAGGCGGGCAAGGGGATAGGCAAAAAAAGCCCCGCATCTGCGGGGCAAAAACGAATCAGAGGTCGTGGTTGTAGTACGGCACGCCTAATTCGTCGGATTTGTCGCTGCCAGCGCCCATATGGTTAAAATCATAGGGAGACTGGTCATGTGCTGACGGCAAAACTATCGTGTTACAACTGTTTTGCTGCGTTGCACAGTGTGTTTGCTCCGCGAAGGCCTGGCTGGAAATAAGCGCCAGCAGGGCGAGGGCGGCGGAGGCGGTGAATTTCATGATTTCCTCGGTTACGTCTTTAAAGGCGATGATTAACTGCAATGTTTAAGTGGATACAGATAACGGGATTCACCCGGCATACTGGTAATACGATACTTATGAGGCGGCACGTCGAAATAGTTCTTAAACGTCCGCGTCAGGGTTTGCTGTGACTCAAAGCCGTAACGCTCCGCCAGATAAAGGATCGGTTCATTGCTTTCTTTTAGCTTTTGGGCAATTTCCGTCAGCTTGCGGCTACGAATGTATTGACCTAATGAATGACCGGTCTCTTTTTTGAACATCCGTTGCAGGTGCCATTTTGAGTAACCTGAACGCTCTGACACCTTTTCAAGGGAGAGCGGCGATTCCAGGTTATCTTCGATCCAGTCCAAAATGCTATGAATGGTGATAGCGTCAGTATTGCGTCTGGACATCGTCATACCTCTTTTCTGTATTACGGCAGTATTTTCTTAAGCAAAAGCTCAAGTGTTGCCACTTCATCTGCCGTTAAGTTTTTTGTTAGTTCCTGGTGCAGTGTTAGTCCTACTAATTGATGACATTGCTCACACATCTCCGCGCCGTCGCTGGTGAGTTTCACCAGTACGCCACGTTTGTCATTCGGGTTAGGGCTACGTTCTATCCACCCCTTGCAGACCAGGCGATCCAGCATGCGGGTTAACGCACCGAGATCGACAGAGAGCACCTTCTTCAGCTCAACCGGCGTGATACACACTTCGCAGCGAATGGAACACAGCACTTTGAACTGTGTTGCGGTGATATCCAGCGGAGAGAGATAGTCATTGAGCAGGCGATCTTTCTTCTGATTCACCATGTGAATAAGACGACCCAGTGGAATTATGTCGTTAAAGAGGTCACTGGTGCTTTTCACAATGGTTGCCCTGGCAAGTAGTTTAGTCACGGCAGATATTATTGCTCAGGCAAGTATAAGTCAACTGAATGAATCAGCCGATGCCACGAATTGCTAAAACGTTTCATGAACTTTTTTTGAACGCTTTTATATCAATTACATAACGCAGGGTTATTTTTCTGTACGCAAATAATCCTTACGTTGTATCCGTGGCTCCGCGAGTGGGTTTCACCCTATACTTGCGGTGTTGAAAATGGATAAGGACAGCGACACATTATGGTGGATTTGATTAAAGCAATTGGTCTTGGGCTGGTGGTGTTGCTGCCGCTGGCTAACCCACTGACCACGGTTGCGCTCTTTTTGGGGCTGGCAGGGAACATGAACAGCGCCGAGCGCAATCGTCAGTCGATGATGGCCTCGGTGTATGTGTTTGCCATCATGATGGTGGCCTATTATGCCGGGCAGCTGGTGATGAACACCTTCGGGATCTCCATCCCCGGTCTGCGGATTGCGGGTGGGCTGATTGTGGCGTTTATCGGCTTCAGGATGCTGTTCCCGGCGCAGAAAGCGCACGAGTCACCGGAAGCTAAAAGTAAATCCGAAGAGATGGAAAACGAATCGTCGACTAACATCGCCTTCGTTCCCCTGGCCATGCCGAGCACGGCGGGCCCGGGGACCATTGCAATGATCATCAGCTCCGCCTCAACGGTACGCGACGGGTCCACTTTTCCGGACTGGGTGATTACCGTTGCACCACCGCTGATCTTCGCGTTGATCGGCATTATCGTATGGGCCTCTTTGCGCAGTTCAGGGGCGATTATGCGCTGGGTTGGCAAGGGCGGGATAGAAGCCATCTCGCGGCTGATGGGCTTCCTGCTGGTGTGTATGGGCGTGCAGTTTATTATTAACGGCGTGCTGGAAATTATAAAAACCTACCATTAGCGTCATGCCCGACGGCGCTGCGCAAACGGGGTTGTAGGCCGGGTAAGCGCAGCGCCACCCGGCAAACGCTTTAGCCGTTATTCACCCGTTCCTCCAGCGCCACCGGCCATTTGCGGAAGATAAGTACCGACCACACCAGCGCTATCGCTGCCGGGATCGCGCCCAGGTAGCCGATGGCCGACATCGAAACGTGCAGGCTGATCTGATTTCCCACCAGCGCACCCGCGCCGATCCCCAGGTTGAAGATGCCCGAGAACAGCGACATCGCCACGTCGGTGGCATCCGGTGCCAGCGCGAGCACCTTTACCTGCATACCCAGCCCGATAATCATGATGGCAACGCCCCAGAACAGGCTGAGGATCGCGAGGTGGTTTTCACTTGCTGCCGCAGGCATGAGCAGGAGCAGACAGGCCAGCAACAGCCCGATTGCACTGCTCACCAGGGTCGACGCATGCTGATTACCGAGCTTCCCGAACAGAATACTACCGATGATGCCCGCGCCGCCCAGAATCAGCAGCAGGATGGTGGCAAAGTTCGCGCTAAAGCCCGCCACGACCTGTACAAACGGCTCAATGTAGCTGTAGGCCGTGTAATGGGCCGTCACTACAATCACGGTTAACAGATAAATACTCATCAGCGCCGGGCGGCGGATCAGCAGCGGCAGGCTTTTCAGCGAGCCAGAATGCTCGCTGGGCAGTTTTGGCAGCAGCTTGACGAGGCAGATAAGGGTGATCAGCGCGCCCATGCCGATAGCGAAAAACGTCGTGCGCCAGCCGAAATATTGCCCCACGATGCGCCCGATAGGCAGCCCGAGCACCATCGCCAGCGCGGTGCCGGTAGCAATCAGGCTCAACGCCTGAGCGCGTTTACCCGCAGGGGCGAGGCGAATGGCCAGCGAGGCGGTAATTGACCAGAACACCGCATGCGCAAACGCAATCCCGACGCGGCTTATCACCAGCACCGTGAAGTTCCATGCCATAAACGACAGCACATGGCTGGCGATGAACACCACAAACAGGCCGATTAACAGCTTGCGCCGCTCCATCTGGCTGGTCAGCAGCATAAAGGGCAATGACATCAGGGCCACCACCCACGCGTAGATAGTGAGCATAATCCCCACCTGCGCTGTTTCCATCCGGAAACTTTGGGCAATGTCAGAGAGCAGCCCCACGGGGACAAATTCAGTGGTGTTAAAGATGAATGCGGCAATAGCGAGCGTGACCACACGTAGCCACGCGACCTTGCGGGAAACAGTGTTCGTTGTCATAGAAGCGTCTGGGATTGGTTGCAAAGAAGAGAAGAGAAGAGACGATCTTAAAGCGTTCAACGGCGAAAACTCAACCATTATGTGACGCAGATCGCAAAATTTACCGGCGGAGAGCGGTAGCGGAGCGCACTGTTTTCCCTGAAGATAAAGGTCAGCACAGCGATTACAGGCGGTAAAACAATGCAGGAAATTGATTTTTATCTGGTAGATGCCTTTAGCGACACGGCGTTTGGCGGCAACGCGGCAGCGGTATGTCCACTGGAAGCGTGGCTCGCGGACGAGACGCTGCTCAAAATGGCGCAACAGCATAACCAGTCCGAAACGGCGTTTTTCGTGCGCACCGACGAGGGCTTCGAGCTGCGCTGGTTCACCACACAGTCTGAAATTAACCTTTGTGGTCATGCTACGCTGGCGGCGTCCCACGTCATTTTTGAATACCTGGACTACCCACAGACGGAAATTACCTTTTCAACCCGCTTTGTCGGCAACCTGACGGTTAAACGCAACGGCGACTGGCTGACGCTCAATTTCCCGGCGTGGTCGACTGAGGCCGTCGACCAGCCACCGGCAGCACTGTTCAGCGCGCTGGGCATCAGCGGGGCGAAAGAGGTGCGCCTGGGGCGGGATTATCTGGTGGTACTCGACAGCCAGCAGCAGGTGGAAGAGCTTACACCCGACATACCGGCGATGCTCCCGCTGGATAAGATGGTTTGCGTCACCGCGCCCGGTGAGCAGTACGATTTCGTCAGCCGCTTTTTCTGCCCGGGGGAAGGGGTGCCGGAGGATCCGGTGACGGGGTCCACCCACTGTATGTTGATTCCCTACTGGAGCGAAAAAGTGGCGAAAACCCGGCTTAATGCTCGCCAGGTTTCAGCCCGTGGCGGGGATTTGCGCTGTGAACTGATCGGCGATCGCGTACTGATTAGCGGCCAGGCCACGCTGTATCTTAAAGGAAAAATATTCCTCCGCCAGTCTTGATATCAGCCTGCGGGCGCGGGCAACTCGCGCTCATTTAGCAGGGCGATAAAGGCTTCAAGCTGGCGCGTCATTGCGCCGCGCCGCCACACCAGCCACGTTGTCAGCCAGCGCCAGTTTTCCGCCAGCGGCCACGCCTCCACCTGATGATGTCCCGGCATGCTCTGCAGCATTGAGCGGGGCATCAGCGCAATGCCTGCGCCCGCAATCACGCAGGCCAGCATTCCGTGATAAGACTCCATCTCATGGATGCGCCCTGGCATCGCCCGGTCTGCATGAAACCAGCTTTCCAGATGTCGGCGATACGAGCAGTTGGCGCGAAAGGCGTAGACGTCGCTGCCGTTTACCTGCGCGGCGCGGGAGACGACATCGTGTCCCGCGGGTGTCACCAGCATCATCTCTTCCCGGTACACCGGCATCCCTTCCAGTTCAGGATGGGAGAGCGGGCCGTCGACAAACGCGGCGCTCAGCGTCCCTTCCAGCACGCCGTCGATCATGGTCCCGGACGGGCCGGTCGAGAGGGCAAACTGTATGCGCGGATAGCGCTGGTTAAACTGCGCCAGGCTTTCCGGAATGCGAACGGCGGCGGTGCTTTCCAGCGCGCCAAGGGCAAACAATCCCTGCGGTTCATCCCCGGCGACAACCATGCGCGCCTCGTCAACCAGCGCGAGGATCTGCTTGCTGTAGCGCAGAAAGTTGTGCCCGGCGGGGGATAAACGCAGACGCTGGTTTTCACGGATAAACAGCTCAACGCCAAGATCGGCCTCAAGCTGACGAATGCGGGTCGTCAGGTTTGAGGGAACGCGATGCACTTTTTGCGCCGCCTGGGTGATGCTGCCGGTCTGCGCGACGGCGTTAAACATTTCAAGCTGGGTCAGGTCCATAGCATTCTCGATTCGTGAATAAGGTGGTCAATATTATTCATTTTTAAGAAATAGCAGATCGGGCCACACTGAATCAACTCTTATAATACGTGGAGAACATCATGACGCATTCCCCTGCAACACACGCACTCTCTGTAAACCCGGCGACAGGCGAAACCCTGGCCGCTTATCCGTGGGCAACGTCCGACGAGGTCCAGCACGCCATTGCGCTGGCCGATAGCGGTTTTCGTCAGTGGCGCAATGAAAGCGTGGCGCACCGCGCGCAAAAACTGCGCGACCTCGGTGCGACGCTGCGTAACCGTGCGGAAGAGATGGCGCAGATGATGTCCCGTGAGATGGGCAAACCCATCCTGCAGGCGCGTGCTGAGGTGGCCAAGTCTGCTGGCCTCTGTGACTGGTACGCCGAACACGGCCCGGCGATGCTAAGTACGGAAGCCACCCAGGTCGAAAATAACAACGCGGTGATTGAGTACCGTCCGCTGGGGCCGATTCTGGCGGTCATGCCCTGGAACTTCCCGCTCTGGCAGGTGCTGCGCGGCGCGGTGCCTGTCCTGCTGGCGGGCAACAGTTATCTGCTCAAGCACGCACCCAACGTGCTCGGCTCGGCGCAGCTGATTGCGCAGATCTTCACCGAGGCCGATTTCCCTGAAGGGGTGTTTGGCTGGGTTAATGCTACCAACGAAGGCGTGAGCCAGGCGATTAACGATCGCCGCATTGCGGCTATCACCGTGACCGGCAGCGTGCGTGCGGGGGCAGCTATTGGTGCTCAGGCGGGGGCCGCGCTGAAAAAATGCGTGCTTGAACTCGGCGGTTCCGATCCTTTCATTGTATTAAACGACGCGGATCTGGATCTGGCGGTCAAGGCGGCGGTGGCCGGACGTTACCAGAACACCGGGCAGGTATGTGCGGCGGCGAAGCGTTTTATCGTCGAAGAGGGCATTGCCGATCGCTTTACCGAACGTTTCGTGCAGGCTACCGCGGCGCTGAAAATGGGCGCACCGGATCACGAAGAAAACTACCTTGGCCCGATGGCCCGCTACGACCTGCGTGATGAACTGCATCAGCAGGTGCAGGCAACGTTAGCCGAAGGGGCAACCCTGCTGCTGGGCGGTGAGAAGGTTGCCGGGAAGGGGAACTACTATGCGCCAACCGTACTGGGTAACGTGACGCCTGAAATGACGGCTTTTCGCCAGGAGCTGTTTGGCCCGGTGGCCGCCATTACGGTGGCAAAAGATGCGGAACATGCCCTCGCACTTGCCAACGACAGCGACTTTGGCCTATCCGCCACGGTGTTTACCGCAAACCCAGAGCAGGCCGAGAAATTCGCTCAAGGGCTGGAGTGCGGCGGGGTGTTCATCAATGGCTATAGCGCCAGCGATGCCCGCGTGGCGTTCGGCGGCGTGAAGAAGAGCGGATTTGGCCGCGAGCTGTCTCACTTCGGTTTGCACGAGTTCTGCAATGTACAGACGGTCTGGAAGGATCGCGTTTAACCTCCCTCAAGGCCTTCCGCGTGAAGGCCTTTGTCATGTTTCTGCAATGGTTCTGTCATTTTCCTCTCGTAGACTGCCACGCGTCTAACGCTTTGTTACAGAAGAAAATTATGAACCTAACGCAAATTTTTCGCCGTATTGCGCCGCGTCTTTTTCCGCGTCAGTTTGGTCTGCTGGCCGGTATTTTTTGTATTATTGGACTCTTCTCGGCATTACAACTTTCCTCCTCGATTCTCCTTGGCGCATCGCTAAAAGACGCTCAGCGCAACGAACGGCATAACCAACTGGCCTATCAGCAGCAGGGCAAGCTGGATTTAGCCCGCGTCTCCCTGCTGGCGGCAAGCGATCTGCTTAACCGTTCCGGCGTCTATTTTATGCAGGACAAAGAGACAGGCTCTGAGGGTAGCTGGCACAGCCTGATGGACGAAGCGCAAAAGGCGCTGGCGGTGTCGCAACAGGCCTGGCAGGCTTGGCTGGCACTGAACCCGCCGAAAGATGAGGCGCTGGTGAACAGCTATCAACTGTTTTACGGCGCTATCAAAGAGCAGGCCGACGGGCTGGTCGACACTCATTCCATCGACGCTTTTTTTGCCGTGCCTGCTCAGGCATTTCAGACTGATTTCAACGACAACTACGCCCGTTATCAGCAGGCAAGCGAGAAGCAGGCCATGCAGGGGCGGCAAACCTTAATGGCGCAGCTCTCCGGCCTACAAACGGCGTTTCTGTTTGCGCCGCTGGTACTGCTGACGATTGCCGTTGCCGTGTGGTTTGGGATGGCAAAATGGGTCATCACGCCGCTTCGTCGGTTAATTGCGCATATCGATCGTCTCGCGGCGGGCGATTTGTCCGGTATGCCGCCGGATGTGGTGCGCTTTAACCGGGAGATAGGGCAACTGAGCGACAGCATCCGCACCATGCAGCGTGGCTTGCAGGCACTGGTGACACAGGTCAGCGATGCCACGTCGTCAATGGTCGAAAACATTGGCGCCCTGGCACAGGGCAACGAGGCGCTGTATCACCAGTCAGCGCGTCAGGCAAAAGAGCTGGAAGAGGTAACTGCTCATATCGCCACGCTTGAAACCCACGTCGAAGGCAATACAGGCTATGCAAAACTTGCCAGCTCGCGCGCGGACGAAGCACGTCAGGCGGCTGCGGGGGGCGATCGTATGATGTCGACCGTGAATGCCTCCATGCAGGCGATCGTCGACCGATCCGCCGAGATGCGGGGGATCGTCGCCATGATCGATAACGTGGCATTTCAGACCAACATCCTCGCGCTGAATGCCGCCATCGAAGCCGCGCACGCGGGCAACCAGGGACGCGGGTTTGCGGTGGTGGCGAGAGAGGTCGGGTTACTCGCCAGAAAGAGCAGCCATTCCACGCAAACCATCCAGGAGCTGATCAATCACTCTCTGCAGGGCATCGAGGATGGTTCAAAAGCCGTTAGCCGTCTGGAAGATAACCTGCAGCAGGTCACCGGGCTGGTGGCGACGCTGAGCAGCCTGCTGAGCGATATCTCCTCGGCCACGCTGAGTCAGGGAGAAAGTATTCACCTGATGACGCGGCAGCTGCAGGCGCTGAATCGCGTTTCGCGTCAAACGGACCTGCTGGTCAGCGATGCGTCGCAGGCTTCCGCGCGGCTGCATCAGGAGTCGGGCCAGCTGCTGACGGCGGTTTCGCGTTTTCGTCTCCCGGCCTGACGCAATATCGCAGCCTCTGGTATACTCGCAGCCCGTTTTAGCCTGAGGGCAAGGAGCAAAGAGTGGCTGCGGTCATCCATAATGAGATGCTGGACGAGATTCTGGCGCAGGTTCGCCCGTTAATTGGGCAGGGTAACGTTGCCGACTATATCCCGGCGCTGGCGTCCGTGAACGGTAATAAGCTGGGGATTGCCATCTGCACCGTAGACGGGCAACGTTTTCAGGCCGGGGACGCGGAAGAGCGTTTCTCTATTCAGTCGATCTCAAAAGTGCTGAGCCTGGTGGCGGCTATGCGCCAGTATGACGAAGAGGAGATCTGGCAGCGCGTTGGCAAAGATCCTTCCGGCCAGCCGTTCAACTCGCTTTTGCAGCTTGAGATAGAGCAGGGTAAACCGCGCAATCCGTTCATCAACGCCGGGGCGCTGGTGGTGTGCGATATGCTGCAAAGCCGTCTCAGCGCACCGCGTCAGCGGATGCTCGAAATTGTCCGTCAGCTTTCTGGCGTGCAGGACATTACCTACGATCCGGTGGTGGCCCGCTCTGAGTTTGAGCACTCGGCCCGTAACGCCGCCATTGCCTGGCTGATGAAATCCTTCGGCAATTTTCATAACGACGTTGCCACCGTTCTGCAAAACTATTTCCACTACTGCGCCCTGAAAATGAGCTGCGTTGAGCTGGCGCAGACCTTTTTATTTCTCGCCCATCAGGGCCACGCGCCGCACCTCGCTCAGGAGGTGGTGTCACCTATGCAGGCCCGGCAGATTAACGCCCTGATGGCGACCAGCGGTATGTATCAAAATGCCGGCGAATTTGCCTGGCGCGTGGGGTTACCCGCCAAGTCCGGCGTGGGCGGCGGGGTGGTGGCGATTGTGCCGCATGAGATGGCGATTGCCGTCTGGAGCCCGGAACTGGATGAGACGGGGAATTCACTTGCAGGTGTGGCGGTACTGGAAAAGCTGACGCACCGGCTGGGACGTTCTGTTTACTGATGTCGACGTTAGATCCTCTTTTTACCCGCCTTGCGCGGTCAACCTTCCGCTCGCGTTTTCATTTAGGCGCGAAAGAGCGGCAATACTGCTGGGATAAAGGCCCGGACACCATCGATCGGCATGCGGCTGATTTTATCGCGCAGCGCCTGGCTCCTGCCCAGCCAACGAATGACGGAAAACAAACGCCGATGCGCGGGCACCCGGTGTTTATCGCTCAGCATGCGACGGCCACCTGCTGTCGTGGCTGTCTGGCAAAGTGGCATGCCATACCGCAGGGGCAGGAACTGACTGCGCAACAGCAGCAGTACGTCGTGAGCGTGATTCATCACTGGCTGGTAAAAGAGATGAACGCCTAAATTTGACGAGTTATGATCCTGTTGTATCTGTGCTATAGATACTTATTCACTTATTTCCCTTCATGAAAATGACCGCAAATAATTGCCATACGTCATTATATGGATCCCTGTTTAATGCGTTCTGAACTCTCGTCCTTCAAGCTATTTTCACCAGACAGCCCTCTGCGTAACGCGGCAGGGATATTTGCTCTTACCACCTTGTTCTATTTTATTGGTGCTGAGCTGCGTCTGGTGGAAGCCTTATCCCTTTTCTGGCCGCTCAACGGCGTGATGGCGGGGATCTTTGCGCGTTATGCTTACCTTAACCGGCTGCATTATTACGCGGTGTCGTATGTCGCGATGTTGTTATATGACGCGGTGACGACCAACTGGGGCGTGGCGTCTCTGGTTATCAATCTGTCGAATATGGTGTTTATTATCACCGTCGCGGTGCTGGTGCTGCGGGATAAACGGCTGATGAAGAAAACGCCCGATCCGCTCAACGCGCTGCGGCTGTTTAACTATTGTCTGATCGCCGCCTTGCTGTGCGCGCTGCTGGGCGCATTAGGCTCGGTCGGGATCGACAGTCATACCTTCTGGCCGCTGTTTGCCGACTGGTTTAGCGAGCAGTTTTCAACGGGCGTGTTAATTGTGCCCTGTATGCTGACGGTGACAATGCCGGCGCGACTCCCACGCCTGACGCCGGAGGCACTGTTACCGGTGCTGGCGCTGATGGTCTCCGTGGCGGCGTCCGTGGTGATTGGCGGAGCAGGGAGTCTGGCTTTTCCGCTGCCTGCGCTTATCTGGTGTGCGGTGCGGTACTCGCTTCCGGCCACCTGTCTGCTGACCTTTATCACCGGCGCGGTAGAAGTTGTGCTGGTGGCGAACTCCGTCATCAACATTGCCGTTGCCGCGCCGCTCTCCACGCCAATGATGTTTTCCGCCCGTCAGGGCATTGCGACAATGGCGATTTGTCCGGTGATGGTCTCCGTGAGCGTGGCGGCCATTAACTCGCTGATCCGCCAGGTGTCATTGCGGGCGGATTATGATTTCCTGACCCACGTCTATTCCCGTTCCGGATTGTATGAAGCGCTGAAACAGGAAGAGACGCACAAGCACTCCCGCTTTCTCACGGTGATGCTGCTGGATATCGATTATTTCAAAAGCATCAATGATAACTACGGTCACGAGTGCGGCGATAAAATCCTGACCGCGTTTGCGCAGAAGGTGCAGCAGGTTGTCGGTGAGGACGGGCTGGTGGCCCGGATGGGCGGAGAGGAGTTTGCGGTGGTGGCCAATACCGGTGATGCGCAACGTGGCTTTGAGCTGGCCGAGCGCATCAGGCTGACGATCGCCAATCATCCCTTTACCTGGCGTCAGCAGACGTTGTTTTTGACGGTCAGTATCGGGCTGGGAAGCGGGAAAGCCGACCCGCGGGCGTTGACCGAGGTTTTCAACACGCTGCTGACCGAAGCGGATGACTATCTCTATCGTTCGAAAAAAGCAGGGCGAAATCGTACCAGTGCGCGTATGCAGGACGATACGATTGTGGCCGACGCTGAACGGGATGCGGAAGAGGCGTAACCGTCACCACCTTAGGTAGCGCGCGGTATTAAAGCGAATGAATATCCGATAAATTGCTTGCTACGTATTTTCAAGCTCAATAAGATACCGCAAGAAACATATCGGAAAAATCTTAGCATGAATGCAACCGACCCTCTCAGCATGAAGCCTCGCTTACAGGGACGTCGGTTTGTCAAACGTATGTATCTGATGCGTATGCTCGGTACGCTTCTCTGCTTTTTCCCCATTCTGTCGGTATTGCTTGAGCAGCAGCGCCCCCCGTGGCTTATTGGCCTGCTGGGGGCTAACGCCTTTATCTGGCCGACGGTGGCTTGGTATCGTGCACGACATTCAACGACCCCCCTGGCGACTGAACATCAAAACCTGGTCCTTGACGCTGGAGCAGGCGGATTCTGGATTGCCATGATGGCGGTAAATCCGCTGCCCTCTGTGGTAATTGCTACTATTCTGCTAGCCGATCGGCTCTCTGCGGGCAGCTACACACTGCTGAAAAAAGCGGCCGCACTGATGCTGGCGGTTTTTCTGGTGAGCTGGCTGAGTCAGGGAATGGCCATCAATCCGGTGGTCTCTTCGCGGACCCTTTACGCTACCTTGCCGCTGATCGCCATCTATATCATCGCCCTGAGCGTTCTGACGGACGGGATCGCCTTGCGCCTGCGGATCAAAAGTCGCGAGCTGGAACGGATCGCAATGATGGATCCGCTACTGGATATTGCTAACCGGCGACTGCTTGAAAAGCGTATTGAGCATGAGCTGAGTAAACTTCGCCAGGCATGCCGTGATTCTGCGCTGATGTTTATTGATATCGATAATTTCAAGGACGTTAACGATCGCTACGGCCACAAAGTCGGGGACGTGATGCTGGCTACTGTGTCGGAAATTCTGCATCTGGCCACGCGCCCGACGGATACCCCTGCACGGCTGGGCGGCGATGAGTTTGTCATTCTTCTGCCGAATACCACCGTCGACGAGGCGCAGGTTGTCGCCACGCGCATTATGGACGCCACGGCCGTGATGAAAGATGTGGCTCAGGAAGCGGTCCCTTGCACGCTCAGTATCGGCATTGCCTGTGCCACCCGCGACATGGAAAGCGTGACCGACTGGCTGCAGGCGGCCGATAGCGCCCTCTATCATGCGAAACGCGAAGGTAAGAACCGGATCTTCGCGCACTGACAAAGTGCCGGTTTAAGCTACGCTGTTAATAACGCAAGGCACAAGGAGATGTCATGAAAGCCCCTGCTACCCCTACAGATGAAAATGAACGCCTGGCCGCACTGCGCGAATCGGGCCTGCTTGATATTGACCGTTCTCCGGCTTTTGATCGCCTGACGCGGCTGGCGAAGCGCTTTTTCCAGGTACCGCTGGCTATGGTTAATCTGATTGATGAGCATTCGCTTATCGTCAAGTCGGCCGACGGCAAAGCGCCTGACGTGGTACCGCGCCACATCTCTTTCTGCGGTCATACTATCCTCGGTGAAAAACCGCTGGTGGTGGGGGATATGCTTCAGGATCCCCGCTTCGCGGATAATCCGCTGGTGGCAGGCGAACCCAATGTGCGCTTCTATGCCGGATTTCCGCTGCGCCTGCGTAACGGGGCAAGCGTTGGCTCGCTGTGTCTTATCGACTATGCGCCCCGGGAGTTTAACGCGGCGGATCTCGCCGTGCTGAGCGATTTAAGCGCGCTGGCGGAAGATGAGTTTGCGGCGGTCAGCGCGGCAACCACGGATGAACTGACGGGGCTGTTTAACCGCCGCGGCTTTAACCAGATTGTCGAATTTGCGCTCTCCGTCGCCAGACGGCGGGCAGAGCCACTGACCCTGGGCTGGATGGATTTAGATTACTTTAAGGATATCAACGATCGCTTTGGGCATGATGAAGGCGATAAGGCTCTTAAGGCGATGGCTCGTCTGATGCAAAGTTCTTTTCGCGAGGCTGACCTGCTGGTCCGCTTTGGCGGAGACGAATTTGCGGTGCTGTTTGCCGATACCGACGAACAGGGGGCCTGGATCGCCATGCACTATCTTGTCGAAAAGGTTGAACACTACAACGCGCGTCAGCTGCACCCATGGTCGCTCCATTTTTCCTGGGGCGTGAGCGAATTCGATCATCACGGCAACGATATGCAGCAGTGGCTGAAAAATGCCGACGAGAAGATGTACGCCATGAAACGCCAGCGTCACCAGAAGGGATAACATAACAAAAGCCTATGGCTGAAGGGGTTGCGTTGCCCAAAGGTGACCCGCAAAGTGAAGCGGTACTCAACACAGGGAAAATCCATGAACGCACCGCTTCAGCTCCAGAGCTTGTCACGAGACACCCTTCTTACCCACCTTGATGCGCTGGCCGACATCCTTGAAAACTGCGTGAACGGCGGGGCATCGGTAAGTTTTATGCTGCCCTTTAGCCATGAGAAAGCCCGCGCGTTTTGGCTGAATATCGCTGCGAGCGTGGCACGAGGCGAGCGTACCGTGCTGGCCTGTTTTGACGAGCAGCGCCAGCTTATCGGGACGGTTCAGCTCATCACCGATCAGCCTGAAAACCAACCCCACCGTGCCGACGTAGCAAAACTGTTGGTTCACGAAAAGGCGCGACGCAAAGGCGCTGCACTGGCGCTCATGAACGCGCTTGAACAGGTGGCGCGGGACAAAGGGATTTCGGTTCTGGTGCTGGATACGGCAACCGGGAGCGGTGCCGAACACTTTTACCTGCGGGCTGGATGGCAAAAAGTCGGTGAGATCCCACGCTATGCGCTTATGCCGGACGGTGAACTGACCGGCACCACGCTGTTCTATAAATTCCTGTAATTATTTTTTACAACCACTCGCTCCCTTGATCAAAACAGGGTTTATGGTCGTTAAGTTTTGGTAAGTTATTAGACCAATCTTATCAGGCTGTATGACTAATCATAAAAGGAACCCTGTCGTGAACACACTCAACCGTCGTGATTTCCCTGGCGAGCTTTACCCGGAGCGTATCATTCAGTTTGGCGAAGGTAATTTCCTGCGCGCGTTTATCGACTGGCAAATCGATCTGCTCAATGAACATACCGACCTTAACTCCGGGATCGTGATTGTTCGCCCGATTCAGAGCGATTTCCCGCCGTCGCTGAGCACGCAGGACGGTCTCTATACCACGATCATTCGCGGATTGAACGAACAGGGCGAAGCCGTGAGCGATGCACGCCTTATCCGTTCGGTTAACCGTGAAATTAGCGTCTACAGCCAGTACGACCAGTTCCTGAAACTTGCCCACAATCCGTACATGCGCTTTGTTTTCTCGAACACCACCGAAGCGGGGATCAGCTATCACGCCGGGGATGCGTTCGACGATGCGCCTGCGGTTAGCTATCCGGCTAAACTGACGCGTCTGCTCTACGAGCGTTTCAGCCACTTTAACGGGGCGGCGGATAAAGGCTGGGTCATCATTCCGTGCGAGTTGATTGATTACAACGGCGATGCGTTACGAGAGTTAGTGCTGCGTTATGCCCATGAGTGGGCGCTGCCTGCGGCCTTTATCCAGTGGCTAAACGAAGCCAACACCTTCTGCTCCACGCTGGTCGACCGTATCGTAACTGGCTATCCGCGTGATGAAGCTGCAGAACTGGAGGCCGGGCTGGGGTATCACGACGCGTTTCTCGATACCGCCGAACATTTCTATCTGTTTGTTATTCAAGGGCCTGAATCCCTCGCCAGGGAGCTGCGTCTGGACCAGCTCCCGCTTAACGTAAGGATTGTGGACGACATTAAGCCGTATAAAGAGCGTAAAGTGGCGATCCTCAACGGGGCGCACACCGCGCTGGTGCCTGTGGCATTCCTGGCGGGGCTGGATACGGTAGGCGAGGCGATGAACGACACGGACGTCTGCGCGTTTGTGGAAAAGGCCATTTACGAGGAAATTATCCCGGTGCTGGACCTGCCGCGCGATGAGCTGGAATCCTTTGCCCGCGCCGTCACAGGGCGTTTTCGCAATCCGTACATCAAGCATCAACTGCTGTCGATTGCCCTGAACGGGATGACCAAATACCGCACGCGTATTCTGCCGCAGCTGCTGGCGGGGCAGAAGGCCACCGGTAAACTGCCGGCTCGTCTGACCTTTGCGCTGGCGGCACTGATGGCGTTTTATCGGGCGGAGCGTAACGGTGACGTTTATCCGGTGCAGGATGATGCTCACTGGTTGACGCGTTATCAGCAGCTCTGGGCACAGCATACTGATAAGCAAATCGATACCCGTGCGCTGGTGACTGCGGTTCTGAGCGTCATCGAACACTGGGAAAGCGATCTCACCCAGGTTCCGGGACTGGTAGAGCAGGTTGCCACGGATCTGGATGCCATTCTGGAGCAGGGTATGCGCGCTGCCGTTAAGCCGCTCTGCTAATCTTCTCGTCCCGGCTTCGGCCGGGATAATTTATAATATTAGTTACAACATACTATTTACCCCTGTTCTTAAAAAAGAACATCAGCACCGTGCGCTTTACGCTTATCAGGAGAGAAAATGCAATGTTCTATTAACAGACTTGCAACCGTGACGGGGATCACGTTTAATAGCGGCGCATTTTCCTTTCCTGAAGCTCACTATGATTGTTCGCCCTCAACAGCACTGGTTACAACTCATTTTCGTCTGGCACGGTTCCGTTTTACCCAAAATCTATACCCGCCTGCTGCTTAACTTCCTGCTTTCGATTACTGTGATCGCGATGCTGCCCTGGTATACCTCGCTCGGCGTCAGGTTTACCGTGGCACCGTTCAGCATTCTTGGCGTGGCTATCGCGATCTTTCTGGGTTTCAGAAATAACGCCTGTTATTCGCGCTACGTCGAAGCTCGCCAGCTTTGGGGGCAGTTGATGATAGCGGCCCGGTCGCTGTTTCGCGAGGTAAAAAACACCTTGCCTGACGATGCCCATCTCGGGGAATTCGTGCGCCTGCAAATTGCGTTTGCCCACTGCCTGAGAATGACGCTTCGCCGCCAGCCTCAGGCCGATCGGCTTTCAGCCTATTTATCCGCTGAACATCTGCATAAGGTGATGGCCTCAAACTCTCCGGCAAACCGCATTTTGCTGATCATGGGGGAATGGCTTGCCGTCAGGCGTCGGGAAGGGCAGCTCTCAGACATTTTGTTCCACAGCCTCAACAATCGACTTAACGATATGTCCGTGGTGCTTGCCGGCTGCGAGCGCATTGCCACCACGCCCGTGCCGTTTGCCTATACGCTGATTTTGCACCGCACGGTTTATCTCTTCTGCATCATGCTGCCGTTCGCCCTGGTGGTGGATTTGCACTACATGACACCCTTCGTATCGGCGCTGATTTCATACACGTTTATCTCGCTGGACACCCTGGCAGAGGAGCTGGAAGATCCATTCGGTACCGAGGATAACGATCTGCCGCTGGACGCCATCTGCAACATGATGGAACGCGACCTGTTGCAGATGAACGATGAAGAGAACATTCCAGCGCGACTGATGCCGGATAAACACTATCAGCTGACGTAACGGGCATTCCATTCGTCGCGGGTGATTTCCCACAGTTCAGAGTCCAGCAGGCCGCTGACGTAGGCTTTCTTTTCAGTTCGGATAAGCCGCATGCCGCTACTGGCTGAAATACGCTGCGAGCGGCTATTGGCGGCCGCTTTCGGCGCACGGAGCACCGGTTTGTTCAGCGTATTGAACCAGTAATCCGTCGCCGCAATGCTGGCTTCCCGCATGTACCCCTGGCCCTGAAATTCCGGCGCCAGCCAAAAACCACGGTTATTGTCTTCCACATCGTATAAGCAGATGATCCCCATCAGCTCGTCCGGGGCTTCGCGTCGGCGGATGCTCCAGAACCACGCAATCCCTTTGTCCATGTCAGGCAGAGCGACGTTATTGACATAATATTCTGCACCATCATCGGGATAGGGCCACGGAACGGATGAAACCATATAACGAACGATCTCCCAGCGCGGGTATCGCTGTTGGATCTGTGGCGCATCTTCAGCAACCAGGGGCTTAAGTAGTAAACGAGGCGTCGTCAGGATAGGTATCGTCATCCGCTGTTCTCCTTTTTTTAGCGTTATGCATTTGCGCACCTTCTGGTATTTTCATCATTACCACAATCCAGACTGAGAATCTCTCGTTCCTGAACATTAATGAGTGAGGAAGACATGGCCGTAACGGTACGTGCTTTACGTGAAGATGATTACCCCCGGTGGCGCACGCTGTGGGATGGATATACCCATTTTTATGACTGTGAACTGGATGAATCCGTTACGGCCTCCACCTGGCAACGCGCGCTAAACCCAGATTCTGCTCTGTTGTGCCGCGTTGCTGAAATCGAGGGCAAGGTGGTGGGTTTCGCCCTGTGCGTGTTGCATGACGGCACATGGTCAACGGCGCCGATTTGCTATCTTGAGGATCTGTTTGTCGACGCTGAGGTCAGGGGGGCGGGGGCCGGGAAGGCGTTAATCGATGCGCTGATGGAAGAGGGCAAGCGCGAAGGGTGGTCAAAACTTTACTGGGTCACCCGACACAATAATCCGGCGCGCAAGCTGTACGACAAATTTGGCGAAGCGGACGATTACGTTCGTTATCGTATCTCGCTCTAAGCCTTTATGCCTGGGTTTGTATCACAGTGTATCTGTGCCGGAGATACATACACAGGCATGCAATAAAGAGCCTTTCACACATATCCGCTATACAAAACAGTGGTGTTATATCCCCGTCAACTGTACTCACTCGGAGATAACATCATGTTTAGCAAACTCGCTTATTCCACACTCGCGTTAACCGTTTCTCTCGGCACCGTCATGTCCTGCCAGGCTGAAGTTACCGGAGCCGATTACAAAAACGCCTTTAATCAGGTCCACCAAATCAACGCCGGCGATCTTAACGTTGGCTATGTCGATATCGGCCCGAAAGATGGGCAGCCCGTCATATTGTTGCACGGCTGGCCGTATGACATTCACAGTTACGCGGACGTTGCGCCCCTGCTGGCGGCGAAGGGGTATCGCGTAATCGTGCCTTCTCTTCGTGGCTACGGCACCACGCGGTTTATCTCGGACAAAACGCCGCGCAACGGCCAGCCGTCGGCGATGGCGAAAGACATCGTTAACCTGATGGATGCCCTGAATATCAAGCAAGCGGTCTTCGCGGGCTATGACTGGGGTGCCCGTACGGCGGATATCGTCGCCGCGCTCTGGCCGGAGCGGGTGAAATCCCTTGTATCGGTCAGCGGATATCTCATCAGTAGCCAGGCGATCGGCGAAAAACCGCTGCCTCCCAAAGCGGAAGTACAGTGGTGGTATCAATTCTATTTCGCTACCGCACGCGGGGCAGAAGGCTACGCCAAAAATACGCATGACTTTGCCCGCCTGATCTGGTCCCAGGCATCTCCTGACTGGAAATTTACCGACGCGACCTTTAACGCCAGCGCCGCCTCGCTCGATAACCCGGACCACGTCGCCGTCACCCTCAGCAACTACCGCTGGCGTTTAGGGCTGGAAAAAGGCGAGCGCAAATATGATGCCTACGAGCAAAAACTTGCTGCGCTGCCGAACATCACCGTACCGACGATCACTATCGAAGGCGGTAACAATGGCGCGCCACACCCTGCACCTGAGGCCTATGCGGGCAAATTTACCGGTAAATATGAACACCGCACCTTTGGGGCAACCGTTGGTCACAATCCACCGCAGGAAGATCCGCAGGATTTTGCTAAGGCGGTTATCGACGCTGACAAGCTCTGATATGTGCTATTTTCAATTGGTTACCCTTCTGTCAGGAGCCTGCGGTGGAGCATATTGATCATATCCTTGTCGTCGATGACGACAGGGATATTCGTGACTTAATCGTCGATTACCTTAATAAATCAGGCTATCTCGCCTCCGGCGCGGCTAACGGCAAAGAGATGCGCGTGGTGCTTGATAAACAGCATATCGACCTGGTGGTGCTGGACGTCATGATGCCTGGCGATGACGGACTAACCCTCTGTCGACAGCTACGCAGCAGCAAATTTAAAGATTTGCCGATCCTGATGCTTACCGCACGAAACGAAGAGACCGACCGGATCCTCGGCCTGGAAATGGGGGCCGACGATTACGTTGTCAAACCCTTTGTCGCTCGCGAACTGTTGGCGCGGATCAAAGCCATCCTGCGCCGTTTCCGCACCATGCCGCCCAATCTGCAGGTTACCGAGGCCGGTCGTTTAGTGGTGTTTGGCGAATGGCAGCTGGATACCGTTGCCCGCCATCTCATCGACAATGAAGGTATGGTGGTAGCGTTGAGCGGGGCGGAGTACCGGCTTCTGCGCGTGTTCCTCGACCATCCACAGCGCGTGCTGACACGCGACCAGCTGCTGAACCTGACGCAGGGGCGAGATGCCGAGCTATTCGAACGTTCGATCGACCTTCTGGTGAGCCGCGTTCGCCAGCGTCTCAATGAGGATGCCCGCACACCTGCCTATATCAAAACCGTGCGCAGCGAAGGCTATGTTTTCACCATGCCCGTGACCATTATCGAGGCAAATGAATGACCCTTTGGCCCCGTTCGCTACTGGCCCGGCTGCTGATTATTGTGCTTCTGGGACTGTTGCTGGCTAACTCTCTCAGCCTGACTCTGGTACTTTACGAGCGAATGCGCAGCGCACGCACGGTGATGCTCGGTAATCTGGAATATGATGTGGCGACCAGCGTGGCCATCCTGGACAGGCTGCCGGCGAACGAACGTCCGCAGTGGCTGGATCGCCTTGACCGGGGTAACTATCGTTATCTGCTCGGGCCGGGAGAGCCGGGTTCTCCTCCCCGGGATAAACGCTCGCGCGACGCCATTCGCACCTTAAAAGAGACGCTGGCAGACAGCTACCCGTTGTACTTTACCGCCGTTCCCGGGCCGATCTCGCACATTCAGGCGCATCTGACGCTGAGCGACGGCGCGCCGTTAACCATCGATCTGATCCCCCGCATGCCGCCGGTCGCCAGCTGGCTTCCCGTAGTGCTGGTTTTGCAGCTGCTGCTGGTTGCGCTTTGCTCATGGATTGCCGTGCGTCAGGTGGTGCGGCCATTTTCACAGTTCACGCGCGCGGTGGACACCCTCGATCCCGCCGCTAACATGCCCATGACGGAGAAAGGGCCGATGGAAGTCCGTCGGGCGGCACACGCGTTTAATGCGATGCAGTCGCGCATTCAGTCCTACCTGCGGGAGCGGGCGCAAATCCTGGCCTCGATTTCGCACGATCTTCAGACCCCCATAACCCGCATGAAGCTGCGCGTGGAGATGGCCGAACAGCCAGAACTTCGCGACAAGCTGCTGAATGACCTGGACAATATGTCGCGCCTGGTACGTGAAGGCATTGCGTATGCCCGGTCATCAGAAACCCTCGAAGAGACCATGCTAAAGATGGAACTTAACGCGTGGATCAACAGTATTGCCAGCGACTATCAGGACATTGGTAAAAACGTGCAGTTTCATGCAAACGAGGCGCGATTGCCCATCGTCACGCGTCCGCAGGCGCTACGCAGGGTGATGACCAACCTGCTCGATAATGCCCTGAAGTTTGGCGGAGAGGCCATCATCAGAATTGATAATATCAGTGAAGAAGAGGTTGTTATTCATATTCTGGATAACGGCCCGGGGATCCCGGAGGCGGAGATCGAGGCGGTACTGCAGCCATTCTACCGGGTCGAGACGTCGCGTAACCGCGAGACCGGCGGAACCGGGCTAGGGCTGGCAATCGCCACCCAACTTACCGCCCAGCTCAACGGCAAACTGCATCTGGCCAACCGGGCAGAAGGCGGGCTGGACGTGAGCGTCACGCTGCCACGCCGGTAATTGTACGGCTTTGTATCGCATTGCCACCGCGATACGCTGAAAGACAAAATTCGCCGTTTTGCACATAACCTGAATACATCAGTACGTTCAAATGACCCCACTGCAGTTTCGCAGCCACTCTGATATGTGAGGTCATTATGTTTCTGATAATCGCTTTTTTGGGCGGGATGATAAGTCTGCTCAGCCCCTGTACGCTCCCGGTTATTCCGCTGCTGTTTGCGGGTTTCCAGGGACAGCGCCGTCAGATCCTGGCGCTCCTCTCCGGTATGATCGTGATGTTTACCCTGGTGGCGATGGTCGTCACGGTTGCCAGCGACAGCATTGCACAGGCGACGGTGATAGGGCGCGGGGTTGCTCTCGTTATTCTTGCGGTAGCGGCCCTGGCGCTGATCTTTCCGCAGTTTGCTCAACGCATTGCCGGGCCTGCAGTTGCCGCAGGAAATGTGTTAAACGCCCGCAGTGGACAGACGCGCGGGGTGCTTTCCGCTTTCCTCGGCGGGCTGGCGGTAGGGCTGCTCTGGTCACCCTGTGCCGGACCGATCCTTGGCGCGATTTTTAGCATCAACATTGCTGGCCATTCGGCTATCGCAACCGGCGCGCTGCTCGCCGCATACGGCAGCGGTTGTGCGGTGATGCTGGGGCTGCTTGCCGTGGGCGGACGCCGGCTGATGGCGCCTTTACGGGCAAAATCGGCCCTTATGGAGCGACTGCGTCAGGGGGCGGGCGTCATGATGCTGGTCGCCGTGGTATTCAACGCCACCGGAATGACCTCGGCGTTGCAAGGGGCCAACGGGCTTGCCGATCGGCTCGAGAATACGCTCTTAACACTGGTTAAACCCGCCAGTACCGGGGTGAAACTGCAGCCTGTGGTGCAAACGACGACGACCAGCCAGTTACCTTCTCTGGACGGCGGAACCGGTTGGGTAAATGGTGACCCTGTCACTTCTGAATCACTACGAGGCAAGGTGGTCCTGATCGATTTCTGGACCTGGGACTGCATTAACTGCCAGCATACGCTGCCGCATATGCGTGACTGGGCGAATAAATACCAGTCGCAGGGCCTGGTCGTTATCGGTGTCCATACGCCAGAATACCCGTGGGAAAAACCGCTTTCGTCCGTTAAAAACGCGGTGAATAAATGGCAATTGCCGTACCGGGTAGTGGCGGATAATAACTATAAAATCTGGACCGCGTTCGGCAATCAGTACTGGCCCGCACACTATTACTTCGATGCGAAAGGCCAACTGCGTTACACCGCTTTTGGCGAGGAGGATTATGAAAAACAGGAGCAGGTTATTCAGCAGCTGCTGAAAGAAGCCCGCTCCTGATCGTCGCCTCAGGGTACGCGTTTGGCGACAATAAACAGTCGTGGAAAGGCCAGCAGTATCTGCCCGTTTTCCTGGAGCGGATACTGCGCTTCCAGCAGCTGATGGTAGCGTTTGAGGTAGTTTTTCTGCTCACTCTCGTTGAGATCCTGCAACCACGGGCGTAAACCCGTCGCACTGACCCAGTCAATAATCGCCTGATGTGAACCCATTTTGTGGAAATAGGTGGTCCGCCAGATATCCACCTCGCAGCCTGCCTCCGTCAGAATATCGTAATAGGCGTGAACGCCCGGCAGCGGTTCCCGACCACGGTTCGGGTAGCCTTGTTCGCTGGCCACGTCACGCATGGCGACGTGGGTTGGTTCGAGCCAGTTATCCGGCATCTGGATCGCCAGCACACCGTTTAAGCGCAGCAGGGAAACCAGATGCGGCAGCAGATCGTAATGATTGGGTATCCACTGCAGCGAGGCGTTGGCGTAAATCAGGCTAAGCGGTTCCTGCGGCTTGTACTGGCGGATATCCGCCTCTACGAAGCGGCAGCCGGGCAGGGCAGCTCGTGCTTCCTCCAGCATCGCCGGAGAATTATCCACCCCGGTAATGTCGGCATCAGGCCAGCGCTGGCGAAGCAACGCGGTACTGTTTCCGGGGCCGCAACCCAAATCGACAATCGAGGCGGCATCATCAAGCTGAACGCGAGCGAGCAGTTCTGCGGCGGGTCGTGTGCGTTCTTCACCATATTGCAGGTAAAGAGAGGGATTCCAGTCGGCCATTTATTAACATCTCCGTCATGCATGGTTCAGCAAGAATAGCACAGGCAGCCACCTGCACGGCGGCAGGCAGCTGTTAAGACACAAGCCTATAAAATGCCTTTCAGCGCAACGTGATACAGCAGCATGATGGTTTTACCGTCGACGATCAGACCCTTTTCAATGCCCTTTAACGCCTCGTCGAGCGTAAGCTCCAGCACCTCGATATCTTCGCCTTCAGCCTTGATCCCGCCACCGGCGCTGGCCCGATCCTGGGGGTGATATTCCGCGAGGAAGAAATAGAGTTTTTCCGTGACCGAGCCAGGGCTCATGTAGGCCTCGAACACTTTTTCCACGCGCGATACCCGAAAACCGGTCTCTTCCTCGGCTTCCGCCTTAATACGGCTTTCAGGATCCAGATTATCGAGAAGCCCGGCAGCGGCCTCAATGAGATCGCCCGCATGACCATTGATAAATACCGGAAATCGGAACTGGCGCGTCAAAATGACCGTCTTTTTGTCGCGGTTGTAGAGCAAAATCGTCGCCCCGTTTCCCCGGTCGTAGACCTCACGAGTCTGACGCTGCCACTCCCCGTCGTGGCGCTGGCGGTCGAATGTGTATTTTTTCAGGCTGTACCAGTTATTGGACAATATTTCGTCCGCGATAATGCGTATATCTGCACGTTGTAAGGGCATGTTTGCTTCTCCTTAGGGTGAGAAGCTATAATAAGCAGCAATAACGTGCATCATCAAGATAAAACATGCAACTTCAGGATCTGATTATGCTGACCAGCCAGCGAAAGCAATTTATTCTCGACATACTCCACGCCGACGGACAGGTGCAATCGAAGGCGTTAAGCCTTCATTTTGGCGTTTCGGAGGATACCATCCGCCGCGATTTACGTGAGCTTGCGGCAGAAGGGCGTTTACAGCGCGTTCACGGCGGGGCGCTGCCGGCATCATCCGCGACGGCACCTTTTGCCGAACGCCAGACTTTAAAGGTGGATGCCAAAAAAAACGTAGCCCGCTGTGGCGCGCAGCTGATTTCGCCAGGTCAGGTTGTGATTATCGACGGAGGAACCACGACGTCCGAGCTGATTACCTTTCTGCCGCAGGATTTGAACATTACCGTTGTGACGCACAGCCCGGGCATTGCGCTGGGCCTTATCAATCATCCTTTCATCGAGGTGATTTTGATTGGAGGTCGGCTCTACAAACACTCCATTGTGACGGTCGGCGCGGCGGCAGTGGAGGGCATTGAAAAGATCCAGGCCGACCTGTTCTTTATGGGCGTCACGGGCATCCATCCGGAAGCCGGGCTGACAACCGGTGATTATGAAGAAGCCTCTATCAAACGCGCTTTCTCAGGCAGAGCTGCAGAGACGGTCGTGCTCGCTTCGCCGGAAAAAATCAACGCGGCATCATCTTTTGTTATCGGCGGCCTGTCGCTCGCCAATACGATTGTGGTTGAAGCGAATACCGATCGCGCGTGGATAAATGCCATCGAAGAAAAGGGCGTTTCAGTCGTTAAGGCCGCGTAACCGCTAAACCAGGTTTCGTTATCCCTTAGAAGGGATATTATTTGATTTATCCCCTATCGGGGATAATACTGTGCTTATCCCCGATAGGGGATAAACTCACGGTGAGAGCGAGACACGATGAAAGCATCCATGATATACAGTCCGACGCAGCTGGCGAACGCCATGAGGCTGGTCCGCCAAAAAAACAACTGGACCCAGAGTGAGCTGGCAAAAAAGATAGGCATTAAGCAGGCGACGATTTCCAATTTTGAAAATGCCCCGGACAATACCACGCTGGCGACGTTTTTTAAGATACTCCAGTCGCTTGAGATGAGCGTGTCTTTGCACGAAGCAGACCATGCGGTTGCCGATAATCCACAGGAGCTGGACTGGTAATGCCGACATTAGTGACATGGATGAATAACGAACGCGTCGGTGAACTGACGAAATTGCCAACCGGCGCACATACGTACAGGTATGACAAAACGTGGCTTTCAAGCCCGTACGCCCGACCTTTGTCGTTATCTCTGCCGCTGCAAACCGGTAATATCACCTCTGATGCCGTTTTTAACTTCTTTGATAACCTCCTGCCGGATAGTCCTGTCGTCAGGGATCGCATCGTGAAGCGCTATCAGGCGAAATCTAAACAACCTTTTGATTTACTTTCAGAAATAGGTCGCGACAGCGTGGGCGCCGTGACGTTACTGCCGCCAGAAGAAGCGAGCCTTAATCCGGTCATGGCCTGGGAAACGCTCAGCGAGCAGAAGCTGGAAGCAATCCTCTCGGCCTATAAATCCGATATTCCACTGGGGATGATTGATGACGAAAATGATTTTCGCATTTCCGTCGCCGGCGCCCAGGAAAAGACGGCGTTATTAAAGAAGGGAGATGACTGGTGCATCCCGAAAGGCACGACGCCAACGACCCATATCATTAAGTTGCCGATCGGCGAAATCAGGCAGCCTAACGCTACGCTGGATTTACGCGACAGCGTCGATAACGAATATTTCTGCCTCAAGTTCGCAAACGCACTGGGTTTTGAGGTGCCGAAAGCGGAAATCATCAACGCGGGCAGGGTGCGCGCGCTTGCCGTGGAACGCTTCGACAGGCGCTGGAATGCAGACCACACCGTGTTACTGCGGCTGCCTCAGGAAGATATGTGTCAGACATTCGGACTGCCTTCCTCGTTAAAGTACGAATCCGACGGTGGCCCCGGCATTGCGCAAATCATGTCATTTTTACTCGGCTCTAGCGCTGCACTGAAAGATCGCCACAACTTTATGAAGTTCCAGGTGTTTCAGTGGCTGTTGGGCGCAACCGACGGCCATGCTAAAAATTTCTCGGTATTTATACAGGCGGGCGGAAGTTATCGGCTGACGCCATTTTATGACATCATCTCGGCATTCCCGGTACTCGGTGGCGCCGGTATTCACATCAGCGATTTGAAACTGGCAATGGGCCTGACGGCAACCAGGGGCCGAAAAAATGCCATCGATAAAATTCATCCGCGCCATTTTATGGCAACTGCAAAAGCGGTGAAGTTCCCGGAGGATCGGATGAGAGAGATTATGCAGTCGTTCGCAGATCACGTCCCGCTGGCGCTTAATGAGGTTATGGATTCGCTGCCGGAAGGTTTTTGCGACAAGGTGGCGACGTCGATAACGTCCAACGTACTCCGGTTGCATGCGCGGTTATGTAAAGAGGTTGGAAAATGAGCGGTCTGGGTGATGCGATGAAGGTGGTCAATGACGTTGTAGAATTACTGGTTTTGATGTGATGATATGTTAGTGCGCATAATGTATATTATGTTAAATGAGATAATTGGTAGCGACCCCAGCTAATGACTGGATGCCCTGTCTCTTCTTATAAAGCACTATGGAAGTTTGAGGACATATTCAGGCAGCGCGTAAACCACCACCTGGTCGCCAACCTGATCCTTCAGAATGGTATTGCCGCCGGCAACGAAAGCCACATACTGGCGACCCTTATACTCATACACCGACGGGTTGGCAACCGCTGGCGCCTCGACCTGATCGGACCACAACTCTTCGCCGGTCTCTACCGAGTAGGCGCGCACTTTGGCGTCCATTGAGGCGCCAATGAAAATCACGCCGCCCGCGGTCACAGCCGGGCCACCGATGGTAGGAGAACCCCAACTTTCCGGCATAAAGAAGCCATACTGCTGCGATGCACCTATCGGACGACGCCATTTAACATCCCCCGTATGCATATCCAGCGCCACGATTTCACCAAACGGTGGCTGCCAGCATGGCATGCCCAGCCAGTTGTTCGCGACCATCAGGCGCAGGCCGTAAGGTGCCCCTTCCTGTGGTGCAAAACCACTCTCATTGCCGGCGCTTTTATCCGCTTTGTCGTAGTCTTCGCGGCTATACAGCTTCACATACTGAACAATGTGGGAGGTGTTAACGATAGCAATTTGTTTATGCGGGTCAAACGCCACGCCACCCCATTGAACACCACCCGCACTGTCCGGATAGGTCAGTGCGCCCTCGCCTTTCGTTGTTGGCGGCGTGTACATACCTTCATAGGTCAAGTTATCCCAAAGGCGGCTACATTGCCCGGCACCGACAACATCTGCCAGTTTCCAGATGGCTGGTTTTTTCGACTGGTCCAGCAGCGGCGCAGGTTTGGTGGGGAACGGCTGCGTAGGCGAAAGAACTTCCCCCTTCACTGAACCATCACCCTGCGGTACCGGGCGTTCTTCGATAGGCCATACATCTTCCCCCGTAAGACGGTTAACCACAAACAAAAAGCCCTGCTTGGTTGCCTGAACCAGTGCCGGGATCTGTTTGCCGTTGACGGTGATATCCATCAGCGTTGGCGCAGAGTTAATATCGTAATCCCACACATCATGGTGCACCCATTGACGCGACCAGACCACTTTGCCTGTATTGATGTCCAGCGCGGTGGTCGACGTGCCGAGGGGAATAGCGTCGACACGATTACCGCCCCAGTAGTTAGGTGATGGAGATGAGACCGGAAGGTAGACCAGCCCGTTCGCCTCGTCGGCAGACATATGTGTCCAGACGTTGGCCGTTCCGGTGCGTTTGCGGATGTCAGCGGGGATCGCTTCGAAAGACCATTCCCGCTTGCCGGTCTGAGCGTTGAATGAAAATACGGTGCCTGGAGGTGCTTCAGCATACGCCCAGTCCTTGCCGGCCCAGCCTACAAGCAGATGATTACCGACCACCGTTGGTGGCTGAAGAATGGACAGCGGATATTTGGCATTCTCCGTGTTCCACTGATTGATATCCAGCACGCCATTGTCCGCAAAGCCGCTGCACGGTTTGCCTGAATCGGCATCCAACGCAAAGAGCTTGCCATCAACGGTGCCCATATAAACGATTTTCTGACAGGCTTCTCCGGCGACCGGTTGTTTTGCCTGCCAGTAAGAGACACCGCGGTTTTTCAGTACCGGCTGAGTGAGCGCTTTTCGAGAAGATTTCGTGTCATAATGCCACTTCTCTTTGCCCGTCCCCGGATCCAGCGCTATCAGGCGATCAAAAGGGGTACCAATGTAAATGGTCTGATTGGCAAAAATTGGCGTCGCTGACCAGACGGTAGCAGGCGTCTCCCCTTTCCCATCCGACACGTCACCGGTATGAAACTCCCACACCTTGGTTAATTTGTTAACGTTCTCCGCCGTGATCTGTTTCAACGGGCTGTATTTCTGCGCGTTGAGTTGCCCGTGAAAGCTATCCCAGATGGCCTCAGAAGGTACCAGCGGCGTGGCCGGTTGGCTGGCTGAAGCGACATTCTGCCCCACGCTTTTGCCGGTAGAAGCCTCATTCGTGGTTTTGGTGGTTCCCTGTTTTTGCTGATCGGCGGCGTCGACGTTGAGCTCTTCCTGAGTCCCCTGTGAGGCCTCAGCGGCTTTATCCTGCGCCTGTGTTAGCGGTGTGACCAGCAATGCGAGTGTTGTCATGCTGACTTTTAATAACGGGTAGTGTTTATTGTTATGCACGGGTGGCTCCTCAGGCGCTGACGCGTTGATTGTGACGGGCGGAATTGCTGCAAAGCGCAATCAGACCAATCAGGCCGACCACCATGGCTGCGGTGATGATGTACTGGTGCAGTAGCGCGGCGGCGAAACCAATACCAAACAGCACCACAAGAGTGACGATGATCAGGAAAATGCGCGCACCGCGACGGGTGGCGGCACGTAACAGTAAGGTCAGTATCGCCAGTACGGCGCTGGCGATGACGACGCCCAGTGCCCCGATGGTACCGGTGACGCCCGTAAGCGGCGTTAACCAGGCGTATAGCGCCACCGCGAAACTGATTACCGCGGCCAGTAGCAGCAATATGCTCCCGACCCGGGAAGAGTGAGAATGCAACATACCAGGAAATCCCCTTAAAAAAATGAATCATAAACTCAACGTGTTTTGTGAGCATGTGCGACTGTTATTCGCGCAGGCGAAGGCCAAGAAATCAATGCGATGTGAAGAACAGCGGCAAAATTCACTAAACGTAACTGAGTATAGAAGAGGATATTTTTTGTGGGCGAGACAGATGCCAACGTAGCACGTGTTGCTTACAATTCGGGGCGGTGTTGTACCAGCCCCTTCCCTGTTCATCACGACACCGCCCGACAGACTTCCCGCACCTTCTCCCGTAACCACCGGTGACCCGGATCATTTTCCATTTTAGGGTGCCACATTTGCGAAACCGTTATGACCCGGGCAGTAAACGGTAATTCGAAAATATGCAGTTTGTCGGTCATCTGCTGGTTCAGCAGATACAGTGCGGGCACCATCGCGATGAGACTGGATTCCAGCGCCACCGATAATGCAGTCGGAAAACCGGGGACGACGCTGGCGACTTTACGTTTAAGGCCCAGCTCCGCCAGCGCTTCGTCGACAAAACCGTTGAGCGAGCCGTCGGGCGCTGCAACCACATGTCCCCAGGAAATAAAGGCATTCACGTCTATCTTTGGCAATGAAACCAGCGGGTGCGCTTTGCGAACCGCGCCGACAAAACGATCCTGGAACAGTCGCTGAATGCGGATCTCTGGCCCCATGTTGCTTTGCACACCGATTTCCAGATCAACCAGGCCTTCACGCAAATAGCGCGAGGTTTTCTCCGGTTTCGGCGCAAATCGCAAACAGACGTCAGGGGCCGCTTTTGCGACGGATGCAATCAGCGCGGGTCCAAACGCGACCACAAAGCCATCGTTCGCTCTGATGGTGAAAAGCCGCGCAAGTTCTTCCACCTTCAGTGTGTCGGCGGACGGCTGAAGAACCACCCTCGCCTCGTGCACCGCATTTCTGGCACGCTCTCTGGCGGCTTCAGCCCAGGGCGTCAGGACCATATTGCGGCCTGCGCGAACCAGAATCGGATCGCCCGTCACATCACGCAGCCTGCTCAACGTGCGGCTCATGGCCGATGTACTGAGGTTTAAACGCCGTGCTGCGCCGGCCACGCTGGCTTCGGTGAGCAGTACATCAAGCGCAACAAGCAAATTAAGATCCGGGTCCGCCATACAAGCCTCGTGAGAAAGTGATAAGGCGTTTCATGCAACGATTAAGTGCAAACGCTGCGCCTTCCGCCCGTTATATCCCATGTTTATAGTTTCGTCATCAAAACCTGACTGCAGGAGTAAACACCATGATGCTCTTTTCACATCAGCCCGGCGATGAGGGGCTACCAGGTCACGCGCGCGCGCGAGTGATGGCCGCCGTTATGACGACGACGCTAATGGGCGTATTTGATGGCACCATGATCAACATTGCGCTGCCCTCAATGGCGAACGCGCTGCACGTCTCCGCCAGCGTCGCCGTCTGGTTCGCCAACGCTTATCTGCTGGCGGCCGCGATGATGCTTGCCATCTTTGCGGCGCTCGCGACTCGCGTGGGATTTCGGCCCGTGTTTCTGTACGGCCTTGCAGCATTTACGCTGGCTTCGTTAGGCTGTGCGCTGGCAAGTTCTGCGGAGCTGCTGATTGGCATGCGGGTGATACAGGGCATTGCCGGTGCCGCCACGTTAAGCATCGCCCCGGCAATACTGCGCTCCGTCTTTCCGGGACGACTGCTGGGGCGCGTGCTCGGCCTGCACGCCCTGCTCATCGCCTCAAGTACCGCCATCGCGCCCGTGCTCGGCGGTGTGATACTGCACGCCCTGAGCTGGCAATGGCTGTTCGCGATCAACGTTATTCCGGGCACCGTCGCGCTGTGGCTGGCCTGCAACGCGTTGCCACGCCCGAAAGCTGTCGATAAAACGCCGTTTGACGTGCCCGGTGCCCTGCTCTCGGCGATGTTTTTAGGTGCCACGGTGATGACGGCCAACAGTTTTTCCGGCTTACAGGGCATCAACACGGATGTTTTGAGTTGGGCAAGCGTCGCCCTCGTAAGCGCCGTAGCGTTTACCCGGCACAGCCGTCGCACACGGGATCCGCTGTTGCCGCCGGTAATCTTCCAGAACGCGCGCTTTACGTTGGCCGCCCTGACCTCGTTGGCCTCTTTTGTCAGTCAGGGGGCAACCTTTATTGCGCTGCCATTCCTCTTTCAAAACGTCTATGGCTTTAGTCCCGTTGTCGCGGCGCTGCTGTTCACTCCATGGCCGATAGGGATCGTCTTGATCGCACCTCATGCCGGCCGCTGGGCAGATACTTTCTCTGCGCCGGTGATATCGACCCTGGGTCTGATGATTTTTGTGGTGGGATTAGTCCTGCTGGCCATGCTGCCCGCCTCTCCCTCGACGTGGGATATCTGCCTGCGTAACCTGGTGTGCGGTATAGGCTTTGGCTGTTTCCAGAGCCCTAACAACCGGGAAATGCTCTCGAATGTAGCCCGGGAATATGCCAGCTATGCATCCGGGGTATTAGCCATCGTCAGGACCTTTGGGCAGTGTCTTGGGGCCGCCGCGGCTGGCGTGGTGTTAGCGATGATAACAACCGCCTCCCGGCCAGGGCTGGATGTCCAGGCGGTTCATCTGTCGCTGTGGATTGCCGTTGCGGCATCAGCAGCCTCGGTCGCGTTTAGCCTGAGCAGGCTGCGCAAACCCGTGCGGGCGGGTGCATCGGAACAGGAGCAGCGGTGAGGCTGCTCCCTTCTCACCTTACTCCAGTGCCAGGAGAGCAAAGCTGGCAAGCCAGTGCCCGCCGCTATAATGGCTCCCCACCACATGCTCAACGCTGGCGGACAGATGCTGTTCAACCGCCTTGCTTAGCGCCGGTTGCGCTACATGGTTTTCCGGCAGCGCGTTGGCGATATGCTTCATGCACCAGGCGCGGCTGAGGTTTAGCCCGTCGAGGTGAGCAATTTTCGGATCGGTACGGTCGCTGACCTGTGCCGGTTCCATGAGCGCCGTAATCGATCCGACGTTCGGCAGGAATGAGTCGAACCAGGCCGGGAAGTGTTCGGCCACTTTGCTCATCAGCAGCGCTTCGGTGAGCGCACCGGAAATATACTCATCACCGCCCGGCTCGTAATGTGCCGGATAGTGCGTGTCGCGGGCATAGAAACGGTTTGCCGCCGCCAGGATAGATTCTTCCAGCGCGCTATCCTGCACCGCGCGGGCATAATCCAGCGCCAGCGCCAGGGCGAATGCCGTGTTGTAGTGCGTCCCGACGCGGATCGGGTACGTTAACTTGCTGAGGTAATCCACCAGCCTGTCGCGAATATCCTGAGTTAACGGCTCAAGGGTTTGATACCAGCGTTGCGCCTGTGGCAATGCGGAGTGTTTCAGTTCCTGAGCCAGCGCCAGTAGCCAGCCGTAGCCGTAAGGGCGCTCAAAGGAGGCGCGGAACGGTGCGTTGAAATAAGCCAGCTCCTGCGCCACGTTCTCAGCTGTAATGTGTTCTTCAAACAGCGCGACGATCGCCTCCCGGCACGGCAGATCCGGATAAAGACGAACGCAGCGCAGCAGCAGCCAGTAGCCGTGTACCGCCGAATGCCAGTCGAAACAGCCGTAAAAGACAGGGTGCAGCACGCGAGGCGGTAATACATCCCCGTCATCATTAAGCAGGTGCATAATGTGGTTCGGATATTCCTGGCGCAAATAGGTTAAAGGCATACGGGCAAAAGCGTCCGCCTGATGTTGCGTTAATTCCATAACAGCTCCTTAGCGAAACACGAGGAAATACATTAAGAACACGTTCACCACCAGCAGGGTTAACGCGGTCGGGATCTGGATCTTAATGACCTGATATTTGTCCTTCAGCTCCAGCAGCGCGGCAGGAACGATATTGAAGTTCGCGGCCATCGGCGTCATCAGGGTGCCGCAGTAACCGGCGTACATCCCGATAGCCAGCAGCGGTGCCGGGTTGCCATGATGAACGTTAATCAGGAAAGGCAAGGCGATACCGGCGCTCAGCACCGGGAAGGCCGCAAACGCGTTACCCATAATCATGGTGAATAACGCCATGCCGATGCAGTAGATCACCACCAGCATGAAGCGGTTATCCGGATCGACAAACAGGCTGACAACTTTCTGTACCGACTCCCCGGTATCCGCAACCACAAACACCCCACCGAGCATGGCCA
Organism: Enterobacter cancerogenus; assembly: GCF_019047785.1. Lineage (NCBI taxonomy): Bacteria > Pseudomonadati > Pseudomonadota > Gammaproteobacteria > Enterobacterales > Enterobacteriaceae > Enterobacter > Enterobacter cancerogenus. The sequence continues at coordinate 326,860 of NZ_CP077290.1, read as the reverse complement.
GCATTTGCGGCAGGATCACCGCCCAGCCGATGGTATCCACCAGGCGACGGGACTGACGGATAGCGTGCAGCGGCGTCCCCTTCGTCAGCCACCAGCCCGTCAGGATCGCCGCAACGCACGCGACGCACAGCGCGGCCAGCGTAAGCTGTTTCTGATCGAGAAGATAAACGCCGCCAATGGACACGCCTTTAAGGAACAGCGTCCCGATAACCGTCACCACGGGGATCATCAGCGCAGGCAGGAACAGCCAGTTTTTCAGCCGGTTCGATGAGGCAACGCGTTCCTCATCGGTCGACATTTTATAGTGCCCTTTGCCAACCAGCCCAAAGCCGGCCAGCAGGGCGATAACGATAACGCCGCCGCCAATGATCCGGTACGCCAGGGATTTACCCAGCTCCTGCACCATCAGATCGCCAAACAGGAAAATCCCGCCGAACAGGAACCAGAACAGCGCCGTGGTAAAGCGTTTAGGGTTGGCACGATCCCGCAGGGTCATAATGACCAGCAGCATAACGACAAAGCCAATCAGGTAGTAAACGCGGTTAATGGTGATTAACGTCATCATGGTGCGATCTCCTGCGTACCCTGCTCTGCTCGCCAGGCCATGACGTCGCGACGGATGCTGGCATCCAGGCGCAGCAGACGCGTCATATGAATGATCAGCGCCGCAATGGCGGTGGGAATGGCCCACAGGCCGATGTGAAGCGGCTCGATCCCTTCAATGCCGTTCTCTTTCAGGAACGCGTCAATCAGCAGCACCGCCCCGAAAGCAATAAAGATATCTTCACCAAAGAAGACGGCAATATTGTCGCATGCGGCGGCATGGGCTTTGATTTTGTCGCGAATATGCTGCGGGAGCTCGCCGTATTCATTAAGCGCAGCCCCTTCCGCCATGGGTGCCAGCAGCGGACGCACGGTCTGTGCATGACCGCCAAGGGACATCAGCCCCAGGGCAGCCGTACCTTCACGCGCCACAAAGTAGAGCATCAGAATACGCGCCGAGGTCGCGCTGGCAATTTTTGCGACCCAGGCCTGGGCCCGCTCTTTCAGCCCGTAGTACTCCAGAAGACCAATCACAGGCAGGATCAGAATGAAGGTGGCGAGCGAACGGCTGTTAACGAACTTCTCGCCGAAGGTCTCCAGCAGCATGCCGAGATCCATGTCGACCAGCAATCCCGTCGCCAGCCCTGCAACCACGACAACCAGCAGCGGGTTGAAGCGCAGTGCAAAACCAATAACCACCACCGGTATCCCGATAAGCGGCAACAGTGTAGAACCGTCCATAAACGTTTACCCTATCCAAAGTGAGCGTTGCGCGCCGGCGGCGATTTTTTTAATACTTCGCATCAGGGCGAAGTGGCTGCTTTGCGGCGAGCGATGTTGTGTTTTGCGTCAGGCTCCACAGAACCTGGACTAAAAAGCTATATCTGAAGCGCAAAAACATGTAAACAATTTATCAATAAAATGTTCTTATTTTATCGATGAGTTTACATTTCCGGGCGGATTATACGCGCCCATAAGGATCGTTATGACCGCAAAAAAAAGTGCGACCTCCGCGAACAGCGATGACATTACCGATGGCCGTATCGTGTCATCCCGCCATCTGGTTTCTGAGCGCTGCGCGGAGCTCTCGGAGCTGGAATATGCGCTGATCATGACCAGCAACGCGTTTAACAAATGGATGGTGCGCTGCATGACCGCAGCCGGAGAGCCGGATATGGGGGCCTTTGACGTGTCGCTTCTGCATCACGTCAATCACCGTGACCGTAAAAAGAAGCTGGCCGATATCTGCTTCGTGCTGAACGTGGAAGATACCCATGTCGTGACCTATGCCCTGAAGAAGCTGGTCAAAGCGGGCTATGTCACCAGTGAGAAAGCCGGCAAAGAGCTTTATTTTTCGACGACAGAAGAAGGTAAGGCGCTGTGCATGAAGTATCGCGATGTGCGGGAAGCCTGCCTGATCAACATTCAGGCGGAAAGCGGTATTGCGGGGGCGTCTATCGGGGAGACCGCGCAGCTGCTGCGCACGATCTCCTCGTTGTATGACACCGCCGCCCGGGCGGCGGCATCACTGTGACTCAGGGACGTCTGAACAGGGTGATACTGCGTCCCGGCAATTCATAATCAACGGCCGTGGTAAAGACTTCCCCGGTGGTCACGTCTTCAGCCGTTGATAATTCCAGGACCCAACCCCCTGTACCAAACTGCGGGATCTGGAACGGCACGACGCCCTCGAAAGGATTAAAGAGCATCAGGATATCGTGCCAGATGCCCTCCTCCTGCTGAAGGTCGGGCCGGCTGATCGCCACCCCCAGAGTGGCCCCTTCGTCCCACTGCTCTGACTGCTGCGGCCCGCCGCCGGCGTTGAACCAGCGGATCTCCAGCCCGTCGCGCCAGCTCTCGCGGCGCAGCAGGGGTTGCGTCGCCCGAAGCGCGATCAACCGTTGAGTAAATTCGCGCAGCGCAACGTCGTTTTCAGACATGCCGTACCAGTCAATCCATGAGATCTCGCTGTCCTGGCAGTAGCCGTTATTGTTGCCTTTCTGGGTGCGCCCGAACTCATCGCCCGCCAGCAGCATCGGCGTGCCGTGAGAAAACATCAGCGTGGTAAGGAAATTGCGTTTCTGCCGCTCGCGGGTAGCGATAATGTTCGGATCTTCGGTTGGTCCTTCCTCGCCATAATTACAGGAGCGGTTATCGTTATGGCCGTCGTTGTTCTCTTCCCCGTTATCGGCGTTATGTTTCTCGTTAAACGAAACCAGATCGTTTAGCGTGAAGCCATCATGGGCGGTGATGAAGTTGACGCTCGCCCACGGGCGACGCCCGCGCAGATCGTACAGGTCACCGGAGCCGAGCAGCCGCGCGGCAAAATCGGTCGAGACATTATCCCCCTTCCAGTATTCGCGTACGGTATCGCGATACTTATCGTTCCACTCGCCCCAGCCGGGCGGGAAGCCTCCCACCTGATAGCCGCCCGGGCCGATATCCCAGGGTTCGCCAATCAGTTTCAGCCGGGATAACACGGGGTCCTGCGACATCGCATCAAAAAAGCCGCCGCGCGGATCAAACCCTTCCGGTTCACGCCCCAGAATGGTGCCGAGGTCAAAGCGGAAACCGTCAATATGCATTGATTCCGCCCAGTAGCGCAGGGAATCCATCACCATCTGCAGCACGCGTGGATGTGATGTATTTACCGTATTTCCGGTGCCGGTGTCGTTAATGTAATAGCGATGCTGATCCGGTAACGTGCGGTAATAGCAGAAGTTGTCGATGCCTTTGAACGACAGCGTTGGCCCCAGCTCATTGCCCTCTGCGGTGTGGTTATAGACCACATCGAGGATCACTTCGATGCCCGCGTCGTGGTACGCGCGCACCATATCCCGGAATCCCTGAATCCCCGCCGGGCCGTAATAACGCGACGCCGGGGCAAAAAAGCCCAGCGTGTTATACCCCCAGAAGTTCTTCAGACCCCGGTCAAGCAGGTGCTGATCGTCCGGGAACCAGTGAACCGGCAGCAGCTCCACCGAGGTGATGCCCAGACTTTTAATGTAATCAACCGAGGCTTTATGCCCCATTCCCTCAAAGGTGCCGCGCAGCTCGGGCGGAATCGCCGGGTTTAGCTGCGTAAAGCCCTTAACGTGGCTCTCATAGACCACGGTATTGGGCCACGGAATGTCTGGCCGGTTGTTATCCTGCCAGTCAAAGGCATTAGGATCGACGACCTTACATTTTGGCGTAAACGGAGCACTGTCACGGGTATCAAAGCTCAGGTCTTTCTCTTCGTGACCCAGTTCGTAGCCAAAATGGGCGTCGTTCCAGTCGATGTCCCCGACCAGTTCGCGGGCATAAGGATCGACAAGCAGCTTGTGCGGATTAAAGCGATGGCCATTCTCCGGATCGTAAGGCCCGTAAACGCGATAGCCATAAAGCGCACCCGGCTGCAGGTCGGGCACATAGCCATGCCAGACTTCGTGGGTATACTCCGGCATCTCCAGCCGGGCGATTTCCGTTTTACCGGAAGGATCGAACAGGCACAGTTCCACCCGCTCCGCATGGGCGGAGAAGAGCGCGAAGTTCACCCCACTGCCATCATAATTAGCGCCCAGTTGCTGGCCATGACCAGACCGAATTTCAAACTTACTGTCCTTAGGCATTTTTATTTCTCCACGATTATTCGCAGGTAAGCAGTACCACTAAACATCCTGTTTCTGATGTCAAATCCAGAGTGTCTTGCAGAAGGCGGCTTTCGCCGGTAAACAGATCCCGGTAACGCTTTCCGGCCAGCTCGGCTGGCAGGGCTACCGTCGTGTTGGTCCACAGTTTTTCATTTGCGGTGACGTTAAAGACCAGACGCGGCACGGCAACAATCAGCGCCTCGCCGTCCTTAACGCGGGCATAGGCAATCAGGTTCTCTTCGCGCTCGCCGGTCACCTTGAGCGGCAGCCAGTCGCCGTAGCGGAACAGCGCTGAATAGTGCGGTCTGAGGCGCAGCAGCGTGGCGGTGACATACTGCTTCACGCGGCCATCTTGCCAGCACTGCTCATGGTCAAATACGCTTGCATCCAGGGTGCTGAGATCCTGTACCAGCGTCGCGAAGTCCGGCTCGCGTCGGTTGTCCGGGTCGACAAGGCTGAAGTTAAGCGCTTCGCTGCCCTGGTAGATATCGGGTACGCCTGGTGCGGTCAGTTTGATCGCCGTCTGGCTCAGGCTGTTCATCAGGCCAGCGCGAATAAACGGCTGCAGGGTTTCACTGAAATCATGCAGGAACACAGTGTTATCCGGCGAGAGGAGATGCCGGACGTAATCCATCACCACGTTCTCATAGCTCTCGTTGCTGTCGATCCAGTCGGTGCGCTGTTTGGCCTCGCGCAGCGCTTTTTCGATAAAGCCCAGGAAGCGCGTTTCGAGCGATTTAAGGCCGTCGTGGTCATCCGGAGAGAGCGTGGCGGGCCACACCCCCGCCAGCGCCTGATAGATCATCCAGGTATCCGCGGCGTTCGGCGCGGTGCCGTCATTGAGGAAACGCACCTGGGTCTGGTTCATCTTTCGCCAGCGCGCCAGGTTTTCTCCCCACTGCTCAGGCGCTTCCGTCAGGGTGTAAAGACGCGCCCGCGTATCTTCCCCACGCTTGGTATCGTGGGTTGAGGTGCCAAGCAGCGCATCGGGCTGACGGGCCAGACGGATGCGCATTTCCTGATGAAAACGCGATATCGAGAAAGTGCGAGGCGTGGGATCGGCCCCCACCTCGTTCAGGGCAAGCTCCAGGTTGTTCCTGAAGAACAGCGTGTCTTCGACGGATTTCGCCATCAGCGGGCCGGTCAGCTGCTGGAAACGGGTTCTGAACAGCGTGGCGGAATCGCGGTCGCGCTCCGGGAGGTCGCCGGTAAGAATGTGCACAATCAGACTCAGCGCAGGTTCCGAAGTGTTAACGCTGGCAACCACGCGATTAAGCAGCACGACATCGCTCGGCGTTAAGCCCTCTGCGGTGCCGTAGGTACGGTAGACAGGAAACGCGATCAGCAGCTCGCGCAGGGCATGGCGGATCTCCTCAACCGGGATCTCCGCGCCATTGTGCTGTGCAAGCTCCGTTGCGATGGTAAGCAGCGTGGTGAATTCGCCTTCGAAATTGCGATCGGTCATCAGACCTTTGGCATCCCGCAATTCTGCGTATCGATCAACCGTCGTGCCCAGCGTCTCTTCGTGGATTTTCTCCAGCCGCTCAAGGCTGTTGTCATCCACCAGCACCTCCGCCAGCGAGGCGATAAACTCGTACCCGGTGGTGCCCGATACCGGCCAGTCAGCGGGCAGTTGTTCACCTTTCGCCAGTATTTTCTCCACCGTGATGTAGCAGTCTGGCCCGGTCGCCTCACGCAGACGGTTGAGATACCCCAGCGGGTCTGCAAGACCGTCGATATGGTCAATGCGCAGGCCATCAACGATACCGGCGTGAACCAGCTCAAGGATCAGACGATGCGTGTCGTCAAACACCGCGTCATCTTCCACCCTGACACCCACCAGCCCCGTTATCTCAAAGAAGCGTCGCCATGAGAGCTGTTTGGGTGCCTCGCGCCAGGACATCAGTCGCCAGCTCTGCGCCTCGTGCAGCTCTGCAATGCTCTTATCTTCAGAGAAGGTGCCGGGGTTAAGCGGATATACCGCATCGTAATACACCAGCGACGCCTTATCGGTGACACTGTCACGCTGTAAGGTGATGGCACCCTTCTCCAGTTCGGCCTCAAAGGTGTCGCCCAAGAACGGCAGCGTGAGCGGGCGCGACCAGTCGATATCAAAGTAGTGCGCATAGCGGCTCTGGCTGCCATGTTCGATCACGTCTCGCCACCAGAGGTTTTCCAGCGAGGTCGACATGTGGTTGGGGACGATATCAAGAATCAGCCCCATGCCCGCCTGTTTCAGCGCGGCCGCCATGCGGTCAAAGCCTTCTCGTCCGCCAATGGCCGGATCGATCTCGTTGGGATCGGTCACGTCATAGCCGTGCGTCGAGCCGGACGTCGCCGTAAATATCGGTGAGGCGTACAGGTGGCTAATGCCGAGGTCTTTAAAATAGGGCACCAGTTCGACAACGCGATCGAAGGTCATGCCATTGCGAAACTGAATACGGTACGTGGCGGCAGGGATCATAACGATGCTTCTCCTTCAGCAAAGCGGACAACGACGCTGTACGGGGGCAACGCGTCGCCCGGTTCAGGCCAGGCAAACAGCGTTTCGCCGGGAAGATCGGGCAATGCAGCGGACGTCTCTGCAATATTCAGCGCCAGAGAAAGCGTCCCGGACGGGAAGCGCCAGCTTACCGCCACCATGCCGGGAGCCGTCTGCACCACGGTGCCCTCAACGGTACCGCCCTGGCGAAGTAACGGCACGATATGAGCATGGCGCAGGGTAAGCAGGTGGCGCGTAAAGCGTAGCCACGTCTTGCCCTCATCCGTCGCCACGTTATTCCAGTTGATTTTTGAGCGAATAAAGGTGTTCAGATCGTTCGGATCCGGGACGGTCTCATCATGTCCCGAGTGGCCAGAAAACTCTTTGGCGCGCCCTTCCCGCACGGCTTTCGCCAGGTCGCCATTGAAGTCGGTGAAAAACAAAAACGGATGGGTTTCGCCAAACTCTTCGCCCATAAACAGCAGCGGAATATGCGGTGAAAGCAACAGCGCGGCCAGCAGAACGCGGGTTTTTTCCGGCCCTGCCAGGGTGATAAGCCGCTCTCCCTGTGCGCGGTTGCCGGTTTGATCGTGGTTTTGAATAAAATCGACGAAGAACTGCGGCGGCTGGCTGCGGCAATCTACGCCGCGCGGTTCGCCGGTCTGGAGAGATACCTCGCCCTGGTAGACAAACCCTTCCGCCAGCGCGCGGGCGAATTTTTCCTCAGGCCGATCCGCAAAGTCCTGATAGTAGGCATGCGTTTCGCCGGTCGCAAAAACGTGGGCGGCATTGTGAAAATCATCGTTCCACTCGGCGGTAAAGCGTGGCGTTTCGCCTTGCGCATCCCGGGGATGCAGAAAAATCACGTTGCGGCTGTCTTCGGTGGTGAGATGAATATGCCGGTCAGGAATCACCTCCCGAATGCGGTCGGCAATCTCTTCCAGTACAGGGGTTTCAGACGGGTCGTGGATCTGGTCAATGGCATCAAAGCGTAAACCGTCCAGATGATATTCAGTCAGCCAGTAAAGCGGCGCGTCGACAATGTATCGCCTGACCGCCTCGGTCTGGTAGGCAATACCGTTGCCCCACGGCGTCATGCGCTCCGGGTCGAAAAAGGCGTGCGACAGCAAAGGCAGGTAGTTACCTTCGGGGCCGAAGTGGTTAAGGACGATATCCAGCACTACCGACAACCCCAGCCCGTGCGCGGCATCGATAAAGGCGTGGAAGTCTTCCGGCGTGCCGTAGGCCGAGTGCGGCGCATACAGTAAAACGCCGTCGTATCCCCAGCCGCGCGCACCGCCAAACTGCGAGACGGGCATCACTTCAAGCTGCGTAACACCCAGTTCAACCAGGTAAGGCAGTTTATCAATCGCCGCAAGGAACGTGCCCTGCGGGGTAAAGGTGCCGATATGAAGTTCGTAAATCACCGTCTCTTCCCACGGGCGTCCTTTCCAGTCAGGGTGAGCGTGAGGATAACGCCCCGAATCGATGACAATGGAAGGTCCGTTAACATCCCCTTTCTGGGCTCGCGAAGCGGGATCGGGAATGGCCATGCCGTCCTGCAAAACAAACTGATACTCTGTCCCGTGCTTCACATCCGGTACGTCGACCTGGAACCAGCCATGCCCTGTCGCCACCATGGGAATATCGGTTTCCGTAAGACGCAGCGTGAGATCCTGTTGTCCTTCAGCCCAGACGCGAAAACGTACGACGTCAGAGGAGATGAACTCAGCGCCCCAGCGTGTGTGAAATGTCCTGAATTCCATTTATTGTCCTCGATTGACCCTAATTTACGCCCAACGAAGTACAAGCTTAGTTCAGGAATGAAAGAGTGTTACGGCGGGCGTACGTTAACCGCCCAAACTGCGGGGTTTAGGCTTTTTGGCGAGGGAATATAGATTTATCTGATTTTCCGCGTTTTGCTCGTCCAGGTCGCATTTCCGGCTACGCTTGAAATTCATCACTAAGGAGGCCGATATGACGACAGGAACTAACCCCACTTTGCATTACCCTCGCCCGCCATTTGTGGAACAGCCACAGCAGGCCCCCGGACTGGCATCAGAAATGAAGCCTATTCCGGATCATGGTGAAACCAGCTATATCGGTTCAGGCAAACTGGAAGGTAAAAAAGCCCTCATCACCGGCGGTGACTCTGGTATCGGGCGCGCGGTGGCTATCGCCTATGCGCGTGAAGGTGCTGACGTCGCGATTGGCTACCTTCCTGAGGAAGAGTCCGACGCAGCGTCGGTGATTGCCCTGATTCAGGCAGAGGGTCGTAAAGCCGTCGCCATTCCGGGCGATATTCGCGTTGAGTCGTTCTGCGATACGCTGGTTGAAAAGGCCGTGGCGGAGCTGGGCGGGCTGGATATTCTGGTCAATAACGCAGGCCGTCAGCAGTACTGTGAATCGATTGAAGATCTCACCACCGCCGATTTTGACGCGACGTTCAAGACTAACGTTTACGCGCCGTTCTGGATCACCAAAGCCGCGCTGCGTCATCTAAAAGAGGGGGCGGTTATCATCAATACCTCTTCCGTTCAGGCCTTCAAACCGAGTGAGATTCTGGTGGATTATGCCCAGACCAAAGCCTGCAACGTGGCGTTTACTAAGTCTCTCGCTAAGCAGCTTGGGCCGCGCGGTATTCGGGTAAACGCCGTGGCGCCGGGTCCGTACTGGACACCCCTGCAGTCGAGCGGCGGCCAGCCTCAGTCTAAGGTTCAGTCTTTCGGCAAAGACACGCCGCTGGGGAGACCGGGCCAGCCTGTTGAAATCGCCCCGCTGTATGTCCTTTTTGCCTCGGATACCTGCTCCTATGCCTCTGGCCAGGTCTGGTGTTCGGACGGCGGCACGGGCGTAGCGTAATTACGCCTGAGCAAGCGTGGTTAAGAATTTCTTCAGCACTTCAGAGCGAATGAAACGGTGACAAATCAGCGTCAGTTCGCTCTCTTTAATGCGATCGAGGATATCGATATAGACCACGTTTTCAACGCGTAACGTCCTGGCTGATGCGGGAAGCAAGGCGATACCAAACCCCGCGGACACAAGGCTCACCACGGTAGGCACATCGCTCGCCTGTTGAACCACGCTGGGTTGGATCCCTGCTCCGGCACAGACATCATTGAAATACTGCTCCAGCCCCATGCCCTGCGGATCGCGCAGGGCAATCCATTTCTCCCCTTTAAGCGATGCCAGCGTCAGCGCAGCGGACGTTGCCAGCGGATGTTCGCTGTACAACGCCAGAATGCTTTTTTCCCCGGCAAAATGAATGCTCTGCAAATCGTCAGGAAGCGCGGGCAGCGGCGCGCGGACAATCGCCACGTCCAGATCGTTACGCTGAATTGAGGCATAAAGGTTCTGCACATTTCCGGTCGTCATGGAAAGCGTGACGTTAGGCCACCGCGCATGAAAATGACGAAGCACGGCAGGCAGTTTCGCCTCGAACATCGCGCTGGAGACGCACCCCAGGTTCAGTATGCCCTGCTCGCCTCTGGCGGTTTGCCTGGCATCCAGAATGGCCTGTTCTGTCATGGCGATGGCCAGCCTAGCTTTGGTCAGAAAGGCCTCCCCGGCGGGCGTAAGCGTCAGCCGCCGGTTAGCCCGGCTAAAGAGCGTGACGCCCAGTTGCGTCTCAAGGGACTTAATCTGCTGGCTGAGCGCCGGTTGCGCCATGTTCAGGCGTTCTGCGGCCCGGTGCATGTGCAGCTCTTCAGCCACCGTAATGAAATGACGCATCAAACGAAATTGCATAAAGCCACCCCGCAAACCAATCGATAATGAATTTCATATCAAAATAGCAGTAATGATGCAATTGATAGAGATTATTAATCCCCTGACAATGGAGGCATTCACTCAAGGGAGGACAGTATGGAAAAGCCAGTCAACGATCTCAGAAGCGCCATCGCATTACTGCAACGCCACGAGGGGCAATATATTGAAACCGACCATCCGGTTGACCCCAACGCCGAACTGGCGGGCATCTATCGCCACATTGGCGCAGGCGGCACGGTAAAACGCCCTACGCGCATTGGCCCGGCAATGATGTTCAACAGCATCAAGGGCTACCCGGATTCCCGCATTCTGGTGGGGATGCATGCCAGCCGGGAAAGAGCGGCGCTGCTGTTAGGGTGTGAACCCTCCGAACTGGCGAAACACGTAGGCCAGGCGGTAAAAAAACCGATTGCCCCGGTCGTCGTCCCGGCAGCCCAGGCACCGTGTCAGGAGCAGGTATTTTACGCTGACGATCCTGATTTCGATCTCCGCAAGCTGCTGCCTGCGCCCACCAACACGCCGATTGATGCCGGTCCGTTTTTCTGCCTTGGGCTGGTGCTGGCAAGCGATCCGGAAGACGCTTCGCTGACCGACGTGACCATTCACCGTCTTTGCGTGCAGGAGCGCGATGAGCTTTCGATGTTCCTTGCCGCCGGGCGACACATTGAGGTCTTTCGTCAGAAAGCCGAAGCGGCCGGTAAGCCGTTGCCGGTCACCATCAATATGGGGCTGGATCCGGCTATCTATATTGGCGCGTGCTTTGAGGCACCGACCACGCCGTTTGGCTATAACGAACTGGGCGTGGCGGGCGCGTTACGCCAACATCCGGTTGAGCTGGTCCAGGGCGTGTCCGTTAATGCAAAAGCCATTGCTCGCGCCGAGATCATCATTGAAGGCGAACTGTTGCCGGGCGTGCGCGTCAGGGAAGATCAGCATACCCATACCGGCCATGCGATGCCGGAATTCCCCGGCTACTGCGGTGAAGCGAATCCCTCCCTGCCGGTCATCAAGGTTAAAGCAGTGACCATGCGCCATCAGGCCATCCTGCAAACGCTGGTCGGCCCCGGGGAAGAACATACCACGCTTGCCGGTCTGCCTACCGAAGCCAGCATCCGTAACGCCGTGGAAGAGGCCATTCCGGGCTTTCTGCAAAACGTCTATGCGCACACCGCGGGCGGCGGGAAATTCCTCGGTATTTTACAGGTGAAAAAACGTCAGCCCTCGGACGAGGGGCGTCAGGGTCAGGCGGCGCTGATCGCGTTAGCCACCTACTCTGAGCTTAAAAATATTATTCTCGTGGATGAGGACGTGGATATTTTCGACAGCGATGACATTCTGTGGGCCATGACGACCCGGATGCAGGGCGACGTCAGCATCACTCATCTGCCCGGCATTCGCGGACACCAGCTGGATCCGTCTCAGACCCCCGACTACAGCACCTCGATCCGTGGCAACGGCATTACCTGCAAGACGATATTTGACTGCACGGTCCCCTGGGCGCTGAAATCCCGGTTCGAGCGTGCACCGTTTATGGAGGTTGATCCGCGCCCATGGGCGCCCGATCTGTTTAAATCCTGACAGCCCTCTTTCTTCACCCCGGATGGGGTGAAGAAACGCACGCGAAAATTGCTGCTTTCCCGCCTTTCTTGTACCCTTCTCTTCGTTGCTTTCCCCCACACTTTTTAAGACATCCGGACGCGCTATGACTGCACACGTTTCGAAAGACCCTCTCCACGGCGTAACCCTGGAAATGCAGGTAACCGCGCTGGTTGCGCGCTACGGCTGGAACGAATTAGGCAATCGAATCAAAATTAACTGTTTCAGAAAAGATCCCAGCATAAAATCGAGCTTAAAATTCCTGAGGCGTACCCCGTGGGCGCGCGCCGAAGTGGAAGCGCTGTATCTGGACTCACTCAATGACGATGACGTTGAACCACAGCCTGAGCCAGCCTTTAATCCCTGGGCCAACAGCCGGATCACGAAGAGCTAATACATCCATGACACAACATGTAAAACGGATTGGTGCGCTGGTGGGTTGTGCACTTTTACTTGTTAGTTGCGCCTCAAAACCACCGAAATCACTGGTTACCCCACTCCCGTCGGCGAATAAACCGACGCCACGGACTCATGAACCGATGCGCGGGATCTGGCTGGCGACGGTCTCCCGACTTGACTGGCCGCCGGTATCGTCGGTAAACACCCTCAATGCCGATCAGCGCGTTGCACAGCAAAAACGGGCGCTGACGGATAAGCTCGACAAGCTCCACACCCTCGGCATTAACACCGTCTTTTTCCAGGTGAAGCCCGACAGCACCGCGCTCTGGTCATCTAAAATCCTGCCATGGTCAGACACCCTGACAGGGAAAATTGGCGAATACCCCGGCTACGATCCACTGCAGTTTATGCTGGACGAAGCCCATAAGCGCGGTATGAAAGTTCACGCCTGGTTCAATCCTTACCGGGTATCCACCAACGTAAAACCGTCAACCGTTGCCGAACTCAACCGCACCGCATCGCTGCACCCTTCCAGCGTCTACGTGCAGCACCCCGAGTGGGTACGCGTTTCCGGCGATCGGTTCGTGCTCGACCCCGGCATTCCTGAGGTCAGGGACTGGATAACCCAGGTGGTGTCCGAGGTGGTCGCGCACTATGCCATCGACGGCGTGCAGTTTGATGATTACTTTTATACCGAAACGCCCGGCTCAACCCTGAATGACGCGCAGACTTACCGGCAGTATGGTCAGGGATTCAGTTCGAAAGCAGACTGGCGTCGTCACAACACCCATCAGCTTATCGTTCAGGTCTCCAGAGCCATTAAGCAGCTTAAGCCGGACGTTGAGTTTGGCGTAAGCCCGGCAGGCGTGTGGCGCAACCGTTCGTACGACCCGGCAGGGTCCGACACGCGCGGGGCGGCGGCTTATGATGAGTCCTACGCTGACACGCGTCAGTGGGTGCAGCAAGGTCTGCTGGACTACATTGCGCCGCAGATCTACTGGCCATTCTCGCGGGATGCGGCGCGCTATGACGTGCTGACAAAGTGGTGGGCCGACGTCGTAAAACCGACCCATACTCGCCTGTATATCGGCGTTGCGTTCTATAAGGTGGGCGCACCGTCCAAAAAAGAGCCAGACTGGACGGTGAATGGCGGCGTGCCGGAGCTGAAAAAACAGCTCGATTTGAACGATTCGCTGCCTAACGTTAACGGCACCATTCTGTTCCGCGAAGACTATCTCAATCAGCCTCAGACGCAGGACGCGGTGACGTACCTCAGGGGCCGCTGGGGACGTTAAGACAAAAATTAAGCTAAAAAAGGCAGGCAGAAACGTCCTGTTTCTGCCTGAGTTGATTAGGGTTTAGGCCCGAACATCGCCTCCAGCTGTTTCTCGTCCGGCATTCCTACCACCTGCTGTAGCTCGTTATCGGCGTTGAGATAATAAATCGCGGGCGTGGCATTCGCCCCGAGGCTGTCCATTAACTGCTGATGCTGCTGTAACAGCGCAACGGTCTCACGCGACGCCTTGCCCTCGTTTTTCGGTAATTTTTTGCCACCGGAAAGCTCATACTCTTTCCAGGCGTTGACCGGGTCCCTGGCATTGAGGATCAGGGACGCGTTACGCCCGCTTTGAGGGTTGAGAAACGCAACCAGCAGCGTATTCAGCTGAACCTTATCCGCCTTCACCCACGGCTGCGCGGCAGACCAGAAGGCTTTGCAGTAAGGACAGAACGGATCGGCGAACACGAATACTTTGCGCGGCGCGGTATCCGCCCCCTCTTTCAACGGCTGCGCGGCGTTCAGCTTCTTCCACATCTCCCGGCCCAGCGGGGCGTAGATCTCTTTCTGGAAATAGTCCTCGCTGAGGTTTTTGCCCTTCTCATCATACAGATAACCGGAAATCACGTGCCTGCCGTCGGGCGTTAAAAAGAGGGTCACGCCCATATCCTGATATTGCCCAAGCCAGGCCGGTGCCCCGCCGGGGGCATCGATTTTCTTGATGATCGTAATGTTTTGCTGCTCGCTGAAGTGCTTAACCACCTCCGGCACGGCCTCAGCGGCCTGCGCAAGGCCGGATGCCATCAGCAGTGAAAGTAACAGTCGTTTTTTCATTTTCCTCTCCGGAGTGCGTCGCTGACGATTTCATCGAATTGTTCATAGGGAACCCAGCCAGGCAACAGGACATCACCGATGAGCGTTGCGGGCGTGCCCTGAATACCGAGTTTTTCTGCGATCAACAGGCTGCGTTTGATCGTAACCAGGCTTTCGTCATCCGGGGTCGTGATGTTGACCCCCGCCCGTTTCTGGGCCTCCTGAATACTGGCGTTGTCGTGGTAACCCTTTTTCGCCATCAGAGTATCGTTAAATTTCATAAATTGCCCGGGATGGCTGCGCCAGAGGGTTAAGGCGTCACGTGCCGCCGTAACGGAACTCTCAGCGCGGTATGGCAGAAACTTATACACCACTGCCACCTCCGGATGTTTTTCTACAATCTTTTCCAGATAAGGATCGAATTTTTTGCAGTAGGGGCAGTTGTAGTCGGTGAACACCACCAGCGTCAGCTGGGGTTTAGTAGCCCCGATGCGCGGGGAATTCGGATCGTTAAACAAGAAGTCAAAGACGATCTTCTGCGCGCGCTGCTCCTGCGCCTGCTCCGGCGTAAGCGCATCTGCGGCCATCGCCTGAACGGAGGTAAAAAGCAGCAGCAGTGTAATCATTAATTTTTTCATCATGTTAACCTTTGGCGTTATTCAGCGTGGCGATCAGGTCGCGTTTATCGAGCAGCGGCGAGAGGATCACGCCGTCGGGCTTGCCGGGGCCGGAAACCTCGTTGAACGGGATGGCGTAGCGGTTTCGTCTGGCGAGGAAATCGGCAATCAGCGGCGAAGGCTTGCTCCAGTCACCGCGCAGGGCCACCACGTCCGGCTCACTCAGGGCGGCAATCACCTCAGGCTGATTTAATACCCGATGTTCGTTGACCTTGCAGGTCACGCACCAGTCGGCGGAAATGTCCACGAACACGCGTTTCCCCTGCGCCAGCGCGCGCTGAATAGCCTCCTCGGTTAAGGGTTGCCACGGGATCGCTGCTCTACTGGCCTCGCTCCGGGAAGCAGGCTCAGCGAGCACCAGCCCACGCAGCTGGTAGCCGCCAAAGACTGCCAGCGACATCACCACCAACCAGAAGATCGGCGCGTTTTTTTGCCCAATTCGGGCGTAAATCACGATCGCTACCACGATCATGGCAAGCATGATGACGTGGCTTATAACGTTACCTAAATGCTGCTGGAGCAGCGTCGCCAGCCAGAGACTGGACGCCAGCATCATCGCCCCGAGAATGATCTTGAGCGTATTCATCCAGCGACCCGGATGTGGCAGCAGCATGGCGGTTTTCGGGATCAGCGCGACAAACAGCCAGGGCAAGCTCATCCCCACGCCAAGCATCAGGAAGATCAGCCACAGCGTCGGCAGGGGTGACGCCAGCGCAAAGGCCACGGCGGTCCCCAGGAATGGCGCGGAGCACGGCGTGGCGAGCAGCGTGGCGAACACGCCCTCACAAAAACTGCCCGTTAAGCCTGAGCCACCCGCCGTTGCCAGCCGACCGGCTGCGGCAGAAGGCAGCAGCATTTCAAACGCGCCAAACAAATTCATCGCAAAAATGAATGTCACCGCGACCATCAGGCCGATAAACCAGGGATTCTGGAACTGAATGCCCCATCCGAGCGATGCGCCTGTCAGCTTAAGGGCCGTCACCATCGCGGCCAGCAGCGCAAAGGAGGTCAGAATACCGGCGGTCGTCGCCAGGAAACGTACCCTGATCTTGCGCCTGTCGGAGCCAGCGTGCAGCACGCTGCTCAGCTTCATCCCCATAACCGGCAGTACGCAGGGCATCAGGTTCAGGATCACCCCGCCGAGCAGTGCAAAGGCCAGCATGCTGAAGAGGTTCGTCGAACGGCCCTGAGCGGCGGGTTCCGCGCCCACGGTCATCACGGTTTCCTGAGCCTTGTCGCCGTTGGTCAGCACAAACGACAGTTTTTTTCCTTCAAGCGTAGCGGGCTTATCTCCCCACTCATCGGTCACCGGCACCGTGACGCGCAGCTGATTGCCGGTGTGCTTAATCACCGGCTCGCCGGGCAGGATATCGCCCTCCAGCGGGTCAAAGTAGATCCCGGGATTATGCCACTCGCCGTCCGTCGTGCCCGTCACCACCAGTTTGTCACCGGACAGCCAGGCCTCAAGATGGGAAGAAACGCCCGAGTCCCCCGGTATGGCGCGCATGGCATCGTCAAATGCGTCCTGGAACCCCGCATCAACGGGCGCGTTGAAATCCAGGTGCAGCTTGTAGTCCGTCAGCAGACAGACATTGCTACAGGTAGAGAGCGTCAGCGTGCCATCCAGCGTGTCGCTGTTCAGGCCGGTCAGGGTCATCGGGATGACGACCTTATCGTGGAAACCCTGGGTGGTCAGGCCCGAGATGTCAAAGCGCGAGGGAACGGGCCAGTGCCAGGTGTCCTGGACGCCTTTCGGCCAGTTAATTTGCGGGGCAACGCCGCCCTCGCCCGGCGAACGCCAGTAGGTTTTCCAGCCGGGCTGCAGCTCGACGGTAAGTAATGCCACTGTGTCGTGCTGGCGCTTTTCCGCCTGGACGCGAACCCGGGCGTGATCGTTTTGTGGGGAGGTTAACCAGCCTGTATCTGCCGCATGGGCGATGCCAATGCAGGACAGCAACAGGAGGACAAAGCCCCTGAAGACGTTAAACATGTTTTACTCCGTGATTAGTGAAAATTATCGTGTGGTAACGATGTTTTCACTCACGGAAGACGCAGTTTTTGAGGTGTATTCGGGGAGGCGGGGCCTGAACAGGCTGTTCCCGGTAAACCCACGCACGCGCCTGGGTAACCAGGTGCAGCAGCGCGAAGAAAATCACGATGGCGGGCAGCGCGCCGTCGAAGAACAACGGCTGGGCGCACAGCAGGGAGTGCGCGCCAAGCTGACACGGTGATGGGCCAGACTGCTCTGAGTCGGAGGTGTTACCCGCCCCGTCAGTCATCAGTACCGTTTGCGCCTGCTGATCCAGCCCCTGCAAAAAATGGTTGAGATAGACCGCCCGCTGAACCAGGCAAAGCGCCATCGCCAGACAGGTGATTATCAAAAGCCATTTACCGAGAAGCGGACGGTTGCGCATAAGTTTCCATAATGATTGAACGTTTGGATCATAAACGATAGCGATGAATCTACAAGCCCCGGCGTGTAAGGTTTTGTCGGGCGACGCGTTTATGTACGGGTCAGCGCATCATATGCGGCCAGTGAATATCCCCTACGCCGTTCAGCTGAGGACGGGCAAACAAGAACCCCTGGAAACGGCGAATGCCCGCCGATTCGAGCCAGCACCACTCTTCCAGCTTCTCGATGCCTTCCGCCACCAGGGTGATTTCCAGATCGGTGCAGCAGCTGACAATCGATTTCACGATGGCCTGCTTCGGGCCGCTAAGGTGGATATCGCTGACAATCTCGCGGTCGATCTTGAGTTTATCCGGCTGGAATTTCGTCAGCAGTGACAGCCCGGCATACCCGGAGCCAAAATCGTCAATTGCCAGACCAATGCCCTCTGCCCGGAGCTGTTTGATGGCGCTGTTAAACTGGTTGAAACCGGAAATGATCTCGTTTTCTGTCACCTCAATCACCACCTGCTCCGGCTGAAGCCCGTGGATCTTAATTTGATCCACCAGAAATTCGACCGCGCCGGGCACTTTGACGAGTGACATGGGCAGCAGGTTCACGGCGATTTTATGCCCGCCTATTCCCAGCTTTTCCGCCAGCGCAAACGCATAAGCTTTTGTCTGGAGGTCAACTTCGTAGATTTTTTCCGGATCGAGCGTCTGAAAGAAATGTTCCGGGCTGCCGCCGTCGTTGCCGCGTATCAGGGCCTCGAGGGAGCTGATTTTACCTTCGGCAGGCTCCACGATCGGCTGGAGAGCAAACTGGCAGGACTGATCGGCCAGCAGGCCCACGTCGGTGGCAAACGGGGCGCGCTCCCGGGACAGCGTCCATTGGCTGGCATCAAATGTCGTGCCGGGATTTGCCGTCCCTTTTCGGTTGATAAATGACTGGATGAACTTAAAGACCCGGTCCCCGGAGGCGAGATAGCTTTCCAGCTTGCTGTAGTGCAGCACCGACTGGAGAACGTCCTTCGGGGATTGCACCTGCAAATTAAACAGCAACATGCCGACATGCTCGAACCGTCTGCGCGGACCATAGTCACGCATCAGTTCCACAACATCGCAGTGGCGTTTGTCCTCCCGAATCTTGAGGAAAAGCGTAACGACGCTCTCTTCCTTTCCTTCAAGGATTTGCAGAATTTCATGCCCGCTGGAGAGCAAAATGCCGGTGATGTTCAGACCCGTATTGCGGATCTTAGCCTGCTCAACCAGCGTGCCCAACTTAGCGGCATCACAGGATGAATGTAACCGGCTTCGATAAATGAGTGTAGTCAGCACAGCAACGGGTCCCGATAGTTAAGAAACGCTGAAAGCGAAGCTCCAGCATACTGCAAGCGGCTGAACTAATACATATACATAAGTCAGGCAAATGTTTAATGACTTTTCGCCGGCTCGCTCAGCGTATCAATGCGCCCCTGCATATAGCTGTAGAACGGATTAGAGGTGACGCGCATCAGCGCCTCTTTACCCACGCTCAGCACCGAGGTTTCGCCCCACAGCGCAATGGTCCCGAGGCTGATGCCATAGCGGTTCTTCACCTCAGGCTGACGGCCATAGAGATCGTCATCCGGCGGGAACGGCACCGCCACGTGCGACAGCGAGTAGACGTCTTGCGGGTAAGGCAGCGACAGCGCCACGGACGTTTCAGCCGTACGGCCTGCTGGCGTGGTTTTCGCCACGGTATTGAAACTGTGCGGGCCGTCATTCGTGATAACTGTGACAGTGTAACGCCTTACTGCCGGAGGCAGGAGTTCAGAGACGGCGGTCCAGGACGAGGGTCTGAACAACGGACGGAAGCTCGCGGCCTGGTTGATGTCAAACATCACCAGCTCGCTGCCGTTAGCCGGAAGCCGATCGAACAATTCGGTGACCACGGCGCGGGTACTGACCGTGGAATCCATCACCGACTGAAACGCCAGCACGGGCGGCAGTGCATCAAGCCTGTTCTCTTTGCTGTCGCGGGTCAGTTGCTGCTGCAGAGCCTGGGTCAGCAGCCAGGACTGACGCGCGGCGTTAACCGGAAACGAGTTGTATTTATAAGGATTATATTCCGGCGAAATGTTAAGCCAGGCCGCCTTGGCAAAAGCGGGGAGCATTGCCGGTAGCCCGGCTAACCCGGCAAATCGGGCAAACGCGGTCACGCCAATCATCGGCGACAGCAGGACCAGTTGCTGGGGTTTACGAAGCTGCGGGTTGTCCAGCGCGTCGAGGGCGTATTTCATCGCCAGCGCCCCGCCGTTGGAATAGCCCACCAGATGCAGCGGAACATCGCCACCAAGACGGGTAGCTTCACGCACGGCAAGGCGCGTGGCGGCCAGCCACGTCTCCCAGTCCACATTCGTCAGCGCGCCGGGGGCCGTGCCGTGACCGGGCAGACGCGGCACCACCGCCACAAAGCCGTGCTGCTGGTAGCGAATGGCCAGATGCCTGACGCTGTAGGGCGAGTCCGTCAGCCCGTGCAACAGCACGACGGCCCCGCGAGGTTTCCCGGCAGGCATCAGAACCATGGAACGGTTGGCATCAGGGGTGAACTGCCCGGGCCAGACAAGGCTCTGGCGGGCGTAGCGGTTAAGCGGCGTGCGCTCTGTCGCG
The DNA here is from genome assembly GCF_019047785.1 of Enterobacter cancerogenus. NCBI lineage: Bacteria > Pseudomonadati > Pseudomonadota > Gammaproteobacteria > Enterobacterales > Enterobacteriaceae > Enterobacter > Enterobacter cancerogenus. The sequence goes on along the minus strand of NZ_CP077290.1, from coordinate 306,634 downwards.
TCGGTCTTCGACGTTACCTCAGCATCCAGGCTGGCGAAAATGGCCTTTTCGCGGGAGAGGTACTGCGCAAATGTGGCCTTATCCATCTCAGGGGCTGACAGCTCATCGGCGCGCCAGGTATGCCAGAGATGCAGCGCCGGGCCTTGCTGCGAGAGATAAACCCGCACCGCGAGGAGCACAATCAGCACGATCCCCAGCACCATTGCCACTTTTTTTGCAAGAACGATCAGACGCACGCTGACACGCCAGGGCAAATTCGCCATGCCGATATCCCTTTGATAATCACAGTTTTACTATCTTAACAAAAAAGCGAAACGTCTGGAGTATTGATGAGGTGTATGAAATGCGGATGAGAGACAGGAAAAAGCCGGGCATCGCCCGGCTCTGACTTAGTTCAGCGTGTAATCAAGGGTGATTTCCGCTTTCAGCACCTGCGATACCGGGCAGCCGACTTTGGCTTTCTGAATGATGCCGTCAAACTGCTGAGGATCGATGCCAGGCACCGTGACTTTGCTTTTCAGCGCGATTTTGCTGATTGCAAAACCACTGTCGGTCTTGTCGAGCGACACGTTCGCCGTGGTGTCAATGGAATCCGCCGTGTAGCCGCTTTCGCCCAGCATCAGCGACAGCGCCATGGAGAAACAGGCCGCGTGTGCCGCGCCAATCAGCTCTTCCGGGTTAGTGCCCTTTTCCCCTTCGAAACGGGTATTAAAGCCGTAAGGTTGCTGGTTAAGGACGCCGCTCTCTGTGGAAACCGTCCCTTTGCCGCGCTTAATGTCGCCAGACCAGTGTGCTGAACCGTGCTTATGAATCGTCATTCTTGCTCTCCTTTTGGCTTACAAAGAGATAAGTATAGGACGCTATGTGTTTTCTGCAGGAAAGACAGACGAGTCTGACAGGGGTGCCAGATATGCAGCCAGCGCATCAAGGAACACCCGCTGCGCGGCGGGCTGGTAGTCACGCGACTGATAAATACCGAAAATCCCGATCGCTTTGGGCGTGTAGGCGCTCAGCACTGGCACCAGTTGCCCCGTCTGTAAGGCATCTCGCGCCTCACGCTCCGGCAGCATCGCAATGCCGCAGTGGTTAATGGCCGCCTCCATCAGCAGCGACGAAATGCTGGCACTCAGATTGCCGCTTACCGCTGTAGAAACCAGCTCCCCCTGTGGGCTGACAAAGCGCCACGACTGCCCGGCGAAAAAGCTGTAGTGCAGGCAGTTGTGCTGCATCAATTCCTCAAGCTGTTGCGGCGTACCCGCCTCTGCGAGATAACCTGGAGAGGCGCAGAGTACCGAATCGCACTCCCCCAGCCGGCGGGCGATCATGCCTGGCTCAGGATTATCGGTGATGCGGATCGCCACATCGATACGCTCGCCCACCAGGCTTACCGGATGGTTGTTGACGTCCAGCTCAATACGCAGCTGGGGATAACGCGCCAGCAGCCCGGGTAGCACCGGCGAAATAATTTGCATGGCGGTAAAATGCGCGCAGGCCACCCTCAGCGTGCCCGCGGGGGAGTCTTTCGCAGACTGGTCCTCAATCTCCTGGGAAATTTGCGAGAGCGTACGGGTTTTTTGCAGCACTTTTTCACCCGCCGCCGTCAGCGTCAGTTTGCGGGTTGAGCGGTTAACCAGCCGTGTTCCCGCCCATTTTTCCATCTGCTCCAGATAACGACTCACCATCGGACGGGAGATCCCCAGCGCCCGTGCCGCCGCGCTCAGGCTCCCCAGTTCGCAAATGCGGTTATAGACCTGAGCGGCAATAACGCGATCCATCTTATGCTCCATCTGCTCGATTTATGAAACTAAGCATGTCTTGTTTCAGGAATTCTGGCAAATGGTGAAATCCGTACAATAGAGTCTTTCCCGAACAACAGAGACAATATGATGAAGCTCACTCGCCTTGCATTGCTGTGCACCCTCTTCACCCCAGCGGTTTTTGCCGCACCGTTAACCATTGATACTTATAACCCGCAGGAGAAAGGTATTTTCGCGGTCTCCTCGACGCTGGTCTCCGGGCCGACAGAGGCTGTGCTGTTTGACGCACAGTTCAGCGTGAAAGACGGTGAAGCGCTGGTGGAAAAAATCCGCCGCACCGGCAAGACCCTCAACAAGATTGTGATCACCTCCGGCGATCCGGATTTCTACTTCGGCCTGCAGCCGCTGGTCAGCGCTTTCCCGAATGCCAAAGTGGTTGCCACGCAGCAGGTCGTTGATCATATCAACGCCACGAAAGAGGCCAAGCTCGCCTTCTGGGGACCCCAGATGAAAGACGGCGCGCCCGCTAAACTTGTGGTGCCGCAGGTCATTGCCTCAAACACCTTTATGATCGACGGCGAGAAAGTCGATATCGAAGAGCCTGAAAGCTACGCGGCGTACGTGTGGATCCCGTCGGCCAAAACGATTCTGGGCGGCACCGGCGTCTCCTGGGGTATTCACGTCTGGACGGCGGACACGCAAACCAAAGCCAGCCGTCAGCAATGGCAGCAGACGCTGGAGAATATGGCCGCGCATCAGCCAGAGCGCGTGATCCCGGGGCATTATCTCGGTACGCCGCCAGCCAGTACCGGGGCCATAGACTTCACCAAAGCTTATCTGGCCCAGTTTGAGAAAACCCTGGAGGAGCATAAAGACTCCGCAGGCGCGATCGCTGCAATGAAAAAAGTGTACCCCGCGCTTGCAGAAGAGAGTTCGCTTGAGCTGAGCGCCAAAGTGAATACCGGCGAGATGAAATGGTAATGAACTGAATACCTCCTGCTATATTTATTTTTTTATAGCAGGAGGAAATGATGACTTCGTCAGTTCGCGGTATTGACCACATTGGTATTACGGTTCCTGATATTGAACAGGCCACCCTCTTTTTTAAACAGGCATTCGACGCAACGGTTTTATACCACTCGGTTGACCCCGGCAGTGAAAATATTGACCATGACGCGCAGGAAAAAACATTAAGGTTATTTCCCGGCACAAAAATCCGCGCCATCCGTATGCTGGCTATGCCACACGGCCCGGGCGTTGAACTGTTCGAAATGCACGGCCCTGAACAGGGTCACCCCGCCCGCGCCAGCGACTTTGGCCTCCAGCACTTTGCCGTGTATGTGGATGATTTTAAAAAAGCCATCTCCGCCTTCACCGCCGCAGGGGGAGGAATGTTTACCCAACCCAAGCCGCTCACGTTCCCGGCTGAACAGGGCGACGGCAATGCTTTCTGCTATGGCCAGACCCCGTGGGGAAGCGTGGTGGAATTGATCTCCTGGCCCTCTCCGATGCCTTTTGAAAAAACGACAAAATTACGCCGCTGGAAACCCTAAATTTTAATTCTGTGCTATGGAAAATGATATTTTTATTTCCAGGACGAATCTGAGCCACAACGCGAAAAATATTTGTCACTCTGTTTGTGAATTAAGATTTTGCAAGCCGTAACATTAAACAGACAACGACACGGAGGCAGCATGTTTACTTATTATCCGGCACACACCACAGCAGCTCAGCCAGAACTGGTCAACGCAATCGCGCAGGGTCTTCACGCCGAGCACGGTGCTGTTACTGAAGATGACATTTTGATGGAACTGACCCGGTGGGTGGAAGCCACAGACAATGACATCCTCAGTGACATCTACCAGCAGACCATTAACTATGTTGTCAGCGGGCGTAATGCCCCGTTGTAAAAATCTGCTATGCTGGATCTGCAACCTAAGGGGTTACATTTCGTTTGCGAAAGCAAACTTGTCCTTAAAACTATCAACAGGATTGAGGAGTAAATATGAAATCGAACCGTCAGGCACGCCACATTCTGGGGCTGGACTACAAACTCTCTAACCAGCGTAAAGTGGTGATTGAGGGCGACAGCGAGAAGCAAGTCACCCACGCTACCGGCAGAAAACGCCACGCAGGTAAGTAAGTCCCGTTAAGGATCCACAACACCATCGGTCACCCCGGTGGTGTTTTTTTTATGGTTTGCGGTAATTACCATTTACCTCCTTTATAATACCGCCCGACCCCACCCCGCAGCACAGGCCAGAAAGATGACAAACAGCAGTGTCAGGGACGGATCTTCAAAAAAGAGTGAGTGACATGGACAACAAACTGAAAAAACATCGTTCCTTATATATCCCTTATGCCGGACCGGTTTTACTGGAATTCCCCCTGCTGAACAAAGGCAGCGCTTTCAGCATGGAAGAGCGCAGCAGCTTTAACCTGCTCGGTCTGCTTCCGGAAGTGGTAGAAACCATTGAAGAACAGGCGGATCGCGCCTGGATCCAGTACCAGGGTTTCAAAACGGAAATCGACAAACATATCTACCTGCGTAATATCCAGGACACCAACGAAACCCTTTTCTACCGTCTGGTACAGAACCATCTCGAAGAGATGATGCCGGTGATCTACACCCCAACGGTGGGCGCGGCGTGTGAACGCTTCTCCGAGATCTACCGCCGCTCGCGTGGCGTCTTCATCTCCTGGCCGAACCGTCACAATATGGACGACATTCTGCAGAACGTGCCGAACCACAACATCAAAGTGATAGTGGTGACCGACGGCGAACGTATACTGGGCCTTGGGGACCAGGGCATCGGCGGAATGGGGATCCCTATCGGGAAACTCTCGTTATATACCGCCTGCGGGGGCATCAGCCCGGCGTATACCCTGCCAGTCGTACTGGATGTCGGCACGAATAATCAGCAGCTGCTGAGCGACCCGCTGTATATGGGCTGGCGTCATCCGCGCATTACCGATGACGAGTACTATCAGTTTGTTGACGATTTCATTCAGGCCGTGAAGCAACGTTGGCCGGACGTGCTGCTGCAGTTCGAAGACTTTGCGCAGAAAAACGCCATGCCGCTGCTCAACCGCTATCGCGATGAAATCTGCTCGTTCAACGACGACATTCAGGGCACGGCGGCGGTCACCGTCGGCACGCTGATTGCCGCCAGCCGCGCGGCAGGCAGCCAGCTGAGCTATCAAAAAATCGTCTTCCTCGGCGCGGGTTCTGCGGGCTGTGGTATCGCCGAGCAGATCATCGCCCAGACGCAGCGCGAAGGCTTAAGCGAAGAGCTGGCCCGCTCGCGCGTCTTTATGGTCGACCGCTTTGGCCTGTTGACCGACGGCATGCCAAACCTGCTACCGTTCCAGACCAAACTGGTACAGAAAAAAGACGCGCTGAAAAACTGGGATACGGACAATGAAGTGCTCTCCCTGCTGGACGTGGTGCGCAACGTTAAGCCGGATATTTTGATCGGCGTGTCCGGTCAGACGGGTCTCTTCACGGAGGAGATCATTCGCGAGATGCATAAACACTGCGAACGTCCTATCGTCATGCCGCTGTCCAACCCGACGTCCCGCGTGGAGGCCACCCCGCAGGACATCATCGCATGGACCGAAGGCAATGCGCTGGTTGCCACCGGCAGCCCGTTCGAGCCGGTGCTGTGGAAAGACAAACTTTACCCCATCGCCCAGTGCAACAACTCCTATATCTTCCCGGGGATTGGCCTTGGCGTTATCGCCTCTGGCGCGTCGCGCATTACCGACGAGATGCTCATGTCGGCGAGCGAAACGCTGGCGAAGCACTCTCCGCTGGTGAACAACGGCGAAGGTCTGGTTCTGCCGGAGCTGAAGGACATTCAGACGGTGTCACGTGCCATCGCATTCGCGGTAGGCAAAATGGCGCAGCAGCAGGGTGTGGCGGTGAATACCTCTGCCGATGCGCTGCAACAGGCCATCGACGACAATTACTGGAAGCCGGAATACCGCAGCTATCGTCGTACTTCAATTTGATCTGCGCTCCGACCTGGCCCTCTCCCTGTGGGAGAGGATCAGGGCACCCGATCGCAGTGCAGCCTAATCGCCCGGTGGCGCTTCGCTTACCGGGCCTACGGGCCAGGTGTTCTCCCTTCCCCTGTGGCAGAGATCCCCACTAGCCAAACGTGTGTTCCCCCGCTACACTCCTCTCATCCATTAACCAACTGAATATATAAGGAGGCCTGTTATGCTGTACTGTGAAATTTTTAATTTTTCACATACTCTTGGTGATCGTACTTGCTCAGGCGTTATCGATATCGTGCTGCGATAACTTCGGCTTGAGCGAAGACACTACCCCCCTGAATCCCTTCTCTCGGGCTTACTGAGTTATCGTCAGCGATGTTTGACGAGGCATAAACATGCCTGTAACTCCTGGGTAAGCAACAATGAGCACACTCCTCACTGCACAATCTTTACGTGTTGATACGGCGTTTGGCACGCTCTTCGACGCACTCTCCTTTACGCTGAAAAAAGGCGACCGCATTGGTCTGCTGGGCGATAACGGCTGTGGCAAAAGCACGCTTTTGAAGATCCTCGACGGCACGGACTCCCCTGCCGCTGGCAGCGTCTCTCTGGCCGGGCGTTGCCTGGTGGCGCGCATCGAGCAACATCTTCCAGAGAGCCTGTTTCCGCTGACCATGCTGGACGCGGTTCTGGCGCAGCTTGCGCAGAGCGAGCGCGAAAGCCTGCGCTGGAGGGCCGAAACGCTGCTGGCCAGCATGGGCTTCTCTGCGCAGGATATGGCCTTGCAATCCGCCACGCTGAGTGGCGGGCAGCATACCCGCCTGCTGCTGGCGCGGGCGTTGATACGCGAGCCGGACCTGCTGCTCCTGGACGAGCCGAGTAACCATCTCGATCTGCCCACCATGCTGTGGCTTGAACAGTTCCTGCAAAACTGGTCCGGCAGCTTTGTGCTGGTCTCCCACGACAGACAACTGCTGGATGCCGTCACGAACGGCAGCTGGATCCTGCGGGATAAAACGCTCCACCATTTCGCGCTTCCCTGCACCGCCGCGCGTCGGGCGCTGGTAGCAAAAGACGAAAGCGATGCACAGCGTTTTAAGGCGGAACAAAAGGAGATCGACCGCGTCGCCGCCAGCGCTAAACGGCTGGCGACCTGGGGCAAGGTGTACGACAACGAGGATCTGTCCCGTAAAGCGAAACAGATGGAAAAACAGGTCGAGCGGCTGAAAGAGAGCCAGACGGAGGTCACGGCGGGCAGCCAGTGGACCTTGACCCTGCGCGGCGACGCGCTGCGGGCTGACCGTCTGCTGGAGATGGAAAACCTTGAGGTACCGCCTGCACCGGGGCTTCCGGCGCTGTTCAGCGTCGAGGCGGCCAGGCTTAAAAGCGGCGACCGGGTGGCGATTGTGGGACGTAACGGCTGCGGTAAATCATCGCTGATGAAGCTTATCTGGCGGCATTTTCGCGGTGAACTGACGGACGCGAGGCTGAAACTCCATCCCCGCGTCTCGCCAGGTTACTACGACCAGACGCTGCATCAGCTGCCGGACGCGGCATCCCTGCTGGATGCGCTTGAGCCGTTTGCGCCCGATCCCCACAACCGCAAAATGGCGCTCATCAGCGCCGGGTTCCCGTGGGCGCGTCACGGGCAGAAAGTCAGTACGCTGAGCGGCGGCGAGCGTTCTCGCCTGTTGTTCGTTGGCCTGACGCTTGCCCGCTATAGCCTGCTGATGCTGGATGAGCCGACCAACCACCTGGACATGGAAGGCAAAGAGGCGCTTGCCGACACCCTGCAACAGTTTGCAGGCGGCGTGCTGTTAGTCAGCCACGATCGTCAGTTAATCAGTCAAAGCTGCAACCGGTTCTGGCTGATTGAGGACGGTATGCTGACCGAATGGCACGATGCCGACGCGGTGTTTGCGCGTCTGCGTGAAGCGTCGGGTATCGCGCCTCAGGCGGCGTCATCCCGGCCTGCGGAACAGACGCTTTCATCAGCAGACGATCTGCTTGAACGGCTGGTTACGCTGGAGACGCTGCTTGAAGAGGATCTGGCCCGAAAGCCAAAGCATCAAAAGCCGCAGCTACAGGCACAGTGGCGTAAAGAAATTGAGGTGATAGAAGCACAGCTGTAAGTCTGCGCCCGGCGGTAGCCTCGCCGGGCCCATTTTTTACTGCGGGTTTTTCGCTTTCCAGGCATCCCACGCCTGTTTGATCTCCTGCTTCGCGGTGGCGGCATCGTTGAAACCGCTCAGCTCCACCTTTTTACGCCCTTCCGGTAATTGCTTGTAGACCCTGAAAAAGGCCTCAAGGCGCTGTACCTCGATTTTTGGCAGATCGCTTAGCGCGTGAATATCGTCGTAGGTAGGGTCAATTTTGCTCGCCGGTACCGCAACGATTTTGTCATCCTTATCTCCGCCATCCACCATCTTCAGCACGCCAATCGCCCGCAGCTTGATCAGCGTGCCCGGAGCCATTGGCGCACGGGTATAGAAAATGACGTCCAGCGGATCGCCATCCCCCGCCAGAGACTGGGTCAGCGAGCCGTAGTTTGCCGGATAGGCCACAGGCATCGACTGAAAACGATCGGCCACGATAAAGCCGGTTTTAGCGTCGGTTTCATATTTAACGATCCCGCCCGCCGGAATTTCGGTCACGGCGTAGAATTCTTCGGGGGCGTTTTCCGGCTGAGGAAATTCGAGAATATTTTGTGCCTGAACGGAGGCAGACAGAAGAACGCTGATTGCGATAAGTTTTTTCACCAGATGCATTGTCTTTTAACTCTTCGGTTATCAAGAAGACAACACGTTACGTTTGGTACATGACAGAACCATGACGTTTTTTTGGCACTTTTTTGGCCCCCTGATTATGGGTGGATCGCTGTATTCTTAATCTGAAATCGGATGAAAGTATGACAATCTGTTGCGGCCGCCTTGCATTACCGCGCTAAACTCTTAATCCTTAATGGGTATCACACCTGCAATGCAGATGCACATCATGAACAAGGAGAAACAGATGAAAGCTGCTGTCGTAACTCAGGATCATCAGGTAAACGTCACCGAAAAAACCTTACGCCCTCTCAAGCACGGCGAAGCGCTGCTGAAAATGGAATGCTGTGGGGTGTGCCATACCGACCTTCACGTTAAGAACGGTGATTTTGGCGATAAGACCGGCGTCATTCTCGGCCATGAAGGGATTGGTATCGTCAAAGAGATTGGCCCGGGCGTGAACTCGCTTAAGGTTGGCGACCGCGCGAGCGTGGCATGGTTCTTCGAAGGCTGCGGGCACTGCGAATACTGTAACGCCGGCAACGAGACCCTGTGCCGCAGCGTGAAAAATGCCGGTTACTCGGTTGATGGCGGTATGGCAGAAGAGTGCATCGTCACGGCGGATTACGCGGTCAAAGTCCCGGACGGACTGGATTCCGCTGCGGCCAGCAGCATCACCTGCGCGGGCGTCACTACCTATAAAGCCGTAAAAATTTCGACAATCAAACCCGGCCAGTGGATTGCGATTTACGGTCTGGGCGGTCTGGGCAACCTTGCGCTGCAGTACGCTAAAAATGTCTTCAACGCGAAGGTGATCGCCATTGATGTGAATGACGAGCAGCTGAAGCTGGCTGCCAGCATGGGCGCAGACCTGACCATCAACTCGCGTAACGAAGACGCGGCAAAAGTGATTCAGGAGAAAACCGGCGGCGCACATGCTGCGGTGGTGACAGCGGTCGCGAAAGCGGCGTTTAACTCTGCGGTTGACGCCGTGCGTGCCGGTGGCCGCGTGGTGGCCGTTGGCCTGCCGCCAGAAGCGATGAGCCTTGATATTCCTCGCCTGGTGCTCGACGGCATTCAGGTCGTGGGCTCGCTGGTTGGCACCCGTCAGGACCTGGTTGAAGCCTTCCAGTTCGCGGCGGAAGGTAAAGTGGTGCCAAAAGTAACGATGCGTCCGCTGGAAGATATCAATGCCATCTTCAAAGAGATGGAGCAAGGTCAGATCCGTGGCCGTATGGTAATTGATTTACGCGCGTAAGCGTCTGATGCCGGGCGGCGGCCTCGCCTGCCCGGCCTGTTATGAAGATCGTCTGTCGGAAATCCACTCCTGCACTTCAATCTGAAACGTGTCCGGCGCTTTGCGGTACATCTTGCGCGCAAGATCCAGAATCGTGTGGCGCGATAACTCCTCCTCCATCCTCTGCTGCGCGCTGTCCATTACAGAACGCACGCCGCAAGGACCGTCGCACACCCACGCGGGCGGCGTTTCGTCAAACACGGCCAGCCGCTGGCGTACTTCGCGGCACTCAAACATGTTTTTTTCACCATCGATGGCGTGCGCCACATCCAGGACGGAGATCAGCTCTGCGGGCCGCGCCAGCTTAAATCCCCCGCCCTTGCCTTCCGTACTGCTCACCAGCCCGGCGCGCGACAGGCGCGTAAAGATTTTACCGAGATAGTCATAAGGAACGCCCTGCAGGGCCGCCATCTCCCGGACGCTCATCTCTCGCTCGCACCCTTTCGCATCCACCATGCACATCAGGCTGTGAATGCCGTATTCCACACCGGAACTGTAAAACGCCATGATTAACTCCGAAGTCATTTATCCGGGTCATTATAGCGGCGTTCGACGTGATAAACACCGCCATCGTCACCGCATCTGATTAACCTGCTGATTTTAGGCACCATTTAAATTTAACTCAGAAAGAAGTTGTCGCAGTTAACTCCGACAAGTATAGTTGCAGTTATGTCAGACACCCAGCCTGACGACCAAAAGGATCGAAGATGAAAAAGCAGATTTTAATTGTGGGTAGTGGTTTTTCCGGTATGTGGGCTGCGGTCAGTGCCGCTCGCCTGTCCGCGCTGACGGGGAATAACGCTCTGTCGATTGCCGTTCTGGCGCCCGTCGCGGAGTTGCGCGTTCGTCCCCGCTTTTATGAAGAAAAGGTCGCCACGCTGGTTGCGCCGCTGAGCGATCTCTTTGCCGAACTGGACATTGAATTCATTGCGGATAGCGCAGAACGTATTGATGCAAATAATAAAAGCGTTGTCTGGCGCGATGCGAATGGCCAGGAAATGACCCTGAGCTATGAGCGCCTGGTGCTGGCAACGGGTAGCCAGACCAAACGCCCACCGATTGCCGGGCTGGCTGAATATGCGTTTGATATCGACCAGCTGGAATCCGCTCAGGTCTTTGAGCAGCACCTTGATTCACTGGTTGCGCGCCCTTCGACGCCCGAGCGTAACACCATTGTGGTCTGCGGCGGTGGTTTTACCGGTATTGAGCTGGCGACCGAACTGCCTGCCCGTCTTCGCGCCCGTTTCGGTAACGAGACAACGACTAAAGTTATCGTAGTTGAGCGCGGCGCGGCGATCGGCGGGCGCTACAGCGAAGCCCTGCGCAATACCATCGAAGCTGCCAGCGAGGAGCTGGGCATTGAGTGGCGTTTGAACAGTGAAATTGAAGCCATCGACGCCGGTGGCGTCACGCTGAAAAACGGCGAGCGTATCGCATCTGCTACCGTTGTCTGGACGGCAGGCGTAGAGGCAAACACCCTTAGCCAGCAGATTGACGGCGAGCGCGACAGCCAGGGGCGTCTTGTCGTTAACGAAAACCTTCAGGTTCCCACCCACCCGGATATTTACGCCACGGGCGATATGGCGCATGCCAAAACCGACGACGTGGGCAATACGGCGCTGATGACCTGCCAGCACGCCATTCAGCTCGGCAAGTTTGCGGGCCATAACGCCGCGGCCAGCCTGCTTAATCAGCCGCCGCTGCCTTACCGTCAGGTGAACTATGTGACCTGTCTTGATTTAGGGGGCTGGGGCGCGGTCTACACCGAAGGCTGGGAGCAGGAGGTGAAATCCGTGCGTGATGAGGCGAAGAAGATCAAAATCGCTATCACTAACGAGCTGATTTATCCGCCTGCGGCAGACCGCAGCGTCGCGTTTGCGGCGGCCGATCCGCTGGCGAAATTTGTGTAGGGAGTATCCCGTCAGGCTAGCGCTCGCGCGTTAGCCTGCGTACGTTTGGCCTTCTGATAGCCGTAGAGCAACAGCGATACCATCGCGGAGAACGACAGCAGCGCCGCAGGTAGCGTAACGTAGCTCCAGCTAAAGCCGAGCGTGATCATCATCCCGCCAAAATATGCGCCAATTGCGCTGCCCAGATTGAACGCCATCTGGCCTCCCGCCGCCCCGAGCAGTTCGCCCCCCTTCGCATTTTGCAGCAGCAGGATCTGCAGCGGCGCAGAGAGCGCAAACAAACCGGCACAGCAGATGAACCCCATCGTCAGCGAAGCGGTCTGATGCTCGCCAAACGCGAAGAGCAGCAGCAGCGAGGCGACAATCACCAGATCGGTTGTAGCGGCAATCCGTAACGGGCTAAAGCGGCCGGAGAGTTTCCCGCTCATCAGGTTGCCCAGCACCATCCCAAGCCCCATCAGCATCATAATCGCCGTCATTCCCCCTTCAGAGAAACCGGAAACGTTGAGCATAAAAGGCTTCACGAAGCTAAACCAGGCAAACACCCCGGCGTTGCCAAACATGGTGGCGGCAAAAATCAGCCAGGGTTCCGGGCGCTTCAAAAAATGAAACTGTTCGGTCAACCGGGCAGCGGTTTTATCGTGGATTGTGGGCACCCACAGCAGCACGGAGAGAATAACCAGCGCATCGAACAAGGCAATCAGGAAGAAGGTATAACGCCAGCTGAATGCATGTCCGAGCCAGGTTCCCAGCGGTACGCCCACCAGGTTGGCAACGGTCATCCCGGCAATCATCCCCGCGACCGCGACCGTTACCTTCCCCGGCGGCGCGATTTTCGACAGCACAATCGCCCCCACGCCAAAGATGGCACCATGAGGGAAACCGGAAATCAAACGTCCCATCGCCAGACCATACCAGGAGGATGAGAACGCAAAAATGGCGTTGCCGATTGCGCACATCGCCACCAGAAACAGTAGCGTGGATTTCAGCGAGAACTTGCTGGAAAAGAGCGCCACAATCGGTGCGCCAATCACCACGCCGAAGGCGTAAAACGAGATCATGTTTCCAGCGGATGGAATGGATATCCCGGTGTCGTGCGCCAGTTCGGTGAGCACGCCCATAATGCCAAACTCGGCCATCCCCAGGCCAAACGTGCCCAGTGCCAGCGAAAATATTGTTTTTTTCATACCGCAACCGCAAATAAATGAGAGGCAGCGAGCATTATTGACCAAACTGGTATGGTGAGCCAGTTCAAAACCGATCTCTGACACGTTAATCCATTTATTCAGGTCGATTACACTTCAGGTGGGTCCGCAAGAGGATGACAAGTATGGTCAGCAAAAAGAACGCGAGCAAAGTGGTTGATGACGCGACGAAAACACCGCTTAAAACGAAAGAGTATGAAAAAGAGCTGCGCCGCCTGCACGTAGAGCTGGTGAAGCTTCAGCAGTGGGTGGTGAGCAAAGGGTTGAAAGTCTGTATCGTGTTTGAGGGGCGAGACGGCGCAGGCAAAGGGGGAACCATCAAGGCCATCACCGAGCGCGTTAGCCCCCGGGTATTCCGGGTTGTCGCCCTGCCGGCTCCCACAGAAAAGGAGAAGAGCCAGCTCTACTTGCAGCGTTACGTCTCCCACCTGCCCTCGGCGGGTGAAATCGTCATCTTCGATCGCAGCTGGTATAACCGCGCGGGCGTTGAGCGCGTGATGGGTTTTTGCACCCCGGAACAGGTGGAAAAGTTTCTTGATGGCACGCCGGTTATGGAAAAAGCGATGGTTGATGCGGGGATCATCTTACTGAAATACTGGCTTGAAGTGACGCCAAAAGAGCAGGAGCGCCGCCTGCGCGACCGTATTAACGACGGACGGAAAACCTGGAAACTGTCGCCGATGGACATTAAATCGTTCAATCTATGGGATGAGTATACGGTCGCGCGCGACGAGATGTTCAAAGCCACCGACACCGCCTGGGCACCGTGGTTCGTCGCCCGGTCGGAGGATAAAAAACGCGTGCGGTTAAATATTATTTCGCACCTGCTTTCCCAGATCCCCTATAAAGACCTGCATATCGAAACGCTGGATTTACCGAAGCGTAAAATAGGTAAGGTAAAGCCGACAAAATACCCGTTCAGGTATGTAGAAGAACGATTTTAACCACGGTCTGAAAGCAAAACGCCGCCGGTCGAAACCGGCGGATCGCTTTCCCTTATGAGAAGCAGATTGGAAAGTGAATGACCCTGAAAATCACGGCTGACGTTGTCTCCCATCACTGGTACGATATCAATCTCTTTGCCAGCCCCTTATACGTACATCGCTATGAATGACATTCACATTGGCTATGCCCGATGTTCAACTGACTGCCTGCATTTGACCTTACAGCAGGACGCCCTGCTCAGCCTGGGGGAGCAATCATGAGGTTCAGATATTTAGCCCTGACGGGAATCATTATGCTGACCGGTGCCTCAGCGATCTTACTTCCTGGTATATTTTCACGACTCAACGACACACCTGAAATAAGTTATTACAAAGATCATCCCGATCTGACTTATAGCGTATTTAGCGGTTGTAAGTCTGACCCGGTCAATATAGATGAGTGTTATGCGGCTTATAATGCGGCTGTGTTTCTGGCCGACTCAGCAGACTGCAGCGCTCAGGGGAAAGAGATAAAACGTAGATTTAAGCGGCTTGTCGAACATGCAAAAGCAGAAATTATCACAAACGAAATTAACGCTGACTGTCATACGAACAAAACGAAATCCTTTTTTGCACAATTGATGGCGGGAAGCAAATAAAGCAAAACGCCGCCGGTCGAAACCGGCGGCGTTTAATACTATTTGAGCCCTTTGGTGCTCTCTTCTTTCGCTTCCTGACGTTCAACGTCGCGGTACCAGCGCGGGTGGTGTTTCTGCGCCCAGCGGCGACTCACCTTCCCTTCAATCATCCCCTTAATCGACCCTTTCACCCAGAAAGCCATATACATATGGATCAGGATGGCGTGGATCAGGATGATGGCCGAGGTCGCGTGGATCAGCAGCGCATAGCGAACCCACTGGATCGGGAAATAAGGCGCAAAGTACGGACGCCAGATGATCACGCCAGTCACCAGCAGCACGAAAATCATGCTCATGATGGTCCAGAACATCATCTTTTGTCCGGCGTTATATTTGCCGACTTTGGCGACCTTATGCTCGTTGCCTTTCAGAACTTCGATAATCCCCTTCACCCACGGAATGTCCTGCTTGTCCGGGATGTTGTGGTGTACGAAGCGTACGAACATAAACATCAGCACCACGAAAATCAGCACGCCAAAGAACGGGTGCAGAATGCGCCCCATCTGCGGTGTACCAAAGGTTTCCGTCAGCCACTGCAGCGTCGGGAAGAAGAACGATATCCCCGATACCGCCACCAGGAAGAAGCAGATCACCACCGTCCAGTGACAGGCGCGGTCGATAAATTTCGTGCGCACAATCATCTTTGACTTACTCATGATGCTCCTCCTCGTCGTCATCCACCTCTTTGTTCGGACCAATGCCGATATAGTGATAAATCAGCCCGGCAAAGGTGGCGATAAAGCCCGCCGCGGAGAGCGGCTTGAGCGCCCCTTTCCACAGGTTGATCGAGGTGTCGATCGCCGGATCTTTCGGCAGATTGTGGTACAGCTCCGGCTGGTCGTTGTGGTGCAGTACATACATCACGTGCGTTCCGCCTACGCCCTGCGGGTTATACACGCCTGCGTTTTCGTAGCCTCGCGCTTTTAACTTATCGACGCGCTGCTGCGCCACTTCCAGCATCTCGGTTTTGGTCCCGAAGTGAATGGCCCCGGTCGGGCAGGTCTTCACGCAGGCAGGCTCTTGCCCGACGCTGACGCGATCCACGCACAGGGTGCATTTATAGACCCGGTTATCCTCTTTATTGAGGCGCGGGACGTTAAACGGACAGCCCGCGATGCAGTAGCCGCAGCCGATACAGTTGTCCTGCTGGAAATCCACGATGCCGTTGGCGTACTGAATAATCGCACCGGCAGACGGGCAGGCCTTAAGGCAGCCCGGATCTTCACAGTGCATACAGCCGTCTTTACGGATCAACCACTCCAGCTTGCCGTTCTGCTCGGTTTCGCTAAAGCGCATCACCGTCCAGGATTTGGCGCTCAGATCGGCCGGGTTATCGTAGACCCCAACGCAGTGACCCACCTCATCACGAATATCGTTCCACTCTGAACATGCCACCTGGCAGGCTTTACAGCCCACGCAGGAGGAGACATCGATAAGCTTGGCAACTTCAGCCTTGTAATCCCGCCCGCGAGGCGCGGGCGTGATAGGGTTAGTCGCGGAGCGTTTGATAATGTCTTGTGTTTCCATCGCCATTTAATCGCTCCTTACGCTTTCTCGATGTTGACCAGAAACGCTTTGTACTCCGGCGTTTGCGAGTTGGAATCGCCGACGTTAGGCGTCAGGGTATTGGCGATGTAGCCCTTCTGCGCTACGCCTTCAAAGCCCCAGTGCAGCGGAATACCGACGGTTTCCACCTGCTGGCCATGCACGTTCAGGCTCTGCAGACGGCGGGTCACCACCGCAACGGCGCGAATAAAGCCGCGCTTGCTGCTGACCTTCACGCGATCGCCGTTGGCAATCCCCTTCGCTTTCGCCAGCGTCTCGCTGATCTCCACAAACTGTTCCGGCTGCGCGATGGCGTTAAGCCGCGCGTGCTTGGTCCAGGTGTGGAAATGCTCGGTCAGGCGGTAGGTAGTCCCCACGTAAGGGAACTTGTCCTTCTTGCCTAAACGCAGCACGTCGTCTTCGTAGATACGCACCACCGGGCTGGACACCACGTTCGGGTGCAGCGGGTTGGTGCCCAGCGGCGTTTCCATCGGCTCGTAGTGTTCCGGGAACGGCCCTTCAGCCAGCTTGTCGAGGGCAAACAGACGTCCCAGCCCTTCCGGCTGCATGATGAACGGCCCGGTTTTGCTGCCCGGCGCGGCGGTGTTGAAGTCCGGGATATCGTTCCCCGTCCACTTCGAACCGTTCCACTCGATCAGCATACGTTTTGGATCCCACGGCTTGCCGTTGATGTCCGCAGACGCACGGTTGTAGAGCACGCGACGGTTAAGCGGCCACGCCCATGCCCAGCCCAGCGTATTGCCAAGGCCTGACGGGTCGGCGTTATCGCGATTAGCCATCTGGTTACCCTGCTCGGTCCAGCTGCCGGCATAAATCCAGCACGAAGAGGCCGTGGTGCCGTCATCACGTAGCAGAGCGAAGCTGTTCAGCAACTGGCCTTTCTTCGCCAGCAGGTTGCCGTTAGCGTCATAGAGATCCGCCAGCGCAACGCCGTTGTTCTCTTTGGCCACTTCCTCTGACTCAGGATGGTCCGGCTGCTTGTAGTTCCAGCTCATTTTCAGCAGCGGCTCGGCGCCTTTGCCGCCTTCCGTGCGATACATTTCGCGCAGACGATGGTAAATGCCCGCCAGAATTTCGCCGTCGTTACGGGCTTCACCCGGTGCATCCTGGCCTTTCCAGTGCCACTGCAGCCAGCGACCAGAGTTGGCAATAGAGCCATCCTCTTCCGCGAAGCAGGTAGACGGCAGGCGGAACACTTCGGTCTGAATCGAGGCCGGATCGACGTCGTTGGATTCCCCATGGTTCTGCCAGAAGGTCGAGGTTTCGGTCACCAGCGGATCGATAACCACCATGTACTTCAGCTTGCTCAGGCTGCGGACCACTTTGTTTTTGTCCGGGAACGACGCAACAGGGTTAAAGCCCTGGCAGATGTAGCCCGTGACGTTACCTTTATCCATCATGTTGAAATACTTGATGACATCGTAGGCCTGGTCCCATTTCGGCAGCCACTCAAAGCCCCAGTCGTTCTCTTTCTGCGCCGCATCGCCGTAGAAGGATTTCATCAGGCTGACGGCGAACTTCGGATAGTTACTCCAGTAGTTCACCTGATCCGGCAGCGTGGCTTTTGGCGTATTTGCCGTGAGCCAGGTCTGGAAATCAGTCTGTTTTTCTGACGGCAGCGTCAGATAGCCCGGCAGGCTGGTCGACAGCAGGCCAAGATCGGTCAGGCCCTGAATGTTGGAGTGACCACGCAGCGCGTTCACGCCGCCACCGGCCATCCCCATGTTGCCGAGCAGCAGCTGGATCATCGCCATGGTGCGGATGTTCTGCGCGCCCACGGTGTGCTGTGTCCAGCCAAGCGCATACAGGAACGTGGTGGTTCTGTCTGCTGCACTGGTAGACGCCAGCACTTCACACACTTTCAGGAAATCTGCTTTTGGCGTACCGCAGATATTTTCAACCACATCCGGCGTGTAGCGGGACACGTGCTGTTTCAGCATATTCCACACGCAGCGCGGATCGGTCAGGGTGTCGTCGCGTTTCGCGTAGCCGTTTTCGTCGAACTGGTAGTTCCAGGAAGACTTATCGTACTGACGTTTTTCCGCGTCATAGCCGCTGAACAGGCCGTCTTCAAAGGCAAAATCTTCCCGCACCAGCAGGCCGGCGTTGGTGTAATGCTTAACGTATTCAGCGTTAATTTTGTTGTTTTCGATCAGGTACAACAGCACGCCAGACAGGAACGTAATGTCCGTACCGGAGCGGATTGGCGCATAAATATCGGCCACCGATGCCGTACGCGTAAAGCGCGGATCGACGACGATAAGCGTCGCATCGTTGTTGTTTTTCGCTTCCATCGCCCAGCGGAATCCCACCGGATGGGCCTCAGCGGCGTTACCGCCCATGACCACGACGACGTTGGCGTTTTTGATATCAACCCAGTGGTTGGTCATCGCACCGCGACCAAATGTTGGAGCAAGACTTGCTACCGTTGGTCCGTGTCAGACGCGCGCCTGGTTGTCTACTGCCAGCATGCCAAGGGAGCGCACAAATTTTTGCGTCAGCATGCCGGTTTCATTGCTTGCCGCGGATGCGCAAAGCATCCCGGTGGAAAGCCAGCGGTTAACCGTGACACCCTGCTCGTTCTTTTCAATAAAGTTGGCGTCGCGGTCGGCTTTCATTAATTTTGCAATGCGGGTGAACGCGTCATCCCAGGAGATACGCTGCCATTTGTCAGAACCTGGCGCGCGGTACTCCGGATAGCGCAGACGGTTTTCGCTGTGAACGTAGTCCAGCAGCCCCGCGCCTTTCGGGCAAAGTGCCCCACGGCTCACCGGATGATCCGGATCCCCTTCAATATGATAAATCGCTTCTTTGGCGTTTTTTGCGCCATCACCCAGGCTATACATCAATAGCCCACAACCCACGGAGCAGTATGTGCAGGTGTTACGGATCTCTTTGGCGCGCAGCAGTTTAAAGTTGCGCGCCTGAGCCAGTGCCATTTTGGGAGCGAATCCCAACGCAGCGACTGTTGTCCCGGCCATACCGCCCGCGCAGATTTTGAAAAATTGTCTGCGGCTGACGTCCATTGCTGTCCTCGTTTACTTTTGAGAATTCGCGCCGCAAGCTAACAGCAAAGCCCCTGTTTTTTTTGCGTCAAATCAAGTACACCTTATTTAGCCCCCTAAATAGTCATGGCCGCTGGGTTTATGTACTCCTTAGGGGCTACTTTGCGCGCACATTATTCGCAAGGTGAATGGAATCAATGTTATAACTTTTCCCTTTGAATATAAGAACACTGGCGAAGAAATGGACAGAAAGAGAGCGACGCTCACAGGACTGGCGGCAATACTGTTATGGAGCACCATGGTCGGGCTGATTCGCAGCGTAAGCGAAGCGCTGGGGCCGGTGGGCGGCGCGGCAATGATTTACACCGTGAGCGGTCTGTTATGTCTGGTCACGGTGGGTTTTCCCGATGTAAGACGCTTTTCCCCGCGCTATCTTATTGCCGGGAGCGTGCTGTTCGTCAGCTATGAAATTTGCCTGGCCCTGTCGCTGGGCTACGCCGCCACGCGTTCGCAGGCCATCGAAGTGGGGATGGTCAATTATCTGTGGCCGAGCCTGACGATTGTGTTTGCGATTTTGTTCAACGGCCAAAAATCGACTCTTTGGGTGATCCCCGGCCTGGCCCTCTCCCTGCTGGGCGTGAGCTGGGTATTAGGCGGCGAACAGGGATTACAGGTAGATGAAATCCTCCGCAATATTACCTCCAGCCCGCTGAGTTATGCCCTGGCCTTCTCCGGGGCATTTATCTGGGCGGCTTACTGCACCGTAACCAGCAAATATGCCGGCGGGAAAAACGGTATTACCCTTTTCGTGTTGCTGACGGCGCTCAGCTTGTGGATCAAATATGTCCTCAGCGATCAGCCAGAAATGATGTTCAACGTACCGGTGGTGGTGAAGCTATTACTCTGTGGCGTCGCGCTGGGTTTTGGCTACGCAGCCTGGAATGTCGGTATTCTGCACGGTAATGTGACCCTGCTCGCCGCCGCCTCCTATTTTACGCCGATATTATCCTCCGCGCTGGCGGCCGCCCTGTTAAGCGCGCCGCTCTCCTTCGCTTTTTGGCAGGGCGCGGTGATGGTATGCGTCGGGTCATTGTTGTGCTGGCACGCCACGCGAAAATGAGCCGCTTTAATGCTGCCGGGCACAACACTTGCCCGGCAGAACAGGTACGGAAATATGAATACTATCGCAAGTGCGCTTACAGATAATCGAATGACGCAGGTAGGACATGTTTACCCTACTCAGGATCGGTATGACGATCCTGAATAGCGTCATCTTCAAAACCCGCTTAAGTAATTTGACGACAGCACAAAAACATTCATACACGAATGAATTGCAATAGGATAAAAAAGGCCTCTACTTTTTATCCTGACCATCAAAAGCAATATTGATATCATAAAAAGAATCGCCTGATCTAACACATTATAATACTGTCCATGCATCAGGCAAAAAATCAGTGAAGTCAGTATGCAGGGAATCAAATAACTTTTATTAAAGACGGAGTATAAGCAACCGAAGATACATCCCCTGTAAATGATCTCCTCATAGTAGGGCACGACGAAGGAGGCGACCATGAAAGCGATCAAATTTATCTGTGCAGGCTCATAATGATATAAACTCTCTCTGTAAACACAAATAGCATACTGAACCAACAGAATGATAAGCAATACAATAGCTGAAAATATGAGTGACGATACATTTGTCATTGGCGTTATTTTAAAGCCATCGACACTTCTTAAATAAAAGAAGTATACAAAAAGAGCAATTAAAAAATTCGCAATAAACACTAAAAGAAATGACTCATCGAAAGAAAGATAGCTGAGCGTGATGGCTGGTGATAACGTTATAGCTATTGCAATAACAGACACAATGAAAAAAACGAGTACGTTTTTTTTGCTATAAGTGAACGGACTGACATGTCTCAACATGATCATGTTCAGCATGGTATATTTCATGGTTTAAACATTTTCTCTATAAAATCAATTAATAGGGTTACGATACTCAAATCATTTTTAGTTTTGCATTTTGTGCTAAAAAATATCTTATAATACCTATGTAAATGATAGTGAATATATGTAAGTAAATGTAAGGCTGCCATTGTACATGTTAAAGCAGTCTGCTCGACGACGGCACCTTTATTGTCTGCTATACCCCGGGCTGTTCGCCCCCTGCGGCACGGCGCAGCCAGTTTTGCAGCAGCTTGCCGTCCTCGGTCATGTCCGTGTCAGACCGCACGCACAGGTAGTAATCTCGCCCGTCGTCGATCGGCGCATTGAAAATTTTCACCAGCTCACCGCTCTCAAGATAAGGCGCAATCAGCGGCTCGCGCATCAGCGCGCAGCCCAGCCCGGCCTGCACGCCCGCGAGCGTCAGCAAGCCATCTTCAAACATCGGGCCGCTGCGGCGCGGGGGACGTTTCACCCCCTGCTGCACAAACCACTGCTGCCAGGTGGATCGCTCCTCATCGTGCAGCAACGGCATTTGCAGAAGCTGCTCCGGGGTGTCGATATGCCCGTGAATGCGTAAAAATGCGCGGCTGCACACCGGGACCATTTGTCCTGAAATCAACTTTTCACTTTGATAGCCCGCCCACTGCCCGTTGCCGAAGCGGATCGACATATCCGAGGCATCGCTCAGGTAGTTGCGATGGTTGGCATACACCACGTTGATTTCGGTTTGGGGATTCGCCCGCATAAATGCCGGCAGGCGTGGAATAAACCAGCCCATGCCGAACAGCGGGATCAGACTGATGGTGACTTGGCGCGTTTGCGACTGTTCTACCAGATGTTCCGTCGCCTGACGCAGCACGTTAAAGGCCGCGCGGATGGAACGGTAGTAATCGCGTCCCTGCTGGCTCAGCACCAGCTTCCTTCCCTGGCGCTCGGTCAGCGGCATCTGGAGATACCCTTCCAGCACTTTCAACTGATGGCTCACGGCTGAGGGCGAAATATCCAGCTCCTGCGCGGCCTGCGTTACGCTTCCCAGCCGGGCAATGGCTTCAAAGGCACGAACGGCACGCAGCGGCGGGTCGTTTGCCAGGCGGCTTTCACCATAGGCGGGCGCAGCGTTCGATTGTTCTGTTTTATTCATATATTGATTTCTTTAGGCTTTTTACCCCGTCATGGGCTTTCAATATAGTCATGCAAATCATAAAGATAAAACAATACCGGTTTATCATAAGAAATAATTTATCTGTATTTTACAATTTTATTCATTTGTTGGATGGTAGCCGCTGAAAGAGCAATTTGTCGGGTACGAACGTTGGACACACTCATACAACAACTGATCAACGGTGTGATGCTGGGAAGCATCTACGCGCTGATCGCGCTGGGCTATACCATGGTGTATGGCATTTTGCGCATTATTAACTTTGCCCACGGCGATATTCTGATGGTTGGCGCGCTTACCACGCTCTCCGCCCTCAACGCCCTGAACACAACCTTCCCGCACATGCCGCAGCTGCTGCAGCTCGGCTTTGCCCTGTCGATTGCCATGGCGGTTTGCGCCCTGCTGGCCATGGCGGTAGAACGCTTCGCCTATCGCCGCCTGCGCAACGCGCCGCGCCTTGCACCGCTGATCTCCGGGATTGGCGTCTCCGTATTACTGCAAACGGTGGCGATGATTATCTGGACGCGTAATCCGCTGATGTTCCCGCAGATCCTGCCTATGGACCCCATTGCCATCACCGCCGGTAGCGAAGCGCATCCCCCTGCCATTATCACCGTAACGGGGATTGTCACCGTCGCGCTGGCGCTGATCGTGATGATCGGGCTGTGGCTGCTGGTGGAATACACCCGGCTCGGGCGCGGCATGCGGGCGGTTGCTGAAAACCCACGCGTCGCCACGCTGATGGGGGTCAATCCAAACGCCATTATTACGCTGACCTTTGCCATCGGCGGGATGTTTGCCGCACTGGCGGGCGTGATGATGGCCAGCAACTACGGCAACGCCAGCTTCTCGATGGGCTTTTTGCCGGGCATTAAAGCCTTTACCGCGGCGGTACTCGGCGGGATTGGCAATATACGCGGCGCGATGATCGGCGGGATCTTACTCGGCGTCATCGAAGCGCTGGGTGCAGGCTACCTCGGTGAACTCACTGACGGCGTGTTGGGCAGTAATTATCAGGACGTGTTTGCCTTCATCGTGCTGATTCTAGTGCTGGTCTTCCGCCCGGCCGGTTTACTTGGCGAGCGCGTGGCGCACAGAGCGTAAGGGAAACGATGACAACCATACCACTACCTACACCCGCCGCGACGCGCAAATTCTGGTCCGGCATGACGCTGTTCTGCCTTGCCCTGCTGGTGGCGCCCGTCGTTGCCACCCAACTCGGCGGTAACTACTGGGTGCGCGTGATCGACTTCGCGCTGCTCTACATCATGCTGGCGCTGGGGCTGAATATCGTCGTCGGCTACACCGGCCTGCTGGATATGGGCTTTATTGCCTTTTACGCGGTCGGGGCGTATCTCGCCGCGCTGTTGGCTTCTCCACATCTGCTGGAGGTGTTCCCGATCCTCGCCGTCTGGTTCCCCGACGGGCTGCACACATCCTATCTGCTGATCATCCCCGTCGCCGCACTGGTTGCGGCGGTGTGCGGCATCGTTCTCGGCGCGCCGACGCTGAAGCTGCGCGGCGACTATCTGGCCATCGTGACCCTCGGCTTCGGGGAGATCATCCGTATCCTGATGCGCAACCTTGACCGCCCGGTGAACATCACCAACGGCGCTAAGGGCATTACCGGCGTTGATACCCTGAACCTGTTTGGCCTGAAGTTCAGCGGCGTATACCACTGGTTCGGCGTGAAGGTGCCTGCCCTGTGGCTGTGGTACTACCTGCTGATGCTGGTGATCGTGGGGATTATCTTCGTCTGCCTGCGTCTGCAGCATTCGCGCATTGGCCGCGCCTGGCACGCCATCCGTGAAGACGAGGATGTTGCCCGGGCGATGGGCATTAACGTGCGCAACTACAAGCTGCTGGCCTTTGCGATGGGTGCCTCGTTTGGCGGCGTAGCGGGCGCGTTGTTTGGCGCGTTTCAGGGATTCGTCTCACCGGAATCCTTCACCCTTCAGGAGTCCATTGCCGTGCTGGCGATGGTGGTGCTCGGCGGGATGGGACACATCCCGGGCGTGATCCTCGGCGCGGTACTGTTAACCGCCCTGCCGGAGCTGCTGCGCAGCCAGGCGGCACCGGTGCAACAGGCACTGTTCGGAACGGTACTCATCGATCCCGAAGTGTTACGCCAGCTGTTTTACGGACTGGCGCTGGTGCTGGTCATGCTCGTTCGTCCGTCCGGCATCTGGCCGGTACGTCATAAGGAGGTGAAAGCATGAGCCTGTTAACCGTGCGTAACATGTCCAAACGTTTTGGCGGCCTGACCGCGGTCGATAACGTCTCGCTCTCCATTAACCGGGGCGAGATCTACGGCCTGATTGGCCCTAACGGCGCGGGAAAAACCACCTGCTTCAACCTGATCACCGGGCTTTACCCGGCCGACAGCGGTGAATTTTTCATTGCGGACAAACCCTACTTCCCGAAACAGATCGAGAAGGTGACCGCCGCCGGGATCGCCAGAACCTTCCAGAACGTGCGCCTGTTTAACGACATGTCGGTGCTTGAAAACGTGATGGTCGGGCGGCATGTGCGCACCCGCAACGGACTATGGGCGGCGCTGAGCCGTCACAAACGCGCCCGCGCGGAAGAAGCACAAACTCGTGAACAGGCCTGGCACTGGCTGGAGTACACCGGCATTGCGAAGTATGCCCACTACCGCGCCTGCGATCTGGCCTATGGACACCAGCGTCGGCTCGAAATCGCACGCGCCATGGCAACGGACCCGCAGCTTCTGGCGCTGGATGAACCCGCCGCCGGAATGAATGCGACGGAAAAAGTCGCTCTGGGCGAGCTGTTAATCCGCATCCGCGACGACGGCAAAACGCTGCTGATGATTGAACACGACGTCAAGCTGGTCATGGGCATCTGCGACCGCCTGACGGTCCTCGACTATGGCAAAACGCTCGCCAGCGGTACGCCGGAAAGCGTGCGACGCGATCCGGCAGTTATTGCGGCCTGGCTTGGAGGCAACGCCCATGTCTGAACTTCTTAAGGTCGAACGCCTCGACGTGCATTACGGCGGCATTCAGGCAGTACGCGATGTCTCCTTCACCTTGCACGACGGTGAGCAAGCCACGCTTATCGGCGCAAATGGCACCGGTAAAAGTTCCACCGTTCGCGCCATTACCGGGCTGGAACGTTTTACCGGCACCATCACCTTTAATGGCAAAAATGTCCGCAAACAGAAACCCGAAGCCCTGCTGCGCGACGGCCTGGTGATGGTTCCCGAAGGGCGCGGCATCTTCGCCCGAATGACGGTACTGGAAAATTTGCAGATGGGTGCCTGGCTGAGAAGTGACAGCGTCACCGTTAAGCGCGAAATGAACGAGATTTTTGACCGTTTCCCGCGTCTCGGTGAGCGCCAGCACCAGCTGGCAGGCCTGCTCTCCGGCGGGGAGCAACAGCTGCTGGCGCTGAACCGCGCCCTGCTCAGCCGCCCGCGGCTGCTGATCCTCGACGAGCCGTCGATGGGGCTTGCGCCGAAGATGGTTGAACACATTTTTGCCGTCATCGCCGGGCTGCGCGAACGCGGCGTCGCCCTGCTGCTTATCGAACAGAATGCCCGTCTGGCGCTTGAGGTCACGGACAGCGCCTGGGTGATGGACAGCGGCAGCATTGTGCATCGCGGTGAGTCTCACGCGCTGCTCAATGATGACCAGATTGCACACATTTATTTGGGCGAAATGCCCGTTTAACAACACCAACCAACATCAGGGAAAACAATGAAAACAGTAAAAATCAGTGCGCTTAGCGCCGCTATTCTGCTCAGCGGTTTTGCCTCTACCGGCGCATGGGCAGCAGACAGCGAAACCGTGGTCATTGGCCTGGCGGGGCCGTTAACCGGGCCGTCTGCCCGTATCGGGAAAGATCTCGAAAACGGCGCGCAGCTGGCTATTGATGATATCAACAAACAGCACCCGACCATCGGCGGCAAAGCCGTGACCTTTAAGCTGCAGTCCGAAGATGACCAGTCCGACCCGCGTACCGCCGTTGCCGTGGCGCAGCGTCTGGTCGACAGCGGCGCGGCGGGCGTGGTCGGCCACTGGAACACCGGCACCAGCATTCCGGCAGCGCGGGTCTATCACGACGCGGGTATCGCGCAGGTTGCCCCGGTCGCAACCGGTCATGCCTATACCAAACAGGGCTTTGACACCAGCTTCCGCGTGATGGGTCACGACGATGACGGCGGCCAGTTTGCCGGTCAGTACGCGGTCAATACCCTGAAAGCGAAACGCATTGCGGTGATCGACGACCGTACCGCCTTTGGTCAGGGTCTGGCGGACGAGTTCATTAAGTCGCTGGATGCACAGGGCGTGAAGATCGTTGACCGCCAGTATGTCGACGATAAAACCGTCGATTTCAGCGCCGTGCTGACCGCGATTCGCAGTAAAAATGCCGACCTGATCTTCTTCGGCGGCGTGGACAGCCAGGCCGCCCCGCTGGCGCGACGCATCAAACAGCTGGGCATGAAGGCCACTCTGATGGGCGCGGGCGGCTTCGTCAGCCAGACCTTCCTGCAGCTGGCACAAAAAGAGGGTGAAGGCGTCGTGGCGCTGGAGCCGGGCCTGCCGGTAGAACAGATGCCGGGCGGTAAAGCCTTCGAGCAGGCGTACCAGTCCCGCTATCACACCCATATCGAACTGCATGCGCCGTTTGCCTATGACGCTACCCGCGTGCTGGTTGCTGCCATGGAAAAAGCGGACTCGGTCGATCCTGCCGACTATCTGCCTGCCCTGCGCGCCATCAGCTATTCCGGCGTGACCGGACAAATCGCGTTTGATAAAGAAGGCAATCTGACCTCGCCGTCGTTCACCGTTTACAAAGTTGTCGACGGGAAATGGCAGCCGCAAACCGTGCTCGGCGGCGCGAAATCCAGATAACCGCAGTGAGGCAATGTGATGAGTGATAATAATGAGCTGGGCATTCTTGCCCGCCGCAAAATTGAAGCAGAAATTATTAAGCCAATTTATGAAATCCTCGTGCGCGAGATTGGTAAAACCCGCGCGCAGGCCGTCATTGGCGAGGCCATTGAGCAGGCCGCCATCAACGCGGGCAAAGAATTTGCCAGCAAGGAACCGCACGGCGCAGATGTGAAAAGCTTTATCGCCCTGCAGTATCTGTGGGAGAAGGACAACGCGCTGGACGTGAAGGTCCTCGACGCCGACGACACGCAGTACAACTATAACGTCACCCGCTGCCGTTACGCCGAGATGTATCACGAGATGGGGCTGGGAGAGATTGGTCATCTGCTCTCCTGCGCGCGCGATGAGAAGTTTATCGTCGGCTATGCGCCGGATGTGGAACTGACCCGCACCACCACCATCATGCAGGGCGGCTCGTGCTGTGACTTCCGCTACCGCAGCAAAAAGGACAACGCATGATCAGGGTTAACGCCGAACGACTCTGGTCGACGCTGGAGATGATGGCGCAGATCGGCGGCACTCCCGCCGGAGGCGTCACCCGCCTGGCGTTAAGCGAGGAAGATCGCATTGCGCGCAACCTGCTGCGCGACTGGGCGCTGGAGGCGGGCTTCACCTGTGACGTTGACAGCATGGGCAACATGTTTATCCGTCGCGCGGGTAAAAACCCGGCGCTTGCCCCGGTCATGACCGGATCGCATGTGGATTCGCAGCCGCTCGGCGGCAATTACGACGGTATTTACGGCGTGCTGGCCGGGCTGGAACTGCTGCGCACCCTGAACGATAACGCGATTGAAACCGAGCGCGACATCGTGCTGGTGAACTGGACCAACGAAGAAGGCGCGCGCTTCGCCCCGGCGATGCTGGCCTCCGGCGTCTGGGCAGGCCAGCTCTCGGAAGACTTTGCTTACGCCAGGATGGACAACCAGCGGGTCACCGTTCGCGAGGCGCTGGAAGCGATTGGCTATCGTGGCGAACGCCCTGCCCGCGCGTTTCCGGTTCACGCCTGCTATGAGCTGCATATTGAACAGGGGCCGATTCTCGAAGAGGAAGAGATCGACATCGGCCTGGTGCGGGCGGCCATGGGTCAGCGCTGGTTTACGGTAACGCTCGACGGTTTTGCCGCCCATGCGGGAACGACGCCGATGCACAGCCGCCGCGATGCGGTCATCGCCTTCGCCGGGCTGGCGCTGAACGTGGAGGAGATCGGGTATCAATTTGCACCGGACGGACGCGCCACCATCGGCATGGTGCAGGTCACGCCGAACTCGCGTAACGTTGTCCCTTCACGAGTGGAGTGCAGCGTGGAGTTTCGCCACCCTTCACAGGACGCGCTCGACTCTATGGAAGCCGGGCTGTATGAGGCGACGAAAAACCTGGCCGCACGCGGCGTGACGGCCAACGTCGAGCGCATCTTCGACTATGCGCCCATCGCCTTTAACGAAGCCTGCCTGGCCCGTACGGAAAATGCCGTCGCCGCGCTGGGCTATTCGTCAAAATCGATGGTCTCCGGCGCCGGACACGACACCTGTTACGTCAGTAAGGTGGCCCCCGCCAGCATGATCTTTATTCCGTGCGTGAAAGGCATCAGCCATAACGAAGCAGAAAAGATCCTGCCAACGTGGTCAGAGAAAGGGGCCAACGTGCTGTTGCACAGCGTGTTGGCCGCCGCGCTGGAAAAATAAGCCGGGTGACGGCTTCGTCTTATCGGGCCTGCATTCACACGTCAGGCCCGGTAAACGCAGCGCCACCGGGCTTGTTTTACGCCTTCGGTACCTTCGCCAGGCTAAACCAAATCCCCACCGCCAGAAGCAACAGCATGCCCCCCGCGCTGCCGAGCGCCACGCTGTGTGAGGTGATAAATGCCGTCTTCGCCGCCTCGATGACCGACTCCGCTAACGCAGGCGACAGATCCTGCGCCGCCTTCACCGCTTCGCCGATAGATGAGGACGCTTTATCCGCCAGGGATGCGTTCAGCCCCTGCGGCAGGACAATCGATGCCGAGAAGCTGCGGGTCAACAGCAGGCCAAAAATAGCGATCCCGAGACCCGCGCCCAGCTCGTAGGACATGGTCTCGATAGCGCCCGCCGCCGCCGCTTTCTCTTTCGGTGCCGCCGCCATAATCGCCGAGGTGGAGGCCAGCAGCGCGCTCGCCGCGCTAAAGCCTAACAGCACCATCAGGCACCACGCCTGCCACTGCTGGGTACTGAAATCGAGCATCGACAGCCCGATAAAGCTCACTGCACTCAGCCCCATACCGCCAGCCGCCACGATGCGCAGCCCCAGACGCCCCACCAGCACACCGGCAATCGGGCCGCTGAATCCGCTGGCAACCATCACCGGCAGCATAAACATACCGGCGTCAAACGGCGTGAAACCGTGAACAAACTGCAGCTCCTGCGCCATCAGCAGTTCGAAGCCGACCAGGGCGATCATGGCGGTCATCGCCATCACCACCCCGCTCAGGATGATGCGATGGCAGAACAGCCGCATATCGATCATCGGCACGCGGGCGCGCAACTGGATACGCACGAAGATAAACAGCATCACCGCCCCGACAACCAGCGCAGAGGCCACCAGCCACGGAGAGAGATCGCCTTTCAGCGCCGTTTTCGCGCTGTAGACCAGGAGTAAAATCGCCACAATCAACATGATCGCATGGCCGATATTCAGCGGCTGCTCGGGCCGCCCCTGCTGGGCAGGCACAAACCGGGCGGCGAGAGAAACCACCACCAGCACGATCGGCACGTTGATCAAAAAGACCGAGCCCCAGTAGAAGTGCTCAAGCAAGATGCCGCCAATCAGCGGGCCAAAGGCCGCGCCGCCGGACCCAACGGCCGCCCAGACGCCAAGCGCAATGTTGCGGTGACGGGCATCGGTAAACAGCGTGCGGATCCCGGCAAGCGTTGCCGGAATGATCATCGCCGCACCGATGGCCAGCGAGGCACGAGCAGCAATCAACCACCCTGCCGTCGGCGCAAAGGCCGCCGCCAGGGATGACAGGCCAAACAAGGTACTGCCGATCATCAGCAATCGCTTAAAGCCGATGCGATCCCCCAGCGCGCCCATGGGCAGCACCATCCCCGCCATCACCAGCGAGTAAATATCAATAATCCACAGCAATTCATTGCCGCTGGCACCCAGCGTCATGCTCAATGTCGGCGCCGCCACGTGCAGCACCGTCGCGTCAATCGCTACCGGGATATAAACCAGCACGATAATCACTAACGCTAACCACTGACGAAACATAAATATCCTTTTTATTCTGAAAACTGGACACATGTCCAGGCTGCGATCCTACGTAAAGTTGAACACTTGTCCAGTGCTTTGTTACACTTGTTTCATCCCCATTGAGAGTGAGAAAAAATGCGTTATCTGAGCAAGGATGAGCGACGGGAAGAGATTTTACTGGCAGCCATGCGCGTCGCGCTGAGCGAAGGACTGGCGGCCATGACGGTACGGAGGATTGCAGCGGAGGCCGGGGTCGCCACGGGACAGGTGCATCACCATTTCACCTCCGGTGGCGAACTCAAATCGCTGGCGTTCGTTCGGCTTATCCGCGAGCTGCTGGACGCGGAAGTGGTCGGTGACGACGCAAGCTGGCGTGAACGGCTGCGCGCCATGCTCGGCAGCGATGAAGGTGGCTTTGAACCCTATATCCGCCTGTGGCGCGAAGCGCAGATTCTGGCGAGCCGTGACAACGATATCAAAGGCGCGTACGTGCTGACGATGGAGATGTGGCATCAGGAGACGGTCGCCATTATTAATGCAGGTGCAAACGCCGGAGACTTTACCCTGACCGACCGCGCCGAAGACGTTGCCTGGCGCTTGATCGGCCTGGTCTGTGGTCTCGACGGCATTTATGTTTTAAATATGCCTGAAATAGACGACGCCGCCTTTAATAAACATCTGGATAAAATGATTTCGCTGGAATTGTTTTAATACTCCCTCGGTGGTAGTAATTCCCACAAAAAGTTACAATTGGTAACACATAAAGCGACCCTGCTTTCCCATCTCTTTCTCCCGGGGTCGCTTTTTTATCTATCCTTTCAGAAGTATCCCAAAACATCCAAAAAATATATTTAACATCCTTCAAGCATCTGACTGTTTTCACTTAATTTTTTCTTCATTTAATTAAGCAAGAGGGCGCTATGTCACAACAAAATGAGAAAAATAATCATTACCTTTTGAGTAACTGGAAACCGGAAAACGCGCAGTTTTGGGAAAATAAAGGGAAACATATTGCGCGACGAAATTTGATTATCTCCGTGGCCTGTCTGCTACTCGCCTTTTGCGTATGGATGTTATTTAGCGCCATTGCGGTAAATCTTAATAAAGTCGGATTTAATTTCACTACCGATCAGCTGTTTATGTTAACCGCGTTACCCTCTCTTTCCGGGGCAATATTGCGCGTCCCCTATTCCTTTATGGTGCCGATATTTGGCGGGCGTTACTGGACCGTCTTCAGCACCGTAATTCTGATTATTCCCTGCGTGTGGTTAGGCGTTGCGATTCAGAACACCGCCACGCCCTACTGGGTATTTATCGTGATCGCCCTGATGTGCGGTTTTGCGGGCGCAAACTTTGCCTCCAGTATGGGCAACATCAGCTTCTTCTTCCCGAAATCCCGCCAGGGTAGCGCGCTGGGCATCAACGGTGGGCTGGGCAATCTCGGCGTGAGCGTCATGCAGCTGATCGCCCCGCTGGTGATCTTCCTGCCAATGTTCACCTTCCTTGGGGTTCACGGCGTGCCCCAGGAAGACGGCTCAACCCTGTGGCTGGCGAATGCCGCCTGGATTTGGGCGCCGCTGCTGCTGCTGGCCACTATTGCCGCGTTCTTCGGCATGAACGATATCGCCAGCTCTAAGGCCTCGATTGCCAGTCAGCTTCCGGTTCTGAAGCGTTTTCACCTCTGGCTACTGAGCCTGCTCTATCTCGCGACCTTCGGCTCGTTTATCGGTTTTTCGGCGGGTTTTGCCATGTTGTCGAAAACCCAGTTCCCGGACGTCAATATCCTGCACCTCGCCTTCTTTGGCCCGCTGATTGGCGCTCTGGCGCGCTCGGCGGGCGGCATGATCTCCGACAGGCTGGGCGGCGTACGCGTGACGCTGATTAATTTTATCTTTATGGCCGTGTTTAGCGCGCTGATCTTCCTGACGCTGCCCGGTAGCGGGTCCGGCAGCTTCATCGCCTTCTACCTGGTCTTTATGGGGCTGTTCCTCACCGCAGGCCTCGGCAGCGGCTCGACGTTCCAGATGATTGCGGTTATTTTCCGCCAAATCACCCTAAACCGCGTTAAGCAGGAAGGCGGAACGGACGAACAGGCGCAGCACGAAGCGGTAACCGAAACGGCCGCGGCGCTGGGCTTTATCTCTGCGATTGGCGCGGTGGGCGGGTTCTTTATTCCCAAGGCCTTCGGTACTTCGCTGGCGATGACCGGTTCGCCGGTGGGCGCCATGAAAGTGTTCCTCGTGTTTTACATCGTTTGTGTCTTTGTCACCTGGCTGGTTTATGGCCGTAAATCCTCACAACAATAACAAAATTCTCTTTTGCCGGAGGGCGGTGCAGTGCTGTCCGGCAATGTTATCGGAGCAGGAGAAATGTCATGAGTAAACTGTTGGATCGCTTCCGTTACTTCAAAACCAAAGGCGACAGTTTCGCCGATGGTCACGGTCAGGTGTATCACACCAACCGCGACTGGGAGGACAGCTATCGCCAGCGCTGGCAGTTCGATAAAATCGTGCGATCCACCCACGGCGTGAACTGTACCGGCTCCTGTAGCTGGAAGATTTACGTCAAAAACGGCCTGGTGACCTGGGAGACGCAGCAAACCGACTACCCCCGCACCCGCCCCGACCTGCCTAACCATGAGCCGCGCGGCTGCCCGCGTGGCGCAAGCTACTCCTGGTATCTCTACAGCGCTAACCGCCTGAAGTATCCGCTGGTGCGCCGCAAACTGATTGAGCTGTGGCGCGAGGCGCTCGCCCAGCATATTGACCCGGTGCTCGCCTGGGATGCCATCCAGAGCGATCCGCAGAAAGCGCAGAGCTACCGCCAGGCGCGTGGACGCGGCGGGTTTATTCGCTCGAACTGGAAAGAGCTGAACCAGTTGATTGCCGCTGCCAACGTCTGGACCATCAAAAACTACGGCCCCGACCGCGTGGCGGGCTTCTCGCCGATCCCGGCGATGTCGATGGTCTCTTACGCGGCGGGGACGCGCTACCTCTCCCTGCTGGGCGGCACCTGCCTGAGTTTTTATGACTGGTACTGCGATTTACCGCCCGCCTCGCCGATGACCTGGGGCGAGCAGACCGACGTGCCGGAATCCGCCGACTGGTACAACTCCAGCTACATCATCGCCTGGGGCTCCAACGTGCCGCAGACGCGTACCCCGGATGCCCACTTCTTTACCGAAGTGCGCTACAAGGGCACTAAAACCGTCGCCATCACGCCGGACTTCTCCGAGGTGGCGAAGCTCAGCGATCAGTGGCTGGCCCCAAAACAGGGCACCGACAGCGCGCTTGCCATGGCGATGGGCCACGTGATCCTCAAAGAGTTTCACCTCGATAACCCGAGCGACTACTTCCTCAACTACTGCCGTCGGTACACCGATATGCCAATGCTGGTGCTGCTGGACGAGCAGGCAGATGGCCGCGTGGTGCCGGGCAGAATGCTTCGCGCCTCCGACCTGGCCGACGGCCTGGGGGAAGCCAATAACCCCGAGTGGAAAACCATCGCCTTTGACGCCGCCGGGGATCTGGTTGTGCCGAACGGATCGATCGGTTTCCGCTGGGGTGAAAAAGGCAAATGGAACCTTGAGTCGCTGTCTGCCGGTCAGGAGACCGAGCTGACGCTCTCTCTGCTCGACAGCCACGACAGCATTGCGGACGTAGCCTTCCCCTATTTCGGCGGCAATGAAAACCCGCACTTTCGCAGCGTGAAGCAGGAGCCGGTGCTCTTGCGCCGCGTGCCGAGCAAAACCCTGACGCTTGCTGACGGCAGCCAGCAACGCGTCGTCAGCGTGTACGATCTGGTGCTGGCGAACTACGGCCTCGACCGCGGTCTGGAGGACAGCAACGCGGCGGTAAATTACGCCGACATCAAAGCCTATACCCCGGCATGGGGCGAGCATATTACCGGCGTGCCCGCCTGGCTGATTGAAAAAATCGCCCGCGAGTTTGCCGACACGGCGCACAAAACTCACGGACGCTCAATGATCATCCTTGGGGCCGGTGTGAACCACTGGTACCACATGGACATGAACTACCGCGGGATGATCAACATGCTGGTCTTCTGCGGCTGCGTCGGGCAAAGCGGCGGCGGCTGGTCGCACTATGTCGGCCAGGAAAAACTGCGGCCACAGACCGGCTGGCTCCCCCTCGCGTTCGCGCTGGACTGGAACCGCCCGCCGCGCCAGATGAACAGCACCTCATTCTTCTACAACCATGCCAGCCAGTGGCGTTACGAAAAGCTGACCGCGCGGGAGTTGCTCTCGCCGCTGGCGGACGCCACCAAATTCACCGGCCACCTGATTGACTTCAACGTTCGCGCCGAGCGCATGGGCTGGCTCCCGTCGTCGCCGCAGCTGAACCTCAACCCGCTACACATCAAAGCCCGCGCCGACGCGGCCGGAATGACGCCGCAGGAGTATACCGTTCAGGGGCTGAAATCGGGGGACGTACGCCTCGCCTGCGAACAGCCCGACAACGGCAAAAACCATCCGCGCAACCTGTTCGTCTGGCGCTCGAACCTCCTCGGCTCGTCCGGTAAGGGCCACGAGTACATGCTCAAGTACCTGCTGGGTACCGAAAGCGGCATTCAGGGGGAAGATTTAGGCTCGACCGACGATGTGAAGCCGGAAGAGGTGGAGTGGCAAACCGCTGCCATCGAAGGGAAGCTGGATCTGCTGGTCACGCTCGATTTCCGTATGTCCAGCACCTGCCTCTTCTCCGATATCGTCCTGCCGACCGCCACCTGGTATGAAAAAGACGACATGAATACCTCGGATATGCATCCGTTTATTCACCCGCTCTCCGCCGCCGTTGACCCTGCCTGGGAATCACGCAGCGACTGGGAGATCTACAAAGGCATTGCCAAAGTGTTCTCGGAGGCCTGCGTCGGCCATCTGGGTACCGAAACCGACGTGGTGTTGCAGCCTTTGCAGCACGACTCCCCCGGCGAGCTGTCGCAGCCGTTTGATATTCAGGACTGGCGCAAGGGTGAATGCGATCTGATCCCGGGTAAAACCGCGCCGGGCATCGCCGTTGTCGAACGTAACTATCCGGAAACCTACGAGCGCTTTACCGCCCTCGGTCCGCTACTGGATAAACTCGGCAACGGCGGGAAAGGCATCTCGTGGAATACCCAGAAGGAGGTCGAATTCCTTGGCAAGCTCAACTACGTCAAGCTCGACGGCCCGGCCAAAGGCCGCCCACGTATTGAAACGGCAATTGACGCCTCGGAAGTGATCCTCGCCCTCGCCCCGGAAACTAACGGTCAGGTGGCGGTGAAAGCCTGGGAAGCGCTCGGGGAGATGACCGGACGCGACCACACTCATCTGGCGTTGAACAAAGAAGACGAGAAGATTCGCTTCCGCGATATTCAGGCTCAGCCGCGCAAAATCATCTCCAGCCCAACCTGGTCCGGGCTTGAGAGCGAACACGTCTCCTATAACGCCGGGTACACCAACGTTCACGAGCTGATCCCGTGGCGCACGCTGTCTGGCCGTCAACAGCTGTATCAGGACCATGTCTGGATGCGCGCCTTTGGTGAAAGCCTGGTGGCCTATCGCCCGCCGATAGACACCCGCAGCGTCACCCACATGCGCGAAATCCCGCCGAACGGCTTCCCGGAGAAAGCGCTGAACTTCCTGACGCCGCACCAGAAATGGGGCATTCACTCCACCTACAGTGAAAACCTGCTGATGCAGACGCTGTCTCGCGGTGGCCCGATTGTCTGGATAAGCGAAACCGACGCCCGTGAACTGGGCATTGAGGATAACGACTGGATCGAAGCCTTCAACGCCAACGGTGCGTTAACCGCCCGAGCGGTGGTCAGCCAGCGCGTGCCGCCGGGCATGACCATGATGTACCACGCCCAGGAGCGCATCCTGAACATTCCAGGCTCTGAAGTGACCGGGCGGCGCGGCGGGATCCACAACTCGGTGACGCGCATCTGTCCAAAACCGACGCACATGATTGGCGGATACGCGCAGCTGGCCTACGGCTTTAACTATTACGGAACCGTTGGCTCCAACCGCGACGAGTTCATCATGATCCGCAAAATGAAAAACATTAACTGGCTGGACGGCGAAGGTCGGGATCAGGTTCAGGAGGCGAAAAAATGAAAATACGCTCACAGGTTGGAATGGTACTGAATCTCGATAAGTGCATCGGCTGTCACACCTGCTCGGTCACCTGCAAAAACGTCTGGACCGGGCGCGAAGGGATGGAATATGCGTGGTTTAACAACGTTGAAACCAAACCGGGCATTGGCTATCCGAAAAACTGGGAAGACCAGGACGAGTGGCAAGGCGGCTGGATCCGCGGCATTCACGGCAAGCTGACCCCGCGCCTCGGCAGCAAGCTCGGCGTCCTGTCGAAAATCTTTTCGAACCCGGTCATGCCGCAGATTGATGATTATTATGAACCGTTCACTTTTGATTATCAGGATCTGCACCGCGCGCCGGAGGGCGATCACCTCCCTACTGCGCGCCCGCGCTCGCTTATCGACGGCAAGCGAATGGATAAAATCGTCTGGGGGCCAAACTGGGAAGAACTGCTCGGCGGCGAGTTCGAGAAGCGCGCCCGCGACCGCAACTTCCAGAAGATCCAGAAAGAGATGTACGGCCAGTTTGAAAACACCTTCATGATGTACCTCCCGCGCCTGTGCGAGCACTGCCTGAACCCAAGCTGTGCGGCCACCTGCCCAAGCGGCGCGATCTACAAACGTGAGGAAGACGGGATTGTCCTGATCGACCAGGACAAATGCCGCGGCTGGCGTCTGTGCATCAGCGGCTGCCCGTACAAGAAAATTTACTTCAACTGGAAAAGCGGTAAGTCCGAAAAATGCATCTTCTGCTATCCGCGCATTGAGTCCGGCCAGCCAACGGTCTGTTCGGAAACCTGCGTGGGACGAATCCGCTATCTCGGCGTGCTGCTGTACGACGCGGATCGGATTGAAGAAGCGGCCAGCACCGAGCACGAAACCGATCTGTACGAGCGTCAGTGCGACGTCTTCCTTGACCCGCACGACCCGGCGATCATTGAAGAAGCGCTGAAACAGGGTATTCCTCAGAACACAATCGACGCCGCGCAGCGTTCGCCAGTCTACAAACTGGCGATGGACTGGAAGCTGGCCCTGCCGCTGCACCCGGAATACCGTACCCTGCCGATGGTCTGGTACGTTCCGCCGCTGTCGCCTATTCAGTCTTATGCCGATGCGGGCGGTCTGCCGCAAAGCGACGGCGTTCTGCCGGCGGTGGAAAGCCTGCGCATTCCGGTGCAGTACCTGGCAAACATGCTGAGCGCCGGTGACCCGGCTCCCGTGCTGCGCGCCCTGAAGCGCATGATGGCGATGCGTCACTACAAACGCTCCCAGACCGTGGAAGGCGTGACCGATACCCGCGCCATTGAAGAGGTGGGGCTGACCGAAGCGCAGGTTGAGGAGATGTATCGCTATCTGGCTATTGCCAACTACGAAGACCGCTTTGTGATCCCGACCAGCCACCGCGAAATGGCGCGTGACGCCTTCCCGGAGAAAAACGGCTGCGGATTTACCTTTGGCGACGGCTGCCACGGCTCCGACACCAAATTCAACCTCTTCAACAGCAGCCGCATTGATGCCATCAACATCACCGAGGTGCGCGAACACGGGGAGGGAGAATAATGCAGATCCTGAAAATCATCGCGCTACTGATTGAGTATCCCGATGAGGTGCTGTGGGAAAGCCGCGAGGAGGCGTTTTCCCTTATCGAACAGGATGCCCCCGCGCTGCTGCCGTTTGCCCGGCAGCACCTTGGGGCAGCGCTGCTGGATAAGCAGGCCGAGTGGTGCGAGGTGTTTGAGCGGGGTCGCGCCACCTCGCTGCTGCTGTTCGAACATGTGCACGCCGAGTCCCGCGATCGCGGGCAGGCGATGGTCGATCTGATGGGCCAGTATGAGAAAGCCGGGCTTGAGCTGGACTGCCGCGAGCTGCCGGACTATCTGCCGCTCTATCTGGAGTATCTCAGCATTGTCAGCGACGCGGAGGCACGCGAAGGGTTGCAAAACGTCGCGCCGATCCTGGCGCTGATTGGCGGACGCCTGAAGCAGCGCGGCGTAGCGCATTATCAGCTTTTTGATGCGCTACTGCGTTTTGCCGACAGTCGTCTCTCCAGCGACAGCGTGGCGCAGCAGGTTTCCGGTGAAAAAAGGGATGATACCCGCCAGGCGCTGGACGCCGTCTGGGAAGAGGAACAGGTGAAGTTTATCGAGGACAACGCCACATCGTGCGACAGTTCGCCGATGCAGCAATATCAACGACGCTTTAGCCAGGACGTTGCACCGCAGTATGTGGACGTCGGCGCCGGAGGCCCAAAATGACGCACTACCTCAACGTGTTTTTCTATGACATTTACCCCTACATCTGCGCCACCGTCTTTTTCATTGGCAGTTGGTTGCGCTACGACTACGGACAGTACACCTGGCGCGCCTCGTCGAGCCAGTTGCTCAGCAAGCGCGGCATGAACTGGGCGTCGAACCTGTTTCACATCGGGATCCTCGGGATTTTCTTCGGGCATCTGTTCGGGATGTTAACCCCGCACTGGATGTACGCCTGGTTTTTGCCGGTGGCCGTTAAGCAGCAGCTGGCGATGATCGCCGGGGGGATTTGCGGCGTGCTGACGCTGATCGGCGGCTCCATGTTGCTGGTCCGCCGGCTGTTTAACCAGCGCGTGCGCGCCACCTCGACCACGCCGGATATCATTATCATGAGTATCCTGTTGATTCAGTGCATTCTCGGGCTGACGACGATTCCGTTCTCGGCGCAGTATCCAGACGGCAGCGAGATGATGAAACTGGTGGGATGGGCGCAGGGAATTGTAACCTTCAAAGGCGGATCGTCGGAAATGCTGAGCGGCGTAGCGCCCATTTTCCGCATCCACCTCGTGCTGGGCATGACCATCTTCCTGATCTTCCCATTCACCCGTCTGGTACACGTCTGGAGCGCGCCGTTCGAGTATTTCACCCGTCGCTACCAGGTGGTGCGCTCGCGCCGCTAATCGGTGTTTTTCCCCCCTCTCCCTGTGGGAGAGGGCCGGGGTGAGGGCATTAGCCCGCACAGGAATATTTTGCCGGGTGGCGGCTACGCCTTACCCGGCCTACTTCCCCGCCGTTCCGGGCTATTTCCCGGCCTGCGGATGCGTATCAAACCCCGCCATCACCGCAGTCAATTCTGCTAGTGTAAAGCCGTGCTTCGGATCGTCAACCCCGGGACCAAACCGTGACTGCATCAGCTGATAAAGCGCCTGCGCGTCCGGCAAATGGATCTGCTCCTCCACATGGCCGTTGTGCCAGTGCGTGAAGTTAAAATTAGTCAGCGTCAGCTTGCCGCCGTCCGGGAGATGGCGACACATCAACAGATGATGACGGAAGTGCGATTGCGGCCAGTGCGCGGACCAGAAGTTACCCATCACGTAATCGTTAAAGTACTGCGTCGCCAGGTCAAAGTGGTACATCGATTGCCAGTGATCATGATGGCGGAACTGCAGCACCCAGTCGTTACCTTCGCTTAGCAGGCGGTACAGGCCGTGCGGCGTACTCTGCTCCTCGTTGGCGAGTAAGCGTATGGGCGCCGTCAGCGTCTGTCCGCCAAACCCGACATCCGCTATCCAGCGTTCGCCGTTCAGTTCGACCAGCAGTAAACGGTGAGTACGCGGCGGCATCTGCGGCGGATTCGCCAGCACCACCCGCCCCAGCACGCTACGCACCGTAAACCCCACTTCGCGTAATACGCGCTCGAACAGGCCATTTTGCTCAAAGCAGTAACCGCCGCGGCGCGCGGTGACCAGTTTGTCGACCAGGCTTTGATCGTCAAGATGGATCTCACGCGGCAATACCACATCGATATTCTCAAACGGGATCGCGCAGTTGTGGTGTAAATGCAGCGCACGAAGGGTGTCGATATCAACCTGCGCGGGCTGTTGCCAGCCCGTGCGGGCAAAATAAGCACTCAGAAATGGGGACATGGTTGGCTTCCTTGATGTGATATTCCTTGTTTATAAACTATTTTACCCGCCCCATATGCGCAAATGTGCTTTTTAGCGCTGCTTGGCGCGCTGCATAATACCCAGCGCGCTGAGCATCAGGAGAAGCCCCGTCACCAGCGTCAGCGTCGCCATTGCCATGCCTTGCCCTACGGAGCCTTGCTCGAACTGCCGCCAGATAAACACCGAGACCGTCTGTGTGCCCGCCGGGGTAAGCAACAGTGATGTCACCAGCTCACGCGAGGCAATCGCAAACACCATCAGCATCGCCGCCAGCAGCGCGGGAGAGACGAGCGGCATCACGATATAGCGCAGTGCCTGAAACGCCGAGGCTCCGTGAACCCGCGCCGCAGGCTCCAGACTCCCGCCCAATTGACGCAGCGCGCTGCCAACGTAGCGCACGGGCCACGGCAGCAACAGACAGCAATACGACAGCAGCAAAATCACCCAGCTGTTATACGGCGAGACCGGCCAAAAGGACCGGTTCCAGAGCAGAATTAAACCGACGCCCACGACAATGCCGGGCAGCGCGGCGGGCATCAGCGAGAGCGCATCAAGCATCGCGCGCCCTTTTATCTTTTGCATTACCACCAGCCACGATGCCAACAGCCCCAGCAGCCCGGTAATGCACGCCGTCCCGAGCGCCAGCGACAGGCTGGTTCCCAGCGCCAACAAGGCCTCTCCCTGCTGGCTGAACAGCGCCGCATAATGTGACGTTGTCACGTTATCAAGCGTTACACCTCCAGATAATGTACCCAGCACGCCGGAGAGCGCCATCGATGCGCCGGGTAACAGCACCGCGACCGCACTCACCACAATCATCAGCACAACCATCGGCAGCGTGTAGAGACCGGCGTTTGCCCCACTGTTTTCGGTCGGCTTGCCGGTTATGCTGGTGACGTCATGTTGACCCGTCAGTTTTTTCTGCATCGCCCAGGCGCCAAGGGCAATGACCACAAGCACCACCGAGAGCATCGCCGCCCCGGGCAGATCCACCGGCCAGTCGGCCAGCTTCTTCTCGATATCGGTTGTTAACATCAGCACGCCCGCGCGCGCCCCCAGCGCAGCCGGAACGCCAAACTCCTCAATTGCGAGGGTAAACGCCAGCAGCATTCCCGCCGCCAGCGACGGGGAGAGCATTGGCAGCGTGATGTGCCAGAACGCCCTGCCCGCGCTTGCGCCGTGCACCCGGGCAACCTGCGCCAGTCGCTGACCGCTCGCCAGCAGGCTACGCGATACGGCAAAATAGACCACCGGGAAAATATTCAGCGCCATCACCAGCACGATCCCGGTTTTGCTGAACAGCAGATCGTTGAGGTTTATCCCGGTCAGCTGTTGCAGATACCCGTTGGTTTGCAGCACCAGCATCCATGAGAGCGCCGCGATATAGGGCGGCGTCAAAAACGGGATCAGGAAAAGCAGATCCCACAGACGCGGCCACGGCAGGTTGAACACCCCCCGCGCCACGCCCAGCGGAAAGCCGATCAGCGCGCTGACCAGCGCAACGCCTAACCCGACCTGCAGCGTTCCGCCCAACATGCGGGGCAACTGCGGCTCTGCCAGCAGCGTCTGTACACCGCTAAACGCGCCGCTGAAATTGCCAGCGTTGAACTGAGGAAATATCGCCTGCATAGCGATGAACAACAGCGGAGACGCCACTAGGACGACCAGCAGCGTCAGCGTCATGGCCGATAACATTCGTTGATTCACAGGAGCTTCCTGAAGACGGGGTTGCCCCCCGTCACTTGCATTACAGAGAGAAAAGGTTCGTAAAACGCTTGAGGATGTCGCTGCGTGAGCCCGAGGACTCGCTTTTCGTGGGCAGCACCGTCAGCTCGTTCAATAGCGGACGTTTCGCCTTGACGTCTTCGCGCGCGGGCATCAGCCACGCATCGGCGACCATCGCCTGGCCTTCCGGGGAGAGGACGTAATCGACAAAAGCCTTAGCCTCGTCGGCGTGCCGGGTCGATTTAAGGATCATCATCGGACGCGGCGCAATCACCGTGCCGCTGGCCGGGAAGATCACCTTAAGCGACTCCCCCTGGCTGATGTTGCCATAGGAGACATAATCCACCGCACCAAACACCGCCGCTTTTGCCCCCTGCATCACGGGCGTTACCGCCTGCGCGT
Organism: Enterobacter cancerogenus; assembly: GCF_019047785.1. Lineage (NCBI taxonomy): Bacteria > Pseudomonadati > Pseudomonadota > Gammaproteobacteria > Enterobacterales > Enterobacteriaceae > Enterobacter > Enterobacter cancerogenus. The sequence continues at coordinate 264,108 of NZ_CP077290.1, read as the reverse complement.
TCGGGCCGCTGACTACCATGCCGTTCTTTTTCAGCGCATCGAACAGCGCCCAGGCATTGTCGCCCATGCCGTTTTGTAGCCCGATCAGCAAATCCAGCGACGCGCCGGAGAGCGCCGGATCGGGGGTGGTGACCTTGTCCCTGAAGGCGTCGGTGGTGAGATCCCGCCACTCCTTCGGCTCCGGCGTACCGCTTTTGGTATTCCAGACAATCCCTAACGCCGAGACGCCCTGCGCCACGTAATCCGCGGATTTCAGATCCGCCGGAACGTGTTGCGCATTGACGCTTTGATAAGGCAGCAGCCAGCCGCGTTTGTGGAGGTCTTCCGCCGTGTCCCAGGAGGCGGAGATCAGAATATCCGCCTGCGGATTGGCCTGCTCTGCCTCCAGGCGCGCCATGACTTTTCCGGTGGTCGCCTGGAAGATATCGACTTTCACCCCGGTTTTCTGTTCAAACCCATTTGCCAGATTTTTCGCGAGGGAACCCGGCCCTGCGGTGTAGACCGTCAGCGCATGGGCGCTGGAAACTGTAACAGTAGATAGCGCCATTGCGAGCAGGACTCCTTTTTTCACAGACATGGTGGCTTTCATGCAAACTCCCCTGAGGTTGAAATCAAACGATCGGCAGCCACGCTGCCAGCAGACAGATGCACGATGCGATCGGCGAGAATCTCAGCCTCCCGGCGGTCGTGAGTGACATACACGGCGGTGGTCCCGAGCTGGCGCAGCAGCGTGGCCATCTCCTGACACAACGATCCACGCAGTTCGCTGTCGAGGTTAGAGAGCGGCTCGTCAAAGAGCAGGACGCGAGGTTCAGCGACTATCGCCCGGGCCAGCGCCACGCGCTGCTGCTGCCCGCCCGATAGCCCGGCAGGTTTGCGGTCAGCAAAGGCCGCTAACCCGACGCGGGAGAGCGCCTGCGCGACGCGATCCTCACGTTCCTGACGCGGGACATGGCGCATTTTTAACGGGAACGCGACGTTTTGCGCCACCGACATGTGCGGCCACAGGGCGTAGTCCTGAAAAACCATGCCGATATCCCGCGCCTCGGGCGGCAGCGACCAGCCCGCTTTCGCAACCTGACGATCGCCAAAATGGATGTCGCCCCCCGCAGGCTGGGTTAATCCCGCCAGCAGCCGGAGTAACGTGCTTTTTCCGCAGCCTGATGGCCCCAGTAGCGCAACGACGCTGCCGGCCTCGATATGCAGATCGATTTGATTCAATACGGTGTGCGCGCCAAACGCGTACGAGACGCGGTTGAGCGTGATGGAGGTGAGCATAGTGTGATCCTCTTTGGGATTTACTGCCCGCCACTGTAGGGTGCGAGTATGACGAACGCATGACGGTAGCGTTGCGGCTTGATTTCGACCGCCTTTCAGTCGTTTAATGCCGGAAAGCCTGCGCAGAGGAAATCCCATGAGCCCGTTTCGCCCCGTCGAGTTAACACACGCCAGTCGCCTGCTGAACCACGGTCCTACCGTACTGATTACCAGCCGCGATGAAACCATTGACCGCCGCAACGTTATGGCCGCCGCCTGGTCGATGCCTGTCGAATTTGATCCGCCCCGCATCGCGATTGTTGTCGACAAAAGCGCCTGGTCACGGGAGCTGATTGAGCGCAGCGGGACATTCGGCATCGTCATTCCGGGCGTGGCGGCCGCCAACTGGACCTGGGCCGTGGGCAGCGTCAGCGGACGCGACGAAGACAAGTTCAACTGCTACGGCATCCCGGTCATCAATGGCCCGGTGCTGGGCCTGCCGGTAATAGAAGAAAAATGCCTGGCGTGGATGGAGTGCCGGTTATTGCCCGCCACCGCCGCAGCCGAGAAATATGACACGTTGTTCGGCGAGGTGGTATCCGCTGCAGCGGATGCACGCGCCTTTGTCGCCGGGCGTTGGCAATTTGACGGGGATAAGCTGAATACCCTGCATCATCTGGGGGCCGGAACCTTCGTGGCGAGCGGTAAAATGGTGAAGGCACCGGAGTGAGCGCGTGGAATATATCAGCCTGAAATATAATGATTTTCTATGGCATTTTATGTTTACCGACAGAGTATAAATCAGAGCATATTTCCGGGGCTGTTGCTATAACAGCCTCTCAATAAGGAAATATCGATGTCATGGAATAAAGATGGCGCAATCTCATATGCGAAATCACACGCCCAATCTAAGAGCACGCTCATTACGGGACAAAGTGACCGAACCATCCAGCCCCATTACGAACTCTTCAGGCATGACTAATGAAAACAGGCTTACTTTTTCTTATCCTGTTGTCCCCGTTGTCTTTCGCAGAAACTCTCTACGAACCCGACGTGACGGCGCTCAAATTTAATCAGTGGTATATCGCGCAGTTGAACCAGAATAATCCACCCGTCCTCGATCCCGATAGTCTGCATGATTACGTTGCGTCCGGGACTATTGCAGCCATTAAAGAATTGTATTCAGGAGACATTAACGAAAAAGACATGCCCGATGCGGATATGTTCCTTAAATCGCAGGACTGGGATGAGGACTGGGATCAGATAAAGGTCCTGTATTCTGATTTTGATGCTGTGTGCACAAACGTGTATGTCGCATTTGGCAAGAAACAGGATCACGTTGTCGCAGATTGTCTCGTTCAGGAAAATGGGAAATGGAAAGTCCGATCGGCAACCCTGATTAAGTAATACGATGCGTCGAACCCATCCTGGCAAGAAAAAACGCATGGTAGCCTCAAGGCTACCATGCAATAACCTAACTCTTCGCACGCCGTGCAATGATTTCTTCCGCCACATTTCGCGGCGCTTCGGCGAAATGGTCGAATTCCATCGTATAGGTCGCGCGTCCCTGGGACATCGAACGCAGCGTGGTGGCGTAGCCGAACATCTCTGCCAGCGGCACGTCAGCACGAATGATCTGGCTGCCGTACTGCTCGGCCATTCCCTGCACCATACCGCGACGAGACGAGAGATCGCCCATGATATTTCCGGCGTACTCTTCCGGCGTTTCCACCTCGACATGCATCACCGGCTCAAGAATAGCCGGGTCCGCCCTGCGTGCGCCCTCTTTGAACCCGAGGATCGCCGCCATGCGGAACGCCATCTCCGAGGAGTCCACGTCGTGATACGAACCAAACGTCAGGGTCGCCTTCACGTCGACAACCGGATAACCGGCCAGCACGCCGCTGTTCATGGCTTCACGCAGCCCTTTCTCAACAGAAGGGATGTACTCACGCGGCACTACGCCGCCCTTGGTGGCATCTTCAAAGGTGAAACCACTTCCGGGTTCAGACGGCTCAAGGCTCAGCACAACGTGGCCATACTGCCCTTTCCCGCCGGACTGCCGGACAAACTTACCTTCAATATCCTTCACCGCTTTACGCAGAGTCTCACGGTAGGTGACCTGCGGACGGCCGATGTTGGCTTCTACGCCAAACTCGCGCTTCATGCGGTCAACGATAATCTCCAGATGCAGCTCGCCCATGCCGGAAATAATCGTCTGACCGGACTCTTCGTCCGTGTGCAGGCGGAACGAGGGATCTTCCGCAGCCAGACGCTGCAGCGCCAGCCCCATTTTTTCCTGATCGGCCTTGGTCTTCGGCTCGATCGCCAGCGAAATCACCGGGTCCGGAAACTCCATCCGCTCAAGGGTGATTACCGCATCGGGATCGGTCAGAGTGTCACCCGTGGTGACATCTTTCAGCCCCACGCAGGCGGCAATATCCCCGGTACGCAGTTCGTCCACTTCATGACGGTCGTTGGCATGCATCAGCACAATACGCCCGATGCGCTCTTTTTTACCTTTAACCGGGTTATACACCGTGTCGCCTTTTCTCAGCACGCCGGAGTAAACGCGTATAAAGGTCAGCTGGCCCACGTACGGGTCACTCATCAGCTTGAATGCCAGCGCTGAGAACGGTTCTTCATCGCTCGGATGACGCTCGGCGTGCTGCCCTTTTTCATCAATACCATCGATGGCGGGCACGTCCAGCGGCGACGGCATCAGTTCGATCACCGCGTCCAGCATGCGCTGCACCCCTTTATTTTTAAAGGCGCTGCCGCACAGCATCGGCTGGATTTCACCGGCAATCGTCCGGATACGCAGCCCCTGGATAATGTCAGCTTCGTCCAGATCGCCCGTTTCGAGGTACTTATCCATCAGCGCGTCGTTCGCTTCCGCCGCTGCAGAGACCATGTTATCCCGCCACGTCTGCGCGGTGTTGAGCAGATCCTCAGGAACGGGCGCGTAGCTAAACGCCATCCCCTGGGTGGCATCGTCCCACATGATGGTACGCATCTTGATGAGATCGACCACGCCGCTGAAATGCTCCTCGGCACCCACCGGAATAACGATCGGCACCGGGTTGGCCTTCAGGCGCTCCTGCATCATTCGCACCACGCGGAAGAAATCGGCCCCCGGGCGGTCCATCTTATTGACGAACGCCAGGCGCGGAACGTGATATTTGTTGGCCTGACGCCAGACGGTTTCCGACTGCGGCTGCACGCCGCCCACCGAGTCATACACCATCACCGCGCCGTCGAGCACGCGCATGGAACGCTCAACCTCAATGGTGAAGTCAACGTGCCCGGGGGTGTCGATGATGTTGATCCGGTGCGGTTCAAACCCACGGTCCATACCCGGCCAGAAGCAGCTCACGGCTGCGGAGGTAATAGTTATCCCGCGCTCCTGCTCCTGCGCCATCCAGTCGGTTGTTGCCGCGCCATCGTGTACTTCGCCCAGCTTGTGGCTCATCCCGGTGTAAAACAGGATGCGCTCGGTGGTGGTCGTTTTGCCGGCATCGATATGCGCGGAGATACCGATGTTGCGATAACGTTCGAGAGGGATGGGTCGGGGCATGATAAATCCTTAGTCATTAAGACATTTATGAGACGACCAGGATGGTCGTGGGTAACGTCGTTTGTTATAATAGTCCTATTGTACGAGTATTATCGAACTATTTTTTAACGGTTCACCTATTGTTCATATAGCTCAATCTGACATCAGATGCAGGAAAACGATGATCCCAAACCACCCGGAACCTGAACAAATACAGCTGGAAAATGTGCTCTTCGCCCTTGGCAACCCGCTACGCCTGGCGATCGTTCGCCGCCTCGCTGACGGCGGCGAACTGAGCTGTAACGCGCTGCGCCCGGCGGATGTGGTGAAATCCACCATGACTCACCACTGGCGCGTATTACGCGATAGCGGCGTTATCTGGCAGCGGGCACAGGGACGAGAAAATATGATTTCACTGCGACGAGAGGATCTTGACGCCCGTTTTCCAGGGCTGATGGCGATATTGCTGAAGAAAAACTGACGTTATTATTTTATCAGCAATGTCGAAAGCCAAAACAGACTTTTGCAGAACTACCGTGTGGGGAAATTACGTTGCCAAATGAGTCAGGCTTTACTGTCGTTGCTGATCATCTGGCAGGTGCGGGCGTTTAGAGTCGCTGCGTTGATTTAAATAACGTGCTGCAGTGCGGGCAAACAAGTTGGGCACCTTTTTGAACTCGACTAAAGCTGTGTTCAGAATCTTTTGAACAGTTTGGGCATGGGCATTTAACTAAATAATTACGACGAGCTAGCGTGTTTTTACGTCCAGACATAGGCATCTCCTGATTTAAGGGACTGCCACCATACACGTTTACGCCACCCGTTGCTTGCTTTTATTTTCCAGTGACTTGCCGTTTCGGACAAACCGGACGACAGCGTTAATGAATATTGCCGGGCGGGATCCCGCCCCTGCCCGGCAGAATAATTACATCGAGTAGCCCGGTTTTTTAATCAGTTCATCCAGCTTCGGGCCAATCTCGGTATCCCAGACCTGCGCCTTCCAGTCATCCTGCTGCACCTGATTAAGCGCAACCGATATAGAGCCGTCTTTGCTGTTCAGATGGCGAATAATCACGTCGGCAATATCCGCTGCCAGCGCGGTTTTTTGCTCGTCATTTAGCTCGCGGGGAAAACATTTAATATCAACGTGTGGCATGGGCTGACTTCCTGTTGTGAGTGAGTATTCCACGTTATCAGATAATTTCGTTAGCCTTTAACACCTTGTGCAGTTCAGGACGCTGACACATCGCGTCGGCAATGGCCGTGATCTTTGGCGTATTGGCTGCAAACCAGTCATGACGCGGCCCCCAGGTGCGCATCACCACAATATAGGCGTCAATCAGGGTCAGCTGCTCGCCAAAGGCATACGGCGTGGCTTTCAGGTGATTATCCAGCCACGCGTACAGCGTTTTGCGGTACGCGATACAATTGTCCTTCAGCTGTTCAGGGGCGTCCGGCGCCCAGCGTTCAGGATAATCGGCAAAGGTAAAAGTGGGATAGACATTGGCGACCAGCCAGATCAGCAGACGCTGAAACTGCGGGCGATCGGCGTGCCCGACGGGCGGCGCAAGATCGGGGCATTTGTCGAGCACCATCAGCGCTATCGCCGCCGTTTCGGTCAGGATCGTGCCATTTTCCAGCTCCAGCGTCGGGACCTGGCACAGCGGGTTACGCTGTTGCAGCAGGTCGCGCTGCGGGCCGGGCCGATCGAATCCGTCCACGTTGATCAACCGGTAGGGAATGTCGGCCAGCGTCAGCATGATTTCACCGATCGCCGACCCCCAGCCGGGTACACCATAAAGCGTGATCATGTTGCCCCCTCAGGGTTCAAAACCCTAAGTGTAGAGCATGCTCAGTAGGTTATCCCTGGCGGATTGACCTGTGAATGGTCCACCGCTTCGCCCTCCTCACCCCAGCGTGCCAGCACCTTCTGATATTCCCCTCGCGTAATTGCCCCATCCAGCGCGGCCTGCAGGGCATATACCAGCCCGTTGCCTTTTTTGGTGGTGGTGGCGACGTAGGCTTTTTTGGGGCCCAGGCCTACAACGCGGGTTTTACCCGTGAGCGCCGCTTTATAGGCCGAGACAGACTGCGGCCCGAAGAAAACGTCCGCCCTGCCGGACTGAATATAGAGATTGGCCGAGGCGTCATCCGTCAGATAAAGCGGCAGCGCTGGTGCGCGTCCGGCTTGCCTGTTCTCGTCGTTCCAGCCGAGCAGAATGCGTTCCTGATTGGTGCCGGAGCCAACGATCACTTTCTTGCCCGACAAATCCCCTGCGCCTTTGATAGACTGAATGCTGCTGTTGGATTTCACCGAAAAGGCCAGGGAATCGACGCGGTAGGTCGCAAAATCAAACTTCTCTTTGCGCTGCTCGGTCACCGCAATGTTCACCAGCGCCACGTCATAGCGCCCGGAGACAATCCCGAGCGGCCAGTCCTCCCATGCCGTCGGCACCAGTTTGAGTTTCAACCCCAGGCTTCCCGCCAGCAGCCGGGCGATGTCCGGGTCGCTGCCGATGCGCGTGCGGTTATCGCTGGCAAGCAGCGCCAACGGTGGCGAGTTAAGTGCCGAAATGGCGACGGTAAGCGTGCCGGGTTCAACAAAAGAATACTTTGCCGGGATCTTCGCCACCGCCTGCGGGTCAACCGCCACCGGCAGCGGTTGCTGGTTGGCGTTCAAGTCAATGCTGGCATCGGCCGCCGTGGTGAAAATCAGCCCCAGCAGAAGTCCATATTTCATTCGCTCTCCTTACAACACTTTTGACAGGAACTGGCGGGTGCGCGGGTGCGACGGATGGTTTAACACCTCGTCGCTGCTGCCCTGCTCCACAATTTTACCGTCGACCATAAACACCACCTGATCCGCCACTTCGCGGGCAAACCCGATCTCGTGCGTCACCACCACCAGCGTCGTGCCGGAGCGGGCGAGCTTTTTGATCACGTCCAGCACCTCACCCACCAGCTCCGGATCGAGCGCGGACGTTGGTTCATCAAACAGCATCACCCGAGGGCGTAACGCCAGCGCGCGCGCGATGGCGATCCGCTGCTGTTGCCCGCCGGAGAGATGTCGTGACCAGGCATCGGCCTTGTCTCGCAGCCCCACCACGTCCAGCAGGCTGTATGCGCTGTCGATAGCCTCTTTGCGGCTGAGTTTTTTGTGCGCGATGGGCGCTTCAATCAGGTTTTCCAGCACCGTGAGGTGCGGGAAAAGATTAAAGTTCTGGAACACATACCCCACGTTGACGCGCTGTTTCAGGATCGCGTTCTCCTTCAGCTCGTAGAGTTTGTCGCCCTGACGACGGTAGCCAACGTACTCCCCGTCTATCTGAATAAAGCCTTCATCGACGCGCTCCAGGTGGTTAATGGTGCGCAGCAGCGTCGATTTGCCCGAACCGGACGGCCCGAGGATCACTGTGACGGAACCGGGCGGGATCTCAAGCGAGACGTTATCCAGTGCCTTATGGCGGCCAAAGAATTTGCTGACGCCGGTGATGGAAATATGTCCTTCAGGAGAGGCTTGCATGGACGGGCTCCTGTACTGGGGTGTTGACGGAACGGGTACGGCGGGATGCGCGGTGATGATTTACGGCGGAGCGGCGTTCGCTGCGGGCAAGCCCGCGTTCCACGACATGCTGGATCGCTGACAGGACGGTGGTTATCACCAGATACCAGACGGCCCCGACCATCAGCAGCGGAATGACCTCCTGCGTGCGGTTGTAGATCATTTGAATGGTGTAGAACAACTCCGGCATTGCCAGGACGTATACCATTGCCGTGCCTTTGGCGAGACTGATGATCTCGTTAAAGCCGGACGGTAGTATGGTGCGCAGCGCCTGCGGCAGGATAATGCGCACGGTGCGCCGCCAGGCCGGGAGGCCGAGCGCGGCGGCGGCTTCATACTGACCGTGATCGACCCCGAGGAATCCTCCGCGAACGATCTCGGCGGTATAGGCGCTCTGCACCAGCGTCAGCCCCACCACGGCGGTAGAAAACTGCCCCAGCACGTTGATGGTCTCAAAGCGCCCCCAGAGAATATCGGTAAACGGCACGCCCAGCGAAAGGGTGTCGTACAGATAGGAGAAGTTATAGAGAATAATCAGCACCACGATCAGCGGCAGCGAACGAAACAGCCAGATGTAGGCCCACGCCAGGCTACTCAACAGCCAGCTGGAAGAGAGTCTCGCCAGCGCCAGCATCCCGCCGAGGAATACGCTCAGCACGGTGCCAATGAGCGTCAACAGCAGCGTCTGGCCGACGCCCTCCAGAATAACCGGATCGAAGAACCAGCGGGCGAAGACCGCCCACTCCCAGCGCGGGTTAAAGGCCACGGACTGGATCACCACGGCCAGGATAAACAGCGCGGCCACCGCGCCAACGGTGCGCAGCGGATAGCGCGCCGGGACCACTTTAATGGTTTCAACGTTGTTCATCGTCGTTCCTCATGCGGATTTGCTGAGCGCTTCGCGGATCAGCGTTTTGGTGAAACGCAGCCGGCCATCGAACGGCGGCTGGCTGTACTCTTCCGGATCGCGGTGAAGATCGAACTGCGGCTGATATCCCTGGCTAAGATACAGCCGTACCGCTTCCGGCTGGCGAAAACCGGTGGTGAGGTAAATCTGACTGTAGCCCGCCAGTGCCGCCCGCCGCTCCAGCTCCTGCACCACCCGGCCCGCCAGCCCCTGCTGGCGCAGCGTTTTGTCGGTCCAGATGCGCTTGATCTCCGCGGTGCGTTCATCAAAGGGTTTGTAGGCCCCGGTAGCGATAATTTTCCCGTCGCGTTCCAGCACGATAAACAGCCCCTGCGGTGCGAGATACCATTCGGTCAATTCCACCTCGGCGTCTTTCGAAAAGTAGTCCCCGTATCGGGCAGCGTATTCGCCGAATAACCCCTCGATGATGGGCTGAAGTTCGGCGTCTTCCGGCGATACATCACGAAATTGCTCGCGCATAATCCCCCCCTTAATCGCCCAGACCTGCCGGGTTAACTTCAGAATTCGGGATACGCTCAACGCCTTCCCCCCAACGGTTGAGGACTTTGTCGTAATCACCGTTTTTAATCACGCCGTTTAGCGCAGTCTGCACCGGCTCAACCAGGCCGCTGCCTTTTTTCAGCGTTACCGCGATGTGCGCCGCCTTCGGCCAGCCGCCGTCGACGCTGCCGACCAGCCGGGTTTTGCCGCTCAACGCCGCTTTCCACGCGCCAATAACGTTTGGGCCAAACCAGGCGTCCGCGCGCCCGGATTGCAGCGCCAGGGTTTGCGCAGCATCGTCTTTGGTGTAGACCGGGGTGAACGGCTTAAGCCCTTTTTTCAGGTTTTCAGCATTCCACGCCAGCAGGATGGCTTCCTGATTGGTGCCGGAGCCAACGATGATGCGCAGACCGGCGATATCTTCCGCCTTCTCAAGCGTTTTTATCGGGCTGGTCGATTTCACGTAGAAGCCCAGGGAATCCTTACGGTAGGTGGCAAAATCAAACTTCTCTTTACGCGCTTTGGTGACGGTAATATTGCTAATAGCCGCGTCATATTTCCCGGACGCCACGCCGAGCGGCCAGTCCTCCCAGGAGGTCGGCACCACGTTCAGCTCAAGCCCCAGGCTATCCGCCACCAGACGAGCAATATCCACCTCGCTGCCAAGCAGCGTTTTGTTATCGTCGGCAAACACCGTCAGCGGCGGCTGGTTCAGCCCTGCCACGGCGACGGTAAATTTTCCAGGGATGGCAAAGTGATAGTCTTTCGGCAGCTGCGCCACCGCCGCGCTGTTTTTAGCGGTATTAATCGCCGTTTTGTTGGCTTCCAGGCTTACGCCGGTGCCATTGATAGTGACATTCTCAGCCCAGACTGCAGGAGTAATGGCCAGCGCAAGCGCCAGAATAAGCGATGTTTTCTGCATAGCGGCGTTCTCTTATTGTTGTGTGAACTGATTTGTGGGTTCGGCTAAACCCAGACTGTCGCGCAGCGTGGTGCCGGGGTAGTCAGTACGAAACAGGCCGCGAGTCTGTAATACCGGCACGACATGGTCAACAAAGCGCGGGAAGGTGTCCGGCGTGCCGCCCTGAATGATAAAACCGTCGGCTGCATGGCCCTCGAACCACTCCTGAAGGCCATCCGCCACCTGTTCCGGCGTGCCGGAAAAGCGCGGGCGCGGGGATGCTGCTTCCAGCGCTACCTGACGCAACGTTAACTGGCGCTCAGCGGCATTGCGCTTGATCTCATCGGTGGTGCTGCGAAAGCTGTTTTTACCTAAATCGCCCACGTCCGGGAACGGCGCGTCCAGGGGATACTGGCTAAAATCGTGGTGTTCAAAGTAGCGTCCAAGGTAATTCAGCGCGTCGGTAATGGACACCAGCGCCGCCGTAGTTTGATACTGATTTTCCACGTCTTCGGCATCTTTGCCGACAATCACGCTGACGCCCTGGAAAATATGTAAATCCGACGCGCGACGACCGTTATTTTCCAGTTGTTGCTTCACGTCGCGATAAAATGCTTGCGCGTCGTCTAGCGTTTCGTGGTGGGTAAATATGGCATCAGCGTGTTTCGCTGCCAGCTTTTTACCGTCATCCGACGCGCCCGCCTGAAATATAATCGGGCGTCCTTGCGGCGTGCGGCCAATATTCAGCGGTCCGGCAACCTTAAAGAAATCACCGTGATGATCGAGAGTATGCAGTTTATCCGGGTCAAAAAAGCGTCCGCTCGCTTTATCTCGGATAAAGGCATCGCCTTCCCAGGAGTCCCATAACCCTTTTACCACGTCGAGATATTCATCAGCGATGCGATAGCGCAACGCGTGTTCCGGGTGTTTCTCACGAGAGAAGTTTTTGGCCGAGCCTTCCAGCGGAGAGGTCACTACGTTCCAGCCCGCGCGGCCATGGCTCAGATGATCGAGGCTGGCAAACTGGCGCGCCACGGTAAACGGCTCGCTGTAGGAGGTTGACAAGGTGCCCACTAATCCCAGTCGGGAAGTAAGACTTGCCAGCGCCGATAATACCGTCAGCGGTTCAAAGCGATTTAAAAAGTGCGGAATGGATTTCTCGTTAATATAAAGTCCGTCGGCGACAAAAAGAAAATCCAGTTTGCCCTCTTCCGCTTTTAGCGCCGTCTCTTTAACAAAATCAAAATTAATGCTGGCATCGGCGACGGCCGCCGGATGTCGCCATGCAGACATATTCCCGGATGCGCCGTGCAAAATAGTGCCCAGCCGCAGCTGACGAGTTGCAGACATATTCACCTCTTATAATTAAACGTATTGCAGCGCTTTTTCCGCCAGCTGCGCAAAATAGGCGGCAGCGGGTTCAATTAACGCTTCGTCCGGGTTAAACGCCGGGTGATGTAAACCAAAGGGGCTGGCGCTGCCGATGCTGACAAACGCGCCGGGTATATTTTGCAGATACACCGCAAAATCTTCCCCGCCCATATGCAGCTCCGCATGATGGGTTTCGTAGCCCGCTTCTCTGGCGACCGAGGTGGCAAACGCCGCCCAGTGCTCGTCGTTAACCAGCGCGGCGGGTCCGGCATACCAGGTGATATCAATTTGGGCGTTAAAGGCGCTGGCAAACCCGGCGGCGATGTCGCCGACACGCGCTTTTACCTTTTGCTGCACGTCGCTGCGATGAGTGCGCAGCGTCCCCTCCAGCTCTACCGTCTCCGGCAGAACATTCCAGGTATTCCCCCCGGTGATGCGCGTGACGCTGAGCACCACCGAATCCAGCGTGTTGACGTTCCGGCTGGCCACGCTTTGCAGCGCCGTCACCAGCTGACTTGCCAGAACGATGGCATCGTTGCCCTCGTGAGGACGCGCCGCGTGTGCGCCCTTGCCGGTAATACGGATGGCAAAGCGATCAACGTTGGCGTAAAACGGCCCGCCGCGGGTGGCAAATTCACCAACCGGCAGCGACGGCTCGTTATGCATACCGAAGATGGCGCTCACGTCGCGTAACGCACCGGCACGGACCATGCTTTTCGCTCCGCCAAAGTTCTCTTCGGCTGGCTGGAAGAGGATCCGCACTCGCCCGGCAAGCGAAGCTTCCCGCGCTTTCAGTTTTAGCGCTGCGCCAAGAATAACGCTGGTATGCACGTCATGACCGCAGGCGTGCATCACCCCCGGGCGCTGCGAGCTAAACGGCACGCCGCTGCGCTCCTCAATGGGCAGAGCATCAATGTCCGCCCGTAAGGCAATTAGCTTTTTACCCGACCCAATTTCCGTCACCAGTCCGGTTTGAAGGTCATAGGGCAGCGGCGCGATCCCAGCCTGAGTCAGCCACTGGCGCAGCCGCGCGGTTGTTTCAACCTCCTGACCGGACAGCTCGGGGCGCTGGTGCAGCTCACGACGCCAGGAAATTAGCTGTTCGCTAAGATTCATACCGTCACCGCCTTATTCTGTCTGGCCTCTGCCAGCAGACGAAGGGATCGCGTGCGGCGTGTACCTTCTGCAATCGGGGTATCGATGATGAACTCATCAATGCCCCACTGTTGATGCAAGGCTTCAAGCTGCGCCACCACCGCATCAGCCGTTCCGGCCAGCAGAGACTGCGCCCGGCGGGCAATACGCAGCGGTTCGCTCCCGGCCTGATGCGCAAAGGCGTAGGCCTGCTCCTCGCTGGCTACCGTCACGCGCTGGCCGTTTGCCAGCTCAACGCCCCACACTTCCACCTTCTGCGCCAGGGCTTGTGCCTCGGCCTGCGTCGTTGCCACGATGGCCTGCACGGCCACGATAACGTCAAGGGTGCTGTGCTCGCGCCAGGTCGCCACCACCTCGCGCAGCAGATCCGGATCGCCATTGAGATGAGCAGCAAAGACAAAGTGCCAGTCGAGCGACGCCGCAAGAAGCGCGCTTTCGACGCTGGCTCCAAGCAAAAAGCCCTGTGCGGGCAGCGGCGGCAGCGGCGTGGCGCGCACGGCCTCGTCCGCAGACTGATGCTCAGGGCGAAGCCAGCGATCAAGCTGCGTGAGCTGATCGGCAAAGCTGCCTTTTTCCTGCGGGTTCAGGCCATGCTGTAGCGCACGGGTAGAGAGCGGCAGGCCACCAGGCGCTTTTCCGACGCCAAGATCGACCCGTCCAGGGGCTAAAGCGGCCAGCAGGTTAAAATTCTCTGCCACCTTGTAAGGGCTGTAATGCTGAAGCATGACGCCGCCCGATCCCACGCGGATACGCCGTGTTTGCCCGAGGATCCAGGCAATCAGCAGCTCCGGTGAGGGGCTGGCAAGCTGAGGGGTATTGTGGTGCTCGGCAATCCAGAAGCGGTGGTAACCCAACGTTTCCGCCAGCTGCGCCAGGCTTAGGGTTCGCGCCAGCGCATCGGCGGCCGTTTCATTTTCCGCAACGGGGCTTTTATCCAGAATGCTGATTCGCCAGGACATGTTCGCTTCTCGTTTGACTTAACATGCCGTCATTATTAAAGGCGTATTTCATCGCTGAGAAACAATTAATTTACATTTGGTTTGCCGGAAATCAGATATACAAAACCATGCAAAGAATAAGGCCTTGGCGGTTTTTCCCGTCGGTGGTCAGGCCCCGGGGTACTGTTCGTCGGTGACTTTTTCCAGCCATTCCACCGGGCTGCCGTTAACCGATTCGGCAATCGCAATATGGGTCATTGCTGTTTCGGCGCAGGCACCGTGCCAGTGTTTTACCCCTGGCTCGATCCAGGCGATATCGCCGTGGTTTAGCGGCTCGGCCTCTTCTCCCCACGCCTGCAGCCAGCCGCGCCCTTGGGTGACGATCAGCGTCTGCCCGAGCGGATGCGTGTGCCAGGCGGTGCGCGCACCCGGCTCGAACGTCACCGTTGCGCCGCCCACTTTTGCCGGTTCGGTTGCCTGGAACGGGGCGTCAATGCGTACGGTACCGGTAAACCAGGCTTCCGGCCCCTTCGCGGAAGGTAATGAACCACTGCGGATAATCTTCATCGTTGTCTCCTTTTTAGCTGTTGAGGTAACAGTAGCGCAAAGCGCAGGCGCGAATTAGAGTGCATAATCAAAAAGGAACTATGAGACGAATTCATAAATCAGGGCGTCAGTATGCTTAAAGACAATTTTAACGATCTGCTCTCGTTCATGGTGGTTGCGCGGGAACGCAGCTTTACCCGTGCGGCCGCGCAGCTCGGGGTTTCCCAGTCGGCGCTCAGCCACGCGATGCGTAACCTGGAGGCGAGGCTCGAGGTTCGGCTTTTAACCCGCACCACGCGCAGCGTGGCCCCGACAGAAGCCGGTGAAAGGCTGTTAATGCGGCTCAGCCCGCACCTGCTGGAGATTGAACAAGAACTCACTGCACTGCGTGATACTCGCGATCGACCCGCCGGTAATATTCGCCTGACCGCCGGGGAGCATGCGATGTCTGCCGTGCTGTGGCCGGTGCTTAAACCCTTTATGGCGCAATACCCTGACATTCACGTCGAGGTTACGGTAGACAACGGGCTGACGGACATCGTTGACGGGCGCTTCGACGCGGGCGTGCGCCTCGGCGAACAGGTGGCAAAAGACATGATCGCCGTACGCATCGCGGCGGATATGCGCATGGCGGTGGTCGGTTCATCAGACTATTTTGAGCGTTACGGCACGCCTGATACGCCGGAACAGCTCCAGCATCACCGCTGCATCAATATGCGCCTGCCGACGCGCGGCGGTTTATACGCATGGGAGTTTGAGCGCGACGGCCGCGAGCTGCGCGTGCGGGTTGACGGCCAGCTGACGCTGAACAATCTTCCGCAGCGTATTGATGCCGCCGAAAGCGGTCTGGGCCTCGCTTACGTTCCGGAAGATACCGTCCGCGAGGCGCTCGACCAGGGGCGATTACTCCGCGTGCTGGAGGCGTGGTGCCCGCCCTTTGACGGGTACCACCTTTACTACCCGAGCCGCCGCCAGCACACCACCGCGTTCTCGCTGCTGGTTGACGCGCTGCGCTATCGGTAGCTTATTTCCCAACACGTGACTGGAGGTGAGCCGGATAACGCTCGCCGACTACGTCAATGTCTGCCAGCGCGTGATGAATGTTGGCAAGATCACTTTGTGACAGGGTCACGCTTGCCGCAGCCAGATTTTCCTCCAGCCGGTGCAGCTTGGTCGTGCCAGGAATCGGGACAATCCATGGGGCTTTTGCCAGCAGCCACGCCAGGGCGATTTGGGCTGGCGTTACGCCCTGCTCCGCTGCCAGGCTCTTGACCACCTCAACCAGTTTCTGATTCGCCTGGCGCGACGCCTCGCTAAAGCGCGGAACGACGTTGCGAAAATCGCTGCTGTCGAAGGTCGTACTGGCGTCGATTGCCCCGGTCAGAAAGCCTTTACCCAGCGGACTAAAGGGTACAAACCCGATGTTCAGCTCCTCCAGTAGCGGCAGGATCTGCTGCTCTGGTTGCCGCCACCACAGGGAATATTCGCTCTGCAATGCAGTCACCGGACATACCGCGTGGGCGCGACGAATGGAATCTACGCCTGCTTCAGAGAGGCCAAAATGCTTCACCTTGCCTTCGGCAATCAGATCGGCAACGGTTCCGGCAACATCTTCCATTGGTACGTCAGGATCGACGCGATGCTGATAATAGAGGTCGATATAATCGGTTTTCAGTCGCGCCAGAGATCCTTCCACCGCCGCGCGGATATGTTCCGGACGACTGTTTAGCGTCTGCCCCGGCCGTTCGCAATCAAAGCCGAACTTAGTGGCAATCACTACGCGGTTGCGAAACGGTGCCAGCGCCTCGCCAACCACCTCTTCATTGATATAGGGCCCGTAAATCTCCGCCGTGTCGAAAAAGGTCACCCCGCGCTCGACCGCCTCGCGGATAAGCGAGATGGCCTGCTGTTTGTCCGTTGCCGGGCCGTAACCGTAGCTTAATCCCATGCATCCCAGCCCAAGCGCTGAAACCGTCAGTCCGTCTTTACCTAACTGTCGCTGTTGCATTCTTCACCTCGTGTTTTATTTCTGTCGGGATAACTTTAGGTGGGTTTGTTTATGAACACTACAGCGCAAAACTGCTAGTGCTTATGAATTTTACTCATTAATGACTTCGGGCGACCGGTAAGCAGTGCTGATGAATAAATCATCACTGCGCCTGCTGCTTTGTCTAAAAACTCGCCGACTTTTAGTGCGTTATGATCCGCTCTGCTCGGACCACACGATTTCCTTCGATGAGCATCACTTTCGGCACGGTTATATTTTGCGTCACCTATAAATTGCAGGTAGGATGCCACGCCATGTTTTGCCTTATCCATACGCAGAATGACTGGAAAGGCGGCATGTGCCTGCGCAGAAGCAATCGTTTGTGTCGCTCTCTGCCAGACAGGACTATCACGTTAATGGTTCAGACAGGTAAACAGGTAACTCAATGAAAACAAGCAATAAAAGCGCGGCCGAACATCACGCTGCGAAACGTCGCTGGTTGAACTCTCACGAAGAGGGCTACCACAAGGCGATGGGCAACCGTCAGGTTCAAATGATTGCCATCGGCGGCGCTATCGGTACGGGTCTGTTTTTGGGTGCTGGCGCACGTCTTCAGATGGCTGGCCCTGCTCTCGCACTGGTTTATCTGGTGTGCGGGATCTTCTCTTTCTTCATACTCCGCGCGCTGGGCGAACTGGTACTGCATCGCCCCTCCAGCGGCAGCTTCGTCTCTTACGCCCGCGAATTCCTCGGTGAAAAAGCCGCCTACGTGGCGGGCTGGATGTATTTCGTTAACTGGGCGATGACCGGGATCGTGGATATCACCGCGGTTGCGCTGTACATGCACTACTGGGGCGCGTTTGGCGACGTACCGCAGTGGGTCTTTGCCCTCGGCGCGCTGGCGATTGTCGGTACCATGAACATGATCGGCGTGAAGTGGTTCGCCGAGATGGAGTTCTGGTTTGCACTGGTGAAAGTGCTGGCGATCGTAATCTTCCTGGTGGTCGGTACGGTGTTCCTCGGCACGGGTAAACCCCTGGACGGCAACGCCACGGGCTTCCACCTCATCACCGATAACGGCGGCTTCTTCCCGCACGGCCTGCTGCCCGCACTGGTGCTGGTTCAGGGCGTGGTGTTCGCCTTTGCTTCTATTGAGCTGGTCGGCACCGCCGCTGGCGAGTGTAAAGATCCGCAGACCATGGTGCCAAAAGCGATCAACAGCGTGATCTGGCGTATTGGTCTGTTCTACGTTGGCTCCGTGGTGCTGCTGGTACTGTTGCTGCCGTGGAATGCCTATCAGGCGGGACAAAGCCCGTTTGTGACCTTCTTCTCTAAGCTTGGCGTGCCGTACGTGGGCAGTATCATGAATATCGTGGTACTGACCGCCGCCCTCTCCAGCCTGAACTCCGGCCTCTACTCGACTGGCCGTATTCTGCGCTCGATGTCCATGGGCGGCTCCGCGCCGAAATTCATGTCGAAGATGAGCAAGCAGCAGGTGCCGTACGCCGGTATCCTCGCCACGCTGGTGGTGTATGTCTTTGGCGTGTTCCTGAACTATCTGGTGCCGTCTCAGGTGTTTGAGATTGTCCTGAACGTGGCCGCGCTGGGCATCATCGCCTCCTGGGCCTTTATCGTGGTTTGCCAGATGCGTCTGCGCAAAGCGATTAAAGAAGGGAAAGCCGCCGAGGTGAGCTTTAAGCTGCCGGGTGCGCCGGTGACATCCTGGCTGACCCTGCTGTTCCTGTTCAGCGTGCTGGTGCTAATGGCGTTTGACTACCCGAACGGTACATACACCATCGCGACCATTCCGGTGTTAGCCGTTGTACTGATTATCGGCTGGTTTGGCGTGCGTAAGCGCGTTAACGAAATTCACAGCACCGCGCCGGTTCATCATGATGATGATCAGCATGACCGCCCGCTGGTTGAAGAGACATCACGATAATAAAAAAGCCGGGTGGCGGCTTCGCCTTACCCGGCCTACGGTTCACGGATTTGTAAGCCCGGTAAGCGCGTTAACGAAATTCACAGCACCGCGCCGGTTCATCATGATGTTGACCAGCATGACCGCCCGCTGGTTGAAGAGACATCACGATAATAATAAAGCCGGGTGGCGGCTGCGCCTTACCCGGCCTACGGTTCACGGCTTTGTAGGCCCGGTAAGCGGGTGAACGAAATTCACAGCAACGTGCCGGTTCATCATGATGAGGACCAGCATGATCGCCCGCTTGTTGAAGAGACGTCACGATAATAAAAAAGCCGGGTGGCGGCTTCGCCTTACCCGGCCTAAGGTTCACGGTTTTGTCGGCCCGGTAAGCGCATTAACGAAATTCACAGCACCGTGCCGGTTCATCATGATGTTGACCAGCATGACCGTCCGCTGGTTGAAGAGACGTCACGATAATAAAAAAGCCGGGTGGCGGCTTCGCCTTACCCGGCCTGCGGTTCACGGTTTTGTAGGCCCGGTAAGCGCAGCGCCACCGGGCAATACCCACATTACAGCGCGATACGAATGACATCGTCAGGTTGGGTTGCTTCCTGCTGGCGAGTCGATTTCTGCTTCACCGTCACATACAGCGTTTTACCGTCGGCAGACAGCGCCAGGCTGTTCGGGTAGACCGGCGTATCATAGGTTTTCGTTACTTTGTAGGTTTTCGCGTCAATCACGCTGACCTTGCCCGCTTCGCGATGGGTCACGTACGCCTCATTGCGCGCCGGGTTGAACAGCACCGCCAGCGATTCCGGCGCGGCGATTTTCTCGACAACGCTTCCGTCTTTCAGGCTCACCACCAGCACTTCAGGCTGCTTTGAATCAGTCACAAACGCGCGTTGGCCTGCGGTATCAAGACTCAGATTCAGATAGAAGTGTTCTTTGCCGTCGTCCTGCAACTTCTTACGGCTCAGGATTTTGTTGGTCGCGGTATCAATCGTCAGCAACTCGCCGTCGCCGTTAGTGGTGTACAGACGTTTCGCCTGCGCATCCAGCGCCAGGCCAGTACCGTAAGTGCCCGTATTGGCGATGGTCTCTTTCAGTTTCAGCGTGGCGCCGTCGACTACCCAGATCACGCTCTCTTTGCCGACACCGGTGATGTAAACGGTATGGGTGGTGTCATCGGCAACCAGCTGGCGCGGCTGAAGCGGTTTAACCGTTTCGCTACGCTTGCGGTCATCCAGCACCAGACGCCCTTTCACGTCGCCCGTTTTCGCGTCAATGGCCGTCACGGCGCTACTGGTGGTGTTGCCGAACCACAGGGTCTGGGTGGATTTGTCGAAGGTGGCGCCAAACGGTTTGAGATCGTTATGAATGGCCTGCGTCACTTCCAGCGTAACCGGATCCAGTCGATAGACCACGCCGCCCTTGTCGAGCTTGCGGCTTTGCGACGTCGCAACCCACAGCGCATTCTCCTGCTGGCTCACCGCCATTTCGTAAGCACCCTTACCCACAGCCTTACGCAGCATGTCGTCGGCGGCGTGCGCCTGGAACGCTCCGGCAAGGAGTAACGAACTTAACAGCAGAGAATTTTTCAGGCGCGGTGAGCACAGATGACGTAAAGACATAACAATTCCTTTTTAAAAAAGAGTGTGTACTGCTGACATCGCTTCCGGGGGACAAAGTCGTGGCTTTGTCCATTTTTAATGAGAATAGTAATCATTAATTTGTTAAATGTGGAGTTTTTCTTTCCTCTCTGCCCTTCCATTAACGCAACGTGCGGTTATAGTTTTCAAAAGATTTACAAAAGATTTAACATGTATGCACATGTTCCATTTGGTTCGTTTTCTTTCATAACCGGTTTATTTCATGAAAATCATTTCTGCCCGTAGGGCAACGCTCCCGCTGTTGTTGGTTCCCGTCACGTTTGGCCCGCTGAGCGCCGGGGCCGCAGAGGAACAGACCATGATCGTCAGCGCGACCCCTCAGACCGTCTCCGAGCTTGATACGCCTGCGGCCGTAAGCGTGGTGAACGGCGATGATATGCGTCACGCCGCGCCGCGCATTAACCTGTCTGAATCGCTCGGCAGCGTGCCGGGGCTACAGGTTCAGAACCGTCAGAACTATGCGCAGGATCTTCAGCTTTCGATGCGCGGCTTTGGCGCACGCTCAACGTTCGGCGTGCGTGGTATCCGCATGTATGTGGACGGTATTCCGGCGACCATGCCCGACGGTCAGGGCCAGACCTCAAACATCGATCTCTCCAGCGTGGAGAGCGTTGAAGTGCTTCGCGGCCCCTTCTCGGCCCTGTACGGAAACGCCTCTGGCGGCGTCATTAATATCAACACCCAAACCGGACAGCAGCCGCCAACCATTGAAGCCAGCAGCTACTATGGCAGCTACGGTACCTGGCGCTACGGCATGAAGGCGACCGGCGCAATGGGCGACGGGACGCACGCGGGCGATGTGGATTACACCGTCTCAACCACCCGCTTCACCACCAAAGGCTATCGCGACCACAGCGGCGCGCGTAAAAACCTTGCCAACGCTAAACTTGGCGTGCGCATTGATGACGTCAGCAAGCTGACGCTGATCTTTAACAGCGTGGACATGAAAGCCAACGATCCGGGCGGGCTGAGCTATCAGGAGTGGCAAAACGATCCGCGCCAGTCGCCGCGCGGCGATGCGTTTAACACGCGCAAAACCATCAAGCAGACCCAGGCCGGGCTACGCTATGACCGCCAGATGAGCGAGCAGGACGATCTCAGCGTGATGATGTACGCCGGTGAGCGCGAGATGACGCAGTATCAGTCGATTCCTTACCAGCCGCAGCTGAGGCCCACCCACTCCGGCGGCGTGATTGATATGCAGCGCCACTATCAGGGTATCGACACCCGCTGGACCCACCGTGGTGAACTGCTGGTGCCGGTCACTTTCACCACCGGCCTGAACTATGAAAACCTTAGCGAAGATCGTCGCGGCTACGAGAACTTCGTGATGCATAACGGTGTGCCGGATTACGGCGTCAAAGGCGACAAGCGCCGCAACGAACGCAATTTAATGTGGAACGTTGACCCTTACCTGCAAACCCGCTGGCAGCTGACGCAGAAACTCTCGGTGGATGCGGGCGTGCGCTACAGCTCGGTCTGGTTCGACTCGAATGACCACTATGTTACCCCGCAAAACGGCGATGACAGCGGTGACGCGAGCTACCACAAATGGCTCCCGGCTGGTGCGGTGAAATACGCCGTGACCGACGCGTGGAACCTGTATGCCGCAGCCGGTCGTGGCTTTGAAACGCCGACCATCAACGAGCTTTCCTATCGTCCGGATAACCAGGGTGGCCTGAACATTGGTCTGCAACCCTCAACCAACAACACCTATGAAGTGGGCAGTAAAACCCGCATCGGCAATGGCTTGCTGACGGCGGCGCTGTTCCGCACCGACACCGACGATGAGATCGTGGTGGATTCCAGCGCGGGCGGGCGCACCAGCTATAAAAATGCCGGTAAAACCCGACGTCAGGGTGTGGAGGTTTCGCTCGACCAGCAGTTCGCCGAAAACTGGAAACTGAAAATGGCGTGGACTTATCTCGATGCCACCTACCGCACTAACGTGTGCAGCGAGGGAGACTGTAACGGCAACCGGATGCCGGGGATCGCCCGTAATATGGGTTACGCCGCGTTCGGCTGGCAGCCGGAGGATGGCTGGTACGCCGGTACCGACGTGCGGTATATGAGCGATATTATGGCGGACGACGAAAACACGGCGAAAGCGCCATCGTATACGGTCGTCGGGTTGAACACCGGGTATAAGTTTAACTACGGTAACTGGGGTATGGACGTCTTTGGTCGCATCGACAACCTGTTCGACAAAGAGTATGCCGGATCGGTGATCGTCAATGAATCTAACGGGCGTTATTACGAACCTGCTCCGGGTCGTAACTATGGCGTAGGATTGTCGGTGTCTTACCGGTTTGAATAAACAATGATTCGGCCTCGCCATTTAACCTGCGTTATTGGCGAGCCTGATTCTCGAATGGATTTAGAAATGCGTATTCCCGGTGGCGAAATGCCCCGGGAATTATTCATCAAATAAATGTGTTGAATATAAAATAGACTCTTGACCCGATAATTCCCTAGCTAAAATATTGCCGCTGTAAAAGTGCATCCGCTTCATCAATCAATTTATCGATCGCTTTTTGGCTGGCGACGACATCTTTTCGCTCAAGGGCGTCAAGCAGCTCCGCATAGTGGTAAGTGTCAACCGGAACGTCCTTGAACTCGTCATGCAAATAGTTAATGCACGGCCCGATGCGCACCCACAGTTGCTCAATAAGCGCGCTCAGCGTTGGCATTTCAGCGTACTGATAGAGGCTGAAACGAAATACGCGGTTAGCGTGCAGCGCACGCTGCACATTGCCCTGCCGCATGGCCTCATGAAAAGCTTCTGACATTTCACGTAACGCATTCACTTTGGCTTCAGACATGTGACCACAGGCAGCAGCGACAGCCATCGGCTCCAGCTGCTTTCTGATGGTATTGATCTCTTTGTAGCGTTCGAGCGTCACTTCCGGCACCAGAAAAGCCTGTGCTGGCGTGGCATGCAGTGCCCCTGCGGAGACCAGCCGCAAAAGCGCCTCACGCACCGGCGTAATGCTGGTGCCTAGTTTATCTGCAATTTCTTTGGTGATCAGCCGTGCGCCAGGTTTGAGGGAGCCGGTAATTAATGCCCCTTTCAAACTGATCTCAACTTGCATAGTCAGACTGATTCGTTGTGCCTTTTCTAAATGATCCAAATCAAGCATATTCACTTCCCGTAGCCAAAACAAAATGCTCTTTGCAGCGGCCGTTAAAAAACGCCGCCGGGTTGATATATCCTGTATCGTTATGCCTGGTATTGGGAGATGCGCATAAACGCAAATACTGCAAACGGTATTTTTTATCGCGGTCGGGCCGTCTATGCTGATGACGCCGAGCGCTATGCTGTTTAATTAAAGACAATATATCGTATCTTCACAAATGATTATGGCGGGAAAACCCGCCATGAACGATTTATTTGTTATCAGCCGCCACGCGTATCACGACTTTGCCGAAGTTTTTCCCTTCTAGCAGGCCGATCAATGCCTGAGGTGCATTTTCCAGCCCATCCGTGACCTGCTCACGATAATGGATTTTGCCCTCCTGCACCCAGCGGCCCATCTGCGCCTGGAACTCGTCGATGCGATCCCCATAGTCCTGGGCGATGATGAACCCCTGCATACGAATGCGCTTCTTGAGGAGTGTGCCCATCAGCAGCGGCAAACGATCGGGGCCGTCCGGCAGGTCGGTGGCGTTATAGCCGCTGACCAGGCCGCAAATCGGTACGCGGGCGGAGGTGTTCAACAGCGGCAATACGGCATCAAAGACTTTACCGCCGACGTTCTCATAGTAGACGTCGATGCCGTCCGGGCAGGCATCGGCCAGCTGCTGCGCAAAGTTATCCGCATGGTGATCGATACACTTGTCGAATCCCAGAACCTCGACCGCATGACGGCATTTTTCCTCGCCACCAGCTACGCCCACGACGCGGCAGCCTTTGATTTTACCGATTTGCCCGACCGTCGCGCCGACAGGCCCGGTTGCTGCGGCCACCACCAGGGTTTCGCCGGTTTTGGGCTGCCCGATATCCAGCAGGCCCATATAGGCCGTAAAGCCCGGCATACCCAGGATCCCCAGCGACCACGAAGGATGCGCAGGGTTGTCACCGAGTTTCACCAGATCCTTTCCGTCGGACAACGCATGGGTTTGCCAGCCGCTGTAGCCGAGCACCCACTCGCCGGGTTTGAAATCGGGATGGTTTGACCGCTCAACGCGGCTGACCGTTCCCCCCACCATCACCGCCCCAATCTCAACAGGTGGCGAATAGGATGGCGCATCGCTCATGCGTCCGCGCATATACGGATCGAGTGACAGCCACTCGGTGCGCAACAGCACCTGGCCCTCTCCCGGCTCGGGAATGGGCTGTTCCTCTAAACGAAAATTCTCTGGCGTCGGTGCGCCATGCGGGCGAGACGCCAGTACCCAGCGACGATTTTGCATTGCAGATTGACTCATAGATCGCTCCTCATTTGTGCAAATGTCCTGCGCGGCCCGTCTCGACGGGCCACATGATTGTTACGTTCCGGACTGATTAAGCCTGACTACCAGATACACGCACGGTGCATCGGTCTCGTTGATAAACCGACAGTCGTTGGGCGGCCCCAGCTCCAGGCAATCTCCCGCGTTCATTTCATGGCGGGTGTCCCCCTCCAGAAAGACCAGCTTCCCGGACTGCAGCCAGATCAGCTGGCGCGCCAGCGCGTAGGATGATGCGGGCATGGGCACGTCGCTGCCTGCAGGGAGTTCAACCTGGACGAGATCGATAGGCAGGTCGGTTCGCGGTGAGACGTGGCGGCGAAGATAGTGCGTTTGCGGGTCGCGCCATACCGGCTGGTTCGCCAGACGCAGCAGTTTGCCTTCCTGCATTTCGGCGCGGGCAATAAGGGTCGACATGCTGATGCCAAATGCCCCGGACAAACGCGCAAGCAGCGTCGCCGTGGGGCTGCTTTCTCCGCGTTCAATTTTGTGGATCATGGCACGCGACACGCTGGCCCGGTCGGCCAACTCGCTCAATGACCATCCCCGGGATTCCCGTTCAAGGCGAATTCTGGCGCTAATCCGTTGATTCATATTGTCTGAAATAGTGTTCATGACGTCATACTATAGTGTATGAACAGCATTTCAACGCAGTTTTCATAACAAAAAAATATGGATTATGCCGTAGCGTAGTCACGTCACCCTTGTGTAATATCGTGACAAATCCGTACTACTATAGTGAACAACACGCTCAGAGGGTTCGCCATGATCGTTCGTCATGCCTGCAAAGAAGATTGCGCCGCCATCGGTGATATCTACAACCATGCGGTATTGCACACCGCTGCTATCTGGAACGACAAAACCGTGGATGTCGATAACCGCATCGCATGGTTTGAAGCGCGGACGCTGGCCGGTTTTCCGGTACTGGTCAGCGAAGAGAACGGCACGGTGACGGGCTATGCCTCGTTCGGCGACTGGCGGGCTTTCGAAGGTTTTCGCCATACGGTTGAGCACTCGGTGTACGTTCACCCGGACCATCAGGGAAAAGGGATTGGCCGGGTGCTGATGAATGCGCTGATTGATGAAGCCCGCAAAATGGGCAAACACGTGATGGTGGCGGGAATAGAGACGCAAAACCACGCCTCGATCCATCTGCACGATACGCTGGGTTTTATCACTACCGGGCAAATGCCGCAGGTGGGCACCAAGTTTGGCCGCTGGCTGGATTTAACCTTTATGCAGCTGCAGCTGGATGAGCGCAGCGATCCGGACGCCCTGCCATGAATCAGTCGATTACGCTGGCCTGTCTGGTTGCGGCGGGCATCGGTCTGGTGGTGCAAAATATGCTGATGGTGCGCATCACCCAGTCTTCGTCCACCATCCTTATCGCCATGCTGCTCAATTCGCTGGTCGGTATCGTGTTGTTTGTCAGCATTTTACTGATTAAGCAGGGTTTTAGCGGATTCGGTGAACTGGCCGCGACGATACGCTGGTGGACGCTGATCCCCGGTTTGCTGGGATCGTTTTTTGTCTTTGCCAGTATCAGCGGATACCAGAACGTTGGCGCGGCAACGACCATCGCCGTGCTGGTAGCCAGCCAACTGATTGGCGGGCTGGTAATGGATATTCTGAAAAGCCACGGGGTCCCGCTGCGCGCCCTGATCGGGCCGGGATGTGGCGCAGTAATGCTGGTGGTCGGCGCGTGGCTGGTGGCCCGCCGTCAGTTCTGAGTTAAAGGATTGTGCCGCCCTTCGTCAGCTGTTCGAGGCGAGCGTCCATCTCTTCTTTGTGCTGCTTGCCGTGATGGGCAATTGCGGTACGTAACCGCTGCTGCTGGGTGTAACGATCTTCCCGGCTAAGCTCAGTGTCGTCGCTCAGTTCGATCAAGAGTTCATTCATGTGGGCGATTACGCTCTCCTGTAGAGCGGCGTCGACGCGGGCAATCACTTCATTTAAATGTGACACTGTCACTCCTTATAATTTGCCGGGTGGCGGCTACGCCTCACCCAGCCTACCCAAGACTTGTAGGCCCGGTAAGCGCAGCGCCACCGGGCAAAATGGTTAATTCAATCTCGCCTTCGAGAAATCGCTGCCCATCAGGCTGACGCTATACCCGGTGACGTTGCTGCGGGTGGCATAGAACGTCTTGCCGTTTGCAAGGGCAATCCACGGAGCCTGCTGGTAGAAAATCTCCTGCGCCTGGCCGTAGAGTTTCGCACGCTCGGTTGGGTCACTGGTTAATTTTGCTTTTTGCACCAGCCCATCATACCCCTTATCACACCAGCGCGCGGCGTTGGATCCGGTTTTGATGCTGTTGCAGCCCAGCAGAACGTCCGCGAAGTTATCCGGATCGCCGTTGTCCGACATCCAGCCAAACAGCGCCGAGTCGTGCTCGCCTTTGCGCATGCCGGAGAGATACTCGCCCCACTCGTAGGAGACGATTTTGGCCTTCACGCCAACTTTCGCCCAGTCGCTCTGGATCATCTCTGCGATGCGACGCGAATTCGGGTTATAAGGCCGTTGAACCGGCATGGACCACAGCGTCACTTCCGCGCCCTTCTCAAGCCCGGCCTGCTTCAGCAGCGCTTTGGCTTTTTCAGGATCGTAGGCGTAATCTTTCAGGTCGTGATTAAAGCCCATCATATTCGGCGGGATCGGCGATTTTGCCACCGTACCGGACCCCATAAAGACCGCATTCACGATGGCTTTTTTATCCGTCGCGTAGTTCAGGGCCTGGCGTACCAGCACGTTATCAAAAGGTTTTTTCTCGGTGTTAAACGCCAGATAGCCCACGTTCAACGCATCCACCGAGTGCAGCGTCAGATCTTTGTTTTTCTTGATGACATCAAACTGCACCGGCGACGGCGCAGGGATCACCTGGCATTCATTGGTTTGCAGTTTCGCCAGACGGGTTTCCACGTTAGGCGTGATGGAGAAGATCAGGTGCTTCGTGGGAACCGCGCCATCCCAGTAGTTGGGGTTCGCCACGTAGCGGATCAGCGAATCCACTTTGTACTGCTGGAGAACATACGGGCCGGTACCGATTGGCCAGGTATCGACGTTCTCTGGCGTTCCTTTTTTGAGCATCACGTCCGCATACTCTGCTGACAGAATGGAAGCAAAGTCCATTCCCCAGTCCGCGAGGAACGCCGCGTTTGGCTCACTGAGCGTAAACTGTACGTGATAATCATCGATCTTTTTCACGTCCTGAATCAGCTTATCAAGGCCCACGTCGTTAAAGTATTCGTAATTCCCCTGAGAGACATTGTGATACGGATGCTTAGGGTCTTTCTGACGCATGACGGAGAAAATAACGTCATCGGCGTTAAAATCGCGGGTAGGTTTGAAGTATTTGTTGCTGTTGAACTTAACCCCTTTACGCAGCGTAAAGGTATAGGTTTTGCCGTCAGGAGAAATGGTCCATGACTCCGCCAGGGATGGCACCGGCGTATTTTTCACCGGATCAAAGTTAATCAGGCGGTTGTAAAGTACCTGAGAGCTGGCGACAAACGTCGGGCCGGAGCTGGCGATCTGCGGGTTAAACGACTCTGGCGAGGCTTCAGAGCAGTAAATAAGCGTATCGTTATTTGCCGCCCATGCGGCGCTTGCCGGTAAAAGAGTGCTCAGCGCGAGGGCGAGCAGCGTTTTCCCTGTAGACATGGTTATAACCCTTTCGGTTTTATTATTGTGGACAGTAATAACAGCACAGCCGATATCACCTGGCAAATAACGAAACACTATCAGGTTATTCTAAAGCAGTGTTTTTCGCTGATTTTCCAACCAGCGCAGAGAGTGTGATTTGCCTTAAGTTCCCTTCTTCGTCAAGCACAACCGTTACGAACAATGCCGCAAGAAATCGGCGCTTTTGGCGTCTCCTCTGCCGTTTGCTTGTTTTACCTTTTCGTTAAAGTAACGGTGTAAAGAAGTCTATGGGAACACATCGTGGCAAAAACACTTTTACGCAGCGGTAATCTGGATGATTTTCAGGCCGTTGGCGGCGGCGGACAGGCCGTATTTGAATCAGCGCTGCAAATCCGGGAAGCACTCCGCTTGCGCAAGCAACAGTCGATAGTTGATTGTCTGGCTATCCCGCAGGTCAACGACGGCGGCGATCGCGTTGACTGGTACGCCCCCATTGAGGGAGCGGTGACAAGCTGGAAAGCCGCCGGAGAAGACGACCGGTTTCGCGCCCTGCGCTACCTCGAAAGTACGCTGGCGAGCGTGGAGTCGCTGAGCAAAAAGTGTATCCAGTCGCCGAAAACCGCCCAGCAGCTGTTTGGCTCCCTGCTTTCCAAAGCGTTCCAGTTCCCTGGCGAAAACTTTCTGTATTTGGTGGATGGCAAACCGGTGATCTGCTTCTGGGGCTTCGTAAATCTTAACGAAAACGCCCGCGATGATGTACTGAGCTGCCTGCGCGACGCGCTGATCCCTGAACCGGACCCGGTGGTCATCGAAGAACCCGAGCCAGAACCGGAACCCGAAGCCCCACCTGTCACGTTCGCCCAGGCCGACGAGCCGCTGATGACTCCCGCCCCGCCCGCTCCCGGCGTACGCATTACGGAAGAGGCGCTCTATGAGCCAGCGCCCGCCCACAAGGTGACGGAACCCGCTGGCGAACCTCCGGCCAAAATCGTGGTAAAAAAACGCCGCGTCCCGCTGTGGTCGCTGCCCGTTGCCGCCGTGATTGTTGCCGCCATCGCCACTCCGCTGCTGTGGCCTGAACAGGCACCTTCAGCCGAACCTGCTCCTGTAGCAGCGCCTGCTGCGGTCGTTATCGCGCCTGCTCCGGTGAAAACGGTCGAACCGCTGACGATGAATTTGCCGCTGCACCAGGCCGTCGTCGTGGCACCACAGGTGAAAGCGCCTGAGCCGGAGCCTGTAGTGATTGCTGCGATCCCGAAAGATGCCATGGTCATGGAGGCCGATCAGGTGAAAGCCGGTTCGACCCGCTTCCTGAACGGTACCTGGCGCGTGATTCTGGACGTAAAAGATCCGATCACCGGCAAGCCGCCCTCGCTGCGCTATCAGATCCAGAACAACAAAGGTACTGCCCGCGTCGTTCACGGGGACAATATTGTCTGTCGCGCGGAGATCTTCTCCGGCTTGCACAGCAACGGTGAACTGATGATCAAAAGCCGCGGCAACGCCCGCTGCACGGATGGCTCGCGTTATCCGATGCCGGAAGTCTCCTGTAAATCCGGCACCAGCGACGTGGCGGAATGCAGCGCCCGATATGATGCCAAAACCGTTGTTCCTTTGACGTTCAAAAAAGCAGGTGCCTGATCCTATGCTGGTAAATCTTTGCGACTACAAACAGAGCGTCACGCTTATTGCTAACAGCGGCGTGCAATTTCTGGATTTTGGTCTGACGCCCCAGGACACCGCCAGCACCGGGCGGTTTGTCCGCAAAACCGCCAACGGCCCTCTGCTGCGTCTTGATTACGATCTGGTCAATGGCCGCTACACGCTCCCGGCGACGGGCGGCGGCCAGCCAGAAGTCCTGAAGCCCGAGAGCACCATTACGCTGCACCAGTCCCTTGCTGTGCTGGACGGCGTCTGGCTTCCTCTGCCGTTTCTGCGCTTTAACCCGCCGCGCACCTTTGTAGAGGGGCCTGATAACTGGGCACGCGTGCAGATCCGCAAGCTAACTGCACCGGATTCGGCAGGCAATACGCACCGCGTCACCCTGGCGCTCGACAGCCAGATTGCGGAGCATGCCACCGCCGCACTCTCCCCCGTTGAAAACGATATTCTGAACGGCACACGGTTTGCGCTTGCCTGGCGTGATAGCGAAGTCGAAAGCTTCCTCGACCAGACCTGGATCGACGGCTGGCTGCGCGAAGCCTTTAGCCAGTACGCGACGGTAGTTGAAAACCGCGCCGAGCGCGATCTGCATCAGGCCATGCGCAGCTTTGAATACCAGGCGCACTGGCTGAACCTGCTGACGTTGCTCGGCGAGCAGCTTACCGTGCCCGAGGTGAAATTTGTCACCCATACGCTCAGCACCCCGGCGATCCCCGTCGACCTGATCCTCGACGTGGGAAACACCCATACCTGTGGCGTTATTATCGAAGATCATGGCGATGCCAATGACGGCCTGCGTCAGACCGCCGAGCTGCAGGTGCGTTCCCTGAGCGAACCGCAGTTCCTTAACGATCCGCTGTTCACCAGCCGCCTGGAGTTTTCAGAGGCCCGCTTTGGCAAACAGCACTTCTCGGTGGAAAGTGGCCGCGAGGATGCCTTTGTCTGGCCCTCTATCGTTCGCGTGGGCGACGAGGCCCGCAAGCTGGCGATGCAGCGTCTGGGCACCGAGGGCAACAGCGGTATTTCCAGCCCGCGCCGCTACCTGTGGGATGAAACCCCGGTTGTGCAGGACTGGCGCTTTAGCCAGATGAACAGCAAAACGCAGCGGGAACCCCTGGCGACGGCGTTCCCGCTGATGAACCTGATGAACGACGACGGCGAACCGCTCTTTACGCTGCCGCAGGATGAACGGCTGCCGGTTTTCTCGCCGCAGTACAGCCGCAGCACCCTGATGACGCATATGCTGTGTGAACTGCTGGCGCAGGCGCTGGGACAGATTAACAGCGTCGCCACCCGCCTGCGCCTTGGCTTCCCGGCTTCGCCGCGCCAGCTGCGCACCCTGATCCTCACCCTGCCGTCGGCCATGCCGAAACAGGAGCGTGAGATCTTCCGCCGTCGCATGTTTGAAGCGATCGCCATCGTCTGGAAAGCGATGGGATGGCACCCGCAGGACGACGATTTTGCCAGCCGTAAACAGCAGGAAAAAAGCGTTGTGCCGGTTCCTGAAATCCAGATGGAGTGGGATGAGGCGAGCTGTGGCCAGCTGGTGTGGCTGTACAACGAAGCGATATCTCATTTTGGCGGACAGACCGAAGCCTTTTTCGCTTCGCTTGCTCGTCCCGATCGTGAACCGCAGCCTGGCGTTGAGCCTGGTCGGGCGCTGCGCGTCGCCTCTATCGACATTGGCGGCGGCACGACCGATATGGCCATTACCCACTATCAGCTCGACGACGGCTCGGGTAACAACGTTAAAATTACCCCGCAGCTGCTGTTCCGTGAAGGGTTCAAGGTCGCAGGGGATGACACCCTGCTGGACGTTATCCAGCGCTATGTCCTTCCCGCACTGCAAACCCAGCTGCAAAAATCCGGAATGGCGGACGCGTCCCTGCTGATGGCTTCGCTGTTCGGGGATTCAGGCCGTATTGATACCCAGGCCGTGCTGCGCCAGCAAACCGCCCTTCAGCTCTTTATGCCTTTGGGGCACGCGATTCTGGCGGCGTGGGAATCGAGCGATATCGACGATCCGCTGGCCGGGCTGCACGCCACTTTTGGCGATTTGCTCCCACAGAAGCCTACGCGCAACGTGATGAACTATCTGCAACAGGCCATCGACCACGCCCTGCCAGCAGGGTCCGACGCGTTCGACCTGTTCGCGGTTCCGCTGCACGTCAATTTCCGGGAAATGCAGGACGCGATGCTGGCGGGCCAGTTCACGCTGGCGGCACCGCTTCATGCGGTGTGTGAAGCGATCTCGCATTACAGCTGTGACATTTTGCTGATCACTGGCCGTCCGGGTTGTCTGCCCGGTGTCCAGGCCTTAATCCGCCACCTGCAGCCGGTGCCGGTAAACCGCATCGTCTGGCTGGATAAGTACCAGGTTCACGAGTGGTATCCCTTCAGCCAGCAGGGGCGCATTGGCAATCCGAAATCAACCGCTGCGGTGGGGGCGATGCTGTGCAGCCTGGCGCTTGATCTTCGCCTGCCGCGCTTTAACTTCAAAGCGGCTGACATCGGTGCGTACTCCACCGTGCGTTATCTGGGCGTACTGGACAACACGGTGAATACACTGCGCGACGAGAACGTCTGGTATCAGGAGGTCGATCTTGATAAGCCGGGTGCCAGACTCGACGCACGGCTTCACTTCCCGCTGCGCGGAAACGTCACCCTGGGCTTCCGTCAGCTGGCAAACGCCCGCTGGCCGGCTACGCCGCTGTACACCCTGAGCATCAACTCTGCCGAACTGGCAAAAGCCATTGCCGGCGACGGCGTGCTGAACGTGCGCCTCAAACTGCGCGGCGGCGGCAAGCATGAAGGCCCGGAATCGTTCGAGCTGAGCGACGCGTGGCTGCAGGACGGCACGCCCGTTCCGCCAGATGCCTTAACGTTTAAACTGAATACCCTGGCCGATCGCCGTCATAGCGGTAGCCATTACTGGATCGACAGCGGGAGCGTATACCTGAAATGACTGCGATGACGACCACCACTCAGGCCCTGATCGGGTGGATTAACGAGACGCGCCAGCATGCCCCGATGCTGGATAACGATGCGGATGCGCTGCTGGCGCGACTGAATGCAGCCCAGGCGCGTGAACAGGCGATTGACCGCGCGCTGGCAAGCCAGAGCAGCATTGGCCTGTACGGTCATTCGCAGGCGGCGAAAGCGCACCTGCTCACCTCGCTGTGCGGCAGCGGTAGCGGCCGAATGAACGTGTCCCTTGGGCAGCGCACGTTCGACTATTTTTCGCATATTAACCCGGGCCACGGCCTGACCAACATGGCCGTTCGCTTTACGAAAAAGCACCCTGACATTGCGGATGACGCCTTCCCGCTGCGTCTGAGCCTGGTCACGGAAGCGGAACTGGTACAGCTGTTTATCGCACGCACTCTCCTTCATCCGCAGATCCGCCCGGTGGAGAAATCGGTTATCGAAGCCCGGCTTGAAAAATGGCGCGCGCTTCGCCAGCCGCAGGGCGTGCCGGGAATGAGCGCGCATGAAGTGGGAGCTATCGCCCGCTTCTGGCAGAACGCGGTACCGCGCGCGAAACAACAGATTGATGACGCGCTCTGGCATCAGATTGCCACGCTTGTGCCTTCCCTCGATCTCAGCACCCGCGCCAGCGTCTGGTCGCTGCTGTGGGGCGAACAGCAGGAGTTAACCCAGCAGTGGCTGAGGTTTGCGCATATGCTGCATCAAACCAGCCATGCGCGCGAGCTTGCTGCCCCGCTGAGCCTGCTGGTGGATAACTTCGGTCTGCCGTGCGAAGGGTTTCTCACCCACACCGCCCTGACCTCACCCGACGCGCAGGAAGCGTTGCTACACCCGCTCAGCCACGGCGACATGCTTAACGCCATCAGCATTCCCGTCGACGTGCTGGCGTTTTTGACCCGCGAGCTGGTCCTGCCCGTTGAGCACGGCGTGCTGGACGATGTCGATCTGATTGATATTCCGGCGTTCACCACGGATGAGACACCGCTGCTGACGCAGGCCAAGCGCCAGTGGTTGCTCGATCACTATCGCCAGCAGCTGCAGCCTGATGTCCTGGTTGTCTGCAACGCGACGGCCCGACACGATCAGACGGC
Source organism: Enterobacter cancerogenus (assembly GCF_019047785.1). NCBI lineage: Bacteria > Pseudomonadati > Pseudomonadota > Gammaproteobacteria > Enterobacterales > Enterobacteriaceae > Enterobacter > Enterobacter cancerogenus. The sequence goes on along the minus strand of NZ_CP077290.1, from coordinate 230,001 downwards.
CCATACGGCCAACGTGCTGCTGAACTGGGTGCAAGAAACCCAGTCAGCCGACGCGTCGGCCCTGCCGGGGCTGGTGTGGGCCATTACGCCGCACGACGCGCGGTTTACCACCAAACACAATCTCGACGAGGCGGTGCAACAGCTGCTGGGTCAACCGGGTTTGCGCTGGGGAACCTTGCAGGCGCTGGATAGCCACAGCATGCAGCGCGTGGTGGAGTGGCTGTCGCAAGCCACCCTGCCTGCTCAACGTCAGAAACGCCTGCGCGCATTACACTCATCGCTACAGCACGCGCTGGCGGCGCTGATGCAGCCCTGGCTTGCGCCGTTGACGCAAACACCCGAGGCCAGACGCGCGCAGGCCGAAAATATGGTCCGCACCCTGCAGGGCAGTGCCGCCCGCCATGGTGAACTGCTGGAGGGTTTACTTCCTCCGTTAAGCGCGTTTGAGACGCTGCTGGCCGTTCAGCAGCCGCGTGAAGAACAGGTCAACGGCTTGTTTACCGATACGATCGATCTCTTCGCGGATAATACCCAGGAAAGCACCGGAACGTTCCAGACCAAAGACAAGGCGCGTCTGGCGCATAAAGTCTGGATCAACCACCTGCGCCAGTGGAGCCGCAATGAGGCCGCCGCTGCCCGTCTGGGCCTGGAGCCTGCGGTTCTGCAACAGGTGGCGGACGTTCTGGTCGTCGCCAGCTATCGGCTGGATCTGCCTGCGCAAGTGCAGAATATTGTCGACGGGGATAAAAGCAGCGCAGCGCAGCTTCATGCCGTAATGGGGAATTTCGTGGGCTGGCTGGGGTATGAAAAGACGCCTGTCGCCGAACGTCCGGCCAGCCGCCTGCGTAAAGGCCAGGCGATCTTCGTGACACCGGTGGTCAACAGCGACACGCCAAGGCTCACGCGTCTGGGCGAGCAGCCCGTGCATGCTGCAACGGTCTATGTGTACGACTGGCTGGTTGCCCTCTACAGCCGGGCGATTGAGAACATCGAGTATCATCATCCGCAAGACGTTCAACCCTGTGCAAGAAAGGCGTTGCAGAGGCTGTTAGGCTAACCTTTCACGGCCCGCAGCAGTGCGGGCTGCTTTCAGAAAAGCGAGATCAGCAGTGCGACCGGGAAGCTCATCGGCCAGGTCGAACCGACAAGAAACGCGCTCAGCAGACGAATGCGCTTGCGATCTTTGGAGAGGAACCAGGTGATTAACGCGCAGATTGACGCCATGATTGCGTAGAAAACCAACATCTTTTGATACAACGTCATTCTGTTTACCTGAGCCGAAAAAATAACCGCACGCAATATGCGTCATACGTTGACACAGATCAAGTTTTTTCGTTACATCATAACCCTTTTAAGAATAAGGGTAATAACAACTGAGTACACTTCGTAACAAACCCGGAGCACAAGGGATCCTCTTTATTAGTAACATGCATTATAAATGCACATTATGATAAATTTGCCTTCGCGAAAAGCAGTCTAATGGAGACAGGCTTTTATGGGAGGAAACATGCTACGCATTCCGCAAAGTTGTATTCATACCCGCTCCACCCCTTTCTGGAACAAAGAGACGGCTCCCGCCGGGATTTTCATCCGTCATCTGGGTAAGGGCACACGTCCGGGCGTTTACCCTCGCCTGTCCGTTTCACAGGGTGCAGTACGTTACTTAGGCTATGCTGATGAAGTCACGCCTGAGCCTGACAGTGAACTGATCATTGAAGCAGGCCATTTCGGCGTTTTTCCGCCGGAGAGATGGCACCACATTGAAGTGATGACCGACGACACGCTGTTTAACATCGACTTTTTTGTCGAGCCTGACGTACTGAAGTCGCTTTAAGCGCCTGACATCAAGAAGGAAAACTCTATGCTACGTATTCCTGAGAATTTTGTTCATACCCGCTCCACACCGTTCTGGACGAAAGAGACGGCACCGAAAGCCCTCTTTACCCATCACAACACCAAAGCTGGCGTTTATGGCCGTTTATCCGTGATGCAGGGTGCAGTGCGTTACTTCGGTTTTGCCGACGGCGACGCTACCGAGCCGGACCTGGAGCTGGTCATTGAAGCGGGATCGTTTGGTATCTCCCCGCCGCAGAAATGGCACCGCATTGAGCTGTTGACCGACGATACCTATTTTAATATCGACTTTTTCGCCGATCCTGACGTCACGCTCAGCGGTGCAGGTATTGGAAAAGTGGTTAACACGCATAAGGAGTAAATCATGGGCAAGGCAACCTATACCGTTACGGTCACGAATAACAGCAACGGTGTATCGGTCGATTATGAAACGGAAGCTCCTATGGAGCTGCTGATACCGGATGTCGCCGCCGACGTGGTAAAAGATCTGGTGAATACCGTGCGTGCTTACGATACCGAGAATGAGCACGAGGTGTGCGGCTGGTAAATTACGTGATCATCAGTGGCGGTGTCGTATCTGACGATGAGCGACATACTGCCATCCGACAGTCGTTTAGCGACTGTCGGGGATCACTCTCCATCAACTCAATGCTAATTAGTCAATCTTCCTGTCTGCTGGATTGATGTCCCCCTTTAGTTCCCCCCTTTCAGCAAAACTCTCTTTTTATAATCACGTTCTTTGTTGACGTTCTCCTATGTATAGCGCACCCGTGAACATCAAAGTCAGCCTGATGTTTCCTATCCACCCGCGATACAGAGCGCTACGCTTTTTGGGTTTTAGATTATTTATTTTTGGCGACCAGGCGTGTTGTGAGAGGTCTGAATCGGCTACCGGGTTACCAGAGGGCTTCGCTCGAAAAAAGCCATTTCAGCAAAATGGCCAGTCGGGTGCCTGGCAGCAGTATTCAGGCACCCGACTGGCTGAACACAGGCAACCTGTTTACCTTCACCACCTTACCCGGGAATGACGGGTCTTTTCCCCGACACACGGCCTGTTGGTGATCCCGATCACATTTAAACGTGTTCCCTGTAGGCATTTGCTGGCACAGATAGTTAAATAATACTCATTATCATTTCGATGTATCGTGAGGAAGTGGCTGGCATGCATTGTCACCCTGTATCTGGTGCATGCCTGAAGATTATCCCCCGCCTCCTTCAAATGTCGCTGCCTGCATTATTGTCAGTGTCCATCTTCACCCGAATCGCGATGAAGGACGGCATCCTGATGTATTCAGATAATCGTTAAGCACTGCGTAGGATCACGGGTCCTATAAACCCCACAGGTCATTTTGCGGTTGTATGCATTTTTTTGTTTGTAATGGCTTTTCTATGGTGATGTATAAAATAAGGAGATACAGAAATGAAAGAATTGACCACTAATCAAATCAATACGGTAGCCGGTGCAGGCGGTGACGTCGGTCGGGAAATTGCCCAGGGCCTTGGTGCAGGCGCAGGTACATATGTCGGCGGCACACCAGGTGCGATTGTCGGGGGGATCGCCGCAGGGCAGACGTATGACTGGGCGTCAACGCATACTCCCGATCCGTCTCTGTCGCCGTCAGGACTGGGGGGAACGCTGGGAGGTACCCCATTTAATCCGCACGATCCTGATACTGTCACGAATGCCGCTGGCGCAGCGGACTTTGCAAAATGTTTCCTTTCTGGCGGTAAAGATTGTTCCTGACAGTTAATAACCTGCCCGTACAGGAAACTGTGACGGGCAATTCCAGGCTGGGCTACGGCACAGCCGCTGTCCCAATAATGATTCTTCTATCAGCTGACTGCAGCGTCGTTTCCCTGTGCGCAATAATAATCCGTGTAATATTCAGTCGTTTAATTGCCTGATTAACTGCGATTTCACTGTCGGTATCCAGTGCGCTGGTGGCCTCATCCATGAATAATATTCCGGGACGGCGATAAAGCGCCCGGGCGATAAACAGCCGCTGTTTTTGCCCACCTGACAGCCCTTCCCCCAGTTCACCTATAAGCGTTTCGTACCCCATGGGCATGGCCATGATCACGTCATGAATATAACTGACTCTGGCGCATTCCATCATCCAGTCATCATCGGTGGTTTCAGCGAAGCCACAGATGTTTTCACGCACCGAGCCTGAGAAAAGACGGTCATCCTGCATCACGCAGGCAATCATTTTATGATAATTATTGATGCCCAATTGTCGGATATCGGTTCCGTCCATTAATACCTGACCGGAGTCGGGCTCAAACAGTCCGCAAAGCACCTTCAGCAGTGTCGTTTTTCCCGATCCGGAGGGGCCCGTGATGGCCACGCTTTCTCCGGGTCTGATGCAGAGACTGAGGTCGACGAAAACAGGAGGAGACTGGCTGTCATATCGGTAGCTAAGGCCCCGGGTCTCCAGCCCCGCTGGCTCCATCGCGGCTTTCAGTCCTGAGTCCGGCTTAATCTCTTCCCGCTCATTGAGGGCAATATCCGAAATCCTTTCGTTATGCAGACTCATCATGCGCAGCTGAAGCAAATAGTTTGTCAGCGAACCCACCCGCGCTGAAAACTGGCTGCGGAAAACCCCGAACGCGACAAACATGCCGATGGTCATCTGGTTATCAATCACGAGACTGGTGCCCAGCCACAGGATCACAACCTGGTCACAGGCAGTTACAAAGGTGTTTATCCCACCAAATAACATGTCCATCCTGGTGAGCCTGATGCCGGTATTGATGGCATCAATCTTAAGATTGAGCCAGTGACGGCTTCGACGCTGTCCCATTCCTTGCATTTTAATGGTCGCGATGCCGTACAGGGTCTCCATAAAATAGGAACTGGCCCTGGCCCCCCTGACCAATGCATCTTCGGATAACTGGCGGTAATGGCTGTAGGTAAGTAAACGGATCATCACATATAATGCGGTAAAGCTCAGTACCACGGCAGTCAGCCATCCTCCATAAAGTACGAGCATGACCAGCACACAGACAACCATAATACTGTCCATGATGGCCCCCACCACGCTGGTCGTAAATGTCGTACGCAGCGTATCCAGCGAACCGAAGCGGGACTGAATATCACCCAGTTTTCGTCGTTCAAAATATGCCAGTGGCAGCTGGAGCAGATGGCGGAAAAGCCCTGACTGCCATTGCACGTTTATCAGCGTTTCCATAACGATTGTTGACCAGGCTCGTATCATACTGACCGTGGCCCGTAACAGGATGAAAAACATCAGGCCTGCGCAGATGAGCGTAAGCAACCCCTGATCGCCTGCGGGAATGGCGTGATCCATCACCAGTTGGGTGCCCACAGGCATCATCAGGGTGATTGTTTCAATGAAAAGTGAAAAGCAGAAGATTTTGGTCAGCGCGCCGCGTATGCCATGAACACCGCGTAGTAACGCCCGCATGCTGATCCGGTTCTGGACGGTCTCCTGAACAAAAGTACTGCCGGGCCATACCTCCAGCGCAACACCGGTGAAGCACTGAGACATTTCATTGGGATCTGCTATTCTCCGGCCCCGGGCCGGATCATGGAGCACGAACCCCTTCTTACTGATGCTTACCAGCACCACGAAGTGATTAAAATTCCAGTGAAGAATACAGGGTAGCCTGAGGTCGCTGAGTTCACAGAGATCAAGTGATAAAGCCCGCGTCTCCATTCCAAGATGAGTTCCCGTCTCCATGACGCCCGCAAGCGTGGCTCCCCGGGCAGACAGGTTAAACTGCCGACGCAGGGCAATCAGGTCAACGTTTCGGCCATAATGGCCACAAACCATCGCCAGACAGGCCAGTCCACATTCTGACGATTCCGTCTGATGCACGACTGGCACGCGTCTGCGAAGTTTGAGATCAAGTTTATTCCCCAGGTCAGCAAGGACGCGTTTAGTTGTCATTCACTGGCCCTGTAACGCTGTGCTTCATGTCGTAGAAAGGTGACAGCATCCACTGATAAATCCGTCGTTTCTCGAGAAATAATGTGCTCTGTGCCTTCATACCGTTTTCCAGCGGCAGATCTCTACCCATGTAAGCGATTGACTGACGTTCCGGCCTGACGACCACTTTATAGTAAGGAATTGATCCTCCCGCAGTGTTCCGAGGCGCTCCCGCATAGGTCTGCATTTCCTGGGAAGACGCTGGTGTTCGGGAAACCAGCATCACTTTCGCCGCAAACTGTCCGAATTTTTCCGCCGGGAAAGCTTCGTAGCGCACATTCACGCTGTCACCCACAGAAATATAGGGCAGAGCATCATTCGGTACCCACAAAACCAGGTCATGGCTTTTTACGTTCTGCGGAACGATTTGCAGAAGGCTGTCTCCTGCACTGACCATCTGTCCCGGCGTAACACTAAGCGAATCAATTTTTCCGTCCGACAATGCACGAACTATGACATCGCCTCCGGCATCCGTAGTGACACGTTCTTTCTGTAACTCGTAACGCTGCAGTTCCATCTGGTAAATGCGGTTATCAAATTCAGCTGCCTGCGTTTGGATCTGACTGTCCAGACTGGTTATCTGCAGGATGTTCTGCGCATTCTGTGTGCTCAGATTCAACAGGCTATTCTGTTGTTGATAATACAGTGCCACCTGGCTGGTTAACTGATCTTTAGTTATAAGTCCCTGTTTCTGATACTGGCGGTAGTTCTCCATATTTTGCTTCATCATGTTTATCCCTTCTTCCGCCCGACGGACAATAGCGGCAGAACGCCTGAAAGCCTCGCTGTACTGCAACTTCTGTTTTTCAAGCGTCCGTAGCGTTGTTTCCTTACTTTTCCTGATGCCAGCGATCATATTCCCGATACGGGCCAACTGGTTATCAATATCCTGACGTTGCGTATCACTGACCACCCCGCTGCGGGTACTTTTACTGACATCAATCTGATAGACAGCTTCCCCTTTCCTTATGCTGTCCCCCTCTTTGATGAATTGTTTGACGACAAAGCCCTGCATACCAGAATAGACATTTACCGGCCTCGGCCAGGTGCTTATTTCCCCCTGAACGTTAATACGCCGGGTGTAAGAACCTGAAATGATGAAGGTCATGAGACAGGTCAGGAAAAACGCCGACATTGCCATGACCAGCCAGACGGGAACACCCGGTAGTAAAACCGCATTCCCGTACCACGTCTTTTTCCTGCTTTCCAGAGCTTCCTTTCGAAACATATCTCCTTCCCGGATCAAAATTGAGATAAAAAGTGGTGCATACGCCGGCAAACATAAAGCGTCATAGCCGAAAACGCCCATAACTGCTCACGCTATCAGACGGTCCCCAGATAAGCGGTGACAAAGGGCATACCGATCACGGTCATGTTCATCAACATATGAAGAAAAACGGGCATCAGTATTCCACCGGATTTGACTCGTCCTACGACAAATACACCAGAGACCAGAAACAGCATCACAAACGATCTCCAGTCCAGGTACTGCAGATGACACGCAGAAAATATAAGAGAGACCACAATTCCGGCAGCGTAAATATTATTTCCGAACCAGTATCTGAACACGCTTAAAAGACAACCACGGAAAATCATTTCTTCATAAACCGGCACAATCAGGATCATCATTACAGCATTCATCCAGAATACGTGACCTTTCAGTGCCAATTGGGACACAGACCAGCTTTCAGCCTGTTTTATAAAAATAAGCGAAGGTATAACATACTGAATAAACAGGACACACAAAAAGAGCGGGAAGAATATGCCGATCCGGATACTCCCCCAACCATAACCTTCTCTTTTACGAAAGTAGAAGTAATAAAGAGGAAAGATAATCATGAATTCCAGGCTAAAGAGCAAGGGATAGAGATATCCCTTGTCTAACAGCGCCTTACTACCGTCATAAAACAGGGGTAAGAACGTGATACCCATAAAAAGAAGGAACATCGCAAAGCAACCGGTAACAGATTTGCTCCTTTCAATAGTTTCACTGTTGTATCCGTCAACATTCATATTTTGGACCAGTAAAAGTGTAAATTATGCTCATAAACCGCACTGACTGTACACATCAGGATAACCCTGATGATTCTGCTCACATGCTTCTTAAGGAAGCAGAGAGGATTGGGGTCCTGTGAACTGTTCATGCGGCTTAACCGGCCTTTTGGCACTGTTACAGATCATACGGACATCATAGGGATCAGTAACAAACATCATTGAGGTTATTAGGACTCCATATGCACTCTCGTCCTGCCGCGGCGTTCCATGCTTCGGAGGGCAAATTCGCAGGTTTCTGCCTGATTGTTCCACCCAGCCCAGAAGGTGACATCGCCGGATCGGGTGTATGGGCGGCAGCCCAGTCATACACCTGTCCCGCAGCTATTCCACCAGCAATGGCCCCCGGTGTGCCGCCGACATACGTACCTGCACCAGCGCCGAGTCCCTGCGCAATTTCGCGGCCGATATCGCCTCCCGCTCCAGACACGGTATTGATTTGACTATTTGTAAGTATTTTCATCTCTGTAGTTCCTTATTTTATTTAACACCGAATAATATCCATTACTCAAAAAAAAGATGCATACAACGGCAAATACCGAAACCAGTGCTCTCGAAACTGATATTATAGGTTCGTTATTGACAAATATGTTATATAGAGAAATAAAAGAATAGAAAATGACGAAATTAATAATACCAGAAATAATCGCATCTGCAATATCACAGTTCCTTTGCTTATTTCTAAAAACCATGACCACTCCTTGTCTCTAACGGACAGCACTAGCAAAGAAATATTCAGATTGAATAAGTAAAAGAACAACAAACCATGCTTGTTGTACTCATTAAACAGCACAGGATCACCTTATGAAAAATAGTTCATCGTCATTTTTATTTACCTGTATTGTCGCAACCTTTGCAAATGCTAATGAGTCTTATTTAACAGCTAATGCTGACATAATCATACTAACAACACTCCTAAACGTGATCATGATCACGTTAATTAGCGCATTTCGATATCAATTATCGCGTAATCTCCGGACTACTATTCTGCCCCCTCAGACAGTCAATAGTAGATTTCACGCCAATACGGATTAGAGAGTGAAAATATTGATTACCTCATTCTATAACGGATGTGACTGTGATTGATCCGGGCAATTATAATAACGATCTGCTCGCCCTACGGACAGTCGTGCGCCTGCCCGCTTTAGGTCATCCTCACATCACCGTCAGCCCGGTAACTCCATCTGGATCAATTATCACATTTAGACAGGTAACAATTTGATTTCCGTTCAGCAGAGTATTGCCAGTATGCATTGACTCAAGGCATATACGCGTACCGACAAATACTCTGCATAAAAATACGTACAGGGTTGTGTAACAGATCCGTCAGGCATCCACCGCCTGCAGTAAACGCGCCTTCATCGTGCTATAAGTCGTCCGTGCATAGTTTTCTGCCCACGACTGATCGGTAATCTGACTAACGTTGACCGCGCAATATTTGGTTTCCGGCGTTTTGGATATCGGGTCAAGGTTGTCCTGCGTCAGCTCATTGCACGCACCTATCCACCACTGGTAAGTCATATATACCGTCCCTGCATTAATGCGCTCACTCACATCTGCACGGCTTATCACTTTTCCCCTGCGCGAGCTGACCCACACCAGCTGCTTGTCTTTGATACCCCGCTCGTTTGCATCTTCCGGATGGATTTGTACAAAACCAGGTTCATCAGCAAGGCTTTGCAATGCCGCACAGTTACCCGTCATGGAACGACATGAGTAGTGGCCAACTTCACGGACCGTACAAAGCACCAGCGAGTATTCTTCGTCCGGGAGTTCCGCTGGCGCACGCCAAGGAGCGGCAAATAGCTGGCCCTTCCCCGTTGGGGTATCGAATCTGTTGTCTTTATAAAGATAGGGTGTACCCGGATGTTCGGGTGTTGGACATGGCCACTGCACATGACCCATTTCACCCATTTTTTCGTATGTAACACCAAAGAAGAGAGGACAAAGTTCGCGCATTTCGTCCCAGATTTGCTGGTTATTGTCGTAATGCATCGGGTATCCCATCGCTGTGGCAATTAAGCTGATAATTTCCCAGTCGCGTTTGACATTGTAAGGGGTATCAATTGCTTTCTCGAAACGCTGGAAACCACGGTCGGCACAGGTAAACACGCCGCCATGTTCACCCCATGAAGTGGCGGGTAAAATAACATCTGCCACTTCAGCTGTCTTGGTCATGAAAATGTCCTGAACTACAACAAAATCAAGTGCTTCAAAACCTTTACGTACCAGACCAAGATCAGCTTCGGTCTGTAACGGGTCTTCACCCATGATGTAGTAGGCTTTAATCTTACCTTCAAGAGCCTGATGCGGAACTTCGGTGATACGTACGCCGGCTTTGTCGTCCATGTCATCGACGTTTATGCCCCAGGCTCTGGCAAACTTAGTCCGGACCTGCTTATTTTCCACATCCTGATAACCCGGAAACTGGTTGGGCAGCACGCCCATATCGCACGCACCCTGTACGTTATTTTGTCCCCGAACCGGGCCAACCCCTACACCTTCACGCCCCAGATTCCCCGTCAGCAACGCAAGGCTTGCGAGCCCTTTAACCACATCAACCGCCTGACCAAACTGCGTCACGCCCATCCCCCACATGATGGTAGCCGACGGTGCGGCAGCGTAAGTACGCATTGCCTGACGAACTGACTCGGCCGGAACACCGGTGAGGTGTTCAACGTCCTCCGGTTTATAGCCTTGAACCCCTTCACGGTAAATATCCAGGCCTTCGGTGTATTTCTCAACGTATGCTTGATCGTAAAGATGTTCCTCAAGCAGCACATAACCAAAAGCATTTACCAGTGCCATATTACAGCCGTTTTTCAATTGCAGATGCTGATCGGCTATACGAGCGGTTTCGATGCGACGCGGATCGCAAACGATGATTCGGGCACCGTTTTGTTTCGCTTTAATTACACGGCGCGCTACTATTGGATGTGAATCGGCACAGTTATAGCCAAACACCAGCAGACATTTTGAATTTTCAATATCGCCGATTGAATTACTCATTGCACCGTTACCCAGTGTCATCTGCAGACCTGCAACTGATGGTCCGTGGCAAACACGTGCGCAGCAGTCAATATTATTGGTATTCAGGACCGCTCGTGCGAACTTCTGCATTACATAATTAGTTTCATTACCTGTTCCACGTGATGATCCCGTGGTCATAATTGCGCGTGGGCCATACTGCTCTTTGATGGATTTAAGTCGATTAGCTGTATAGTTGATGGCTTCATCCCAGCTTACGGGCTTAAGTTTACCGTTCTTCTCATAACGAATCATCGGCTGCGTCAGTCGTGGTGTGAGTAGCCTGGTATCGTTGAGAAAATCCCAGCCGTAATAACCTTTCAGGCAAAGTTCATTCTGGTTTGTCACGCCATCGGCCGCTTCGGCACGGATAATTTTGTTATTCTCAACAATCAGCTTAAGTTTGCAGCCTGCGCCGCAATAAGGGCAGACGGTAGTAACTTTTTTCATCAGTAACAGACCTGTTAAAAGTGAATTTTTGACATGATAAAATTATGCGGTTTCGTTACCTGAAGGCAGCGTAACCTCGGGTTTCATCATCAACTCAGGGGACAATATTCCCCCCTTTTCACAGTCATGCATGAAATATGCCAATTATATATCATCTATAATTCAGTAATTTAAACGTTGCGCTGACACATAGTGACGATGATTTCGGCATATTTGTCGATAATCCATTCAAGGGTGTCAGAGACAATGTTCCTGCAGTGGCGAACGGTGTTTTCCAGTACGCAGTGGCCGCATCCGATGAATAGGATCAGCCCGCGTAATGAACGCCAGATAAGTGCGCGCATCCACCGCGACGCCATCCCAGGGGCAGGATGACATCGAGGTGGGCGCAAAACGCATCAACCCGTTGAGGGTGGCGCGGCGAAGCTTTAGGCGCGGTAGAGTCGAAGCGCATTTCGGAACAGGTGATGGCCGGGATAACAATATGCTGATTGCATCAGAATGTGTAATTCATGCTTACCGAGACGCTACGCGGTTCGCCATAGACGGCAGAGTCATCGAGGTAGGAGTAGTATTCACGGTCGAACAGGTTGCGGACGTTCGCCTGCACCGCCAGCTGTTTCGTCAGCTGATACTGTGCGAACAAATCGACGAGCGGATAGCTGCCCTGGTAGAGGCGCTGCGTTTCGCCGTCCGGACCGGTGACATCTTTGTACACCTGATTCTGCTAGTTAATCCCGCCGCCTACGGTCAGTTCCGGAAGCACCGGGACGCGGTAGCGGCTGAACAGCTTCAGCTGCGTCTGCGGCGCGAAGCTGTTAAAGCGACCATCTGAATCACGGGCAACGTAACGGGTCGCACTGAAGGTAAGCTGCAGGTTGTCGGTAACGGCACCGTTCACTTCAAATTCCGCCCCTTTGCTCACTGCGCCTTTGGTTGCGCGATAAGCTTGTTCGCTGGATCCATTAACGAATTCTCCGCTTATGGCCTCTCCTGCGTTCTCTTGTTCGATGCGGAATACGGCAACGTTGGTGGTCAGTCGACCGTCCATCCAGTCGGCCTTCAGGCCCGTTTCATAGTTTTTGCCGGTGACGGGGGAAAGCCATGCGCCATCTTTCGTGCGTTTGGTTTGCGGGGCAAAAATTGAGGTATAGCTGGCGTAAGCGGAAAGGCTGTCGTTGATGTCATATACCAGCCCGCCGTAAGGCGTGGTGTTGTATTTACGTATATCGCCGCTGCTGCCGTCTGAGCTGTATTGGGTATAACGTGCGCCAACAATCAGCGACAATGGATCCGCCAGCGACAGGCGTGTCGCCGTATACACCGATTTTTGCCGCACGATATCATCCGCATTTTGATACCAGTCGCCCCACTCCGGCTCGGCCACGCTGCCGTCCCAGCTGTTGTTGAAGATGCCAATCCGATCGCTGTCCATCGGCCCGTCTTTGCTGAAGGTGGCATTGTGCTGCCGGCTATAGCTGGCTCCGGCCATCAGCTGATGTTGACGCCCGAGTAGTTCAAAAGGTCCGCTGGCGTAGGTATCAAAGGAGTCCAGGGTACGCTTGCCGCGATCCTTACTCCCCCAGCCTGTTGCGCCCTCACCGGTGGTGGCGTCCGGATTGCCCATCACGTAGAGCAGAGTGTCGTTGAACGTTTGCTCGCCGTGGGTTCCATTGAAACGAATCGACCAGCCGTTATCCCAGCTGTGAGTGAGGTTAGCAAAAACTTTACGTGATTCAACGTTGTATCCCGTCCAGTCCGCCGAGGTATTCACGTTGCGATCGTAATGGGTGCGTCTGCCGTTACTGTACAGGCTGGGTAATCCGCCCCAGGTCGGGTTGGCGGTATTTGTTTGCTGATAATCCCAGCCCAGCGAGGCCGTTGTGTGTTCCGTTACATCGCCTTCAATTACGCCATAGAGAAATTTCTTGCGCTTACCATATCTGTCAAGCCAGCTGTCCTGATCCTGATAACCTGCCACGACGCGCCCGCGCAGGCTTCCGTCGGAATTGAGCGGCGCGGAGATGTCGCCCACATAACGCTGTTTGTTCCAGCTTCCGTAGCTTGCGCTGACGTTGCCCCTGAAGGTTTTACTGTCGGCACGTTTACGCACCATGTTCACCGTTGCTCCCGGATCGCCAGCGCCGGTCATCAGGCCGTTCGCGCCGCGCACAATCTCGATACGATCATAAATGGCGGTATCTTCCTGCGCATCGCCAAAGTTCCACGCGTCGCCCATCGATGTGGGGATCTCATCGTAGGCGAAATTGGTGATTTCAAAGCCGCGAGAAAAGTAGCTGGAACGCTCGCTATCAACCTGCTGCGACGAAACGCCGGTGGCATTGGTTAATACCTGGTCAATGGTTTGCAGATCCTGATCCTGCATACGCTGGCGCGTCACGACGCTTACTGACTGGGGAACGTCGCGCGGCGTCAGCAGCATTTTGGTGCCTGAGCGCGTGGTTTTTACCGCATAATCCTGCTGCGAATCGGCGCTCCCGCCCCCGTCGCCGTAGACAACCATTTCTTGTTCTTGTGTATTCTCATCCGCCTGTGCCGGGTGCATGACGGCGGACATCGCCAGCGCAAGCAGTGAAAGTGAGAATGGCGTATGAATTAATCCTGCGGGCGCTTTCGCGCGAATTGCCCTGCCGTTAAGCATCATCATGTTACCTGTCAGTTGTTGTCGTTTTTGCAAGTCATCCATCTAAATAAGAATGGAAATGATAATTATTTGCTTTATTATGCACAGGTTATTTTGTAAGTGAAATGTAAATAAATGTATATTTATAAAAAATCAGCGCCTTTCTCGTCTGACAGGAACAAAAAATGAACAAATTGCAATGGCTAAACGGAAAGACATGGGGCGTCAGCGTCCTTACCGCGGCGTTAACCCTGAGCGCAACCGCGTCAGCAACTTCCCCTGATTCGGCTGCATTCAAGCAGCGCGAACTCGCTGATGGTTTGTATGAGATGGTTTACTCTCCAACGGCAAACGCGTTATACGTCGCGAGCGCGCAGGGCTTTAAAAACGTCAACGGTGGAGTGCTCTATAAACTGGATCCCGCAACGCTTGCCACGCAAAGTGAAACCCACACCGACCTGAAAAACTTCGGCATGGCGGCGGACGATAATGGCAAGGTCTACTACACCACCAACACCCTTGATGGCGGTGTATCGAAAGTGGACGTGCAAAGCGGCAAGGTGCTGCAGCGCCTGATGTTTGAAGGCAAAGATAAGGATGGCGACCCGGTTGGCGCACGTGAGATCCTCTTCCACAAGGGACAACTGTTTATCGGCGGCGTTGCCGACCCTGGTTTTATCTCCGTGGTTGATGCCAGCACCATGACGCTAAAAGCCCGAATCGAGAATGCCGGAAAATGGGTGACGGGGATTATCTATTCGCCGTTGACAGATCGCCTTTATGCCGCCAATGGCGGCGGTGAAATTCTGGTGATTAACCCGGGCACGTATAAAATCGAACAGCGCTGGACGCCGGGAGATAAAAAAGGGTATTTGTTTCTCAACATGGCAGAAGATCCGGCTACCGGCCGCCTGTTCGTGACCGATGATTCAAAAGCCAAAACCACGTTAGTATTTGATGAGCGCAGCGGGAAAGTTATCAAGCGTCTTGAAGGCGATGCGCTGGGGATTAAGTTCAACGCTACGCGCAACGAAATTTACATCAGCCAGCGCGAGTCAAAGAAGGTGCTGCAGCTTGACGCTGGCAGCTATGCCGTGAAAAACAGCTGGACGTTCACCAGCCATCCTAACAGCCTCCTGGTGACACCAGACGGTAAAACGTTATACGTAACAGTGAAGCAGGACTTCAATGACGACAACACTACGAAAGGCCCAGATAGTGTGGTTCGTATTTCATTAAATTAAAAAAATACAGCCATCCTGTGAGGGATGGCTAACTTATCAAAGTGGTCGTTGTAGCAGTATTCAAAGTCAGGCCGACAGAAAAAGCAGCGCTAAACATCAGCTCAGTACGCTATATGTTCAAAATAAGCTGAGTCTTTGTAATAAGTTCATATTGATTTACACAATATATTACAGAGGCATAATCCACAGCCCGCACTGGCTTTAACGCTTATTCACTTCACTGCGGCAAGCGTAGGGTTCACTTCTTTGGGTTTTAGCGTATACATTCCGCCGTTAAATGGATCAACCGCCAGCCAGCCAATCAGCCCGCCAAAAACAATATTTCCGGCGATATACCAGCCGTTTGCATTGGCTTTCAAAGGCAGCGTCACAGGCTGCACGCCATCTTTTTCGAAGGTTATTTGATAATTCTTTTTACCAAAGTAACTTCCGTCCGATTTGGACAAGGTGACACCTTGCGGCGTTTTTCCCTGCGCAACTATTCTGCCTTCATCATCTTTAATAGCAAAATTCGCGCCCGCAGGATTACTGTTGACCTGCACCAGTTGTGTATCATCCCCAACAATGGTGGCACATCCTGACATGGCAAAAATGCCAGACACCAAAAATAATGCGAATATTTTATTCACAGAAACCTACTGTCATTAAATTATTATGCCGAAAATGGCGTGCAGACAGTAGATATCTTTAATGTATACAGCAATGCGCAAGATCAAAAAAAGATGCGCCGCTCAAATGCTATTTCACATCAGCGCGGCGCTTAATTTAGTCGTGTTTTATCATGACATGCCGGACAACCGTATAATCCTCCAGCCCGTATACCGACATATCTTTCCCGTAGCCTGAGAGCTTCATCCCGCCGTGCGGCATTTCGCTTACCAGCATAAAGTGGGTATTGACCCAGGTGCAGCCGTACTGCAGCCTTGCGCTCAGCCTATGGGCGCGGCCCACATCTTTTGTCCAGACGGACGATGCCAGACCGTATTGCGAAGCGTTGGCCCAGGCCAGGACCTGCGCCTCGTCGTCAAACTCGGTGACGCTCACCACCGGCCCAAAGACTTCGCGCTGCACAATGGCGTCCTCCTGCTTTGCCCCGGCCAGCAGGGTCGGTTCAAAGTAATAGCCTGCCCCGTCACGTTTACTGCCCCCTGTGACGACGCTGATATGGCTGAGCGCTTTCGCTTCATCAACGGCCTTGCAGACGCGGGCCAGGTGCGCGTCTGAGCTGAGCGGGCCAAGCTCTGTGGATCCAGCCTCGGGCGCGCCCATCTTCAGGCTGGCAACGGCTTTGCCCAGTTTCTCCACCAGTGCGGGATAAATTCCCTTTTGGGCGTAGATCCGGCACGCCGCCGTACAGTCCTGCCCGGCATTGTAGAAGCCAAAGGTGCGCACGCCTTCTACCACCGCATCCAGATCCGCATCGTCAAACACAATAACCGGCGCTTTTCCACCCAGCTCCATGTGCGTGCGCTTAATCGAGGAGGCCGTACGGCTGATGATGTGCTCTCCGGTTGCAATTGATCCGGTAAGCGAGACCATACGCACTTTTTCGTGTCCGGTGAGCGGGTCGCCAACGGTTTTCCCCCGGCCAAACAGCACGTTGAGCACCCCGGCCGGGAAGATATCTTTCGCCAGTTCGCCCAGCTTCAATGCCGTCAGCGGTGTGATTTCCGAGGGCTTGATCACCACGCAGTTCCCTGCGGCCAGCGCCGGGGCCAGCTTCCAGGCCGCCATCATCAGCGGGTAGTTCCAGGGGGCAATCGAGGCCACGACGCCCACCGGATCGCGGCGGATCATGGAGGTGTGCCCTTCAAGATACTCTCCGGCTGCCAGACCGTTCAGACAGCGCGCCGCACCGGCAAAGAAGCGGAACACATCCACCACCGCCGGGATTTCATCCCCGCGCGCGCAGTGCAGCGGCTTCCCGCAGTTAAGCGATTCGAGACGCGCAAACTCATCCGCATTCGCCTCGATGGCATCCGCCAGCTTAAGTAAACACTCGGCACGGGTCTTTGGTGTGGTTTGCCCCCAGGTGTCGAAAGCCTCATCGGCTGCCTGAACGGCTGCATCGACCTGAGCAGCAGACGCCTCGGCGATCTCAAGCAGCACCGCCCCCGTGGCGGGGTTATACACCGGCTGCTTTTCCCCTTCGCCGTTAACCAGTTCACCCTTTATCAGCAGTTGTTTTTGCATAGCATTGTCCTGTTGAAATCGACGTTATTTTCCGCCACCGGCGACAGTCTCGCCGTCGCGGGTGAGCCACCAGGCTCCCAGAATGGGGAGAGTCGTCACCAGCATCACCAGCAGCGCAACCACGTTGGTGACCGGCACATCGCGCGGACGTCCAAGCTGGTTGAGCAACCACAGCGGCAGCGTGCGCTCATGCCCCGCGGTGAATGTTGTGACGATAATTTCATCAAACGACAGGGCAAAGGCCAGCATCCCCCCTGCCAGCAGCGCAGACCCTAAATTGGGGAGCACCACGTAGCGGAAGGTTTGCCAGCCGTCGGCCCCTAAATCCATCGAGGCTTCGACCAGGCTCCAGGAGGTACGACGGAACCGGGCGATCACGTTGTTAAATACCACCACCACGCAGAAGGTGGCGTGTCCGACAACGATCGTGAAAAATCCGGGTTCAAGATTGATGGTTTTGAACGCCGTCAGCAGCGCCAGGCCGGTGATGATCCCCGGCAGGGCAATGGGTAGCAGCAGCAACAGCGAGATGGCGTTTTTGCCAAAAAATGTGCTGCGCCACAGCGCCGCGGCCGCCAGCGTGCCCAGCACCAGCGCAATAGCCGTCGACATGGCGGCGATTTGAAGTGACAACGTCACGGAATCAATGATATCTCCGCGCGATGCAGCTACGCTAAACCACTTCAGCGTCAAGCCGCGCGGCGGGAAACTGAAGGCTGCGTCTTCGGTATTAAACGCATAGATGGCGATGATCAGCAGCGGGAAGTGGAGAAAGATCACCCCACCCCACGCAGCAATTTTCAGGAACAGCGGTGCGCGCTCAGAGTGCATCGAACGCTCCCAGGCGTTTCACAAACGCCAGATAGAGAGAAATCAGCACAATCGGTACCAGCGTAAATGCCGCCGCCATCGGCATATTGCCGATCGCCCCCTGCTGGGAATAGACCATATTGCCAATGAAGTATCCCGGCGGGCCGACCAGCTGTGGCACAATAAAATCACCGAGCGTCAGCGAAAAGGTAAATATCGACCCGGCCGCAATACCGGGTATGGCCAGCGGAAATACGACGTAGCGGAACGTCTGACGCGGACGCGCGCCCAAATCGGCAGAGGCCTGCAGCAATGACGCAGGTAAACGCTCCAGCGCAGCCTGCACCGGCAAAATCATAAACGGCAGCCAGATGTAGACGAACACCAGAAAACGCCCCAACCCGGAAGTCGACAGCGTATTGCCGCCAATCGCCGGGAGGGTGAGGATCGACATCAACACCGGCTCCAGCCCCATATGACCAAGAAACCACTGTGCGACACCATCTTTCGCCAGCAGCAGCGTCCACGCGTAGGCTTTGACGATATAGCTGGCCCACATCGGCAGCATCACCGCAATATAGAAAAACGCTTTCCATTTGCCGCGGGTATAGCGCGCCATGTACCAGGCCATCGGGAAGGCCAGGATCGCGCTGGCAAGGGTAACGGCGATAGCCATCGCCAGCGTTCGCAGGATGATGTCGTAGTTTGCCGGGTTGAACAGCGCCTGAATGTTCGCAAGCGTCAGGTCCGGCGTGACCGACATCGTGAAGTCATCGAAGGTATAGAACCCCTGCCACAGCAGCGTAAGCAGCGAGCCTAAATAGATAATGCCGAACCACATCAGCGGGGCAAGGAGCAGCAGGAACAGCCCTAATGCGGGTTTGCGCCAGAACAGCGCGGTGATACGGCGCAGGGTGCCGTGCGGCCCGGGCGCAGGTGAAACGCGCATCTCCATTTCACCGCTCCTCATTCAGACGCACCATGGCCTCGCGCGACCAGGATGCCAGCACCTGCTGGCCGGGTTCAACGCCCGACGGTAAGATCCCACCGCTGAGGTTCGCCTGGCTGACCAGCAGCTTTGCGCCATCTGCCAGCGCAAGCTCCACGCGGGTTGCCGCCCCCTGATACTGTACCGCCTGTACCACGCCCTGAACCTGAACTTCTCCGCCCTGATTGAGACGAATATGTTCCGGGCGCAGCGAGTACATACCCTCCATACCACAGACGCGACGGGCGATGCCCGCATCGAACACATTTGAGGTGCCGACGAAACCGGCGACAAACGGCGTGCGCGGGCGCATATAGAGCGCATGCGGGGTATCTACCTGCTCGATACGCCCATTGTTAAACACCGCCACGCGGTCGGACATCGACAGGGCCTCACCCTGATCGTGCGTGACAAAAATGAAGGTGATACCGAGTTCCTGCTGCAGTTTTTTCAGCTCAAACTGCATCTGCTCGCGCAGCTTCAGATCCAGCGCCCCGAGCGGCTCATCCAGCAGTAATACGCGAGGCTCGTTGACCAGCGCACGCGCAATCGCCACGCGCTGACGCTGGCCGCCCGAGAGTTGCGACGGTCTGCGGGCAAGGGCAAAACCTAAACCGACCTTTTCCAGCGCCTCGTTTGCCCGCGCGTGTCGCGTTTTTTTGTCGATGCCCTTCACCATCAGGCCGTAGGCCACGTTATCGAGGATCGACATATGCGGGAACAGCGCGTAGTCCTGGAACACCGTGTTCACATCTCGCTCCCATGGCGGAAGTTCGCTGGCCTCTTTGCCGAAGAGAGTGATTTTGCCGCCGCTGAGTTGCTCAAACCCGGCAATCAGGCGCAGGCAGGTGGTTTTGCCGGAGCCAGACGGCCCCAGCATTGAGAAAAACTCTCCGTCATGAATGCCAATGGTGACCCCATCCACCGCCCGTACGTCACCGTACAGGCGGGAAACGTCAGTGAACTCTACCGCGTACGTCATGTTCTGCTCCCGGCAATTAACGCCCGCCCATGATGGCGATGTAATCCTGCGTCCAGCGGCTGTACGGCACAAACTTGCCCCCCTGCGCCACCGGAGTTTTCCAGAACATGATTTTGTCGAAGTTGTTATAACCGTTGGTTTCGCAGCCTTTCTCGCCCAACAGCGTACTGGCCTTACAGCCTTCCGCCACGACCGGCAGCGAACCGAACCATGCCGCCAGATCGCCCTGCACTTTTGGCGTTAACGACCAGTTCATCCATTTGTACGCGCACATTGGGTGTTTCGCCTGGGCGTGGAGCATGGTGGTATCCGCCCAGCCGGTGACGCCCTCTTTCGGGAAGACGGTAGCGATCGGCTGGTTTTCCGCTTTCAGGGCATTTGCCTGATACGGCCACGCGCTGGACGCCACCACGCCTTCGTTTTTGAAATCGCTCATCTGTACGGTGGTGTCATGCCAGTAGCGGTGGATCAGCGCATGCTGGTCCCGCAATACGTTAAGCACGGCGGCATACTGGGTTTCCGTGAGCTGGTACGGATCGGTGATGCCGAGCGCAGGCTGGGTAGCTTTAACGAACAGCGCCGCGTCGGCAATATAGATTGGGCCATCATAGGCCTGGACCCGGCCCTGATTGGTTTTACCGTCCGGCAGATCCTGTTTTACGAAGACCACGTTCCAGCTGTCCGGCGGCGTGGGAAAGGTTTTGGTGTTGTACATCAGCAGGTTCGGCCCCCACTGATACGGCGTGCCGTAGGCCTTACCGCCAACGTTAAACCATTCGCCTTTCACCATTCGCGGGTCGATTGTTTTCCAGTTCGGGATCAGATCGGGGTTAATCGCCTGAACGCGTTTGCCCATAATCAGGCGCAGCGAGGCATCACCCGAGGCCGTCACCAGATCGTAGCCCCCTTTCGCCATCAGGCTGACCATCTCATCTGACGTGGCCGCCGTTTTTACGTTAACCGCACACCCAGTCTCTTTTTCGAACTGCGTAACCCAGTCATAGTTTTTATCCGTCTGACCGCGTTCGATATACCCCGGCCAGGCAATGATATCCAGTCGGCCTTCCCCGTCGCCAATGGCTTTAGGTGGCTCGGCGGCTTGCGCTGTCATGATCGTCATGCCAAGCGCGCACAGGCTGCTGCGGGCAAAATTCTTGCTCATTCGATTTACTCCTGTCGCAATGAAATTTAGCGGCAGCCGTGCCGTAAAAATATCTCCTTAACTAAACGTAGACCGCGCAAATGCGCCGCACCGCGCGGCTTAAGGAATTTTCATCAAGGTGTGACCGAGGGCGCATTCCCCGTTAACTGGATTATAGACAAGGGGTTAGCGTTGGGAGGTGGTATGCGGATTTCCTATGATACAGCCCGGCGAGTGCGTCACCGGGCAGACCGCAGGAGAGGCGAAAATCAGGCGTCCAGCATGTCGCTAATCAGCGTTCCCAGCTGGATAACGGCCTGCTCTTCCCGCTCGCCCCACGTCCAGGAGGTATTAAAACGGAAGAACGGCGTCCAGACGTCGGAGGTAGAAAACATCTTCCCCGGGGCGATGCTGATATGGTGGGTTAACGCCTTCTCGCTTAGTAAGCCTGCGTCAAGCTGCGCGGGCAGTTCGAGCCACAAAAAATAGCCGCTGTCGCTGTGATGGATTTTGACGCCCGCGGGCATGTGGCGCAACAGCGCCTGCCAGGCCTGCTGTTTGCGCTCGGCAAGCGTGCGTCGAAGGCGGCGCAGGTGAGCGTCGTAGCGCTTGGTCGCCAGGTAGTCCACCAGCGCCAGCTGCATCGGTGAGCTGGTGGATAAGGTACTCATCAGCTGCAGGTGTTGAATGCGGCGCGCATGTTTCCCCGCGGCCACCCAGCCAATGCGAAATCCCGCCACCAGACATTTCGAAAACGAGGAGCAGTGTAGCGTCATATCCTGACGATCCCACGCTTTTGCGGGGAGCGGTTTTTCGCGGCCAAAATAGAGTTCGCTGTAGACATCGTCTTCTATCAGCGTGACGTTGTGCTTCGTCAGCAGGGCCACGAGCTGCGCCTTTTTATCGGCAGTGAGGGTAAATCCCAGCGGGTTCTGGCTGTTGGTCATCAGCCAGCAGGCTTTGACCGGATACTCATTCAGCGCCTGCTCCAGCGCATTGAGATCGATGCCTTCCCGGACGTCTGTTGCGATAGACAACGCCTTGAGCTTCAGGCGTTCCAGCGCCTGCAGCGCGCCGTAGAAACAGGGGTTTTCGACGATCACCCAGTCGCCCGGCTCCGTCACCGCCTGCAAGCTGAGATTGAGCGCTTCGAGTGCGCCAGCGGTAATCACAATCTCGTCCGGCGAGATGTTCATCCCCTGCTGCGCATAGCGGCGGGCAATAGCGTGACGTAAGTCCACGTTACCGGGCGGCAGGTTTTCAATCACGCTCATCGCCGTGGCGGTTTTGCCGACGTTAGCCAGTGAGCGGTTGAGCTGCTGGAGCGGGAACAGACGGGGATCGGGAAACGCAGAGGCAAAGGGGACGACGGACGGGTCGCGGCTGGCCTGAAGCACGTCGAAGATGTAGGTGTTAATGTCGACCACTTCGTCGCGCATCACCTGAGCCGGAGGGGCTGGCTGCTGTGCGGTCGGGCGCGAGGCAACGTAGTAGCCCGACTGCGGCCTGGCGACAATGCGCCCCTGGCTTTCCAGCATCTGATACGCGTGACCCACGGTCATAAAACTCATGCCGCTGCTGGCGACCTGCTCTCGCAGAGAAGGCAGCTTATCGCCCGGCAACCATACGCCAAGCTCAATCTGCGAGATGATTTGTTGCGCCAGACGCTGGTATTTTTTCATCAGATTCTCCTTATTGCCGACAGTGTATATCAGCAGGAGAAAAAGAGAAGATTTTGCTAACTGTTATGGTCAGCGAGGTTGATTATTTACGGTACTCAGTCACATGGCTCTGTGCGGCGTGCGCAGCGGCCAGGTGGTCCAGCGTAATCATCGACGATTTGCAAAAAATGCATTTTGCGCCGTACGGGTTTTTATCAGACACATCAAAAGCTGAGGTGCGGTACTGCGAGCCATGACAGCATGGGCAGCGGAAATGGATATAAGAAATCATAAGATTCTCCTGTAAACGTAAAATACGTAAAGTGCTAATGGGCCTTTCAGGCGATAGAGTGGTCTGAAACAAAAAGCTAATCGGAGTGTAGAAAAAGACCCAAGAGAGGCTGCGGAGAGGCACAACGTGATGAGAACTGCTTTTATAAAACTACGTCAGATATTTATTCGGTTTCCAAACCAGAAGACCATTAACGCACGAGGTTGACGACAAAGCAAGCGGTTTAATGCATTAAATTTATAAAAACGACTCTTTTATACGTTAAAGCACAGTATATCAGATTCGAAAAACATCTTATTTTCATAAACTGTTATACATAAATTTCACTTTTCTGCGTCTGACAGTGTTCTTTCCCGCCCTATACCATAACAGTACACCGATTGACATTGAGGCTGTGCATGTTTGGTTTAGATGCTTTTCACCTGGCGCGGATACAGTTTGCCTTTACCGTATCCTTTCACATTATATTCCCGGCGATCACCATTGGCCTGGCGAGCTATCTCGCCGTGCTGGAAGGCCTGTGGCTGAGAACAAAAAATCCGGTCTGGCGTGCGTTGTACCATTTCTGGTCGAAGATCTTTGCCGTTAACTTCGGTATGGGCGTGGTCTCCGGGTTGGTAATGGCATACCAGTTTGGCACCAACTGGAGCGGGTTCTCGCAGTTTGCCGGCAGTATTACCGGGCCGCTGCTCACCTATGAAGTGCTGACCGCCTTCTTCCTTGAGGCCGGTTTCCTCGGCGTGATGCTGTTTGGCTGGAATAAAGTCGGGCCCGGGCTGCACTTTTTTGCCACCTGCATGGTGGCTTTAGGGACCATTATCTCTACCTTCTGGATCCTCTCCTCGAACAGCTGGATGCAGACGCCGCAGGGCTATGAGATCGTCAACGGCCAGGTGGTGCCGGTCGACTGGTTTGCCGTGGTCTTTAACCCCTCCTTCCCCTATCGTCTGCTGCATATGTCTATCGCCGCGTTCCTCAGCAGCGCGCTGTTTGTTGGCGCGTCTGCCGCATGGCATTTGCTGCGCGGCAACGCTACCCCCGCCATTCGCGCAATGTTCTCGATGGCGCTGTGGATGACCCTGATTGTCGCGCCCATTCAGGCGCTGGTGGGCGATATGCACGGGCTTAACACCCTTAAGCACCAGCCTGCCAAAATTGCCGCCATCGAAGGACACTGGGAAAATCCGCCGGGTGAGCCAACGCCGCTGCTGCTGTTTGGCTGGCCGGATATGGAGCAGGAGCGCACGCGTTTTGGCCTGGCGATCCCGGCGCTCGGCAGCCTGATCCTGACGCACAGTCTGGATAAACAGGTTCCGGCCCTCAAATCGTTCCCAAAAGAAGACCGACCTAATTCCACCATCGTTTTTTGGTCTTTCCGCATTATGGCCGGTCTAGGGATGTTGATGCTCTTGCTGGGCGTGGCGGCGCTGTGGCTGCGTTACAAAAAGCGGCTGTATACCTCGCGTCCGTTCCTGTGGTTTGCCCTACTGATGGGGCCATCCGGGCTGGTTGCGATCCTGGCCGGATGGGTCACCACCGAGGTGGGCCGCCAGCCGTGGGTGGTTTACGGGCTTCAGCGCACCAGGGATGCGGTTTCTGCCCATGGCGATCTGCATATGAGCGTGAGTCTGCTGGCCTTCTTCATCGTCTATACCTCGGTGTTTGGCGTGGGTTACAGCTATATGGTGCGGCTGATAAAGAAAGGACCTCAGCCCCATGAATCGTTCGCTACGGAGTCTGACGGACGCCCTTCCCGCCCGCTGTCGGCGGTTACGACTGAACATAAGGAGCAGCCATAATGGGTATCGATCTCTCCCTTATCTGGTTTGTCATCATTGTCTTCGCCACCCTGATGTATATCGTTATGGACGGCTTTGATTTGGGGATAGGCATTCTGTTTCCGGCGATACCGGACGCGGACGATCGCGACGTGATGGTCAATACCGTTGCGCCGGTCTGGGACGGAAATGAAACCTGGCTGGTGCTGGGCGGCGCGGCGCTGTTCGGCGCGTTCCCGCTGGCCTATGCGGTGATTATCGACGCCCTCACCATTCCTCTGACGTTAATGCTGATCGGGCTTATTTTTCGCGGCGTGGCCTTTGAGTTTCGCTTTAAAGCGACGCCGGCCCATCGTCCGTTCTGGGATAAAGCCTTTATCGGCGGGTCGATTCTGGCGACCTTTACGCAGGGCATCACGGTGGGCGCGGTCATTAACGGCTTTGCCGTGACCGGACGCGCCTACAGCGGCGGGCCGTTTGACTGGTTAACCGGGTTTACCCTCTTTTGCGGCGTGGGGCTTGTGGTGGCCTACGCGCTGCTAGGCTCGACCTGGCTGGTGATGAAAAGTGAACATGCCCTGCAGCGCCGCATGCGTCAGCTGTCGAAACGCTTGCTGATAGCACTCCTGGCGATTATCGCTGCGGTTAGCGTCTGGACGCCGCTGTCCTATCCCGCCATTGCCGCGCGATGGTTCTCTTTGCCGAACCTCTGGTTCCTGCTGCCCGTTCCGGCGCTGGTGCTTCTGCTGAGCGTGCTTCAGTGGCGCTGCCTGAACAATGATGACAGCCATAGCCGTCCGTTCATCCTGACGCTTGGGCTGATTTTTCTGGGGTTCAGTGGGCTTGGGATCAGCATCTGGCCGCACATTATCCCGCCATCCATCACCCTCTGGCAGGCTGCCGCCCCCGCGCAAAGTCAGGGCTTTATGCTGGTAGGTGCGCTATTGATCATACCTGTTATCCTTGTTTATACCTTCTGGAGTTATTACGTTTTTCGCGGGAAAGTTCAGCATGGGGAGGGTTATCACTGATGCAACAACCTGTCTGGAAGCGACTGCTGTGGCTGGTCATTATCTGGGGTGGAAGCGTACTGGCGCTGGCGTGCGTCAGCATGTTCTTCCGCATGCTGATGACCGCGGCGGGCTTTAAATCACATTAGTTTTCAGGCCGGGTGCAGCGCATAGCCCGGCCTCTTCTCGCACTTTCAGATAAACCCCATTAACACGTCAGGGCTTATGGTTACACTGTGAAAAGATTCATCGCATTGATAGTTCGAGAAGAAAAATGAAAAAGATCGTTGCAGTAAGTTTACTGAGCCTGGCGCTGGCAGGCTGTGTTAACCCGGGCAAAGCCTCTGTTCAGCCCGACCAGCTTAAGACTCATCGCTTTGTTCTGGAAAATATTGACGGCAAAGCGGTCACCAGCAAGGCAACGCCGCCTGAAATTCGTTTCAGCGCTCAGCCTGACATCAGTCTGATCAACAATATCGCCGTCTCCGGCGTGATGTGTAACAGCTTCAACGGCCAGGGGAAATTATCCGAAGGCGAGCTTAAGGTCAAAAACCTGGCCATGACCCGCAAGCTGTGCACCGAGCCGCAGCTGAACGCGCTGGATCAGACGCTCAGCGATATGCTGCGCAAAGGCGCGCAGGTCGACCTGACGGAAGACCAGTTAACGCTGGCGACAGCAGAAAAAACGCTGATGTTTAAGCGGGTTGAATAATCAGTAGTTACCGCATGAACCCACGGCAAGCGACTGCTCGCTGCACCGTTTGCCATTGGGTAGCGCACACATCCCCATCGCCGTCCCGTCCAGCTGGCGGGCAACGGACAGTGAACCGCCGATCATCGCGCAGTTGGCCTGTCCTGAACTGGACATCGCCGCTTTCATTCCTGGCGTAACGTGCGCCGCCGTCGCCTGCTGAACAGGTTCATTACTGCACGCCGATAACACTAACGCGGCACACCCTACCCAAAATGCTGAACGCATACTCTCTCCCCCCTTAGATTAAGCGAAACCTATGCATAATAGGCATCGTGCGCCGTATCGTCGAGAGCGGATGTGCGTATTTATGCGCCCTGGAAACAATTTCTCGCAATTTTTTCACCCAAATATTGATCTACTCATTGATGAAGGGAATATCGAGGACACAAAAGCGAAAATCGTAAAATCCGACCTTTGCTAAAATAGGGAGATAATTATCTGGGCTCGTCGCCGTTTCACGGGTCCCTCTTTTTTGCGCAATGTAAGGGTGTTGTCCTATGCAAACTATTGACGGTAATGGTGCAGTTGCGTCCGTCGCGTTCCGCACCAGCGAAGTTATCGCCATCTACCCGATTACGCCAAGTTCAACGATGGCTGAGCAGGCTGATGCTTGGGCTGGCAATGGGTTAAAAAACGTCTGGGGCGATGTCCCTCGCGTCGTGGAAATGCAGTCAGAAGCCGGGGCGATTGCCGCGGTGCACGGCGCGCTGCAGACCGGGGCCTTGTCGACGTCCTTTACGTCGTCTCAGGGCTTGCTGCTGATGATCCCCACGCTTTACAAGCTGGCGGGCCAGTTGACCCCGTTTGTCCTCCACGTCGCCGCGCGGACGGTTGCCACCCACGCCCTCTCCATTTTTGGCGATCATTCAGACGTGATGGCCGTGCGCCAGACCGGCTGCGCCATGCTGTGCGCCAGCAGCGTGCAGGAAGCGCAGGATTTTGCGCTGATTTCGCATATCGCGACCCTCAAAAGCCGCGTGCCGTTTATTCATTTCTTTGATGGTTTCCGCACCTCGCACGAAATCAATAAAATCGTCCCGCTGGCGGACGACACTATTCGCAACCTGCTGCCGCAGGCGGAGATCGACGCGCATCGCGCCCGCGCCTTAAACCCGGAGCACCCGGTGATCCGCGGCACGTCCGCGAACCCGGACACCTATTTCCAGTCCCGCGAGGCAACCAACCCGTGGTACAACGCGGTATACGATCACGTCGAGCAGGCGATGAACGACTTCAGCGCCGCCACCGGTCGCGACTATAAACCGTTCGAATATTACGGCCATCCGCAGGCGGAGCGCGTTATTGTGCTGATGGGATCCGCCATTGGCACCTGCGAAGAGGTGGTGGATGAACTGCTGACGCGCGGCGAAAAAGTGGGCGTGCTGAAAGTGCGCCTTTACCGCCCGTTCTCGGCGAAACATCTGCTTGCGGCCCTGCCGGAAAGCGCGCGCAGCGTGGCGGTACTTGACCGCACCAAAGAGCCGGGTGCTCACGCAGAACCGCTCTACCTGGACGTTATGACTGCCCTGGCAGAAGCCTTTAACAACGGCGAACGTGAAACATTGCCGCGCGTCATCGGCGGCCGCTACGGTCTTTCCTCGAAAGAGTTCGGTCCGGACTGCGTGCTGGCGGTGTTTAACGAGCTGGCTGCCGCGAAGCCAAAACCCCGCTTCACGGTCGGTATCTATGATGACGTGACCAACCTTTCGCTGGCGCTGCCGGAGAACACGCTGCCTTCGGGTGCGAAGCTCGAAGCGCTGTTCTATGGTTTAGGCAGCGACGGCAGCGTCTCTGCGACCAAGAACAATATCAAGATCATCGGCAATTCGACGCCCTGGTATGCGCAGGGGTATTTTGTCTATGACTCCAAGAAAGCCGGCGGCCTGACCGTATCGCACCTGCGCGTCAGCGAGCGCCCTATCCGCTCGGCGTACCTTATCTCCCAGGCCGATTTTGTGGGCTGCCACCAGCTGCAGTTTATCGACAAATACCAGATGGCCGAGCGCCTGAAGCCCGGCGGTATTTTCCTGATCAACACCCCGTACAGCGTGGATGAAGTCTGGGCGCGCCTGCCTCAGGAAGTGCAGGCGGTGCTGAACCAGAAAAAAGCCCGACTGTTTGTGATTAACGCGGCGAAGATTGCCCGTGAATGCGGCCTGGCGGCGCGTATTAACACCGTGATGCAGATGGCCTTCTTCCACCTGACCCATATTCTTCCGGGCGATAGCGCCCTGATGGAACTGCAGGGAGCGATCGCCAAAAGCTACAGCAGCAAGGGGCAGGAGCTGGTTGAACGCAACTGGCAGGCGCTGGCGCTGGCACGCGAATCGTTGTTTGAGGTTCCGCTGCAGCCGGTAAACGCCGACAGCCCGAACCGTCCACCGGTGGTTTCTGACGCCGCACCGGATTTCGTCAAAACCGTCACGGCGGCGATGCTGGCCGGACTTGGCGATGCCCTCCCCGTCTCGGCGCTGCCGCCGGACGGCACCTGGCCGCTGGGCACCACGCGCTGGGAAAAACGCAACATCGCCGAAGAGATCCCAATCTGGAAAGAGGAGCTGTGTACCCAGTGTAACCACTGCGTGGCGGCATGCCCGCACTCGGCAATCCGCGCCAAGGTGGTCTCTCCGCAGGACATGGAAGCGGCACCGGCCAGCCTGCACTCGCTGGATGTGAAGTCCCGCGATATGCGCGGCCAGAAATATGTCCTTCAGGTCGCCCCGGAAGATTGCACCGGCTGTAATCTGTGCGTTGAGGTGTGCCCGGCGAAAGATCGTCAGAACCCGGAAATCAAAGCCATCAATATGATGTCGCGTCTGGAACACGTTGAAGAAGAGAAAGTGAATTACGACTTCTTCCTCAATCTGCCGGAGATCGATCGCAGCAAGCTGGAGCGTATTGATATCCGCACCTCGCAGCTGATTACCCCGCTGTTTGAATACTCCGGCGCCTGCTCCGGCTGTGGCGAAACGCCGTACATCAAGCTGCTGACGCAGCTCTATGGCGACCGCATGCTGATTGCGAACGCGACCGGCTGTTCTTCTATCTACGGCGGCAACCTGCCGTCCACCCCTTACACCACCGACGCTAACGGTCGCGGTCCGGCATGGGCAAACTCGCTGTTTGAAGATAACGCCGAATTTGGCCTGGGCTTCCGCTTAACCGTCGATCAGCACCGCGCGCGCGTGATGCGCCTCCTGTCGCAGTTTGCCGATAAAATACCGGCAGAGCTGAACGAGGCCCTGCACGCGGAAGCCACGCCTGAAGTGCGTCGCGAGCAGGTGGCGGCGCTGCGTAACGCTCTTCAGGGCACTGAAGGCACCGAGCAGCTGCTGACCGATGCTGACGCGCTGGTTGAGAAATCTATCTGGCTGATTGGCGGTGACGGCTGGGCTTACGATATTGGGTTTGGCGGGCTGGACCACGTTCTGAGCCTGACCGAAAACGTCAACATTCTGGTGCTTGATACCCAGTGTTACTCCAACACGGGTGGACAGGCCTCGAAAGCGACCCCGCTCGGCGCGGTGACGAAGTTTGGCGAACACGGTAAACGCAAGGCGCGTAAAGATCTCGGCGTCAGCATGATGATGTACGGCCACGTCTACGTCGCGCAAATTTCGCTCGGCGCGCAGCTGAACCAGACGGTGAAAGCGATTCAGGAAGCGGAGGCCTATCCGGGGCCATCGCTGATTATCGCCTACAGCCCGTGCGAAGAGCATGGCTATGATCTGGCCCTGAGCCACGATCAAATGCGCCAGCTCACCGCGACCGGTTTCTGGCCGCTGTACCGGTTCGATCCGCGTCGTGCAGACGAAGGCAAACTGCCGCTGGCGCTGGATTCACGTCCGCCGTCAGATGCGCTCGCCGAGACGCTGATGCAGGAGCAACGCTTCCGTCGTCTTAACGCCCAGCAGCCTGACGTTGCAGAGCAGCTGTGGAAAGATGCCGCGGCCGACCTGCAAAAACGCTATGACTTCCTGGCGCAGATGGCCGGGAAAGCGGAAAAATCGACCAGCGAGTAACTCCTCTGCCCGGCACGTCCGGGCATTTTTTTGCCATAAAAAAAGCCCGATGCATTCGCATCGGGCTAATCCAGATTATCGATGAATATCCGTTTAATTCAGCCAAAGATATTCATGGAAATTATGGATGAAGAATCTTAAAGGCATATAACAGCGCAAAGAGTACCTGTTTTTTCTGATAATTAATAATTTTAATTTTGTATGATTTCAATTAAATCATTCACAAAACAAATCACCATTTCCTTTGCATTATTTACTTTAGATAATTCTCACCTGGTAACAATTATATTTTATTACTCGTCTGTAAGACTGATTTAGCATGAGACCTCTTTCCATGCAGGAAAGTTCACGTAGTAATTAAATAAAAAATTTGCAAAGGAAAAACCAAAATGCAAAGAAAAGTACTGGCACTGATGATTCCAGCGCTGTTAATGGCTGGCGCAGCACATGCAGCAGAAATTTATAATAAAGATGGTAACAAGCTCGATCTGTACGGAAAAGTCGATGGCCTGCACTACTTCTCTGATGACCAGGGTGCCGACGGCGACCAGACGTATATGCGTCTGGGCTTCAAAGGTGAAACCCAGATTAACGACCTGCTGACCGGCTATGCCCAGTGGGAATACAACATTCAGGCGAACAACACCGAAGGCTCTGACAACCAGTCCTGGACGCGTCTGGCGTTTGCCGGTGTCAAAGCAGGTGACTACGGCTCATTCGATTATGGGCGTAACTACGGCGTGCTGTACGACGTGGAAGGCTGGACCGACATGCTGCCAGAGTTCGGCGGCGACTCCTACAGCAAGGCCGATAACTTTATGACTAACCGCGCTAACGGCGTGGCGACCTACCGTAACACCGACTTCTATGGTCTGGTGCAGGGTCTGAACTTTGCGCTGCAGTACCAGGGCAATAACGAAGACGCCAGCAACAATCAGGAAGGCACCAACAATGGCCGCGATACCCGCCATGAAAACGGTGACGGCTTCGGTATCTCCACAACCTATGATTTCGGTATGGGCTTCAGCGCGGGTGCGGCTTACGCCTCATCTGACCGTACCAACGATCAGGTGACTAAAACCACTGCGGGTGGCGATAAAGCCGATGCGTGGACCGCTGGCCTGAAATATGACGCGAATAATATTTATCTCGCGGCCATGTATTCTGAAACGCGTAATATGACGCCTTACGGTGATAATGACGCCGCTGTGGCAAATAAAACGCAAAACTTTGAAGTGACCGCACAGTATCAGTTTGATTTCGGTCTGCGCCCGGCAATTTCTTACCTGCAATCTAAAGGTAAAGACCTGGGCAACGGCCAGGACGATCAGGATCTGGTTAAATATGCTGACGTCGGCGCGACATATTACTTCAACAAAAATATGTCCACCTACGTTGATTATAAAATCAACCTGCTGGATGAAGACGATCAATTCTATAAAAACAACGGCATCGGTACCGACGATGTTGTGGCGTTAGGTCTGGTTTACCAGTTCTAATGACTCAGGCCCGCCTGTCTGGCGGGCCTGTTTTTTAGCTTTTTAACGGAAAACGTCATAATACTTTCAACTTGCGCAGTTGCGCCCTCCTGTAAGATGATGACCCTACTGTCACTGCGGTAAGGGGCAACTCCATGGTTCATCATCCTGTAAAATCATCACGTATTGCCTCTGTTGCCTACGACGAAAAAAGCGCCACGCTTGAAATCCGCTTTCGCGATCGCAAAACGCTGCAGTATCAGCGCGTCCCCGCCCGCATTTTTTCTGATTTTTTGAGCGTTGTCTCAAAAGGCCGCTTTTATGACGGCGTCGTTAAGGGCAAGTTTAAAGAGACCAGAGTACAGTAACGGCGTGTCTGCGACGTATAAGGATAGGTGCGTGTTCACCCGACTCTCTCTGGCTCTGCTTGCCCTGTTAGGCTGTATCTGGATAGCGCTAATTTTTGATTTTGGCGGTGTGATGGGCCATCTGAGCGAATGGCTAAACGCTCTGGATCAAAATTAGTCAGCCTCTTTTTGACGAAACGACAGATAGCCATACACTCCACTGTCCCCATCCAGCGGGTGATTAACGCCGTCCATGACCACGACCTCCGCGAAATCAAAAGGCGAGACGTTTTCAAAGCACGCCACGTTAACGCCGTACTGGTTCGGATTGGAACGTCGCTGATGGAAAGTGTAAATCCCACAGACCGAGCAAAAGAAATGTCGTGCCGTACCGGTATTGAACCGGTATTCGGTGAGCGTGTCTTCCCCTTTGGTCACGGTGATCCCCGATAACGGGGCGGACACCGCTATTGCGCCGCGCATTCGACAATACGAGCAGCTGCAACGGCGGGCGGTATTAAACCCGTCCGTCAGTTCAACGGTAAATGCCACCGCGCCGCAGTGACACTGTGCATGACGAATTTCAGCCATCTTCTATACCCCTTTTCTGACCAGTTCAGCGGCCTTCACGAACACGTCGTCTTCGACGCCATCGCCCTTCTGCCTGCCGAGCCTGAGCAACTCGTTGATGATACTGTCACGATTGATGTGTTGCTGCGCTGAGACCAACCCGATGACCGCTGCGCCAATCGCCAGACCGACTAATCCTGTTTGTTCGTCTTTATTCTTCATGCTCATGATCCCTGATCCTTCTCAAAAGCGTAGCAGGCACGTTGTAAAATGCGCTGATAATCGCTGCCACAGACCGCGTGGTAGCAATATAAAAACGTATGCAATGAATCACTTAACTCTCAAGACGTCTGAAATGCGCGTGGTGTATCGCGGTGAAAGCATCTCACGCTTCATTTGCCACGGCTGCTGGATGCCCTGACCGGCAAAGTAAAGTGTGCCTTTGCCCTCTTTCGCATTCAGCGTGTCCAGAAGCGCCATTAACCTCTCGCTGTCGGCGCGGGGGGCGCTCTCATCAAAGAGGTTAAGCTGAGCAATACCCCGGCTGGAAAAATCGCCGAGCATAATGCCCGCCTTCTGGTACCGGCGTCCCTCCCGCCAGATAACGTCCAGACACTTCGACGCCGCGTTTATAATATCCCGGCTGTCCTGCGTGGGTGTGAGTAGCTTCACAGAAGCGCTGTTACCGTAATACGTTTCGTTGATGGCAAATGGTGATGTCTTCAAAAAGGCGGAGATATAGCGGCAATACTGGTGCTCGCCGCGTAGCTTTTCCGCGCCGCGGGCGGCGTAGGCGCAGATAGCCTGGCGCACCTGCTCATAGTCGGAGATACGTTCGCCGAATGAACGGCTGCACACAATTTCCTGTTTAACCGGCGCAAACTCTTCGAGTTCGAGGCAGGGTTCACCGCGCAGCTCGCGCACCGTACGCTCAAGCACAACATTGAAGTGTTTTC
The DNA here is from genome assembly GCF_019047785.1 of Enterobacter cancerogenus. Taxonomy (NCBI): domain Bacteria; kingdom Pseudomonadati; phylum Pseudomonadota; class Gammaproteobacteria; order Enterobacterales; family Enterobacteriaceae; genus Enterobacter; species Enterobacter cancerogenus. Next base: position 195,795 of record NZ_CP077290.1, on the reverse strand, counting down.
TGATAATCCAGGTGCTTTGCCCGGCAAGATCCAGTGCCGTGTTGATGCCCATCGCGTTGAGCTTCTTGCTGATACGCCGCCCCACTCCCCAGACATCTTCGACGGGCAACAAAGCCAGCAGCCGACGCTGGCGGGCGACGTTTGAGAGATCGACAACCCCGCCGGTTTGCCGCTGCCATTTCTTTGCCGCGTGGTTGGCCAGTTTTGCCAACGTCTTGGTTTGTGCAATGCCGACCCCCACCGTCAGATGGGTCCGCTTGAGCACCGTTTCCCGGATGCGTTTCCCAAACTCGGTAAGGTCGCAGCAGTGCTGGACGCCGGTCAGATCGCAAAAGGCCTCGTCAATACTGTAAATTTCCACGCGCGGAGCGAGTTCTTCCAGGGTGGTCATCACCCGGTGCGACATGTCAGCGTAAAGCTCGTAATTACTGCTGAACGCAACAATACCATGCCGCCTGAATGCCTCTTTCTGCTTGAAATAGGGCTCGCCCATAACCACCAGGGGTTTAGCTTCGGCGCTGCGCGCAATGACGCAGCCATCGTTATTTGAAAGAACGACCACCGGGCGCCCTTTCAGATCAGGCCTGAATACGGTTTCGCATGATGCGTAGAAAGAATTCACATCACAGAGTGCAAACATATTCAGCTCGCTGATTTAACGATAAAGGTCACCACACCAAAAATATCCAGCGTGTCTTCACTGCCCACGATGATTGGACTGTAGGCGCTGTTCATGGGGTTAAGCTGAACCGTCGGGCGCAGCTGAAGGCGTTTAACGGTAAATTCACCCTCAACGGCGGCAATGACGATATCGCCATGCTCCGCGTTCAGGGAACTGTCTACCACCAGCAGGTCACCGTGACCAATTCCTGCCTCTATCATTGAATCGCCTGCGGCTTTCACGAAATAGGTCGAGCTGGGATGGGAAACCAGTAGCTCATTGAGATCGATGCGTTGCTCAACATAATCAGCGGCCGGGCTTGGGAACCCGCACTGAACAAGATCGCTGAAAAGGGGGATGCCGATAATTTCCCGTAACTCTGCCGGTCTTAAGAATTCCATATTGCTCACCTCCGATACTGTTTTTATATACAGTAGTTTTAAGCGGGGTTGTCTGCAAGGGGTGAGGCATGACGCAACTGTACAAAGCTTCATCATTTCGTTTGTAAGTTTCTATTAGCCCTGCAAAGTTAGGCATTGTAAATTTTTTCATTGGTGGTTCAGGCGAACAAAATTAAATCATTTTCCTGGCCGGAAATGATCTATATCGCATAAAAGCTAAGGCCCTGGTTGTGTTATTTCACCGTTTTAAAGAACGTTTATCTTTGAATTTCACCCACAAAAAACCGCCCCGTGAGGCGGTTGAGATGCGAACAGTATTACAGCGGTCTCTTAACATCCGGGTCTTCCGGTGCCAGAGGATCATTCACATCAGGGACATCCGGTACATCGTCACCAGGAATCGGCTCATCCTCAGGGATGGGATCAATCAAATCAGGACGTTCAGCCATACAGCCTCCGTCGAACAGGGAAAAGTGGGCTTATTTGCCTTTGCTTGGTTGTTGTTTGCCTTGATCGTCTTTCGGCGACTTGGCCGGTTGCTTAGGTTGCTCTTTGTTGACGTTTGATATCGTGGCTTTCATTTGACACTCCGAAATGTACGCAGCAGAAGGCTGCCCTGTAACTATAAGCCGGGTTAACCTATCCTTCGAGCGAGGCGAGAGCGCGTTATTGTTCATGCCGTTGAATTTAAAGGCGACTTATTTCGTACAATTCGTGCTATTGCGTTATTACAGGTTAATCCTGAAATAATTACCCCTCACCTGGCGGGAGCGCGCTTTTTTGCGCATGGCTTTCCTGAGATAAGCGCCAGAAATCGTGACCGGCCGGATACTGATATAAACGAAGCGAGAATTTCCCGACAACCGCAGTGATATATTCAAAAATAGCGGATTGCGTATTTTCATAATCCATCCACAGCGTGGAGGTGGTAAAGCAATATATTTCCAGCGGGATGCCAGATGGCGAGGGCTTGAGTGTCCTCACAACGATGTACATGTCTTTAATAATATCTGGTCTTTCAGCAAGATAGGCCATCAAATAATGGCGAAATAGCGTTAAATTCGTCAGTCCATTTTCAACAAACCAACTGTCGGCAATCCCCATGGGATCGCGCCCGTCGATCAGTTTCGCCAGCGGTTCGCTCACGCCGCGGATTGTCAGCATCGGGGCCAGAACGTCCTGAGAAAGAAAGGTCACCGAGTGCTGGTCGATGGTTGTGCTGCGCATAATTCGGCGCGCGCCGGACGAAAACATCGCCTGCCAGTTGGTGTAGGTTTCCGTCAGAAAGTTTTTCGTCGGGATACGTGAGATGGTGTTATCCCAGTTGCGGATCGTAATGGTGTGGAGCGCAATGTCAGTCACTTCCCCGCTCAGGTTTTTATCCGGCATCTCAATCCAGTCTCCCAGCTGGAGAACGTCATTTGAGGAGAGCTGGACGTTTGCCACAAGCGAAAGCAGCGTATGCTGAAACACTAACATGAGTACCGCGGCGACCGCACCGAGGCTGGAAATAATGATGGCAGGCGATTTGTTCGACATCACCGCGAGTATCATAATCGCGGCGATGATGTGAACCAAAATCTTCCCTATCTGGATGTAGCCTTTTATAGAGTGATTTTTGCGTTTGGTTTTTCGTAAATAAGAGCTGTTAACGATATCCAGCATCTCATTGAAAAACACCGACGAAAAGACAAAGAACAATATTCCGCAGATGGTGTTTATGGCCGTGACCAACGACGCGGGCATATTCGGCATAAACTGCAGAACATAATAAACGATGAGCACTGGAACGAAATTGGAAAGCTTTTCGGCAATGCGACGATCTTTCTCGAGCGGTACGTCCTGTTTATGGCTTGCAAAAAATACACGTCTGACGATCTTAATCAAAAGGAATTTGCACATCAGGTGTGCGAAAAACCCGGATATAATCAGCAGAACCAGGTTGAAACCAATAGCCAGCGCCGGATTGCTTTCAATAAACGTTAATAGATAATCCAGATACGCCACTATTCATCCCCTGAACATACAAGCCATTCGTCTCTACGTTAACCTGCATCTAATTATACAAAAATTTAACTAATGTGCATCATGACATAACCCGGACAGCCAAGTCCATGGCCTGGCCGTGGTCATGTCAACGCAAAGCCGACTCCCCTTTCTCTGTGTGGGGGTTTTGCGCACGCACAAACCCGTGACAGTATCTGGCGTACCTGGCCGACGAAGACGATCGCGACATTGCTTAAGCCCCGGAACCTGTCGGCCGGTACAGCGTCGCTCCGGGAACCAAATTCCTGCTGCTAAACGAACGTGACAAGCAACTATTGCCAACAACTCTGTATGGCAAATGACGCGTGAGGTGTTGCAAACCTACTTTTCCCTTACTATAAAAACAGTTATCCAACTATGCTAATCAACTCTTTATTAGGGAATAATGTTTTGCAACTCTACTCCACCCGACTGTATCTTCGTCCTGTAACTAAATCTGACCTGGATGACCTTTTCAGAATTTATGGTGACCCGGCTACAAACACCTTTAATCCGGCAGGGCCATATCCTAACATACAGCATGCACACACTGTTTTAGCTCGCTGGATTAACCACTGGGAAACTCACAGTTTTGGAAACTGGGCAATCTCTTTGAAGGATAGCCCGGAAAGAATCATTGGTTTTGGAGGTCTGAGTATCAACCGTTATGCGGATATATTAATTAATAACTTAGGATATCGTTTTGCCACAGAGGCATGGGGAAAAGGTCTGGCGACGGAGTTCTCGAAAAACTCTGTCAGATTCGGGTTTTGTGAGTTAAGGATGACTGAGATATCTGCTGTAGTAAGAGGTAATCATGTGGCATCGCAGAAAGTTCTTCAAAAAGCCGGCATGCAATACAGAAAAGAGATTCATGATGTGAAAGATGCACCGCCTAGCCAGCTTTTTTCTCTCACACAAAGTGAATGGTTAAAACTATCAATGTGAATACGTTCACTCTAATACTTTGATACTTAACAACCAATTACAGCCATTTTGAAGGTTAGGTCACAAAAAACGTCATCGATACTGTAAATTTCCACGGGGGGACGCATGCCCTCAAACGTCGTCATGACCTGACATCTTGATTGTTTATCGACAATACCCCATAAACACAGTGAATGCAGGACGTTGGTATTACCCGTGGCTGGGGTTAGAATGGTTTAACAAAAGCTAACGTCAGGATGACCCGCTCATGATCTCTATTTTTTCTACAATCGCGCTCTCCTCGCTGGCGACCTTCGTCTTACTCTGCTTCTTTGCAATTTACCAATTTTCGGTAAAAGGAGATGTCAGCTTCTACGTCATGCTCTTTGCTTTAATATTCCTTTTTGTCTCTTTTTATGGGGCGGTAGGCTTTACCTACACAAAATTGAAAGAGGCCGGGAATATCATAAAAATCATCTGAGGCAGCCAGGACACAGCCTGGAAAAATGGGAATATCCGCTATCGAGTCCACCAACAGGTGAGTTATGTCAAGACTGTCACTTCCCGGACCTGCCTAAGATGTGAGGTTCCAGCCACGTTTCACCATAAAGAAAATCCCAATATCTGCCGCTTATGCTTGTTGTTTACTGACTGACTGCCAGGCTATTCAGGACTCTGATGTTGGAGAATGCCATCTCCAGGGAAACATCTATAAAAAAAAGAGCAAGTGAACTGAGACTCCTCTGGCCCTCCTTGTGGGGGCGTTTTTTATCCATTAAATAAGATAATCAATTAGCGTCGCCCTTCCAGACCCTTAGCATTGCTCAGCATGGCGGTGGCAATGGTAAGCGCACAGGCGCCAGAGTGCTGTATGCTATAAACAGGGAAAGCCGTGCAACGGAACGGTTTCATACTAAATGCAGAAGAGATTAAAACGATGCACGGGATAAGACATCTCAGCCTGATCTGTTGTATTGGGTTAACCGGGTGTGTAGTGGCAGATATGGACTCAAGTAACTACGACTTCTTCCCCTACGTTCAAACATTCCAGAAGCCACAGACTATGGGCCATACCGATGTTCAGAAACGCCGGGAAGATTTATATGAGTGCGGCGTTGATAAGAAATATTCGCTTAACTCATGGGATGACACGTTTCGTCGTAACAGCCTTCAGCCCGGCGAGACGATAGACCAGCTCGATACCAGAACTAAAAAAGTAGAAGAGTGTATGGTGTCAAAGGGGTATGTGATTCACGATTTCTCGGAATGCGGGCCACGCAAAAAACCAAGCGGATTGTGTAATTGATGCCAGGTCGCTAAAAGGCCTTATCCACAGTAAACAGGCCGCCTAAGACCAGGATTATCTTTCATCGTCGAGAGTACGGCGCGGTAGAACATCAAAGCCTGCGCGTTGTTTTCATGCCCAGGATGCGCGAAGGCGAGCATAATGCCAGCTACGCTTTATCGAGTATCGACCCCAGATTTAACCCCGCAGTAAAACGTGCTGGTATTCGCCGCCGGAATCCGTACCATACGCGGCATACTTTGCCTGCTGGATGTTATCTGCCAGCGCCAACCCGTCTTTTTAGCCAGCCAGATGGGGCATGAAAACGCGCAAAGGGTTTATGACGTCTACGGTGCGTGGATCGAAGAATGAAATGGTGAGCAGGCGACACGCCGGCACGCTGAAAAAATGTTGCCCTGCTATGCCCCTATTGGCTCCAAAGGTAGTAATAAATGCAAGATAATCAATCGAATACAAAGAAAGATCAGTACAACCTGAATAAACTGCAAAAGCGACTGCGCCGTAACGTGGGCGAAGCCATTGCAGACTTCAACATGATTGAAGAAGGCGACCGCATCATGGTCTGCCTGTCGGGGGGTAAAGACAGCTATACCATGCTGGAGATCCTGCGCAATCTTCAGCAAAGCGCGCCGGTGAACTTTTCCCTGGTGGCGGTCAACCTTGACCAAAAACAGCCAGGCTTCCCGGAGCACATTCTGCCAGCATATCTGGAGAACCTCGGTGTCGAATATAAAATCGTAGAAGAAAACACCTACGGTATCGTCAAAGAGAAGATCCCTGAGGGGAAAACCACCTGCTCGCTCTGCTCTCGTCTGCGTCGCGGTATTTTGTACCGCACGGCAACGGAGCTGGGCGCGACCAAAATCGCGCTGGGGCATCACCGCGACGATATTCTGCAGACGTTGTTCCTGAACATGTTCTACGGCGGCAAAATGAAGGGCATGCCTCCTAAGCTGATGAGCGATGACGGCAAGCATATCGTGATCCGTCCGCTGGCCTACTGCCGTGAAAAAGATATCGAGCGTTTTTCACAGGCCAAAGCATTCCCGATCATTCCATGTAACCTCTGCGGCTCTCAGCCAAACCTGCAGCGTCAGGTGATTGGCGACATGCTGCGCGACTGGGACAAGCGTTACCCTGGCCGTATCGAAACCATGTTCAGCGCTATGCAGAACGTGGTCCCTTCCCATCTGGCCGATACTGAACTGTTCGATTTCAAAGGCATCAACCATGATTCTGACGTGGTGGATGGCGGCGATCTGGCATTTGACCGTGAAGAGATCCCGATGCAGCCATCAGGCTGGCAGCCGGAAGAAGACGATACGCAATTCGATGAGCTACGCCTGAACGTGGTGGAAGTAAAATAATGCATGAGCGTCTCAGAAAGGGTTTCTGAGACGCTGTTTAGTGTTACTTCAGCAAGCGAACGCGACAGGTTTTTCCTTTAATTTTACCGCCCTGCAACTGCTTCCATGCTTTATGCGCCACCGACTGACGCACGGCCACATAGACGTGTGCCGGATGAACCACGATCTTCCCGATATCCGCCCCGTCAAGACCCATCTCACCCGTCAACGCGCCCAGTACATCGCCCGGACGCATTTTGGCTTTTTTACCGCCATCAATGCAAAGCGTCGCCATTTCAGCGTCAAGAGGAACAATGCTGACGCTGGCAGGCGCGTTCACCCAGTTGAGCTTAAGCTGTAGCATTTCAGACAGAATATTGGCGCGCTGAGCCTCTTCCGGCGCACAGAAGCTGATGGCCAGGCCGCTATTGCCGGCACGGGCAGTACGTCCGATACGGTGAACGTGCACTTCCGGATCCCATGCCAGCTCGAAGTTGACGACCAGCTCTAACGATTTAATGTCCAGACCGCGTGCCGCCACATCGGTCGCTACCAGTACGCGGGCGCTGCCGTTAGCAAAACGGACCAGCGTCTGGTCACGATCGCGCTGTTCGAGATCGCCGTGCAGGGACAACGCGCTCTGTCCGGCGGCGTTAAGGGCATCACACACCGACTGGCAATCTTTTTTGGTGTTGCAAAACACCACGCAGGACGCGGGCTTATGCTGGCTCAGTACTTTCTGCAGCAAGGCAATTTTGCCCTTCTGGGAAACTTCAAAGAACTGTTGTTCAATGGCGGGTAGCGCGTCAACGGTATCAATTTCGATGGTGAGCGGCGCGTTCTGCACACGACCGCTGATGGCCGCGATGGCCTCTGGCCAGGTTGCCGAGAATAACAGGGTCTGACGATCCGCCGGGGCAAAGCGGATCACCTCATCGATGGCATCGCTAAAACCCATATCCAGCATGCGGTCCGCTTCGTCCATGACCAGCGTTTGTAGCGCATCAAGTGAAACGGTGCCTTTTTGCAAATGATCGAGAAGACGTCCCGGCGTTGCCACGATGATGTGCGGCGCATGCTGCAAGGAGTCACGCTGCGCACCAAAAGGTTGTCCGCCGCACAGGGTCAGGATTTTGGTGTTCGGCAAGAAGCGCGCCAGGCGACGCAGTTCACCGGCGACCTGATCCGCCAGCTCACGCGTGGGACACAGTACCAGAGACTGCGTCTGGAATAGCCCGGCGTCGATACGCTGTAACAGCCCCAGACCGAATGCAGCCGTTTTCCCACTGCCGGTTTTGGCCTGCACACGCACGTCACGGCCTTCAAGAATAGCAGGCAATGCCGCAGCCTGGACTGGGGTCATGGTGAGATAGCCCAACTCATTAAGGTTCTCGAGTTGGGCGGCAGGCAGAACATTCAGGGTAGAAAAAGCGGTCACAATATACTCTCGTGGTCATCATCGCAGTCAGATGGCGCGTATCCTCGCAGATCTCTGCTAACGATGCGACAATTTAATCGGTTCTTCATCGGGCGGCGGATCGGGTATCGGGGTGGGATCGGTTGGCACCGGATCGGACTGACGCGGGTCCAGGCGTTGCAGGTTAGATCGCATATATCTTCTCCTCCAGGTTGGGAACAGACTCTTTTAGGGTAGACGTTAAGAGGCTGGAGGCAAAAAAAAAGCCGACTCATTAAGTCGGCGTCGTACGAATCAATTGTGCTATGCAGTAATTCAAAAAAGGAAGTAAGACAATATGGAGCGCAACGCCCATCGCTTGACGTTGCATTCACCTGCGGGAGTAATAGTGCACCTTACGGGGTAGATGTTTATTGACTTCGCTCAATTAAAATGTCGTTTTAAGGCCATCTTCGCGTCGAAAAAACGTAAATTTACAGCCATTTACTACGATGCAACCACCATGCAACACCGCCAATTAAAACCACTAACATGATGCAAAAAACGGAGAAGCCGAACCGGTACTCGCCCCCGGGGATCCCACCCAGGTTAACGCCGAATAGCCCGGTTAAAAATGTGCTGGGTAAAAACACCATAGCCATGAGCGACATGGTATAGGTTCGTCTCGCCAGAGACTCTTGCATAACCTGGGCGATTTCATCTGCCATCACCGCCGTTCTGGCAATGCAGGAGTCGATTTCATCCAGCCCGCGCCCCAGCCTGTCCGCAATATCCTGCATCCGTCGACGCTGATCGTCATTCATCCAGCTTAAACGCTCGCTGGAGAGCCGCGCATAGACATCGCGCTGAGGCGTCATGTAGCGACGCATCACGATAAGCTGTTTGCGCAGCAGCGCCAGGAAACCACGCGGCGGGATCTGCTGGTCCAGCAGATTGTCTTCAAGATCGATAATTTTATCGTGCAGCTCTTCGATAAACTCGCTGGCATGATCGGTCAGGGCATCACACACATCAACCAGCCAGCTGCCGCAATCCGTCGGGCCGGTGCCCTCTTTCAGATCGTTAACGACATCGTCAAGCGCCAGCACCTTACGCTGGCGGGTGGAGATGATAATGCGCTCGTCCATATACAGGCGCATCGCCACCAGCTGGTCAGGGCGTTCGTCAGTGCTGCCGTTTATGCAGCGCAGCGTAATCAACGTCCCCTCGCCCATCCGGCTGACCCGTGGGCGCAGGCTTTCTCCTGCCAGAGCATCACGGACGCTGTTGGGCAGAAGCGGCGTCATTGCCAGCCACTCGGCGCTCTCGGGATGGGTATAGTTGAGGTGTAACCAGCAGGGATGCTCACTGCTGATTTCATCGCTATTTTCGAGGGGCCTCGCACCACCGCGGCCGTCGAACATCCACGCGAACACCGCATCAGGAACGTTAAGTTCAGACCCTTTAATGCTCTCCACTGCACCTCCACCTTTTCATCTCGTTCGCAGTCAGTCTAGCTTTCGTATAACGTTACGCAATAATTATGTTCCCCATCGCGCTGAAATAGCTCAGGAAATGTACATTTTATACCTGAGTGGTGTAGACAGGCGTTTTATACGACGGAGCAGCAAGGATGAAATGGCTGGACGCGGGTGCGGCCGTAAAAAGCCTGGCACGCCAGGCTTTTATATTCGTTAATGAGAATGCCCCGGGCGCTGAGAGAACACTAACGGGCGAAGGGATTGCGGCGCTTGCGCCCCCGGTTGGTCGCTATTATCAAGACGGAAGTTGCGGGTGCGGGTCTGCAACTCAATAACCTGATTACGCAGAACATCAGATGAGCCATTCAGCTCCTCCACCATGGCAACGTTGCTCTGGGTTACGCGCTCCAGCTCGGACAGCGCCAGAGTAATTTGCGAAATCCCTTTCTCCTGCTCAGCGGTTGAAGAGGAAATATCGTCCATTAATCGGCTGACGTTGCCCGAACCCGCGACAATCTCATGCATATTTCTTTCTGCTTCGGCGACGACGGTCGCTCCCTGGGTCACGTTGTTGCTGGTAACGTCAATCAGTGACTTGATGTTTTTTGCCGCCTCGGCGCTGCGGTGCGCCAGGCTCCTGACTTCTCCCGCCACCACGGAAAACCCTTTCCCATGATCACCGGCACGAGCCGCTTCAACCGCAGCGTTAAGCGCCAGAATATTCGTCTGGAAGGCAATGCCATCAATAAGGCTGATAATTTCCGTCATCTGCTGGGCGCATTCAGTAATAGATTGCATGTTATTGGCAACCTGCCCCATCAGCTCTCCCCCTTTGCGCGCCTGCATCGTCGCAACATTCGCCTGCTCGCTGGCCAGGCGGGTATTGTCGGCGTTGTTTTTGGTGCTGGCGGCCATCTGTTCCATGCTGGCTGCGGTTTGCACCAGAGAGGCGGACTGCTGCTCCGTCTTCACCGACAGCTGCGCGCTGCGTGAGGAGAGTTGCTCTGATAGCGTCATGGCGGTTTGCGAGGAAGCGCGGATCTCCCGAACCAGAGTGGCAATATTGCTGGATAAGCTGTTGATGCCAGGAATTAAACGTCCGGCACAGTTATTGCCAAACTCCGGGATAGAGACGGCCAGATTGCCCGACGTCACTTCTTCAATACTTTTTTTCACAGTGTTGATCGGCGTCACAAGATATTTTGTCATGTACGCCCAAAGTGAAAATAACGCGATGAAATTTAAAATAATGGTGGATAACAGAAGCATTGACCTGCCTGAAAATAAAGCAACCACACCTGCATTTACCAAAAAAACACATAAAAGGAAATAGATAATAAAAGTTCTGACACTAATATTTTTTAGCATGATAATTCCCACAACTTTATATTTTGGTCGGCATTAAGGTTTATAGCATTGGCAGCAAAATTTGTCCTCACGATCTGCTCCGCTTTTCAGTTTTGCCGCATGATTGCAGAAATTTCATTTAAGGAGAGATAAAGCATCGTATTACTTAAAATGTGGGTTCTGCCATCCTGTCCTGCTGGTTTATGGCATATTCAAGCGATAACATTATCTCTGAGGACGCCAGATATTTGCAGGCATACTTAAGGAGCAATGATGTTAACCTCCTGTATTGTGTAGCGATGCTTAACAGGCTATTAAAGATAATATATATCATATTTTTTATAGGTTATTTTTAATACCACGGGTTATGTCACACAATAACTGACTCATCATCTTTAAACCCGTATGCCACTGGCACAGAAAAGGTATGCCTGGCAGGCGAACTTTGTAACTCCTTTTGGCGTGGGATGGCAGCATGCTCAATGTATCGTGGGACCCGGTATTAATCGCCATCTCGTATCTGGTGGCATTTATCGCCTCGTTTGTGGCGCTGGACAGCGCGGGAAAAATCCCTCTCTCTGGACGTAAGGCCGCGATGTTCTGGCGCATGGCGGGCGGGATCACGCTGGGCATTGGGATCTGGTCAATGCATTTCATTGGTATGCTGTCGATGAACATGCCAATGATCATGAGTTATCACCTCTGGCTCACGCTCGCCTCACTCGGCGTGGCGGTCCTGGCGTCTACACTGGCCATCAACATTGCCGTTCGCGGAAAATCGCTCTCACCCTTACGCCTGATCTTTGCCACGCTCATTCTCAGTGCGGGCGTCGTGTCGATGCATTACGTCGGTATGGCAGCGTTGATGCTCAAAGGCGGTATCATCTGGGACAGGCGTATCGTTCTGCTCTCAATCATCATCGCCGTCGCTGCGTCCGGCGTTGCGCTCTGGCTCGCCTTCCACCTGCGAGACAAACGTAAAGGCGTCTTTATCAACCGCATTGTCGCCGCGCTGGTGATGGGCGCAGCGATCTGCGCCATGCACTATACCGGCATGAGCGCCGCCCATTTTCACGAGATGGAACACACCGTACCGGGCGGCATCAGCGAACTGGGTTTATCGATATGGGTCTCCGTAACGACGTTATGCCTGCTGGGGATTATGTTGATTATCTCGCTGGTGGACTCTCACTGGCGCACGGCAAGGCTGACCGACAATTTGCAGCAACTCAACCGTCAGCTCGAACTGCAGGCGCGTTTTGACGCCCTCACCGGCCTTGCCAACCGGCATCAGATGGATATCCGGCTACAGGATTGTCTGCACAGTGCGCTTCTCAATAAAAAATCGTTTGCCGTGGTATTTCTCGATATCGACCATTTTAAACGGGTGAACGATACCTGGGGTCACCACGTCGGTGACGAGCTGCTCATTACCGTTGCACAGCGAATTACGGCAAGGCTCACCCGGGAGGTCACGCTGGCCAGGCTGGGAGGCGATGCATTCATTCTGCTGCTCCCGGACTACGACGATGAGAAGCTGAACCTGCATCTTACTCCCCTGCTTGAGGATATCCGTCGACCGCTATCCGTGTGTGGACACACGCTGAGCGTCACCCTCAGTGCGGGAGTGAGTCTCTATCCCGAGCACGGCGAAACGCTGCATGAGCTAAAGCTCAAAGCAGATGCGGCCATGCAACACATCAAACGGGAGGGACGTAACGGATGGGCGGTGTACCGGGCCCAGATGTCCACCGTCATCCCGGCAGAGCCGGGTTTCCTGCAGGAGCTGTCCCAGGCGCTTGAACGCGATCAGTTTGAACTTTGGTATCAGCCAACCTATATCGCCGATCAAAATGCGATCCATGGTTTCGAGGCGCTGCTGCGCTGGCGGCATCCGGAGCAAGGCGTTTTACTTCCAAACCTGTTTTTACCGTCACTGGAGCAAACGGGGCTGATCGTGCCGGTGGGAAACTGGGCCATTGAAGCTGCCTGTCGACAGCTGCATTTCTGGACGGAACAGGGTTTCAGCCAGTGGACATTGTCGTTCAACCTGTCGCCAGTACAATTTGAACAGCAGGATTTATTCCAGGTTATTTCATCCATGCTGCAAAAATATAACCTCGCGCCATCCCGGCTCATTCTGGAAGTGACAGAGAGTACCGCGCTCAAAGATCTCGATCGCAGCATTGAGTTGCTTAATGCCTTCACCCAGGCCGGGATTACCGTTTCAATTGATGATTTTGGTACGGGGTATTCCAACCTGCTGATGCTGAGCGTCCTTCCGGCTAAAGAACTAAAAATCGACCGAAGCTTTGTCAACTCAATGCTGGTAAATGAAAAAAGCAGAAAACTGGTTGAAACTATTATTAATATTGCCCGCACCATGGAAATGAGCGTGGTCGCAGAAGGAATTGAAACCGAAGAACAACAGGCCGCGCTGGCGGAGATGGGCTGTGATTACCTACAGGGTTTTCTGTTCTCCCGACCGTTACCGGCAGAACAGGTACCCTGGCTGCTTTTGCAAAAAAACTCAGATAAACAAATTATCCCCATAGGGAAAATACATTCTGATTCATCTTATATTTCACAAAAAAATCATGCTTGATGTGATTGAATAAGGTATGTTTCAAAAGAACCCACGCGAAATAATTCCGGCGTGATCGTCAGGCACCGCGTGCCGATGAACAGGATTTTTCTATGTCGCAACACAGCTTTGATGCGCTGCATTTGATTACCACGCCCGTGTGGCTGATTTCTCCTGTTTCAGAACAGATACTTTTTGCCAACGCCGCGGCGGCAAAGGTAATGCGTAATAAAACCCTCAACGAAATGCGAAGAGGAATATATTCCGCCAGTGCCCAAACCGTTCTTTCTATGTATGTCGCCGACCTGAAAACCGATCGGGAAATTATTGAGATTTGGACAGTCTGGCGTGACGCTCAGGAAACCACGTTGAGCTGCAGGCTCACGCTGAATCATATTGAGCCTTATGGCGACATTATTCTGTTTGCAGGCCTTCCACAGCAGGCAGCCACCGGACTCAAGGCCAGCCGATCGGCGACCTATCAACGCAAGAAACAGGGATTTTACGCACGGTTTTTCCTCACCAACAGCGCGCGGATGTTGCTCATCGACCCTGCAAGAGACGGTCAAATTGTGGATGCGAATCTCGCCGCGCTGAATTTTTACGGCTATCTCCACGATGAGATGTGCAGCAAACACACCTGGGAGATCAACACGCTGGGCCGCAATGTTCTGCCGGTGATGACCGAGATTGCCCGTTTGCCCGGCGGCCATAAACCGCTCAATTTTGTACATCGTCTTGCCGACGGGCCACGTGCCAACGTATGCCGGGCCTATTGAGATCTACGGCGACAAGCTGATGCTATGCATCATTCATGATATTACCGAGCAAAAAGGCTCGAACAGGAGCTGGAACATGCCGCACTCCGTGATTCGATGACCGGTCTGCTTAACCGTCGCCAGTTTTATGCCATTACGGAGCAAACTAACCCTTCCCATCTTCCCGCACAGCAGCAATTCAGCCTGCTGCTGGTGGATACCGATCGTTTCAAGGACATAAATGATGTGTTCGGACACCTCAAAGGCGACGAAGTGCTGATTTCGCTTTCGAGAACGCTGGAAGCCTGCTGCCGGAAAGATGATTATGTCTTCCGCTGGGGAGGTGAAGAGTTTGTGCTTCTGCTGCCGCGTACCCCGCTCGAAACCGCGATGCAAATTGCCGAAACCATCCGCGCCACGGTGGCGCATATCACGATCCCGGGGCTGCCACGTTTCACCGTCAGCATTGGCGTGGCGCGACACAATCAGGGTGAGAATATTGATGAGCTGTTCAAGCGTGTAGACGACGCACTGTACCGCGCCAAAAACGATGGCCGCAATAAAGTCCTTGCCGCATGAAACTGGAGTAAAACGGAAACCCCCGCTACAATGCCCACCTCGAAAAACGAAATACAGGTGGGTTAGTCTGCGATGGGAAAAACAGAAATAATACTCATCTTAACTATTTTAAGCCTTATTATATTCGGCCTATGGTTTATTTTTAGCGGCGAGATCTGGTACGTCGTCGAATATTTTGAAAACAGTCTGTATCCGTCTATTGAGGCGTTGTAGGGTACGACTACCCTGTCACAGGCTGGATATTGTGCTGAGGTTTCGGCAACGTGACACAGACCTGTTTTACGTAGTCTGCCGGTTCACTTATGGGGCGGAGTTGACAACTTTATTCGGCGGAGGCGCTGAAGTCCCGTAAGCCTTGCCGATGGCCCGATATAGTTTTTCTATCATACAGCGCGCCTGATCGGCGACGTCAACCGCTTTACGATCCCTGCTCAGCCAGCCCCACCGTTAGTGATGGCATACAAACAGGTCTAAAAAAAATAAACATATGTCGATAATTTAGGATAATCGAGGTAAAAATGTTGTATGTATTTTATCTAATGTCGGTATTCCAGAAATTCTATGGTCTCAACCGAGAAAGCGCTTCGCCCGAGATAGTGTTTTTTTCCACATTCACTCAAACTCTCCCAGAACGGCTCCCAATATATATTCCACCAGCACGCTATATCACCTTGCAAACTACCATAATGACTAAAGTTTTTAACAGGAAAGATGTTTTCTGGCCCTGGAGGCTCTAACCCTTTCTCACAAAGGACTTTGATAAATTCATTATCATTTGTGATAATTTGTATTATATCCCGTCCAAATTCCTTAAATTTATAACAAACTAGAGATTTATTATGATCCACAACACTCTCTTTCTCCTCCTTTATTTTTATTTTGCCATGAAAAAACAACTCAATTAGATACTCAATAACTGAAATATCTTCATGTTTCACCATAAATCGTGCTGAGTAAGCATATACACCCTTCTTTTCTAAGGATAAAAATAACGGATATGCAAATTTTTCACCTAGTAAGGCATTGAATTGTTCAAGAGGAAAATCTTCCTGAAGTTCATTTTTGTTTCTAAATAACCTTAATATATTAACTTTCATCAAAAATAACTATTCTCCAATCTGCTCCAAAAGGCCTGCAATCCCGAAAGTAACCCGACAACGAACCCTGTCAATACTCCCCCCAGTTTCGTAGGAAAATATCGCACCTGTTGCTGTACCTATTCTTTATCCCAGAACAGTCACCTACGGCTTATCTGATGTCTTCAGGCGTTATCAGTTTCATGATATCGCTTATAAGCGATTGTTTAGAAACCTGAGCTAAATAGGTATGACGAATATTTGAATACTTTTGAGCCTTCCTCAAAATCGGCTATCTCACTGTACTCATTTAATGCAACACTATATTCCCCAAACCATCCTTCCACTATTAGAAAACGCAGCCCAAATGCCAAACCTCACCCAACAATGCGTCCCGGCGTTGCGCTGCATGTTGTCCAGCACTGAAAGGATGAGCTGGTTCTCCTCGCTGACGCTGTTCAGGTCGAGGCCGCCGGCGAAGTTGCCGAAAAGCGTTTCATACAGAGACGGACGTGGCATTTCAGTCCTTCTTAAGCGGTTGCAGGTTCAGGCGGTTATTGCTGGCTTCAATAATGCGAGGTTTATCCGGGTCGAGGTCGTCGCGGGTGAGGACCAGCTTCCAGTCATTCTTCGTCATATCCGGCGCCCGGAACAACCCCACCAGCGCCACAAACTGCGCTTTTTCGTCCAGCGGCATATCCAGGCTGGCATCCGCCCCCGGCTTCATCACCAGGCTGCGGCTGGCAAGCAATACATCGTCTACGGCGTTATCCCCCTCCTGCACCAGTTGCTGATAGACCAGTTTATCGAACAGCTTGCGGTCCTTAAGCTGGTACACCCGTACCATCACCGGTTGTGAGAGTGACGTGTTTTCCTGCGCATCGGTGTTCAGCGCCTCTCTGGCCGTGAAATCCAGATGCAAGGTTTTCACCTGTTTATAAAAAACGGATTTCACCATCGCGGAGGTGCCGTCACTGACTTTCTGCGTCAGGCCACAGCCGGAGAGCAACAGCGGCAGGAGAAGCACGGAGAGGCGTTTAATTGACGTAGTATGCAACACGCAGATTTCCTTTTTGTAATGTTGCAGGCGGCATACCGCAGTAGCCACCCAGATCAAAAGTGAATATATCCGGCAGATCCGGCGGCACCGTTTCCCCTTCCATGCCCAGTACGCCGCTCATGCCGAGAATAAACGGCGTTTCGCCCAGTACGGGAGCCGGTAGTAGAGACGTCGGCACACTAAGCTGTATACGAGCCTTATAGCGCCAGCCGAGATACACCCGCAGCAGCACCAGAAAATCAGCATAAATATGCCCTTCCGGTAACCAGCCCTGTGCCTCCTTATAGTCTTCCGTATGCAGGGCAATCAGCAACTGGCTGCTGACTTCTGTGGTTTCGTCACCCAGCACCGTATAGCCGTCGAGCAGAAAATCATTATCGCCGTAAAAACCCAGAGGCCGGCTGATATGAACTGTGCGCGGACAATACGGCGTGACGATCGCCTGCGTGCGCGGCGCCAGCAGTTTTACCAACGCCCGGATCCCTTCTTCGGTGCGCGCTGGCAGGCGCATCACGCTGAGCAGGGCCAGAAAACGCGACATCGGTGCGGCGGCGTGCCTTTCGGTGCCGGGAATGCCCAGCCCGATAAGCCCCAGCAGGCTCTGCGACGTGCGGTCCCTGCCGCCCGCTTCAAAGGTTGCCGGGTATGAGTACTTACGCCAGATACGGTAAAACTGCGTCAGGATACGGTGGTTAAAAATATCGAGGAACGCTTCCTGCGCGTCGTGCCCCTCCCGCTGCTGCGCAATATCGTCGATATAATGCGTCGGCAGCGGCGACTCCACGCCATACAACCCCATAAAGGTGGTACGCACCGTCGGCGGCGCATCCGGATTGTCATCGTCGTATTCCACCGTCTTCAGTTCGCTGGCCGGGAATCCCATCCCCGGATGCGGGCGGAAGCGTACCGGATCGTTCGTCGGGTTCAGGGTACTGCCTAACGGCGGTGCATCAGGGTGCGTTTTTTCCAGAAGCTGGCAGAAGCGGTAAAAGTTGATGCGGTGGATATCCCGCTCAAGCCGTTCACTCAGCCGGGAATGCGGCGGTTGTGGTTCTCCTGCCATTCGAGACGTTCTCCGGTCGGTTGAAGTATCAAAATCAGACGATTAAACAGGTGTATGTCGGTATAGAGGGCAAAAAAACGGTTAAGCATTTCACCGAACAGGCAGATGTCCCCGCGCCCGGCAAAGCCGTTGCTGTCCAGCGTCACTTCAATCTGTACACCGCGCAGGAAATGGCCCTGTTCGAAACGTTCCGTTTCACTGTGTTTCACATCAATGATGGCCGCCAGGCGGCGGCGGTTCATCTCATTGTCCGTCCAGTCGTACAACGCCAGCGCCCCGCGCAGTACCTCGGCGTTATCCATCATCCAGAGGAAGCTGCTGCCCAGATGGCTAAGTACCCGCCAGTGAAAACGGTCCTGATCGGGCGGGTAGCAGGGCAGCGTCGGGGCGCAGAGGTTACGCACCTGAATGCGCGAGGCGGTGGATTTCACCACCGTATCCAGCAATGTGCTCTGCAGCGCCCGGCGCGGCAACTGACCGTTAGTGCCGGTCAGGCTGAGCGACAGCTTTTCATTCTCCGGCACGGTATGGCTATCGAACGCTTCGCCGCCGAGGATCAGCCAGGTATCGTGCAGTCCCGAGGGACCGCGTTTCACGCGGGTGTGGTAGTAATATTCCGGCGCATCGTGACGCAGCATCCCCCCTTTATGGCGAAAACTGGTGAACGGCACATAGACCTGATGGCCAGAATGACGCGACGAGGTGACCGAATCCACTGAATAAATCTCGGTATGCCCGTCCTGGATACGCATCGGACGCAACAGATATTCGGTCTGCAGTGAATCCAGCTGCAGCGGGTCAGACTCCAGCGTGAACAAGTTAATCACCGGAGCGCAATGCAGCCGCAGGTGTTTCTCCGAAAAAGAAAACTCGTGCTGCCACTGCTTATCCAGCACTACGTCGATTTCAAACCACG
This sequence comes from Enterobacter cancerogenus, assembly GCF_019047785.1. Lineage (NCBI taxonomy): Bacteria > Pseudomonadati > Pseudomonadota > Gammaproteobacteria > Enterobacterales > Enterobacteriaceae > Enterobacter > Enterobacter cancerogenus. The sequence goes on along the minus strand of NZ_CP077290.1, from coordinate 176,869 downwards.
ACAGCGTTTCCGGGAAATCCACCTTTTCCAGCCCGCGCAAGGCCACCGACATAAACTTTTCGCGGAAAGTAAAATACTCCAGCAGCAACTGGTAGCCACTGAAGCTGCCGCTTTCAGGCAGCAGAGCCTCATCGGGCTCCAGCCCACAGACAGCAAAGCGGGCGTCCAGTGGCATGCGGTCGGTATCGCCGGGTAAACGGATCCCCGTCTTCGCCACATTCAGTGTCAGCGCCTCGTGCAGCGCGAAGGCCAGCGGCGCATCACCATTGAGGTAAAGAGAGATGCGGCTCAGATCCACCTCGCGCCAGTCAACAAGCGGGCTACACTCAAAACGCAGGTTGATGCAGGAGCGCCCGTCCGGCTCCGTCGACACGCCCGCGCGTGAGAGCGTAAGCGGCAAAAGAGTCAGTGACTGCGTGGTGGTATAGCGGCAGCGGGTGCGCTTTTCGCCAACTGGCCGGGAGAGGACTTCAAAGCCCTTCTCCACCCGTACCGGCTCTTTCATCCCCCGCCAGTCGGCGGTGAATTCCACCACCGAAAGCGAGGGGATGGTGCGCAGGTAGTGCGGCCAGAGCATACTGACCAGCCCGCCGGTCAGTTCCGGCAGATCGTCGTCGAGTTTTTCGCGCAGGCGTCCCATCAGGAAAGCGAAACCTTCGAACAGGCGCTCCACATACGGGTCGCGGGCACCGGCTTTGTCGAGATTTAAACCCGCCACCCGGTCGGGATGGGCACGGGCGAATTCTTCACCCGCTTCACGCAGGTAACGCATTTCAGCGTCAAAATAACGCAGGGTTAAGTCGTCCATATTTTTATCATTTAAACAGGAGGGATAATTATTAGTGAACAACACAGAAAACTCAATTTGATGGGTTAAAATGTCCTTTATCTTAATTGAGCTCTGTATGTTTCTTCAAAAACACCTTATCGAGATTCATATCGCCGGCACGAAATTCAATTGTATTTGAACTCATAAAAAAAGTTCCGGTAAGTTCATCATTAACAACTGGCGCGGTCGAAACCCAGAAGCTTACGTTAAATTTACAACTCCCCTGAACTGGGAAAGGATAATCCTCAGCTAGGTTAATCCTGCTCCCCATTAACTCCTCACCTGGTTTTATTTTTATAAAGAAATCACCACCCGTGTTATACCTCAGGCCATAATATCTTATCTTCACAGCAGAACAGGATAGATTACCCCAGTCAGACATCAAATATTTACTTTGTGGTATAAATCTTTTGTCAATATAAATGGGGTCATGCCATTTATTTATCAGCGTTGCAGATACTCCCGCATGTTCTTTTAATACATCCGCTTTCAGAACCATTTAAACTACAGGTGTATCCATACCAGCCCCTTATTCAAAGTATCGTTCAAAGTTATAAGCGGTATCCAGTGCTTCAGGTTTACCCTCTTGGGTCAATTTTATCGCAACCGCTCTGAGTCCATCATCAGTTGTCCCCAGCACATCATTAAAATGTGACATTTCATGGCATAACGTCACAACTTTTGAATCTTTACCATTCATCGGTGCAGAAAGAAATTTATTGGCTATCGTTATATAGTGATCTTTATCAGCATTGCTCACGCAGGCATATACATGTTGATCTGCAAATCTGAATTTCTGATACGTCATTGATGTATTAAGTTCTATTTCTTTCTTTACGGCACCGAGAATTTTCTGGTGCGAAGCTTCGTCATCTCGGCCAAAAACCTTTTTGAACGCGGCACGATCCTGTTCACTCCAGCGAACTCATTCCTTGAGCCTTCTTTCCAGCGCTGCTTTTTGTGCTCTTAACGTATCATTCATTTCATCCTCTGTGGGTCGTTTACTTTCTTCCATCTCATACACCGGGTTACCATTACCATCCAGAATCACATCACCATACTGATTTTTTTAAAAGGACACCATTTCCTTTGCCTGTGGGGTTCTTTTTAGCAGATTGTCCATATTGTTCTGGTTCGCTCTAACTACTGGGCGCTTTCTCATACGTATCGTCCACCATTGACGCAATAAACCTCGACTGACACGGGCAGGAACTGTAACTGTCCAGCGTCCCGGCCATCCTGCGCCCGTGTACGCTGTCAATCGCGATACCGCCGACGATGTTATATATGCCGGGAAACCTCCCGCAGGTCACTTTATCCCCTTCGCGGGAAACAGCCTTTCCGAACAGACAGTGATCTTCACAGCCCTCAACAATAACGCCACCGCAGGTAGTCCTATCCCCGCGTACCAGATAATTACCCTTTGCCATATAATACGTCCTGTTTGCTTATTACGAATGTTACTGGCACAGCACGGCGGCCCGTTCCGGATCAATGGCAATCAGCCCGGCCAGAAGATGCTCCATATCGGGATTTAGGCGCGTTTTGTCCGCTTCGTTGCGCCCCGCCTTCATCCGCATCGGTTTTAGCCGCCTCGCCTTCACCTCAAACAACTGTTCCGTCCCCCAGTGCACGTGCGTCAGGGTTGTCGAATGAATACCGGCTCTATCCAGCTCATCTACCGTTTCTGTGTATCCTGCATTTTTGTCCTATCCGGTGCCCAGGCCACTGGGCGCGGCGTAGATGGGGGACAAATGTTGTGCGCCAAAGGACGTAGCATACTGTGACACTGCCGGCTATATTCAGTCATCATCCACTGCGCCGGATGAAATATCGTTATCACCATATTCCACGTCTGCCGGTTCATTTTCGGTCAGTATGGCGGCATCCACGCTGAATATCTGAGAAGGCAGGGTAAAGTTGCGCAGCTTCAACAGCGCGAGCGGACCGTCGCCCAATTCCGTACGCAGCAGCCACTGAAGCTGTCGATTGTCCGGCGCAGACACGGTCAGCCGGTACAGACCGTCGTTTTCCTTCCGCCGCTTCATTTTCTCCAGCATTCGGATAACGCCCCACGGACCGCTGTCGTTTTCAAACAGCCGGGCACCTGCCGCGGTTGAGGTCCAGGTCAGCATTGCGCCGGGTTTATTCATCACCCCCGGCCAGCGGATGCTCTGCCAGTCGGCAAGCTGGTTGAAATAATGCAGTTTCTGACCATCCAGGGTCAGTTGCGTTTCAACAACTTCCGGCATCGCTACCCCCTGCATCTCAAAGCTGATGCCCTGGCTGCCGTCAGTAAACAGGATGTCGGAAAGTTCGCTCAACTGGTTAATCGCCTTCAGGAACGCCGGACTGAACGCAAGCCCCTGACTGTTGGTGCTGTCGGCCACCCAGGTGCTGCCCTCCCGGTGCAGCACCCCGCCCAGCTGCGTTGTCAGGAAGTGATCGATGCGCCCGCTGTCTCGGCGGATGAACGCGGCCAGCATCGGCAGCGAGGCATCATTATTTCCGGCGGCAAAAGGATAACGGCCGTCAAATGCGGAATGCCAGTTAGCAACTACGGAACGCTGCCATGCCTCGTTCAGGCTGGCCGCCGATGGCTGAAGCACGGTCTCCCAGGCCTGGGCCAGCGGTTGAACGAACATCGTGTCACCAAAACTGCTCCACTCCTCGCCAAGACTCGCCGCCACCAGGCTGCCGTATTCCCGGGTATCGGTCAGGTCAACGCTCTTGCCCTGAAACACCGTCTGCGCCAGCTGCTGCATCATCGCCTGCGGATCAGGGGCGCCCGCCACCTGCTGAAGCCGCAGGCGCACGCGGGTCAGGCGGGTGAGATACGTCTGGAGGCTGAGCGAGCTGTCCGCCGCCATAACGTTCTGCGCACTGTTTTTTCCCATCAGCGCCAGAAGCGGCCCAAATGTGCCGTCCAGCGGGCTGACTGGCCCGGCGGCCTGCTGGTCAATCACCGGCTGCTCGTCTTTACCCAGCAGATTTTTCGCCGATTTCACCAGCGAATCAGCTATCGCCTCTTTCTGCTGCCCGGTCTGCCCCTGGTACGCCAGCGTGTTCATCAGGGCAATCAGCGGTGACTGGCGCACATCGCCTGTCAGGGTCAACTGGTCGGTGACGTCGGCGATATTGTGTGCGGGATTCAACCGGATACTGTTGAGGAAGTTCAGCCATGCGCCAGCGAAATCGGTGAAGTAGCGGTCCGTCAGGCGCTGTTTCAGCGCCTCCGGCGACACAACGCCTGAGACCGTTTTGCGGTTATCGCTTAGTACCCAGTCAATTTCATCGCGCCGTGAGGCCACCGCTTTATCAATTGCATCCTGAACGCCCCCTTCCCACGCCTGACGGGTGAACATCCCCGGCACTACCTCCTGCGAGCTGAACAAGCGGGCGGCATCGGTCTGCGGTGTCATATCCTCAAGAGTCATGTCAGCATAGTTGCGCCGCACCTGCGTGAGCATATTCTCGTACAGGGTGCTTTCGGCGTTCCGCTGGCCAATTTGCTCCAGCAATACCTGACGCACCTGGGTCACCAGTTGTGTGTCCGGCGTGATTTTCCAGGACGGCTGAGACGGCAGGTTCTGCACGTAAAATGTCCACAAATCCGGTGCAATACTCTGCCACAACGCCGGAGAAACCGCGGTACGGGCAGGCCGGGTGCCTGTCATCACCTGGGTGTAAAAGGCCGCATCCGCTTTATCCGGAAGCGCCATCATCAGGTACGCTTTCAATTGGTCGTAACCCGTTTTCGCAAGTGCAGCCCGCTGCGGGCTGCGTGGCGGCAGGTTTGCCAGCACGGTCAGTTTTTGGGTCAGTGCCTGTACTGCCGCATCGCGGATCAGTCGGTTGTTCGCCTGCGTGTACCAGGGCATCAGGGCGGCTGAGAGCGGCGCATTGTGGTCAAGACCGAAACGCTGGTACCAGGGAGCACCGTGTGCCTCCTGGTTCTGCATCCGTCCGATATCATTACGCAGTAACTGTAACGCCATCAGTTGTTCATCATTAATAGCCGGATGCTGTACCAGCTGTTGCACCCGCTCAGTAGCGCTCACAATATGCTGGCGATTGACTATAAACGAGAGCAGGCTGCAAGCCCCCCACAGGGCAATCAGCGCCAGCAGGCTGATGCCGAGGGTACGCTGCCAGGGCATCCCAACCGGCACACCGCGCGCACGAATACAGTCATCCGTCACGCCCTGCCACACCGCCGGAGCGGACCAGCGGTGGGGATGAAGCCCCTCGCCAGTCACGTTCTCCGCCGTCAGCGACGGGCTGAACATCAGGCCGCGCAGGGGAATACGCTTCAGGTGCTCCGTCAGCCATGGGGTCAGCAGCGTGCGCCAGTGGGCAATGCCGTTTTCCTCAAGAGCGCGTCCGAAACGCAGCAGAAAATCGTGGGCCGGGTTAGCGCATATCTGCGCCATCCCCTGCTCTCGCAGGGACGGCAGAATAGCGCGGAGATGCCGTTCAGCCACCTCCGGCGTGGCCCGTGCCGGGAACAACGCCCCCAGCGCCTGAGTGGCACGCGTCTCCTGCGGCCAGTCGCTGTCATGCACCTGCCAGAGGTAGACCGGCGGCTGGTAGTGCAGCGCCTCCCCGACCTGTTCCAGCGTGCGGAGATGGTTATCCAGCGTACCGGCTGTTGTCTGTGTATCATTCAGAGCCAGCACAATGCCGTCGAGCGGACGGCTGCGGCGCAGTTTACGCAGGGCGGCAAGGCGCTCTGCGTCCGGTGCAGATAACAGGCTGCCGCCGTAAATCAGCACCGTTTGCCTACCCTCCAGCCACTGTTTCTCTGTCAGACCGGGAGCAATGGCGGCAATGTGCGTAGGTTCGCCGCAAACCAGCAACAGACTGACTTTCCTGCGCCAGAAGAGGTTATAGCGGCGACGGAGGTGAGCCACCAGTCCGGAAAACGTACTGTCAAAAAGGGGGGCTTCCGGCGATGTTTTTTCCTCACGAGGAACATCATCTCCCTTCATTTCCGCACGCACCTGCCGGAAGCTCTGCCGCCCGGCAAAACGAGCGCCATAGAATGTCAGAACGGCAAATAACAGGCTACCTGCCACAGCAACACACAACCCCGCCAGCCAGCGGATTTGACTTACGCTACCTGGCGTCAATCCCGCTTTTTCCGGATACTGCCAGACTACAAAGCAGGCCAGACCCATCGTTACAGCCAACAACAGCATTATCAGCCAGAATCTCATCTCTGCCTTTTTCACCGGCAATGGAAAATATCTCAATTATGGTTCTCCTTCCCTGACAGATAAGGTGTTATCACCGTACTCCACATGACTGTGCCGTTCTGTTCACCGCTAATAATCAACTGGTTTTCCTGCATCTTCACAGCCGCCTGTGTTGCAACAGCAATCGCCAGCCAGGGAGCTGCACACCCTGCCTGTCCCAGTGCAGTATCAATGTCATACTGCGCCGTATTCATGTCCACGCCCTGAAGCGGCGAAAGTCCATTCAGAGCGGCTATCGCCTTTTGCCCACTCACGGACAACCCGGCTCGCCATAAATGATGCACGTCCTCCGGCTGCACTGGCCCCCAGTCCATCGCTTGCGTAATGTTTTCCGCCAGCGTGTCCGGTACGCTCTGTTCCGGGCGGTGCAACAATGCAAACGGCGTGAGGGTGTTCTGCGTCAGTCGATTGCCCAGCAACAGCGCAGTCACCGCTTCCGCCGAGCCATCCGGGTTCTCCGGGGCAATCTGCAACGCAACCACCAGCAGCAACGTGTTTTCGCGGATACGGTTATCCAGCCAGCGATCAATCGCCGTCAGACCGTGGCCTTCGATATATTCTAACTGCTGCCGGATGCCGTTCTTTTGCCAGACATCACGCCACAAGTCCCGCACCCGCTGACTGGATACAGAAGTATCGGCCTCGAACAGCACGGTCACTGACTGCTCATCGGGATACTGACCGAGTGAAACAGCCAGCGCTGGCAGTAAATCCGCAAAAATCTGCGACAAAAACACATCAGGAGAAATATCGGTAGGGATGATGCGGCTGTGACGCGTATTACCACCTCCTTGCCAGGATGTCTGCGCACGCAGGGCGCTCTCATGCTGAAAAAATGCCTCTGCAGAGGGGAAGCGGAACCGCTCCTCCGGGCTGCTCAATGCGGTAATATACGTCCCGTAGAGGATTTGTAGCGTTCTGCGCCCACGGCGAACGGCCTGTAGAATGGCGTCTTCGCGGTGTTTATCCCACGCATTTGTCTGAATTTGCCCAAGCAGATAAACCATCTCCCGGCACCATGCTACGGCCAGCCACAACAGTACCGGGATACCAACAGAAACCAGCCACAATTCGACTGATTTGACGGGTAACCCTGAGAACCACGCCCAGAGTGCCCCGGTCACCAATATTCCGGCCAGACCTTTCAGCCAGCGCGATCGAACTGGTGGTTTTGGCCGTAGTGCAGGTTCAGGAATTAAATTTAATTTAACAGGCATGAGTACACACGCTTATTCATTATGTTTGATGCCACAGGAAATTAATGGCACGCTTTATCATAACAACCTTTAGCTATCATAATGGGTCTTCAATTACGCCCCTGTGTTAAAGTCCAAAAACAATCACGACAGTTATTTTGTTATAATCGACATATAAATCATTACTTTTACCCTTTCTTATTTTAAAAAAGACGACATTCGTTCCCAACAAAATATTTATCTAAAAGCACCAAACTGTCATTCACTACTAAAAAAGACACACTGACCTACTTAAAACCGACACTAAAAACAGATAAATAATCACCATACTCATTTAAAAGATCAAGGATTCGTTAGCGAATGATATTAATAGTGCAGGGAAAGCATAAAAAACATTCACTGACGGTCCCGATAATCATTTAAACCATTCCGATAATAAGTATGATGAAGGCAACTCGTTTCAATAGAGCATCAATATTACTAAACACAACATCCTCATTAACGCAATGAAGGGGCTGCTGTCGTCACCTGTTATTCTGACTGCCTCCTTACTGAGAACACTGTTACATATTGGAAAAATAACCTGAAGAAAAGAACCTCACAGGGTAATCGTTTTGATGCGGGGGGCCGTACGCGACTCCTGATCAATGTCCTCCGGCCAGCGGATGGTGTTAAACGGCGTCCAGTTCCGTGGGATATCCGTATATAACGGATAGTTGGTCATAATGAATAGCAAAAGATAATTTTAAAGGATCCTAAATCATACGATCAGTGAACAATAAATGTCGTTTCAACGGCATAAAACATGTGCGTTGGATAAGCTTTCCCTGACCGAAAGCCAATCCTGCCCGTTTGATTCCGGCGTGGTCCGGGACTCAATGTCCAGCGCTTTCGGCCAGTACATTTTCTTTTTACGGGGTCTCCCGTCGCCTGGCAGATCATAGAGCGGATCCATCACCACCGGCTGGTGCTGCATATACCGGCACCAGTGGCTCCATAGCTGACGCTGGTGCTCTATGTAAAATACCGCCCGGTTCAGAATGAAACGCTCAACAACCTCATGGGTTCCGGGTTTACATACTGCACCATACAGGCGAAACCCTTGATCGTAGCGATCGGACTCACGACTGATTTCACCGTGTACATCCGCCCAGTCATACACCCTGACGGTGGTCGGCCATTTCACCCACGGGTTCCAGGCTTTACGGTGATGTTCAAAAATATAAATCTTCTGGCGTTTGCGATTAAACCGGATAGGTTGATCCCGTGGAACAAACAAAGCCATCCTTAAATTCAACAAAATCATTGAAAATGAAAAAAGTAAAAATAAAAACAACATCAACAATATATTAAATTTAAACATCAAGGGGTATAAGTCCACCGCCCCCCATAAGACTATAACAGTTGGAATTATCGTTGCAATAACGCCCAACCATGCTCCCCCCACATAATATTTTCATAGCGAGGAATTTCCATCCAGGTATCATTAATCTCTGTGACCTGAATTAACTTTCCAGGCACGACTTGCTTTTCATTGTTCCCAGGCAAATCTTCTTCCCAGTTTTTTAGTCGGGGAGTGAGGAGCGGCTCGCGCGAAAAATAGTTATCTATTGCGGATTTGATCTCTTCTGCCGTAGCCTGTCGCAATACGTCTTTTGCTCGTTGCTTTTTTTTATTCATCCTTGCGCATCCTAATCAGTGACTTTCAGATTCAGGGTCATCAGACTTTGTGGATCGGTTTTATCCGGCCAGTAATCTACATTGAGTACCGCCTGGCTGTAGAGAGTGCTATTGACCCATGCCAGCCCTTCTAATACCAAGGCATTCGTATCCCAGCGTTGTGTCAAAGAATTATTCAACGGGAGGTTCGGATGGCGAGGATCCCGCAATATATGGGAACCATCATCTGTTGTTGCAGAAGCCGTATCTTTAATGTCTTTCAGACCATACTGACTTATCAGCAATAATTTAGTTCCGTCATCTCCTTGCGCCACAAGCTTAAGATTCCACGCTGATTCGCTGCTGTTACAGCCTGGTAACCTGACACGCATTTTAACGACATCCGCAGAACTATCCCATTCATCCATCAGATCCTGGTAGGCCACTTCAGCCGTCATGCCGCTGACAATGACCTTATACGCCATCAGTGCATCGTATAAATCTTCGAGGTTATGGATATCCCATACTGGATCCTTGTCGCCGCGCTTATCCGTCACGCCAAAACAGCCATCACTAAGCCACACTTCAAAGGGGCTTCTGGTGACATTTTCAGCCTGAATAACCATTGCAGCCCCAGCCACGATCAAAAGCGCAGCCAGCCCTGCTGGTCCAATTAGTGCAAACGAGCAAGCGTAAGCAGAATAGATGAAGAGACCACCACCAACGACGGTAACGACGCTGGCTTTCCAATACCAACCCGCTGCTTTAGACTCTCCAGCCTTTTTTGCTTCACGATATTTAACCCACATCCCAATCCCATCAATAATGGACGCCGCACCCGCAATCGCTCCCCCCAACCGTAACAGCGGGTGAACATACATCGGAACACCCTTCACGATAACATTCGGCGGCAGGTCCCACGGGTTTGCCCGCACCAGCATATGGACAAATCCACTGGTTTCTATCGCAGAACTCACCACCATGGCCATATTTGACGCTAACGTTAACTGCGCAATGTCACCATTAACTGCGGTTTTCACAGCTTTAATATTTTCTGCCAGCGCCGATACCTGCAGGAATAGCATTCCTCCTCCCAGCATCCCGCCCAGAGCATTACCACTGATTAATCGTCGGGATAACTGGACCTGCCCTTCAATCACATTATTAAGCTGGCTTTGAGACAGTTTTACAGGGGTGCGACTTACCGTGTTATCCAGAGAGACGTCTGCAATACGCAACTCAGACAACTCATTGAGTCTGCTTATATCGGTAAGCTTGCCGTTATTTAAAGAAGCAATAAAATCAGCAGGCGTGGCGTCTGCAACCATTGTCAGCGTCAGTTTTTGTCTCAACACTACCGGATCGTTGATTTGTGGAAGACTGTTAGCAGAGACTTTACGTAAGGCTCGCTTACCGTTTCGTAATTCACCACCGTATTCAATTGATTTTCCATGCATTGAAAGCTGGACACGTGCAATATCACGATGCAACTGCTGATATTCCCGGACAGTCATCGTCACATTGAATACCGTGACTTGCCTGCCTGTCATCAGATAGGTATTCCCCTGAACAATTCGGCTGTAGCCATCCAGTGCCGCCTGATCCAGTTTTGCGCTCAGGCGACTAAATGCGCCGCTCATTGCCAGCATGCGTTGGGCAACAGCCTTTTGTACGGCTTCTGAATCAATCCAGTCGCCCACCTCTTTCACACTCAACAATGCTTTCAGATTGGTGTAGCCACCGGTTCCTGCGTAAACCGCTTCCAGTAAAGATTTTTGATTACCTAACATTCCAATGAAGGCAGGGCTATTGGGATCTTTTAGCCATTTTAACCAAACCTTTTCCGTCGCCTCATCGGTACTTCCTCCCTGAATGCATGCAGCCATTGTCGATAACTGAGCAGCCCATCCGGCAGGACATGTCTCTGGAGAGTAATCGTCAGTGATGACCGACAGCCAGCTTTTTGCATCGTACCAGGCGTTAAGGTCTTTTCCGATAGCATCTATTCGCTTCTGGTAGTTTTGCAATGTCTGCTGATACTGCGCGGCGAATTCGGCACGTTTCGGTTCATGATAATATTCCTGCAAACGTGCACATCTTTCGGCATAGGTTTCCTTCGCGACCTGCTCTTTCGGAATGGTTCGCCCGGCCACAGGATATCCGCCTGGCATCGATTCATGCCGGGGTTTGCTGCTTTCATCAATCACTGTTTTCAACGAAGCCAGGTATTGTTCAATTGCATCAGAAATCATGTGCTTACAGCGTATTTCCGGCAATTCATTATAATCCTGACGCGCTTCCACAATTTGCAGTCGGCTGTTGTTCAACTCCTGCACCACGCCCACTTCATCGTCTAAGGCCAGCGCCGCTATCCGACATTGATACTGAACACCCATTTGAGCAACCCTGATCCCAAGGGCATTTGCACTTTCCAGTCGCGGATAAAAACCATGCGCTCCCCCGCTTCGTTTGCCGGTTATTTTTTCCGTGTTGCCAAACACCTCAGTGGCAAACTCTGCCACGCTGGCTTTCAGTGAGGCCAGGGATGGATCCATCACCAGCGCTTCAGGCACGCTGGTCGGATCTTCTTTAAGCGCAGCCAGTGATATTTTTGTAAAGCGACTGTCATGCCGCATCTCTGACTTATAGCCTGCGAGTACCTCTTCGCTCCACGGATCGCTGCTGAATGCCAGCCAGGCCTCGCTGTATTTTTTGTCATCAATATTAATAAAACCCGCATTGATACAGTGTCCCTGTTCCCGGCATGCCTTGCTTATGGGTTCAACCTTGTCTCCTTCCGGCATCGCTAGCGGATCAAACTGCCTTAAATCCCCTTCGGCAGTGACTTGATAGCCTTGCCAGACTCTTTTATCCAGCAATACGTATAGATACCCCATGCGCAGAGTGCGCAAAGCATATTTAAATTCACCTCCTGTCAGAGCAATATCCTGCTTCGGAACAGTTGGCTTCCAGCCCGAGTTAACCAGCGCTTTTGGTACCGCCGCCACACGCAGTGGAAAAATCGGTAGACCGGTTCGCTGGCAGGCTTTGCACCCTGACGGGGTTGATGCGGCCTGTTCACTGGCATCGGCATACTGGTCAATTTTCTCATCAAACGTCATGGCGATGCACTCCTTTATTTACGGCCTGCCCAGTTATGGCTTTATTCTTAATTTCCTGTTTTATCATCTCCGGCAGCGCCTGCAGACGTCGGGATAACCGTATGGAAGGATCGACGATGACCTGCTGTATCAGATCTTTTACTGCTGAATGATGTAAAAGATCCACACCGAGTCCCAGGCACCAGGCGGCTAAAAAATAGCTGTCCCTTGTGTCACTCAGGCCAGTTTCCACTGTTTTTCTCCACATCATCGCAGCCTGCATCGCCGCATCAGAAGGCATGACGGCGGTGACAGCGCCCCAGGCTTTCAGGATATGTCCGACAGCACACACATTTTGTTGCGTCCATTCAGCCCCCCAGTTCAGACGCCATTTCTCATCCGGTTTGTAACCAGTCTGGCAGTCAATTTCACCCGCCACAGTCATATAAAACCATTGATTTACGGGCCAGATACTCCCGGCCAGCCCATCTACAGGACTCATAGCCTTTAACAGTTCAAAACGTAGCGGTTCAAAAAACGGTAAAAACGCATGACTTAGCCTGTTGCACTGTTCTGCCAGTGAAACCGCAAGTTGTTCGGGCTTCTGTGAACTGACAAGCCAGCCACAAAGATAACGTTTATCCTGTAACGCCTCTCCGCGCGCATAACCTTCTGTGTCATCAAGCCACGGATAATGACTTTCTTCACCTGGTGAGGCCAAAAGAACCAGCAGAGGGCAATGCTCTGGTGAATATGCAAGATCGCGACGCAGAACAGGATAAATAGCGTGCTCTCCGGGACTCTGCTTTAATTTATGCAGATATAATGGATTAACACTGGATACTGTTTTCAATGGATCCAATAATAAATAGCGATACATATCAGGATATTGATTGAGTTTTTCTGTCAATGTACGGTGCGGATTAACTGCTATTGGGTCATCCATTATTTTGCCGCCTCTATGCAGGTTGCATCTTCTGGTAACTCAGGTGGTTGATACTGATAGGCCTGCGGCATCTGCCGATTAAAACTGGCACTTTTAACATTTACATCACCAGTCGTTTTTATTGTTACACCAGACTTTTCAATAATCAGCGCTGTTTTATCGCACACTAACGTGATTTTTTTATCCGAAGTAATGTAAACCTCGCCATCCTTACTCTGAACCTTCATATCTTTCAACGAGACCAATTCCATTGCATCGCCCTGGGCCTGTATTTCCACCTTGCCTCTGTTGGCGAATATCTTTATTCCCAGCGATTTGGCAAATAGACTGATAATTTCGCCAGCAGCTACGGTGAATTTTTTAAACACACTGAAATCGCTGTTTTCTGCAGAGGTCTGGATAAAATTATTACCTGTACTGATCTGGATACTTTCTGGTGAGACTTGGGCAATCCCTGCTGGAGCACTCAATAGTAAAGCGGCCTGCTGTAGCTCTTTAATTGATGATTCCATCAGGTTTTTTTGTGCTTCCACTTGTGCCAGTTCCGCCTTCGCTGTTTTCACTGCCTCACTCAACGACTGCGCCAGCCCCTGCGCCTGTTGAAGCGTTTCCAGCGCTGCTTTCATTTCAAGCTGTTGACCCTGCGCTTTTATCTGCGCATCCGCAGTGATAAAAACTCCCTTTCCACCACGGACTGCAATCCAGTCATCAGTTCGCAGCTCAGCTCCCTCGCCACGTTGCTGCTTTTCCTGGTCCACCAGATGACCAAGATTCACCTGGCTCTTGCCGCCGTACTCCGTGCTGACCTTGATATGTTCCTTCCCGCGCGTGTCGTCGAGGCGAATTTTGTTGTTCGCCGGCGTGCGCAGAACGTTGCGTTTGTAGTTCTGAATGGTCACGTGGTCCGGGTGCGCTGAGTCGTGCAGCACGCCCGCAATGTACGGGCGGTCCGGGTCACCCTGCTCAAAGGCTATCGCCACCTCTGTCCCGGCCAACAGCGGCAGGTGCAGGCCGTAGGTGTCCCCGGCGTACGGGCGGGACTGGCGCACCCACAGGCTTTCCTCGCCCGGCTGCCAGTGGTCGCGATCAAACAGCAGGTTGACCCTGTAGCGCCCGTCGCGGTCGATATGACCGTAGATATCATTCGTTTTCGTGCTGGTCACCCGGGCCGGGAGCGTACCCGCCATCATCGGTTTATCACCCGGCTCCGGACGGAAGCCGTAATCCTCTGAATACGGAATGGCGTGAAAGGTGACCTCAAAGCTGCGGTCGCGTCGCGCCCGGCTGTGCGTTTTCGTGATAACCACGCCCTGGCGGAAGATGTCCGTCACCTCTTCCCCGCCGGTCACCTTCAGCTCCCGGCCAGGGAACAGCGTTGCGCAGCTGGTCTCACCGCTCAGCTGCGTCTGGCGGTTCAGGTAGCGCTCATGGCGAATGCGGGCATAAAATGCCCCGCTCTCCGGCTCCGGATTACGCTGCCCGGCGCTGCCCGCCGTCAGGTAATTATCCGCCCAGTGGTACGCTTCACCGTAAGTCGTTTTATCGCCCCGCGTCACATCAGTGCTCTGGCTCATGTCCTCCGGCGCATTGCGGTAGTTGTAGTCGCGGGTAAAGACGCTTTTCTCCACCACCTGGTAATGTGTTTCCATCCCCCATACCGACTCCGTTCCGCTGTCATGCTGGCCGGAAGGCGGCACCGACGGCAGCGTCAGCCCCTGCTCGTAGTGGCGCTGGTCGTCGTAAAACTCCACCACGTCGATGTTCAGCCGCGTGTCCGCGGTAAAACGGAACCAGATACCCACCTCCGCCAGCAGGCGGGAAATAAAGGTCAGGTCATCCTCACCGAACTGCATCACCTGTTCACGCCGCGGGTACTCGTTTGCCAGCGAGAAAACAAAATCTTCCCCCCGCATGTCGTGGCGGGTGCGCAGGATATGCTCCACTATCTGCGGGACCGACATATCCTGGTAAATCCGGTTCTGGTGGCTGTGGGAGAGCAGCGCCAGACGTGGCTGCAGGGCCAGTGAATAGCGGGTTTCATCTTCAGACGTTGAGAGCCGTTCAAACGCCGTCACCACACCCTGGATCGTGCGTACCTGCTCCTGTACCTTTATCCCGAATCCCTGGTCCACAGGTGCCTGCAGGGTCAGCGACGCATCCTGCATCAGCATGTGCTGTGCCGTAATGGCTTTGTCACTGCAAGTGAACTCAATCACATACTTAAAGGGTTCGCTTAATGCCTCATGCCCTTCAAAACACAGGACATCCGGCAGCGATGTGCAGTCGCTCACCTTTAACAGGTGATGGCTGTGGCTGAAGAGCAGCGGTTTAGTCACGCTCATGCGTTTTCTCCTTCATCAAATGCCAGCACAATCCCTTCATCCTCATCCCAGCCGAGGGTAAGATGCTGCGGCTTCTGCCCCGCCGCCATGTGAGCCAGCAGCTGCTGGCTCAGCACCGGCAAAATCTGCTGGTTCAGCAGGCTGTCGATGTTACGCGCCCCGGTGTCCGGCAGCAGGCAGGCGTCCGTCAGCGCGTCCAGCAGGCCGTCGGCAATTGTGGTTTTCATGCCGTAGTGGCGCGCCAGGCGTTTGCTCACCTGGTTCAGCTTCATCCCGACGATGGTGCGCATGGCGGGTTGTGTCAGCGGGCGGTAAATCACCGTCTGGAAGCGCGCCAGCAGCGCGGGCTGGAAGTGGTCACGCAGGATGGGGCGCAGCAGTTCGTGCAGGTCCCCGTCGCTGGCCTCCGGCTGTTCCTCCAGCATCTGCATCAGGTGGTCGCTGCCGAGGTTCGAGGTCATCAGGATGACCGTGTTGCGAAAGTCGATTTCACGCCCCTCGCCGTCGCGCATGAAGCCCCGGTCAAACACCTGGTAGAACAGGTTCATCACATCCCGGTGCGCTTTCTCGACCTCATCAAGCAGCACCACGCTGTACGGGCGTTTCCTGACGGCTTCGGTAAGAATGCCGCCCTGGCCGTAGCCCACATAGCCCGGCGGGGAGCCCTTGAGCTGGCTGACGGTGTGCGGCTCCTGGTATTCGGAGAGGTTGATGGTTATCAGGGATTTCTCACCGCCGAACAGCTCATCGGCCAGCGCCAGCGCGGTCTCGGTCTTGCCGGTGCCGCTGGTCCCGGTCAGCAGGAACACGCCCTGCGGGCCGTTCTCCGGCGCAAGGCCGGTTTTGGCGGCGCGCAGGCGCCGGGCGATGGCGTTCAGCGCCGCGTCCTGGCCCACCACGCGCCGGGCCAGGTTATCCTCCAGGCTCAGCAGCTCCGTCTGCTCGTCCTTCATTAACGAGGAGAGCGGGACCCCGGTCCAGTCGGCAATCACCGTTGCCACCGTGCGGGCGTCCACGTCCAGGCCCAGCAGCGGGCTGCCCTGCTGCACACAGGTGAGCCGCTGCTGCAGGTCCGCGATGTCCGCGTGGCGGGAGAGGTCCTGGCGGCATTCCGAGAGCTGTTTTGTGAGGTTCAGCTCTTCCCCGTACCGGGCTTCCAGGGCACCGAGGTCGCGGGTGATGCGGCTCTCCTCCTGCTCAATCGCCGCCAGACGTTCGCCGGACAGGGTACTGCCCATGGCGGTATCTTCCAGCAGCGCCTGCTTCTCCATATCCAGCGCCGTGAGCTGCGCCTTCATCCGGGTCAGCGGCTCCGGGACGGTGTCGAGGCTCATGCGCACACGCGCCGAGGCGGTGTCGAGCAGGTCCACCGCCTTGTCCGGCAGCTGGCGGCCCGTGAGGTAGCGTCTTGAGAGGGTGACGGCGGCGCGAACCGCCTCATCCGTGATGTGCACCCCGTGGTGCTGCGCGTAGCGGGACTTCAGCCCCCTGAGCATCAGGCAGGCGGTGTCGTCGTCCGGCTCGTCGACCTTCACCATCTGGAAGCGGCGCTCCAGCGCGGCGTCGCGCTCGAAGTACTGCTTGTACTCGCTCCAGGTGGTGGCGGCGATGGTCCTGAGCTCCCCGCGTGCCAGCGCGGGCTTGAGCAGGTTGGCGGCATCCGCGCCGCCCGCCTGGTTGCCCGCCCCGATGATGGTGTGGGCCTCGTCGATGAAAAGGAGAACGGGCAGCGGGGACTGCTGCACCGCCTCAATGATGTTTTTCAGGCGCTGCTCAAACTCGCCCTTCACGCCCGCCCCCGCCTGCAGCAGGCCGAGGTCGAGGGTGCGCACGGCGACGGGTTTCAGGCTCTCCGGCACGTTGCCTCCGGCAATGCGCAGCGCCAGCCCCTCCACCAGGGCGGTCTTGCCGACACCCGGCTCGCCGACCAGAATCGGGTTGTTCTTGCGCCGGCGCGAGAGGATGTCCACCATCTGGCGGATTTCATTGTCGCGGCCGAACACCGGGTCGATTTTGCCGTCGCGGGCGCGGGCGGTGACGTCGAGGGTGAACCTGTCCAGGGCGTTCTGCAGCGCTGACGACAGTTCGCCTTCTTTCACTTCAGCACCAACCGGGCGGCCCACAAACTCAACCTCATCACTTTTGGTTAATTCCTCTTCCTGCTGCACCTCCTCCCGCTCATCGGACTGCGTATCCAGCAGCCCGCGCAGGCGCGCAAGCTGGCTCTGCCCGGTGGTGGTCAGCGGCCACAGGCCGTCGCAGCGCAGGAGCGACGGCTTTTCCACCACCGCCATCAGCAGGTGCTGGCTGCGGATATGCGTCTCCCCCGCCAGCGAGGCGTGCAGCCACGCGTTCTGCATCAGGGTCTGCAAACCGTCCGAGAGCTGCGGGCGGCTGCGCACCGAACGCGGAAGTGTCTCCAGGAATGCCAGCAGGTCCTGCCATATCGCCTCCATGTCCCACTCGTAGCGGCGGGCAATCACCGTGATGTCCCCCTCGCCCTGCTCCAGCAGCTTCAGCAGCCAGTGCTCGGGCAGGATTTCCGCATGCGCCCGGGTCTGACACAGGGAGGCGGCTCCTTCCATTGCACGGGCGCAGTAAGGGTTAAGACGACGTAGCAGGATGGCTGGATTTTCCATGAGATTCTCTCTTTGTCAGTTCCGGGCACGCTACCGCCCCTCGCTGTTGACTTACCAAAGCGCATCAGGTCAGGCAGGCAGATTGTGTGTTCTTTGCTGAACGTCCGCGGGGCAGGCGCTCAGCAAAAACGGCGGACAGGGGCCCCTGTCCGCAACGAAATTAAGCGGTAGTACGTTCGTTCCACGAATCGGAATGAATGATGTTGCCGTCTTTATAGGTCCAGGTGATTTTCTCGTAGCGCAGCTCAATCTGTTCCAGATGGTTGTGCTTCTCGAACGCCGGGTCCTTGATGTCGTGCATTTTTGGCGCAACCTTCACCAGCTTCACGTTTTCCAGTTTTGTGTTGAAGTACTCCACTTCCTGGCCCGCGTCGTTGATTTTGTACCACTTGAACTCAGCCGATTTCAGGGTCTGGCCGGTGGTCACCGCCTTGTACAGGTACGGGCTGGAAGAGTCGATTTCCTTGGTGAACAGGAACGGCGTGTGGATACGCGTGCCGGTCAGCTTGCCGGTGTTGTTGTCGGTCGGGATGTACAGGTTATGCTCCTGCGCCACCACTTCGATACTGCCCTCGCGGTCCTTAACGTCCACGGACCCTTTGATGTCCGCGCCGCCGTCGTCCTTGAGCCACAGATAAACAGGAATTGCCATGTTATTTCTCCATTTCATTTTTTAATGCACCATCATCCTGCGATGGCGCACGGGTGTTGCCCGGCAACTGGCAGGCGTTCGCCTGCGGCACCAGGCTGATTTCGACACGGCGGTTCAGCGCCCGGCCTTCCGGCGTGTCATTGGTTGCGACAGGCCGGCTTTCGCCGTAGCCCTGCACTGCAAAACAGCTCTCCGGCACGTCGCCGGTATCGCGCATCCAGTCGCGCACCGATTCCGCGCGTTTAAGGGAAAGCACCTGGTTGGACCTGTCATTACCGGTGCTGTCGGTATGGCCCGCCACCACAATCAGCCAGCCGGGTTTCGCCCTGATGCCCACCAGCGAGTTGACCAGCAGCTTCGTGGAACCAGGCTTCAGCGCCCACCTGCCGGTGTCGAACAGCGACATGCTGTCGAGGCGGACGATTTTGGGTATGGCTTTTTCGACCGGTTTTGGCGGCAGCGGAGGCGGGACGTATGAGCGAATGGCGTCAAGGATCGGCATGCGCAGACGCTCCCCCTGATACAGCCCGAGACTCATGTTCACCGGTTCGCCGTTACGTGACCAGTTATCCAACAGCGTTGCATCGTCACGTAAAACCCTGACAGCCGCTGCTTTCGGGCCATAGTTATCCATGGCAATGCGGTCATAATGGTCAATGTCAAAACTCAGCCGCTGTAACAGCTGGCGGTTATTCCAGCCGCTACTGCACAGCGCAATAACTGTCGCGAGAGTAAAGAGGCAGAATGCCCGTCGAAGAAAACGGCTGCGCGGCGTCACGCCACCGCCCTGTGGCAGCAACGGAAGGACAAAATCCGGCAGTACAGCAGCATCAGATGCGCTGGCAGCAGGCAACCAACCAGGAAGTCCGGTCAGGGTGGTTCTCCGGGCCAGCCAGGAATGCCAGAGGGATTCGGCAACTGCCGTCCCGCCGGATAATGCCGCCATTCGGTAGAGCACCATAGAAGGCTGCAGGCGCGGCATATCCGCTGGCTCTTCCGTTAAAACCGGCAGCACCGTTTCCGCCACAAAGCGCGCATGGGCGCTCATCCGCACCTGAGTCAAATGACGGGCGGCAGTGTTTCCCTGTAACAGCCATGCGCTGACGCTGACGGGCGTGTCATCGTCATGCCAGACCCGCATCGGTTCTTCCATTCGCACCGTCTGCCACAACGCCTCATCGACGGACATACCGGCAACTGTACTCATCAGCAACAGTGGAACGGTCCGCCCGCAATCGCGCCGCATCTGTGTCAGCTGCCAGCGCAGTTCATGCAGTCGGGCGGCCAGTTCCGTTTCATCCGTATGCTGAACGGGGCAGACACTGAACATGACCGCCAACTGAGCCCCCAGTTCCGGACGCTGCCAAAGCAGATGGCGTACCGTCTGTTGCAGCTCAGCGGTGGCGACCTTCAGCCAGCAGCCCTGCGCCGTGCGGTGTAGTCTGCTCTCCCCAGGCCATGCAGTCATATCTCCGCAGACCAGCACCACCGGCAGGCGATAAGGCGCTTCCGGCAGATCATTCAGCCAGCGAATATCCTCTGGAGAAACACCCCCGCGGCGTCCGGCGTAAATCAGGCCGGCAACCACGACGGTTAACACCAGCAGAATGAGGGCAGCATGTGCCGTTGAGGAGAGAGGCAGAAACAACAGACACAGCACTAACGCAAGCAGCCCGCCCCACAACCACAACAGGCGCAGATGGCGCACGCTCATTTCCCGGCTCCCGACAGCAACGCCTCAACCAGCGTATCCAGCCAGTGATTCAGCCCCAGCCACAGTCCGGCGACAATCATGGCCGATAGCCCGATGCACACTGGCCAGTGCCGCAGCCACTCACGCAGTCCGTAACCGCCGGAGACCGTAGCCAGCAGCGGCCGTTCCTGTGTGGTCTCAAACGACGGTACGCGCTCCGCAAGCGCCCGGATCAGCTGTTCCCGCGCCGGGTCATTCAGGGCATAACGCCCCTTAAAGCCCAGCATTAGCACCCGGTGAAAACAGGTCAGCACCGCCATATCCGGCACGGGTTCCCGCAGTACCTCACGCATCCGCTCATACAGCTCGTCTCCTGCGTCCATCGTACCGAAATATTTCGCCTGCAGGGGGCGGTCATACCAGACGATACAGGCGTCATCCTCCCCGTCCCGGCCCTTGGCGGTTTCATCCAGCAGGGCACACCAGGCATACAGAATATGCTGACGGCTGGCTTCACTGAGGCCAGCCTGCTCCAGGTGCGCCATCACACGGGTGATGTCGTCTACGCAGCGCTGCCAGAGCACCTCGCCGTCACCACTCGCCAGCGTTGCGCCATAGCGCAGTTCCGTTACCGTCAGCCACGTATCCGCCATCAGGTCGTCAATACAGATTTCCTGTTTCATGAGCGCAGCACCGCAAACAGTTCAAGTTCAGGTTCACCCAGCAACCCTGGCACGTAAAACACACAGCTTCCCTCCGCCAGCATGGCCTGAGCCGCCGGGTGAGTCATATCCAGGGTGAAATACTGGTTCTCAAGCCGCAGGGGAATGGCAGCCGGAACGTGGGTCATGGCGCGTAGAGGAATACCAGCCTGCGAGCCGTTTACCACCCGGTCCACCTCGTCCGGGCTGCCTGCCCGGCACTGCTGCGGAAACTGTTCCAGCAGTTGCGCCACCGGAAGCGGGGAGCGTACCGAGAGATAAAAATCGGCCTCCTCGCGCAGCCTCGGGTCAAGTAGACGGGCATGCCAGCGTTTGCGACGTTCATCCCTCTCCATCTCAATCGCTACGACTCTTGATGGCAGGCTCGCCTCCAGCAGTACGCCCAGCAGATCAAACAGCGGTGGGAAAACCTCGGTCAGCTGTCCGTGGCGGTATGCCGGAATATCGGCGATGGTATGGTCAAGCGAGAACGTCAGCAGACTGCCCGCCAGCCCAGCCAGGGCTTCATAAAGCCGTTCCGGGTGAGTCTGCGGGTGACGTACAAAGTGCCTCAGCACGGGTTCTGCGCTGTTGAGCGCATTCAGCAGCCAGAACAGGGAGACGTCAGCTACCGCAAAGTCTGCCATCCGCTCGTTGCTTTCCCGGCGCATCGCCATCAAGCGCGTCAGCCGGGAGCGTAACTGGCCCGTCAGTTGCGCCAACTGTTCCGTCAGCCACGGACTTGCCTGCACGTACAGTAATGGAGGAATAAAGGCTTCATCCTGCAACCACTTTCCCTGGCTGTCGCGCTTAAGACGGGCCACCGGTACGGTCTGGTAGTTGCCGTTGTCATCATTAAGCGCGCGAAGCGTTAGCTCTGGCTGCATGACCGCAATCTGGCGGCTGTCGTCACCGTACTGGTTACGCACCTCCCGCCAGGCCAAACGCCAGCGCACCGGACGCTCGGCCTGTTGCTCCGGTTGCAGACAGTTGCCGCCATTTTCATGCTCAAGAGGCAGGGCCAGGACCACCGTCAGGGTGTGGCTTTCCGGCAGAGTCATCACCGCTGGCAGTGAATCTGCGTTGTCCGTATCAATCAGCATCCCGTCTGCAAAACGCACACAAAGACGGCTGGCTTTCAGTTTTCCCTGTTTCAGCAACGCAGCATCAAATATTGCCTGCACAATCCCCCAAGGTTCTGCTGAACCCATACGGGCGACGCACTCAGTCTGCCAGGCCGCAGAAGCGGCCT
The DNA here is from genome assembly GCF_019047785.1 of Enterobacter cancerogenus. Classification (NCBI taxonomy): domain Bacteria; kingdom Pseudomonadati; phylum Pseudomonadota; class Gammaproteobacteria; order Enterobacterales; family Enterobacteriaceae; genus Enterobacter; species Enterobacter cancerogenus. The sequence continues at coordinate 154,601 of NZ_CP077290.1, read as the reverse complement.
GCTGTTGAAAATGCTGCGGGGAGACCATCTGGCCCCGCCCCCACAATGGTCGTACTGTTTTCATCCCTGCTACCGCCTTACGCTTTCGCTTTCGGCATCTGGCTGACCAGAGACAGGTTCACGTCCATCCCTTCCACCTGGAAGTGCGGCATCGCATACAGACGCACGCGGAAGAAGCCCGGGTTGTCCTCGATGTCTTCCACCACCACCTTCGCATCGCGCAGCGGATGGGATGCCTGCAGTTCGTCGCCCGGATCGGTCATTTCGGTCACCAGACCCCGCCCCCAGGTGTTTAACTCCAGCTCCAGCAGGCGGCGATCCTTGGTGGTGCCGATGTTTTCACGCTGGATCAGCTTCAGGTAGTGGGCAATGCGCGACAGCAGGAAGATGTACGGCAGACGCGCGTTGATGCGGCTGTTGGCGGTCGCATCGGCGGTGTCGTACAGCGCCGGTTTCTGGGCGGAGTTCGCCGAGAAGAAGCAGGCGTAATCGCGGTTCTTGTAGTAGGACAGCGGAATGAAACCCAGGTTGGCGAACTCGAACTCGCGGGTTTCCGGGATCATCACCTCTGACGGGATTTTCACCTGGTTACCGGTGCCGAGATCATACAGGTGGATAGGCAGATCTTTCACCGCGCCGCCCGCCTGCGGGCCACGAATTTGCACGCACCAGCCGTTGTTGATGAAGCTCTTCACCATATTGGAGGCGAAGGAGAAACGCCGCGCTGGTCCACAGGTATTTCTCGTGATCCGGGCCCTTCACCTGCTCAACGTAGTTGAAGCTGCGCACCGGCACGGTGTCCGGACCATACGGCAGGCGGCCCAGCACGCGCGGCATCACCAGCCCGATGTAGCGGGAATCGTCGGTGTCGCGGAAGGATTTCCACTTGATGTATTCGGCGCGGTCGAAGTAGTTGCCGATATCCTTAATCGCGGCCACCTCTTCCATGGAGTCTTTCAGGAAGAATGCCGGGCCGACGGAGCCGATAAACGGCATGTGTGCCGCGGCGGAGACTTTGGAGATGTTGCGCAGCAGCGCGATGTCCTGCGGGCTGGCGTCGAACTCGTAAGAGGAGATCACCGAACCGATCGGCTCGCCGCCCGGGGTGTCGTACTCGGCGGTGTAGGTGTGCCAGTACAGGCCGCTCTGGACCAGCTCCGGCGCATCCTCGAAGTCCTGACGCAGATCGTCTTTTGAGACGTCCAGGATTTCGGTTTTCACGTTCTGGCGATAATCCGTGTTGTCGACCAGTTGCTGCAGGCCGCGCCACAGGGATTCCACCTTCTGGAACGCTTCATGGTGCATTACCGCGTCCAGCTGGCGGCTGATCTGATAGTCCAGTTCAGCGATGTGATGGTCAATCAGCGTCTTGTCGAGCTTTTCAACCTGCTGACCCGATTTACGAATGCAGTCCATAAAGACCTGCATCGCCGCGGTCAGACGTTCACCCGCCGGGGCGTCAGACAGGGCGGCATCGTCCAGAAAGGCGTTGATATCCCCCAGGCTGGACGCCGGGGCCAGGTTGATTTTTTCAAACAGGGAGGCGTAAACGCCGTCTTTCTCAAGAACCGTGGTTTGCCCCTGTGCCGGGCTTGTTTCAGTATTAACAGACATCAGCATTCTCTCTTTTAATCCATTAAAAAGCGTGCACGCAGCTTATTTCGGGGCAAGCGCGCTCATTTCGTCGCGTAATTCCCGGGACAGCGCCGGGTCTTTAAGAATTTTCTCGAGTTCTTTTCTGAAAGTGGCGTTATCAAGAAGATTGGATTTGAGGTCGCGTAATAAATTACGCATGGCCAGCATGGCGCGAAGCTGAGGGATCTGGCGGGCAACCTGCTCTGGTTCGAAGTCTTTCATATCGGAGAAACGTAATTTGACGCTCTCTTCTGAACCGTCTCCTGCCAGCGTATTACGGACAGTCAGATTAACCTCTGGAGAAAATTCTGAGAGCACACTGTTGAAGTTATTCTTGTTGACGTTGATTTTTTCGCGTTCAGATAATGGACGGGACTCTTTGCCATTACTGAAATCACCAACGGTAAGGAGTTTAAGGGGCAGTTCGACTTTCTTTTGCGCGCCCCCGGTGTGTAAAGCCAACTTTAAATTAATGCGTGCCTTAGGCACTTCATTCTGGAACGTATCAGCCATAGCAGTCCCTTTCCTTAAGGAATGATTGTTAAACGAACGACGTTTCTTTATACAGCAATACTAGAACAAATAACCACACAAAAGCAACTTTACAGCCCAATGACCTTCATTAAGGAATTTCTTAAGAATTTACCACCGAAAGTTAAAAACAATGAGCACTATGCCTGCACTAAGCACCGAACATAAAAACTAAATTAAATAAAAAATACCCAATAAATAGCCAGGGATGATATAAGTAATAGGTATATGCTAAATAACACGTATTTTATTGAGTTAAATCAATGCAAAACTTGTAAGCCAAAAATCTCAAGGCACAAAAAGATTTAATAATCGCCATATTCTGATGTAAGTTGCAGTACTAAAACAGTCTGATAATGGACTTCATAAAAGGTAGATAAAAGCGTTTTATATTATTGACAGTAACCATTAAAAACATATCATCCTTGTCAATGCATGATGATAAATATTAATAGCTCCAGCATATAACTTAAATGAAAAACAATAACTACAATATATGAATAACGTTCGTTTCGAATACATTTATTATATCAATAAACCAGCATTAAAAATGAGGCCGCTCAATAATGATTCGGATTGGTCCTTGAAATAAAAATCTGAGACTGCATTCTACTGTATTGCAGCAATAGAAGTAAGCATATTGAGACCAATATCACCGTTCCGTTATGCACTACAAAGAAAAAACTGGCGCTGCAAGCGCCAGTTTTTATTGAACAGTGATACCCGCCGTCAGCAGGAAACCAGTACCGATTAGTGCTTCTCAATATACATCGTGCGGCTATACGCTACGTCTTCCGGGTTGTTAATCGGATACCCTTTAACCCACGGCTTAATCAGACGCCCATTGGTGTACTGATAGATAGGCGCGATAGGCGCTTTTTCTGCAAGAATTTTCTCAGCCATGTTGTAATCGACGTTACGGGCTTTGGCGGTGGTTTCCAGCGTCGCCTGGTTGATAATCTTATCGTACGCCGGATCGTTAAAGCGGGAGATATTCCCGCTATGGGTCGAGGTCAGCAGCGACAGGAAGGTCGATGGCTCGTTGTAATCTCCTACCCATGACGCACGGATCACATCAAAATTGCCGGTATTGCGGCTATCAATGTAGGTTTTCCACTCCTGATTCTGCAGTTTGACGTCAACGCCCAGGTTTTTCTTCCACATAGACGCTACCGCAATGGCAATCTTCTGATGGTTTTCGGAGGTATTATACAGCAGGGTTAACTTCAGCGGGCGCTGAGGACCGTAACCTGCGGCCTGCAGGAGGGTTTTTGCCTGGGCGTTCAGCTCCTGCTGCGTCATCTGCTCAAAAGGTGATTTCTCCGGAGTAAACCCTGCCGTCACGTCCGGCGTGAAATGCCAGGCGGGCTTCTCACCCGTGCCTAATACCTTCTCGGCCATAATGCGGCGATCGATCGTCATACTCAGTGCAAGACGCACGCGGGCATCCGCAGTGGGGCCTTTTTGCGTGTTAAAGGCATAGTAATAGGTGCCCAGCTGCGGCGGGGTGTAAACCTGTCCAGGAATATCTTTGAGCAGCTTCTGGTACATGTTTTTTGGGAAAGATTCGGTGATATCAATATCACCTGCCAGATAGCGTTTAGTTGCCGATGACTCCTGGTTAATGGGAATAAACGTCACTTTTTTCAGTACCGTTTTCGCATTGTCCCAGTAGTGGACATTCGGTACGACCACCAGTTTTTCATTCACGACGCGGTCTTTCAGCACATACGCGCCGTTACCGACCAGTTGACCTGGGCGCGTCCACGCCTTGCCGCTTTCGACATTGGCTTTCTGGACAGGGAAAAACGCAAAGTTTGCCGTCAGGTTACTGAACCACGGCAGCGGTTTATCGAGCTGAACGCGTAGGGTTTTGGCATCAACAGCCGTTACGCCAAGCGTATCAGGTGCCGCTTTACCGTCGATGATTGCCTGGGCGTTAGTAATGCCCGCCAGTGCAGCAAACCACGCAAATGGCGAAGTGGTTTTCGGGTCGACCAGACGCTGCCAGCTATAGACAAAGTCCTGCGCCGTTACCGGCGTTCCATCGGACCACTTAGCGTTGTCACGAAGCGTGAAGGTCCAGGCACGGTTATCATTGCTTTGCCAGTGCGTTGCCACGCCGGGCGTTAATTCCCCTTTCTCATTCTGATTAACCAGCCCTTCATACAGATCGCGGATCACCTGAATCTCCGGTAATCCCACCGCTTTCGCCGGATCCAGCGAAGCCGGTTCATCTTTAATATGTCGGACAAGTTCCTGTTTTTGCGCCAGCACAGTTCCCTGTGGCACATCAGCAGCATAAGAGAGTGAAGAGAGTCCGCACAGCCACAGCGCAGAACAAAGCAGCGAAACAGGATGCTTCATAAGATCCCCTTTAAGAAGTCAGCTAACAGCAGTTGCGTAATTATTTGTTTCGAAACAGAGAAATGCAAATACCTTAACCCGGAAAGTTGATATCTGGCAATTTTAAGCCGCACAGGAAACGCATTGATTTACCCCCGATTTTGCACAACACTGCCTGTAAAGACTTCTTCACCAGGATTTGCTATGGAACTGACAAGACCCCGAACAGAACGCGGCGCTTTCCCGCCAGGAACCGAGCATTATGGCCGCTCCTTTTTAGGCGCACCGCTGATCTGGTTCCCTGCTCCTGAGGCCGATCGCGATAGCGGTTTAATTATTGCCGGTACACACGGGGATGAGAACTCCTCCATCGTGACCTTATCCTGCGCGCTGCGCACCCTTGCTCCGGAACTGCGTCGCCATCACGTCATTTTGACCGTCAACCCGGACGGCTGTCAGCTTGGACTACGGGCAAATGCGAGAGGGATCGATTTAAATCGTAATTTCCCGGCGGCTAACTGGCGTGCCGGTGAGACGGTGTATCGCTGGAACAGTTCGGCCCGGGAGCGTGACGTTGTTTTACTGACGGGAGAAAAGCCCGGCTCTGAACCGGAAACCCAGGCGCTGTGCCAGCTTATCCATAAGATCCACCCCGCGTGGGTGGTCTCTTTTCACGATCCGCTGGCCTGCATTGAAGATCCCCGCCACACGGCGCTGGGTCAGTGGCTTGCTGACGCGTTTTCCCTGCCGCTGGTGACAAGCGTTGGCTACGAAACGCCGGGGTCCTTTGGCAGCTGGTGCGTCGATCTGGGGTTACACTGCATTACCGCAGAATTCCCCCCGATATCGTCCGATGAGGCAAGCGAGAAGTACCTCAAGGCGATGGTAGATCTTCTGCAGTGGCAATCTCAAAGGTGAAGCACCCCGGTGGAAAAGCTCAGCGCGGGTGAGACATCCACAGCCAGCCACGTTGGGCCATCGAGGTCGGCAAAGCGCACCTGATTTGCTAACGGTAACGCTGCGCCGATAGCCCTGGAGGTGCACAGCATGCAGCCAAGCATTAAGCCAAATCCTTCCTCTCTGGCCGCTTGCGCAAGGGCAAGCGCTTCGGTTAACCCGCCCGTTTTATCGAGCTTGATGTTCACCATCTCATACCGGCCTTTTAGCTGCGACAGGCTGTCACGGGTATGACAGCTTTCATCTGCACAGATCGGCAACGGATGAATGAAATTCTCCAGAGCCGCATCCTCATTCGCCGGTAAAGGTTGCTCCAGCATGGCGACGCCCAAATCGGCCAAGAGCTGGCAGCGTGCGGCCAGTCCTTCACTATGCCACGACTCGTTTGCATCAACGATCAGGGTTGCCTGCGGCACGGCCGCGCGAATGGCGACCATACGCTCACTCAATGACCGATCGTCGAGTTTCACCTTGAGCAGCCGCGCGCCGGTCTCATACAACGCTTTTGCGCTTGCGGCCATCTGTTCGGGTTCGCCAATCACGACGGTTTGCGCGGTAACGATCGACTCTGGCAACGTCACGCCCAGCATGGCGGACAAAGAGGACTGCTGCTGTGCTGCGTCAAGGCTCCAGAGCGCAGAGTCGATGGCGTTACGGGCTGCGCCGGCAGGTAAACGTTGCTGGAGCGCGTCGCGCGTCAACCCGGTTTGCAACTCGGGCACCAGGGTCATAATTTGCGCCATCACCGAGGCGAGGCTCTCCCCGTAACGCGGATAAGGCGTACATTCTCCCACGCCCTTCACGCCCTCTTCTTCTATCTCCACCACGACAACGCTGGCTTCGCTACGGCTGCCGCGGGAGATCACAAACGGGGTATGCAGTGGCCAGGCTTCTTCATAGACCTTAACACTTCTCATCATTGACTCCTTGCAGCCCGGTAAGGCGAAAAATTGGTTTGCCGTGTTATCTGCTGTTGGCATACACTAGCCACGACGTTAACTATTTGTAAACAGGAAGATATCTATGTCACAACTCGTCCATTTCCAGGGCAACCCGGTAGCTGTTGCAGGTTCCATTCCTCAGTCTGGTAGCAAAGCGCAGCCTTTTACTCTGGTAGCGAAAGACCTGTCCGACGTCACGCTGGCCCAGTTTGCCGGCAAACGTAAAGTCCTGAACATTTTCCCAAGCATTGATACCGGCGTATGCGCCGCGTCCGTGCGTAAATTCAACCAGCTGGCGACCGAAATGGACAACACCGTGGTGCTGTGCATTTCTGCTGACCTGCCGTTTGCCCAGTCTCGCTTCTGCGGAGCCGAAGGCCTGAGCAACGTTATCACCCTTTCCACCCTGCGCAGCCCGGAATTCCTTGAGCAATACGGCGTGGCTATCTCCGAAGGTGCGCTGAAAGGTCTGGCGGCGCGTGCTGTTCTGGTCATCGACGAAAACGACACCGTTGTATTCAGCGAGCTGGTAAACGAAATCACCACCGAGCCGGATTACACCGCCGCTCTCGACGTGCTGAAAGCGTAATAACAAAAAAGCCTCTTTGCAGAGGCTTTTTTATTTATTCTTCACCCTTCTTCTGGCTCAGACCATACTCACGCAGTTTGTTGGCAATCGCCGTGTGCGACACGCCCAGACGCTTAGCCAGCTTACGGGTACTCGGGTAGCTACGGTACAACTGCGTTAGCACCGAACGTTCGAAGCGGCTGGTAATATCATCCAGCGAACCTTCCATCGCCTCTTCGCCCACGGACACGGTTCCGGCATCGTAATCCGGTAACAGGATATCCTGCGCGCGCAATTCGTACCCTTCGAGCTGAGTCAACGCGCGATAAACGGCGTTTTTCAACTGACGGATATTGCCCGGCCAGCCGTAGCGCGTCAGCACTGTGCCTAAATCAGCGGACAGTTTCGGGCGCGGTACGCCCTGCTCGTCCGCAAAACGGGCCACGAACAGCTCGGTCAGCGGCATGATGTCCTGCGGGCAATCGCGCAGGGGTGGAATGTTCAGCGTCAGCACGTTCAGGCGATAATAGAGATCCTCGCGGAATACCCCTTTCTGCACCAGTTCGACCAGGTTTTTCTGGGTAGCGCAGATCACGCGTACATCCACATGTACCTCATGATCTTCCCCGACGCGGCGGAAGGTGCCATCGTTCAGGAAGCGCAGCAGCTTGGCCTGCATGCGTGGCGACATTTCGCCGATCTCATCCAGCAGCACCGAGCCACCGTTCGCCTGCTCGAAGAAGCCTTTTTTACCCTCCGGCGCGTGGCCGAACAGTTCGCTCTCTACCGCATCCTCCGGAATCGAAGCACAGTTCAGCGCCAGATACGGTTTAGCCGCACGCGGGCTGGACTGATGCACCGCGTGTGCCAGCAAATCTTTGCCGGTACCGGTATCCCCGGTGATCAGGAGCGGCGCAGTGAGGTTAGCGAGCTTGCGCGCCTGATCGACTACATGACGCATCTTCGGGCTGACCGCAACGATCTGGCTAAACGCACCCACATCCTGGCTGGAAAGATTTTGCAGCTGGCGGCCCATGCGAACGGTTGAACGGAGCATGATCACCGCACCGGTTAAGACGCGCGCGTCGTTTTCCCCTTTCAGGTACACCGGGGTGATCTCCATCAGGAAATTCTGCCCGTTAATCACGACATGTTCGCTGTGGGTGTTTTGCGGGTTGCTGTCCAGCCAGCGCTGGAAATTAAAGCCGGGGATCAGCTGGGTCGCGTGATGATTGCTAAGCTTCTCCTGACTCTGCGCGAAAAGCTGACAGCTGGCCTGGTTGACGCGTTCAACTTTGCTTTTCAAATCCAGCGACAGGAAAGGTTCAGGCATGGCCTCCAGCAATGCGCTGAGCGCGAGGTGCTCACGCTCTGAAGGCATCCAGGGGATGGTACGCACATCCGTAACGCCAGCGATACGGCGGATTTCCGCCATCAGGCTGCTGAAGGTATTAAATTCAATTTCGGCAAAGTTGAGGTAAATTCGCCCGACAGGGTCAATCTCAATGCCACGTAAATCAATGCTACGTAAAACAAGGAGATCGAGTAACTCGCGGGTCAGACCGAGACGGTCCTCACAAAAGACTTCCAGACGCATGGGAAATTCACCGTTTAAGCCATTAACACTAAAATGATATGTCAGATCACGGTGTTCGGGAAGGTGGCTGTCAACAAATATTGACAGCCAGCACGATTAGTGAACAAAAGCATTACGCCACGGGTTTTTTATTGAGCGTCTCTTTAAGCTGACCAATCAGTTCGCGGCGAAAATCCCCCAGCCGCGGCTTATCACCGTCGATCCACGGCAGCGGACGGCACACCTCCATCGCCTTAATGCCCAGACGCGCGGTCAGCAGACCTGCGCCGATGCCCTGCGCAGCGCGGGCCGACAGGCGCGCAGCCAGATCCTGCGACATCCAGTCCATGCCAACTTCACGCACCAGCTCGCTGGCACCGGCAAAGGCGATATTCAGGAGCACCAGTTTGAACAAACGCAGACGGCTGTAATAGCCAAGTTCAATCCCGTACAGGCTGGCAATACGGTTGATCAGGCGCAGGTTACGCCAGGCGATAAACGCCATATCCACCAGCGCCAGCGGGCTCACGGCAATCATCAGGGTCGACTCTGCCGCCGAGCGGCTGATCTCACGGCGCGCCTGTGCGTCCAGCACCGGCTGCACCATATGGGAGTAGAGCGTCACCACTTCCCGGTCATTCTGGGTTTCATGAATAGCGGCATACCAGCGTTGCAGCGCAGGATGGGACTGATCGATCCCTGCATGGCTTGCCAGTTTTTCGCAGAACGCCCGCCCTTTTCCCGTGCCGTGGCTGTGCAGCAAGTCTCGTGCCTCGTCGCGCTCGTGAGCACGCTGTCGCAGACGCCAGAGCCTGCGCCATTCGGTGACAACCGACCCCACGCCCGCGCCGACAATCAGCGCACCCGCCGCACAGCCACCGAGCGCCACCCAGTCCTGAGTTTGCCAGGCATGAGCCGCCCATTGCACACCCTGCCCGACCACGCTCACTCCAAACAGCGTCAGTCCGGCCATCACCATCCTGCGCCACAGGCTGCGTTTGGGCCGCAGCGCGGCGTCAATCACCGCTTCCGCCTGCCCGTCTTCGACCAGCGGCTCATCGACCCGGGCGGGAGCAAAATTCTCGGCCTGCGTGCCGCTGAAAGTGTGCGCAGACTTAAAGACCTCTGCCTGCTCCTGTTCCAGCTTGCCGGAAAAATCAATGCGCGGTTTCAACGGTTCCGTCATCGCAATTTGTCTCCTATCAAAAACTCAAGCGCGGCATCCAGGCGGATGTGCGGTAACGGCTGGTCAACGTTCATCATTTGCGGACGGAAAGCCTCGAACTGGAAACCCTGGCTCTGCCAGAAAGCCTGTCCCGGCAGGCGTGCAGGAACTTCACCAGGATAGACGGTAAGCGGTTCACCGTCACTCAGGCGATGCCCCCGCAGGGCCGGGATTTTCTCGCCGTTGACGTCAATCAATCCGCTCTGCGTCGCCTGAACCGAGGCCAGGCCAAGGCAATCCATACTGATGCCCTCAAACGCGGCGTTTTGCCACGCATCCTGCACCAACTGCTGGAGCAGTGACACCATATTGGCGTGCTGATCGACCGTCACATGGTCTGCTTTGGTTGCCGCAAACAGCAGCTTGTCGATAACCGGAGAAAACAGGCGGCGGAACAGCGTGCGCTGGCCGTAGTGAAAACTTTGCATCAGCTGCGTTAACGCGAGACGCATATCGTTGAACGCCTGCGGCCCACTATTAAGCGGCTGAAGGCAGTCCACCAGCACAATCTGGCGGTCGAAGCGTAAAAAGTGATTCTTATAGAACCCTTTGACTACTTTTTCACAGTAGTAGTTGTAACGCTCGCGGAGCATGCCGGCATAGGTATGTTTATCCGCTTGCGCCAGTTTTGACTCACCGATACCGTCAACGTCAGGCCACGGGAAAAACTGGAGCGCAGGTGCACCCGCCAGATCGCCCGGCAAAACAAAACGCCCGGGCTGGATAAAATGCAGCCCTTCCCGTTTACATTGATGCAGGTAGTCCGTCCACGCTTCGGCGATTAACGCCAGCCGATTCTCGTCGGCGGGGGCGAGCGGATCCAGACCTTCGCACAGCTGTCGCCATTTCGCCGACCATTCCGCACGTTGGCCTTGTAGCAGGCCGGTCATCTGACGAGACCAGCTGAGATAGTCCTGCGCCAGCATGGGTAAATCCAGCAGCCATTCACCGGGATAATCCACGATTTCCAGATACAACGTGGAAGTGTCCTTAAAATGCCGGATCAGGGATTCACTGGAGCGAAAGCGCAGCGCAAGGCGGATCTCACTAACCCCTCGCGTGGGCGTAGGCCAGGCCGGAGGCGTGCCGTACAGCTGGGCTAAACCTTCATCGTAGGTAAAACGCGGGATACCAAAGTCACGCTGCGGGACTCGTTTCACGCCCAGCAGACGATCTTCTCTTACCGCGCTCAACAGCGGTAACCGTGCACCTGCGTGCAAGTTGAGCAGCTGATTAACCATGGCGGTGATAAACGCCGTCTTACCGCTGCGGCTCAGCCCCGTGACGGCGATACGCAGATGGCGATCCACGCCACGGTTGACCAGAGAGTTAAGTTCATTTTTAAGTCGCTTCATCGCCGTCCTTCATTGCCTGGAAGCCTGTAATGACTTGCTTCAGAATACAATAAATTGGGGCAGATCGTTGATTATCAATTCATAATTATTGCTATTGCCGTTTTTTCTCCAGTAAGATGAACGTCATTGCTGTCAGTAGAAGTGAGTAAGGTGTATGTCACCCACCATCTATGATATTGCGCGGGTTGCTGGCGTTTCGAAATCAACCGTGTCACGAGTATTGAATAAACAAACCAATATCTCTCCTGAAGCGCTCGAAAAAGTGCAAAAGGCGATTGAAGCCTTAAATTATCAACCGAATAAACTTGCTCGCGCCCTGACCTCTTCTGGCTTTGATGCCATTATGGTCATTTCAACACGATCGACAAAAACTACGGCGGGCAATCCTTTTTTCTCCGACGTGCTTCATGCAATAACAGCGAAAGCGGAGCAGGAAGGCTTTGACGTTATATTGCAGACATCGAAAAACAGTGAAGATGATTTACTGAAATGCGAAAGCAAAATTAAGCAAAAAATGATTAAAGGGATCATCATGCTGAGTTCGCCAGCCAATGAATCCTATTTTTCAAGGCTGGATGCATACGGCGTGCCCGTTGTCGTTATTGGTAAAGTGGAAGGCGAATATAACAATATCTGCTCGGTCGACACTGATAACTTCCGTGATAGTTTCACACTCACCGAGACGTTTATTAAACAGGGGCATCGCAAAATAGCCTGTCTACACGCCCCGCTTGATTACCACGTTTCAATAGACCGTCTGGCGGGTTATAAGGCCAGCCTTGAACATAACAAAATAGACATTCATCCCGACTGGATGATCGATGGCGGTTATACCCACGAGAGCGCACTGGCGGCAGCGTGTCGCCTGCTCTCATCCGCGAATCCCCCGGATGCGGTGTTCGCCACTGACAGTATGAAGCTGCTAAGCCTGTACCGCGCCGCAGACGAGCTGAACCTGATGATCCCCGAGCAACTGGCCGTGGCGGGATACAGCGATCCGATGCTGTCCCTCATACTGACCCCGGCCCCAGGCGGTTTTGATATCCCCACGCAGAAGTTGGGCGAAGAGAGTTGCGACCTGCTGTTTAAACGTATTGCCGGTACACCTGCCCCGCAAAAAATCCTGGTGGATACCCACTTTTCGTTTACCGCGTCGCTACGCTAACACCAGGGGCACACGCCCCTGGTGACAGACCGGTCAGAACGCGTAATTCACGCCCACGCCCGCATAGTGGAAACGATCGCTGTCGCCTTCATCATGGTTTTCCCATTCGTAGGCATATTCCAGCGTCATGGAGAGACCATTATTGAAATCGTAGGCATACAACAGGCCCAGGCGGTTGAAATCGTGGCCTTCGCGCTCTGGATCGTCACGCCAGTCCCAGTTGGACCAGCGATCAAGACCAAGCCGGGTATAGGGCGTCAGCGTGGTCTGGCCTAATGAAACCGGCAGATAAGCGCGGATTTCCTGCGTGGAAAATTCGCCGTTATTACGTGAACTGTCCATATTGAAACCGCGCTCTAAATAGTAATTCACTTTCGCAGAGAATGTTTCGTTAAGGGTCCAGGTAAAGCCCGTTTCCGTTTCAACGCGGCTGTCAGCATAGCCGGTTTTTTCAAGATCGTTAGCAAACTGGTACAGGGATAACCAACCGCCAAAGCGCCAGTCATCGGTTAATTTAATATCCCAGTCCGGCTGAATTTTATAGCGCTGCATATTCGCGCTGCCGTCCTTCGCACCGTGCTCATCCTTAAAGTGATAGCCGTAGTTTCGGAAACCACCGGTGAGGCCAAAGGTAAAATCATCCGTTCCAATAAAGCGATAACGCAACTCAATTTCAGGGCGGTCAAAATAGGTTCCCCGGGTCATACTGCTGTAATCGACAGGCCCCTCCTGATACATGGCGAGAGATATTGTCCATGCATCCCATGTGGCATTAAACCATACGGAAGGTTCATATAATCCATCTTTATCGTCGCCCTGACCCTCGACGTTTTCGATTTCATACATGGCCCCAATATTAAAATCCCACTGCTTTGCTGTTTCTGTTGCCTGTGCGCAGCTAACCCCTGCGCATAAAACAAACGCAGCACTTTTTAGTAGAGTACTCATTAAAATATTCCTTTATAATTAACAACCAAAAAAACCGGAAATTTGCATTCCCGGCTGATACTTCTTTATCTAATAGCCTCTTCGGTTTCTGCATCGAAGAAATGGCACTTATTCATATCGAACTGAATGCCGATATTATCTCCGGCTGCATAATCATTGGCGGCACCCGCACGGACAACCAGTTCATGTCCGCCGACGGCGGCATAAAGCATAAACTCCGCCCCGGTGAGTTCAGCGACGCTGATCCTGGCGGTAATAGCCTCACCACTATGCTGTGGCGTAAGAATATCTTCCGGGCGGATACCAAAGACCATCGCTTTGCGCTGGTAACCTTTTGCGTTGAGGACGGCAAGCTTGTCTGCGGGGATCTCAAGACGCAGCGTTTCCGTGACAAAATACTGGCCGTCAATGGCCCCACGGATAAAGTTCATCGCAGGCGAGCCAATAAACCCGGCCACAAACATGTTTGCCGGTTCGTTATAAACCAGTTTCGGCGCCCCCACCTGCTGGATAATCCCGTCTTTCAGGATCACGATGCGGGTGGCCATGGTCATGGCTTCCGTCTGATCGTGGGTGACGTAAATCATGGTGGTGTTGAGCTTCTGGTGCAGCTTGCTGATTTCAGCACGCATCTGCACGCGAAGTTTGGCATCCAGGTTAGACAACGGTTCATCCATCAGGAACACGCCCGCCTCGCGTACAATCGCCCGGCCTAAGGCCACGCGCTGGCGCTGACCGCCGGACAGTGCGCCAGGCTTACGCTTAAGGTAGTCACGAAGGCCGAGGATTTGCGCGGCCCAGTTGACGCGTTCTTCAATGACCGAAGGCGCAATTTTCTGCATTTTCAGGCCAAACGCCATGTTGTCGTAGACCGTCATGTGCGGATAAAGCGCGTAGTTCTGGAAAACCATCGCGATATCGCGCGACTTGGCGGGCACGTCGTTCATGCACACGCCGTCAATCACCAGCTCGCCTGCGCTGATCTCCTCCAGACCGGCAATCATGCGAAGCGTTGTCGATTTACCACAGCCAGACGGACCGACGAAAACGATGAATTCCTTATCCTCGATCTCAAGGTTGAAATCTTTAACCACATGAACCTGGTTATCGTAGATTTTCTGGATGTGTTTTAAAGAGAGTTGAGCCATTGTTAGTTCCTTTTCGATACGGTCCGGGAAGTCCAGAAATCCTGCAGGCATTTCCAGGTCAATTCCTGCGTGCACTGAAGTTGTAGCCCGGCATGCGTCAGGCCTGAGCCAATGCCCACCGACAACATTCCCGCCGCGTTGATTGCCTCAACGCCAGCGGCAGCATCTTCAATACCGATAGCCTCTTCCGGGCGAACGTTCAGCCCCGCACAGGCCGCAAGAAAAATCTCCGGATCAGGTTTTGAGCGGGCGATGCGCGAGGCATCGGCACAAAAATCAAACGCCTCGTGAATGCCAAGCGCCTGCAAAATACGCGGCGCATTGAGAGAAACAGAGGCCAGGCCAGTCTTGACCTTCGCCGCACGTATGTCCGCCAGCACCTCCCCCATCCCCGGCAGCAGTGAGTCCTGCGTCAGTGACCCAAGCGATTGCACATAGAGATCGTTTTTTTTACCCGCGAGCATCAGACGCTGCCCATCGTCAAACGCCTCTGCTTTCCCGCCGTGTTGCAGGATCCGTTGAAGGGAATCCATGCGGCTGATGCCCTTCAACTGTTCGTTAAAATGCTCGTCGATGGTGATACCGACCTCCGCCGCCACGGCACGCCAGGCCAGGAAGTGCAGGTGTGCGGTGTCGGTAATGACGCCATCTAAATCAAATACAACGGCCTTAAGCATGGTTGCACCTCTCCGTGGTAGCGGTCCCAATGTCAGACACAATAAAATCCTGATAAGACCAGGACTGCACGCCTGATGCGGTCAGGGTTTTGCCCCACAGCGTAAAGGTAACGGGTGCGGAGGTTTCAAGGGTCAGGACGTCATTTGCAAAGGTGAAGAACATCCGTGCGTTGCGCCAGCGCAGCGGGAAGGCAAGTTTGCGCCAGTGTGACGGAAGCTGTGGGGCAAGATGCAGTTCCCCTTCCACAACGTTCAGTCCCGCAAAGCCCTGAATAGCGCCCAGCCAGATCGCGCCCGTCGCGGCGGCGTGAATGCCATCGTCGCTGCTGTGCGGATCATCGCCCAAATCAATGGCGATACCGTCGCGCCAGAAGGCATAGGCCCGCTCGATATCACCACAACGTGCGGCAACAATGCCATGAATGGCTTTGCTTAACGACGAGTCGTGGATCGTGCGCGGCTCATAGAAGCTCAGGTTGGCGGCACACTGCGCAGGCGTAAACCGCTCCGGCAACAGATAGTTGAGCATCACCACGTCCGCCTGCTTGAGGATTTGCATCTCGTTGACTTCCGCGCGCGAGTAGTCAAGCAGGATGGTTTGCTTGCCCGCTTTCGCTTTATAGCGGCTCAGGTCAATAGCAGGTTTTGTCAGGAACGTATCATCCTGCGGAATGACCCCGTCCGCGCCGGCCTCAGGCAGCCAAAGACGCGCAAGGAAACGATTCGCCTTGTCGATGAACTGAGGGTCTTGCCGTCCAAACTTCGTGGCAAACTTAAGCGCACTGTCGACATTATGCCAGGCCAGATAGTTGGTATAAGCGTTGTTATTAACGTGTTCCGTATACTCGTCAGGGCCGATCACATCGTGGATTTCCAGACGCCCGTTTACCTCCGTGGACCGTCCGATCCAGAACAGTGCGGTTTCCATCAGCAGCGTTAGCCCTTCATTGCGCATGAAGGTTTCATCCTGCGTGGCCTGCCAGTAAGCAACAACGGCCCAGGCGATATCCGCCACAATATGGTGCTCCGCCAGCGCGGAAGCGACTTTCTGGCGTACGCCGGTTCGGATATTAATCGCGGCAAATTCGGGCGTTTCTTCCTGCCCGCTTGCGGCGCTTTCCCACGGGAACAGCGCGCCGGGCCAGCCGTTTTGGCGAGCTTTCGCCCGTGCGCCGGAGAGATTTAACCAGCGATAACGCAGCAGGCTGCGAGCCGTCGCAGGACGGGTAAACAGATGGAAAGGCAACAGGAAGATTTCGGTATCCCAGAAAACGTGCCCTTTATAGCCCTCGCCGGTCAGCCCTTTTGCCGCAATGCTGCTGCGTTCATCATGGGCGGGGGTCATCGTCGTCAGATGCCAGACTGCATAATCCAGCGCCATTTGATCCTGCCAGGAGTCTGACTCCACCCCTACGCGACTGTCGCGCCAGACGTTTTCCCAGGCACATGTTGAGCTTTCGAGTAAAGCCTCGTAGCCTCGTGCCGCACAGACTTTTAGCTCTGCCAGGGCATGTCGGGCGAACGCGTCCTGCGAGAGCGCTTTTTCGCTTCGCCAGGTAACCCAGCAAATTTTCTCTAAGGTGACAGTGTCACCCGCCGCAACCTCAAACGCATGCTGGCACGTTACGCGACGATTTTTGGCCGCGAAACAGCTTTCGCTCTCGGATGAGAGCTGGCAAAAGGTCGACACCACTACATCGCTGGCGCGATCCTGCGTTTCATACACGCCCTGTATGAAATTCGGGTCAAAGACCCTGACGGAAACTTCGTCCAGATGCTGCCTGCCGCTGTTGGTTTGCGTGGCATCAATGCCGGTTTTCAATACGATTTTCGACGCTGAATCAACGGGGGTGATGGAGAGTTGCATCGCCACCAGCGACAGCTGATCTAAGGAGACAAAACGGCGACTTTCCAGACGATAGGTTTTGCCCGCAGGCGAACGCCAGAGCACGCTGCGTCGCAGCTCACCGTTTGCAAACGCAAGCTCACGCTGCCAGCTGAGGATCTCCCCTGACAGCAGCGTAAAATGCTCGCCATCAAGCTCAATCTCAATGCCGGTAATATCCGGAATATTAATGAGTTCGTTGGTTTCGTTACGCCCGGCCTTATGGTACAGCCCGGCAAGGAACATGCCGCGCGTTTGCTGGGTGTAATCTTCTTCGTGGGTGGCGCGGATCCCCATATAGCCATTACCACATGCCATAATGGAGGCATATTTATTCAGGCCGTGTGGGTTAAAGCCCGGATCGGTTAATACAGAGAGGTTCAGCATAACGTCACGCTTTCCCCTTTCTCAGCCGATTCGTACAGCGCCGCGACCAGCTGCTGGATCACCAGTCCCTGCTCAGCATCGGCAATCGCAACAGGCTCGCCCAAAACATGGCGAACAAAGGCATCCATGCTGCGTAAATGGCGCTGATCATCCGCCTCTTCCCGCTGCATCAGCGTCTTCAACCCGCCCGCTTCATCGTTGTAAATGTGTGCCGGGAACAGCGTTGCGCCGGCTTTTTCTCCGCAGAATGAGACATTCATGATCGACTGTTCGCGGATGTTCAGCGCAAAGGACGTATCCAGGCGCAGTATGCCGCCATTGCAAAACTCAACCGTCCCGAAAAGAGCATCTTCAACGGTGTACTGCGCAGGGTCCCACTCGCCAAACTGCCCGCTGTGTTTACAGGTGCCAAGCTTTTGAAAACTGTGCGCCGTCACGCGTTTGACTGCCGGGAAACCGAGTACATACATCGCGGCATCCAGCATATGAATACCGATATCAATCAGCGGTCCGCCGCCCTGGAGAGCTTTATTAGTAAAGACGCCCCAGCCCGGCACGCCGCAACGGCGCAACGCCTGCGCAGAGGTGAAATAGATTTCCCCTAAGGTGCCGTTTTGCACAGCCTCGCGCAGCAGCTGCGTATCGCGGGCAAAACGGTGGTGAAAATCATACGCCAGCACTTTTCCCGCTTTGCGCGCGGCGATGCGCATCAGATCGGCCTGCTCCGGGGTCATCGCAGGCGGTTTCTCGCACATCACATGACAACCTGCCTCCAGCGCCGCCATGACGTGTTCAAAATGAAAGCGATTAGGCGAGCAAACGCTCACCACGTCGGGATTAACCGCCCGCAGCATCTCTTGCACATCCTGCCATGCCGAAGGGATGGCATGACGTTCCGCAAACGCCTGTGCCTGCTCAAGGCGGCTGTCCATGACAGCCACCAGTTGAACATCACTGCGCGTTGCGTAATACGAGGCATGCACTTTGTCTGCAACCTGCCCGGCGCCAATAATGGCGACGCGCAGAGACGAAGGTGTAGAAGCACTCATCACGCTTATCATCCTTAGCAATCACGCAAATAAGTGAGCGAGTCCCGGTAAGCCTGTGCAGGATCGTCGGCACGTACGCGGCATTCGTAAACGACGTAGCCCTGATAATTGTCGGCGCGCAGCTGGTCAAACAGCGTAGCGAAGTCCAGGCTGCCGCTCCCCGGCTGATAGCGATGGTTGTCGGCAATGTGTACGTGACCCAGCAGGTCGCGGTTGGCGTGCAGAGCCTCCGTCAGCGAATCCTCTTCGATATTCATGTGATAGAAATCGCCGATGATCTGTACGTGTTTCAGGTCGTTCTCTTCGATATAGCGACGCGCGTCCGCCAGCGTGTTGATCATGTGATCCTGATAGCGGTTCAGCGGCTCCAGGTACACGGTCGTGCCGGTACGGGCGGCAACCTCATCCAGCCAGCGTAAAGAGTCACTGACCGCTTTGCGATCGCCCGCCAGGCTACGTGGCGAGGTCATCGGCGGCAGACGGAAGGTAAACATACCCCACGCGGCAGGCACGATAATGCCCTTACCGCCGACGTCTGCCAGGGCTTCCAGAATGCGTTCGATCTGCTTAAGGCCGTTCAGACGGCGCTCCTCGATGAAGTCGCCAATCCAGCCGTCGTATCCGCCGCAGGCGGTCGTGACCGGTAAGCCCGTGGCGCTGATGGCAGCTATAACTTCGTCAAGGTTGTCGACCAGCAGTTTGCCGTCGATTTCAAAGCCATCAAAACCCATCTCTTTGATGTATTTGAATTTCTCCATAATCGACGCCGGGAAAAAGGCCTGGTTCTGCGTTGCGATTTTCATTATTTGCTCTCCTTAGCTTAGAAAGTGACGCCCATTTTGATGCTCAGTTCCGGATGCTGATCGACATACTTCATATAGCTTTCAGCGCTGGTGGTGAACGTTACAACCGGGTCGATCAGGTCGTCACAGTCGAGATAGCCGTTCATCAGCAGTTCCCAGCATGTCTCTTCGATACGCTTGCGGTTCCAGCGCGGGTAGTCCGGGTTGGGTTCGCTGCAGGCGCGGGAGAAGACAATCTTCGCGTTGTTGAAATGGGCTTCGCGTCCCAGGTTGAAGCCCTCGGCAAACGGTTTTGCGAAAGCAACATAGGAGATGGTGCCGCCGTATGCGAGTCCGCGCAGCGCAGACTGCAGCGCATCAGCAAAACCACTGGTTTCGATGATCACGTCCGCACCCTGTTTTCCGGTCAGTTTTTTGATCTCCAGACCGACGTCCGTGCCGATAGGGTTCAGGCAGTGATCTGCCCCATGGCGGCGGGCAATTTCGCAACGATGCGCGATAGGATCGACACCGATAACCATCGATGCCCCGGCTTTTTTCGCCAGCTGAATCGCAATCTGACCAATCGCACCCAGGCCGACAACGACGACAAAATCGCCCACCCGCACGTTGGCATCGCGCACGCCGCTCATGGCGAACTGCGCCGGGTCATAGCAGACGGCATTTTTCCAGGATGCGCCCTGCGGCATTTTGCGCAGCTTGTAGTTATTCACGGCATTCACGACCACCGTTTCCTGCAGCGGGCCGTAGCAGCAGACGCTGTCACCCGTCTGGTATTCCGTGACGTCGGCACCGCATTCAATGATGTCACCTACGATCATGTTACCGAGCTGGAACTTGCCGAACTCGATCCCGCGTGCTGCACCCTCTTCACGCGGGGTAAACATCTGCCACTCCGCATTAAATTCTTCGTCAATAAACGGGCTCGCCGCTCTGAAATCCACTACCTCGGTACCGTGTTTCGGCGCACCAAAACGGGCGCGAATTTTGACTTCATGTGCCGCGACGGGACGATCTTCATATTCAACCAGCGCAGCCACACGAGGTGCTGTCGCAACTAACTTCTTCATGACTCACTCCTTGTTAAAATTGGCCGCTTCAGCCCTTTACGCCACCAGCGGTCAAACCACTTTTAATAAAACGTTCAGACAGCGCGTACATGATGACAACCGGCAGTGCGGTCACCAGCGATGCGGCCATCATGCGACCCCAGATGTAATCTGGCGTGCTAAACAGCGTGTTCAGACCCACCGGCAAGGTGAAGTTGCTGGCGCTGGACAGGAAAATGGATGCAAACAGATAGTCGTTCCAGGCCACCATGAAGCAGTAGACGAAGACCGACACCAGCCCGGATATCGCCAGCGGGACGGTAATGCGGAAGATGATTTGCAGGCGGTTAAGGCCGTCCATCATTGCCGCTTCTTCTATTTCGTCCGGAATGGTGTCGAAATAGCTGCGCAGCATGAACACCGCGGTAGGGAGCGTCTGGGTCACCATGGTGATAATGAGCGCCATTTCGGTGTCATAGATCCCAAGCGCGGTGATGATTTTAAACAGCGGCACCACCAGCAATATGCCGGAGAACATGTAGACGGTGTAAAAGCTCGCGTTGATCGTGGCACGTCCCTTAAAGCGCAGCTTGGAGAGTGCATACGCGCCCAGTGTGCCAAGAAACACAGCAATGACAGACGAGGTTAACGACACCACCATGCTGTTGCGGAAGTAGTCCACAAACGGGAAGATCAGCGGGTTAAAGATGTCGACGTAGTGCTGCAGCGTCCACGCCTGAGGGAAAATCGTCGGGTGCAACGAGATCGCCTCTTTTGCGCTTTTGAACGAGGTCATCAGCATCACAAAGAACGGGAACAGCGTGATAATCAGGAACACCGCCAGCCCCA
The DNA here is from genome assembly GCF_019047785.1 of Enterobacter cancerogenus. Taxonomy (NCBI): domain Bacteria; kingdom Pseudomonadati; phylum Pseudomonadota; class Gammaproteobacteria; order Enterobacterales; family Enterobacteriaceae; genus Enterobacter; species Enterobacter cancerogenus. The sequence goes on along the minus strand of NZ_CP077290.1, from coordinate 133,507 downwards.
GATAAAAACCGATACGGCCAAGTACGCGTTTATTTGTTGCCATTGAGGTTTACCCTTTTTCTGGTCAGCAGAATGACGGCAAAGATGATCACGAAAAGCACGACAGAGATAGCGGCTGCTTTGCCCAAATCGTTGAAGGCAAACGCAGTTTTGTAGAGATAGACGCCCAAAATATCGACCTTCGTCGTCAGCAGATAAACGTCAGCAAACATGTAGAACATCCAGATCGTGCGCAGCGTAATGACCGTTGCCAGCACCGGCATAATGGCGGGCAGCGTCACGATGCGAAAACGCTGCCAGGCATTTGCCCCGTCCATTTCCGCCGCTTCGTACAGCGACTTATCAATCGTTTGTAAAATGGCGAGGAACGAGATAAAGGCGTACGGGAAGTAGCGCCAGATAGCAAACAGCACCACCAGCACGAAGCTGCTGCCCGGATTGTCGAACCACAGCGGGGCCTGGTCATACAGATGCAGCAGATCCACGCCCAGTTAGTTCACAATGCCGTAGCCGTTGTTGAACATGTATTTCCAGGCAAACACCAGCGAGATTGATGGCGTGACGTAGGATAAAATCACCAGCGAGCGCGCCGTTTTTCTCAGGCGGAACTCACGGTTAAAGAAGATGGCAACGGCCAGCCCCAGTCCCGTACTGCCGATAACAACCAGCGCGGTATACCAGAACGTCATCCACAGCGAGTGCCAGAACGCCGCATCACTCAGAATGCGGATGTAGTTATCCAGGCCGACAAACACGGCGCTAATGCGCGGGTTCAGCGGCAAGCGTAAAAAGCTGATTTCAATGTTGGAAATCATAGGCCAGGCCACCAGGCCCCCCAGCAGTATCAGGCTGGGGGCCAACAGCAGCATGGCGAAAGGCATATCTGATCGACCAGAAAACAACGTCTTCATAATTCCCTTCCGCAGAGCGCTCCTATCGTTGTGAGATCAGATCGGCCAGTCGTTTCTGGCTGTTGCTTAACGTGGCAGGGATATCCTGCTTGCCGACCGTGACGTTATGCACCATCGAGCTGATAACGCCGGAACCCGTCACATCGCCCATACGGGTGAAGTTTTTGTCCCCTACCGCCCCAAACACCTGAACGTTCGGGAACTGGGCAATCAGTTCGTAAGGAAGCTGACCGAAGGCTTTGATCACGTCGTTGGATTTCCATGACTCGGTATCGACCACCAGCTTGTTTACCGGCAGCGCAGCGCCCGGCGACATCATCACCCAGTCGGAGGCGTTTTGAGCCTGCTCCATCCAGGTGACAAACTTCTCTGCCGCCCGGGTTTCGTTTTCGGTTTGGCCCGTGGTAATAGTGAGCGAGGTGATCATGCCGTACACCGCTGAAGATTTTTCAGTCGGCACGACAAAGCCCAGATTGGCCGGGTTGCCGTCTTTATAAACGGCCGGGAGGATGTAGGTGGAATAAACGGCCATCGGCGCAGAGCCGTTCATGAAGGCGTCTTTGATCTCCATAACGTCGTTAGAGCCTGGCATGGTGGTCGCCGCCAGCGCTTTATAAAACGTCAGCGCTTTTAGCATTTCTGGCGTGTCGATTTCAACATCACCCTTAGCATCAAAGACATTCGCACCGCCAGAAAGCGCGAACTGCGAAAACGCCTGCTCGGTCATCACGCTTTCAGCCGTGGGCAGCGCAATGCCGTAATGCTTTTTAGCCGGATCGTTGAGCGCCTGGCTGGCTTTCAGCAGCTGGTCCCAGTTGTGTGGCTCTTCAATGCCCGCCGCGGCAAGGGCATCTTTGTGATACCAGACGCCGGACAGCCAGGCGCTGACTGGCACGCCCGTCCATGCGGTGCCATCTTCGGTACGCACCACGCGCAGGATACCGTCGTAGAAGGTGTCTTCACCCACGGCTTTGATGGCCTCTGCGATAGCGTCACGGTCCAGCAACTGCTCTTTGTCCATGACTTTTGCGTAATCATGGCTAATCTCAATCACTTCCGGCAGTGCGCCGGTACGGGCCAGGGTAATGACCTTGGTGTTATACGCATCCTCTTCGACCGGGACCTGTTTCACCGTGATCGTTGGGTTTTCTTTCTCAAATTTTTCGATCAGTTTCGTGATCACCGCCTGACGCTCCTGCTCCACCGAGGAGTGCATAAACTCGATGGTGACGGCAGAGGTTTTATCGTCTTCACAGCCTGTTAACAGGGCGCACGAAACCAGTGCTGATAACAGCACAATTCTGGGCATTTTCATTTTAGGAGTCCTTTTTAGTGTTCTTTAATCCACATGACCTGCCATGGATTAAGCGTCAGAGCCGTCCCGCTTATCATTACACCGGCAATCAGTTCCTGACCGGATTCAATATTGGTAGTCAGGTGTTGAATACAATCACTGAAATTAAACAAACCCGTAATGCGCTCGCCATTTTCCGCAACGCGCACTATTTTTAAAACCTGCTCAGTTGGCTGAGTGAAATAAGCCTGGCTGTCAGGGTGGAACGCTTTTTGGGCGCGTCGTATAGCAATTAATGCGCTGAGGCGTTGATATATTTTATTGCGCAGGCTGTTATCGTCATTGAGTTCACTATCAACCTGCCCTTCACTATATTTCTTACGATTTATTGCGCGGTTATAACCCAGTTTCTCGACGCCTTCATAATCATTTCGGGAACCAAGAATACTTTGAATATATACGGCAGGTACACCCGGGAAACTCAACAGTACGGCATGGGCGAGAATAAAGCGTGAAATACGTTCGCTATCGCTGCTCGCTTTTGCACTTAATGCGTCAAGATAAGTGACGTTGATTTCATAAGGGCTTCGCGTGCCGTCAGGGTTATTTTTCCAGTTTACCAGCGCCCCCTCCTGCTGAAGTTTCTCGACCAGAGAGAGGATTTCAGGTTCAGGAAGAATGCCGCGTAACGGATTCAGACCAATTCCATCGTGGGAGGCCAGGAAGTTAAACCACGTGGTACGCGTGGACGGCAGATTCAGGGACGCTGCCCACTGGCAAAGCGCCCGCACATCCTGACAGTGAACGGCATGGAGCACCAGCGGCGGCAAGGAAAACTGGTAGACCATCTGCGCTTCATTTTCGCCGTTACCGAAGTAAGAAATATTATCTTTATGCGGAACGTTCGTCTCGGTGATAATCACCGTCCCCGGTGCGACATCATCGGCGATGGCGCGGAAAAGTTGGATCAGGCGGTGCGTTTTTTCGAGATGAATGCAGCTGGTGCCGGGGGTCTTCCACATAAACCCGACGGCATCGAGGCGAATATAGCTGGCTCCTTCGGCAAGGTAGTGAAGCAGAACCTCCACCATGGCGATTAATACTTCCGGCGAGGCGAAATTCAGGTCAATCTGATCATCGCTGAACGTCGTCCACAGGTGTCTGACGCTGCCATCGTGAAGGGTAAAGGGTGTCAGCAGCGGTAATGCGCGTGGGCGAGTCACGGCAGAGAGATCGGTTTTCGGATCAACAGAAATAAAGAAATCTTCAAACCCTGGTTTTTGTTGCAGATAATTTGCGAACCACTGGCTTTTGGCCGACATATGGTTGCACACGAAATCAAACATCAGGCTGGCCGAGCGTTTTAATTCGGCAACATTCTGCCACGTCCCGGTTTCAGGGGCGACCTGATGATAATCAATAACAGAAAAACCGTCGTCAGATGACCACGGATAAAAAGGTAAAAGATGGACGTGAGAAAAAGAGTCAGAGAGCCATTTATTATAAAAACGGGTAAAAGCCGATAATGCCCCCTCACCTGGTGCCATAAACTGATCGGCATAGGTAATCAGCACAACATCCTTTTCATCCCAGCTGGCTTTACGCTTTTCTGTAATGACATTTTTGGCGCTGGAGATTTTTTCCAGCAGCGTCGCATAATGCGCATCGGAGAATGATTTGGCATAAACAAAATCGATTAATTGCTTAATTTTATCGTTCACATTGATTTCCATGGTAGCGGTCCCACGAAGCGCAATCTACTCCCATGGAAAATATCTGTCAACGGACCTGGCGCCAGAAAAACACGATCGCCAGGCAGCTCAAATCATTATTGTGAGCTGCCGCAAAGATCGAGGAAAAGGAAGGACGATATCAGGGGTATCGCTAACCCTTTTCCATCAGGAGAACGGGTTAGCGAAGGAAGGAGGTATCAGGAAAAGAAGCGACGTGAAACGCGCTTTGCCAGTTTTTGCAGCAATGGCTCGAGCGCCACCGCCAGCAGCATTCTGACCGGTTTACGGGCAACAGATTTGATTGCCCAGCCAGCGACGCCTGCCGGGCCAACGCGTAACGCCGTCAGCAGGACCAGTTTACCTGCGATTTTCAGGCCGGGTTTTACCTTCTGACCGGCCTGTTGCCAGTGTTGATTCATATTATCTCTCTCTTAAAGCTGACGAAAACGGCTTCTCAGCGTAAAGGTATCGGACGTGACATAACGTTCCATTTCGCGCAGTCGTTTTTCACCTGTCGCAAGCTCGGTATCCACCGCGTTGAGAAGATCGCTGCTGGTGGGCGCGCCTTCGGCATCCAGCTCGCCGTCAGGCATCGGGTCGAGCACAAATGACAATACGATGTAAGCCACCAGGGTAATGAATGCCAGACCGAAGAAAATCGACAGCACCGTAACCACGCGTACCAGTTTCACCGGGACATCAAGATAATGTGCCAGCCCGGCACATACGCCGCGTACCATGCCCTGCTGAGGGATACGCCATAATTTTTTATTCAGGTTCAGTCCAGCCATTAACGGTCCCTCCAGTTCGGATGTTCCGCATCCAGGATGGCTTCCAGCGCCTGAATGCGTTCGCGCATCTTATTCGCCTGATCGGACAACTGCGCCAGCCGCTGCTGTTCACTTTGCGACAGCTCGCCGCGCGAAGAACGGTTGCTGTAATGCAGCCATAACCAGATCGGCAAAACGAACAGCACGAAAATGGTCAGTGGAATAGCCAGAAAAAGCGCGCTCATGTGTACTCCTTGTCTTACGATGCGTGGCGGCACACTCGGGTGCCGCACAATTATTATTGGTTATCTTGCTTCATTTTGGCTTTCAGCGCGGCCAGCTGCTCGCTGATTTCATCATCCGCTTTCAGGTCAGCGAACTGCTGATCAAGCGTTTTCTGCTTGCCGATGCTGTGGCTTTCCGCTTCCGCTTCCATATGGTCAATACGACGCTCAAAAGATTCGAAACGCGCCATGGCCTCATCCAGCTTACCGCTGTCCAGCTGACGGCGAACGTCGCGGGAAGAACTTGCCGCCTGATGGCGCAGTGCCAGCGCCTGCTGACGGGCACGGGTTTCGCTGAGTTTGTTCTCAAGCTCACCGATCTCTTTTTTCATGCGGGTGAGCGTGTCATCCACCAGCGTCACTTCATGCTCCAGCGTCGCCACCATATCGGTCAGCTTCTGCTTTTCGATCAGCGCGGCGCGGGCCAGATCGTCTTTCTCTTTGCGAAGCGCCAGCTCGGCTTTTTCCTGCCATTCATTCATCTGAGCGGTGGCCTGCTCGATACGACGCGTAAGCTGTTTTTTCTCAGCCAGCGCGCGAGCAGAGGTGGAACGCACTTCAACCAGCGTGTCTTCCATCTCCTGAATCATCAGACGCACCAGCTTTTGCGGGTCTTCCGCTTTCTCCAGCAGAGAGTTGATGTTAGCGTTCACGATGTCGGCAAAACGAGAAAAAATACCCATAATTCAATCCTCATAGTTCTGTTATCGGGCGATGCCCTGCTGATTAGCTAATACAATCCTCGTGCCAACTTTTTATCTTATTGATTTATATAGAAGAGGTTGATTTTTGCGCCGGTGCGTCCTACTCTCACCTGGTGAATATCGCTAATGAGTGGTTAATTTCATCATGACGGAATACAAAGATAATCTTCTTGGCGAAGCGAACAGCTTTCTTGAAGTGCTGGAGCAGGTGTCCCGGCTCGCGCCGCTCAATAAACCCGTGCTTATTATCGGCGAGCGTGGGACAGGTAAAGAGCTAATAGCCAATCGCCTGCATTTTTTGTCCGGTCGCTGGGATGGCCCATTCATTTCGCTTAACTGCGCCGCGCTGAACGAAAACCTGCTGGATACCGAACTCTTCGGTCATGAGGCGGGCGCTTTTACCGGCGCGCAAAAACGACACCCCGGCCGCTTTGAGCGCGCCGACGGCGGCACGCTGTTCCTGGACGAGCTGGCAACCGCGCCGATGCTGGTTCAGGAAAAGCTGCTACGCGTGATTGAATACGGCGAGCTTGAGCGCGTCGGGGGAAGCCAGCCCCTGCAGGTGAACGTCCGCCTGGTCTGCGCCACGAACGCCAACCTGCCAAAGATGGTAGAGGAAGATAAATTCCGCGCCGACCTGCTCGACAGGCTGGCCTTTGATGTCGTTCAGCTTCCCCCGCTGCGGGAGCGCCAGAGCGATATCATGCTGCTGGCGGATCAGTTTGCCATTCAGATGTGTCGGGAACTGGGTTTACCGCTCTTCCCCGGCTTTAGCGAACAGGCTACCGAAACGCTGCTCGGCTATCACTGGCCAGGGAACATCCGTGAACTCAAAAACGTCGTTGAACGTTCGGTTTATCGCCACGCCAGCGCCGACAGCGAACTGGATAACATCATTCTCGATCCGTTCCAGCGCGAGACGAAGCCGGTTGCCTCACCTGCTCCGCGATCAGATGCGCCGACTCTGCCCCTCGATTTACGTCAGTTTCAGCACCAACAGGAACAACAGCTTCTGGAACAGAGCCTGAAGCAGGCGAAATATAATCAAAAACGGGCGGCTGAACTGCTGGGTCTGACCTACCATCAATTAAGGGCATTGCTCAAAAAGCATCAAATGCGCTGACATTATCAGCACTTACCCGGAGACATTTTTACGAAGCAGGTGTAAGTGCGGTACACTTTGCAGATCGAACCTAAAAACCTCAAAAATTATGCGTCTGGTTTTAACGTCCCTGTTTGCACTCGGTCTGTTCAGCAATCTGGCTTTTGCTGCACCCGAGCGCGCGCCACTCCCTGATATTCGCGACAGCGGCTTTGTCTACTGCGTAAGCGGGCAAGTTGATACGTTTAACCCGCAAAAAGCGGGCAGCGGGCTGATTGTCGATACGCTTGCCGCGCAGCTGTACGATCGTCTGCTCGACGTTGACCCCTATACCTACCGGCTGGTGCCTGAGCTGGCCGAAAGCTGGGAAGTGCTGGACAACGGTGCAACCTACCGCTTCCGCCTGCGCGACGATGTCGCTTTCCAGCATACGCCGTGGTTTACGCCCACACGTAAGCTGAATGCCGATGACGTCGTCTTCACTTTCCAGCGCATCTTTAACCGTCATCATCCGTGGCATAACGTCAACGGGGGCAATTTCCCCTATTTTGACAGCCTGCAGTTTGCCGATACCGTTAAAAGCGTACGTAAGCTGGATAACCGGACGGTTGAGTTTAAGCTGACGCGCCCGGACGCCTCGTTCCTGTGGCACCTCGCCACCCATTATGCCTCGGTGATGTCAGCAGAATATGCAGACCAGCTGACCAAACGCGACCGTCAGGAACTGCTTGACCGTCAGCCCGTGGGTACCGGACCGTTTCAGATGGCGGAGTACCGCTCAGGCCAGTACATTCGCCTGCAGCGCCACGAACACTTCTGGCGTGGTAAGCCGATGATGCCGCAGGTGGTGGTCGATCTGGGGTCTGGCGGCACGGGTCGACTGTCTAAACTGCTGACCGGTGAGTGTGACGTGCTCGCGTGGCCAGCGGCCAGCCAGCTGACGATTTTGCGCGACGATCCGCGTCTGCGCCTGACCCTTCGCCCCGGCATGAATATCGCCTACCTGGCATTTAATACTGACAAGCCGCCGCTAAATAACCCGGCCATCCGTCACGCCCTGGCGCTGGCCATTAATAATCAGCGCCTGATGCAGTCGATCTATTACGGCACGGCAGAAACCGCCGCGTCCATTTTGCCGCGTGCCTCATGGGCCTACGATGGCGAAGCTAAAGTGACCGAATACAACCCGGCAAAAGCACGTGAACAGCTTAAAGCGCTCGGGGCGGAAAACCTGACGCTGCAACTGTGGGTGCCCACCAGCTCTCAGGCATGGAACCCAAGCCCGCTGAAAACTGCGGAGCTGCTACAGGCCGACATGGCGCAGGTGGGTGTCAAAGTGATCATCGTTCCGGTTGAGGGCCGTTTCCAGGAGGCGCGCCTGATGGACATGAACCATGATTTAACCCTGACAGGCTGGGCGACCGACAGTAACGATCCCGACAGCTTCTTCCGGCCGCTGCTCAGCTGTGCGGCGATCAATTCACAAACCAACTACGCCCACTGGTGTAACCGTGAATTTGATGCGGTGCTGCAAAAAGCGCTCTCCTCACAGCAGCTGGCGTCGCGCATCGATGCGTATGACGAGGCACAAAATATTCTGGCTCGTGAACTGCCCGTGCTGCCGCTCGCCTCTTCCCTGCGTCTGCAGGCCTACCGGTATGATATTAAAGGGCTGGTGTTGAGTCCGTTTGGTAACGCCTCGTTCGCCGGCGTGTCGCGCGAAAAAGAGCAGGAGGTGAAAAAACCATGATTATCTTTACCTTACGTCGGCTCCTTCTGCTGCTGGTTACGCTCTTTCTTCTGACCTTTGTTGGCTTCAGCCTGAGCTATTTTACGCCGCATGCGCCGCTTCAGGGATCATCGCTGTGGGATGCCTGGCTATTCTGGTTTAACGGCCTGCTGCACTGGGATTTTGGTGTTTCCAGCATCAACGGACAGCTGATTTCCGAACAGCTGAAAGAGGTCTTCCCGGCGACGATGGAGCTGTGCATCCTCGCCTTCGGTTTCGCCCTGATGGTCGGGATCCCGGTAGGGATGCTGGCCGGGATCTACCGCAACAAATGGCAGGACAAATTTATCAGCGCCCTCGCCCTGCTCGGCTTCTCTATCCCGGTCTTTTGGCTCGCGCTCCTGCTCACCCTGTTTTTCTCCCTGACGCTCGGCTGGCTGCCGGTTTCCGGGCGTTTTGACCTGCTCTATACGGTCAAAACGGTGAGCGGTTTTGCGATCGTCGATGCCTGGCTTTCTGATTCGATCTGGCGTCATGAGATGATCATGAGTGCCCTGCGTCATATGGTGCTGCCGGTCCTGACGCTGGCCGTTGCGCCAACCACCGAGGTGATCCGCCTGATGCGCATCAGCACCATTGAAGTGTTCGATCAAAACTATGTCAAAGCCGCCGCCACGCGCGGGCTTTCTCGCCTGACGATCCTGCGCCGTCACGTTCTTCACAACGCCCTGCCGCCGGTTATCCCCCGTCTGGGGCTGCAATTCTCAACCATGCTGACGCTGGCGATGATCACCGAGATGGTCTTTAGCTGGCCGGGCCTGGGGCGCTGGATGATTAACGCCATCCGTCAGCAGGACTATGCGGCGATCTCCGCAGGCGTGATGGTGATTGGCTCGCTGGTGATTATTGTTAACGTTCTTTCCGATATTTTGGGTGCCATGGCCAACCCGCTGAAGCATAAGGAATGGTATGCCTTACGATAGCGTATACAGTGAAAAGCGCACGCCCGGTGCGCTACGTACCGTGTGGCGTAAATTCTATGGTGACACCACGGCAATGATCGGCCTGTACGGTTGTGCAGGTCTGGTATTGGTGTGCGTATTAGGCTCGTGGTTTGCGCCTTATGGTATCGATCAGCAGTTCCTCGGCTATCAGTTGCTGCCGCCATCGTGGTCACGGTACGGTGAAGTCTCGTTCTTCCTTGGCACTGACGATCTCGGGCGCGACGTATTAAGCCGCCTGTTAAGCGGCGCGGCCCCAACGGTAGGCGGCGCATTTGTGGTGACCTTTGCGGCGACGATCTGCGGTCTGGCGCTGGGCATTTTTGCCGGTTCCACACGCGGACTGCGATCCGCGGTGCTGAACCATATTCTTGACACCCTGCTCTCCATTCCGTCGTTGCTGCTGGCGATTATCGTTGTGGCTTTTGCCGGCCCGCATCTCACGCATGCCATGTTTGCCGTCTGGCTGGCTATTCTGCCGCGCATGGTACGTTCGGTTTACAGCCTGGTGCATGACGAACTGGAGAAAGAGTATGTCGTTGCCGCACGTCTGGACGGCGCGACGACGCTCAACATTTTGTGGTTCGCCGTGCTGCCTAACATCGCGTCGGGCCTGGTCACAGAGATCACGCGCGCGCTGTCGATGGCGATTCTGGACATCGCAGCGCTGGGCTTTCTCGACCTCGGCGCGCAGTTACCCTCTCCGGAATGGGGAGCGATGCTCGGCGATGCGCTGGAGCTGATTTACGTTGCGCCCTGGACGGTCATGCTGCCGGGGGCGGCCATTATGATAAGCGTTCTGCTCGTCAACCTGCTGGGCGACGGGATCCGCCGGGCGATCATTGCGGGGGTGGAATAATGCCTTTACTTGATATCCGCAACCTCACCATCGAATTCAAGACCAGCGAAGGCTGGGTTAAAGCCGTCGACCGGGTCAGCATCACCCTGAGTGAAGGCGAGATCCGCGGGCTGGTGGGCGAATCGGGGTCCGGCAAGAGCCTGATCGCAAAAGCCATTTGCGGCGTGGCGAAGGACAACTGGCGCGTCACCGCTGACCGTATGCGCTTCGACGATATCGATCTGCAACGCCTCTCCCCTCGCGAGCGACGCAAGCTGGTGGGCCATAACGTTTCGATGATTTTTCAGGAGCCGCAATCCTGTCTCGATCCTTCCGAGCGCGTGGGCAAACAACTGATGCAGAATATCCCTGGCTGGACCTACAAAGGCCGGTGGTGGCAACGGGTTGGCTGGCGCAAACGCCGTGCCATTGAGCTGCTGCACCGCGTCGGGATAAAAGATCATAAAGATGCAATGCGCAGTTTCCCTTACGAACTGACCGACGGCGAGTGTCAGAAGGTGATGATTGCTATCGCCCTGGCAAATCAGCCGCGTCTGTTGATTGCTGATGAACCGACCAACGCGATGGAGCCGACCACGCAGGCGCAAATTTTCCGTCTGCTGACCCGGCTTAACCAGAACAACAACACCACGATTTTGCTGATCAGCCACGACCTGCAGATGCTCAGCAAGTGGGCGGATAAAATCGACGTGATGTACTGCGGGCAGACGGTAGAAACCGCGTTCAGCGAAGATCTGGTAACGACTCCGCACCATCCGTATACCCAGGCGCTGATCCGCGCGATACCGGATTTTGGCAGCGCCATGCCGCATAAAAGCCGCCTTAACACCCTGCCCGGCGCCATTCCTTTACTGGAATCCCTACCGATAGGTTGCCGTCTGGGGCCGCGTTGTCCCTATGCTCAGCGCAAATGCATTGAAACGCCAAGGCTCACCGGCGCCAAAAACCACCTTTACGCCTGTCATTTCCCACTGAACATGGAGAGAGAGTGAAATGGTCGAAACCTTGCTGGAAGTTCGCAACCTGAGTAAGACCTTTCGATACCGGACAGGGCTGTTCCACCGCCAGACGGTGGAGGCGGTTAAGCCGTTGAGTTTTACGCTGCGTGAAAAACAGACGCTGGCGATCATCGGTGAGAACGGTTCGGGGAAATCGACGCTGGCGAAAATGCTCGCCGGGATGATTGAGCCGACCGGCGGTGAAGTGCTGATTGACGATCACCCCCTGGCGTTTGGCGACTACTCTTTTCGCAGTCAGCGGATCCGCATGATATTCCAGGACCCGTCAACCTCGCTCAACCCGCGCCAGCGGATCTCGCAGATTCTGGATTTCCCGCTGCGCCTGAATACCGATCTGGAACCCGAAGCACGGCGCAAACGCATTGTTGAAACCTTACGGCTGGTGGGGCTGCTGCCTGACCACGTAAGCTATTACCCACACATGCTGGCGCCCGGCCAGAAACAGCGTCTCGGGCTTGCGCGCGCTTTAATTCTGCGCCCGAAAGTGATCATCGCCGACGAGGCGCTGGCCTCGCTGGATATGTCGATGCGTTCGCAGTTAATTAACCTGATGCTGGAATTGCAGGAAAAACAGGGTATCTCTTATATCTACGTCACCCAGCATCTCGGGATGATGAAGCATATCAGCGATCAGGTGCTGGTGATGCACCAGGGCGAGGTTGTCGAGCGCGGCAGTACGGCAGATGTTCTGGCCTCCCCGCTGCATGACCTGACAAAACGGCTGATCGCCGGGCATTTTGGTGAAGCACTGAAGGCAGATGCGTGGAGAAAAGACCGTTAAGGACGCGGATCCGTATTCCAGGTATCAGGTTAAATAGTATTGTTCTGCAAGATAAGGATTAAATAGTCGGTTTTGGCTATTTAATCCTTTTAACCGCGTCTACATCCCTGCTCCATATATAAACCAATTTAAATCAACAATTCTTCTCCAGAATAACAGGTCTTTGCTAAGGAGAAGAAATGAACAGCACTACTTATTTTTTAAAATACATCGAGTATTTAATCAGAAAAAGCCGTTCTTTTTTAATGACAGATCTGCATTTTCATACCGTGAGGCTCAGAAAAACATCAGAAAAAAAACCTGATATAAAATCACCTACTACGCTGAGTGAAAAAATATGCCATCGACTGGTTTATGACCATAATAATTTCTACACACTGCTTGCCGATAAACTCGCGGTTCGGGAATACGTAGCCGCGAGAACACAACGGGTAAAGACGGTGCCATTAATCGGGGTATACAGCAAATTTTCTCATATTGATTTCTCTAAACTGCCCAATAAATTTGTTCTTAAATGCAATCATGACAGTGGTAGCACAATAATATGTGACAACAGAGAGCGATTTAACTACAGGCAAGCGGGAAAGAAACTGAACCTCGCGTTGAAGAAAAATTTGTATTACACCACGCGAGAATGGCAGTACAAAAACATCAATCCTCTTATTCTGTGCGAACCCTATATCGATCTTTTCCATGAAGCGGACAGGAACACCACACCGGAAATGTTACGTATTCACTGTTTTCACGGCGTTGCACACTATGTTGAAGCTGATTTTACGGATGATAGCGGCAGAGATTTTATCAATGTCTACGACCGACACTGGAATTTACAACCTTTCCAGATGGAATATCCTAATACGCCGGTTGAACCAGGCGAACCGGGAATGTTCCGGCAGGCATTGCTTGCCGCTCAGGAGCTGGCTGATGGCATTGACTACTGCCGCATTGACCTCATGCTAAAAAGAGATGAAATTTACTTTAGTGAAATAACCTTGAGTCCGAAGCGTGGCAAACTGAAAATTACCCCACTGGAATGGGATACGAAACTAGGTGCTATATGGCATTTGCCACTATTGGCGGGCAGGCGAAACTAACCTCCCGCCTGCACTCAGGAATCGGGCCAGGTCAGTTTAAATATGGAGTGGTTTTGCTTTGATAAGGTATAAGTTACATCCCCACCATGGGCCAGCATAATGGCTTTTACCACCGATAAGCCTAAGCCACATCCTTCAGGATTCAGCGCTCTTGCGCCATTATCTCGCTGAAAAGGTTGAAATAAAAAATCATGGAACTCCTCCGGGATACCCGGTCCGTCATCCTGAATAAGAATATAATTGCCTTTATCAGACACGCCGTTTTTCACGATGAGTGTCCGCGAGGATGAATAATGTATTGCGTTGTCAAACAGAACGGCCAGACACTGGTTGAACCTTATCGGATCGAACAGACAACGCTGCTCCCTCAACGCTATCTGTAAGGTAAATTGATTACGTTTAAACTCGGGCATAAACGTATCAAGCGCGTCCTGTATTGTACTTTTGAGATCCGTTCTGGATTTAGACAAGGTGTAACCCGCCCCGCCATCGGAACTGACAACCCGAAGATCTTCAATCAGGCGGGTTAACCCTTCGGTCTGCCTGAGAAGATTATTAAAAAGTACCGGTTCCGGTTTAAAAACGCCGTCTACCAGCCCCTGAAGTCGCCCGCGTAAAATCGTGACCGGCGTTCTGAGTTCATGGGCAATGGCGGCATTCCAGGATTTCCGCTGTATATCCAGCGTCTGCAGTTTCTCCGCCATTTCATTGAAATCCGAGACAAGATGATTAACCTCGCCCAGACTTGAACTGGCACAATAAGCCCGGGCGTCCAGTTGGCCCTGCGAAATTTTTTTCAGGCTGGACGCGACCGCGTTAAGCGGGGTGAGTATTCGCGCGGAGAGTTTGATCGTTAAAAAAATCGCAAATGCCAGACTGATAATTGTAGCGGTCCCAATCCACACCCAGTCCCACAGGGTCATCTGCTCGTCTTCCCCCGCAGCAGCGCCGCCGGGGAGGTGATCCAGAATAAAGGAGTAAAAAAACCAGGAGCCCAGTATTGAAATGGCAATTATCGTAAACGTCAGCAATAACATATACGTTAAGATCTGACGACTCAGGACAGACTCTCTGTTCATTTTTTCTCCCCAAGCCGGTAACCCATGCCCCTGATGCTCTCAGGAACGCCATAAAGACCTGCGAGCTCAAGTTTTTTACGCAGCTTGCTCATATGGCTATCTACTGTTCTGTCGAGGGTATCGCCTTCCGGCAGACAGGCGTTGAGCAGCTCTTCGCGGGAGCAGACCTTTCGCGGATATCTGACCAGATAAGTAAGAAGCTTAAATTCCGTCGTCGTTAACACAGGGGAGACCACCTCAGGACCCACGGTGACCTCAACGTAGAAATCATCCGGATAAACCGTCAAAAAAGACGTCCTGAGAGGCGCGGCTCCCGCCTGCTGAATAGTGGGTTTGGTTCTGCGCAGCACCGCTTCAACCCGCGCGACGACTTCAGAAGGGTTAAAAGGCTTGATAACGTAATCATCCGCGCCAAGCCTCAGCCCCATGAGTTTATCTACATCCTGATCAAGGGCAGAAACCATAATAACGGGCACGGAACTTTCCTGACGAAGCGTCGTGAGGACGCTCCAGCCGTCGCATACGGGTAGATGAATGTCCAGCAGGATAAGATCCGGTTTATGAAGGCGATTGAGCGCTATCGCCTGCTCGCCCTGTCGGGCCCTCAACGTTTTCATCCCTGAACGCTCTAAGTAACTCATCAGTATTTCAGCAATTTCGTCTTCATCTTCAACAACAAGGATTAGAGTATTTTTGTTCATTTTATCTCCGCGGGTGAAATCCCTTTGAGCACGCTATCAGATATCTTTAGCACAATAAGACACAGCCTCCGGGAAAAAGTGCCGTGGTCATGAAAATTTCCAGCACTTATTTAAATGTCCGGCTACGCCTCCACACAACGTACATATTCCGTCAATAAAGACTCGACAATACCTGGTCAGAATAGCTATTCGGCCCCCCCCCATTTGTCCCCGAATGATGCATATTAACCCTGCCGTAATAAGGCTTTCTGAATCTGGATGAGACAATGAACATAGAATTTTCGAAATGTTTCTCTACTAAGAAAATTGGGATATATACTCTGTTCCTGCTCCTGTCGTGGGGATTACTTTTTACCTGGCTGGTGTTGATGCATAAAATGGATGAAAAAGTCGCCGCGACGCTACCCTCTTCTCCCATTATCTATGGCTGCATCGTTTTGTCAGTTGTCTCTTTGATAATACAAAATAGAGCAGGCGCATTCACTGAATTACTTGTCATCGCCTTCTGGCTAATGGTGATTTTTATTTATCTCATTTTTACGTTCAATGTGCTATTGAACGCCGCACCTGATTTCAACGATCTGGTGTTTTACTACGAGTGCTACTTAATTATCTTCTTTTGCGGTTCACCGTTGTACCTCATTATGAGGATGATTTGAACAACAACGTTGTTGCGCTCCATACTCTCTCCATAAAACTGCCATTTCCGCTAAACAGGCGAGTTGTAGACTCTCTGTCAATGCATATTGCTCAAAATACACTCACTTAAATAGCCTGATACCAGTTACCTACAATGATTAACCTTAATAACAAGTGTCGTTTCCCAGATACTGCCATTCTCGCGTGTAAGACGCTTAACGCCGCACTGTATGGACTGATGGTTCTCTCTATGTGGATGTTCGCGACAAATCTCGATGACGCACCGCAGCTTCTTAAGAAATTTTCGCAGCTCAGGGATATCGGTAAACGTGTATCAACCGATGACGAAATTCACGTAGCTGGACGTTAATTCAATGCCTCATTTTTTTATTGAACGCCCCGTATTCGCCTGGGTAGTGGCGCTTTTTATCGTCCTGACGGGTGTCCTGTCTATACCTCGGTTGCCGGTTGCGCAGTATCCGGCGGTGGCACCGCCTGGGATTATTATTTCTGTCACTTACCCGGGGGCCAGCCCCGATATCATGAATACGTCTGTGGTGTCGCTCATTGAGCGTGAAATATCGGGCGTAGACAATTTGCTCTATTTCGAATCATCCAGCGACACAACCGGTTCTGCATCTATTACCGTGACTTTCAAGCCCGGCACAGACATTAAGCTGGCGCAGATGGATCTTCAGAACCAGATCAAGATTGTTGAGCCACGTTTACCGCAGGCGGTCAGGCAAAATGGTATCAATGTCGAGGCAGCCAATTCCGGATTTTTAATGATGGTGGGGTTGAAATCCACAACCGGGAAATTTGAGGAAGCGGATTTAAGTGATTATTTCTCCCGCAATGTCAGTGACGAGCTGCGCCGTGTTCCGGGTGTAGGAAAAGTTCAGCTGTTTGGTGGCGAAAAAGCGCTGCGCATCTGGCTGGACCCAATGCAACTGCACAGCTACGGGCTTTCGGTGAGCGATGTCCTTACCGCTGTAGGCCAGCAAAATGCCCTTGTTTCGCCGGGTAAAACGGGAGACGAACCGGCATCTGCAGGGCAAGGCGTAACTTATCCCATCACTGTGAAAGGGCAACTCACTTCTGTAGAGGCTTTCAGAAACATTACCCTTAAATCAGAAACGTCTGGCGCAAGGCTGAAACTGTCCGACGTTGCGCGGATTGAGTCTGGCCTGCAAAGTTACGCTTTCGGTATCCGCGAAAATGGGGTGCCTGCAACGGCTGCGGCAATCCAGTTGTCGCCAGGCGCCAATGCGATGAGCACGGCGTCAGGCGTTCGTGCACGTATCGACGAACTTTCTCAGGTGTTGCCGGAAGGAATGGCGTTTACGGTTCCCTTCGATACCGCACCTTTTGTAAAGCTGTCCATCATGAAGGTAGTGCAAACATTTGTGGAAGCGATGGTCCTTGTCTTCCTCGTTATGCTGCTGTTTTTGCACAAAATACGTTGTACGCTTATCCCTGCGATTGTTGCCCCCGTCGCGCTGCTGGGCACCTTTACGGTGATGCTATTCAGTGGATACTCGATCAATATTCTGACCATGTTCGGCATGGTGCTGGCGATAGGGATTATCGTGGATGACGCCATTGTGGTCGTGGAGAACGTTGAACGGCTGATGGAAGAAAAAAAGCTTTCCCCGCGCGACGCTACCCGGGAGGCCATGCATGAAATTACCCCGGCAATTATAGGGATCACGCTGGTACTAACCGCCGTCTTTATACCTATGGGTTTTGCTGAAGGATCCGTCGGAATTATTTATCGGCAATTTTGTATTTCCATGGCGGTGTCCATATTGTTGTCGGCATTTCTTGCCCTCACGCTTACCCCCGCTCTTTGTGCGACGTTACTTAAGCCCCACAGCGCGCAAAAGCAAGGCGGTGGCAGGTTCGCGGTAAGGTTTAACGCCCGTTTTCATTCCCTTACAACGTGGTACGAATCTGGGCTGGGTGCGGTTCTGAGACGAACTGGCCGAATGCTGCTCCTGTATATTGCACTTTGTGCTGCGTTGTTTTTTGGATTGTCTTCATTGCCCTCATCCTTTCTGCCTGACGAAGATCAGGGCTATTTTATGTCTTCTATCCAACTTCCCTCTGATGCCACGATGCAGCGCACCCTGAAAGTGGTAAAAACGTTTGAACAGGAAATTGCGACCCGACCAGATATTGAAAGCAACATTATGATCCTGGGGTTTGGGTTCTCTGGATCAGGCCCGAATTCGGCCATGGCGTTCACCACGCTGAAGGACTGGAAAGAAAGGCTGGGTTCTACAGCACAGGATGAAGCCGTCCATATGCAGGCCAGCATGGAAGACGTCTCAGATGCCGTTACGATGAGCCTGCTCCCGCCTGCCATATCGGATATGGGCACCTCTTCGGGCTTCACCTGGTATCTGCAGGACAGAGCGGGTCTGGGCTACGAGGCTTTGAAGAAAGCGGCCGATGCACTGGTGCTGAAAGCGAATCAGCGCCCTGAACTGAGTGACGTGTATATCGACGGCCTTCCGGAAGGAACTAACCTTGCGCTTAACATTGACCGGGAAAAAGCGGAAGCACTCGGCGTCTCATTTGATGAAATCAACCAGACGCTCTCCGTCACCATGGGTTCAAACTACGTTAATGACTATACGAACAACGGACGTGTTCAGCAGGTGATTATTCAGGCCGATGCGCCTTATCGAATGCAACCTGAGCAGATCCTGACATTATCGGTTAAAAACCGCCAGGGTCAGATGGTGCCAGTGTCAACATTTGCGACGATTTCCTGGAACGTCGCACCACAGCAATTAACGCGTTATCAAGGATATTCTGCTATCCGCATTACCGGCAGTGCAGCTACAGGTGAATCCAGCGGTACCGCAATGAAAGTCATGGAGAACTTGTCCCGGGATTTACCTCAGGGCATGGCTGGAGAATGGGCCGGGAGTTCATTGCAGGAGATAAAATCTCAGTCGCAGCTCCCGGGTCTGATCGTCCTGTCGATACTGGTCGTGTTTATGGTGCTCGCCGCCTTGTATGAGAGCTGGTCAATACCCTTCGCAGTCATGCTGGTGGTTCCATTGGGACTTATCGGAGCAGTCGTGGCTGTGTCCATTGCCGGCATGACAAATGATGTTTTCTTTAAAGTCGGTCTTATTACCCTGATAGGCCTGTCCGCCAAGAACGCCATATTGATTGTGGAGTTTGCACGGCAGTTGCACCGTCAAGGGCTCTCCCTCCTGGCGGCAACGATACAGGCCGCAAGCCAGCGCCTGCGCCCTATTCTGATGACATCGTTAGCCTTTACGTTGGGGGTGGTTCCCTTAATGCTGGCCAGTGGCGCAAGTAACAGCACACAACACGCCATCGGCACCGGCGTATTTGGCGGCATGATTAGCGGTACGCTTCTCGCGATCTTCTTCGTCCCGGTGTTCTTTATTGTCATCGCGCGTTTCATAGAAAGCGCGAGGAAAGGGTAACTATCGTGAGGGACCGCGCATCCGCGCTGGTTGGATGAGGTGAAGCTGCTGCCAGGTGATATACTGGACGAATGCTGAAATTTTGAACCCGCGCCTCACCTTCTGGGGCATTCGTCTTTGGAGATCGGCGAGAAATATCGTGACACATGGGGCTGTGAGTGGGCTATAATTTCGAGCTAATTTCGAATGATTTTGAAATACTGCCTGTAACGCTATGAATTACAAGGCAAAATAAGCAATGAATATAAGGATTAAAGCTATGGGTTTTCTTTCCGGTAAGCGCATTCTGGTTACTGGCGTAGCCAGCAAACTGTCCATCGCATACGGCATCGCACAGGCTATGCATCGCGAAGGCGCTGAGCTGGCGTTCACCTACCAGAACGACAAGCTGAAAGGCCGCGTTGAAGAGTTTGCCGCGCAGCTGGGTTCCAGCATTGTTCTGGAATGCGACGTTGCACAAGACGAAAGCATTGATGGCATGTTTGCTGAACTGGCAAAAACGTGGGAGAAGTTTGACGGTTTCGTTCACTCCATCGGCTTCGCGCCTGGCGATCAGCTGGACGGCGACTACGTTAACGCGGTAACCCGTGAAGGTTTCAAAATCGCGCACGACATCAGCTCCTACAGCTTCGTGGCGATGGCGAAAGCCTGTCGTACCATGCTGAACCCAGGCTCTGCCCTGCTGACTCTGTCCTACCTGGGCGCAGAGCGCGCTATCCCTAACTACAACGTGATGGGTCTGGCTAAAGCCTCTCTGGAAGCCAACGTGCGCTATATGGCGAACGCAATGGGTCCTGAAGGCGTGCGCGTCAACGGTATCTCCGCTGGCCCAATCCGCACCCTGGCCGCTTCCGGCATCAAAGATTTCCGTAAAATGCTGGCACATTGCGAAGCGGTTACGCCAATTCGTCGTACCGTTACCATTGAAGATGTGGGTAACTCTGCAGCATTCCTGTGCTCTGACCTCTCTGCGGGTATCTCCGGCGAAGTGGTTCACGTTGACGGCGGTTTCAACATCGCGGCAATGAACGAGCTGGAAATTAAATAAGCTGTCACTCTCTTCCCGTCAGGGAAGAGAGTTCTCCCTCCCGCCCTGCCCGTCGTTATTCCGTTCTGCTATTTGTTATCACCTAACAATATTTTTCCCCTCATCCACCTTACGCCAGGATATTGATCGCCCTTTTGAGATCAAGGAACGCCCATGGAACAGCGCCGTTTTTCCGGCAAAGGCCACTGGTATCACGAAACCCAGTCCAATCATTCGCAGTCGGATGTGCTGCCTCTGGTGCCCGAAGCCGCTAACGTCGACGACCGTTTTTTGCTTGATTTAGCGCTCCCTGACGCGATTGCGCTCGCCGCTCAGGGCTGGTTAGCCCCGGCCAGAGCCTTATGTCACCAGCTGTTCCCGCTGGATACGCCGGTCAACCGGTTGCGCACCCTTAGCGCCTATGACCGGTTGAGCACGGCGCTGACGGTCGCGCAAGCCTGTGGCGTGCAGCGCCTCTGTAACCACTACGCCGCCTTGCTCGCACCGCTTCCCGGCCCGGACTCTTCCCGCGAAAGTAACCGACGCCTCGCCCAAATCACCCAGTACGCCCGCCAGCTTGCCAGTTCTCCCGACGTTATCGACGATAAGGCCCTGCTGCAGCTCGATGAAGTGGGCCTGACAGTGCATGACATCGTGTTAATTAATCAGATAATCGGCTTTATCGGTTTTCAGGCGCGCACCGTGGCGGTGTTTCAGGCGGCGCTTGGCCATCCCGTGCGGTGGCTGCCCGGGCATCATATATCGCCCCATACGGTACCCGCGCGCATCCAGGTATGGGCCTCCCTGCTGCCCGCTGTCGAGTTGCGTTATGCCAGCCCCGAACAACGCCGCTCACTTGCGCGCTGGCAGGCGGAAACGGCACTTGGACCACTGGTTCCGGTGCTTTGCCACGAGCCTGCACTGCTCGACAGGTTGGGCGATATCCTGATCATGCTTCCTGACCAGGCCGAGCCGGATTTCCCGGCGCTCACCACGGCGGTGGCGCTGCTAAACAGCTCGCCGGATCGCTTTAGCGCCGCGCATTTAACCGCGCTGGGAGCGAGCGGGTTGCCTCATAGCGTAACGCTGAACCTGCTGATACGCAGCGCGTTTTATGGCTGGCTGGACCGCCTTCGCATCGCGCTCGGTCAGGAGGAATAACCTTACTCATTACCCAAAGACCGCTTGCTGTAGCAGTGAGATTCGCGTAAAACTGTCAGCCGCTCAATGGCTACGAAAATAGAACATTATGTTTCAGGACAACCCGCTGCTAGCGCAGCTTAAACAGCAACTGCATTCCCAGACGCCGCGTGCAGAAGGGGTCGTAAAAGCCACGGAAAAGGGCTTTGGCTTCCTTGAAGTTGACGGTCAGAAAAGCTACTTCATTCCGCCTCCGCAGATGAAGAAAGTGATGCATGGCGACCGCATTTCAGCCGTCATTCATACTGAAAAGGAACGGGAATCCGCCGAGCCGGAAGCACTCATCGAACCGTTCCTGACGCGTTTCGTTGGCAAGGTACACAAGAAAGACGATCGTCTTTCCATCGTGCCGGATCACCCTCTGCTCAAAGATGCCATCCCGTGCCGTGCCGAGCGTGGCGTTGAGCATGATTTTAAAGAAGGTGACTGGGCCGTGGCTGAAATGCGCCGTCATCCTCTGAAAGGCGATCGCGGTTTTTACGCGGAGCTGACCCAGTTCATCACCTACGGCGACGATCATTTCGTGCCGTGGTGGGTGACGCTGGCGCGCCATAATCTCGAAAAAGAAGCACCAGACGGCGTGGCGACAGACATGCAGGATGAAGGTCTGACGCGTCGCGATCTGACGGCCCTGGATTTTGTCACCATCGACAGCGCCAGCACCGAAGATATGGACGATGCCCTGTTTGCGGAAGAAGCGGCAGACGGCAAACTGCATCTGACCGTCGCCATTGCCGACCCGACCGCGTGGATTGTCGAAGGCAGCAAGCTGGACGAAATGGCGAAAGTGCGCTCATTCACCAACTACCTGCCGGGCTTTAATATCCCTATGCTGCCGCGCGAGCTCTCAGACGACCTCTGTTCGCTGCGTCCGCATGAAGTCCGCCCGGTGCTTGCCTGCCGCATGACGATTGCTGCGGACGGTACCATTGAAGACGATATTGAATTCTTCTCCGCGACCATCGAATCGAAAGCCAAACTCGCCTACGACAATGTCTCCGACTGGCTGGACAACACCGGCAGCTGGACACCAGACAGCGAAGCCATCGCCACGCAAATCCGCCTGCTGCACCGCGTCTGCCTGAACCGCAGCGAATGGCGTAAAACCCATGCGCTGGTGTTCAAAGACCGTCCGGATTATCGCTTTGTACTCGGTGAGAAAGGCGAAGTGCTGGATATCGTGGCAGAGCCGCGCCGCATTGCGAACCGCATCGTTGAAGAGGCGATGATTTCGGCCAACATCTGTGCCGCCCGCATCCTGCGCGATAAGTTAGGCTTTGGTATCTATAACGTGCATACCGGTTTTGATCCGGCGAATACCGACGCGCTGGCGGCGCTGCTGAAGACGCATGACGTGCATGTCGATCCTGAAGAAGTCCTGACCCTGCCGGGCTTCTGCAAACTGCGCCGCGAACTCGATGCCCAGCCGTCTGGCTTCCTTGACAGCCGCATTCGCCGCTTCCAGTCGTTTGCTGAAATCAGCACCGAACCGGGTCCGCACTTCGGGCTGGGCCTGGAAGCCTACGCGACCTGGACCTCCCCAATCCGTAAGTACGGCGATATGGTGAACCACCGTCTGCTGAAGGCCATCATCAAAGGGGAATCCATCGCGCGTCCTCAGGATGAAACCACGCTGCAGATGGCCGAGCGCCGCCGCCTGAACCGCATGGCAGAACGCGACGTTGGTGACTGGCTGTATGCCCGTTTCCTGAATGACAAGGCTGGCACCGATACCCGCTTCCCGGCGGAGATCATCGATATCAGCCGCGGCGGTATGCGCGTGCGTCTGGTGGATAACGGAGCCGTCGCCTTCATTCCTGCGCCGTTCCTGCATGCGGTGCGTGACGAACTGGTTTGCAGCCAGGAAAATGGCACCGTGCAGATCAAAGGGGAAACGGTTTACAAAGTCACGGATGTGATCGATGTAAACATCGCGGAAGTCCGTATGGAAACCCGCAGCGTCATCGCGCGCCCTGTCGCCTGATAAGCCGTTAAAATGTCGGCTGTTTCCTTTTCGGGAAGGCCGGCATTTTTTTCGCCCGTCGCACGTCGCAAAATCATCTTTATTTCTGACTATTTCCCTGCCCATCCGCCAAAAACCGCAAGAATTATCTACAGTAAAAGAGCACCGACATATTCGGTTACGTGAATGTTTATACGTTTTGCACTCTTTTTGCTCAAACCCGTTTTAATATCAGAAAAGTGGAAAAAACAACCACTTCACCTCGGTTGTAACGCTGTTCAACGACGGATTAGTCGACTGCATATGAATAGTTTTTGCGCTAACGTGCAGCTGCGGGAGAAAACATGATGGACGATCTGGAGCAAAACTTGCTGTTTCGTTACATGGGCACGCACAGCCCCTGGTGGAGACTGACGGCTGACAGCAATGCGCTGCATCTGGCGGCCAGCGAAAGCGCCGATATCACGCAGGTGGTTGCGCTCAGTGATGAGCAGGCGGAACGCATCCGCGAGCTGACCGTTATTACCTCCAGCATCTCAATGACGCTCTCGCTGTACGGCGTGGACGTTCCGGTTCACCTTGTGGGCCGTAAAATCAATAAACATGAGTGGGCCGGCACGGCGTCTGCCTGGAACGACACCCCTTCGGTCGCGCGCGATCTCGCGCAGGGTCTCTCTTTTGCTGAGCAGGTTGTCTCGGAGGCCAACTCCGTCATTGTTATTCTCGATCAGCACGGCAATATTCAGCGCTTCAACCGGTTGAGCGAAGAGTACACCGGCCTGAAAGAACAAGAAGTGATTGGCCAGAACGTCTTCAAGCTGTTTATGAGCCGTAGCGAAGCGGCGGCGTCAAAGCGCAATATTTCAGGGTTCTTTCGTAACGGCAGCTCCTATGAAGTGGAGCGCTGGATTAAAACCCGTAAGGGGCAACGGCTGTTTCTCTTCAGGAACAAATTCGTTCACAGCGGCAGCGGGAAAAATGAAATTTTCCTTATCTGTTCCGGCACGGATATTACCGAGGAGCGCCGCGCCCAGGAGCGTCTGCGCGTGCTGGCGAATACCGACACCATCACCGGTTTACCGAACCGCAATGCCATTCATGAACTCATCTCCGATGCCATCATCGCGCGTGGCGATACGCAGGTTGGCATCGTGTACCTCGATCTTGATAACTTCAAAAAGGTAAACGATGCCTATGGCCACATGTTTGGCGATCAGCTGTTACAGGCTGTCGCCCTGGCGATTTTAAGCTGTCTGGATGAAGGCCAAACCCTGGCCCGACTCGGCGGTGATGAATTTATCGTCATGGCCTCTGACACCTCGCAAAGTTCGCTGGAGGCGATGGCATCACGCATTTTAACGCGCTTACGCCAACCGTTCCGGATCGGCTTAATCGAAGTCTATACCGGCTGTTCTTTAGGGATCGCCCTCACCCCGCAGCACGGCACCGACCGGGAAAGCGTCATTCGCAACGCCGATACCGCAATGTACACCGCTAAAGAGAGCGGCCGCGGCAAGTTCTGCGTCTTCTCGCCGGAGATGAACCAACGCGTGTTTGAATATCTGTGGCTGGATACCAACCTGCGTAAAGCGCTTGATAATGACCAGTTGCTGATCCATTACCAGCCGAAAATGACCTGGCGCGGCGAAGTCAGAAGCCTGGAAGCGCTGGTACGCTGGCAGTCTCCCGAGCGCGGGCTGATCCCCCCGATGGAGTTTATCTCTTACGCCGAAGAGTCTGGTTTGATCGTGCCGCTTGGCCGCTGGGTGATGCTGGATGTTGTCCGTCAGGTCGCGAAATGGCGCGATAAAGGCATCAACCTGCGCGTGGCGGTCAACGTCTCTGCTCGCCAGCTGGCCGACCAGACGATCTTTAGCGATTTAAAGCAGGCGCTGAGCGATCTTAATTTTGAATACTGTCCCATCGACGTTGAGTTGACCGAAAGCTGTTTGATTGAAAATGAAGAGCTGGCGCTCTCCGTCATTCAGCAGTTTAGTCAGCTCGGCGCACAGATCCATCTGGATGATTTTGGCACCGGGTACTCCTCCCTCTCGCAGCTGGCGCGCTTCCCAATCGATGCCATCAAGCTGGACCAGTCTTTTGTGCGGGATATTCATAAGCAGTCGATCTCCCAGTCGCTGGTCAGAGCGATTGTAGCCGTCGCGCAGGCGTTAAATTTGCAAGTCATCGCGGAAGGGGTGGAAAGTGCGAAAGAAGACGCCTTTCTCACGAAGAATGGCGTCAACGAGCGGCAGGGTTTTCTCTTTGCGAAGCCTATGCCCGCAGCCGCATTCGAGCGATGGCTAAAACGTTATCAGGCGCGACACATGCGTTAGCTGGCTTTACGCAGCCCTGCCGCCTGGTGGCGGTTTTGCAGCATCACCAGACGCTCCATGTAGGCGATATCTTTCGGCTCAAGGCAAAATGCCGCGTCGACCCAGTCCTCGGTGATATCCATCAGCTCGCTTCGTGGAAGCTGTAAAACGCGGGTGCGGGCACGAAGCATAGCCCGTACGCCGTTCAGCTTCGGCTGGAGCGTGTCGATGAAGGTGCGAACGGAGACGTAGCTCTGGCCAGGTTCGAAGAGCAGATCGACTAACCCCTGCTGCTCATACCATTCCGCCGTGTGAGACTCGCCCTTATAAATCAGCTCCTCCGCCAGCTTCATGCCTGCGCGACGCGCCACGAGGGAGTACCCCCCCATGCCCGGGAACAGGTTGAACGCAATCTCGGGGAAGCCTAAGCGCGCATCGCGTTGGGCCAGGACGAAATGGTGCGCGAGCGCGGCTTCAAATCCACCGCCCAGGGCGCTCCCTTCTACCATCGCCAGCGATATTGCGCCCGTATCAAACCCCCGTGAGGCGGCGTGAACGCAATCCACGCAGGCGCGGGCGTAGGCACGCAACGCTTCCCGACGCCCGTTCTGCAGGCATTCCACGAAGAACTGCAGATCGCCCCCTGCGTTGTACATATCAGGCACAAGGGAACCGGTCACCCAAAAGTCGACCACAAACCCCGACTGGCGAACCAGCCAGGAGAGATTCATGATCTCTTCAATCAGTGCATGGTTAAAACAGGGGCGTGGCTGCGCCCGCAACATCATCCATACCGTGCGACGCTCCTCCTCATAATAGCCTGCCAGTTGCGTGAAACGTTCAGTATCGGTAAACAGTGTACAGGTAGCCTGGTTGATAACTGTCATAGTCTGAATCCTCATAGAATAAAGCGCCTTGCGCGCAGTTTTAGACTAATCCACGCATTCAACCCCCTGTATGTGGGCACAGAAATTTATCACTTTCATTTATGTAATTTGGTTAGTGCATTTTTTCCCTTCTCTTTTGAGCCTATTTTCTGCATCATTGAAAATATTAACTTTTCGCTTCCGGGGTGGGATTATGGCTAACATTGATGTGCTGACCGTGGCACAACGTATTGATACTGTGCTGGATATTCTGGTTGCTGGCGATTATCACTCCGCGATCCGTAATCTTGAGATCTTAAAAGCGGAGTTATTAGCACAGAAAGGCACGGAGACCGCATTACAAAACCCTCAACCTAAAGCCCCGTGGGAAGTGTAGCCACGGTGTTTCTGATCCCGTTTCATTTTTGTATTGGATGCTATGAATTCTCGACAACAAATCATTTTGCAGATGGTCATCGATCAGGGACGCGTGAGCGTGGTCGATCTCGCGAAAACCACCGGTGTTTCCGAAGTCACAATCCGTCAGGATCTTAACCTTCTCGAAAAGCAGAGCTACCTGCGTCGTGCCCACGGCTATGCTGTCCCGCTGGACAGTGAGGACGTCGAAACCCGCATGATGAACAATTATGCCCTTAAGCGCGAGCTGGCGGAGTTTGCGGCATCCCTGGTGAACAACGGCGAAACGGTGTTCATTGAAAACGGCAGCAGTAATGCCCTGCTGGCGCGCACGCTCGCTGAGCAGAAAGACGTAACGATTATTACCGTCAGCAGCTACATCGCGCATCTGCTGAAAGAAACGCGCTGTGAAGTAATTCTGTTAGGCGGTATCTACCAGAAAAAAAGCGAGAGTATGGTAGGCCCATTGACCCGCCAGTACGTTCAGCAGGTGCATTTCACCAAGGCCTTTATTGGTATCGATGGCTGGCAGCCTGAAACAGGCTTCACCGGCAGAGACATGATGCGTTCTGACGTGGTGAACGCGGTGCTGGAAAAAGAGTGCGAAGCCATCGTGTTGTCTGACAGCTCTAAATTTGGCGCTGTCCATCCTTACACCATGGGCCCGCTGTCGCGCTTTAGCCGGGTGATCACCGACAAACGTCTTAGCGATGAACATCGCCTTCAGCTGGAACACGCTGGCTTAACGGTCGATATCGTCGACAACGCGCTATAACGCCCCCCTTGCGTCCGGTTTCCGGGCGCACGCCTTCGCCTCTGAGATTAATCCTAGTATTTCTTTAAGAGTTTTTACCTGTATAAGCTAAAATAAAGACGTAAAATTAATGTTAGCGATATAACAGGAAGTGACTATCACCTGCGTGATCATGTTAACCCCTGCGCGACCAGCTTTTACGGAAAATGGAATTTAAGTATTCAAATTGACTATACTTAAAAAGCACTTCTTTCCGTGAATCGATAATTCAGGAGAAAGTATTATGACCTTAACCAGCAAGAAATTAGCTGCCGCTGTTCTGGCAATCACTGTAGCAATGTCCCTGAGCGCATGCTCTAACTGGTCTAAACGTGACCGTAACACCGCCATTGGCGCCGGTGCTGGTGCTCTGGGTGGTGCGGTATTAACGGATGGTAGCACGCTGGGTACTTTAGGTGGCGCTGCTGTCGGCGGTGTCATTGGTCACCAGGTAGGCAAATAATCACCATAACGGCTTCTACCCGTATAATTATATATTCTGTACATTTCAGGTCTGACTTACGCACCTAAAAAAAGAGCCACGGTTTTCGCCGTGGCTCAATTATTTTAGCCCCCCGCCAGTTTGATTTTCATGCCTTTGGCTTCGAGCAATGATTTAATTAAATCGCGTTTATCGCCCTGGATTTCGATAACCCCGTCTTTCACCGCGCCACCACAACCGCATTTCTTTTTTAATTCTGCAGCGAGTTTTGCCAGTTCGGCATCGTCGAGATCAATACCTGTCACCAGACATACGCCCTTTCCCTTGCGTCCGCTGGTCTGGCGCTGGATACGCACAATGCCATCCCCCTTCGGGCGCTCGGCTTTCTCGCGTGGCTCATCAATGCGACCCGTGTCAGTGGAATAGACCAGGCGGCTGTTGGAATCGCTCATTACGCCCCCTTTTTTAACGATGCGTTGATGGCTTTCAGCGTCTGCGCCGGATCCGCTGATTGCGTAACCGGGCGACCAATAACCATATAGTCTACGCCTGCGGCCTGCGCCTGTTCAGGCGTCATGATGCGGCGCTGATCCCCTGCCTCACTTCCCGCAGGACGGATACCCGGTGTAACCAGCTTAAATTCACGTCCCAGCTCGGATTTAAAGCGCACGGCTTCCTGCGCCGAGCACACGACGCCATCAAGCCCACAGCGTTGCGTCAGGCGCGCAAGGCGTTCCGCGTGCTCAGCAGGTGACAACGTCACACCCAGGTCGCGCAGGTCTGATGCGTCCATACTGGTTAGTACGGTTACGGCAATCAGCAGCGGCGCGTCTTTGCCAAACGGGAGCAGCGCTTCGCGTGCAGCCGTCATCATCCGCGCCCCGCCTGATGCATGGACATTCACCATCCATACGCCCAGTTCAGCGGCAGCGGCTACGGCGTGGGCAGTTGTGTTCGGGATATCGTGGAATTTCAGGTCGAGGAAGATATCGAAGCCGCGCTGTTGCAGGTCTCGCACAATTTGCGGGCCAAACAGCGTAAACATTTCTTTGCCGACTTTAAGGCGACAGTCGCGGGGATCGATACCGTCGACAAAGGCCAGCGCGGCATCACGGTTGTTGTAATCCAGGGCAACTACAACAGGAGAATCAGTAACTACGCGGGAAGTAGAGGAACTAACAGACGTCATGACCAGCCCTTTTCGTCTATGGGCGCCCAGCGGCGCGGGACAGATAAACGGCGAGCATTCTACCTGCCAGCGGCCAAAAATGACAGGAGCGATTTTTACCTTGCCCGAACACAGACCGCACTGCTGCCTGTATGGGTGTAAAAGTCATTAGTATGTTGTAACTAAAATACAGGCTTTTTAAAAATTACTGCCCGTCAAGACCGCGAATCGGTTTAATGGTTGACCAGGCCCGGCAGGAAGGACAATGCCAGTAGAGCGTGTAGGCGGTAAACCCGCATTTTTGACAGCGATAGCGCGGTTTACTGCGCACCTGCTCGCCGACCATGTCACGCAGCACCATCAGGCTCTCTTTCGCGCGCCCTTCTTCTGCGTCATTGAGGTGGTAGTCCATCAGCTTGTGGAAGACGCGCATGGTTGGATGGCGCTGTAACTGACGCGTGATGTACACCTGCGCGGTATCGCTGCCCTCATGCTGCTCGACGATGTCGGAAAGCATCAGCTCCGCCGTCGCCCCGGTATTTTCCTCCACGCAGCGACGCAGGAAGGTCACCCATTCATCCTGCTTGCCCAACTGCTGGTAGCATGTCTGGAGCATTTCAAGCGTTTCGCTGACGAGTTCTTTATCCTGATCGATCACCCGCAGCAGGCTCTCCACGGCTTTGGCGTAATCGCCGCTCGCCATAAACACACGGCCCATCATGATGGAGATACGCGCGCTGTTGCGATCCGCTGCCGCACCTTTCTTCAGCAACGCCATGGCTTTATCCATGTCGTCGTTACCCATCTGCTGGAGCGCAAGCTCGCAATAGAAATGGGCGATTTCCACGCGCTGCTTGTCTTTACCCAGCTTAACCAGACGCTCGGCGGTGTCGATGGCTTTTTGCCAGTCGCTGGTGGCCTGATAAATCTGCAGCAGCTGTTGAAGCGCGCTGATGCGAAAATCGGTTTCGTCCACCAGCTGCATAAACATGTCTTCGGCACGATCGTACAACCCTGCCGCCATGTAGTCCCGGCCTAACTGCTGAACCGCCAGCAAACGCTGGTCATAGGTCAGCGAGGCGCTTTCCATTAAGGTCTGGTGAATACGAATAGCACGGTCTACTTCCCCGCGAGAGCGGAAAAGGTTACCCAGGGTGAGATGCGCTTCTACGGTGCCGGTATCCTCTTTGAGCATGTCGAGGAACAGATCTACCGCTTTGTCCTGTTGATTGCTCAGCAGGAAGTTCACCCCCGCAACGTAGTCGCGGGAGAGTCGGTTTGCTTCATCCTGTTTTGTTTGTTGCGCACTTCTGCGGCCCATATACCAGCCATAGGCTGCGGCTACAGGCAAAAGCAGAAACAACAACTCCAGCATATTCGATTATTCCTTGACGACCGGCACACCCGCGCTTTCCGGAATGTCGGTCATGGGCGCGATTTGATGTTCAAGTCGTTTAATTTTACGTTCAGCGCGCGCCAGAGAAACACGAACTTTGAGCCAGAACAGGCCACACACCAGCCAGCCGATGAAGAAACCTGCGGCGAATAACACGGCCAGCAGGCTTGATACGCGGTACTCGCCCTGCGCCAGCAGATAGTTGAAGGTAACCTGCTGATCGTTTTGTGCACCCAATGTGACTGAAATGACAAAAATCGCCAACACCAGTAAGAAAATGAGTAAATATTTCACATGACTTCCCGTTATGTGGTTCAAGCGAATAAAGTATGTTCAACTCACCGCAATCAGCCTTATAAACTACCATTTTAGTGACGGGCGCGAAACGGAAAAAGTGACGCGCCCTTCATGGATTTATGGGCAAAAGGGGTAATATCAAGCTTCAGACCCCGCTTTGCTCCCTTTCGGCGATTTCTTGCTTCTCTTGCGGCGGTGGCGTAAGCGGCCCACAGAAGCGTTGGGCAAGCCAGGTGGCCAACGTCACCAGCAACCACGAGATAAGCGTCGCCACCACCAGATCCCGCGGCCAGTGCATGCCAAGCAGTAATCGACTGCCCATCACACCGGTGGCCCAGACCAGTAAAATCGCAATGGTTACCGTCCGCCGGCGCGGCCACAGCAGCCCAACGCCAAGCAGTGCCCAACTGGCGGCAAACATGGTATGCCCGGAAGGAAACGCAAATCCCGTCTCTTTCTGCCAGTGCTTACGCAAAAATGCGGGGATATCCTGTTGTTCCACCAGCTGCTCTTTCACCAGCGCGGCGCGATCTTTACGCTTTAAAGTGTAGAACTCATCCACCGGAACATGGTGCGTTTTTTCCAGCCACACCACGAAAGGCCGCGGCTCCTGCACACGATCTTTTACCCAGGACTTTACACCCTGCCCAACCAGAATGGCCGCGCCAAGGATCGCAAACAGCATGATTGCCGGACGCAAACGAAAGCGCAGGCACCAGAGAAACCAGCCAAAAATCAGGATGTGGGTGATGATCCCCCACGGCTGCGTAACCGTCTCCGTGACCCAGTACAGGCTTTTCAGCCAGGCGGTATTATGTCCTGGCTCCCACATCCAGCCGGAGATCCACACGGCCACGGGCATGATCAACAGAATGGCCGCACCTGCTGCCGTACGTCTGGCGATTGAAAGCATTTCGTCTCCTTTTTTCGCTAAGCGTCACAATCATAACTGAATTCCATCCGAAAGGTGGATATGTCGGATCGTGCGTTTAACGTTCGTATAGCATGGCGGCCATTAGGCGAACGCGCTGAGCTTGTGGCAAAATAACCTCATACAGAAAGCCAAACAGGCGTAAGGCACGAAACGTGTCAGCCTACTCTGGAGAATCACATGCAGCTTAAACGTGTGGCAGAAGCCAAACTGCCAACCCCATGGGGCGATTTCCTGATGGTGGGATTTGAAGAACTGGCAACCGGACAGGATCACGTCGCCCTGGTGTTTGGAGACATTTCAGGACAGACACCGGTGCTCTCTCGCGTGCATTCCGAGTGTCTGACCGGCGATGCCCTTTTTAGCCTGCGCTGCGACTGCGGCTTCCAGCTGGAAGCGGCCCTGAGCCACATTGCCGAAGAAGGCCGCGGCGTGCTGCTTTATCACCGTCAGGAGGGTCGTAACATCGGCCTGCTGAATAAAATCCGCGCCTACGCGCTGCAGGATCAGGGGTACGATACCGTTGAGGCCAACCATCAGCTCGGCTTTGCCGCTGACGAGCGCGACTTCACCCTCTGCGCGGATATGTTCAAGCTGCTGGGCGTGGACGAAGTGCGTCTGCTGACCAACAACCCGAAAAAAGTCGAAATTCTGACCGAAGCCGGGATCAATATCGTCGAGCGCGTGCCGCTGATCGTCGGCCGCAACCCGAAAAATGCGCACTACCTCGATACCAAAGCGGCCAAAATGGGCCATCTGCTGAGCGAGTAATCCGCGTATGCCCGGCATTTAGCCGGGCATAACCCGTCAGTTCAACATCTTGCGGATCACATAGTGCAGGATGCCGTCGTTCTGGTAATAGGTCAGCTCCGTGGCGGTATCAATGCGACACCGGCAGTCAAGGATTTCCGTTTTACCGTCGCTGCGCGTTAATTTTACCGGCACGGTTTTCCCGGGCTCCAGGTTTTGCAGGCCGCTGATGTCGATTTTCTCTTCTCCGGTCAGGCCCAGCGTTTTGCGGGTCACCCCCTGCGGGAACTCAAGCGGCAGGATCCCCATCCCGATCAGATTCGAACGGTGAATACGTTCAAAGGATTCGGCAATCACCACGCGAACGCCCAGCAGTCGCGGTCCCTTCGCAGCCCAGTCACGACTTGAGCCAGAACCGTATTCTTTCCCGGCAATGACCGCCAGCGGCGTACCTTCCTGCTGATATTTAACGGCAGCATCGTAAATCGACACCACTTCGGTACCCGGCAGATGGCGCGTCATGCCCCCTTCCACGCCGGGCACCATTTCGTTACGAATGCGGATGTTGGCAAATGTACCGCGCATCATCACTTCATGGTTACCACGGCGTGAACCGTAGGAGTTAAAGTCGCGACGCTCGACGCCACGCCCCTGCAGATAACGTCCGGCCGGGCTGTCGGCCTTAATGCTGCCCGCCGGGGAGATATGGTCCGTGGTGACCGAATCGCCCAGCATCGCCAGAATGCGGGCGCCGTGGATGTCCTTAAGCGGATCGGGCTGAGCCTGCATCTCGTCAAAGAACGGTGAAAGACGAATATAGGTAGAGTCATTCTGCCACGCGTAGGTATCCGAGCCGACGACGTTGATCTCCTTCCATTCCGGCGTCCCTTCGAAGACCTCGGCGTACTCTTTCCGGAACATCTCGGTGGAGACCTTTTCCACCGCCCGGGCGATTTCACGCGACGATGGCCAGATGTCTTTGAGATAAACAGGTTCATTCTTGCGATCGTGACCAATCGGGTCGGTCACGAGGTTGATATTCATGTTTCCGGCCAGCGCATAGGCCACGACCAGCGGCGGTGACGCCAGCCAGTTCGTTTTCACCAGCGGATGAATACGCCCCTCAAAGTTTCGGTTACCGGAAAGCACGGCACCAACGGTCAGATCGCCCTGCTTAATCGCCACTTCAATAGGCTCAGGAAGCGGACCGGAGTTGCCGATACAGGTCGTACAACCGTAGCCGACCAGGTTAAATCCAAGCTCATCGAGGTACGGCGTCAGCCTTGCCTGAGCGAGATAATCGGAGACCACCTTCGAGCCGGGCGCCAGAGAGGCTTTTACCCACGGCTGAGGCTTGAGGCCCAGCTCCACCGCTTTTTTCGCCAACAGGCCGGCTGCCATCAGAACGCTGGGGTTTGAGGTATTGGTACAGGAGGTGATCGCGGCGATGACCACGGCACCGTCCGGCAGCGAGTACGGGTGGCCATTCATGACGTAATCCACCGCGTGACGATCTTTTTGCGAAGCATTAACTTCCAGCTCGTTGCTGGCGGCAAAGGCTTTTGGCACGTTGTTCAGCGCGACGCGATCCTGAGGACGTTTTGGTCCGGCGAGGCTGGCCTCAACGGTGCCCATATCCAGCTCTAGCGTACTGGTAAACACGGGTTCATCACCGGGATTGCGCCACATACCCTGCGCTTTGGTGTAGGCCTCTACCAGCGCGACCTGCTCTTCGCTGCGTCCGCTGAGACGCATATACTCCAGCGTCACGCCATCAATTGGGAAAAAGCCGCAGGTTGCGCCATATTCGGGTGCCATATTGGCAATGGTTGCACGATCAGCCAGCGGCAATGAATCCAGCCCGTCACCGTAGAACTCGACGAATTTACCCACCACGCCATGCTTACGCAGCATTTGGGTCACGGTCAGCACCAGGTCAGTAGCCGTAATGCCTTCAGAGAGTTTTCCGGTAAGCTTAAAGCCGACAACATCAGGGATCAGCATAGAGACCGGCTGGCCGAGCATTGCGGCTTCTGCTTCTATGCCGCCCACGCCCCAGCCCAGCACGCCCAGACCGTTAATCATGGTGGTATGGGAATCGGTTCCCACCAGCGTATCCGGGTAGGCCAGCCACTCTTTATCCTGAAGCTCACTCCAGACGGCTTTACCGAGATATTCCAGGTTTACCTGGTGGCAAATACCGGTGCCTGGCGGCACAACGCTAAACCGGCTGAACGCCTGCTGGCCCCATTTCAGGAACACGTAGCGTTCGTGGTTGCGCTCCATCTCAAGACGCACGTTTTCGCCGAAGGCATCATCATCACCGAAGTGGTCAACGGTCACGGAGTGGTCAATAACAAGGTCTACAGGTGACAGCGGGTTAACTTTTGCCGTATCGCCGCCGAGCCGCTTGACGGCTTCGCGCATGGCGGCCAGATCGACCACGGCAGGCACGCCGGTGAAATCCTGCATCAGCACCCTCGCCGGGCGGTAGGCGATTTCTCTGTCAGCATGAGCATGCTTAAGCCACCCCGCCAGCGCCTGTATATCCTCCTCGGTAACAGAATCACCATCCTGCCAGCGTAAGAGGTTTTCCATCAACACTTTCAACGACTTGGGTAACCGCGAAATGTCCCCAAGGGTCCTGGCTGCCAGCGGTAAGCTATAGTAATTCCAGGTTTTATTTTCTGCCTGTAACGTATCCTTACTGGCTTCGCGTAGGGTTAACGACATAAGCTCCTCCTTAATTCCAGAGATGTCCTGACAATCATCAGGGCTGTAATTAAAGATAACACAAAGATGTCGTAACGTTTTGATAACAACCCAAATTGATAAATTTAGGAATGGTCCATCAGGTGCGGAAAATGAAAAACCCCGCCGAAGCGAGGTTTTGGATCAGTTGACGGCCAGCCAGAGGAGCTGGCACCAGAACAGAATCGACACGGAGAAAACGCCGATCCATGACCAGTATTTGAGCGTTGTCATGTTATTCATCATAGGGACACCAGGCTTTATTAATTAAGGTTCCGAGGTTTGCCCTCAGTTCTATATTGCCGATGTGTATTTATTAAAGAGTACAAAAGCGCAGAGACTTTATTCAGTCTATTTGCATTGCTACGCAAAAAGTAAATTATTGTTTTCTGGGTTCGTCTTCTGCGAACACATCAATAAAAGCCTGCTGCTGCGGCGTCAGCCGCCAGGATGCTGGCACACTGGTAGCCGGCGCTTTGCGGCCCTTGTGGCTACTGTCACGATGTTGACACATCTGTTTAACCGTTTCTGTACGTACCGTCACTGCCATATTCAACCCCAATATTTCCAGGCAAGGAGAGCAACGACCAGCCAGAACAGGGCTGAGACCAGAAAGACCGCCAGCCAGGCTTTACGCTTAAGCGCGGGATCCCTTTGCGGTTCTTCACTTCCTGCAGGCATTGCTAACCTCATACAATCGATATCGCTTATCATTTTGAGACCAAACAATTGGTACAATTAATCATCGGTTGAGATAAATCCTAAAGAAACTTTAGCTGAAAAGCCAGTGAATTTACGTATCCAGGCATGGGAAATATTCATTCTTTTGACCAGAAATAAATATTTGAAAGGAATTATTTGCGTAGCGGTAAATTACTTTCTACTTTTGTCGCAATTTCGCGACAGTAAAACCCCACAAGTAAAATGGATTAGGGCTTTATATGGTCGCTAAGTGCAGATGATGATAATTCTGATTTAGTTTTAAGAAGATTAATCGGTATCTTTCCGCCGGGGAAAGATACCGGAAGTGATTATTTGGCAGGGAGCTTAATGTCTTTAAACATCTCTTCAATATCTTCATTGGAGCGTAAGGCTACGGCGGTATCTACCACGTCACGCGTGAGATGCGGGGCAAAGCGCTGAATGAAATCATACATATAGCTGCGCAGGAAGGTGCTACGACGGAAGCCAATTTTAGTCGTGCTGTGGCTGAAGATGTCATGGGCATCAAGACGAACCAGATCCGGGTCAGAAACCGGGTCAACCGCCATGCTGGCAATCACCCCAACGCCCAGCCCTAAACGCACGTAGGTCTTAATGACGTCCGCATCCGTTGCGGTGAAGACAATGCGAGGTGTAAGTCCCGCACGGTTAAACGCCGTATCCAGCTCTGAACGGCCCGTAAAGCCGAAGGTATAGGTCACAAGGGGATACTGGGCCAATTCTTCTATAGTCACCGAGCCTTTCCCCGCAAGCGGGTGATCTGGCGTAACGACAATTGAGCGGTTCCAGTGGTAGCAAGGCAGCATCACCAGATCGTCATACAGGTGAAGCGCTTCTGTCGCAATGGCAAAGTCCGCGTTGCCCTTGGAAACGGCTTCAGCAATCTGCGTCGGGGAACCCTGGTGCATATGCAGGGAAACGCGCGGATAACGCTCGATAAACCCTTTAATGACGCCTGGCAGGGCGTAACGCGCCTGGGTGTGCGTCGTGGCTATATAGAGCGAGCCTTTATCCGGCCAGGTATGTTCTCCGGCGACCGATTTAATGGCGTCGACTTTCGAAAGCACTT
This sequence comes from Enterobacter cancerogenus, assembly GCF_019047785.1. Classification (NCBI taxonomy): domain Bacteria; kingdom Pseudomonadati; phylum Pseudomonadota; class Gammaproteobacteria; order Enterobacterales; family Enterobacteriaceae; genus Enterobacter; species Enterobacter cancerogenus. The sequence goes on along the minus strand of NZ_CP077290.1, from coordinate 96,229 downwards.
CCCGGGCAATGCGAATGATCTCCTGCCCCGCAGGCGTGACCTGCGTCAGGTGTTTACCGCTGCGGGCAAAAATCTGAATACCCAATTCGTCCTCCAGCATACGGACCTGCTTACTGATGCCGGGTTGCGAAGTGTAGAGTCCTTCTGCGGTCGAGGAGACGTTGAGGTTATGATTGACGACCTCAACAATATAGCGAAGCTGCTGTAATTTCATGCCAGACCATCCGATTTAGCGCACGGGTCAATCGCTTAAGACGATTTAATAATAAGAAACGGGTTAACTATAACCACTATATCATTTATAGCCTGACTGTATAGTACGGAACAAAAAATAATAACGAGGTAATAAAAAGGGCCGGAGAACCGGCCCTTAAACAGGAAAGCTACGCGTTACGAAGGTTATTTCTTGCCTTCAACCCATTTTCCGTCAACAAAGAAGGCGGACCAGCCGGTCGCTTTGCCCTCTTTCTCCGCAGCAACGTACTGCTGCTTCGTTTTACGACTGAAACGCACAACGGTTTTGTTGCCTTCGGGATCCTGCTGAGGCGCATCGGCCAGATAACGCAGTTTCTCGGGGAGGCGATCGCGGAAGCGATACAGCTCTTCCACCAGCGGCGCGCGGGTTTCGCGAGATTTCGGGAAGGTGTTGGCCGCGAGGAACACGCCAGCTGCACCATCACGCAGCACGAAGTAAGCATCAGACTTCTCACACGGCAGTTCTGGCAGCGGGACCGGATCTTCCTTCGGCGGCGCCACTTCGCCATTGCGCAGAATTTTACGCGTGTTCTTACACTCGTCGTTGGTGCAGGCCATGTACTTGCCGAAGCGCCCCATCTTCAGGTGCATTTCAGAACCACATTTCTCGCATTCAACGATCGGGCCGTCATAGCCTTTAATACGGAACTCACCCTCTTCGATCTCGTAGCCATCGCAGGTCGGGTTATTACCACAGACGTGCAGCTTACGTTTCGGATCGATCAGGTAGCTGTCCATCGCCGTGCCGCATTTCTGGCAGCGGCGTTTCGCACGCAGGGCGTTGGTCTCTGCATCATCACCTTCCAGCACATTGAGAACTTCGTTCTCCGGTACCAGGTTGATGGTGGTTTTGCAGCGCTCTTTTGGCGACAGCGCATAGCCGGAACAGCCGAGGAAGACGCCCGTTGTGGCGGTACGGATCCCCATTTTGCGCCCACAGGTTGGGCAGTCGATGCTGGTCAACACCATCTGGTTTGGCAGCATGCCGCCCTCTTCAGGATCTTTCTCCGCTTTTTCAAGCTGGTTGGTAAAGTCACTGAAGAAGCTATCAAGCACTTTTTTCCATTCTGCCTGATGGCTGGCAACCTGATCGAGGCTGTCTTCCATCTGCGCGGTGAAATCGTAGTTCATCAACTCGCGGAAGTTAGCTTCCAGACGGTCGGTAACAATTTCACCCATTTTCTCGGCATAGAAACGACGGTTTTCAGCACGAACGTAACCACGATCCTGAATTGTCGAGATGATCGACGCATAGGTCGACGGGCGACCGATACCGCGTTTTTCAAGCTCTTTCACCAGCGAGGCTTCGCTGAAACGTGCCGGTGGCTTGGTGAAGTGCTGAGCCGGAACCAGATCCACCAGCGACAGCTCATCACCCTTATTCACCGCAGGCAGCGTTTTGTCTTCGTCGCCTTTACGCAACGCAGGCATCACCTTAGTCCAGCCGTCGAAGCGCAGAATACGCCCACGTGCTTTGAGACGGAAATCACCTGCGCCGACCGTCAGGGTTGTGGAATCATACTTCGCAGGCTTCATCTGGCAGGCCACAAACTGGCGCCAGATCAGCTGATACAGTTTTTGTGCATCCGCTTCCATGTCTTTCAGCGACTCGGCTAATACAGAGACATCGGAAGGACGAATCGCTTCGTGCGCTTCCTGCGAGTTCTCTTTGCTGGTGTACTGATTGGCATTTTCCGGCAGATATTTCTTGCCGAAATTGTCGCTGATATAACCGCGAACCATGTTTACCGCGTCCTGGCTCAGGTTGGTTGAGTCAGTACGCATATAAGTGATATAGCCCGCTTCATACAAGCGCTGCGCCATCATCATGGTTTTTTTCACGCCGTAACCCAGACGCGTGCTTGCCGCCTGTTGCAGCGTGGAGGTAATAAACGGTGCGCCAGGCTTGCTGCTGGTCGGTTTGTCTTCGCGATCCAGTACCTGATAACGCGCCTTCTCCAGCAGCGCCACCGCCGCCATGGTCTGGTCACGGTTAACGGGACGGAACGGCTTGTCGTTCTGGTGGCTCACCTGCAATGGCAGCGCATCGCCGCCTGGCGTGGTGACATTGGCATCGACTTCCCAGAACTCTTCCGGTACGAACGCTTTGATTTCACGCTCACGCTCAACCACGAGACGGACCGCAACCGACTGCACTCGACCGGCAGACAGGCCGCGGGCAATTTTTTTCCACAGCAGTGGCGAGACCATATAGCCCACTACGCGGTCCATAAAGCGGCGCGCCTGCTGAGCGTTTACACGGTCGATATTCAGTTCACCCGGTTTTTCAAATGCCTGGCGAATCGCATTCTTGGTAATTTCGTTAAACACTACACGGCTGTAGCGTTTGTCGTCCCCCCCGATCACTTCCCGCAGGTGCCATGCAATGGCCTCCCCTTCGCGGTCAAGGTCGGTTGCGAGATAGATGTGGTCTGCTTTTTCAGCAAGCTGCTTCAGCTCGTTAACGACTTTTTCTTTGCCGGGCAGCACTTCATATTGTGCATCCCAGTTATGCCACGGGTTAACACCCATGCGGTTGACAAGCGCGCTACGTTCATCCTTTTTAGGCTTTTTAGCCCCTTTGGTGGAGGTAGAGTCTGCGCTCTTTTTGCTGGCTGAGCCACTGGTCGGCAAATCGCGGATATGACCAACGCTGGACTTAACCACGTAGTCGTTACCCAGATACTTATTGATCGTTTTGGCTTTTGCCGGGGACTCAACGATGACGAGAGCTTTACCCATATTCACCTTTACCTAATTTAATTCTTCCAGGAATACGCCGCACGTTGATATCCCTTCCGCTGACGACGAGCCAATGATATTGCGACTGCGCCAGGGGATATCAACCCCTTAGTCTTACCGAACGTCAGAAAGGCGACATCCAGGCCATTGAGTTTTCGGGTATTTTTCTCACATCAAGGACAATTCGTGACGAATTCCCGGTTGAATGTCAAGCAATTCTGTTGCCAGAATGACGAAAGCGCACACTGTACCTGATAAAATTCGTTACGCAACTTTATTAGCATGCAATAACAGATTGCGCCAGCCGGGGCCGGTGTGCTTACCCCCTCAGATAACAGGGAAAATTTGCCCCTGACGCCCCCTCGGCGTAAACTACTGCCACTGTTTTAAGGAGTAGAATATGCAGAATACGACCCAACCTATCGACCGAGCCTCTCTGCTTATCGAAGCAAACCGGCTTATTCGCGAACATGAAGATACTCTGGCGGGCATTGAAGCGACGGGCGTGGAGCAACGGAACGGCGTGTTAGTCTTTAGCGGCGAATACTTCCTTGATGAACAGGGGTTACCTACGCCGAAGAGCACAGCGGTATTTAACATGTTTAAATACCTGGCGCACACGCTCTCAGAGCGCTATCACCTGGTCGACTAAAGTAAAACGCGAGGCAAAGGCCTCGCGTTTTTGTTTACAGCAGCGGTTTCTGTCCGCGCTGCAGCCAGCGTAACAGCAGGCGATCGGCGCTTTCCGCTGCGCTGTTGGTGAAGCGGTCAAGCAGACGCTTACGCTGGGTAAAGCGCACGCCCACCAGCTCGTGCTCCTCCATCAGGTTCAGCAGCAGGTCGTCGCTGGTCCCCACGTCATCCACCAGCCCCTTCTCCTGTGCCTGAATGCCGTACCAGTGCTCGCCCGTCGCGACGCTATCAATATCAAGCGTTGGACGCATGCGGTGCACAAAGTCTTTAAACAGGTGGTGCGTTTCGTTGAGATCTTCGCGGAATTTCTGACGCCCTTCTTCCGTGTTTTCACCCAACAGCGTCAGGGTACGCTTGTACTGGCCTGCGGTATGCAACTCAATGTCGATCTCTTTGTTTTTCAGGAAGCGGTTAAAGTTAGGAATTTGCGCCACGACGCCGATGGACCCAATGATGGAGAACGGCGCAGCAACAATTTTATCCGCCACGCAGGCCATCATATAGCCCCCGCTCGCCGCAACCTTGTCGACGGCCACAGTCAGCGGGATCTGTTTTTCGCGCAGACGCTGTAGCTGGGAGGCCGCCAGACCATAGCCATGAACCACACCACCAGGGCTCTCCAGACGAACGACTACCTGATCCTGCGGTTTCGCGACGGCCAGAACGGCTGTTACCTCTTCGCGCAGGGAAGAGACTTCATGGGCATCCATACTGCCTTTAAAATCCAGCACGTAAACCCGCGGTTTGCCTGCATCCTGAGGGAGATTCGATTTTGCTTTGGCTTTTGCCGCTTTTGCCTCCTGCTTGTGCTTTTTCTTCTGCGCCTTGTGCCACAACTTCTGTTGATGGCTATCGAGCAGGGACAGCGACATGTCTTCCTGCATCTCTTTATATTGCTCACTCAGGCGGGTAATGCGTAACTCACCACGCTGACGCTTGCGCTGCGTCAGGTTGACAATCAAAACGGCTATCACCGCAATAGCAATCACCACCGTTGCGATTTTTGCCAAAAACAGCCCATATTGAGAAAGTAATTCCACGCGTTCCACCTTGATTTGACCACGATTCTTCCACGCCAGTGTACATCAGCGCGGCGCGGGCGTCTCGCCTGTGACAAGACCTCTGCGAGTCGCCTTCAGGAATTCCCGCGTTTCTCTTTAAATAGTTGCAAATTGTTAATTTCTCAGCATTCTGTCCTGTAGACTGATTGAATTCTCATGCTATTTCGGGCATAAAGCCGAAAAGTCATATAAAGAAGGCGCGTTTAACGCTCTGTGCGCCCGAGGAGTCACCGTGCACTATCAACCGCAAAAAAATCTGCTGCAGAACCGAATTATTCTTGTCACCGGTGCCAGCGACGGGATCGGCCGCGAGGCTGCACTCACCTATTCAGAATACGGCGCAAGCGTCATCCTCGTGGGCCGTAACGAGGAGAAACTCAAAGCCGTGGCGCAGGAAATTGAACGTGCTGGCGGCACGTCCACGCCCTGGTATACCCTCGATCTGCTGACCTGTACGCCGGCAACGTGTAAGGAACTTGCCCAGCGTATTTCCGCCCATTACCCGCGCCTGGACGGCGTATTGCACAACGCGGGGCTGCTGGGTGAAGTCCGTCCGATGGACGAGCAGGACCCCGACATCTGGCAGCAGGTGATGCAGGTCAACGTCAACGGCACCTTCTTCCTGACTCAGGCACTGCTTCCTTTATTACTGAATTCGGATTCTGGCTCGCTGGTCTTTACCTCCTCCAGTGTGGGCCGTGAAGGGCGGGCAAACTGGGGTGCCTATGCGGCGTCGAAATTCGCGACCGAAGGTATGATGCAGGTGCTGGCTGAGGAGTATCAAAACCGCCATCTGCGCGTAAACTGTATTAACCCTGGCGGTACGCGTACCAAAATGCGCGCCAGCGCCTTCCCGACGGAAGATCCGCACAAGCTCAAAACCCCGGCGGATATCATGCCGCTGTACCTTTGGCTGATGGGCGACGACAGCCGTCGTAAAACGGGCATGACCTTTGATGCCCAGCCGGGCCGTAAACCGGGAATTTCACAATGAGTGACGAACGTCATCAGCAGCGCCAGCAGCGTCTTAAAGACCAGGTCGACGCCCGGGTGGCAGCGGCCCAGGAAGAGCGCGGTATCATTATTGTGTTTACCGGCAACGGCAAAGGTAAAACCACCGCCGCCTTTGGCACCGTCACCCGTGCCGTCGGGCACGGGCATAAAGTGGGTGTCATTCAGTTTATTAAAGGCGAATGGCCCAATGGCGAGCGTAATTTACTGGAGCCTCACGGCGTGGAGTTTCAGGTTATGGCAACCGGCTTCACCTGGGATACCCAAAACCGGGAAACGGACACCGCTGCCTGCCTCGCCGTCTGGGAGCATGCAAAAAGGATGCTGGCTGACCCGACACTGAACATGGTGGTACTGGATGAGATAACCTATATGGTGGCTTATGACTATCTTTCGCTGGAAAGCGTACTGGACGCATTAAAGAATCGTCCTGCGCACCAGACGGTGATCGTCACGGGGCGTGGCTGTCATCGGGATATTCTGGACCTGGCGGATACGGTCAGCGAGTTGCGGCCGGTTAAACATGCCTTTGATGCCGGTATCAAAGCGCAAATTGGCATTGATTACTAAGAAATAAGCCCGGTTGCGTTAACCGGGCTTTTCGTTTTAACCGTTGTTGTTACGGCTGCCAGAGCGGCGATTGCTGCTCACCTGGCTGTGACGCTTCACCGCACGACGGATCTGGTTCGCCTTCATGCGACGGCGATCTTTCTCCACGGCCACTTTAGAGGAGGTTTCCGGGGTGAGTTCAACCAGTTCACGCAGGTAGTTGGTTTGCGCCAGGTCCAGCTCGGTATACCCGCCGCGCGGCAGGCCTTTCGGCAGCAGGATATCGCCGTAGCGTACGCGGATCAGACGGCTAACCTGCACGCCCACCGCTTCCCACAAACGACGAACCTCGCGGTTACGGCCTTCGGTCAGGGTAACGTTATACCACTGGTTGATCCCTTCGCCACCGGTAAACTTGATGGTTTTGAACGCCGCAGGACCGTCTTCGAGCTGTACGCCACGCGACAGATCGCGCAGTTTGTTCTCATCTACCTGGCCGAAAACGCGCACGGCGTATTCACGTTCCACTTCACGACTTGGGTGCATCAGACGGTTTGCCAGCTCACCATCGGTGGTGAACAGCAGCAGACCGCAGGTGTTCACGTCCAGACGCCCTACGGCAATCCAGCGAGCGCCACGCAGTTTAGGCAAACGGTCGAAGACCGTTGGTCGCCCTTCCGGGTCATTACGAGTACACAGCTCGCCCTCTGGCTTGTAGTAAGCCAGCACGCGACAAATTTGTTCAGCGGACTCTTTAACCGAGATAAGATGACCGTCAATACGGATCTTTAACCCCGGCACGATTTCAACGCGGTCACCCAGCGTGGCGATTTTACCGTCCACACTCACGCGGCCCGCTTCAATAATGGCTTCAATTTCACGGCGTGAGCCGTGGCCGGCGCGCGCCAGCACTTTCTGTAACTTCTCGCTCATTGAGCTTCCTCAGGTGTCGCCTTCACAGGCGTCGAATCAGGTCAAAACGGAGCTGCGCCCAATTTTGATGGCCGCGTAGTATAGCTGCTTACACCTTCACAAGAAAGGTTTAACGTCACCCACGCCCTCACGAATCACTTCCGGCGCATCTTCGGTAAGATCTATCACCGTTGTCGGCTGCTGGCCGAGGTAGCCGCCATGAATGATCAGCTCCACCACCTTCTCCAGGCGATCTTTGATCTCTTCCGGATCGGACTCGGTAAATTCGCTGCCGGGCAGCATCAGCGACGTTGAGAGCATTGGCTCGCCCAGGGTTTCCAGCAGCGCCTGCGCAATCGGGTTAGAGGGTACGCGCATCCCGATGGTTTTGCGTTTTTCCTGCAACAGACGGCGCGGCACCTCTTTTGTCCCTTTCAGGATGAAAGTGTAATTGCCGGGCGTGTTGTTCTTGATTAGGCGAAACGCCACGTTGTCGACGTAGGCATAGGTCGACAGTTCAGACAGATCCCGACACATCAGGGTAAAGTTATGCCCGTCCGGGAGCTGGCGAATGCGGCAGATGCGTTCCATTGCGCCTTTGTCTTCAATTTTGCAGCCCAGCGCGTAGCCCGAATCGGTCGGGTAGACGATCACGCCGCCCTTACGAACAATCTCCACGGCCTGATTAATCAGACGCGCCTGCGGGTTATCCGGATGAATATAGAAAAACTGACTCATACTTCCCTCTCTTCAATATGCTGTGGCTGTTCCCAGAGCGTCCAGACAGGCTCCACGCCTGCAGGAAGCCAGAGCTTACGCCCCAGTTCAATCCACGCGCAGGGTTGATGAAAATCAGAGCCCTGTGAGCCAAGAAGGCCAAACTGTTGTGCATAGGTCGCGAGCTGGGATCGCTCATTGGGCGCCTGCTGGCACTGGGCAACTTCCATCGCCTCACCGCCGCTTTCGGCAAAGTGTGCCAGCAGTCTTTTCAGCCATTTAGCAGAAAGATTATACCGCCCGGGATGGGCCAGCACCGCCTTACCGCCAGAATGATGAATGACATCAATAGCTTGTTTTATTGTACACCACTGTGGCGGAACGTATCCTGTTTTCCCACGCGCCAGATATTTTTTAAAGACGTCGGCCATCGTCGTGGCCTTGCCCGCCTCAACCAGAAAACGGGCAAAATGACCTCGCGTCACCGCCCCGCCCTTCGCCAGTTTTTGCGCGCCTTCCAGCGCCCCGGGAATATGTGCCTTTTCCAGCCGCTCGCCAATCATCTCGGCACGCTGGTTGCGGCGGACTTTTTGTTCTTGCAAAAACGCGCGCATTGCCGGATGGTCTATATCAATGTTCAGGCCAACGATATGAATTTCATGGTTTTCCCAGAGGGTCGAAATTTCGACGCCGGCAATCAGGTTGAGCGCTAATCCGCTGCGGGCAATTTCGGCGCGCGCCGCCGGGATCGCATCGGTGGTATCGTGATCGGTTATCGCCAGGGTGCCGACCCGCATTTCTGCGGCGCGATGGACCAACGCCTCGGGCGTCAGCAGGCCATCAGAGGCCTGAGTATGACTGTGTAAATCGTAAATTATGGCGTATGTGGTATCGCTCAAAGCACTTCCCGTTACAGGTTGGAAACCTTCTAAAACCCTATGATAACGGCCTTGCGTGAAATTATGAAATCAAGGGTTGACAATACGCCATCGAACTAGTTAACTAGTACGCAAGTTCACACGAGAAAGGTATCTGAAAATGACAGCACATTTCGCTTTGCACGGTTGGTGGCGCGCTTCCTGATTATCGGGCGGTGTCACGCGTCTGCGACAAGCAAACAGATACCCGGCCCGCTCCCAAGCGGGCTTTTTTTTGAACAAAATATGATGAGAACACAACCATGCAAACAGCCAAACCCAACCTCGAACTGCTGACCTGCGAGGCGGCCTATCGCCATAATCCGACCGCGCTGTTTCACCAGGTGTGCGGCGCGCGCCCGGCCACCCTGCTGCTGGAATCGGCGGATATCGACAGCAAAGACGATCTGAAAAGCCTGCTGCTGGTCGACAGCGCGCTGCGCATTACTGCATTAGGTGACGTCGTCACTATTAAGGCCTTATCAGAAAATGGCGCGTCTCTGCTGCCCCTGCTGGACGCGGCTCTGCCGTCAGGCATCGACAACGAACGCCATCCGGATATGCGCATTCTGCGCTTCCCGCCGGTCAGCCAGCTGCTGGACGAAGATGCTCGCCTTTGCTCCCTGTCCGTATTTGATGCTTTCCGCCTGCTGCAGAATCTGGTTTCGGTGCCGGAAGACGAGCGTGAAGCCATGTTCTTCGGCGGACTGTTTGCCTACGATCTGGTCGCCGGTTTCGAAACGCTGCCGGAAACCGAGCAAGGCAACCGTTGCCCGGACTACTGCTTCTATCTGGCCGAAACCTTGCTGGTGATCGACCATCAGAAAAAATACACCCGTATACAGGCCAGCCTGTTTACGCCTTCTGCCGCGGAGAAAAACCGCCTTGAGCACCGCATCGCTCAGTTGCAACAGCAGATGACACAAGAGCCACCTGCACTGCCGGTGCAGCGCGTGGAAAAAATGGCCTGTGACGTAAACCAGACCGACGATCAATACGGTGCGGTGGTTCGTCAGATGCAGAAAGCGATCCGCGCCGGGGAAATTTTCCAGGTGGTGCCGTCTCGCCGTTTCTCACTGCCCTGCCCGTCGCCGCTGGCGGCCTATGACGTGCTGAAAAAAAGCAACCCAAGTCCGTACATGTTCTTTATGCAGGACAACGATTTCACGCTGTTCGGCGCGTCGCCGGAAAGCTCCCTGAAGTACGATGCCACCAGCCGCCAGATTGAGATCTACCCGATTGCCGGCACGCGCCCGCGTGGACGCCGTGCTGATGGCACGCTCGATCGCGATCTCGACAGCCGTATCGAGCTGGAGATGCGCACCGATCACAAAGAGCTGTCCGAGCACCTGATGCTCGTAGACCTGGCGCGCAACGATCTGGCACGTATCTGCACCCCCGGCAGCCGCTACGTGGCAGACCTGACCAAAGTTGACCGCTACTCGTTTGTGATGCACCTCGTCTCCCGCGTGGTTGGCGAACTGCGTAGCGACCTCGACGTGCTGCACGCCTATCGCGCCTGCATGAACATGGGCACCCTGAGCGGCGCGCCGAAAGTCCGTGCGATGCAGTTGATCGCCGAAGCCGAAGGCCGTCGACGCGGCAGCTACGGCGGCGCGGTGGGGTATTTCACCGCGCACGGTGACCTGGACACCTGCATCGTGATCCGCTCCGCGTATGTCGAGGACGGGATCGCCACCGTTCAGGCGGGCGCAGGGATTGTTCTTGATTCTGTTCCGCAGTCTGAGGCTGACGAAACGCGCAGTAAGGCCCGCGCGGTACTGCGCGCCATTGCGACCGCCCATCATGCACAGGAGATTTTCTGATGGCTGACATTCTGCTGCTCGATAATATCGACTCCTTTACCTACAACCTGGCAGATCAGCTGCGTGCAAACGGTCATAACGTCGTTATCTACCGTAACCATGTTCCGGCGCAAACGCTGATTGACCGTCTGGGTACCATGCAAAACCCGGTGCTGATGCTCTCTCCGGGGCCCGGCGCACCGAGCGAAGCGGGCTGCATGCCTGAACTGCTGACCCGGATGCGCGGCAAGCTGCCGATCGTCGGCATCTGCCTGGGTCATCAGGCGATTGTGGAAGCGTACGGCGGTTACGTCGGCCAGGCGGGTGAAATTCTGCACGGTAAAGCATCCAGCATTGAACACGACGGCCAGGCCATGTTTGCCGGTCTGCCAAATCCGCTGCCGGTGGCGCGCTATCACTCGCTGGTCGGCAGCAATATCCCGGCCGGTTTGACCATCAACGCCTCGTTTGAAGGTATGGTGATGGCCGTGCGTCACGATGCGGACCGCGTATGCGGACTGCAGTTCCACCCGGAATCGATTTTGACCTCTAACGGCGCGCGCCTGCTTGAGCAAACGCTGAACTGGGCGCTGCAGAAGCTGGAGCAGACCAACACGCTGCAGCCGATCCTTGAGAAACTGTACCAGGCGCAAACCCTGAGCCAGCAGGAGAGCCACCAGCTCTTCTCCGCGGTGGTGCGTGGCGAGCTGAAACCTGAGCAACTGGCGGCCGCGCTGGTCAGCATGAAGGTGCGCGGCGAAAGCCCGCAGGAGATTGCCGGTGCGGCAACGGCCCTGCTGGAAAACGCCGCCCCGTTCCCGCGGCCCGACTATCAGTTTGCCGATATCGTCGGTACCGGCGGTGACGGCAGCAACAGCATTAATATATCCACCGCCAGCGCCTTCGTGGCGGCTGCCTGTGGTTTGAAAGTGGCAAAACATGGCAACCGCAGCGTGTCCAGCCGATCCGGTTCATCCGACCTGCTGGCGGCATTTGGGATTAACCTCGACATGCAGGCCGAACGCTCGCGAGAAGCGCTGGACGATCTCGGCGTTTGCTTCCTGTTCGCGCCGAAATATCACACCGGTTTCCGCCACGCGATGCCGGTTCGTCAGCAGCTCAAAACGCGCACGCTGTTTAACGTTTTAGGCCCGTTGATCAACCCGGCCCATCCACCGCTGGCGCTGATTGGCGTCTACAGCCCTGAGCTGGTATTGCCGATTGCCGAGACGCTGCGCGTGCTGGGTTATCAGCGTGCCGCTGTCGTTCATAGCGGTGGTATGGATGAGGTTTCGTTACACGCCCCTACGCTGGTCGCTGAACTGCGCAACGGTGAAATTCTGAGCTATCAGCTCGACGCGGCTGACTTCGGTTTAACGCCGTACCATCAGGAGGCGCTTGCAGGCGGCACGCCGGAAGAAAACCGTGACATTCTCACGCGCTTATTACAAGGTAAAGGTGAAGTCGCTCATGAGGCCGCCGTTGCTGCCAACGTCGCCATGCTGATGCGTTTGCACGGTGAGGAAGATCTGAAGGCCAACGCGCAAAAAGTTCTGGACGTACTGCGCTCCGGTGCAGCTTACGATCGCGTTACCGCACTTGCGGCAAGAGGGTAAAGAATGCAGACCGTTTTAGCGAAAATCGTCGCCGATAAGGCCATCTGGGTTGAAGCACGCAAGGCGCAGCAGCCGCTTGCCAGCTTTCAGAATGACGTCGTGCCCAGCACGCGCCGCTTTTATGATGCCCTGCAGGGCGCGCGCACCGCGTTTATTCTGGAGTGCAAAAAGGCGTCTCCGTCCAAAGGCGTGATCCGTGACGATTTCGACCCGGCGCGCATTGCCGGAATTTACAAACACCATGCGTCCGCCATCTCGGTGCTGACGGATGAGAAATATTTTCAGGGCAGCTTTGATTTCCTGCCCATCGTCAGCGGCATTGCGCCGCAGCCGATCCTCTGCAAAGACTTTATTATCGACCCGTATCAGATCTGGCTCGCGCGTTTCTACCAGGCCGACGCCTGCCTGCTGATGCTCTCGGTGCTCGATGACGAGCAGTACCGCCAGCTCTCTGCGGTGGCCCACAGCCTGAACATGGGTGTGCTGACCGAAGTGAGCAACGAAGAGGAGCTGGAGCGCGCCATCGCCCTTGAGGCAAAAGTGGTTGGCATTAACAACCGCGACCTGCGCGACCTGTCAATCGACCTTAACCGTACGCGCCAGCTTGCACCACGCCTGGGGGCGGGCGTGACGGTCATCAGCGAATCCGGCATCAACAGCTACGCCCAGGTGCGTGAACTGAGCCACTTTGCCAACGGTTTCCTGATCGGCTCCGCGATGATGGAACATGACGATCTCAACGCGGCGGTCCGCCGCGTGTTGCTGGGTGAAAACAAAGTGTGTGGATTAACGCGCGAGCAGGATGCCAAGGCCGCGTATGAAGCGGGCGCTATTTATGGCGGGCTGATTTTCGTGGACTCATCGCCCCGGGCGGTGAGTGAAGACCAGGCCCGTAACGTTATTGCGGCGGCCCCACTCAGCTATGTGGGCGTGTTCCGCAATGCCGATATTGCCGACGTAGCAGCAAAAGCCGAGGCGTTATCCCTGCGTGCGGTACAGCTGCACGGCAACGAAGATCAGGCGTATATCGATGCGCTGCGCGCCGCGCTGGCGCCTCGGGTGCAAATCTGGAAAGCGCAAAGCGTGGGCGACACGTTACCGCCGCGTAATCTGAATCATGTTGATAAATACGTGCTCGACAACGGCCAGGGCGGCTCGGGCCAGCGCTTTGACTGGTCCTTGCTGAAAGACGAAGCGCTGGACAATGTCCTGCTCGCAGGCGGTCTCAGCCCGGATAACTGTGTAGAAGCGGCCAAAGCCGGCTGCGCCGGTCTCGATTTCAATTCAGGCGTAGAGTCCCAGCCGGGCATAAAAGATGCCAGCAAGCTGGCCTCGGTATTTAAAACTCTGCGTGCATATTAAGGAATAAATAATGACGACATTACTAAACCCGTATTTTGGTGAGTTCGGTGGTATGTACGTGCCACAGATCCTGATGCCCGCTCTGCGCCAGCTGGAAGAAGCCTTTGTCAGCGCGCAAAAAGACCCGGCGTTCCAGGCCGAGTTTACCGATCTGCTGAAAAACTACGCGGGGCGTCCTACGGCCCTGACAAAATGCCGCAACCTGACCGAAGGCAGCAAAACCACGCTGTACCTCAAGCGTGAAGATTTGCTCCACGGCGGTGCGCATAAAACCAACCAGGTCCTTGGTCAGGCGCTGCTCGCAAAACGCATGGGCAAAACCGAAATCATCGCCGAGACCGGCGCAGGCCAGCACGGTGTGGCATCCGCCCTCGCCAGCGCCCTGCTCGGCCTGAAATGCCGTATTTACATGGGCGCAAAAGATGTCGAGCGTCAGTCGCCAAACGTCTTCCGTATGCGCCTGATGGGGGCTGAAGTGATCCCGGTTCACAGCGGATCCGCCACGCTGAAAGATGCCTGTAACGAAGCGCTGCGCGACTGGTCTGGCAGCTACGACACCGCGCACTATATGCTTGGCACCGCCGCAGGTCCGCATCCGTTCCCGACCATCGTGCGCGAATTCCAGCGCATGATCGGGGAAGAAACGAAAGCGCAGATCCTCGAAAAAGAGGGACGTCTGCCGGATGCGGTTATCGCCTGCGTGGGCGGCGGCTCAAACGCCATCGGGATGTTCGCTGATTTCATCGATGAACCTCGCGTTGGTCTGATTGGTGTAGAGCCTGCCGGTCACGGAATCGAATCGGGTGAACACGGCGCGCCGCTGAAGCATGGTCGGGTTGGGATCTACTTCGGTATGAAGTCTCCTATGATGCAGACCGATGAAGGCCAGATTGAAGAGTCTTACTCCATCTCCGCCGGACTGGACTTCCCGTCTGTGGGGCCTCAGCACGCTCACCTGAACAGCATCGGGCGCGCTGAGTACGTCTCGATTACCGATGACGAAGCACTGGAGGCGTTCAAGACCCTGTGTCGTAACGAAGGGATCATCCCGGCGCTGGAATCTTCCCACGCCCTGGCGCACGCCCTGAAAATGATCAAAGAGAACCCGGAGAAAGAGCAGCTGCTGGTGGTCAACCTTTCCGGTCGCGGTGACAAAGATATCTTCACCGTTCACGATATTCTGAAAGCACGAGGGGAAATCTGATGGAACGCTATGATAACGTATTTGCACAGCTGAAGGCCCGCCAGGAAGGCGCGTTCGTCCCCTTCGTCACTCTGGGCGACCCGGGTCCTGAGCAGTCGCTTAAAATTATCGATGCCCTGATTGAAGGCGGTGCGGATGCGCTGGAGTTGGGCATCCCTTTCTCTGACCCACTGGCGGATGGCCCAACCATTCAGGACGCCACCCTGCGCGCTTTTGCCTCCGGCGTCACCCCAACTCAATGTTTCGAGATGCTGGCGGCAATCCGTCAGAAACACCCGACCATCCCGATTGGCCTGCTGATGTACGCCAACCTGGTCTTTAACCGCGGCATTGATGAGTTTTATGCCGAGTGCGCCCGCGTCGGCGTTGACTCTGTGCTGGTGGCCGATGTGCCGGTTGAAGAGTCTGCACCGTTCCGCCAGGCGGCGATGCGCCACAACGTTGCACCGATTTTCATCTGTCCGCCAAACGCAGATGACGAACTGCTGCGTCAGATTGCTTCTTACGGACGGGGGTATACCTACCTGCTCTCCCGTGCGGGTGTGACCGGCGCTGAAAACAAAGCGGCGCTGCCTCTGCATCATCTGGTGGAGAAACTGGCCGAGTATCACGCGGCTCCGCCGCTGCAGGGCTTTGGTATCTCTTCACCGGATCAGGTTGCAGCGGCAATAGATGCAAAAGCTGCGGGCGCGATTTCCGGCTCTGCGATTGTTAAAATCATCGAGAAAAATCTTGATAAGCCCGACCAGATGCTGGCTGAGCTGAAAACATTTGTTAGCGAAATGAAAGCGGCAACCCGCAAAGCCTGATCCTGCCACCGTCTGGTCACTGGACCAGACGGTTCCTCTTATTCCCTGTGAAACAGGCAATGATATTTTCGGCGTTATGAAAGCGTGGCACCTTCCAGTAGGCCATTTACCAACAGGGTAAAAACCTGAATCGCTTTTGGTAATGCATCCTGCGGATTTTCGCTTGCAGCCACCCACTGCGCGGCATTCAGTGCGGCCCCGTTTAGCAGCCAGGCAGTGGCATCGACATCTACCGGCTTGATTAAGCCGCGTTCAATCAGATCTGAAATGCGCTCCCGCGTGGCATCAAGGCAGTTATTCTGACTCGGCCATTTTGTAGGGTCCCCGAGAAAAGCCGGGCCATCAAGCAGAACAATGCGCCGGACCTCTTCATCAAGCGCCATCCTGATATAGGCGATCCCTTCAGCCAGAAGCTTTTGCTGGTCATCACCGTAATGTGCCGCGGCATCTTTGGCACTTTGCGCCATTTCAGAATCCACCTGGGTAACCACAGCGGCAAGTAACCCCTTTTTGTCCCCAAAATGGTGGTACAGGGCCCCACGCGTCAGGCCGACGCTGGCGGTCAAATCATCCATTGATGCTGCGGCAAACCCTTTTTCGGCGAAGGCTTTTCGTGCAGCAGCAATCAACTTTATGCGGGTTTCTTCCATCGTTTCGGCGCGGCGTTTGGCAGCCATATGGACTCCTTGCAATAAACGCCGCGCAGGAAGTTTGACATACGCGGCGTATGTGTGATTAAGTTTACATACGCCGCGTATATTAATTCATTTATCTATGCCGCGCATCCGCTGCCGCCCATCCAAATAAAGGATACGTTATGAACCAACCGAAACCCGTTTTCCCTGCAAATCGCCACGCGCTCTATGAAAAGCATGGTTATTCCGCAGCGATCCGCTCTGGTGATTTATTGTTTGTGTCCGGGCAGGTGGGGAGCCGGGAAGATGGTACACCCGAGCCCGACTTTGCCGCGCAGGTAGAACGTGCCTTCGATAATCTCAAGGCCACGCTTAATGCTGCAGGCTGTACGTTCGACGATCTTATCGATGTGACAACCTTTCATACCGATCCAGAGAATCAGTTTCCAACCATTATGCAGGTGAAACAAACCCTTTTCCCGAAGCCCCCCTATCCGAACTGGACAGCGGTGGGCGTGAACTGGCTGGCAGGCTTTGATTTTGAGATAAAGGTTATTGCACGAATCCCTGAACATCAGAAATAAAGAGGTCGCACACAGATATCAGGGAGCGATATCTGTGTGAAATCGCACGGCTATGTTTGATTTGGCGTGAAACGATAGATGGCTATGAAGGGATTAAATAGCAAAGAAGAATGTACGTAATACCGCACTGATAAGCTAAAACCACTGGTCCCTTTTTCAGGGTTTCCACAATAAACGGCGACCATCATCAGTCGCTCCATCCTTTATAAAATTCTGAAAGATGAGGCTATCACAGGGCAAGTTTGACCTTTATTATAAATTAACAAATCATATCGATAATTATTATATTTGTTGATGATTTATTGAGCTCAGGTGTGAACTTATAGTCACGGACGTAGACAATAACTTTTTTTACACAAGGATGGTTTATATGAAAAGGTTTTTTATGACGGCTGCACTAACGGGTTTATTTGTCAGTAATA
The DNA here is from genome assembly GCF_019047785.1 of Enterobacter cancerogenus. NCBI lineage: Bacteria > Pseudomonadati > Pseudomonadota > Gammaproteobacteria > Enterobacterales > Enterobacteriaceae > Enterobacter > Enterobacter cancerogenus. The sequence continues at coordinate 78,935 of NZ_CP077290.1, read as the reverse complement.
ATTCGTATGCAGGAGAAAGCTATCTGGTCTATAACCCACAAAATATTGCGGTATTTGAAGTGCGTTTCTTTAATGTTGGCGACGGTCCCTTTATGCCGGGCTGGCCGAGCGCGGCTGAATCAACGTGGGATCTTGGTCAGCAACAAAAAGAAAAAATACTTGATGCCATGCGTTACTGGGCTGAAGTCATTACCCCCAGACCAGGGCAACTGCCCGCCATTATCAATGTGGGGACGTTTAATGACGAGAATGCCGCTGGTTCCAGCGATTCAGTTACCGATGGCATTATCAGTCTGACGCAGTTGCAGGGAGCGTTGAATGGCATTGATACCGGAGATCTGACCTTCGGCTCTCATGCCCAGTTCATCATGGGCAAACTGGATTTTGACAACGTTCCCTATGTGCCTGCGCAATTGCCGCGCACTGGAAAGGTTGATCTGGTCAGCGTCGCTGTTCATGAGTTGGCCCATGGCCTGGGAATATCTAATATGGTTACCGACCTGCACGGAAGTGGCACATTCACGCCCGCTTTCGATAACGGGCCTTTCGGATCCTGGACCAGCCATCTGCGCGATGACCGTGGCAATCCTGCCCGGCCAGGGCAAGTCATATTGTGTAATGGATGCAATAACAGATGGGATTCGCAAGGCTTTGATGTCCGGCTCGATAAAGGCTATTTCACCGGCGAGCACGTAAATGAAGTGCTTGCAGGCGCCATGCCTGGCGTGCCGGTGAAAATGTTAGCAGACGACGGTTCGGTCGATGATAACTACATGAGCCATATCGAGCTGAAGAACAGCATGATGAGCCATCAGAACTACCGTAATTACACAACCTTTATGGAAGCGGAACTGGCGTTGTTGCAGGACATGGGATATCAGATTGACCGACGTAACTTTTTCGGTTTTTCGCTGTATGGCAACGGGCAAACTCTTGTTAACCGCAATGGATATTTTCAGCGTAATCAGCAGGCGGATGGCTATCTGGCCGGGCAATATAATACCGCTAATCTGGGGGTTGGCCTGCATGTATATGGCAGTAATAACCATATCTTTCAACAAGCGGACCTGTTGACATCAGGGGCTGGCGGCGCGGGTATCCGTATAGATGGGCAAAATAACACCCTGAGCATCGAACCCGGAATACGGGTATACGCCGATGGCGTAAATGGCCGTGGGGTGATGTTTGCCTACGGTAAAGAGCACAACCTTATTCAACGCGGCGATGTTCAGGCACTGGGCACCAGTGGCGTCGCTATTAGTTTTGATTTTGGCAATAACCTGCTGGGTAACGAAGTTGACTATCGTGGTTCCTGGCTACATATCGTGGACGGATATTACGATGCATTATTACCCGAACTGCAGGGAGCCTTAGTGGATAATGCCGACATCAGCGGGCGGGTTGCCGGTAAAGGCGCGGCAATTTATATTTCACCAAATGCGCTGGTCGGTAATATAAATATATTATCGGGTGCCCGGCTGGAAGGCGATATTTATTCGGACTACGCCGAGCAGGACGCCTATGGCCAACAGCGGTTAACACAGCTTACCTTCGGTCGGAAGGCCAATGCGTATGGGCAGGCGACGGAAGCTGCTGATTCTGCTTTCCGCTTTACTTATCGCGGAAACATTGAAGGTATTAATAATCTGGCACTGGACGCGCGCGGAGGGAAAACCTCGCTAAATGGCGATTTTCAGATTTACAGCATGATTATCGCGCCAGGTGCCACCCTATCCGGCAACGGCAGCTACACCCTTAATGAGGAAGGCCGCTTTGTAAATAACGGGATCCTTGCGCCGGGTAATTCACTTGGGCAAATCACTATCTCAGGTGCTTATCAACAGGGGGATACCGGGCAGCTGGTGTTGGAAGTCGACGGGCGCGGCAGGCATGATACTTTGCGAGTGGACGGCCACGCACAATTTGACGGTCAACTGACGTTTGCGCCGCAACCGGACTGGTACGCGACAAACTGGACTCTGAATTCGCAAGATTTGCTAAAAACAGACTCTTACAGCGGCAAGTTCAGTGCGGTGAACAGCGTGCTCCGCTCCCCCACGCTAACGCTGCAGACAACGCCTCAGGGAAAGAATAGCTGGCAACTCTCCATGCTGCGCGCTTCAAACGCGTACAGCCAGTATGCGCAAGACGCCAATGCGCGGCAGGTAGGGCAAGCGCTGGATAAAATTGTGGCAGATGCTAAGTCGGATATACAGCCGCTGTACCGTACTCTGGATTTCTCAGCCGCTGATGGCGGAAGTATCAGCCATGCCCTGCCGCAGCTTTCTGCGGGCGCCTACAGCGCCATGTTCGCAAGTTCCCTTCAACGTGAACAACAGATAGCGCGGATCATTGGCGGGCCTCATCCTGCTGTAATGTCGAAACAACTGGCGGAAGGCGAATGGCGCAGCTTTGCCATCCCCTTTGGCGGCGGCTTCTGGCAACAGCGCCAGGGGGACAGTGTAGGGTACGACGCTAGCAGTTATGGCATGGTGTTCGGTGCTGAAAAACAAAACGATCGGAATCACAACTGGATTTATGGCTTTCATGGTGCGGTCAGCGGCCAGTCGGTGACGGTCAAATCACCAGAAACCGCGACCGGGAAAACCACTGCTTTCGATCTGGGTATTCATGCCCGTTACGGCGCTGAAAGGTCCGAAGGGATGTATTTATTCGGCACAGGCCGATTGGGTATTGAAGACAGCTGGATGGATAGAAACATTCATGTAGAAACTTACGGAGCAAACCACCATGCCACCTGGACCGGACTGACAGGCTCTGTTACGGCCGGCGGGGGCTATCGATGGGCGCTGAATGATAATGTGAGCGCCGGACCGGTAACGTCATTAAATTACACCACATTACATCGACCTGGCGTGAAGGAAAGCGGCAATGACGGCAGCCGGCTGATGCTGGATTCGGAGACCTTCGATTCTCTGAGATCAAGTATCGGGGTGAATGGTAACTGGAATGTACCGCTCGCTTCAGGGGCGTCTATCGCAGCTGATTTGCAGCTTACCTGGGATCATGAACTTCTGGATGGCAATGTAGAGCAACAAGCCTCTTTCGCCAACTATCGCAGCACATCGTTTAGTTCCAGGAATCAGGTGGCTGGCCGTGACACTCTGGGTGTTAAGGCGGGAATGCGCTATAAAATCAACACTGATGTCGAATTGGGCATCGGGGTTGAAAGCGAAATGTTTCGTTCTGGCTATAACGCGATCGCAGGTAATCTTTCAGCTACCTGGCGTTTCTGATGTCTGAGAATGAGAAAATAATACGGCTGATCGTAAATTAATTCACCGTTCCCCCCGGCGTTGCCGGGGGATTCCGACAGGTTACATTCACTTTTTTATGGTATCAGAAATGGCTTGTGTCTCCGTGAACATGCTCACCTGAACCTTCAACCCGCTTAAGCTGGATCACCTCACCACGCTGCCAGGCATCAGCGCCTTTAGCAACCGGGTGCGCCACAATATCCTTACGTTCTTGTTTGATAGCCTGCGTGCTGACGTTAAAGCGCCGATCTCTGTCCGCCAGCAGTTTGGGGTCTAACTGCCCTTCCCCGGTAAAGCCCATCATCAGTGTCGGAATGCCGAGCGGCAGCGTTTTATCGCGGTCGGTGTGCCAGGTATGCCAAGTCTTCCCGTAGGTATTCACAATTTTGCTCATCAACGCTTTGTCTGCCACTGCAGGTAAACCCGGGGCAATCAGACTGCCGGATTTCACTTCATATTGATGGCTATGCCACAATTTTTTTTCTTCCGGCGGCAGCGTGTTAAACAAACGCTCACTAATGATGTACTCAACGCCCATTAAACGGGCATCTTTGGTGTTACCGTCGTAGATCACCGCTTGCATCACCTCATCATTCAACACTGTTACATAATGATGGGCTTCCATCTGGCCATTTTTATCACCGCTATAAAAATGGAAACCGTCAAGATAGGCACTCATTGCATCAACGGGCGGACGGGACTGGATAAGCTGAGCACCGGCTTCCAGCGTGCTCATGCCGGCGGAGGTTTTTACACCCGGAACAGGAGTATTTGAAGGGGTATTGTTCGCGCCGCACCCCACTAAAGTCAGGCTCGACAATAATAAAAGCGATAGTGGTTTCATTGGCCCTCCCTGTAATCGTCACTTTACTGAAAGTAGTACATTCGCGCAGACCCGCCAGGAGAATTTTTACTAAACCATCGGGCAAAGTGGCATAGCTTCCGTTTACACACCACGTCCATGCCCCTCTCTCTCCACTTCAGGAACGGCAGCGTCAGGCTTGTTATCGTACTCCATACAAAAAGTGTTCTTAAGAAAGTACTTAAAGAGACGAAGGCAATACCTGGCTGGCCGCTGGTCAAGTGCAAAAAAACAGCTAAGCTTCCCGGTAAGAAATAGAAATGGGTGCCTGTAAATGCAGGCAAAATTCGGCACTAGCCGGTAAATCTTACAATTGGATCCTCTATTCCCGAGTGGATGGTTATAAACCTTTGCTCTGTTTCAATTACCCAGCATTATTAACATATATATAACTATTTTGTGCGGCATATAAAACCGCAAATTTACCTTATGGACAAGCGAATCACCCTAATTTTCTTTATTATATGGTTTAATTATCTATTTTTATTATTATTTTCAGGTTATTTCACAAACTTCCCACACCTGTCACTGAGACTATTCCTAACACAGTTAGGTGAAGATCCTGGTTAATATAAAGCACTGTTAAGAATTTAATGCCTTATTATAAATAACCCTATGAAAATAAATGCCTTTTTCCTCACCTCAAAAAATCAATATTTTAATTTTGTGTAAATATTGCCCCAGACACAGAATCTCATTTCTTCGCCCGCGTTGACACTCATTAGGAAAAAACTTAAATTCACTTCCAAGCAAAATAGTTATCAAAAATTAAATTTGCCCATCCAATTCTGGTGGGCAAAAAAGAACCTCATTTGATGGAGAATAATTCAAGCAACCCAATACCCCTGTAGTTTTACAGCCCTGACAAACAAAATGATAACTTCAAGGACTATGAGGTGCGAAACCATATGGAATATAAATACTGCTCCGATAAATACATTTGGTCTGCCCATGACTCCTTCTTCTGTAAAGGACTATACGAACTGATTGCGGATATCGATGAATTAATCTACCTGTCACTGGAGAAAATAAAAAGAGATTTTGTATTCATCAATCTTAATACGGCTTCTTTAACCGAGTTTATCACGCGCGATAGCGAATGGCTGGCTGCGGTAAAGGGGAAGCAGGTCATACTGATTGCGGCCAGAAAGTCAGAAGCTCTGGCGAATTACTGGTATTACAATAGCAATATCAGAGGCATTGTATACGTGGCTTTGTGTCGTGACATTCGTAAAGAGTTGGCCTATGCAATCAATGGTAGGTTTCTTCGCAAAGATATTAAAAAAGATAAAATCACTGACCGGGAAATGAAAATAATTCGTTTAACAGCCCAGGGCATGCAACCCAAATCGATCGCAAGAATAGAAAATTGTAGCGTAAAGACAGTATATACCCATCGGCGTAACGCTGAGGCAAAACTGTATTCCAAAATATATAAGCTGGTTTAATAACCGTCGAATAACGTTTTTAAGATGATTCACCGGGACATCATGTCCTTAATTTAACTCAGGATGAAAAGCGATGAAAAAAAAGGTCTTGGCAATAGCTCTGGTAACGGCGTTTACCGGTATGGGTGTGGCTCAGGCTGCTGACGTAACAGCTCAGGCTGTAGCGACCTGGTCTGCGACTGCCAAAAAGGACACGACCAGCAAGCTTGTGGTGACCCCCCTCGGCAGCCTGGCGTTTCAGTATGCCGAAGGCGTCAAAGGTTTTAACTCACAAAAAGGGCTGTTTGACGTGGCGATTGAGGGTGACTCAACGGCTACCGCCTTTAAGCTGACCTCGCGTCTTATCACCAATACCTTAACGCAGTTGGATACCTCCGGCTCCACACTGAGCGTGGGCGTGGATTACAACGGTGCGGCAGTCGAAAAAGCTGCCGATACCGTAATGATCGATACCGCAAACGGTGTACTGGGCGGCAACCTCAGTGCGCTCGCTAACGGCTACAACGCCAGCGGCCGTACCACCGCGCAGGATGGGTTCACCTTCTCCATCATCAGTGGCACCACCAACGGTACTACCGCAGTGACCGATTTCAGCACCCTGCCGGAAGGGGTCTGGAGCGGCGACGTCAGCGTACAGTTTGATGCCACCTGGACCAGCTAAACCACTTGATGCACAAGCAGGGGCCCTCCCCTGCTTTTATTCACGGACGGAATTGTTATGAAAAAACGCCTTCTGGCACTCGGGCTGCTGCTCATCGGGGGGGCGCCGGCGCAGGCGCTGGATGTCGGCGATATTTCCTCATTTATGAACAGCGGCAGCAGCACGCTGAGCAAGACGATCAAAAATAGCACCGACAGCGGCCGCCTGATCAATATTCATCTCGAACGACTCTCCTCACCGCTGGATGACGGGAAGGTTATCCCAATGGACAAACCCGATGAGGTGCTGCTCACCCCTGCCAGCCTGCTGCTGCCCGCCCAGGCCAGCGATGTAATTCGTTTCTTCTACAAAGGGCCATCAGATGACAAAGAGCGCTATTACCGCATTGTCTGGTTCGATCAGGCTCTCAGTGACCTCCAGCGGGATAAAGCCAACCGCAGCGCGGTGGCTACCGCCTCTGCACGCATCGGCACCATCCTGGTAGTAGCACCCCGTCATGTGAACTACCGCTTTCAGTACGCCAACGGCGAGCTTACTAATTCCGGGAATGCAACGCTGCGGATCCTTGCCTATGGCCCCTGCATTAAGGCTGCCAACGGTAAGGAGTGTAAGGAGAATTACTACCTGATGCCGGGTAAATCACGTCGTTTTACGCGTGTGGATACGGCGGATAAAAAAGGACGTGTTGCGCTTTGGCAGGGTGAGCAGTTTGTTCCTGTGAAATAGACAGCTGTGCAGATGGATAACGACGATGCCTCTACGACGGATTTCCCAAGAACTGAAGACGCGGTTTGCCTTCAGCATACTATTTTTGTTCGTTCAGCCTGATGCAAGCGCTGCTGGCATCGGTGCGCAGCAGATTGGCGGCGTGATGATTCCGCAGGCCTTCAGTCAGGCGTTGCAGGACGGCATGAGCGTCCCGCTCTATATTCATCTCGCCGGCAGCCAGGATACGCGGGACGACCAGCGGATCGGCAGTGCCTTTATCTGGCTGGATGGTAACCAACTGCGTATAAGGCAGATCCAGCTGGAAGAGAGAGAGGATAACGCCAGCGTGAGCGAGAAGACCCGGCAGCAGCTGAACAGCCTCGCCGACGTCCCGTTCAGCGAGGCGCTCACCATTACCCTGACAGACAATGCACAACTGGATCTTAGCCTGCGCCAGTTGCTGCTGCAGCTGGTGGTCAAACGCGAGGCGCTGGGTACTGTGCTGCGCGCGCGCAGCGATGATATTGGCCAGTCCAGCGTCAACGCCGTTAGCAGCAACCTGACCTATAACCTCGGCGTCTATAACAACCAGATGCGTGATGGAGGAAGCAATACCTCCAGTTACCTGTCGCTGAACAACGTCACCGCCCTTCGGGAGCACCATGTGGCGCTGGATGGCTCGCTGTACGGTATCGGCAGCGGTCAACAAGACAGCGAATTATATAAGGCAATGTATGAACGCGATTTCGCCGGCCACCGTTTTGCGGGCGGGATGCTTGATACCTGGAACCTGCAGTCGCTGGGACCAATGACCGCCATTTCGGCCGGGAAGATTTACGGTCTTTCCTGGGGAAATCAGGCCAGCTCCACCATTTTCGACAGCAGCCAGTCGACCACGCCAGTGATCGCTTTTTTACCCGCAGCGGGAGAAGTGCATCTTATCCGTGACGGGCGACTGCTGAGCGTTCAGAACTTCGCTATGGGTAGCTATGAAGTGGATACCCGCGGACTACCGTACGGTATTTATGATGTGGAAGTGGAAGTGATCGTCAACGGTCGCGTGGTCAGTAAACGCACTCAGCGAGTCAATAAACTGTTCAGCCGGGGACGCGGCGTGGGTGCGCCACTGGCGTGGCAGGTATGGGGCGGCAGCTTTCATATGGATCGCTGGTCAGAGAGCGGGAAAAAGACGCGGCCGGCAAAAGAGAGCTGGCTGGCCGGCCTCTCGGCGTCCGGCTCGCTCGACACGTTGAGTTGGGCTGCAACCGGATACGGCTATGACAATCAGGCGGTGGGCGAAACCCGTCTGACACTGCCACTGGGTGAGTCGGTCAACGTTAATCTGCAAAGTATGCTGGCCAGCGATAGCTCATGGAGTGGCGTCGGTAGTATCAGCGCCACGTTGCCAGGGGGCTTCAGTTCGCTTTGGGTCAACCAGGAGAAAACACGCATTGGCGATCAATTACGGCGCAGCGATGCTGACAACCGGGCCATCGGCGGTACCTTAAACCTCAACGCATTATGGTCGAAGCTGGGCACATTTAGCATCAGCTACAACGATGACCGGCGCAACAACAGCCATTACTACACGGCGGATTATTATCAGACGGTCTACAGTGGCACCTTTGGCTCTCTTGGCCTGCGGGCGGGGATCCAGCGCTTTAACAATGGCAACAGCAGTGCCAATACAGGGAAATATATTGCCCTCGACCTGTCGCTGCCTTTAGGGAACTGGTTCAGTGCCGGGATGACCCATCAGAACGGCTACACCATGGCTAACCTGTCGGCGCGTAAACAGTTTGATGAAGGAACAATTCGCACCATCGGCACCAATCTGTCGCGGGCCATCTCCGGGGATACCGGGGATGACAAGACACTCAGCGGCGGAGCCTATGCCCAGTTTGATGCCCGCTACGCCAGTGGAACCCTTAACGTCAACAGCGCAGCGGACGGCTACGTTAATACCAACCTGACTGCCAGCGGCAGTGTCGGCTGGCAGGGCAAAAACCTCGCCGCCAGCGGACGCACCGACGGCAACGCCGGTGTGATATTCAACACCGGACTGGATGATGACGGGCAGATAAGCGCCAAAGTAAACGGGCGAATTTTTCCACTCAGCGGCAAGCGTAACTATCTGCCCCTCTCTCCCTATGGCAGGTATGAGGTGGAACTGCAGAACAGTAAAAATTCGCTCGACAGCTACGACATCGTCAGCGGACGCAAGAGTCATCTGACGCTCTATCCCGGCAACGTCGCAGTGATTGAGCCAGAGGTGAAACAAATGGTCACCGTCTCAGGTCGTATCCGCGCGGAAGACGGCACGGTGATGGCTAATGCGTTAATTAACAACCATATCGGCCGGACCCGAACCGATGAAAGCGGCGAATTTGTCATGGACGTGGACAAGAGTTATCCCACTATCGATTTTAGCTATGGCGGCAATAAGACCTGCGAAGTAGCGCTGGATCTCAGCAACGCGCGTGGTGCCGTCTGGGTTGGGGATGTGGTCTGTAGCGGCCTCTCATCATGGGCGGCAGTACAACAGACAGGAGATAAGAATGAAAGTTAACCCACTGATAGCGCTGGCGATCCTCGCGCTACTCTGGCCAGTGACTGTGCTCAGGGCCGCCGTGACCAAAACCACGTGGCCGGATGCACCGACGCGTGAGTTTGTGTTCGTTGAAAACAACTCCGACGATAACTTTTTCGTCACACCGGGCGGGGTACTGGACCCACGCCTGACCGGTGCCAACCGCTGGACCGGTTTGAAATACACAGGCTCAGGCACCATTTATCAGCAGAGCCTCGGCTATATCGATAACGGCTACAACACCCTGCTCAATGCCAACTGGAAGTTTGATATGTGGCTTGAAAATTCGCCGGTGTCGCACCCCTTGACCGGCCTTCGCTGCATCAACTGGTACGCCGGTTGCGATATGGCTACCAGCCTAATCCTGCCGCAAACCACCGATGCCAGCGGATTTTATGGCGCAACTGTGACCAGCGGGGGCGCAAAGTGGATGCATGGCATGATGTCCGACGCGTTCTATCAGTATCTGCAGCAGATGCCCGTCGGCGGCAGCTTTACGATGACCATCAATGCCTGCCAGACCTCTGCGACCTATGACGCCAGCAGCGGTGCCCGCTGTAAGGATCAGTCCTCCGGCAACTGGTATGTCCGCAACGTCACCCATACCAAAGCCGCAAATCTGCGGTTGATCAATACCAATTCCCTGGCGGAGGTATTTATCAACAGTGACGGTGTACCGACTCTGGGTGAGGGAAATGCCGACTGCCGGACGCAAACCATCGGCAGCTTATCCGGACTAAGCTGCAAAATGGTCAGCTATACCTTGCAGACAAACGGGTTAAGTAACACCTCGATCCGTATTTTCCCGGCAATTGCCAACTCGTCGCTTGCCTCTGCCGTCGGTATATACGATATGCAATTCAGCCTGAATGGCAATTCGTGGAAGCCAGTAAGCAATACTGCCTATTTCTATAACTTCAACGAGATGAAGAGCGCAGATTCGATCTATGTTTTCTTTTCAAGCAACTTTTTTAAGCAGATGGTTAATCTCGGGATCAGCGATATTAACACCAAGGATCTGTTTAACTTTCGCTTCCAGAACATCACCTCGCCGGAGTCGGGATGGTACGAGTTTTCCACCTCCAATACGCTGATTATCAAGCCCCGTGATTTTAGCATCAGCATTATCTCCGACGAATATACGTCGTCGCCATCACGGGAGGGATTTGTTGGCAGCGACGAACCGTCACTTGATTTCGGCTACATTGTCACCACCAGCGGTAAAACGGCCGCCGACGAAGTACTCATCAAGGTGACCGGACCGTCACAGGTGATTGGCGGGCGTTCCTACTGTCTCTTCAGCTCCGATGACGGTACCGCAAAAGTGCCGTTTCCGGCCACGCTCTCATTTATTACCCGCAACGGGACAGAGCAGTCCTACGATGCCGGGTGTGATGACAACTGGCGGGATATGTCCGAGGCGCTTTGGTTGACTACGCCCTGGACCGATATCTCCGGCGAAGTCGGGCAGTTGGATAAAACGACGGTGAAATTTTCGATTCCGATGGATAACACCATTTCACTACGTACGGTAGACGATAATGGCTGGTTTGGCGAAGTCAGCGCTTCAGGAGAAATTCATGTTCAGGCGACGTGGCGTAACATTAATTAAAGCCCTGCTGGCCCTGGGCTTGTTTCTCGCAGCTTCTCAGACACAGGCTATCTCGGTCGGTAACCTCACCTTCTCCCTGCCGGCTGAGATGGATTTCGCCAGCAAACGGGTAGTGAACAACAACAAAAGCGCGCGGCTGTACCGCATTGCTGTTAGCGCCATCGATCGCCCTGGCGGCGGTGAAGTGCGCTCCCGACCGGTGGATGGCGAACTGTTGTTCGCCCCCCGACAGCTCACGTTACAGGCCGGAGAAAGCGAGTATTTCAAATTTTATTATCATGGCCCCCGAGATAACCGTGAACGCTACTACCGGGTTTCATTTCGTGAGATCCCCACCCGCAACCTGACGAGGCAGAGCCCGACAGGCGGTGAGGTCAGCATGGAGCCGGTGGTGGTGATGGATACCATTCTGGTCGTTCGCCCGCGTAAGGTTCAGTTTCAGTGGGCGTTCGACAAGGTGGCCGGGACGGTGAGCAATACCGGTAACACCTGGTTTAAATTGCTGATCAAACCGGGATGTAATTCGACCGAAGATGAGGGCGACGCGTGGTATCTGCGTCCCGGTGATGTGGTTCGTCAGCCGGCGCTGCGTCTGTCGGGTCATCATTATCTGATCTATAACGACAAATTTATAAAGATCAGCGATACCTGCCCGGCGGAGCCCCGACCAGCGGACTGACCCTTATATCAATTAATAATCAGAATGACACTGGCGTGCTGATTAATGAGCATACACAGGCCGAGTATGGAAAGAGATGACATAAATATAGAATTGGCATCAAGCTATGAGTGTAATGGTGACTATTTCTATGCTTGCAGACTCTGGTTAAGAGCCGCACGCTATACGCAGAATATTGAGAAATTTATCTGGATTCGTAAACGACTGAGACGATGCAAGGCGTTGATGTGCATCTCTGGGCTAATCAGGACACACAGATGTGAGTAATGTCTCCAGGCTTATATGAAAATCCGAAATGTGGGTGTGAATTTTATTGAAGAGGGAATATATGCGTACTCGTCCAGCCTCCCGATTGTTAGTCCTTTCACCTGAACATCATGTACTGCTCTTTAGATTCTGCCATAAAGATGATGCTCTAAAGGGAAAAACATACTGGGCTACGCCAGGCGGAGGACTTGAGCACAATGAGTCTTTTGAGCAGGCAGCGCTACGTGAATTATTTGAAGAAACAGGCCTGGCAAGAAGCACTGCGGGGCCACAAATAGCCTCCAGGACCTTCCCGATGATGCTGCCCAATGGTGAGACCGTTCTTGCTGAAGAACGTTTCTTTATTATAAATGCAGATAAATCAGATATTGACCGTTCAGGTTGGAGTAACAATGAAAGAGAAGTTATGCGCGATCATTACTGGTGGAGCTTGGAAGAGCTCAGACAAACCAATGAAATCATCTTCCCACTCGATTTGATAATCAACCTACTTGACGGCTTCCTCAGCACCTCATTCACCGAGCAGGCTTAGAAGTCCGCTCCTGGTACGCAGCGGACAAGCTAACTGGGCTAAACGTCTGCTAAGAGCGGACATTGTGAATTCTGAGCAGGCAGACTCCACTTGCTTTGCCACAAACATGGTGAGGTTAGTTTTCGGAATCCTTATTGTCGGTAACTAAAGAGTGAAGTACCTCATCGGCCGCCTTTACCCAGGGCTGCATGATCTGCTGCTCACGCAAAATATTAAGGCCCTGCGCCGTAAAAGTTCCTTCTGTCGCGACTGCCTGCAGCAGGTTATCAAGAGGCACCCCGTCGTTATGACCAGCATAAGCGGCACAGTCGTGCATCGCGCCAAGCACAAGACTGCGGGCATGATGCTGCGGCATGCCTTTTTTCGCTAACCAGCTCTGTAGGCCGTCAGCGAGGTGATAAAACCAGCCGTTCATGCACATGCTGACCGTCGCCAGTTCGAACAACTCTTCATTTTCCAGAACAATCACTTCACCGAGTGCGGAAAAGAATGTCCGGGTTTTCTCATCGCAGGCCGTCAGCACAACCGTCGTCTGGTTTATCCCGGCGGCATAGGTAAGCATCATTCTCACCACACGTTTGTGACTGAACAGCGTCTGCAACTGGTCCATACTGACGCCTGCAGCCAGCGAAACCAGCAGCTGATGGGGTTTAAGCGATACCTCTGACGCCAGTCCTGCAAGCGAATCAGGCCGGACGCCTGCAATCACTATATCGGCATCTTCAGCGGCTGCCTGGCTGCTGCCGGTTACCTGGCTGCCGCAGGTCTCACGAAGCCTGTCTGCACGCGCGGCGTTTCTGGGGGAAAGCACGATTTCAGCAGCAGTTTCGGCGGCGGCCAGGCCGGCCACGATTTTTTCCGTGAGTTCCCCCACGCCTAAAATACCTATTTTCATTTGCCGTTCCTTTTATTTTCAGCTGGCACCACTGCGTGCTGCCGGGCCGCTTATCCGTCCGCCGCTCACGACGGTATATCACCGGGCTATGCGGTAAATGCCCTCAAGCAGCGGCGTGCCGCACCGCAAATATAGCCCATTGCTCTTTTTAACCAATTCAGGCTGAGCCAGCGGCATACTACAGATGTCGCGCACCGCCTGCGGCGTCAGCAGATGAATATCATCAACGTATCTCGTCTGTGCCAGCGCGGCCGGATAGCTTTTCCCCAGACGCCAGAGGGCGTTCTCCAGTCCGGTAAACCCTGCCAGTAATGCTGCAATCAGGCAGGGTAGAAGAACGGCATAAGGCACCTTCTGCCGCGCAACCTTAATGCCCTTCATCGTCATTATCCCTCTTCCGTCAGGGAGGGTGGAGAACGCCAGCGGTCGGCGACGGCGGCGGCGAGCATGACCGCGAGCGAAGGCAGTAGCCAGGCGAGACCCTGATTGTGAAGTGGGAGATACTGCACCAGCCTAAAGGGCCACACACTGATGCCGGCCGAAGAAAGCGCGTCAGCAATGCCGAACAGAAACGATATCAGTGCGGCGGGCGCGATGACACGGGCGGGAGAGTAAAAACGTGTCCGGATGAAGTAAGTCAGGACGAGTACGATAAAGACCGGATACACGGCCGTCAGCGCCGGCACCGAGAAGGCGATAAGCTGCGTCAGGCCCATATTGGAAACCAGCATGGAGAAGGCCGCGAAGAACCAGGCATAAGCGCGATAGCTGATGCGGGTAACGGAGCTGAACCAGGCGGCGCAGGCGCAGGTCAGGCCAATGGCGGTGACCAGGCAGGCCAGTGTAATGAGCGCGCCCAGGAACACGTCTCCGCCTGCGCCAAAGACATGGTGTACGTAGGCGCTGAGCACCTGCGCCCCGTTTGTGGCGCTTACTGTCAGCCCCATACTGCCGGTGCCGAGCCGGAAGAGGCTCAGATAAACCAGCGCCAGACCGGCGCCCGCAATCAGGCCGGAGCATACGGCATAACGCGTGATGAGCCGCCCGGAGGTCACGCCCCGTGAGCGGATAGCGTTAACGATAACGAGGCCAAAAGCCAGAGAGGCCATCGTATCCATAGTCAGGTAACCGCTGGTCAGGCCCTGTGAAAAGGCGGCCGTTGCGTATACCCCTTCCGGAGCACGGGGCTGGCCTGCAGGATAAGCCAGCGCCGCTACGGCAAGGACAATCAGAGCCAGAATCTTGACCGGGGACAGGAATCTGCCCACCGTATCCAGCAGCCTACCGGGATAGAGCGAAACCAGAATAACAATGCCAAAATAAACTGCGCTCCAGACCGGCAGCCAGCGTTCGCTGCCCGTAAACGGCTGAACGGCGAGCTCATAGGAAACCGTCGCAGTACGCGGCGTGGCAAAGAACGGTCCGATGCAAAGGTAACAGATAACGGCCAGCAGTAAGCCGCACACCCTGCCAACCGGGCGGGTGACGGCGGATAATGCCCCGCCAGCCTTTGCCATCACAATGGCGGTAATAACGGGAAGCCCGACGCCCGTCAGCAGAAATCCCGCCGCTGCCGTCCAGACAGATGTACCGGCCTGCAGGCCGATGAACGGTGGAAAGATGATATTACCGGCGCCGACGAACAGGGCAAAGTTCATGAAGCCAAGGATAATGATGTCTCTGATGCGAAATGTGTTCATTGATGTGCCATAGATGTGTTTGCAGGGGCTGTCACGCAGCGCGGTCAGCCTGATTATTCATTTCACAGAAGCCAGGGGCACCCGAGATGATGCCCCCGGGCGTGGCGTGAGCCCGTTATTTCAGGGCGGTATAGATCTGCTCACCGATGAGCAGGAAAGCGATGAAAATCATGGCAATGCCAGAGAACTGGCTGACCCGCCGCGCCGCCTCCGGACGCGTGCGCAGGATCGCTTTCGAACCCAGCCCGACGACGCTATACACCACCGCGCAGTTAATAATCTGAATCAGTCCCATAAAGAAAATCTGCACGCCAACTGACCAGCCGGCGTCACGACTGGTGAACTGCGGCAGAAGCGCCAGAAAAAGCAGCAGCGCTTTCGGGTTGATCCCGCTGATGCCAAACCCCTTCATCAGCGTCCGGAACCTGTTTACCTCCCCGCCAAAGTTACCTGCAGACGGAACCGGGGGATTGCGCAGGACGCCGGCCCCGAGCCACAGCAGATAGGCCGCTCCGGCATAGGTAAGCACCGTCAGAATGACCGGCATGCTGGCGACCAGTGCTCCAACGCCGGCCGCGACGACAACCGTTATGACAACATACCCCAGCAGCATGCCGGACACAGCCGGAAGCAGCATTCTGTTGCGCATGCCGGAAGAAATGGCATAGGCCCAGTCCGCTCCGGGCGTCATAACAAGAGAAAACGATACAATCCAGAACGCTGCTAGCAAACTGAAATCCACTTCATCACCTTTCTGTTCAGTTAAAAACTAAAAACGATCTTATCAACTGATGTGCGGGATAACTTTCCTGATTAGCCTTTGATGGCGGTTTTTTTAGAAGATGTTTGCTTTAAATCGGGTATAATGAGAAATATATTCCAGATCTGAATCGTGTGGATTTGACTACCTGATAAGGCGGGAACGTGGACAGAACCGATAAAAAGATCATTGCTGAACTCCAGGCTGACGGACGCCTGTCCCTGACAGAGCTGGCGGACAAGGTCGGGCTGAGCCTTTCCCCCTGCCACCGTCGCGTTAAAAGCCTTGAAGAGACGGGCATCATCAGTGGATATCGTGCTCAGGTCGATACCGCCAAGCTCGGACTGAGCTTTTCAGTGATCGTTTTTGTATCACTTGAAAAGGCCGATCGTCAGGCGGTAAGCAGCTTTGAGGAGGCGGTGGTTGACGTCCCAGAGGTGATAAACGCGCAGCGCCTGTTTGGTAACCCGGATTATATGCTGCACGTCCTGACACGGGACATGGAGAGCTTTCAGCGGCTCTATGATCTTGACCTTTCAGCGCTGCCAGGCGTTCAGCGCCTGACCTCAACACTGATCATGAAAACGGTAGTTAATAACAGACCGGTAGTTCCCTGATTCAGGAAGATAAAGTCACCGATAATTATGACGGTCACGCAGAGCCGCCCAGCAAACAACGTCCGCTTTTGACACAGGGCTGCTTTTGCAGCCCTCATAAATTAAACTTCAATAGACTCAGATATCTCTAGGGCATCATCCACTTCAATACCGAGATAACGGACGGTACTTTCGAGTTTCTTGTAACCTAAAAGTAGCTGGATCACTCGAAGATTCTTCGTTTTTTTATAGATCAGATATGGCTTGGTTCTTCGCATAGAATGCGTGCTGTACAGAGCCTCGTCGAGACCCAGCTTATCAATTCATCCATGAAAAATACGGTTATATTGCCTTGTTGAGATATGTTGTGAAGAACCGACGCGGGACTGGAACAGATAGTCGCTACTACGTAGATGAGCCATTTTGATCCACGCTGCTACAGACTCTCTTGTTCCTTTAGTCAGTTCAAACTGAACGGGGCTTCCCGTTTTTTGCTGCAGCACTGTCGCTCTGCCCGAAACAGAGTGCCCATAGGCCACATCAGAAACTTTTAGCTTAACCAGATCACAGCCCCGAAGTTTACTGTCCAGAGCCATGTTAAATAGAGCTAAATCGCGTACTTTTCCTTCCAGCTCAAGTCTGATATGGATTCCCCAGATATGAGAGATCTGAAGAGGCCGTTTCTGGCCAATAATACGGCCCTTGTTCCAGGGGTATGTTGTCATGCTCAATCTCCTTTGGGTTAGGAGATGTGATTATGGTTGTCCCATATGAGCGAACAGCGGACATCTAAGAATTGATGAAAAGTACAACATCTTCAGGTAATAAATAAATTTCGCCGAAATAATGTAATTACCGACCCGAAGGCCGGTAATTGTTAACACTGATAACCTTTTACCACGCGTAAGCTTCAGGTGCCTCTCCGCCTGGCCCCGGCCAGATGGTATCCAGCCTTTTGAGCGTATCGTCTGAAAGAGACAGCGTCAGGGCATTGAGATTCTGACGGAGCTGTTCAACTGTACGCGGACCACTGAGCACGGCGCTAACCACCGAGTTCTGCAGTAGCCAAGCCAGCGCGACGTCTGATGGTGTTTCCCCCAGCTCATCACACAGTGTTTCCCAGGCCTCCAGTTGTGGCCGCAGGCGGTTGATTTGTGCCTGCAACTGCGGTGATGCCCGGCGGCCACCGGCAATTTTCTTCAGAACACCGCCCAGCATCCCCATCCCGACCGGGCTCCAGGGGATCAGGCCAATGCCGTAATGACGCAGCGCCGGAATGATTTCTAGCTCAATCGTGCGCTGAGTCAGATTGTACAGGCTCTGTTCCGATGCCAGCCCCAGCAGGTTGCGCGCGTCGGCCTTGCACTGTGCAGTGGCAATATCCCAGCCAGCAAAGTTACTGCTGCCAACGTAGCTGATTTTACCCTCACGGATCAGCTGTTCCATGGCCTGCCAGATCTCCTCCCAGGGCGTGTTCCGGTCGATATGGTGCATCTGATAGAGATCGATATGGTCCGTTTTCAGCCTTTTCAGGCTGGCCTCACAGGCCCGGCGGATATGGTAGGCAGACAGGTATTTGTCGTTCGGCCCCGTGTCCATCGGCTGGTAAACTTTCGTGGCCAGCACTATCCGGTCACGCTGACCACTACGCGCCAGCCAGTTACCGATGATTTCTTCGGATGTTCCGTAACCCTTTGCCATATCCGGCGACTGCGGCCCGCCATAGACGTCAGCGGTATCGAAAAAGTTGATACCTGCATCCACGGCTTCATCCATGATCCTGAAGCTGGCCGACTCATCCGTCAGCTCACCGAAATTCATGGTACCGAGACCGATGCGGCTCACCCGCAGACCGGTACGCCCCAGATGTTTGTAGTTCATGTCAAATGCTCCTTAACTGAACGTGTTATTGCAGATTCTTACGGAAAAAGTCTGTCAGCTTGCCAAAAGGGATTACGTCGGTACGGTCATACAGATCGACATGCCCTGCGCCCGGTACGATGTACAGTTCTTTAGGCTGACCGGCGCGTTTGAAAGCGTCCTCGCTGAACTCTTTTGAGTGTGCCTGATCGCCGGTAATAAACAGCATCGGGCGCGGAGAGATGGTTTCAATATCGTTGAACGGATAGAAGTTCATAAACTTGCCAATACTGCTCAGCATCGGTTTCGTCGTCAGTTCTTCTTTCTGACCCTGTGGGGTGTAGCCGCCGCGTTCGGTGCGGTAGAAATCAAAGAACTCACGCTGAATATCCGGTGTGGAGTCATCCAGTTTGTTCACGGTGCCAGGGATATAAGCCGTCTCGCCGCCCTTAAACTCGGCTAACCGTTGCTCAGTGGCTGACTGGATAAAGGCCTTACGTTGTTCTCCCGTCTGGGAATGATTAAGGCCATTACGGAACGCGCTCCCCATGTCATACATGCTGACCGTGGCAATGGCTTTCATACGCGAGTCAATCTTGGCAGCACTGATAACAAAACTTCCGCTGCCGCAGATACCTAATACACCGATGCTATCCGGATCGACAAACGGCTGTGTGCTTAGATAATCAACCGCCGCGCTGAAATCATCTGTGTAGATTTCCGGTGAAATCAGGTGCCCCGGTTTGCCCTCGCTTTCTCCCCAGAAAGAGAGATCGATAGCCAGCGTGACAAACCCCTGCTCCGCCAGCTTCTGCGCATAGAGATTCGAACTCTGTTCCTTAACGGCTCCCATCGGGTGACCAACGACGATCGCCGGGTGTCGGGTATTCTGGTTCATCTTTTTCGGGATAAACAGGTTGCCGACCACGGCCATCTGATACTGGTTTTTAAAGGTGACTTTTTGCTGCGTCACCTTATCGCTTTTATAAAAATTATCGGCCCCACGGGACATATCCGCCGCAGAGGAAGCAAATGCACTGATCAACAGCCCCAGCGCTAACGTAAATTTTTTCATGATGGTCTCCTTATCATTAAGCCAGGGTGGCGTTATCAATGACAAACCGGTAATGCACATCGCCCCTGAGCATGCGCTCATAGGCGTCGTTAATCTGGTCGGCGCGGATAAGCTCAATGTCGGCGACAATGCCGTGTTGGGCGCAGAAATCGAGCATCTCCTGCGTTTCAGGAATGCCGCCAATCATCGACCCGGCAATCGACCTGCGCTTCATGATGAGGCTGAACACTTCTGGCGCATCATGCGGCGTGGCCGGCGCACCCACCAGGGTCATCGTGCCATCGCGTTTCAGCAGCGCAGTGAACACGTCGAGGTTATGCGGCGCAGCAACGGTGTTGAGGATAAAATCGAAGCTCTTTGCATGGGCTTCCATTTCGCTGGCATGACGGGAGACCACCACCTCATCTGCACCAAGCACTCTGGCGGCGTCACGTTTGGACTCAGACGTGGTAAAGGCCACAACATGCGCGCCCATGGCGTGCGCAAGCTTGATCCCCATATGCCCCAGTCCACCGATACCGACCACGCCGACCTTTTTGCCGGGGCCCGCCTGCCAGTGACGCAGCGGTGAGTACGTTGTGATCCCCGCGCACAGCAGCGGAGCCACGGCGGCCAGTTGCGCTTCTGGGTGAGTGACGCGCAGGACATAGCGCTCATGCACCACAATCTGCTGCGAATATCCGCCCAGCGTGTGGCCCGGCGCATCCGGCGTCGGGAAATTGTATGTCCCTGTCATATGGTCGCAGTAGTTCTCCAGTCCGTCGTCACAGTCACTGCAGTGCCGGCAGCTGTCGACAATGCAGCCGACCCCCACCAGGTCCCCTGCACAAAAACCGGAGACGTGATCGCCAACGGCCACTACACGACCGACAATTTCATGTCCCGGTACGCAGGGATAGAGCGTTCCAGCCCATTCAGCGCGTACCTGGTGGATATCCGAATGGCAGACTCCGCAGTACGCGATATTAATCTGCACATCATGGGCACCGGGGGCGCGACGGGTGATATCCATCGGCTCCAGCGGCAGTGTGCCCGCATGGGCACCGTAAGCTTTAACTGTCATGGCATTACTCCTGGGTTTATGAATGGTCTGCGGCAGAAGTGTCTGCCCGCGAGGTCAGGAAGATCAGTACGGTTGCGATAATCAGCATCGCGGCGCTGGCCAGGAAGGTGCTCTGGTAGCCGTGATGGTCGAAAAGCAGGCCGCCCACCGTCGAACCGAGAGCAATGGACAGCTGCACCATCGCCACCATCAGTCCGCCGCCCGCTTCGGCATTCTGAGGGAAGGTACGCGGAACCCATGCCCACCATCCCACCGGTGCGGCTGTGGAAATCAGCCCCCACAGCCCAAGCAACGCCGTCACGATGGCTACCTGACTGCCGAAGGCAATCAGTGCCAGCGCGGTGATGGCCATCAGTACCGGGATGGCCATCAGGGTCGGGTAGAACCCGCGTTTTAACACCCGGCCAATCAGCGTAGTGCCGATGAAACCCGCTACACCAATAACCAGCAGGACCAGGGTCACCGTTGCGTCATCCACCCGCGTCACCGTCTCAAGGAAAGGCCTGATGTAGGTAAAGAGCGTGAATTGCCCCATAAAGAAGATCCCCACACCCAGCATGCCCAGCGTGACCACCCGGCGACGAAACAGCATGAATACGTTGCGGGAAGCCGCGGCCTGACGGGTGACCGGCATGGAAGGCAGACTGAGTAATTGCCAGACAAACGCGATGATGGCGACCGGCACCAGGCAGAAGAAGGCCCCCCGCCAGCCAACCACCGATCCGAGCCAGCTGCCCAGAGGGGCAGCCACGACGGTAGCCAGAGCATTGCCGCTGTTGAAAATAGCCAGCGCCAGCGGAACACGATGCACCGGGACCAGACGCATTGCCGTCGCGGCCGACATTGACCAGAACCCGCCGACCACAATGCCAATCAGGGCCCTGCCCGCCATATAGGTCATGTAATTGGGTGCCATCGCAATAACAGCACCGGAAATTGCCATAATGCAGGTCAGGCCGAGCAGCAGCGTTTTCCGGTTAAGCGTGCCTGCCAGCACGGAAATAAACAGGCTGGTTACCACTGCAAATGCCCCGGAAATGGCGATGCCCTGTCCGGCCATGCCTTCGGTGACACGAAGGGTCTGCGCCATCGGTGTCAGCAGGCTGACCGGCATGAATTCGGAGGCGATCAGGGCGAAGACGCACAGCGTCATGGCAAAGACACCACTCCAGTGCGCAGGCTGTTTCCCGCTTCCGGTGTTTTTTTTTCTGTTTTCGTCGGTCTTATTACTCATTCAGGGATTTCTTTTCAGTAGATAACATGAAGTCTGTGCCCCGGAGCCTTCAGCGCTGCAGGAAGAGCTGAAACGGCATACGGGGACGGGATAAGAGGGATAATCGCGGTACGGAAGGTGCTGCGGGTCAGTTGGCGACCCTGATCTGCACCGCAAGAGGTCCGTGGCGCTGCAGGACCGGCAGTCCGGAATCCACTTTCCCTAACGGGATCAGTGAACGGGCGTAAGCCCTGCCCCGGGCAAAAATCGCCAGGTTGCCCCAGGGCGCGTAGTAAGTGATATCTCCGGCTTCCGGCGTTATGCCGTCCGGTGCCTGCACCGTGGAAAGCCTGCGCGGCAGGTCGCTTATACGCTCAATATCGTCATAGTCTTCCAGCGTCAGGCTGAGGGGAAGCAAAGACGCAAAGTCCCGGCCTGTCGGCGTATCAAAGAGGGTGGCGGTGGCGGTTTCTCCCTCCACAATGATCTCAATTTTCATAAGCGTCTCCTGCGCCACTCCCCGGTCGTTGTCACCCGCCATAGCGGACTGCGTGATGAAAAGCAGGCCGGCAAGGAGCAGCAGTGATGTTCTGCAGTAAGCGTTTTGCATAAGGGTTAGCGTTGACTTTTTCATCGCATTATTGTTACCAATATGCAGCGGGTTAACTAGCTAATGAATACTTAATACCCTTATAAGTAAAATTTATAAATGGACCGGAAACGAGCATGGCCAGACGCAATCTCAACGACTTACTCTCTTTCGTCACCGTGGCGCGTGAGGGCAGCTTTACGCGCGCTGCCGCCCAGCTCGGCGTGACCCAGCCCGCACTGAGCCAGGCGATTTCCGGGCTGGAAGAACGGATGCAAATCCGTCTGCTGACAAGGACCACGCGCAGTGTGTCAGTGACGGCTGCCGGGGAGCGCCTGCTGCAGTCTGTGGGACATCGTATTGATGAGATTGAAGCCGAGCTGGACATGCTGACGGCACTGCGTGATAAACCTGCCGGGACCGTCCGTATTACATGTGGACCTAATGTTCTGAAGACCACGCTGCTGCCAAAGCTGACACCACTGTTACGCGAATATCCTGATATTCATATTGAGTTTGATGCCAACCACGGCTTCCGGGATATCGTTGCGGATCGTTTTGATGCCGGCGTGCGGCTCGGGGACACTATCGACAAAGATATGATAGCCGTACCCATTGGCCCGAAACTGCGCATGGCGGCTGTAGCTTCCCCTGAGTATTTCGCCCGGTGCGCCGCCCCTCAGACGCCACGCGATCTGATGCAACACTGCTGTATTAATGAGCGCATGGTTCAATCGGGGAAAATTTACGCCTGGGAGTTTGAGCAGGAAAACGGTAAATTTCACGTTCGGGTTGAAGGGCAACTGACGTTTAACACATCGGAACATGTCGTTGACGCAGCTCTTGCCGGACTGGGCATTGCCTTTTTACCTGAAGAGGAGTTCGGCACACATCTGCAGGAAGGAAAACTGATCCGCGTGCTTGAAGAATGGTGCCGTCCTTTTCCCGGCTACTATCTTTATTATCCCAGCCGTAAACAGCCTTCCCCAGCGTTTTCACTCGTTGTGGATGCGTTGCGTATTAACCGGAAAATTTAACGCTGAATTATCGGGCCAATATTTCTAGAACGGACGTGAACGTCCGCTTTTGGCACAGAGCAGACCAGGACATCACCAGCGCGGATTAATGATGAAGGTCATAAAAAAGCGAGGAATAGTTGAGGAACGTTTTTCGGAGGTTTTGAAGAAAGGAAAAAAGGTATATATTCCGGGCCGTTGTTTTCACATACACCTTCTGAGTTCAGAGGCATCTTCATGACATGGCAGCAATTCAAGCAGACTTACCTGGTTAAGTTCTGGTCACCCGTTCCGGCAGTTATCGCAGCCGGTATCCTTTCGACTTACTATTTTGGCATTACCGGCACCTTCTGGGCAGTCACCGGCGAGTTTACCCGCTGGGGTGGACAGCTGTTACAGCTGGCCGGGGTACATGCCGAAGAGTGGGGCTACTTCAAACTGATTCATCTGGACGGCACGCCGCTGACCCGCATCGACGGGATGATGATTATCGGTATGTTCGGCGGCTGCTTTGCGGCAGCGCTGTGGGCAAACAACGTTAAGATCCGCATGCCAAAAAGCCGCATTCGTATTATGCAGGCCGTTGTTGGCGGGATCATTGCCGGGTTTGGCGCACGGCTGGCGATGGGCTGTAATCTTGCCGCTTTCTTTACCGGTATTCCTCAGTTTTCTCTGCACGCCTGGTTCTTTGCCGTGGCGACGGCCATTGGCTCGTACTTTGGCGCTAAATTCACCCTGCTCCCGCTGTTTCGCATTCCCGTGAAGATGGTCAAAGTGGGCGCAGCATCGCCGCTGACGCAAAAACCCGCCCAGGCCCGTCGTCGCTTCCGCCTTGGGATGTTGGTCTTTTTCGCGATGGTAGCGTGGGCACTTTGTACCGCGTTAAACCAGCCGAAACTTGGGCTGGCTATGCTTTTCGGCGTCGGCTTTGGGCTGCTGATTGAACGCGCTCAGATCTGCTTTACCAGCGCGTTTCGCGATATGTGGATCACCGGGCGCACGATGATGGCAAAAGCGATTATTGCCGGGATGGCGGTGAGCGCCATTGGTATCTTCAGCTATGTGCAGCTTGGCGTTGAGCCAAAAATCATGTGGGCAGGTCCAAACGCCGTGATTGGCGGCCTGCTGTTTGGCTTTGGTATTGTGCTGGCCGGCGGCTGCGAAACGGGCTGGATGTACCGGGCCGTGGAAGGTCAGGTGCATTACTGGTGGGTCGGTCTGGGTAACGTGATTGGCTCAACGATTCTGGCGTATTTCTGGGATGATCTCTCCCCGGTGCTGGCGACCAACTGGGATAAGGTTAATCTGCTCGCGACGTTTGGCCCGCTCGGCGGCCTGTTAGTGACCTACGCCCTGCTGTTAATCGCATTTTTACTCGTCGTGGCGCAGGAAAAACGCTTCTTCCGCCGCAGCCCTGTCAGCACTGAAACACAGGAGAATATCGCATGAAAGATATCGTGCCTGACTATCGTCTCGATATGGTCGGCGAGCCTTGCCCATATCCGGCCGTCGCCACGCTTGAAGCGCTGCCACAGCTTAAAAAAGGTGAGATACTGGAAGTGGTAAGCGATTGCCCTCAGTCGATCAATAATATCCCTCTGGATGCCAAAAACCACGGGTATACCGTTCTGGATATTCAGCAGGATGGTCCGACTATTCGTTATTTAATTCAGAAATAATACCACTGTCTAAAAAGGCCTCAGCGAGGCCTTTATTCAGGTGACGGGCTTAGGCCATCGCCGTCGTTTAAGCTTTGGTAGGCATGAATGTGTGGTGAGTCGTGTCGCGCAAACGGAACAGACTGCACCGTGGGGTTGGTTTGCTGCCGGGTTAAACCTGGTAAAATAAAAGCGGGTACCCGCACAAACCGGACATTCAAATTTTATGTCGGGGATATCCCCTCCAGCCAGTTATGTGGAGTAACCAGACTACATGAATTATTAGTTCAATAGGGATATATCGTCCTTTTTTACCAGCCAGTCGCCAATAGCATTCGCTATTCCCTTGAAAACTAAGTCATGTTGATCCATGGCAAAGTTAAGTGGCTTGACTTAAGTAAAATCTTAAGTCTGGTTTGAGTAAGGCTTTAATGGATTAATGTTTTTTAGAACGTTTTTGTTTATTTCTTTATTTGTGTCATGTCACGCTTCGTCTCTCAATTTCTCCTCCACGCTTTTACGGCTCAATTGCCCGGACAGGGGGCTGGTCGAGGTTATTCTCCATGTCTATGATCATACGCAGGAAAAATGGCAGGGAAATTTTGAAACCGGCGCTGGTCACAAGCGCTCCGGCGATACCGAAATTATTCCGTTTGCGAACGGCGATATCCTGTTCCATTCCATCTCCAGCGATGCATTCAGCTATTTATATGACGGCGAAACGCGCCTTAAACGCTGCGCTAAGCTGGATGAACGGCCCGTCTATCCCTCATTCTGAAGAGGCTGGCCGCGCCGCGGCCAGCTGAACGCGTGCGTCAGAAGCGATAACCCGCCGAGAACATAAACACCCATGGATCGAGGCGAGTGCTGATGCTCTGCTGTTCACCCCCGGCCTTGAAACGAACATCAGTATCGATATCCATATACCAGACCGAGGCGTTAATCAGCCAGTCGCGGTTAATCAGATAATCGAGACCCACCTGCCCCGCCACGCCCCAGGAATCCTTCAGGCTGAGATCGGAAAGCCCTGCCGCTTTCCCGGTATCGTTAAATTTCTCATCAAAGAAAGTGGTGTAATTCACGCCTGCCCCGATATACGGGCGCACCTTGCTGCTTGAGTCACCAAAATACCACTGCGCCATCAGCGTAGGCGGCAAATGGTGCACCGTAGCGATATCCCCGGTTGGCCCCGTCCCCACGCGATGGCGGAAAGGCGTGGCTGCCAGTAATTCAACGCCAATGTTATCCGTTGCCATATAGGTGAACGTTAAGCCCAGCTGGGTATTGTTGCTAACGTTAAAGCCCCCCAGACCCAGAACGTTATCCGATCCTTCGGTTGGACGGGCCGTTGCTGAACCGGCTCGTATAAAGAATTCGCCTGCTTCGTGCGCGTACGCGCCGCCAGAGAGACTGCTTAAGATAAGGGCTGCCACCGCTAATTTTTTCATATCCGCTCCATCGTTGTGGTTTTCATAGCGGTGGTGAATATACTCACAAATGAGTAATAAGTGATCTAACACAGATCACATTAAAACCAATACTTTAACATTCATTGATCTGGGTTAATTTTTAAGGTCCATTCTGGAGGGGCGAATGCGTATCTACATCAAATTTCAAGGATTTGCAGGCCAGGTAATTGTCAGTAAGCATCGCTAAACGAGAGGATCAGATTCTGGCGTTGAAGACGGGAAAGTTGACTCTTACCGCTGCTTTACAAAGATATGCTTTTCCATACACCCCTTGATGCTGCCACAGCGGCGTTATCCGGTGTACAATTGCCGGCTAATTAACACCTGCAATACTCAAGGAGAGTGCATGTCTATCACGGCGAAGTCTGTCTACCGTGACACGGGAAATTTTTTCCGCAATCAGTTCATTACCTTTTTACTGATTGCGTTGTTGTGCGCTTTTATCACGGTGGTGCTGGGTCATGCGTTCTCACCCAGTGATGAACAAATTGCCAGCCTCAGCCAGGGAGATCACCTTGCAGGGAGCGTGGGGCTGTTTGACCTGGTGCAGAACATGACGCCTGAACAGCAGCAAATCCTGCTGCGGGCATCGGCTGCGTCCACCTTCTCCGGCCTGATTGGCAATGCTATCCTCGCAGGTGGTGTGCTGCTGATGATCCAACTGGTTTCAGCCGGACAACGCGTCAGCGCCCTGCGTGCCATTGGTGCCAGCGCCCCTGTTCTGCCGAAACTGTTTATCCTCATTTTTCTGACCACCCTGCTGGTACAGATGGGGATTATGCTGATCGTAGTTCCGGGCGTGCTGCTGGCTATCGTGCTCTCCTTCGCGCCGGTGATGGTGGTCCAGGATAAAATGGGGATCTTCACCGCGATGCGCAGCAGCATCCGACTGGCCTGGTCGAATATGCGCCTGGTCGCACCGGCTGTCATCGGCTGGCTGCTTGCTAAAACGCTGTTACTGCTGTTTGCGCCGAACTTTGCCGTGTTAACGCCCAATGTGGGTGCGGTAGTCGCTAATACGCTGAGCAATCTGATTTCAGCCGTGCTGCTGGTCTACCTGTTCCGCCTGTATATGTTAATTCGTCAGTAGTCCTGATGGCCGGGCACATCGCTGTGTCTGGCCCCACTCAGAGGATGGGATTGTAGAATGAAGCAGTTTCTGGATTTTTTACCGCTGGTCGTCTTTTTTGCCTTTTATAAGCTGTACGACATCTATGCTGCGACCACGGCACTGATTATCGCCACAGCCATCGTGCTAATTTACAGCTGGGTTCGCTATCGTAAAGTTGAAAAAATGGCGCTGGTGACGTTTGTCCTGGTTGCGGTCTTTGGCGGGTTAACCCTGTTCTTCCATAATGATGAGTTTATCAAATGGAAGGTGACCGTCATTTATGGCCTGTTCGCCGGTGCATTGCTGATTAGCCAGTGGATTATGAAAAAGCCGCTGATCCAGCGCATGCTGGGCAAAGAGCTGACGCTGCCGCAGCACGTCTGGTCCCGCCTGAATATCGCCTGGGCGGTGTTCTTTATTTTATGTGGCCTCGCCAATATCTATATCGCCTTCTGGCTGCCACAGAATATTTGGGTCAACTTCAAGGTCTTTGGCCTGACGGCGTTAACGCTGATCTTCACCCTGTTAAGCGGGGTGTATATCTATCGTCATATGCCTCAGGACGAGAAGCACTGATAAACATAACCGGAGCGCAAGATCCCTGCGCTCCGGTCTATTCTCTCCAGCCCGAAATCATAGTAGCATCCCGCCTGAAGTCTTCAGTTACGAGTAAAAACAATGACAAAAAATGACGCCCCTCAGGGCGAACTGGTATTGCGCACGCTGGCAATGCCCGCAGACACCAATGCTAACGGCGATATTTTTGGCGGCTGGCTTATGTCGCAAATGGATATGGGCGGCGCGATCCTGGCAAAAGAGATTGCACACGGGCGGGTTGTAACCGTCCGGGTAGACGGCATGACCTTCCTTCGACCAGTGGCTGTGGGTGACGTTGTCTGCTGTTACGCGCGCTGTGTTAAGCGCGGCAATACGTCTATTTCTATCAATATTGAAGTGTGGGTGAAAAAAGTCTCTTCTGAGCCGATTGGGCAGCGTTATAAGGCAACGGAAGCGCTGTTTATCTACGTGGCGGTAGATAACGCGGGCAAACCCCGGCCACTGCCGCAGGCCTGATATTCAGACAAAAAAAAGCCTCCGGTCCGGAGGCTTTTTCTTTTATTCCATCTGTGCCCCGCCGTTCAGGCGGAACACAATATTCACAATCAACCCACGACCCGGCTTGCCGGCTTCATAACGCCATTTTCTCATGGCTGACTTCACCTCACGCTCGAACATATTAGAAGGCTGTGCAGACAGGACTTCTACGTTCTCGACGCGGCCATCAGAGGTTACGTCAAATTTGACCCGCACACGCCCTTCAATACGCAGAGCCTGCGCGCGCGCCGGATATTGCGGTTGGTTACGGCTGAGGGCGCGAGGCCCCGCAGGCGCGGATACCGTTGGTTTTGCCGCTGCAGGCGCGCTATTCATTAGCGGTCGCGACGGCGCAGCGTTTTCGACCGTCTGCGTTGCGCGTGGCTCAACCGGACGCGTTTCACGTTTCGGACGCTCTTCCACCTTCTTCACCGGCTTTGGCTTCGGTTTAGGTTTAGGTTTTGGCTCCGGCTTGTGGATCACCACGGGCGCTTCTTTCGGCGGCTCCGGAACGGGTTCAGGCTCTGGCTCCGGTTCTGGCTCAGCGACGGGCTGTGGCGGTGGCGCAACCTGCGGCGGCTCAAGATCCGCAGGCGATACCATGGTCACAGAAATAGGCTGCGCGGGCGCTGGCATTTCAATAACCTGATGAACCGAGGTATAGAGCAGACCCGCCACGACAGCGCCGTGGATAACCACGGAAAGCAGCGTCGGCCATGGAAAGCGGCGAGGTAAATCTAGGGTCATCGAAGTCATAATCATCAACGTTTAAAAACCGGACCTCGATTTTAAATGCAAATAGCAATCATATTCAACAAGTCACTTTGATGCGGGGCAATTTAAGCGCAAGAAACCCCAAAAAAAGCGCACTCAGATCAGGGTATTAACATTGTTTTTATCTTTACATTGCAGTCAGTTGCCCTTTCACATAACGTAATTGACACTTTTACTGGTTAAGGAGCTACCCCCGTGCTTTATGTGATTTACGCCGAAGATAACGCCGACTCCCTGGAAAAACGCCTTTCTGTACGCCCTGCGCACCTGGCTCGCCTGCAGCTGCTTCAGGATGAAGGCAAATTATTGACCGCAGGCCCAATGCCTGCCGTAGACAGCAACGATCCGGGTGCGGCGGGTTTTTCAGGCTCGACGGTCATTGCTGAATTCGAATCACTGGAAGCTGCGCAGGCCTGGGCTGACGCGGATCCGTATGTCGCGGCGGGCGTGTATGCAAAGGTGACCGTGCAGCCTTACAAGAAAGTATTTTGATATAAGAAAGGCTCCCTCAGGAGCTTTTTTAAACGCTTCAAGTTAATGAAATAAATGGATTTATTTTACATCGTGACCACATATTGACCACATCGAAAAAAAAGCCCTGCCATGTGCGGGGCTTTGCTTTTTTAATCTTCGTTCAAACTTAAAAATTTACGTACCGGTTGCATTAGACTGTAACTCTAGTTACAACTTACTGAATTAGTCTAGAAATCAATCAACGGAAACAGAAAGGGAACTCATGCCTACAAATTTTGAGCAGTTGGAAACACATATTCATAACATTAAGTCCTTGACACCAAAAGCAGATGCAACTGGTTTCTTCCTACAAGAAGTGCTTCGATTTTACTCCATTGCTGGTACCTTACTGAGAAGTGACATCACTCTTGATAAAACCTCTAATGTTGACCAAAGATACTTTACACACCCTTTGGCGCGTTCTTTGCTAGAACCATTTTTCATTATACTTTATATTTTTGAAGTTCCAGCACAGATGGCTAGCAGGTATGAAGAGCAACTAAATACATTCAAAGAAAACTACCGGAAGCTGATGAATGATTTGCGCGAACCAGAATGGCAGCAATTCATGCAAGGCGATGGAAGCAAACTTGAAGCCGAAGATCCTAACTGGAAAAATCTACAAAAGCTACCCAATATGAAAGACCTTTTAGGTAAGCTTACCCACTCAAACAATCAGAGCTTTGAGTTTCTGTATCCACTATACAGGGTTACAAGCTTTGATACGCATGGTCGAAGCTTAGGAACCATCTTTGAAGCTGTTTTCAAAAAGCCGTGCAATTTTCCCGTTCTTGATGTAGGCCAAGCCATAGAACAAATCGCTTATGAATATATTCAAATTCTTAATGATCTTAATTCTCGCAAATTAATTTAGCATTTCGGGAATTTAGGTTAAAATATTTCACATGAATTAACAAAATAATATGCTGCAAGTTTGCGATAGAGGTTTTATTTCATAACAATTATGGCTAGCGAGCGCATTATAAACTCCAATCGAGAATATAGTTTGTAAAAAAACCCCGCAAATAGCGGGGCTTTCTTTTGGTCACATCCATGTAAGTTGTTGCTGGCCTGATTGCTTCGGGTGTGGCGGGGCAGGTACTACTTCCCCCGGCGATACGATAAAGCGCTCGACCGTCTCAGTGGTCACAAACGTCGCACTGCAGTTAATGTTTGTGCACTGGTGATAACGCTCCTTGGTTGTGTCAGTAAAATACCGACTTGTGCGGGCGTGAGCGGCGAAATGGCATTTTGGGCAGTGAAACATGGCGAGCACCTCTTTTAATTTCCGACGCGCAAATTTTACTCAATTTATCCTTAAATAACAAATAGTTAAATTCATTTTACTGTGTTAACTCTTCGCTTTCGTACTCCACATCCGAAACCTTAACCTCAAGCTCTAAGCCCGTCGTGTAGCCGCTCCCGTTGAGGTTATGCACCACCCGGCTGATTATCCATGCCTGCTCGTCTATAACGCGCTTAAAGCCTTTCACCGCGATGGGCGTTTCAGGAAATAAATCTGCCCGGCCAATCGCCAGCGAGATTGAAAACTCAGCAACGCCTCGCTGCAGCTTGTCCCACTTCGCCTGAGCGGCGCGCATGGCCTGCGCCTTTGTCGCGTAGATGGTCGTCAGCTCCAGCACGTTGTCAGCCTCACCGGCCATATACTCACCCTCGCGCGCTTCCTGCTCTTTTTTGGCTTTGGCCTTTGCCGGGGCTTTGGTCGCTTTCGGGTGCTGCAGCGCGCGGAGATGCTTCTCTTTGGGCTTACGCTTGAGCTTCACCTTTTGCTTTTGCGGCTTCGGGTCTTTGGTGTGCAGCCATTTTGCCGACACGCCGGTGTAGGCTTCCCGGTCAGCAATGGCAAATTGATGACGATCGCCATCCCCGCGCTCAAGCGTCATCTGCGGAATGGGCTTTCCGCTGGCCGTCTTACCGCTCCCCGCTTTCAGGAATAACAGTTTTCCCGCTTTTACCGAAACCGACGCCCCGTTCCGGTCAGCCAGGCGGGACAGAAACACCGCGTCGGATTCCTGCGACTGGTCAATGTGAGGCACTTTGACGGCTTTCAGCGTGTCGGCCACGCTGGCGGCCAGCTTATTGCGTGCCGCAATCGTTTCAACAATTTTCCCGAGCGTGGTGTCATGCCATGACTGCTCCCGGCGAGAGTTCAGCGTCCCGCGAAAATCGGCGCTTCGCCCCCGGATGGTCAGCGTATCAGGAGCCCCCCTGTGCTCGATTTCGTCGACCGTGAACGTCCCTTTTTTTATCAGCGCTGCACCCTGCCAGCCTAACCACAGCGTCAAGGTTGCGCCGCGCGGTGGCATTGCTATCTGGCCGTCAGTATCATCGAGCTCGATATCGAGCTGGTCGGCCTCAAATCCGCGATTGTCGGTCATGTTCAGGCTGATAAGGCGGTCGCTAAAATCCTGCGTGATATTCTCGTTATCCAGCTTGAGCATAAACGCCGGGGCTATCTTCGCCCCGGCCTGAATATCCATTCCCGTAATCATCAAGCCAGCCCTCCCAGCCAGTCAACGGCAGACGTGACCAGATTGTCGGCCTGCGTTTTCAGGTCGCCATAAATGGCTGCCAGCGATTTATCGACCCGTTTAAGTGAAAGGCTAAACTCGATTTTTCTCGCCGCTCCATCGCTGAATAGCTCGGTGTGCGTGTGTGTTACTTTGTCGATGACATACATGCCGTGGATCATGCCCGTTCCGTCAATCAGCGGCCACGCTCGCCCCTCGTCTGCCATCAGCTCGATGGCGGTCAGTGACAGACGTCCGCCCGTAATTTCGGGATAAAGCACGCCCGACAGCGTGCGCGTGGTTTCTCCCTCCCCGAGATACTGGTAAGCCGGTGGCTTGCCGATACGGTCGTTTGACGCCCAGCGATAATCTTTCGAATACTGCATAGACTGATAGGGCAGCGTGCGGCGCTCAAACACAAATAAACCTAAAACCATTAACATGCTTTAGCCCTCATCCATCGTGACGCATACTTGAGCGCTGACGCGCACGGTTTTGCTTGTCGAGTCTGTCAACTGCCTCCCGGAGTTGCCGGTCAAGGTCTGTACCCGGTGCAATGCCACCATTCAGGGTGATGTTATATTCTGGTTTGCTCTGGTCGACGTAGGTCTTCCCGGCAGGAACCGGCACCGGGTGATACCACTGAGAATCGCCAAATAACGGTGTTGGTCTGATAGTGGACTCTTTACCCGATCCCGTTGCGGCATTGGCTTTTGCGGCTTTCTGGTCAAGGTCGCTCGACTCTTTATTGATAACTCCGAGCTTTTCCAGCAGCCAGTTAACGCCGGTACGCAATGTATTAAAGCTTTTGAGCGGTAACATCAGCGCGTCGGCCAGCATCTTTCCGAACATCACACCCGCATTTTTGCAGCTGTCGAGCGTGTCCTGCGTCGACTTAACAGGTGCGATCAGGTCTTTAAACCACTGCCACGCCGCTTTAAGTTTGTCACCCAGCCAGTCAAAAACCGGCTTTAACGGTTCGAATAATTCCACTACAGGGGCAAAAGCCTGCTTTATCCCCTCCATTACGCCTGAGAAAAATGCGCTTATTGGTTCCCAGTATTTGCGGATAAGCAGCGCACCGGCGACGATGGCAACGCCAATAGCCACAATCGGCCAGGTAAGCGCCCCGAGCACGGTCATGATGGCTCCACCCACCACCGAGAAAACCGTCCCTAGCAGTGATGCACCGGCAATCAAAATATTAATGCCGGTAATGACCGGCCAGGCGACCAGACCAATTGCCCCGAGGATGCCAATAATTGCCAGTGCGCCGCCTGCTATGATGCCGATGGTTGACGCAAGTGTTTTGTTATTGGTGATCCAGCCGTCGAGCTTTAAAACATATTTCGTGGCGGTTTTAGTGAGTTCACGCAGTGAGCCCTCCTGCTGGTCAAACAGGTCAGTACCAACGGCCTCATAGGCTGACTGGAATTCTTTGAAATCGCCACCGAGGTTGTCCTGCATGATTTTGACCAGCTCAGCGGTTTTGCCGTCCGAGGCTTTAAACGCCGCCGTGAGCTGGTCGAGCTTACCGCTTGAGGCAGCGGTCATCAGTACCGCCGCCGCCGAGCTGGCTTCCTCACCAAAGATGGTTTTCATGTATTCGCCGCGCTGGCTTGTTCCGAGATTGTTTTTCTCAAAACTGCGCTGCATTTCTTTCAGAATGGCAAATATCGGGCGCGTGTTGCCCTTGCTGTCAGACGTTTTAACGCCGAGTTCTTTGATGGCCTCGTATGCCTTACCGGTCGGAGCTTGCAGGCGACTCAGGACGGCACGGCTGCCCGTTCCCGCCATCGAGCCGGTGATTTTGGCGTCATGGAGCGCGCCGACCATTGCGGCGGTCTGCTCGATACTGACCCCGGCATTTTTTGCCACCGGCGCAGCATACGTCAGCGCGTCGCTCAGCCCGTCAAAGTCAGCGGCCGTTTTGTTCATCGTCATCGACAGCACGTCGCCGATGTGTGCGAACTGGTCGTTTGACATCTGAAACGCGGATTTCATCCCCGTCAGCAGCGCGGCGTTTTCTTCCATCGAGCGACGGTTAGACAGCGCCATATTCAGCGTGACCGGCGTCGCCGCCTGAATCGCTGCGGCATCCCCGCCGCTTTTCGCAATGATAATCTGCGCGCTCGCCGCATCGTCTGCAGACGCAGCGGTATTGTCCCCGAGCTGTCGCGCCTGTTTGCGCAGCGCCTCCATTTCGGGCGACTGTTTTTCGACCCCGAGCACGGCCTGCAGCTCAGAGTTTTTCTGTGCAAAGTCATAACCGGGTGTGAGTAATTTTACTCCGGCCATCGTTCCCGCCGTGGCGATACCGACGCCCGCCGCGCCTGCCGCTGCAGCGCCTCCGGCAAGGGATTTACCGGCCTGATAACGCTCTTTAACGCGACTCAGTCGCGCCTGCTGTTGACTGACCCGCGCCAGCGCCCCGCGCTGCCGGTTGAGCTGCGCAGTTGTTTCACTGATGCTGGTTTTCAGGCGGCGCTCATCCGCCGACAGGGTTCTGGTATTAATACCAGCCCGCGCGAGCTCGGTGCGCTGGCGCTGCACCGACCGCCTGAGGCTGTTGTATTTGAGCTGCAGGTCAGCGGCGGATTTCTTTGCCGCCTCCATCGCCCGCGCCTGCGCTTTAGTGGGGTTTTCCGTGTTTTTAAACTGCACGGCCAGCGCGGCGGCTTCCTGTTTCGCCTTGTTAAGCGACTGGCCGGTCACGGCAAGCTGTGCGCTCGCTTTCCTGA
This sequence comes from Enterobacter cancerogenus, assembly GCF_019047785.1. NCBI lineage: Bacteria > Pseudomonadati > Pseudomonadota > Gammaproteobacteria > Enterobacterales > Enterobacteriaceae > Enterobacter > Enterobacter cancerogenus. Next base: position 43,639 of record NZ_CP077290.1, on the reverse strand, counting down.
ATCCGTCAATCCGGGACGCCTGCGCATTCAGATCGCGCAGGCTGTTCTGAGAAGTGCGGATATCGCCGGCAAGGGTCTTGCTGGCAGTCTGGATAGACTTAAGCGGTCGGCTTGCCCGGTCAACTGCGTTCAGCAGTACCTCAATCCTGACGTTATTGCTCATGGTGGTGTCCGCTTCGCTGCAGCGCCTTGTCGCGCCATGTGATGAGCTCGGTCACGCTCAGTGAATAAAGCTCTGATGGCGGCCAGTGAAAAATCACCGCGATATCCGCCATCAGGTCATCAACCGAAAGGTTATCGGGGAATGTCAGCGAGCCGAAGATGGTGACAAAAAACCAACCACCTTACCGGCGAACAAAATCAGGTCTGACGCTTCCAGACGCATGACCTCATGCTCGGTGAGTGCCGGGTACGTCATACGCGGCAGCACTTTAATCAGCGCATCGACGTCTGAGTTTGCCAGTGAGGCCAGACTCACGCCGCGCAGAGTCCCGGCGTTGGGTTTGGTCACAGTCACCTGTTCGATTTTTTGCTCCCCGCGCATGACGGGATTATCGAGGATCACAATGTTCGGGTTTTCGGTTTCGGTGGTGGCGGTTTCGTTGATGTTTTCCATGATGTTGCTCTCTTTGAATCTGAGTAAGTGACCGGCCAGCCTGGCTGACCGGTTAACGGATTACAGGCCAATCGCCCGGCGGTGCTCAGCGAGACGGTCGACGCCGTCGACTTTCATCACCATGTTGATGACGTCAATCTCGATGACCTCTTTGCCGTCAATCGTGAGCTGGTAGTAAGAGCACTCGGTCGCGATTTTGGTCGTGCCGCTTTCGCCCTGTTTGTTTTCGCCGCCGTCGAACTCCTTATGACGGCCACGCATGACCACCTCAACGGCAGAAATAGCGCCAGTGTCATCGCGCTGGAATGAGCCGGTGAAGCGCAGCGGCACGCTATCCGCCCCCGGTGACGCGTACTGCGCCCACAGCTCGACGTCAGGCAGACCGCCCAGCGTCCACTCAAGCGACAGCGCGTCGTCATCGAGACCGAGGTCAATCGACACCGAGCCGGGCATCCCGCCGCCACGGTATTTCTCAAGCTTACGGGTCAGCTTTGGCAGGGTGACGGATTCAACGACGCCCATATAGCTGAGACCGTCGTTAAACATGTTCAGGTATTTCAGTTTGCGTGGTAACGCCATGCTCTGAGCTCCTTAGCTGTTGACCGAGTCTGACAGGTCTGCCAGATACGTATCGGTGATGCGCTGGCGCAGGGTCAGGTTTTCCAGCGGCGGGACGGGGGTGTAGTCGTAATCGATATACAGCTTCCCGGCTTTCAGGGTTTCCACGCTGTTCGACTCCGGGTCGTACCAGCACGTACCGTCAACGATATAGCCGTTGTTTTTCAGCTCGCGGAATTTGGCATTGATACCGGCGACAATGTCGCGGATAAGCGTTGCGGTAACGGGTTTATCAATCGCCCACGCGTGCGCCTCCGCCATCGTGTCGGCCAGCACCTGCGCCGTGCGGGTGTAGTTTTCAAACAGGAAAAGCGAGTCATCTGAGCAGGTACGGTTGCCCCAGAATTTAAAGCCGTCGTTACGGATGAGCGTTGTCACCCCGGCCTGATTTAACAGGTTCGCGTCAGTGGCCTTCTCCTGCAAATCCCATGAGACCGAGGTACTGACGCCGGTGACGCCATTCACGCCGACGTTAGAGAGCGTTTTGTGCCAGCCGGTCTCCTGGTCGATTTTGGCGCGCAGGCCGAGCGCGCGGGCGGTCGCCCATGCGGTCCGGGTTTCGTTTGTCGTGGTGTCCCATGCCAGAAAATCAGGGTGAATGACCATCAGCTCGCGCTGGCTGAAATTCTCACGGTATTTGATGGCGTCGGAAATGGTCTTGCAGCCCCACGCGCTCACGTAGCCGAATGCGCGCAGGCTCTGGCAGGTCGACGCAAGCGCGGTCGCCACTTCCTGCGTATCCAGCCCCGGCACGCCGAGAATGCGCGGCTTGACGCCGGTGACGGTTTTCGCCGTTAACAGCGCTTTCAGCCCGGTGTATTTGCCGTTTTCATCGGTCGCGCCAATGATGTTGGAAATGGTTTCTTTCTGCGCCGCTTCCGGGTCTTCCGGGTCGTCGATACCTTCGGGAACGCGCACCACCACAATGACCGGCTTGCACTGGTCGGCGATGGCCTGCAGGGATTTTGACAGCGTGCCTTTTTTCCCGGCTTTACCGATAGCTGTTTGCACACTGGTAATCAGCACCGGCTCGTTAAGTGGAAACGTCTTTTCGTCAGCATCGCTGGCCGTGCAGACCATGCCGATGATGGCCGTCGAGACGGTGGAAATGGTGCGCGTGCCATCGTTAATCTCGATGACCTCGACGCCGTGGTGATAGTCGCCCATTTGTTTAACTCCGTGGTAAAGGGGTGCGACTATTTTCTGTTGTGCGCGAGGCGCAAGAAACGTAATGCCGTTGGAGAAGGGGCAGTACAACGCGCAGTCAACCGGTGAAGCGTGCGGAAATGGTGATTGATCGTTTTCAGCGATCAATCTCCTGGAATTGATCGCTGATAACCATTATCAATGAAGGGATATTGTCGCTATCGTTTCGCCATTAACGAGGGAGCGAGAATGACGATATTACTCTGGGTTGGTGGTGGTCTGGCTGCATGGTGCCTCTTTGGCTTTTGCTGGCTCAGGCTGTTTGCCGGTGATGAAACTGAAAAAGACTATGAAGAATGCCCCTACGATTAAACACGCTTGACGCGGGTTTTTTTATTAATTCTTCGGTGGTAGCTCAGGCCATTCAATTTCTTCGGGCTTACTGGTATCAACTCTGTAAAGTAAAACCCGGTATTTCTTCCACGCTGATAGGCTGGCCTTTTCAGCATCAGTAGCCATCGACTCATCGACTGCGCCCTGCAGGACTGAAATTATCAGCCCCGCATCTTCAATGAGCTGTTTTCGGGTTTGTTCGGCAAGCGTCGTCGCATCAGGGCGGATATCGTAAAAAATACCATCCACATATTTGTAATTCCCTAAAACATCTACCGGCACACTCAGGGGGTCGACCTCATAGACATTGCGGCCTTCTTCCATCCCCATATACGAAACATCCTGCTCGTAAGCAACGACAATCCCGTCATCATCCAGAGAAACAGCACCTTTCCAGCCGGTTAAAGTTTCGTACCAGTCCCGGCCATGCTCATCATGAAAATAAAGTCCGGTACGCATTATTCCGCTTACTTCAATGTGTTCGTATTTATAAATAACTGGATTAATAAACGTATCCATATTTAATCCCCAATGTTAACCCATGCGCCAGTTTGCTTGTTCAGGTACTGCATTTGACGGAAATATACCCCTAGTTTTCGGCCATCACTTCTGCCGTCCATTTGAATACCCGTCACTACGCAACCGGCAGGTGACTCCCAGTTGCCAAACCACGCATCAGTCGGGTTTCTGATTTGTTGACCACCGCGGCGAATACCATTTACCACCCCATAACGCGCATCCGACTCTGCTTTTGTATACGCCTGACCTGCAGGGGTGTAATTCCCTTTCGGCTGGAAACGCCCGTCAGACTCGGCTTTTGTGTATGCGCCAGTCTTGGGCATATAGCCCGCATCAGATTGTGCTTTAGTATAATAACGCGCATCAAAATATCCGAAGTCAGATAAATTGAGTTTGCTGATTATTACTTCACCGTTATTGAGACTTACCCGGAAAGGTCTCAGGGCGTTGTAATTCCCCCACGGGTCATCTTTGTTTGTCAGCATCAAATAAAGGCTTCCGCCATCATTTCGCCAGAACGTCCCAAAAGCGCCATATGCTATGCGGTAACTATTGGCCGAACTTGATTGCACTTCCCCGCCTGCGCGTAAATAACCGCTAAATAGCCCTGCGCCGTTATACTGAAATTGTAACGAACCATCTTTACTTCGCTGAGAATAAAGGTGATAGCCGGTGTCGTCCCCCAGTTCAACTACTGTTGGCCGGTCAGCATTCCCCCAAAGGCGCAAGGTGGCATTTTTGTCAGAAGTATTTGAAGAAACAAAGGAAAACTTTTTGTCGTTTCCTGAATAAAACCCGCCAGTTTGCGAGGTGAAATTCCCTCGCGTTCTGACACCGGCGCTGGTACTTATTGCCAGCTCTTCCTGTGCATCAGTGCTCCCTGTCGCCAGACGATACTCGCCACCCTGAACGGTTTCATGCCAGATAGTATCCGTCCCGCCACCGCGCATTTTACGCAGATAATTTTTATTACCTGTAACAGCGTTGGAAAGTGCCGTCAGGTTATAGGTTGCCTGCGCTACTGAGTCCTGATTTAACGTTCCGGTCATGCTGTCGCCAGATTTACTGACTCGCTCACTGGCATTTTTATTTGCTGCAGCGGCATTGTCATTTGCGGCTTTAACGGCTTTCGGTGTCGCAGCCAGTGCCTCAGACGTGCTGTCGGTCTCGCTACTGAGTTGGACGATGCCCTTTTGCGCCGTGGTGGCGTCCTGAGCCGTGTATTTCCCTTTGGCAAGGTCATACGCCGCCTTAACCGCTTTCGGCGTCGCTGCGAGCGCCTCAGACGTGCTGTCGGTCGCGCTGCTGAGCTGGACGATGCCCTTTTGCGCCGTGGTGGCGTCCTGAGCCGTGTATTTCCCTTTGGCAAGGTCATACGCCGCCTTAACCGCTTTCGGCGTCGCTGCGAGCGCCTCAGACGTGCTGTCGGTCGCACTGCTTAGCTGAGTGAAACCCTTTGCAGTGAGGGTGGCGTCAGGATGGCGGCGGGACTGCTCATGCTCCGCGAGCTTGTCGTCAACGTAGTCCTGCGTAGCCATTACCGTTGAGGTGTCAATGGTCAGCTCGACTGACTCGATGTCGCTCACCATGATGACCATTCGAACGGTCTGCGCGCGGCCTGAGCCCTCTGCCAGCGCTGGCTTGTAGCTTTCGGCCATGTTACCGACTGCAATCAGCGTGCCGGTGTCATCATAGAGCCCGAGCTCGCGCATCCAGAAACCGCCGGTTTCAGGCGGGATAAGCAGTTCTGCCACGACATAATTTTTATTTTTCCTGTCCTGGCTGATTTTGTTCAGTGTGTGACGCCAGACCTCTTTGACAAGCTTTGTCTGGTTAGGGTCTGGCACTGGTAGCGTGCCGCCACCGTCACCCACGGCCATCGCCGTAAAATTCACCTTTTTCCCGTTCGGGACGGTCGCCGCCGCGAGTTTTTCCGCACCGGCTTTGGTGATGACCGTTTTGTATTTCACTGTCATTGTGCTCTCACTTATCCGGGGTAAACCGTGATGATGTCACCGTCATAGCTCAGGGCACCGGTGTACAGATAGCCGGGAATGTCCTGAATAATATTGAGGCCGATTAAATGGCGGCTGGCTGGCTTTGCATCGGCAATAAGCCGCTCCATTTCGTAGTACATTTCCTCGGTGATGCCCGTCTCTAACACGCCGATATCGAGGCGAAACGTGCCGGGTGGGTCGTTTGTTTGCCACCACTCAGAGACGTTAATCAGATAGCCGAGCGGCTCCACCACGCGGCGCACTGCGCCAATCGTCCCCTTGTGTGCGTGGATGTACCACGCCGCGCGGATCACGTCCCTTTTTGTAGCCTCCGGCCAGCTCTCATCCCAGCGGTCAACGGAAAACGCCCACGCCAGCCATGGCAGCAGATTTGCCGGGCAGTCGTCAGGACTCCAGAGTCGGCGCAGGGGGACGGGAGTATTTTCGATTTCAGCGCAGGCGCGCGCCGCCGCCACCTCAAGCGGCGACGAGCCCACCGGCAACAGTCGGGTATTATTCATCGTTGCCCCCGATGGTCACGCTGTACTCGGTGCACCATGACGCCTGCGTGTCATCGAGCACGATGTCGGCCACCGGCGCGGCCAGCTCAACGCGCTGTACCCCCTCGACGTGGAGCGCGGCATAAATTGCAGATTTGCGGATATCACGCCCGAGCCGGTGCTGCGCGGTGATATACGCCTGCAGCTTTGCTTTTGCCGCACTGAGTACCGGCTCACTTTCGGGACCGGGATAAAGGTAAAGCGATGCGGTGATTTTATAGTCTACAATGTTCGCCGACTGCACGGTCACGCGGTCAGCGACCGGCCTGACGTCCTCATCGTTCAGCGCGGTGTGCACGATGGCGAGCAGCTCGTCAGAAGCTATCCCGTTATTTTCGCGTGACAGCACCGTGACCGTGACACACGCAGGCGCGGGACTGATGACCGAAATATCGGCGACACGCCCGTCAGCGCTGCGGCCATGAAACTGATATGAGCCGACAGAGCCTGCGGTACTCAGCCCCTCAAATGCCTGTTGAATGCGCAGACGATAGTCTGTGTCCGACTCCATCACGGCAGGCGTTGGCGGTAACGTGGTGTTGTCTGCAGGCGTGATAACAAGGCGCTTGACGTTGTAATTTGCGCCTATCTGGTCGAGGTCTGCGCCAGTGGCGTAGGCCAGCATGACCGCGCGCGCGGCCTCGTTGACGCGCTGTCGCCAGATTACTTCCCGGTAGGCGTTTTCTTCCAGCAGCTTAAGAATCGGCTCTGATTCAAGCATCAGCGTGCGCGCAACGGCCTCCTGTTGTTCCTCGGGATAAAGCGAGACGAGCGTCGCCTTTCGCTCGCTCAGGATGGTTTCATAGTCCAGTTCCTCCACGACGTCAGGCGCGGCGAGCTGGTTAAGGTCAACAATTGCCATAGCGTTTAACTCAGTGGAATGGTGAGTGAAAAAGGCTGGCCGCCGGTGGAGCGGGTGCCGGTGATGTCGACATACAGCCCGCCGTCGGTCTCCGCCCGTTCAAAGGTGATGGTCGAGAGATTTACGCGGGGCTCCCACTTCTGGATCGCGGAATAGCACGCGGCCATAATCTGCAGGCGCAGCGCCGGGGTCTGCGGCTGGTCAATCATTTGCGACAGAAGCGAGCCGTATTCACGACGCATGACGCGCGACCCAACCGGTGTGACCAGAATGTTGCGCACGCTTTGCCGGATATGCTCAACCTCAGAGATACTGAGGCCGGTCTGGCTGTTCATTCCTAGATAACGCACCGTCATTTAGTGCCCTCCGTCCAGCTTCCGCCCCGTTCGACGCCGCCGTGGTCGTGGTCATCCACCTGCACGCCGTTTGAGGTAAATGTCCCGCCGGTATGCTCGATGTTCCCGGACATCTTCCCGCCTTTCTGCACTTCGAGCGTGCCGGTCGTCAGCTTGTTGGTGCATACCACCTCGGGCGTATCGAGCGTGATGCGGGTTTCGGCTTTTACCAGTACCAGCGGCACGGTGGCCGTGATGGAATCCGACGCGGTGACGTCGGCGGTTTTGATACCGGACACGGTGAGCGCGCCGTTTTCGGGCTCGTACTCGAAGACCGCGCCATCAGGAAAAGTAACGTGAAGCGCATCGGGTGAGGCTGACGGCGCGGGATGGTCATCAGAGAAAATGCCCGGCAACACAAAGGCAGTATCGAGCTCTCCGCCGATGGCCAGCAATAACACCTGCTCACCTACCGAGGGAGCCCACCACACGCGAGAGCGACCGGCGCGACAGGTGAGCCAGTTAAGCCAGGTGGTTTGCATACCGCCGGTCTGGACACGACACACCCCCTCGTCGAGGTCTACGTCGGTCACAATGCCGGTGCGGATAAGGTTGCGGATCGCGCGTGCGATTTCCTGCAGAGAATTTAAATTATTCATGGGGAAAGGATGCCGCCGGACGAGGCCTGCGGCAATCGAGGTGGGTTTTGTGGCGGATGCAACAACAACCAATTTTTCACTACAAAAGTCGGAAAATGTCTACCTGATTTAAATCATTTGCTACATAATGAAATATATGAATGTTATTTGAAAACACATAGTTTTCATGATGAAACTAAACCTATTTTTTTAGCAGGTAATAATGAACAAATCAGAACATTGCAAAGAAGTATATGCTTATTTTGGATTAGCCATGTTCCGTGCACAATGCGTTGAACAATCAATAATCCAATTGCTTATTTTTTTAGTTTTCTTTAAAGAAAACGCAACGAAAATCTCGTCAGCAGAAAAGTGGGAATTGGAATTTGATAATTTTGATAAAACCTTGTCAAAAAAAACCATGGGACATCTTTTAGGCGCATTAAGGGAGTTAGGTGTGCTAAATGAAGTGATCGAAAACACGCTATTAAAAGCTTTGATCAAGAGAAATTGGCTGGCGCATGGTTATTTTGTCGATCGCGCCATTGAATTTTTAAACGAAAGTGGTCGAAATAAAATGATCGGCGAACTTGAGAGTATTATAGATTTATTTAACTTAGCCGAAGACTTTCTCCAGCCAATCTCGAAAAGACTTGCATTGCAGTATGGCTTAACTGATGACAAGTTAGAAAAAATGAAAAAGGAAATTTACCCATCGGAAATTGATGATATGTAACAAATGAAATTAGGCACTGCCCACAAATCTATTCATAATAAATTTCAATTCATAGATATTGAAAAACAGCACCAATTTATCTCATGAAAAACCTGAAATATCTTGTTCAAGCTCCTTAACTGATGAGTTTATTTTATACTTAAACGTCCTTGCTATTGATGCTGCACTCAATCTATCTGCCTTTTCCTTACCTATCCATAATGAAATAATTCCTCTTTGTTGTTCTATAGATAGGTCATCAAAATTCGGGATGTATTTATGTGAACTTTTCTCTCCTCGTCGCCATTCATAATATGTTTTAACCAATGATTTGGGTTTAATATCTGCATTTAATTCAAAACGTTTCACTAAGTTAGCAATAGTATGATTTACGGCTCTAAGCTGAGCTGTAGTTGAAATCTGAGAAAAATAAGCAACCCACCCCATTCTCTTACCATTAAAAATACATCCAGTAATTCGTAGATTAAGCTTCCACTGGCAATATGCTAATGCTTTGTCTTTTTCTTTTTTACTTTCAGCCCTAACAAGAGCATGTCTATAAGCAGTAAATATTTTTGCCAGAGATGACTCAAATCTTAATATGCTGTCTTTTTTGATGCTGATACCCTTATCGCTAATCTCGTACCCCAGAAAATTGAAAGGATCGCTCAGCATGCCTACTACAGATTTAGAACCATCTTCTCCAAGCGGATGAGGTGAGAGACCAATCTTTATCAATTTTTTGATAATTATATTGGCTACATCAGATGCTCGCCCAATAGGGCTAAGCACTAAAATATCATCAACGTATCGTTTATACCATATATCTTTGATACATTCGATTTCAGCATCTATTTTTTGCAGGGCGATTTCCGCTAAAATATTTGAGATCGATAAACCTTGAGGAACCCCTCTTAAACATGCTGAACTTCCTTTACCACCTCTTGACTCATTAACTGTAGGAGTGGAAATAGCCTTATTAATTAGCTGGCGAAACTCAGATTTCCTAATTTTTTGTTTAATTGACGCTGTTATTAATTCATGTGGTATTGATGGGTAAAAATTTTTAAGATCGATCTTAGCAAATTCGTAATAATTACCAGAATTAACAGCGCTATTAAGTGACTCAATCACAACTTGAGGTAACGATAGTTTTGCATCAGGATATACGCTTACTAAAGCATCGCATAGAGCTCGTAATGTTATACGATCCCGTACAGTAGGTATTGATATTTGTCTCGGGAAAGAATGAGCACCTTTAGAAATCAGTTTTTCTTTGTAGGCTGTAAATTTATAACTGCCATTAAAAACCTTCCGAGATATTAGAGCTACCTCTTTAGCGCACTCCTTTTCAAACGAACCTGGTCTAACCCTATCAATACCGATTGCACCAGTCTCTTTAATTTTATCAAAATATAAAGATCTCAGGTACTTTTCACTAAAACATTTCTTAAATGCCCGAGCCGCATTGCTCATAAAGACACCATCCAATTAATAGTGGAGCGAGATATATCAAGAATAATATCATATACTTAATCACGCAAGTAATGTATACATGCGCAAACTCTTTCCAATCAGGTTTGCGAGTAGTTAAATTCCTAAAGTTTCTCACTCGAAAAACTTTATCATCCATATCGCTGTGATTATCTACCTCATCAAGCAACTCATCATATTTAACTATATCTTCGCTTTCTACCTGCCCTCTGGTATAGATTACATTATAAAGTTTTTGCAACGCCAAATAATTACTGCGCATATTAATTGCACGACCGCGAAAATTTCTGTTTGCAACGGATAATGACACACCAAGCAAAGCAATGGATAAAATGGCACTAAATATATCTGTATTACTCCCTAACAGAGTGGGGAAACGTATAACAACAACCGCCAGTGCCGCACCCAGCACTGCATACCAAACTAAAATAAACTGAGAATGAGAATCCATCCATTCCAAGCGATGGTATGCTTGAATTCTTGCTTTATAAGTAAACCATACTTTATCTAACATGAGATGACTCCATTTAAAAGAAGAGAGAGGCAGGAGGGTTTGGATACTTTGAACATCCCGTAGGATCATGAGTCAAACTCAACAGCTCACGCTGTTCTTTATCAGAGCCGCCCTTACCTGAAGTAAGAGGAAATGCCTGCCTCTCTCAGCTTTTATATACCATGACCTTGCCTATGAATCAACTTACAATGATAAAACAAATACGGCAATAATGTTCTAAAACATTATATGAAATATTTTATTTTTTATAGTAAACCTCCTCCATTTTTTTAAAAATGAAATTCTCAATAGAACGTAAATCTTCCCTACAAAATCCTAATAGCTGTCGCTCCGAGTAGCGCATAACCTGAGCACGAGGGTTTGGCCGGTCTTTGAGGCCGTATTGATGGACACGCGCGATACGTTGCACTTTGCCGGTAAATTCCACCACGGCACTGTTTTCACGGCCACTGGCTTTCATGTACCGGCTCGTGCGCAGCTTCTGAAACATCGCCCGTTTAATCCGCCCGGTCTTAGCCCTGAGAGGCTGACGCTTTCGCGCCTGGTAAGGTGAGCCGTCCGGTGCTTTTTGCTGTTTAATCCGTTGCTGTTGCGACTTGCGCAGCTCCTTTGCAATGTCACCGGCAAGCTTTCGACGCCCTGCGGGTGACAGGGCAGCAAGCAGCCCGGCGAGCTGGTTGTCAAAAGGCTTAAAGTCACTCATCCCATTTGTTCACCAGTTCGCCGTTGATATATAGCTCCTTTGGCCGGGTGACCGGCTCAGGTAGCGGTGGCTCAGGGGCATAGCTGACATGCAGCGCGCCGTTTTCCTCCTTGATGAGGGTGCGCTCGGTGAGCTGCAGGCTGATGCTAATGTCGACACTGTCCTCGTCGTTTAAATCCATCTGGAAACGGTAGCCCTTTTTGCGGCCGTCATCGAGCGTGCAGATATCCGGCTGATTCTCACGCAACCATGCGGCCACCGGCACGAATATCAAATCGGGGTCACCCACAAAGTCACACACTATCACATTCAGTGTGTAAATTTTCTCATGCGACAGCGAGGCCGCGAGCCGCGCATCGATATTCCCCTCATCTGCAAAGATGCGCATCATTTCGGGGTTTGTTTCAAGCTGCGGAACGGCTTTAATCAGCGCTTCGCGCAGGCTGCGTGCTTTCTTCATCGAGTTTATCCTGACAGTCTTTGACGGTTTCAACCTGCAGCGCGCAGGCGGCCAGCGCGTGCTCTAGCCTGCGAATATCGGCACTCAGGTCGCCATTAGTGGCCGGGTCGCTTCCCGGCATCGGGCAATAGCTCACCTTCGGGCAGGCGCTGTAAACAATGACCGGCGGAGGCGCAGGCGTTGCGGGTGTGCAGCCGACGCACAACATCAGGCAGCTCAGCGCTATACCAGCGGCGTAGGGTTTCATTCTCATTTATCAGCCTCGTAATTGTTTCTTCACGCCGCACGGCCATCGCACCGGCGGCCAGCAGTTCGCCGCGTAAACTGACCTGCGCGGTTTCATTTCGCCTGGCAATTCCCTGCGAAACGGAAAGCTGATTTTTCAGCATTACGATCGCGGTTTTTTGTTCGGTCGCGACCCTGTTCGCCCGTTCAAAAGAGCGCGTCAGGTTGCCGTTTTCATGACGCTGCCAGAGCACAACCGCCATCAGCGCGGCCAGTAAAAACAACATCAGTTTCATTCAATCCCCCTGAGGCAGTAGGCACGCTCGCGCGCGCGGCGATTTTCCAGTCCTTTGTTAATTTCGCCTTTCACGTAAACCCAGCGGGGGAGCTGGTCGCACACCTGCCACCATTGATGACGCTTGATATACGAGACCATCGTCGACCGGCAGGCCGCGCCGGTTCCCACGTTGAATGAGAAGCTGACCAGCGCGTCGTAAATGTGCTGCGGCATTTCCACAGGCACGCAGACAGCAAGACGTTTCTCGACGTTCAGCACATCCGCGACGAGACTCGCCGCCGCCTGCCGTTCGGTGATTTCCCCCTTCGGCACGACGCCTGCAGTGTGGCCGATGCCTGACGTCCACACTCCCGCGCTGCACTGGTAAGGCGTCAGGCGACAACCTTCGAGGTCGGCAATCAGCGCCAGCCCCTCGGGCGAGGTGTTAAGCAGACGAAACTCAGGCATCAGTGCCGCCAGCGCCAGCACTGCGGCCACACTGCAACGTTTAACGATTGATTTCACGAATAGCCCCCTTGTCGAGTCCGAGTGACGTCAGATAGAGGTACGTTTTGCGCTTAAACCAGTAGTTCGTCAGCGCGGTAAAAATGGCGCATCCGCCGCCCACGTAAAGCGCCATCTTTTCGGGCGACATTGCGCCGAGGTACGCCAGCGCGACGGCCAGCCAGTAGGCGATAAACGTGGTGATTTTCTCCATACTCAGTCCCATAGATTCACCGTTTCGGTTCTGGCCGCGCTGTCGGTCTCTGGCAGTTCAATTGCCGTGCCGTGCGGCAGGATGACGCCGAGCTCAGACAGACCGGGATTCGCTTCTAAGACGGTTTCGACCACGCCCTCGGTGCGCCCGTAGTACCGCACACAAATCGCGTCGAGGGTGTCGCCCTGTAGCGCATACGCTTTCATCAGATTTGCCCCACAATGCAGCGCGCTTTGTCCTGGATGCGCGCCACAGACCAGCGCATATCCCGCCACATTTCATCGATAGTGCTGTCGATGCTGTCGGCCTTTTTGTCACCTTTGGCGGTCGCATCCACGCCGCGAAAACGCTCGTAAAGCGTGGCGGTCGTCATTGCACACACGGCGTTGAAGTAGTGGAAAACACGCACACTTTCGCCGTCGAGCCTGTCGGTCGGGACATCCGCCAGCGTGGCGTAACCGGCATCAAGCTGACGCTCGCGCCATTCGCCCAGCTCCGCGTTCGTCTCTGCGATGGCGGTCTTAATTGCCCGGCGCAGGCGCACAGGGGAAACGGTCTGCTCTAAACGCATTTCCTCACGCACCCGCTTCGGGTCAACATCAGGAAAAAACGGGGTGTTTTTGATTACCGGCTCGCTCACGCCAGGCGGCGGTATCACCACGCCCAGCACATCCTGCGGCTCTTTTTTTGGCTCAATAATCAGCGTCGTCATGACAACCTCGGGTAATGGGTGGGCGGTGGACGCCGGTCGCAGTCAGGGCAATGAATACCCGCATTGACCGGCGTGCCGCCCGGCTCGGGGAGCGCTCGGTTAACCTGCGGCTTTTGCCGCCTTTGGTGGACGCCCGCGCCGTGCCGCCGGTTTAGCGGCGACTTTGCGCGTGCGCGGTTGAGTCGTTTTGGTTTTCGGTGCCGGTTTGGGTTTTGGCCTGAGCTGGCGCTCTAGCTGCTCGATATCTTTTCGTACGCCGATGGTGCTTTCTAACTGGATCGCACGCTGCAGGTGCGCCAGCGCCTCCGGCAGTTGCTTTGCATCACGCAGCACGTAGCCGGTGATTTTGTGCAGCTTCGCACGCACGATATCGGGCATATCCGCGCGTTCAGTCAGCGCGATAGTGTCGAGCAGGTTCGCCTGATTGACCGGCTGTTTTGCCGTCAGCAGGCGCTGCGCGGCCAGTACCACTTCTTCGGCCAGCAGGCACGGCGTCGGACGGCGACCGACCGGCATGGTGAGGCCATAGGTCATGGCGTAACGGGCGATTTCCAGCGCCCCGGCGATATCGTCAGCATCGAGACGCCAGAGCATCACCGTCATGACGATGTCATCCTGCGCGCCTTTGCCGTTTTCGAGTACGCCAGCGACCCACGGCAGATAGAACGGCAGCAGCTCGCGCTTTTTCGCGGCTTTGCGCTCTTTGGAGCTGATTTGTTTTAGCGTGCGGTTGTCTGCGGCCAGCTTAACGAGCATCTGCTCATAGGCAGTTGCATTGCGCAGCGGGACAGCAGCCCGCCGCGCTGTTTCAGAGGCCGAGACCCGCATCATGTGACGCGCTGCGGGACTCGTCATGGCTTACTCCCCGCTTTCCGGCACTGCAGGTGCAGTGAAGTCACCGAGCTTGATGTTTTCAATCAGGCAACCGGCGGCGTAAGCCTCGACCACATAATCAACATTCATTGACTCGTAGTTTTCGATGCGGTCTTTCTTCGGGTTCTCGATGATGCTGCGGCGGTGCGCGTCATCCATGAAGTAGACAGACAGGTTGTCGAGACGCGTCACCATCAGGGCATTTGCCGGGAAGTAAGGCACGCGCACGGCAGGCAGGTTGCCGATACGTTTCTGGCTGATGATGATGTCAGCGGCCAGCGACTCGGTGTTTTCCTGCTCTTTGTTGACGATAGGGAAATACTTATCCGCCATCAGCTTACGGCCAGTGATGACAACCAGCTCCGGGTCATCCTGATAAATCTCGTCAATCAGGTTGCCGGTGGCATCCATGACCAGCGCGTCGAGGTTCGCATAGTCGCCGTTCTTACCCACGCGGATCACGTCGGAAATCACTGCACCTTCTTCGTTGGTGATTTTGGACATCACGCGCGCTGGCGCTTCTTTGCGGTACTTCTGCAGCCAGCCGATCGCCACGTCCTGCAGCAGTGGATATTTTTTTCGGTCGGACGTCGCCGCGCGATCGATGCCGTTGAAACCGGCCATGATGAAATCCAGCGACTGACGTTTAATGATGGCGTCACGGATACGGGTCTGGAAGTCCTGGAATCGCGCCCACAGGTCGAGCTGTTTATAGCGGATATGGAAATCGAAGTTAATCTGGTCACACTCGTATTTGAATGACTCCAGCGCGGTGAAATCAGCGGTCTTACGCTCATCATCACCGGCGGTGTCGGCAGTGCTCGCAATCGTACCGTTAACGCCAACCCCGACTTTTTCGCCTTTCAGCTCGTCGACCGGCACGATGTTGATTTTGGTCAGAAACGCGGATGACATCTGCAGGGTCGTCATCAGGGTTTGCGTGACCGACGGCTCGACGGTGAATTTCTTATCCACGTCATCGGTGGAAATACCGTTCAGCTCCGCGACGCGGGACAGATAGGCATTAAATTTGAAGCGGGTATCTTTACGCATGGTTTTTCCTGTTCGGGTAAAAGGGTTCAGGCCGGGCAGCACGCCCGGCGTGTTATCAGCAGTTGGTCAGCAGCTCGTCGCCCGTACCGCCTTTTGAAAGCTCGCGGCGCGGCTGGCGCTGGCTTTCGGTGTTATCGAGGGAGCTTTTGAGGTCGTTAAATGCCTGCGCGCTTTCTTCCGCCTTGCTGGTCACGTCCTGCTTAAGTTGCGCCAGTTCGGTCGCCAGCTCGGTGACGCGCTGGTCGGTGGCGGTGAGGTTGGTTTGCACCAGCTCGGTGACGGTGGTTACGGCCTCATGCACATCCGCGAGACGCGCGTCATCGCTGGCCTGCTTGCGGCCAAAAATGGCTCTCACCTTATCGGTCAGGCTGTTGAGCATGGTGTCGGGAACGTCCTCAAATTCCAGCACAGCCAGTGAGGCCACAGAGAAAACGTCGTCCGGCTGGTCTTTTTTACCGGCGAGCGGGTTCTGCGCGGCGCGGCTGCAGAATTCGAGGTATTCCGTGCCGAGACTTGCCGGGTCATCGGTGACGGCCAGCCCGATGAGGTAGCACTTGCCGCTGTTTGAGAAGTTCGGGCGGATCTCCATTGAGGTGTAAACCTTCTGCCCGGCGCGCACCATGCTGACCAGTTCGTCAAGCGGGGCAATTTTGGCAAACAGCGCCTTTTTGCCGTTAAGCGCAGAGTCATCGCTGATAATCTCCACCTTGAGCTCGGTCACATCGCCATAGCGTTTAAACGGGCTGTCAGGTAACAGGCTTTTGATATGTTCGAGGTTAATGCGGCAGCCGTAGACGCGCGGGTCGAACGTGTCGGCCATATCCTGAATATCATCGCCGCTGATGACACGGCCATCGCAGGTGTCACCCTCGACGCCGATGCGAAACCATTTAGAAACTTTCTTTGCCATTGTTCAGGTGTCCTGATGTTGGGTTTTCGGGTCGGGTTTAGTTTCCCGACTCTGACCCGTATCAGCCACCGCTTGCGCTCCTGTTAGATCTGATACAACAGGCACTTAGCGCGAATAACGCCCCATTTCCTTAGCCTTGCCACGTAACACCAAAAACGAGGCAAGCATGACCATTTCAACTGACCTTTCTCTGTTAAATGACCCGCGACGACAGGCGCGGCTGTTGTATTGGCAGGGGTTCGCCGTGCCGCAAATCTGCGACATGCTGCAGCTCAAGCGCCCGACGGTGCAGAGCTGGAAACAGCGCGATGGATGGGAGGAAACCGCCCCGATTAACCGCGTGGAATCCACGTTAGAGGCGCGGCTTATTCAGCTCTACGCAAAGCCAGACCTGACCGCGCATGACTTCAAAGTCGCTGATTTTCTGTCGCGCCAGATGGAGCGGCTCGCGCGCATTAACCGCTACGGCCAGACCGGAAACGAGGTGGATTTAAACCCCAATATTGCGAGTCGCAACAAAGGGGATCGCAAAAAGCCGAAACGCAATTTCTTCAGTGATGAAGCGATTGAAAAGCTGGAAGAGATTTTCTTCGACCAGTCGTTTGAGTATCAGCTCCGCTGGCATAAAGCGGGATTAGAGCACCGCATCCGCCACATCCTGAAATCGCGACAGATTGGCGCGACGTTCTACTTTGCGCGCGAGTCACTTCTGCGCGCGCTTAAGACCGGGCAAAACCAGATATTTTTGTCGGCCAGTAAAACGCAGGCTTACGTGTTCCGTAAGTACATTATCGCCTTTGCCCGTCTGGTAGACGTCGACCTGTCAGGCGACCCAATCGTCATCGGCAACAATGGCGCTGAGCTGATTTTTCTCGGGACCAATTCCAACACCGCGCAGAGCCACAACGGCGACCTGTACGTTGACGAAATTTTCTGGATCCCCAATTTCCAGAAGCTGCGCAAAGTCGCCTCGGGCATGGCCTCGCAGTCTCACCTGCGCACGACCTATTTTTCGACCCCGTCGACGCTGGCGCATGGCGCTTACCCGTTCTGGTCAGGCGAGCTGTTTAACCGTGGCCGCAGCAACCGCGACGAGCGTGTCGACATCGACATCAGTCATCAGGCGCTTGCCGGTGGCATGTTATGCGGGGACGGCCAGTGGCGACAGATAGTCACCATTGAGGACGCGCTCGCCGGTGGCTGCACCCTGTTTAACCTCGACCAGCTTAAGCAGGAAAACAGCGCGGATGACTTCCGTAACCTTTTTATGTGCGAGTTCGTCGACGATAAGGCGTCGGTATTCCCGTTCGAGGAGCTGCAGCGCTGCATGGTCGATGCGATGGAAGAATGGGAGGACTTCGAGCCGTTCGCCGACCGTCCGTTTAACTGGCGCCCTGTCTGGATTGGCTATGACCCGTCACACACCGGGGACAGCGCCGGGTGCGCGGTACTGGCTCCGCCGCTGGTTGCCGGTGGCAAGTTCCGCATCCTTGAGCGTCATCAGTGGAAAGGCATGGACTTTGCCGCACAGGCCGAGGCCATCCGGGCGCTGACCGAAAAATACACCGTCGACTATATCGGCATCGATGCGACCGGCATCGGCCAGGGTGTTTACCAGCTCGTACGCTCATTCTTCCCGGCGGCGCGCGCCATCCGATACACGCCGGAAATGAAAACCGCAATGGTGCTGAAAGCAAAAGACACCATTCGCCGCGGGTGTCTGGAATACGACGCCGGGGCAACCGACATCACACAGTCATTTATGGCTATCCGCAAAACCATGACCAGCAGCGGCCGCAGCGCCACCTACGAAGCCAGCCGCAGTGAAGAGGCCAGCCACGCGGATATCGCGTGGGCGACCATGCACGCGCTGTTAAACGAGCCGCTTTCCGCCGGTAGCGGTATGCAATCAAGCTCCATTCTGGATATTAACTAAGATGAAAAAACGCCAAAAGAAACAGCCAAAACAGACCAGCATGACCGCCAGCGCGCCGCAGAAAATGGAGGCGTTCACCTTTGGTGAGCCGTCATCCGTTCTGGATCGCCGCGACATCCTCGACTATGTCGAGTGCATCAACAACGGTAAATGGTACGAGCCGCCGGTCAACTTCTCGGGACTGGCAAAAAGCCTGCGCGCCGCCGTACACCACAGCTCCCCGATTTACGTAAAGCGCAACATTCTGTCCAGCACCTTTATCCCGCACCCGTTGCTGTCGCGTCAGGACTTCAGCCGCCTTGTGCTTGATTATCTGGTGTTTGCCAACGGCTATCTCGAAAAGCGCATGAGCGTGACCGGCCAGCTCTTTAAACTGGAAACCTCCCCGGCCAAATACACCCGCCGTGGTGTCGAGGATGGCGTTTACTGGTACGTGTCGGACTATACGCACCCGCACCAGTTCGCCCCCGGCTCGGTGTTTCATCTGCTTGAGCCCGATATCAATCAGGAGCTCTATGGGATGCCGGAATACCTGAGCGCACTCAATTCCGCCTGGCTGAATGAATCCGCCACGCTGTTTCGTCGCAAGTATTACCAGAACGGCGCGCACGCGGGTTACATCATGTACGTGACCGACGCGGCGCAAAGCAGCACCGACGTCGAGGCGCTGCGCTCCGCGATGCGCGACTCGAAAGGGCTTGGAAATTTTAAAAACCTGTTTTTCTACGCCCCGAACGGGAAACCAGATGGCATTAAGATCGTGCCGTTGAGTGAAGTCGCCACGAAGGATGATTTTTTTAACATCAAGAAGGTGAGCGCCGCTGACCTGCTCGACGCGCACCGCGTGCCGTTCCAGCTCATGGGCGGCAAGCCTGAAAATATCGGCTCAATGGGCGATATCGAGAAGGTGGCACGGGTGTTTGTGCGTAACGAGCTGACGCCGCTGCAGGAGCGGTTTAAAGAGATTAACGATTGGTTAGGAATGGAGGTGATCCGCTTTAAGGATTACAGCATAGAGACCGACTAAACCCCGCCCCAAATGCCGCCTACGGGCGGCACATCCTCAGACTTCATCAGACGCCGCGCAAGCCGCGCAATCCCGCGACCGCCTCACGATTAACCTCACCGCTCAGCGCGCCGCCACGACGCGCACAGACGCGCAAAATAAATCTCGTCACCACGTCTGGCGCGCAGTGCTATCCCCGCCTCGCCTGCGCGCTTAACGGGGCGCTTTTAATGCAGTAGCATCAGGAGCCTCGCGCCGCGCCAGTGCTAGTGCGGGCTCGCAAATTCTGGAATCAAAAACGAATGCAAACTCATGCATCTGATGAATGCACTATGCGAAAAAGAAAAGAATCCCGGAAAAAACGGTTTCCTCACGCAGTTTTAACAAGATGCCTAATTCTCAGGGACTCTTTCGAGTTTTTGAAATGAGGTACATCCACAAGAAGAAGCCCTTCACTTCCAGCCAGTGAAACGATGTGCTTTAACAAAAGATTTTCAATTTTTGAAAGATACATCGGAACTTTTTCATGGAAAGTTAACGGTTTTTTTCTAACACGATATGGATTCCTTACATGAATATACATTGAGCACTCATCATATAATGCAACGAACTGTTTTTTAGTCAAAAAACCGCCTCTAAGTTTAACCCATCCGCTTTCTTTAATTCCTATTATTGGCACAGGATAAAAATCCGGATTGATTTTCTCCAGTTCTTTTAATATATTCTTCGCTTTCCACACACCATCAATTTTTTTCGTTACTTGCTCGTAGGCTTTCTCATGAGTAATTAGTGATGAAAAAGCAATAAGTTCAAGAAGTTTTCTAAGCTGCAAAGCCTCCATCTCAATTACCACTTGGAAATAAACACCATCAACACGCCCTGAAGACAAGTCATAGAGAGACTCAAGTCTTTTTTGACACTCCAGCATCAGGCTTAAATATTTTTGCCTTTTTTTCTGATTCATGAGCTATACCTCCATGTTCACAGCTTAACCTGGCTGAATTCTTCAAAATCGAACAAATAAACGTGCATCAGCGAAAAAAAATAATCTATGGGATTAACATTTACCTCTGCTGATTTTCCACTCAATCTTTCAATAAAACAACCTTTTACTTGGTAATTGAGAACCCTGGCCACTCCTCATAAGCCCCATAATCGAATGTTTCTCCTTCAATTACGAACACCGCTCCTCGCGCCAGAGCCAGAACCTCCCATCGCTGAAGCGTAATACCTTTTTGCGTAAGCTCGAAACGAATTTTTGCGACGCGATCTCTTTCGGGCTTCGTCATCCTGGCTGATGGCGCTTGCTCGCTCGTTTTGAGCAACGGATTGCTTCTTTGCTGGCGATTTGTGCACGATGCACCAGTTTTTAACGCGCCGTTGAGTATTTTCACGATGTCTGGCTCATTCCAGCGGATGACCCCGCGCTCAATCAGATTTAACACCGCTGCAGCTTGCTCAGACGGTGTGGGTGTCAAAACTGTATCGCCATCGCCGGTAAGCTTTCCACAGTTATTGACAGGACTCCGAGGCGCGGCAATGCCGCTTTTTAAAGTCAAAGGCTCAACGGCCAAAAGCTTAGGAACGATGCGCCATTCGGCTGTCCGGGTTACATGAACCAGCTCAGAGCCTAAGTGTGGGGCGTAGATGCCCACGACTCTCTCTATATCCTCTTCGAAGGCATTGACCTCGTCAGTCACGTTACGAGCCACACGGACGGTCTGGCTATCACGTGGAACATTCGCCCCACCCTGCGCTGCGATATACAGGTCAAACTCACCTTCATCAGCTGCAGCTCTGGCCGCCTCGACACGCTCATCAAATTCATCAGCGATACTCACACCACTGGGCAGTTTGCGCAGCTCTCGATATGCTCCCATCGTCGGCAGGCCAATAGATTTAAATTGCGGGATGCGCCATGTTGACGCCCATGCGGTTACAGCTGCTGCTGTATCGGTGAGAGGCTTGCCGGTGTCGTGATCGATCTGACCATCGAGCGCGTAACCATCAATATTCTTCGCAATGTACTTTGCGATGTAACCAGCTGCACCACCTCGATTGAGGTGCTTCGCTTCAAAGCGCCGTGCTGTAGCGCCCTTTTCATCGCCATCCTCTTTTAAGGCATAACGACGCATGATTTCGGTAATGTTTTTGCGTTGCTCTGGTTTGCAAAAAAGCATCATGTGCCAGTGTGGTGTTCCGTCATGATGCGGCTCAACCACGCGCATCCCGTAGACCTGCAGATCGTTATCTTTAAAAGCTGTGCGCATCAGGCTCCAGATTCTGCATAAATACCGCTGTCCATCCTTAGGCGTAAAGGCGGTTTCATTCCATCCGTGATTAAGCTGCACCGTCTTTTTGTCGCCCTTTCCAACCTGACGTGTCGGGTGATACTTCGACGGCGTGGTGATGGTGATAAACATCCCGACGTCACCCTGACCGGCCGCATAGCGCTCAATACCTGCGATAGTATTCATCAGTTCCATACGACGGATTTCGGGGTTTGAAATACTTCCCATGACTTTGCTGATGAGATCGATGCGCTCACCTGTGACTTTGTTTTCCAGCTCGCACGACTTCAAGTATTCGAGATTAGCCTGACGGCGAGAATGCACATCGCGGATCGCCGTTTTACTAGCGTATGGGGAGCGGTCTTTGTTCACCTCACCGGCGGCAATCAGCAAGGCCTCGTGCCAGCGCATACGCTGCCCCTTAAACTGGTTAATCCACCATTCATCGTTAATCAGACGAGCGATAGTGGAAAATGCCTGGCGGATCGTGATTTGCCCTTTACGGTATTTCTTCCAGAACATTGGGGTGATGTTGAATGCACGAGCTGCACCGGCAACGTGACCATATAAGTGCGCCTGCGCTTCATCGGTGAAAAGGGTTTCTTTACCGCCGTGAGCATCTGCCCATGCATCGCTAAGTTCCTCATAAGCAACATAGAGCTGCGAAGCGATACGGGCAGCTAATTTTTTGAGCTCTTTGTCACTCATACCCGCTAAACGTGAATAGTTTTCGCGCTCGCTTAAAAAGAGAAGAGATGCAGTCTCGTTCATTCCGTTTAACTGATTGACTCGCTCAAGACGCGGCCCCACCCTTTGCTCAACGGTGTTCTTGAGGAAATAGAGACCATGAAGTGGGCTTTTAGTACGACGGATGAAGTCATACCGCGAGTTAAACAACGTTTTTAAGACATATGGCAGGCGATTAACTTTACCTAAAACACCTTGCACCTGACGGAATTCGCCACGTGTAAGGGGTCTGTCGCGGCCGATTGCAGAGCGTGGGGCATTCCAGGGATAAGCACCGACGAATGTATCGTCGGTGTGCTTCGAGAAAGGCGTTGGTGGCGAGGGAGCGATGCGCCCTTTACATGGGCTGCTCACTCACACACGCCCGCATAAATGCTACTGCATACGCTTAAGTCATTTGATGCACCCAATAGATCAAATTGAGTTCCTCCGTGGGTAGTCATTGCCCAGTCACGGTATGTCTGTATGCCGTAACCATCGACAGTTACAACATTAATTCGCTTCTCCGCTCGCTTCGGATCTTGATTTGAAGGGAAGAAAACAGCATTGCCCCTACGGGAGCATTCCGCAACGAGCCGTTCCCACTCCGACACACGGGCGATTTCTTCAGGCCATCTTGCGAAAATTTCTGCAAGTTCAGATTTCCTGACATTGACGCAAGGCATACACCCGACTCGCCCACATCCTTGCAAATAAAGAGGATTAGGTTTGATGCCGTGGCGTTTTGCGATGGCAAAAACCTCCTCATGCTTCCATTGAAGGATCGGGCGATAAACATGCAAACCCGGTGTATTGTCTGCATCCTCTTCCCATTCAGACAAAGCAGCTCGCGCAGGCGACTCCTGAGCCCGCACTCCTTGCCACATAACCACCTCATCGAAATCATTAAGCGCGGGCCCGACAACCTGGGTTTTGACAGGCTCGTGTTTCAGTTCGAACGTGCAAAATTTTGCTTTTGTGGAGGGAAATCGACCTTTCCACATAGCCAAATCTAAGAAAGGAATTCCAGTTGGTTGAAGTAATGACAATGCGCGTTGAATACGAAACGCAGCTTCATCCCTAGTGAAACCGCACTCTTCGACAAGAGAAACAGGCCATCGCTCAGCTATAAAATCCCGCTTCCCCTGTATGCGTTTAGAGAAATCAGCCTTTACACGAATAATATTCCCAAGGCGATTCTCCAGATAATCAAGATAATCCATCGTCTGAGGGTGTTCATGGCCGGTATCGGCAAACACAACACGAAAAGGAATGCCGTTCTCTATTGCTAAGAGCCAATCAGCTAAACTATCTTTCCCGCCAGAAACTGTGACTATGTTGATTGTGTTATCAGCTAAGCATCGAGCATCAATCGTCATTTGCGAGTGTTCCCTTTAGAAAAGCAAGCGCTGCACTCTTGACCAATGCGTTCGATTTGATAGCCCAATTCTGCAAAGCTGCTCGCTTCACCTGTCAAAATATCGTGGAGAATCAGACCTGAAACGAGTTTAGGGACAGTTGGGTAGTAACCCACAACGTCCAACCATTCCTTACCTTCATTCTTCCCGGATGTAGCGGTCTTTTTTTCCTGCAAAATGAATTGATAGCGGTCACTAGTGATGACGTATTGGTTATTAATCTCGATGCGTATGCTCATTTTGCTTCCTGTTAAAAGTGATTAGCCAGCTCTACCGAAAATTGAGTTGTGTAACTTTTCCGACTCCTGGCCTAATAACTCGATAATCTCGGTGCGATTAAGTTCTGACTTACTGATGTACGCGATAAGTCCGTCAAACTGCGAAGAGAAACGGGTCGCCGTGTCGCGCTGTGCCTCGCTTACTGCCTGCGCCAGATGTGCCGAATACATTCCCCGCTGCGCTGTATTTTGTTTTTGCATTTGCCTATCTCCGGACAAGAGGAGTCCCCACGCTGTAAGGCGCGTAATAAAACGAATCCAGATTAATTAATGTAAATACTGCTCAGGTTTTACTGAGGTTAAAATGGTTGGTGCGTACTCAAAAAGGCTGAACAACTCTCGCAAAGCGCGGAAAAGTTTGTCACGCCAATAACAGTCCTCCTCATTCAAACGCCAGTGCGGCATCATAAATTCCTGCTCTGTCAGTCCCGCATGAAGAAACAATGAGCGTCTTTGGCTTACAGTCAGGCGGCTGATGAAAGTTGCTTTTGAGGTGCCAAGTTGGCGATACCGGGTGAATGCATTTCTCAATTCATCAAGCGCGCAAACAAGACGCTCACGATCGGCTTCGGTCATTTCCTCTAAGCGCATGACAGAGTGACGCTGTTTTAATTGAGCGTGGAAACAAACCGTAAGACGCTCCCGCTCCATCATCTGATTGTAAAAATCGCAAGTGTCTTGCCAGCGAGGCTGAGCCAGATACTTGCAGACCAGACCGCGAAGTGCTGTTGGTTGCTTCTGGATCACATTAAGTGTCATGACCGTCATAACCACAGCCCTCTCTTTTTGACCAGGCGGCGAAGCTTCTCGATAACACCCGTCTTACGGGTTCGGATGATGATGCCCTTGCGTCCGCGACCGTGAGTGATAGTGAAGTTGGTAGGTTTAGGGCTTTCTCTTCGAAGCAACTGTGCAATACAGCGAGGTTCATTATTCATACTGGCTCCCCTAATCCGAGCCACATCAGCCAACCGTCTCTAATTTCCTTCGGGCGGCTGTCATAGGCCATCTTCATGCCCTTATTCCACGCTGGAAGATAAACCCAATATTCCCCTGCACGCCCACTCGTCGACTGCGGATCGGTCATCTCAACAACAGGTAACTTGCCCTTCTCAATCATCCCTTTAACCGCTGCAGGAGTTTTTCCAATAAGACGGGCAAACTCCTGATACGGGACCGCATCCGTGCTACTTACAAGCTGGTTGTTCATCTGTTACGATTCTCCTTTAGTGCATTTAATTGCTCATAAAGGGCTTTAATTGCCTATAGCCAAAACCCACTAATAAGGAATTTATTTCCTTATAAGGGAATAATCATCGTATGGAGGATTCATGTCAACCCCGATAAATGAAAAAATCAAACTCATCAGGGAGTCAGAACGATTAAATAGAAAGGAAATCAGTGAGTTAACCGGAATAGCATATGGTTCATTTTGTGGATACGAAGCTGGGGATAAAAAACCGGGTGTCGAGCCCATAATGAGAATCCTTCAACATCCTCGTTTCACCAAGTACACCTTATGGTTTATGACTGACCAAATAGCACCTGAAGCTGGGCAAATTGCACCGGCTCTCGCGCACTTTGGGCAGCAGACAACAACGTCACCCCACTCAGACCAGAAAACTGGCTAACCATTTACGGCGCTTTTTTGTGCAGCAAATGCACAGTGAGTTTTTGCTATTTAAATCAGGAAATTGAAGTACGCAGTTACATCATCGGGAGGCTTTATGTCTGTTAAAAAGCTCGATGATGGTCGATATGAAGTGGACATTAGACCGAGCGGGCGTAACGGAAAACGCATCCGTCGGAAGTTCGACAAGAAAAGCGAGGCGATGGCTTTTGAAAAGCACACTCAATATAACCATCACTCAAAGGAATGGCTCTCAAAACCAACGGACAAACGCCAATTGTCAGAACTGAAAGAGTTGTGGTGGAAGCTGAAAGGTAAACATGAGGAGCACGGTCAATCGTATCTCAGGAAAATTGAGCGTTTCGAAACGATGACCGGAAACCCGTGCGCTTTCCAGATCACCAAGAGCCTGATAACGCAATATTGTGCTCAACGTCGGGGTGAAGGTATTAAGCCAACTACCATCAACCGTGACCTGATCACACTAGGTGGAATGTTCACAACCCTGATTGAGTCAGAACTGTATAACGGTGAGCATCCATTCAGGGGATTCAAAAAACTGAAAGAGCAGACTGCCGAAACGGGCTATCTCACTCTTGAGGAAATTGACGCCTTACTTGCTGCGCTCTCAGGTGATAATCGTAAAATTGCGGTTTTGTGTTTGAGTACCGGGGCAAGATGGGGAGAAGCTGCGCGGTTGAAGGCGGAGAACGTGATTCATAACCGGGTGTCTTTCGTTAAGACGAAAACCAACACACCCCGCACGGTCCCGATCTCTGATGACGTTGCGGCTTATGTTGTAGGCAAAACACGAGGTTTTCTGTTTCCTGACGCCAGTTATGCTGAATTCAGGCGAATCCTCAAAGAAGTTAAGCCCGACTTACCGGCGGGGCAAGCAACACATGCTCTACGACACTCTTTCGCCACGCACTTTATGATTAACGGGGGCAATATCATCACACTGCAGAGGATCTTAGGTCATACGAAAATTGCGCAGACAATGGTCTATGCGCACTTCGCTCCTCAGTATCTGCAGGACGCGATTTCGCTTAACCCGCTGAAGGGTGCTAATGGTGGTAAGAGTGTCCACAATGTGTCCACACCCTAGCCGCTTTTTATGGCTTTTGGCTGCTAGTAGTAAAACGTGAAGCCTTGTCTGGCGCGGCTTTCCAGCTACGCCAGACATTAAAAAGGCTCCCTCAGGAGCCTTTTTTCGACTGATTTTACTCAGTGTAGTGATGCCAGCCTCGCCGCAAAGCCCACAAACAGCAGCCCTATCAAACCATTTCCCAGCGTCGCCAGTTTCTTTTTGGTTTTCAGGTAGCGCGTGACAAACGCGCCGGAGAAGATCAGGAAGCTCATATACATAAAGCTGATAAGCTCGAGCGTTGTAGCAAGGATCAGGAAAGAGGTGCCTGTGTTTTCAGCCCGCACATCAATGAACTGCACAAAAAACGAGACGTAGAACAGAATCGCTTTTGGGTTCGTCAGGCTTAACACCAGCGAGCGCTTCATGATCATGCTGGCGGGTTCTGTTCCGCTCTGTGGGCCGTCATTTTTCCGGGTAGCCACTGACCAGAGTATTTTTCCCCCGAGCCACAACAGATAAAATGCGCCCAGATAACGAACAATATTGAATAACACCGGCGTCGTCTGGATAAGCGCAGCGACACCTGCCCAGGCCAGGAACATCAGTACCGCGTCGCCGATAAATACCCCGGTGGCGGCCAGATAACCTTTTTTAACACCGTGGCCAATCCCTGTTTTCAGCACAAACAAGGTATTCGGACCTGGAACCAGAACAATAAAAAATGCGCCGACAACGTACGTCCAAAAATTCAGTACACCAAACTCCGCAAACACCTCTCCCTCCTTTTGCTTAAAATGACGAGAATATCGCTGCAACGACGATATTCCCAAAACGCCCGGCTATTGTACGCCGTTATAGCCGTCAAGATAAGACGCGGCCAGTTCATTGCCAAACAGGATGGCGTCTTTTTCCTCCATCCCGGAGGTCCATGTGTCACTGGCGTTGCCGTTGAACGAGTGATCGGTACTCGCATCTTGTTTAAGCTGGTCGCGGATACTCTGCGCATAGGCAGACGCTTCCTCCTGTGTTCGGCCTGCGGCGCGGTCCGCTTTGCCGCGGGCATACAGTTCACGGAACTGTGGTACGTTCAGTCGGTAATTTTGTGAAACGCTCGAGGTGTAGTTGCCCCCGACAAAACTGGATTTATGCGAGACGAAATAATACGCATGGCGTTCGGGTGACGTTTTTGTATTCGCACACCCGCCGAGCAGCGCAATCCCGAGAAATAACGCGATATGTTTTCCGTTCATTCCATTTTCCTTTTAAACAATCCACTGCGTGGCCCAGGCGTATATATATACTGCCAGTGAAGAGAATGTCGGCAGCTGTAATTCTTCCCTGAGCGCGTCCAGCGCTAAAAGCACAATAAAGACCCACAAATAGGGATTCATTCTCGTAATTTCATAAGATTAGGCGCGCAAAGTATACCGCGGAAGCCTGCTGTCGGGGACTGCAAATAATGATAGATTTTGGCGGCATTGTGGGCACCGTGACGGTGCCCTGTGGGGATCAGATGTCCTGGACCGCGAACAGTAATGCATTACGGTGTCGGCTAAGCCCACATTTCCTGATGGCGTGAATACGCATATTGCGGCGGGATTGTGCTTCCAGCCAACGAGCCTTACGACGACTCACCTGTCGCAACATGCGCCAGCGCCCTACTTCATTTCTACTGCGCTTCATGTCTACAACTCTTTCTTTATAAGAAAGGCCATTATAAACCCAACCTGGCGGCAAACCAGCGCTTTTATCTGCCGTTTTTATTTGCCAGATGAATCCTGATGCGTACACTCATAACAATACGCTTTCAAAAGGATTTTTTAACTATGACAACCTTCTACACCGTGGTGAGTTGGCTGGTCATTCTGGGATACTGGCTGTTAATCGCGGGGGTGACATTACGTATCCTGATGAAGCGCAGAGCCGTACCCTCTGCCATGGCCTGGCTTCTGATTATCTATATTCTGCCGCTGGTGGGCATCATCGCCTATCTCTCTTTTGGCGAACTCCATTTGGGTAAACGGCGTGCAGAGCGCGCCCGCGCGATGTGGCCATCGACAGCAAAGTGGCTTAACGATCTCAAAGCCTGCAAACATATCTTTGCAGAAGAAAATAGCAGCGTCGCGGCATCGCTGTTTCAGCTGTGCGAGCGGCGCCAGGGAATTGGCGGCGTCAAGGGGAACCAGCTGCAGCTGATGACCACCTCCGATGATGTGATGCAGGCGCTGATCCGTGACATTCAGCTTGCACGCCACAACATCGAGATGGTGTTTTACATCTGGCAGCCAGGCGGGATGGCGGACCAAGTTGCCGAGTCGCTGATGGCGGCCGCGCGTCGTGGGATCCACTGCCGCCTTATGCTCGACTCCGCAGGGAGCGTCGCGTTTTTCCGCAGCCCCTGGGCCGGTATGATGCGCAATGCGGGTATCGAAGTGGTGGAGGCGCTCAAGGTTAACCTGCTGCGTGTTTTCCTGCGACGCATGGATCTGCGCCAGCACCGTAAGATGATCCTGATTGATAACTATATTGCCTACACCGGCAGCATGAACATGGTTGACCCCCGCTTCTTCAAACAAGATTCCGGGGTCGGACAATGGATCGACCTGATGGCGCGTATGGAAGGCCCGGTGGCGACGTCGATGGGGATCGTTTATTCCTGTGACTGGGAAATTGAGACGGGCAAACGCATCCTGCCGCCACCGCCAGACGGCAATATCATGCCGTTTGAAGAGGCCAGCGGCCACACCATCCACACCATCGCGTCTGGCCCGGGTTTCCCGGAGGATCTGATCCATCAGGCGCTGCTCACCGCGACCTATTCCGCACGTGAGTATTTGATCATGACGACCCCCTACTTCGTCCCGAGTGACGATCTGCTGCATGCGATCTGTACCGCCGCGCAGCGTGGCGTGGACGTCAGCATTATTATGCCGCGTAAGAATGACTCGCTGCTGGTGGGCTGGGCAAGCCGCGCGTTCTTCAGCGAACTGCTTGCCGCAGGCGTGAAAATCTATCAGTTTGAAGGCGGATTGCTACATACCAAGAGCGTGCTGGTTGATGGCGAACTGAGCCTCGTGGGAACCGTGAACCTCGATATGCGCAGCCTGTGGCTCAACTTTGAGATCACCCTGGTGATTGATGACGCCGGTTTTGGCGGCGATCTGGCGGCGGTTCAGGATGATTACATCTCGCGCTCGCGCCTGCTGGACGCCAGGCTGTGGGTGAAACGTCCGCTGTGGCAGCGAATTGCCGAACGACTGTTTTACTTCTTTAGTCCGTTGCTGTAAAACGTGCCCAACGATGTTAAACA
This sequence comes from Enterobacter cancerogenus, assembly GCF_019047785.1. NCBI lineage: Bacteria > Pseudomonadati > Pseudomonadota > Gammaproteobacteria > Enterobacterales > Enterobacteriaceae > Enterobacter > Enterobacter cancerogenus. The sequence goes on along the minus strand of NZ_CP077290.1, from coordinate 13,616 downwards.
GGTAGTCATCATGGAAATGGATCTGAATAATCGCCTGACCGAAGACGAAACGCTCGAGCAGGCCTATGACATTTTTCTCGAACTGGCGGTGGATAATCTCGACCCGGCCGACGTGATCCTCTTTAATCTGCAGTTCGAAGAGCGCGGCGGCGCCGAACTGTTCGACCCGGCCGAAGACTGGGCCGAACATGTCGATTTCGATCTCAATCCAGATTTCTTCGCCGAGGTGGTGATTGGTCTTGCCGATGAAGATGGCGGTGAAATTAACGATATCTTCGCCCGCGTACTGCTCTGTCGCGAGAAAGACCACAAGCTATGCCATATTTTGTGGCGCGAGTGATAAAAAAGGCTGCGATGGCAGCCTTTTTTATTTACTCCGGTAAGTGACTTCCACAGCGGTGACAAAACCGTGCGCTGTACTCATGACTCCCCTGCTGACAATTCGGGCACTTCCTCTGCTGCTGACGGCTTTGAAACGCGCTGCTCATGTGTGTGGTAATAAGCCCCGTCGGGATAGCAATCACCGAATAGCCAATCAGAATCAGCACCGATGCCACAATGCGCCCCAGCGGCGTGTGCGGGGTAATATCGCCGTAGCCCACGGTGGTGACCGTCACGATAGCCCAGTACACCGACGCATTCAGCGTGGTGAAGCCGTATTTTGGCCCCTCAATTAAATACATCAGCGATCCGAAGACAATCATCACAATCGCGATAAACGAATAAAAGAGAATAAGCTGATGTCGCGCGCTGACGATCGCCACCCAAAATACCCTCAGCGACGGCATAAACCGCAGCAGTTTTAAAATGCGCAGCACACGAATGGCGCGCATGGCTCGCCAGGCAAACACATAGTTCAGGCTGATTTCCGGCCAAAGCCACATAACGTACAGCGGCAGGATGGTGGCTAAATCAATAAAGCCCCAGAAGCTGAAAACGTATTTTGCCGGATTAGGCCAGCAGGCGACGCGTAAAATAAACTCAAGGGTAAAGACCAGGGTAACGATCAGTTCCAGCCACACAAAGACATGCCATTCATCAAAGGTCAGGTGATATTGCGTTCCGGCGCCGGATTCGACAAAGATAATGATCACGCTTATCAGCGCAAATAATCCGCACAGCCCCTCAAAGCGCCGCCCGGACACTGTATGGGGATCGAATAACAGGTGATACAGCCGCTGACGGGCCGACGTGAATAATCGCGACACATTAACCTCGCAAATAATAAGGGCTGACATCATGTCAGCCCTTGCGATTATAACGGGTCTACTTTCAGGCAGGAAACCGCATGTCGGAAACTGCCTTCCAGAACCGGTCTCGTTTTTGCACATTCCGGCCCGGCAATAGGACAGCGCGTACGGAAAACGCAGCCCGATGGCGGGTTAATGGGCGACGGCAGTTCACCCTCCAGAAGCTGGATGGTTTTATTCTTTTCCAGATCGGGATCCGGAACAGGCACCGCGGACATCAGCGCTTTGGTGTACGGGTGCAACGGGTTATGGTACACCTCATCGTACGTGCCTAGCTCAACGGCGTGACCCAGGTACATCACCAGAACGCGGTCGGAGATGTGCTTCACGACCGCCAGGTCATGCGCGATGAAAATCAGCGACAGGCCCATTTCACGCTGCAGCTTTTGCAGCAGGTTCACCACCTGCGCCTGGATGGACACGTCCAGCGCGGAGACAGGCTCATCGCAGATAATCAGCTTCGGCTCGAGGATCAGCGCACGCGCAATGCCGATACGCTGGCACTGGCCGCCGGAGAACTCGTGCGGATAGCGGTTGATGAGGTTAGGCAGCAGACCCACCTTCATCATCATCGCCTTGACGCGGTCGCGCGCTTCCTGACGAGACATCTTAGGATGGTATGTACGCAGCGGCTCGGCGATGATCTCCCCGATGGTCATACGCGGGTTCAGCGATGCCAGCGGATCCTGGAAAATCATCTGGATGTCGCTGCGTACCGCGCGCCATTCATCCGGCTTCATGCCCAGCAGATCTTTGCCCAGCCACGCTACTTTGCCGTCGGTCGCTTTCACCAGGCCGATAATCGCGCGCGCAAAGGTGGATTTGCCGCAGCCGGACTCACCCACCACGCCCAGCGTCTCCCCTTCGTACAGACGAAGCGTTACGCCATCAACCGCCTTAAGGGTTTTAGAGGGCTGCCAGAACCACTGTTTGCCATCTTTGATATCGAAATGAACCTTGAGATCGGCAATTTCGAGCAGCACGTTTCTTTTTTCATCTATGGCGTTCATACCAGCTCCTCCAGCGGCTTATAGCAGGCGCGCAGTCGGCCCGGGGCAAACGCTTCCAGCGGCGGCGCGCTGTTACAGATTTCCATCGCGTGCGGGCAGCGCGGCTGGAACGGACAACCTTTCGGTAAACGCAGCAGGTTCGGCGGGTTGCCTGGAATGGTCAGCAGAGACTCCCCTTCCGCATCAAGACGCGGAACGGCGTTCAGCAGGCCAATCGAATACGGATGGGCTGGCTGGTAGAACACGTCTCGCGCCTTGCCGTACTCCATGGTACGCCCTGCGTACATCACCAGCACTTTATCGCAGATGCCCGCGACGACGCCCAAGTCGTGGGTGATCATGATAATGGCGGTGTTAAATTCACGCTTAAGCTCATTCAACAGAGTCATGATCTGCGCCTGAACGGTCACGTCCAGCGCGGTAGTGGGCTCATCGGCAATCAGCAGCTTGGGCCTGCACAGCAGCGCCATGGCGATCATCACGCGCTGGCGCATGCCGCCAGAGAACTCGTGCGGGAACATGCGCATACGCTTGCGCGCTTCCGGCATTTTTACCGCATCGAGCATTTTTACGGACTCTTCAAACGCTTCCGCTTTACCCAGCCCTTTATGCAGCATCAGCACTTCCATCAGCTGTTCACCCACGCGCATATACGGGTTCAGGGAGGTCATCGGGTCCTGAAAAATCATTGAGATTTGCTCGGCGCGCAGCGTGTTCAGCTGTTGCTCCGGCAGGTTGAGGATCTCTTTTCCGTTGAAGGTGGCAGATCCCCCGATACGCCCGTTTTGCGCCAGCAGGCCCATCAGCGCAAACGCCGTTTGCGATTTACCTGAACCGGACTCGCCCACAATACCGAGGGTTTCACCGGCCCGCAGGCTGAAGTTCAGATCGTTAACGGCGGTAACATCGCCGTCTGGCGTGTTAAACGTCACGCGGAGATCTTTGACGTCCAGCAGAATGCTTTCCTGTTGTTGCGCCTGCGGCATAGATGCCGTTTCAATAATTGTCATGACGGCGCTCCTTAACGGTCTTTCGGGTCGAGGGCATCACGCAGGCCATCGCCGATAAAGTTGAAACAGAACAGGGTGACAACCAGGAAGCCCGCCGGATACAGCAGCAGCCATGGAGAGACTTCCATTGAGTTTGCCCCATCGCTCAGCAGCGCGCCCCAGCTGCTCAGTGGCTCTTGTGTACCCAGCCCCAGGAAGCTCAGGAAAGATTCAAACAGGATCATGCTTGGCACCAGCAGCGAGGCATAGACCACAACGACGCCCAGCACGTTTGGAACGATGTGGCGAACCACGATGTTCCCGGTGGAAACCCCACCCACCTGGGCGGCTTCGATAAACTCTTTTCGCTTCAGGCTAAGCGTTTGCCCACGCACTATACGCGCCATATCCAGCCAGGAGACCATCCCAATGGCCACGAAGATCAGCAGGATATTTTGACCAAAGAAGGTCACCAGCAGAATAACGAAGAACATGAACGGGAAGGAGTTAAGGATCTCAAGCAGACGCATCATTACGGAATCCACTTTGCCGCCCAGGTAGCCGGAAAGCGAACCGTAAAGCGTGCCCAGGATCACGGCCACCAGCGCGGCGGCGATCCCGACCATCAGCGAAATGCGCCCACCGATAGCCACGCGGACCAGCAGGTCACGCCCTGAGGAGTCGGTACCGAAATAGTGGCCGGATTCCATATCCGGCGCGCTCGACATCATGCCCCAGTCAGTATCGAAATAGCTGAACTGCGACAGCATGGGTGCCAGGGTGACAAACAGCGCAATAATCACCAGCACAATCAGGCTGGCAACCGCTGCACGGTTATGCATAAAACGCCGCCGGGCGTCCTGCCAGAGGCTACGACCTTCGACTTCCAGTTTTTCACTGAAGTTTTCCAGCGCCTCGCTGTTTTTCTTACTCAACATCATGGCGAGCTCCAGTTAGTAACGGATTTTCGGGTCGATAACGGCATACAGCACATCGACAACGGCGTTAAAGAGAATGGTCAGTGCCCCCACAAGGATGGTGAGGCTGAGAACGAGTGAATAGTCACGGTTAAGTGCACCGTTAACAAACAGCTGACCAATACCCGGCAAGCCATAAATGGTTTCTATAACCATTGAACCGGTGATGATCCCCACGAAGGCCGGACCCATGTACGACAGCACCGGTAACAGCGCAGGTTTAAGCGCATGGCGGAAGATGATACGGCGCATCGGCAGCCCTTTTGCGCGCGCGGTACGGATGAAGTTTGAGTGCAATACTTCAATCATCGAACCACGGGTGATACGCGCGATGCTGGCGATGTAGGCCAGCGAGAGCGCCACCATCGGCAAAATCATAAATTGTATTGCCCCACCGTTCCAGCCGCCCCCGGGCAGCCATTTCAGCGTGATCGCGAATATCATGACCAGTAATGGCGCGACAACGAAGCTGGGTATGACCACCCCGGTCATTGCCACCCCCATCACGGCGTAATCCCATCGGGTATTTTGTTTCAACGCGGCGATAACGCCCGCCGTTACGCCGAGAACCACGGCCAGAATAAATGCCGCCGCGCCTAATTTCGCCGATACCGGGAAGCTGGAGGCCACCAGGTCGTTAACGGAATAGTCTTTGTATTTGAATGACGGCCCAAAATCCCCGTGCGCCAGCTGCTTCAGATAATTGAAGTATTGGGTGGTGATAGGATCGTTTAAATGATATTTCGCTTCGATGTTGGCCATGACTTCTGGCGGCAGCGTGCGCTCACCGGTAAAAGGACTGCCCGGGGCCAAACGCATCATAAAGAAGGAAATTGTAATAAGAATAAATAGCGTTGGAATCGCTTCTAAACAGCGACGCAGGATAAATTTCAACATTGCCCGTACCTTCTGGCGTGTGCCTTTATGTGATGATGATTAGACACCGTGGGGCGAGTATACCCGCCCCACTCATTGCCATTAATGCTTGATAATATACAAGTTTTTGACAGAGATATTATCCATCGGGTCTTTACCTGTGTAACCCCCAACCCATGGCTTAACCAGACGGGCGTTCACGTAGTAGTAAACCGGCACAATCGCGGAATCTTTATCCAACTGCTGCTCCGCTTTTGAATAGAGTTCAGCGCGCTGCGCGTCGTCAGTGGTTTTCAGCGTATCGCCAATCAGCTTGTCAAACGCCGGGCTCTTATAGTGCGCGGTGTTGTTGGAGCTGTCGCTCAGCATGGTATTCAGGAAGGACGTCGGTTCGTTATAGTCCGCACACCAGCCTGCGCGCGCAACGTCAAAGGTGCCCTGATGACGCGTGTCGAGGAAGGTCTTCCACTCCTGATTTTCCAGCTTCACGTTTGCGCCCAGGTTCTTCTTCCAGATGGATGCGACGGCGATAGCCAGTTTTTTATGCAGATCCGAGGTGTTGTACAGCAGGCTGAAGGTCAGCGGCTTGTCAGCGGTATACCCGGCTTCAGCCAGCAGTTTTTTCGCTTCGGCGTTACGCTGTTCCTGCGTCATTTTGAACCACTCTGGCTCGGTCAGTTTCGCGCCATCGGTGTATGGAGGGGTGTAGCTGTATGCTGGCAGGTCGCCCTGGTTCTTCACTTTGTTAACAATGATATCGCGGTCCAGCGCCAGCTTTAGTGCGGTACGAACGCGCACGTCGGTAAACGGTGCTTTCTGGTTGTTAATTTCATAGTAGTAAGTGCAGAGGTAAGGATCGACATGTACTTCTTTCGGAATTTCTTTTTTCAGCTTCTGGAACAGTTCAATCGGCATGTTGTTATAGGTCATATCGATTTCACCGCTGCGGTAGCGGTTAACGTCCGTCACTTCAGAAGCGATTGGCAGATAGGTCACCTGGTTAATGACGGTCTTCGCGTTATCCCAGTAGTTGGTGTTACGCTCCAGCACCAAACGTTCGTTGACCACCCAGTCTTTCAGCTTATAAGCGCCGTTGGTGACGATATTCGCAGGCTGGGTCCATTTTTCACCAAACTTCTCGATGGCCGCTTTTGGAACCGGGGAAACGGACGGGTGAACCAGCAATTTGTAGAAGTACGGAACAGGCTCGCTCAACGTCACTTCAAATGTGTTTGCATCAATGGCTTTTACGCCGAGGTCAGTCACCGGTTTTTTACCCGTGATGATGTCATCAATATTGGCGATGTGACCATACTGCAGATAGCTCGCATACGGAGAGGCGGTATTAGGATTTGCCAGACGCTGCCAGCTATAAACGAAATCTTCAGCGGTTACCGGTGTACCGTCAGACCATTTTGCATCTTTACGCAGATGGAAGGTCCAGACTTTGAAATCTTTATTTTCCCATTTTTCAGCAACACCCGGAGCCGGGTGGCCGTCAACGTCGGTCACCAGCAGACCTTCAAACAGGTCGCGGTTTACGTTTGACTCAGGAACACCTTCGATTTTGTGCGGATCGAGAGACTGAACTTCAGCGCCGTTATTACGAACCAGCGTTTGCTTCTCAGCCAGTTGAACCCCTGCCGGCACGTCTGCAGCCATTGCAGCGTTGCCCGCGATTAGCGCAGTTAAAATTCCCGCCGCGACCAGACTTTTTTTTGTGATGATGGACATTGTGTTGGTACTCCACTCATTATAATGACCGGCCTTCGCCAGTTGTGTAATCCCCTTCTGGGGCCTGTACAGCGCAGGAGTTTTTTTTGCTGCTGTCAGGTTCTTTTTTTTACTTCTTGCTATCACCGACTTCTTTATTACTGACCGCTCGTGTGGCGGTCTTGCGTCGATTCCGGGTACGCCGCCCTGTCCGCGACGTGCCTGAGATATCTGAGAAGAAAACTATATGAAAATAATTCTCATCTACTTGTTTACAGCTGCAAAATATAAGGCCGGAAAGTACCAAATGGCGTCAGCTCTCGCCAATACATTTTGCAAATTTGTTAAGCAATTCTCTTTTACGGTAGAGACCGTCTTTTAGGGGGCTGCCTTGCCTGAGATCAAACATCAGGGAAACGCCCTGCTATTCAATACGATACAGAAATATACTTCTGCGAGCGCGTCGCTGCGCTTCGTTCGACTGGTTTTGTACAAAAAATTAACAATTGATTATTATTTAGCACATTCCTCTGGGGGAACGTTGAAATTACTAATATCATTTCGGTTATCTCTCAGCAAGCCCCAGAGTATCATGTGAGAAAAATAACAGATCGATTGCAGGATTTATGTGCAGAGGTGATGAGAGTCAACATCTAACTCATTGAAATGTATAAAGCGGGGATTATTAGTAGAATTTATTATGACGTGTGCGCATTTCAACTTTATTTATATTTTTTACTGATAACGATGTAAAAAAACGGTGCCACCGGCACCGTTCTTTCATATGAAACTGTTAATGCAACAATCCGGGGAAAATGCTTTTAATGCCGGTGACGATAAACTCAATGCCCAGCGCCATCAGCAAAAGACCCATAATACGCGTTATGACGTTAATGCCCGTCTGACCCAGTAAACGAACCAGCCACGGTGCCATACGGAATACGCCCCAGCAGCAAAGCGCAAACAGGGCTATCGCCACCGAAAACCCAATCAGGTGCATCACGTTGTGGTAGCGCGTACCCCACACGATCGTTGAGCTGATCGCGCCCGGTCCGGCCATCAAAGGCAGCGCCAGCGGCACCACGCCGATGCTTTCGCGGATAGCGGTCTCTGACTTCTCCTGTTTATTCTGCTTATCTTCACCGAGCTTACCGCTGATCATCGACATGGCGATGGTAACGACCAGGATCCCGCCTGCAATTCTGAAGGAATCAATCGAGATACCAAACAGCTGCAGAATGGCGTCTCCCAGATAAAGGGAGGTCAGCAAAATAATGGCAACCGACAGGTTTGCAGTGAGGTTAGTCTTATTTCTGGCGGCCGCCGTCTGGTAGCTGGTCATGCTAATGAAGACAGGAATGATCCCCACCGGGTTCACGAGGGCAAACAAACCAATAAAAAACTTAAAATATGTAGGGAAATCAAAGAGCGTTTGAATCACGTGGTGCTCCGCTAATGCGCATAGCCTGGGCTGAAAAGGGATCCTGATAAAACCGCGCTGAAGATACGCTTTTTATACGCATTCTTCATCAGAAATCTGCGGCAAAATAGTAGCATTTCATAATGTTAATTATTTGTATTATCTATGATAGCTTCGCTTTCAATAGTTACTTAATTATTTAACAGTAGAATAATGTCGACAAAATACCCCTGCTGAAAGGTATCAGCTTAGGGAAAAATTGACGCAGATCATGATTTTCGTACTCAGAAGTGAGTAATCTTGATTACGCCCCCAGGGATATCACCTATCAAAAAGGGATGATGCTAAGGTAAGGCTCTTTTAGTAAATTAGTGCGTTCAGGCGGTCAGTAACCCTTTGTTTTATTGTGTGTTACGCAAGCATGAACGGCTCTGACTATACTGTGTGACGTATCGAGCGCTGGTTTACTAAAAGAGTTTAAACATTATCAGGAGAGCATTATGGCTGTTACCAATATCGCTGAACTGAACGCCCTCGTCGAGCGCGTGAAAAAAGCCCAGCGTGAATATGCCAATTTCACCCAAGAACAGGTTGATAAAATCTTCCGCGCGGCCGCTCTGGCTGCTGCAGATGCTCGAATCCCTCTCGCTAAAATGGCCGTTGCCGAATCCGGCATGGGTATCGTTGAAGATAAAGTGATCAAAAACCACTTTGCTTCTGAGTATATCTACAACGCCTATAAAGATGAGAAAACCTGCGGCGTGCTGTCTGAAGACGACACCTTCGGTACGATTACCATCGCAGAACCTATCGGCATCATTTGCGGTATCGTTCCAACCACCAACCCAACGTCTACCGCAATCTTCAAATCTCTTATCAGCCTGAAGACCCGTAACGCAATCATCTTCTCCCCGCACCCACGTGCGAAAGACGCCACCAACAAAGCAGCTGACATCGTCCTGCAAGCAGCAATCGCCGCGGGTGCGCCAAAAGATCTTATTGGCTGGATTGACCAACCTTCCGTTGAATTGTCCAACGCGCTGATGCATCACCCGGACATTAACCTGATTCTGGCGACCGGTGGTCCAGGCATGGTTAAAGCGGCATACAGTTCCGGTAAACCGGCTATCGGCGTTGGCGCAGGCAACACCCCTGTTGTTATCGATGAAACCGCAGATATCAAACGTGCTGTGGCTTCCGTACTGATGTCCAAAACCTTCGACAACGGCGTTATCTGTGCTTCTGAACAGTCTGTTGTTGTGGTGGATTCCGTTTATGACGCCGTTCGTGAACGTTTCGCCAGCCATGGCGGCTACATGCTGCAAGGCCAGGAACTGAAAGCGGTTCAGAACATCATTCTGAAAAATGGCGCACTCAACGCTGCTATCGTAGGCCAGCCTGCTTACAAAATCGCTGAACTTGCAGGCTTTACCGTGCCGGCAAACACCAAGATTCTGATCGGTGAAGTTACTGTTGTTGATGAAAGCGAACCGTTTGCACACGAAAAACTGTCTCCTACGCTTGCAATGTACCGCGCGAAAGATTTTGAAGACGCGGTAGAAAAAGCGGAGAAACTGGTTGCGATGGGCGGTATCGGTCACACCTCTTGCCTGTACACCGACCAGGATAACCAGCCAGAACGTGTTGCCCACTTCGGTCAGATGATGAAAACTGCCCGTATTCTGATTAACACCCCTGCTTCTCAGGGTGGTATCGGCGACCTGTATAACTTCAAACTCGCACCTTCCCTGACTCTGGGTTGTGGTTCCTGGGGTGGTAACTCCATCTCTGAAAACGTTGGTCCAAAACACCTGATCAACAAGAAAACCGTTGCTAAGCGAGCTGAAAACATGTTGTGGCATAAACTTCCGAAATCTATCTACTTCCGCCGCGGCTCTCTGCCAATCGCGCTGGATGAAGTGATTACTGATGGCCACAAACGTGCGCTCATCGTGACTGACCGTTTCCTGTTCAACAACGGCTATGCAGACCAGATCACCTCTGTTCTGAAAGCGTCTGGTGTAGAAACTGAAGTCTTCTTTGAAGTTGAAGCTGACCCAACGCTGAGCGTGGTTCGCAAAGGTGCCGAGCTGGCAAACTCCTTCAAACCAGATGTGATTATCGCACTGGGCGGTGGTTCCCCAATGGATGCCGCGAAAATCATGTGGGTGATGTACGAACATCCTGAAACTCACTTCGAAGAACTGGCGCTGCGCTTTATGGACATCCGTAAACGTATCTACAAGTTCCCGAAAATGGGCGTAAAAGCGAAAATGATCGCGGTTACCACCACTTCCGGTACCGGTTCAGAAGTGACGCCGTTTGCTGTGGTCACTGACGATGCAACCGGCCAGAAATACCCACTGGCTGACTACGCGCTTACGCCGGATATGGCTATCGTTGATGCCAACCTGGTCATGGATATGCCGAAGTCACTGTGTGCGTTCGGTGGTCTTGATGCGGTCACTCACGCCCTGGAAGCTTACGTTTCCGTACTGGCATCTGAGTTCTCCGACGGTCAGGCTCTGCAGGCGCTGAAACTGCTGAAAGAAAACCTGCCAGCATCTTACAACGAAGGGTCTAAAAACCCGGTAGCGCGTGAGCGTGTACACAGTGCTGCGACCATCGCGGGTATCGCGTTTGCGAACGCGTTCCTGGGCGTGTGTCACTCAATGGCGCACAAACTGGGCTCCCAGTTCCACATTCCTCACGGTCTGGCGAACGCCCTGTTGATCAGCAACGTTATCCGCTATAACGCCAACGACAACCCAACCAAGCAGACTGCTTTCAGCCAGTACGACCGTCCGCAAGCGCGTCGTCGCTATGCTGAAATCGCTGACCACCTGGGTCTGTCCGCTCCGGGCGATCGCACCGCGGCGAAGATTGAGAAACTGCTGGCATGGCTGGACAGCATCAAAGCTGAGCTGGGCATTCCTAAATCTATCCGCGAAGCAGGCGTTCAGGAAGCTGACTTCCTCGCTCACGTTGATAAGCTGTCTGAAGATGCCTTCGATGACCAGTGTACCGGTGCTAACCCACGTTACCCACTGATTGCCGAGCTGAAACAGATCCTGCTGGATACCTTCTACGGACGTGAGTACAAAGAAGGCGAAGCTGACACTGCACAAGTTGCAGCGCCGGTAGTAAAAGCTGACAAAAAAGCGAAGAAAAACGCCTGATTGACAGCCTAAGAAAAAACCCGCCAATGGCGGGTTTTTTTATGTCTGATGGTTTCAAACACTAAGCAAGGCTATTTGCGGTTTTCATCCTGAAGCACAGCCAGAGAACCCAGGGCGAGCGCTTCTTTATAATGTTTACGGCACACGGAGACATAGCGCTCATTACCCCCTATCACTACCTGTTCGCCGTCTGCGAAGGGTTTTCCGGACTGGTCGAGACGAAGCACCATGCTGGCTTTACGGCCACAGAAACAGATCGTTTTTAGCTCAACGAGCTTATCTGACCAGGCGAGCAAATATTGGCTGCCGGCAAACAACTCCCCCCGGAAATCGGTACGCAGCCCGTAGCAAAGGACCGGGATATCCAGATTGTCTACAACCTCAGATAACGCATGAACCTGCTCGCGGGTGAGAAACTGACTTTCGTCCACCAGCACGCAGTGTATGGGCTTTTTAGCGTGTTCTGAGCGAATATCTTCCAGCAGGTCGGTCTCGGGGTTGTAGAGCCTGGCAGGCGACGAGAGGCCGATTCTCGAGCTAACCTTACCGGCACCAAATCTGTCGTCGATCTCGGCAGTATAAACAACGGTTCGCATGCCCCGTTCCTGATAATTGTAAGAGGACTGCAGTAACGCTGTGGATTTCCCTGCATTCATTGCCGAATAGTAGAAATAAAGCTGTGCCATTGGCCGTTAAACCCTAATCAATGTGTAATATTCCCGATGAGTCATTGTACCATATTTTGCCTTATCATCAGCGTTCCACCTCACTGCCCCAGGTGCCTGGAGGAAGGCCAGCCACGGTCGGGTTGCAAAAATAATACGTTAAAACAGAGAGTAAACGCTTTTAGCACCCTCCTTATGAGAGGCCCCAGACCCGGCATAACACTTCTTTTTATACTGGAATGAACGGACATTAACATTCACTATTTATTAACTATTTTTGCCTTATCCTCTGTTTTGCAAAGTAATACAAAAGGCTGATATTTATCCGCCGCAACTATAATTCCTGAGGGAAATGTCACAAAAAAAAAGACGCAACGGGCCGTTTTTGCCGCCTGGGTGTGATAACGCATCAGCCAGATACGCTGTGGAATTTAAGTTAGCGTAATTAATAATAGCGGCGAGTATTTAGTATTTTTTGAATTCCTTACATTCCCACCTATTGCACAACTCAATTTATCGCTCTATTATTAGGACAACAAACCACCCCCATTATAAGTTTGAGATTACTACAATGAGCGAAGCACTTAAAATTCTGAACAACATCCGTACTCTTCGTGCGCAGGCAAGAGAATGTACCCTTGAAACGCTTGAAGAAATGCTGGAAAAATTAGAAGTTGTAGTTAACGAACGTCGTGAAGAAGAAAGCGTAGCTGCTGCTGAAATCGAAGAACGTACGCGTAAACTGCAGCAATACCGTGAAATGCTGATTGCTGATGGTATCGATCCAAATGAATTGCTGAACAGCATGGCTGCAGCGAAAACCGGTACCAAAGCTAAACGCGCTGCGCGTCCTGCTAAATACAGCTACATTGATGAAAACGGCGAGTCTAAAACCTGGACCGGCCAGGGTCGTACTCCAGCTGTAATCAAGAAAGCAATGGACGAGCAGGGTAAACAACTGGATGACTTCCTGATCAAGGATTAATCTGGTCCTGTTTCGAAAATCCCGCTATATGCGGGATTTTTTATGCTTGTAATTCCCCGCAAACATCCCCTTACAGACTGTCATATCGCGACAGAGGCTTATTTAAGCTACCTGACAAACCCTTTTCCCGGCAGGGTTGTTTTTGCGGTATAAAAAAACCGGTGGGCATCGCCTCACCGGTTTTGTTCGCATGAAATTCAGAATATTACTTAATACCCATGCTTTCTTTGAGCCAGCCTTTAAATTCTTCACCCAGCGTATTATGACGAATGCCGTATTCGACAAACGCCTGCATATAACCGAGCTTATTACCGCAGTCATGGCTCTTGCCCTTCATGTGGTAAGCTTCAACCGTTTCTTTCTCGATCAGCATGTCGATGGCGTCAGTCAGCTGGATCTCATCGCCCGCGCCTGGAGGCGTTTTCGCCAGCAGCGGCCAGATTTCTGCACTCAGGACGTAGCGGCCGACTACAGCGAGGTTTGAAGGCGCGATATCCGCTTTAGGCTTCTCTACGACGCCAACCATAGGCACGCTTTCGCCCGGCTCAAGGT